>DAQS01000002.1:0-133155 GCA_002502965.1 Methanomassiliicoccaceae archaeon UBA381
CCATACAGCATAGAGCGTCTTTCCGTTCAGAGGCATGCTGTACGGCAGGGTTACCGCCATTCCGTCCAACCTCTCAGACCATCCCCCGAAGGTAAATCCTGGCCTGTCGAGATCTCCGACGACGGGCAACGTCACCACAGAGCCGTAGTCTGCCGTGATCTCCGAGGGGATCGTGCCCGTGGCTCCGTTGACATCGAAGGTCAACGTGTACTGGTTTACACCCCATACAGCATAAAGGGTTGCGTCACCCGTGATCATATAAGAGGACAGTGCGCTTCCGTTGAGATATTCGGACCATCCCCCGAAGGTATATCCGTCCTTTGTCAATCCACTGCCATCTGGCAGAACGAGAGATGTGCCTGTATCCTGTTCGATGCTCGAAACTGTGCCGGTCCCTCCATTAGAATCGAAGGCCACCGTAGCCTGGGAAGGAGGATTCCATATAGCGTATAGGGTGTCCCCGTCCAAAGGCATACGGTACGGCAAGGTTACCGCCGTTCCGTCCGCCGTCTCGGACCATCCGCCGAAGATGTATCCTTCCTTGGACATGTCCCCAACGCCAGGCAGGGATACCACGGAACCGTGGTCGGCTGTGATCGCATCAGGAGCCGTTCCGGTGGCTTCGTTGATACTGAAGGTCAGCGTGTACTGGTTCACATTCCATACGGCATAGAAGGTAACGTCCCCGGTCAGGATATAAGGATCTTCTACCGCTATTCCTTCCGCAGAATCAGACCATCCGCCAAAGGTATGACCTATCTTTGTCAGTCCGTCACCCGACTGCGAAGGGACCACGGAACCATAGAAATTCGAGCCCCCGAATGGCGGTGTTCCGTCGCCTCCGTTCAGATCGTATCCGAAATTGTATGTCCTTAAGTTCGAATTAAAATTCGCAGTGTATGTCTTATCCTCTGTTACGGGGACTATCGCCGGCGTCCATACTGTGAACACATAATCGTATTGCGCATCGGAGGGCTTGGACACAGTTTCGGGATAGCTGGGCGTTTCCCCATAGTCATATGTTTCTGAGATTGATCCTTCTCCGATGACCCAGGTTATCAGATATGTATCGATCTCCCACACAGCATAGAATGTCACATCACCCGTCAGAGAGTAGGGCTCTGCCATGGCTGCTCCATCCTGGATTAGAGACCATCCGACGAAGGTATGGCCTGTCTTCGTCAATCCCTCTCCGGATGCCAGATCAAGGATCGAGCCGTAATCTATCGAACCGCCTGACGGAGGTGTTCCGTCGCCTCCGTTCAGATCGTAATCATATTCGTAAGTTTGGAGGTGGGTCTCAAAGACCGCGGTATAGGTCGCATTATCAGCGACTGCGACTATGTCAGGCGTCCATCTATCAAACGAATACCAATATTGCTCATTATCTTCTTTAAATGGTTCAGAGTGGGTGGGCATAGTTCCGTAAAGATATGATGTCACCGTCGACTCACCTTCGATGACCCAGGTCACATTGTAGCTCCTCTGGATCTTGTTGAACTGCGCCGTGTATGTGATATTTCCAGTCACAGATACGAGGGACGGAGTCCAGCCGGAGAATTCGAAATCGAACTCCAGCGTAGAGGCCTTTGTCGGCGTCCCGGAGTATACAGGGTTCGTTCCATAGTTCAAATAGGTCACGGTCGTGTCGCCTTCAATGTTCCATGTGATCTCATACTGTCTTGTATGAGAATCGAACACCGCCGTGTATGTGACGTCCCCCGTAACGGGTGACAAAGGCTTGTCCCATCCGGTAAATGTGTATGCGTATTCGTCGGTTGCCGCCTTTTCAGGCGTCGGCCCGGAGTAGACAGGACTCTCTCCCGCATTCAGTTGCAGATAATACAGAACACCTTCAACATTCCATGTTACGGTATATGGCCCGGAATATGTCTGGTTCCAGACTGCATAAAGCGTCGCACTGTCCAATATCATATAGGTTGAGTTCAGAATGTCCCCGTTGACGGTTGCGGACCATCCGATGAACTCGAAGCCGTCCTTGGTAAGTCCCTCGCCCGATGGCAGATCCACCGTTGTGCCGGTGTACTGATTTATCGGCGAAATGGTTCCGGTACCTCCGTTAAGATCGAAGGCTAGCGTCGCCATGATCGAATCATTCCATATCGCGTAAAGCGTTATGTCTCCCGTCGGGACGTACCTGCCCTCTATGGCCGGGGCAGAACCTGTTGCGGACCAGCCTCCGAATACCTTGCCCTCCTTGTAGTATCCTTCCCAAGTAGGGAGATCTATCTTGCTACCTTCAAAAGAGAAAGAGGGCATTGAGCTGCCCGTACCTCCGTTTGGATTGTAGAGCACCACGAAGATCCCTGCGTCCCATGTGGCGGAGAACGCCGTATCGCTAAGATATCCGTCCTGGACCGTCTCTGGTAACGTTATGGCTTCCTGATTCAAATTTGCGCATACTGCGAAGGCATACTCTCCTATGACTGCCGTTCCCTCGTTTAGCATAACGTTATTGAGGAAATTGCAGTGCCCGAAGGCATAGTCGTCGATCTGCACCACTGACCCGGGTATGCTGACCGTCTGAAGGGACATGCAGAACACGAACGCTTCTTCGCCGATGTATACAACGCCGGATAAAATGGTCAGGCTCTGAAGGGAGACACAGGCGGCGAACGTACTGTTCTCTATGACCCTCACTCCTGCAGGCACAGTCACCGTCTGAAGGGACATGCATCCGTAGAAGGCCATTTCACCGATCTCCTTCACACCCGAGGGTATATCTGCAGATTCCATCGATACGCATACGTAGAATGCTCTGTCGCCTATGCTGACCACAGATGAGGGCATGCTCACCGACGTTATCCTGTGGCATTCCGCGAAGGCACTTTGCCCTATGGAAACGGTTCCTTCGTGCACGATGACCTCCCCGTCTTTTCCGGTGGGGCACTTTATAAGCTCCCCGTCCACAGAATAGAGTATCCCGTCATAGGAGGCGAAAACGCTGTTGCCCTCCGCCACGTTTATCGATGCCAGATTCCAACATCCGCTGAAGGCGTTGGGATCGATATACCTGACTGTACTGGGTATTGTTATGGAAGTGGCTGCGCCCGGGCATTGCAGAAGCGCGGTCATATCCTTCGAATAAAGGGCATATTCTGTGGATTCGCCCCCGGAGTATTCGGCATTGTTTGTGGCTACTGATATGCCAGATAGAGAAGAGCAGTCCGCGAAGGCGCCCGAGCCCACGAACGTCACTGTGTTGGACAATGTTACCTGCTGAATGGCCCGACAGCTCTGGAAAGCATTATGTCCTATATGCTGGACGACCGGAATATCGGCCTCTTGAAGAGAGCTGCATCCCGAGAATGCACCGTCTCCGATATAAGTGACAGAGGACAGGTCCACCTCTAAAAGGGCCAGGCAATCTGAAAAGGCCCGATCTTCGATACGATTGACTTCTGTAGACATTGTCACTGACGCCAATGAACTGCATCCTGCGAATGCGCTTTCCGGAATATTCGTCACACTGTCAGGTATGTCTATGGATCCGAGGGAACTGCATTCCAAGAACGCATAGTCGCCTATGGATGTCACGCTTTCAGGTATTATCACCGATTCAAGGGATGAGCAGCCCGCGAACATCCACTCAGAGATGTAGGTCACACTGTCCGGTATAATTATCGTCTCGAGGGACGTGCAACCCATGAATGCATTGCTTCCGATCTCGGACACAGAGTCCGGGATTGTCACAGAGACAAGATCTGTGCATCCTGCGAATGCGCTGTTGATCCTTGTGACACCAGAGGGGATCTCGACCGAGACTCTGGCATTCGGACAGAGGTAGATCTCTGTGCCGTCCAGGCTGTAAATAACACCGTCTATGTCCTGGCACAGCATATTACCCTCGGCCACGAATATATTCATCAGGCTCGTGCATCCGTATGTTACGCTCTCTCCGATCTGTCCTACAGTAGAAGGCAGGTCAATGGACACGAGAGAAGTACAATCCTCGAACACGCTTTCTCCCATTGCCAGAACTCCCTCAGGTATTGTTATTGAATCAAGAGCCGAGCATCCGTAGAATGCATTGTCTCCGATGTACGTGACACTGGTTGGGATGGTCACTGACGTGACTGAGGAGCACCCCGAGAACGCATAGTCTCCGATGGATGTGGTTCCATCCAATATCGTCACTGCCCCGGTCTTTCCTGCGGGGCATTGAATCAGCGTCTTTTCATCTTCCACATCGTTGCGGTAGAGGATGCCGGAATCACCCTCATAGATGGCGGACTCCCCCACGGTGATTGAGGTCAGCTCTGAGCATTCTGCAAAGGCCCTATAGCCTATGTAGCCCACATCCCCGGGTATGCTTACTGATGTCAGGGAGGTGCACAGGAACGCGCCATCTCCTATGTTTAGGACAGACGAAGGAATGTTTATAGAAGATAGGGATTCGCAGTAATCGAAGGCACTGTAACCGATATACGTTATTCCGTCGGGCAGAATCACGGAAGAGACAGACGAACAACCTGAGAACGCATAGTCACTTATCATCGTGACCCCTGCCGGAACGGTAACGGATGTCAGCGCCGTGCAATAACTGAACGCACCCATACCGATATCTGTAAGTCCGCCGGGAAGATCTGCCGAAACGAGTCTTTCACAATTAGAGAACGCATAACTTCCGATACTATTCAAAGTACTCGGCATATCTACCGATGTCAGCGAATCGCAGCCGTAGAATGCAGAGTAACCTATTTCATTTACACCTTCGGAGATGGTGACGGAGGTAACGAACGCACAGCCCGAGAAGGCCTCATCTCCAATATCAGAAACTCCGCTGGCCACAGCAACGGCTCCGGATTTGCCGGCGGGGCAAAGGAGCAGTACATCGTTACCAGGTGTTTCCCCTTTCCCATATAATATCCCGTCCTCTGAATAGTAATGCACCGGTTCGCTCACAGCGATTTCGGTCAGATTGATGCAGTTCTCGAATATATTGGCCCCTATTGTCGTGACACTTGCCGGTATCGTAACTGATATGAGGGATGTACAATCAGAGAATGCATTGTCTCCTATGGAATCAAGACCTTCGTTCAGATTCAATGAAGACAATTTGCTACAGTACGAGAACGCACCGTATTCAAGAGATGTGACGGTTCCCGGTATCGAGACTGAGGTCAGTGAAGAACAGTCGGAGAATGCATTGTTCTTAATGGACAGAACGCCGCTAGGTATTGTGATCGATGTGAGGGATGAGCATCCGGAGAATGCACTGCTGCCTATAGTCGTTACGTTGCTAGGTACTGTAACAGATATTAGGGAGGAGCATCCGGAGAAGGTCCCGGGAGAGATCTCATTTACGCTGCTGGGTATTGTGATCGATGTGAGGGAGGAGCATCCTGCAAAGGCATAGTCTCCTATGTTCGTAACGCCACTGGGTATTGTGATCGATGTGAGGGATGAGCATCCTGCAAAGGCATAGTCGTTTATGGTGGTCACATCGTCGGAAATGGTTACTGTCCCGGTCTTGCTTACCAAACAGGATATCAAAGTCGTGCCGTCTTTCGAGTAAAGTATACCGCCTTCGCTGCTATAGTTAACATTGGAAGAATCTACGCTCATTACTGTCAAATTGGTGCAGCCTGTGAACACGCCCGTTCCTATGTTCGTAACGCCACGGGGTATTGTGATCGATGTGAGGGAGGAGCATCCGGAGAACGCAAAATCGAAGATGTTTGTAACAGAATCGGGTATTGTAATTGATGTGAGGGAGGAGCATCCGTAGAATGCGCTGCTATGGATCCTTGTGACATTATTCGGTATTGTGAACGACCAGAGGGAGGAGCATCCGGAGAAAGTCCCAGGAGAGATCTCATCGACGTCACTGGGCATCGTCACCGACCAGAGGGATATGCAACCGTAAAATGCATAGTTACCTATTGTCGTTACGCTGTTGGGTATCGAGATCGAATTTAGATATAGAGCATTGGAAAACGCATAGCTGTCGATGGATGTAACATTATAGGTCGTTTCTTCGTGATAAATAGTTGACGGGATGGTTATCGAATAATTGTACTGACCTTCTTCAGAAAGACCAATTACCTTTGCATCGGATCCTAAGATCTCGTATGCCAGATCTCCGTTTGTGATCTCGGCAGAAGTCTGATCCGTACTATCTGCCATCAATGCATAGGAGGACAGCAGGACCGCCGCAATTGCTACCATCAGGGCAAATTTTCTCTTCGTTATCGCATGCGTAGAATACGAACTCATAAATGCTCACGATTAAACATTTCGCTATTCGTTATATAAGCATTGCGAAAATTCCTTATAATTATTATTAAAAATAACTAATATGTTTAAAAATATACTATAGCTCCGAATCCATAGGATCTCGAATCATATTTACCAGCCGTGTGAAATAACGGAATCGAAATATACTCCATTGTCTCCGAGATACCGATATGCCTGAAAAACAGACCTTCCAATGAAAATAACCGAGAATTGCTCTCAGATCAAACGGAATAGAATATAGTTCCTTCTTATCAAAATCAGCACAGACCACTAACCTCTATTATCATGATCTATCGCAAAAGACCATACGTTATTTGAACACAGACTAGAAATGAATGATTGTCGGACCGCATCGGATTACATAGAATGGAATCCGAGAAACGGTCTGCACGATTGCTTTTTACATACCTATAAATCCACGGATTCTCAATGATTCTGACGGATGGGAAGCGAAAGCTCTGCACATATAGTATCTAACGTATTGGCCGACCCCAGGAAGGCCGTCACAGCCTCAGCTATACCTATAGCCGTGGCTCTTCTCATAGCTCAGATCAACTCCTTCGTGGATGCGGTCTGGTGCTCCGCTCTGGGTCCCGGCGCTCTTTCCGTAATAGGGCTGTCGGCGGTACTGTATCTCATGATCGTAGGTATCGGGAACGGCATAGGCGCCGGAGCATCCGTTGCCGTGGCAAGGCGTCTCGGCATTGATGACAGACCCGGTGCCGGTCAGATCGCAGCACAGGCCATCCTTCTGATAGCGGTAATCGCAACCATCCTCACCCCGGTTCTTCTGTATCTGAGAGTACCGTTGCTTTCAGCTATGGGCGCGGGGTCCCTGGTCGATCTCGCATCCGACTATGTTATGCCCTTCTTCATCGGCGCCGTCGTGATAATGTTCAACGGGGTTGTGGCCGGCCTGCTGAGAGCAGAAGGGGCCAACAAGAAGGCCATGTTCGTTATTGTCACAGGATCCGTCTTCAATCTTGTTCTGGACCCCCTGTTCATATTCCATTTCGGCATGGGAGTCACCGGGTCCCCCGTGGCCACTGTACTAGCCACTGGGATCGCCAGCATGGTTGGTGTCTATTGGTATGTCAGTGGCAGGACCTATGTGCGCCCCAGATTCGAAAGGCTCAGGAAACCTCTTCTGAATGACATAATGGTCGTGGGCTTCCCCCAGACCGCGGAGCTCTGCATAATAGCAGGGATGAACCTCATTCTGAACTGGTTCATAATCCGATGCGGAGGGCCGGACGGATTAGCGATATACAGCATGGTAGGGATATTCATAGCGATGACCACTATCCCTGCGGCCGCATACGCATCTGCCCTGATGATCGCTTCGACGGTGATACTTACCAAAAAGGACTACAAGGGAGCTTGGTTCGTCCATTGGCGCACGATGATCATCGTCATGACCGTCATGATTGCGACGGCGATCTTGGTGTTCGTTACAGCAGAGGAGCTGGTATTGGCTTTCACTTACTCCGAGAGAACTGCCCATCTCAGGCCGGAGATGGTCAGGGCACTCAGGATCTTCATAACATTCACCCCTATATCCATCCTGATCCCCCTGGGATCATCGATACTGCAGACCCTGCGTATGGTCCATGTATCCGCCATATCGTCGGCGGTGCGCAAGCTTTTCACCCTGTCGATATACGCAGTAGCGTCCACTGTATCGATGGAGGCCATGTACATGGGATACTGGACCAGCGAGGTTATAGGGGGGATAATGATGTATTCCCTGGGTCTTTATTTCTTCTTCAAGATAAGGAGGATGCACGAAACGGATAACGTATCTCCTGCAGGCAGAGGGACACCGTCCGTGAAGTATGTGTTCCGTGACAACGGGTGCTCCGCACCCCACGAGAAGCTGCAGGCCGTCTCTGCGGACTCCTCTCCCGGCACAGAGGAACCCGTCTGCACGCCGATCGCGGGCATCGGCACGCTCTGCATTTCCGAGACCGCCGCCCTCACAGATACGACACTGCCGACGGAAACAACGGAGCCCGGGCCACCGGCCTGATCGGATTCAGCCCTTCTTCCTCGATGACAGGAATCTTCTGACAGTACCTATCTTCTCTTTCCCGTCTCCGAAGAAGGATGTCACGATATCCTTCTGCAGCTTCGTGCCCTCTTCAGAGTATGGCATCCACCACGCATCCTTTCCCGAGCCGCGGTCCACATGCACATGGTGCATGCGCATCATCTGCCTGAACCCTTCCTCGGAATGCGTGACCCCGAAACCGCTCTCGCCGCTGCCTCCCCAAGGGGTGGCCGGCAGGCCGTAGGTGTAGATGGCATTGTTCACTACTATGGTCCCGGACCTCAGAGCGGATGCGATCCTTGTGCCTTTCTCCTGATCGCGTGTCCACACGGAGCCCGCAAGGGCGAATTCCGTACAATCAGCAAGGCGAACGGCCTCCTCCTCGTCGGAGAAGGGGAACAGAGAGACTATCGGTCCGAAAACCTCCTCCCTCACGGAACCGGCGTCCTTGGGAACATCAACTATTATCGTGGGCTCGAAAAAGGTCCCGTGAAGATCCGGATTCCTCCTTCCCCCTATTATTGCACGTCCCCCTTCCGATATCATCCTGGCACATATGGATTCCATCTTCGCTGCCGCTTCCTCGTTTATCATAGGTCCCACGGAGATGCCTGCATCCTCCCATCCGTTGCCCTGCCTGATCTTCGAAGCTTTGTCCTTCATAAGTGCCAGGAACCTTTCGAATGAGCCTTCCTGAACGTATATCCTCCTGACTCCGACGCATACCTGCCCCGAATTGACGAAGGAGGCCCAGACGGCACAGTCCGCGGCCCTCTCCAGATCTGCATCGTCGAACACGATCATGGCATCCTTACCGCCCAGCTCCAAGGTGACGGGCGTTAGATTTGCCGCTGCCGAACGCATCACGTCCCTTCCTGTCTCCGTGCTCCCGGTGAACACGATCCTGTTCACACCAGGGGATGCCGCCAGGGCCCTGCTGGTCCCGGGACCGTGGATCGCGATGACCAGATCCTCGGGGAAACCGGATTCTCTGAACATATCGGATATCAGCTGCCCGGTCAGGGGTGTCTCGCTGGATGGTTTCAGTATTACGGAGTTACCGGCCGCAACCGCAGCCACCGTCTGTGTGAAAGGTATTGCCAGAGGGAAATTGAAAGGGGCTATTACCGCCACCACACCCAGCGGAAGGTACTCTACGTAGGATCTCCTCTTCATCGCCTTCATCATAAGCCCCATGGGACCCTGGTTCACATTCTCCCTGAATTTGAATTTCTTAACGAGGCTCTCATGATATGCCGCCGATACCGCTGATGTGAGCAGTTCGGTATTGTAGCATTCAGCCTTCGGCTTTCCCGTATCCTTGTGAACGGTCTCCGCCACACGATCGGCCTCCCGTGTCATCCGAAGCCTCAGATCTCTCAGGAGGACCGCCCTCTCCCGAGGAGGGACACTGGCCCACTTCTCCTGGGCAGCCCTGCTTCTCTTTATCACGAGAGGGACATCCGACGGATCCGTCGTCTCCACAGATCCAGATTCCTCAAGTGTGGCCGGATTCACAGATCTTAGAACTTTCATATGGGACGTCAACACATCGTCCTAATGAATATGTTGTGGACAAACAGTTTATCGTATGCGCACCATGAACGGAACGTGATAGTCTACTATACGGGCACCGGGAACAGCTTGCAGGTGGCCTTGGCCCTCAGGGAGAGGCTGGGGGGCGATCTGGTGTCGGCCGCCGATCTTATTAGAGGAGAATGCAAATTGGAACATGACGGAATCTTCGGCATTGTGTGCCCCGTGCACTTCTACGGCCTTCCCATGACTGTCGTGGATCTCCTGTCCCGCATTTCATTCGTCAACGGCGATCCGGAGGTGTTCCTGGTACTGACCTGCGGAGCATTCACCAGCAAAGCTGATCTCGAAGCAGAGCGACTTCTCTCCGCAGGTGGCCTCAGATTGGATTATGTGTTCTCCGTCAAAATGCCGGAGAATTACACCCCGCTGTTCAGGGTGCCTTCCCAGAACAAGATAGACGGGCTTCTCTCTGTCGTAGATGCGGAGGCGGACGAGATGGCCGCGATCATACAGAAAGGTATCAAGGGGAATCATAACCGCAACAGAGGCCTTGGTTTCATGACCCGGGTGGCCCGCGGACACTTCATCAGAGGAAGAAGAACATCGGGATTCAGACTTAACGATAGATGCACAGGATGCGGCCTTTGTGCCGCGATCTGCCCTGTGAATGCAATAGAGATAAAAGAGGGTCAGGCAAACTGGGTCAAGGACCGTTGCGACCTTTGCCTCGCCTGCCTCCACAGATGCCCGTCTTGGGCCATAGAAAGGGGAAGGCTGACGCGCAGGAAGCGCTATGTGAACCCCGTCCTCGATGATTCCCGCTAAATACGAACCGCGCAATAGGGTATACTATGAATCTGTCCGGGAAGAATGTCATCCTCACCGGAGCCAACAGCGGCATAGGACTGGAGATGTTGAAACTGCTGCTATCCAAAGGGAGCAGGGTCCTTGCCGCCGATCTCAGAACTGATGCCGTAGAGGCACTGGGGAATGCGAACGCCCTGTCTTTCGTATGTGACATATCCTCCAAAGAAGGTGTAGATCTGCTTTTCAAAAAGGCCCGGGAAAAACTGGAAAATGTGGACATATTCATAGCCAACGCCGGTTTCGCCTACTATGAGATAATCGATTATGAGGACTGGGATAGGATACAGAGAATATTCGACACCAACTCCATATCGCCAATATACTCATACCAGAAGTTCTTCCGCCGTCTCGAAGGAAGAGAGGGCGTGTTCGCCATCACCTGTTCCGGGATCGGCATCCTCGGCATGCCTGGATATGCGCTGTATGGATCCACGAAATTCGCCCTCAACGGATTCCAGGAATCCTTGCGCCTAGAGAGACCGAACAATGTCCGGATCACTGTACTCTACCCTGTGGCCGTGAATACGGGTTTCTTCAGATCTGCCTCTGATACGGAATTCGAGAGACCTTACCCTGTGCAGGAACCGGACCTGGTGGCAAGGAAGATGATAGAGGGTATCGAGAAAGGCAGGAAGAAGGTCTTCCCCAGCATGCTTTTCAGATTCGCCCTGATCCTCTTCTCCATTATTCCTCCCATAAAGAAAGCATACTGGAGATCGGAAAGGAAGAAGCTCGACAGATTCCTGGAGAAGACCGGTAGGAAGATCTGAGCCTGCGTTCAGAATATAAACGACCTATGTCATGACGTTGTCATGGCAACCAAAGCGAACGCCGCGCACATATTGGTCGGTTCCGAGAAGGACGCCCAGAAGATAATGGAAAGGATCGGAAAGGGAGAGGATTTCGCCGAATTGGCCAAGAGGTTCTCCAAGTGCCCGTCCAAGAACAAGGGCGGGGACTTGGGATGGTTCTCCAAAGGTCAGATGGTGAAGGAGTTTGAGGACGCCGCCTTCGCAGCCAAGAAAGGCGACGTCGTGGGACCCGTGAAGACGGAGTTCGGCTGGCACATCATATCCGTCAAGGATCTGAAGTGATCAGACGTCCCAGGCCTGCTTCAGGTCAGAATAGTAGGATGTCTTCTCTATAGACCTGAACTGCTTGGGCTTCCCAACAGCTGATACCTTCACGTGGGTCTCCAGCAGAGCATCGGCACCATATCCTGAGCCGAACTCGTACTTCCTGTCTATCCTCTCGATCTCGAGTTTCGGATTCTCTGCACCTTCGGATATGACCAGCTCCATGAGGATCTCGGATGCCTTTCCTTCTGCGTACTTGACGGCTTCCGAGACCGTCTCGAACTCCATCCTGCCGAATGGGGCGAAGAGGAAGCACTTGGGGTCGCTTACCGCATTCTCCCCCGGCTTCGGCCTTATCAGGATGTCCATGGACTCCACGATGCTCCCGGTTATCGCGCCCACCGCATTGCCGACCTCTGCGTACTTGGGAAGTATCAGCTCGCAGTCGAACTTCGCCGCCACCTGGGGATAATATGCGGACACCGGGGCTCCGATACCTATTATCGGCTTGTTCAGAGCTATCTTGCAGGAGTAGTCCAAACCGAAACCGCCCTTGATCGCCTTGGTCATCAGATCCTTCCCGATAGTGTCCGGATCAAATGTGCCAGTCTCCTCGAAGAACAGCTCTTTCAACAGTTCCGACGCCAGCTTGTCTATGACCTCCTGCTTGGCGAACGCAATGAAATCCTCCATGCTCATTCCCAGTTTCTTAGCCTGATGCTGCACCCCGTATATGGACGCCGTTCTGTTGTATTCCACATAGCTACCCTCTGCATGCAATATGTCCGTGGGCGTTACGCCTATGCGCTGAACGATCCCGGCCTCCTCCATCTTCGTTATGTTGAATATGAACGGATGTATTCCCAGGGCGTCCCCGGCCTCCTTGAGGGAGAACGGTTCATTCCGGATGTGTTCCAAAAGTTTCCTGTCCTCTTCTGAGATCACCATGCCTCTCAGATCCTTTAATTTGATGAAGAATTCCACATCCTGGACTATGCTCTTCGAGTCCATGCTCTCGGGGGTCGGCCTGGATCTTCTCTCTGCGACCTCCCTTAGCCTTTCCTCCAGCTGTGGCCATTTGGAAGCCGCTATACAGAGCGGCATCACCCTTAAGGCGGTGAGTGCGAACCTGTCACCGTTAACTATGATCCTGCTGTCTCCCCCCAGTCCCGACGTCGCTATCTCCGCCGCAAGAACATGGGTCCTCCTGCCGCCTATTATCGCTCCTTTCTCCTCAAGGCGCGGGTTGCCTTTCCTCAATATGCCAATGTCGGTGGTCGTCCCGCCCATATCCATAACGATAGCGTCCTCTTTCCCGGTGAGGATCTTTGCCCCTATTAGGCTGGCCGCCGGCCCGGAGAGTATGGTCTCTATAGGCCTCTCCATGGCTATCTTCTCGCTCATCAGGGACCCGTCACCCTTGACTATCATAAGAGGAGCATTCGTTCCTCTATCTCCCATCACCTGCTTGACCGAATCTATCAGATCCTCGATTATGGGTATCAGTCTGGCATTCATTATGCATGTCACAGTCCTCTCGTTGAATCCCAGATTCGAGGACAGCTCATGACCGCAGACCACAGGCACATCCAATATCCTCTTCGCAAGCGCCTTCACCCTCTGCTCATGGTCCGGGTTCCTGACACTGAGATATGAAGCTATAGCGAGCCCGTCGATCTTTCCGTTGACGGATCTCAGGAACTCCTCTGCTGCCTTCTCATCTAATGGCTCGCCCTCTTTACCGGAGAGGGTGTGCCCGCCAGATATCCTGACATATTCATCCACGGGTATGGATCTGTCGAAATCCCTGCCGATGACGATAAGCCCTACGCTGCACCCTTTACCTTCCACTATGGAGTTGGTCGCCAGCGTCGAGGACATGGATATCATCCTGACATCATCCAGAAGCTTCTGGTCCAATTTTTCTATTGATTCCTTTATACCTATGGAGAGGTCGTCCCTCGTTGTCAGGGACTTCGCCTTGCTGAGCACCTCGCCCGTGGAAAAATCCATTATCACTGAGTCTGTGTATGTACCGCCTGTATCCAGGCCAAGTCCGAGATTCATTGGTTCACCTCTTGTGAGCGTATCCCATATCGCTGTTGTACTTGGTCACTATTCGGCCTATATGCTCTGACAGATTCCGCTGCTGATAATCGTTGTTCACCTGCGGCGTGTCGGTCATGAAGAATTCCGAATCGCATTTGGAGCATCTGAGCTTAGGGCAGTTATTGTTGGCCTCCGAGCAACCTTGGCAGGCGATGGCTCTTGCGTACATCATCGAGAACTCGAATCCGCACTCGGGGCACCTGAACTTCTTCAGCGCCGCCGTGGTGTTGTATGAGAAACCTTTCGCCCGCATAGCCTCGTAGAATCCATTGACCATTGATATCTGCCTCTTGCTCATTATGGAAAATGTTTGGAAAAGGTTTGCGGAAAAGGTTTCAGTTAAGGCGCCCTTCTTTCTTCGTTACGTCCACTACCGCCTTGATGTTCTCAAGCTTCGTGTTGATGTCGGGCGGTACCTCACAGCCGCTGGCTATGCAGTATCTGGCGTTGAGGTTCCTCTTGCAGAGGGCGGTCTTAACCTCGTGGCAGAGATCTGATGTGACCTTCGATATCTTCTCCACGGTGCCCCTTATGAAGAGCTGCGGATCGATCTGACCGGCCACCAGACAGTTGTCGGCGTAACCTTTCTCGATTACCTCTGAAGCAGACGGGGACCCGGGTATGAGCGGGTAGTACGCCATGGAGTATATCGCCGGCTTGAACTTCTTTATCTGGGTGTCCAGATGCGGAAGGTCAGCGCAGTTATGTATCGCCAGGGCCATACCGTTCTCTCCCGTCAGCTTGTTCAGCTTCGTGGCGTAAGGCTCCTCGAACTCCCCGTACTCTGCATCCCCGAGACAGGAATAGTTGGCCCATAGATAGTCCCAGCAGAGACCGTTGCATCCGGTCGTTCCGAATGCTTTTACCATCTCCGCATCGTACTCAGTGATCACTTTCAGCGCCTTGTGTATAGCCGACGGGTCCGTGAACATATCCAGGAACATCCTCTCTGCTCCTGCGGTCTGCGAAAGAGCCAGAAGCGGCCCCTCAAGGAATCCGGCCGTTATGACCTGTCCCGCGAGAGCCTGAGAGTATATCCTTGTCCCTTCTATGAGAACTCCGGATCTTCCCTTCTTTATATCGGGGACCACGAACTTCTCATAGTCCTCGAGACTGTTCACGATGTGCTTGTCCACAAAGGGTGTGTTCTCCTCGTCCATTCTGACATGGGCACCCAGATCGCCTGCCATGACGGAAAGGTCCATCAGGCCGATGGCGAAATCAAAATCGAAGTACTTCTGACCCTCTATGAACGCCTGTGCGAAGAGCTTGGGGTCGTGGCACCAGTCGCGGTACGAAACTCCCTTCCCTCCGTTCAGGAGCTTTCTGTTGACACCGCAGGCAATGGGATAGGCCGGTAGCCTGTCCGCTTTCTCGTTGGTGAGAGCGGCCATAACGCGCTCTACATGTGTCATTCCTTCTGTCATTTCAATCACACCGCCTTTTTGAGCCATGCAACGCAGTCCTGTGCGTTGGAGTCTCTGTGGTCGGCGCCGATCTCCTTGGCGAACGCCGGAGATGTTGGCGGACCGCCTATGCACACTTTGACCTTGGAGCGGTATCCGCTTTCCACAAGGCCGTCCACGACGTCCTTCATGCCGTCCATCGTGGGTGTCATCAGAGTGCTGAGCGCAACGACCTTGACCTTCTCTTTCTCCGCTGTGCTTACGATCTTCTCTATCGGGACATCCTTGCCGAGATCGATGCAGTCATAGCCGCCTGCCGTCAGCATTGTCTTGACAATGTTCTTGCCTATATCGTGAACATCTCCTTCCACAACAGCAACGGTGCATCTGGACATATTCTCCGCCTGCGCCTTGGGTATAGCGGGCAGGAGTATGTCCAGACCTGCGTACATCGTGTGGGCGGACATCAAGACCTGAGGCAGGTACACCTGGTGGGCCGCATATCGATCTCCCACTATGGACATTCCCTTGACAAGCCCTTCGTTTATGGCTGTGAGAGCCTCCATATTGGCCGCCAATGCCTCTTTTGCCCCGGCTTTAGCCTGTTCGATCTTCCCCGTAACCACGGCATCACTCAATTTGTTGAGTATTTCATCTTTTGACAAACAACCCCTCCTATGCGTTTGATACGCTAGGCGGTCATATTCCGTCATAACTATTAATACGGAAAACATGGATGGATGAATAATCCAAATACTTTTTGGTGTATTACTCTATTATTTGTCAAAATATTTTTATATTAAAAACATTAGAAAGCACTTTGACTTTTATTGTTGTAGCAAAAAAACCTAATTTTAACGCACATTAATTAACGCCATATATAAGATTTATTTGAAAAAAAGAGATTTTCAACAAGTAAATATAGAACAATATGCATCCAAGACAGCATATGGCCGGGGATGATGCTTTGGAATTCAAGGAATATATCGTAGACCTCAATGCGGACTGCGTGTGCGGCTGCATGAAGGGCGACCGTTTTCACAAGATCTTCCATTTCCCGAATGACTACGGTGCATCAGTCGTCAATAATCCGAAGAAAGAAGGATTCAACAGGAAAGGCTATCGAGTCCTTATCCTGAAATTCTCCGGATATGATACATACAGTGTGGTGAACATGCCTTTGCTAGATTCTTCGCTTCTCGAATGCGAGGATTGGAACGGCGTCGTCAGAGCACTGACACAGATAAAGGACCTGTGAGATCCATGAGAGAAGGAATCGTCTACCCGTTCACGGCCATAGTTGGCCAGGACGAAATGAAGTTGGCGCTTGTACTCAATGTCATAAATCCCACCATCGGAGGAGTGCTCATAAGGGGAGAGAAGGGGACCGCCAAATCGACCGCCGTAAGGGCTCTTGCCGATCTGCTGCCCGACAAGGAGGTATACGACTGCCCGTTCCACTGCCGACCCGGAAGGGTAGAGAACCTGTGTCCCTACTGCGCCGAGAGATCAGTAAAAGGGGATACGCCGGGCCTCGTGACCGCCAGGATGGAAGTGGTGGAGCTTCCCCTGAGCTCCACGGAGGACCGGGTAGCCGGAACACTGGATCTGGAGCACGCGATCAAAACCGGAGCAAAAAGATTTGAGCCGGGAGTGCTTGCCAAAGCGAACGGCAACATACTCTACATAGATGAAGTGAACCTTCTGGACGATCACATCGTGGACCTTCTCCTTGACTCGGCCGCGATGGGGAAGAATTACGTGGAAAGGGAGGGCGTGTCCTTCACGCACCCTTCTAAATTCATACTCGTAGGAACGATGAATCCGGAGGAGGGTGATCTCAGGCCTCAGCTTCTGGACAGATTCGGCATGGCCGCGGATGTCAAAAGCGAGAAGGACATCGAGTCCCGCGTAGAGGTCATCAGGCGCAGGCTGGACTTCGACAGGGACCCGGGACAGTTCGCAGAGAGATATGAGAAAGAGCAGAATGAGATGAAGGAAAGGATACTGAGTGCGGAGAAGCTCATGATGAGGATGTCAGTTGAAGACGACTCGCTCAAGATGGCTGTCGAGGCCTCTCTGTACTTCGGTGTGGACGGACACAGAGCAGACATAACATTGATAAAAGCAGCCTCGGCCTATGCCGCTTTCTACGGACGGAATACGACAACCAAAGAAGATGTGGCAAGCATAGCCAATCTGGTACTCACTCATCGCATGAGACGCACTCCCTTCCAGGAATCGACCATAGATGCAGAGGAGCTGAGCAATTGGCTGAAGAACGTCTGAACGGCACATTCTCATATTCGGCCATATTGGGAATGAACCTGGCCAAGGATGCGCTGGCTGTAGCGCTTGTCTCCCCTGAGATAAGAACTGTGCTGATACGCGGAGTGTCCGGGTCGGCAAAGACCACGCTGGTAAGGTCCGTTCCCGGAACGTTCGGGAAGCATATCGTGAATATCCCTCCGAATACCAACGAATCGCAGATATTCGGCGGCATAGATCTTGAGAAGACAGTTGTAGAAGGCAGTAGGCACTTCTCCGAGGGGCTCTTATCCCGGGCAAACGGAGGGATACTGCACGCGGATGATG
Source organism: Methanomassiliicoccaceae archaeon UBA381 (assembly GCA_002502965.1). Classification (GTDB taxonomy): domain Archaea; phylum Thermoplasmatota; class Thermoplasmata; order Methanomassiliicoccales; family Methanomethylophilaceae; genus RumEn-M2. Next base: position 17,904 of record DAQS01000002.1, read on the forward strand.
TGAATTTGATGTACAGGCCCATCCTCAATTCTATATTGGAGTCTGTCATAAACGGCAAGGTGCTGGTGGAGAGGGACGGCATATCTTGTGAATACTCGTGCGACACGAAGTTCTTGGCTACCATGAACATATCCGAATCAGAGTTGGACAGCCACATCCTGGACAAATTCGACATATGCATCAGCCTGGAGACCATAGGCAACGAGGAGACCAGGTATGAGATCGTCAAAAGAAGGATATCGTACGATACCGACCCCGAATCGTTCCGCGAAGCATATGCCGTTCAGAATGAGAAGGCGCACAAGACCGTCCGGAAGGCAAAGGAAAGACTTGAGTTCGTATCCTTGAGCGAGGACATACTCAGACTTATCGGGGTCGTATGCTCGGAACTGGGGATAGAAGGGCACAGAGGGGATCTGGCCGTTGCCAACGCTTCCAAGGCGATGGCGGCCCTGGACGGAAGGGATGATGTCAGCGCAGAGGATGTGAAAAAGGCTGCCAGGATCTGCCTCAGCCACAGGGTCTCCGAGATCCCCTCGGAATCCAAGAGCTCGTCCGACCCCGGTAAAGATGATGCGGGGAAAAAGGACACCGGCCCATCGGCGGAGGAGAACGCTCCGAACAACGAGGCGGGCAGAAGGGACACAGATATGTCAGGCGAAGACCGCGGGGACAAGGTCTTCGGCATGGAGGGCACATTCAACGTGATCGACTTTGTGTCCTCAGGGAACATGGTCTGCAAAGGTCGCACACGCTGCTTCGGGAAACGCGGAGACCCGTCCAAAGGCACGAGATCCGGCAGGTACATCAGCTCTGCGATGCCAACATCCAAGACCACGGACATAGCCATCGATGCCAGTCTGAGGGTGGCCGCGCCTTACCAGAGAACGAGACGGAGAGAGGGCGTCGCCCTGGTGGTGGAACCTTCGGACCTCAGACAGAAGATCAGAGAGAAGAAGAGCGGCACGGCGATATTGTTCCTGGTGGATTCCAGCGGATCGATGGGTGCCAGGCGCAGAATGACCGCCGTGAAGGGGGCAGTGTTCGCGCTTCTCCAGGAATCCTATAAGAACAGGGACAAAGTCGCACTGATATCTTTCAGGAAGGAATCTGCGGAAGTGCTACTTCCTTTCACCAAGAGCGTCGATTTCGCATACAGCAAGCTTAAGGAGATGCCCACCGGCGGCGGAACGCCTCTGGCAGCCGCGATATTGAAAGCGTATCAAGAAGTCCATAAAGAACTCAAAACAGATCCAGGCATCAGATGCTACATCATACTGGCCACCGACGGCAGGGGCAATGTCCCCATGTCCGGTGGCGATGCCCGCCAGGACACTCTTAAGGCCGCTTCCTTCGTAGGGTCCTCCGGCTGCGGAACATGGATAGTGGCCGATACCGGCATGGGCTTCCCGCATACTGATGATGCGCTGAGGGTCTGCGAGCGCATGAACGGCATATATCTGAAATTGGACCGTCTGAGCGGCGACGGCCTGGCAGGCAGGATAAAGATACTGACGGAGGCTGGCAGATGAGGATAGTCAATCTGCTGTGCGATGCCCAGGACAACGGGCTCAGTGTCAGGGCGGCGGAGCGTTTGAGATCCGAAGGCCTGAACATGGACGTTTGGCAGTACGGCATATCTGATATCGATTCAGAGGAAAGATTCTTCTCAGAGCTCCTTGGCATACTGAAAGATGCAGGGCTTGTCCTGATCAGGGTCCACTCCGGACTTACCTGCTTCAAGAAATTCGACAGGCTGAAAGAGGCCGTCATATCCGAGAAGATATCGCTGGTAGTGCACAGCGAGATGCCCCAGGACATGGAGGACAATAAAGGGCTTTTCCTGCGATCCGAAGAAGAGCATATGGAGATCCTGAGGTACCTTGAGTTCGGAGGGGAAGACAACGAGTACAACCTGCTGAAATGGCTGCTAAAAGTGCTCGGCGGAGAGAACGTACAGGCTGAGAGGCCTTCCGCCTGTCCCGCGCAGGGGCTCTACCTTCCGGGAAAGGGGATGGTCGATTCAGTGCATCTGGACCCGGAGAAGGCGACGGTGGCCCTGCTCTTCAACCAGGCGAATTATGTAAACGGGAATCTGGAGCATATAGACCGTCTCGCCCAGGAGATCGTCTCAAAGGGCGCCAACGTGCTTCCCGTTTTCCTTATCACCAATCCCAGCAGAATATCGGGCTCGATCGGGATAATCGGTACGACAGAGAGATATCTGATGAAGGACGGCAGGCCTCTGATCGATGCGGCCGTTGTGACCATGGGATTCTCTCAGATCTGCATGTCCGATCCGAGCAACGAAAGCAAGGGCAATATCTTCAAAGAACTTGGTGTGCCAGTCATCCAGGCTCCCGCCCTGTTGGGATCGGAAAGGGACTGGAGATCCAACGCTGGAGGTCTTGGGGCCTTCGAACTGTCCATGAGCGTTTTCTGGCCCGAATTCGACGGTCAGATAATATCCGTCCCGCTGGCATCAACCGAAAGAGCCTCTGACGGAAGATCCGAATATGTTCCGATAGAGAGCAGGGTCCGTGCCGTGGCGGAGCTTGCCGTAAATTGGGCTGCGCTGCGGCACACCGCGAACACCGAGAAGAGGATAGCGATACTCCTTCACCAGAACCCTCCGCGCAGGGACATGATAGGGGGAGCCTTCGGACTGGATGCCGCAGAGAGCACCGTGAATCTTCTCAGGTCCATGGATTTCAGAGGATACGATGTGAAGGGATTCCCCGGATCGGGGCAGGAGCTCTTGGAGAAGCTCTTGGAGGGCGTTTCGAATGACAACGATTGGATGTCCTCCGAGGAGATGGCCGAACGTGCCGCTGCCGTAGTGCCAGTCAAAGAATATCTAAGCTGGATCTCTGAGATGGACAAAGAATGCACCTTCAAGATGACAGAGGATTGGGGGCCTCCCCCCGGAGACATCAACACAGCGGCGGGAGGTATCGTCATCCCGGGAAGGATCTTCGGGAACGTGTTCGTCGGGATACAGCCGAACCGTGGGTACCTGGGAAGCGATGCGGACATATATCACAGCCAGGACGTGGTGGCTCCCCACAACTATCTGGCATATTACAGGTGGATAGAGAGGGTATTCAAGGCGGATGCCATAATCCATATGGGATGCCACGGAACGCTGGAATGGCTTCCCGGAAAGGGTACGGGGTTGTCCGAAAGATGCTATCCCGACCTTGTGCTGGGTCATATTCCCCACATCTACCCATATGCGATAAGCAACCCGGGAGAGGGCATGAACGCCAAAAGGAGATCTTGGGCCGTTATAATCGATCATCTGATCCCCTCCATGACCAAAGCCTGCGGATACGACGAGATATCCTCGCTGGAAGCTTTGGTGCAGGATCACCTCAGAGCCTCCGCCGCAGGACAGGAGGAGAAGTGCAGAGGGATCCTGGACAAGCTGTATGATTCTTGCCAGAGAATGGATATACTGCCTGAGATAGGTCTCTCCGGAACTTCGTCCCTCAGGGATCTGGCGCCCAAAGTACCGGAGCTTTACGATTACATTTCGGATATCAAAGGCAACATGATAAAGAACGGGCTCCACGTTCTGGGTATGCCTCCCGAAGGGAAGGCCTTGGAGGACATGATCTTCTCCGTCGTCAGGATGGGCAATGGCAGAATCATAAGCATACGTGAACTGATCGCCTCCTGCAGCGGATTCTCGATAAAGGACCTCTCTTCACGCCCGTCTGAAACGGACAGGGCCACCGGGAAGCTGTACGGCGAGATACTGGACGATGTGGACGAAGAGTGCCTTGGAATCATAGAAGAGATGAACGAAACGGGTTTCAACCCGGAAAGATGCAGAGAAATACTGTACCGCGCCGCAGGCGAGTCCGATGATTCGCAGGCTCTTTCGGATCTGATATGCCGGCTGTCACAGGATATCGGGATGACGGTCAATGAGATAGAGAATCTCCTCGATGCTCTGGACGGCAGATACATAATGCCGGGTCCGTCGGGCTGCATAACGCGCGGAAATGCGCATCTTCTTCCTACAGGAATGAACTTCTATTCCATAGACCCGGCATCCATACCCACGATGCCATCCTGGAAAGTGGGCAAGGACATGGCTGACCGAATGGTAGAACGCTACATAGAGGAACGGGGCGCTTACCCGAAGCAGGTAGGCCTTGTGCTCTGGTCCACAGACACCATGAAGACTGGAGGAGATGATGTGGCTTACGTCCTCTGGCTCTTAGGGCTCGAGCCCGTATGGTCTGCATCAGGAGGCTCGGTTACCGGGCTTAGGGTAATACCCCCGAAAGAGCTTGGTAGGCCGAGGATAGATGTCACTCTTCGCATCAGCGGCCTGTTCAGAGACTCCTTCCCCAACCTGATCAGGCTGATAGACGAAGGGATAAGGATGATATCCGAGCTGGACGAGGCCGACGAGGACAATTATCTGCTCGCCAACCTCAGGAAGGACCTTGCAGAGAACATCTCCGCAGGCCTGGATCCTGTATTGGCAAAGAGGAGGGCCAGAGTCAGGATATTCGGGGATCCGCCCGGGAATTACGGAGGAGGGGTGGATATTCTGATCGAGAGCTCCGAGTGGAAGGACAAGGACGATCTGAAGCGCGCTTTCCTTGAATGGGGCGGATATGCTTACGGAACGGATCTTTCAGGAGAGGACATGAAGGATTTCTTCGCCAAGAGGCTCGGCGGCATGGATGTCACGGTGAAGAATCACGAATCCAGGGAACTGGATATACTGGACAACGACGATGATTTCGTATTCCTGGGAGGGATGAATGCGGCGGTGGAGGCCATAAGGGGCGAGAAGCCCGTTTCCATGATCGGCGATTCTTCAGACCCTGACGACGTGGGGGTCAGGACCCTGCAGGAAGAGGCTTCGTTCGTCTTCAGGAGCCGCGTCCTGAACCCGAAGTGGGTCTCCGGGCTGAAACGCCACGGCTACCGCGGAGTACAGGAGCTGTCCAATCTTGTGGACTACACTCTCGGATGGGACTCCACTTCCGGCGCCATAGAGGATTGGATGTACGAGGGGATCTCTCAAAAATTCCTTTTTGACGGCGATAACAGGAAATGGATAGAGGACTGTAATCCCGACGCCCTGCTGAATATGTCATCCCGCCTTCTGGAGGCCGCGGAGCGCGGCCTTTGGAATGCGGACCCGGAGACTCTCGAAAGGATCCGTTCGATATTCACGGACGCAGAGACCGCAGTGGAGCATCTGGGTCAGTAGATCACAGGTGGTGCTCTATGCTCTTTTCCAAGTCGAAATAATCCGCTATTATCTCATAGGGGATCTTCCACTTCTTGGCTACTCCGGGCAGAGCTTCCTTCGTGTGATCCCTTATCACGTCATCCCAGATCCCGTGGACGATCACATGCAGCGTCAGTATTGCTTCATATATCGTGTCGGATTGAAGATCGTCCTTGAACTTCGTAGGCACATCATAGTCCACTATGCTGCTCATTATGCTGCCATCTTCCGATATCAGAATGGATTTGACATGACCCACGAGATCCGCGCCGTGATCTAGGCAGTTCCTGGTAGCTGTCCTCATCAGGTCCTCGATGAACCCCAGAATGTCCTTCTTAGGTATCCCCCTCTGAGATTTTATCCTCATCTCTATGGCATATTTCCCCAGTTCATCCACGGCCCTGTGTATCTCCAGGTGCAGACGGCCGCCCTCTATCGTTGGGTCGTCGTGATCGTCGTGATCGTGATCGTCATGGTCTTCGTGCATCAAGTCTCACCGCCGGAATACTGCTTCTTGAGCAGCTCCGCCTCCACCGCATCGTCGTACCTCGGCGATATTCTCGTTTCTATTATCTCGGCTGCCAGGGCTATGCCTTCGCCGGTCTCCGAGGACATGCGTCCGATCTCCGCCCGGGGGTTTATGTCCTTGATGAAGGATTCGCATTTGGCTATGCTCTCGGGGGTGGCGGAATCCACCTTATTTATGAAGCAGAAGTCCGCCTCTCTGATCTGGGTCTCCACCAGTCTTCTGACTGCGCGTATCAGCATATCTATCCGGGTCGCATCCACAAGGGTTATCACGGGAGCGTGCTCGATGACCATCTCGGTCTTCGCTTCAGAGTATTCGGCGGCCCTCTTGAGCCCCCACGGTATCGCAACACCGGAAGGCTCGACTATCGTTATATCCGGATTGAAGGAGTCGTGAAGCTTCGCCAGGGTCTCTGCGAAGGAACCGGCTATCTGACAGCATATGCATCCTCCGGAGATCTCTCTCGCCTTCAGGCCGTTGGCCTCTATGAACTTGGCATCCACCCCTATCTCGCCCACGTCGTTGACCACGATTGCTATCCTGTAATCTTTCTTCCTTAGCTCTGCCACTATCCTAAGGAGTGCCGTGGTCTTGCCGCTTCCTAAAAATCCGGCTATCTGCGCGATCTTCATCAAATGCCCCAGACCGCATCTGTGTGCTTCGGTAAAAAGATGTTGTTCTCCCTGACATCTCCGGACTGGAGCCTTTCAGTGTATCGCATAATTGGAAGGTGGCACATATATCTCGAAGACCGCTCCCTCGCCCGGGACACCGACCTCTTTTATCGACATGCCGGATGCCGATACGACGCTGGATATCATGAAGAGCCCCATTCTTTCGGTCTCGGTTATCTTACCGGAGAATAACCTGTCCTTCTGCTCCGGATCTATACCTATGCCGTTGTCCTCATAGACAAGCGTGAGATTGCCTTTCGATATCCTGTATCCGATCTTGATCCTAGTGACCTTCTTGCCGTGCTTCAGCGAATTGGATATAAGATTTGAGAACACCCTGTGAAGCGATGCGTCAGCCAGTATCCTTATACCGTCGACTCTGACGGAGACCTCCGCGGGGATCTCGCTGAAGCTCCCTGTGGCGCGGGATACCACATCGGAGAGGTCCTGCCATTCGGGGTCCAGCAGACCTACTCTACGGTAGGCTTTGACAAAGTCTATGCTCTCGCGTATGTATGATATTGCCTTGGCCGCAGACTTTATGGACTGCTCGGGCTTCGCCTTGAGATTTGCTATCGAGTTCTGGAGCAGATCCACCTGTTCCGACATGTTCTTGTATATCTTCTGATCGAGGATGTTTATGTTGTGCAGGATCCCTTCCAGCATACTGCTGGTCTTCTTCTGCATCGTTATGTCCTCTATGATCGCTATGAAACCCGAATCCTCTTTGTCGGGCGAGGATGTGACGTTCATAAGAACCCGCGTATCCCTCATCAGGAAATCCGTTCCCGCCCTTATCTCCCGGGGCTCTGCCTTGCCGCTGACAGCTATCTCCTTGGACATTTCGGAGAGCGTCTTGATGAAACGGTTGTTCCATATGTCCGGAGATGCGCTTCCGTTGTCCACCGACGACATATCTATGATGTCTTTGGCGAAGGTGTTGCACTCCACTATCTTAAGCGATCTGTTCAACACGATTATGCCTATTGGGGCATAATTCAGAACATCCCTGAGCTTCTGCTCCGTCTCCTGGGCCTGTTTGCGCAGCAGCCTCTCGTATTGTATGCTGACCAGACCGTCCAGCAGAAGCACGAACTGATTCTGATCGCTGAGGCTGTACTCCCCGACCTTGTTGGCAACTCCGGCTGTTCCCACGACCTTCCCCTTGTGCATAAGAGGGATCATCATTAGCCTGTGCAGAGGCACGTGCCCCATGGGCGTCCCTCTCTTCGCCTTGCTGACGTTATTATTGTAATCATCGACGATGACTGTCTGCTTCAGTCTTATGGGCTCTCCCCATATGCCCATCTCTTCCAGCTTGTATGTCAGTGGCCGGTCCCGGGTACGGCAGGCCTCCATACCTCCGTGAGACCATGCCTGCATTGTGACCTCACCTGTGCTCTCCTCGTAGAGTGCCACATACCCCATCTTGCTCTCCGTCAGGGTGACGGCTTCCTCCAGCACATAGAAGAGGATCTCGTGGAAAGAGAAATTGTGCATACTGGCAACCCGAACCAAGGTCTTCAGCCTTCTCTCGTTGACCTCCCTCTCCCTTTTTATGCGCCAGGCCTCAACGGCCACCACGATCTTCGAAGTGAAATCCAGATAGAGGTTCATTATTGGCCTGTCCCTCACCACAACGTAGTCTATCTTCTGCTCATAGGCCCGGGATATGACCGTCTCATCCTCCCTGGGCATTGTTATTATAAATGGCCTGAAATCCTTCTTCCGGACCCTTTCCTGGAAGATCTCGAAAGCATCGATCTTCGAGGGGTTGTGATCGCATACGAAGCCGTCCACCGGAAGGGAGGTCTCCAACGTCTCCTCTATCTTGGATGGATCGCTGAGAGTGATGACCCTGATATCGGCGTTCATCCTGCAGAGGTACATGTTGGCCTGCGACAGGAAGTCTGCATCCCTGCTTATGATCATGACTCGATACATTTCACATACCAGCTCGGGCTCGGCCGTTGCCTATGGTTTCCTTGGTTAAGATATCTTGCGCCTTTAGTTATTGCCCGAAAGACATTCGAAGTACCGGCAAAGGTATTTCATATACCCGACAACAGTTCCTGACGACATGAGCCTCGGCCTGGGTTTTGACACTGGGGGAACGTATACTGACGCAGTCATATTGGATTTCGAGACCGGAAAGGTCCTCCAGAAGGCAAAGTCCCTCACCACCTATGCCGATCTCTCCGTAGGCATAGATTCCTCCGTGCGCAAACTGGATCCCTCCCTTTTGAAACAAGTCACCATGGTCTCCATGTCGTCAACGCTGGCAACGAACTCTGTTGTGGAAGGGCGCGGCGGCAGAGTGGGTCTCATCAGCATAGGGCTGGAGTACAGCAAAACCGTTCCCGTGGATGCCTACTGCGGCAGCAGAGGAAGGTTCAGCCTTTACGGCAGGGAGACGGAGGCGATGGAGGAGAGGAAGATCAGGGAATTCCTGGAATCCATAAAGGGGAAGATAGACGGTCTCGCGGTATCCGGCTACCTGAGCGTCAGGAACCCGTATCACGAGAATAAGGTCAAGGCCATGTCCGATGAGATACTCGGAGTCCCTGTGGTCTGCGGCCATGAACTGTCCTCTAGCCTCGGATTCGACGAAAGAGCTGTAACTGCCGTAATGAATGCCCGTCTTCTCCCCATGATCAGGGAGCTGATAACCTCTGTCAAGAGATCCCTTGCGAATGCGAACATAGAAGCCCCTCTGATGGTTGTAAAAGGGGACGGATCTCTTATGAACGAAGCCCTGGCACTTGACAGGCCCATAGAAACTATAATCTCCGGACCGGCAGCCAGCCTAATAGGTGCCAAGGCCCTCTCCGGAAAGGATGATGCGATAGTCATAGATATGGGCGGCACCACAACAGACATAGGGGTCCTGAGAGGAGGACAGCCTCGCCTGGAATCGGAAGGCGCCCTTATAGGCGGCAAAAGGACTAAGGTTCTGGCGGCCAACATAGCCACCACGGGACTGGGCGGGGACAGCAGGATCGTCGTCAACAACAAACAGATCTTCATAGGCCCGTACAGAGCGGTTCCGCTGTGCATAGCATCCTCCCAATGGCCCTCCGTAAGAGATAAGCTTGCGGCGATAGAGATGGATCGAAGAAGAAGACCCAGGAATGCCCATACTTATGAGGGAATAATCCACGAGAGCGAGTTCTTCGTGTCCAGGGGACGTCCTGCCGCTGACTTCATGAGCGAGCATGATCGTACCTTCCTTAATCTAACCGAGGACGGTCCGATATCCGTAGCCGAGGCTTCCAAGATCACAGGAATACATCCTATGACCTTCAACATAGCCAGAATGGAGAAGGGAGGGGTTGTCCAGCGCATAGGATTCACTCCCACGGACATCCTTCATGCCGACGGTTCCTATCTGGAGTATGACGCAGAGGCCTCGAAACTGGGCGCCGAATACATGTCCTATCTTATGGATATGGGGGCCGACGAATTCCTGGCACTTGCCAAGAGCAGGGTCATAGACCGGCTGGCGGAAGCTCTGGTAAAGGACCTTGTTATAGAGGAGACGGGAATGGAGAGCCCGACCATGGCCGATACGGACTTCATGAGGAAATCCATATCGGGGAAGTTCGGCAAGGACTACGGTTGCTTCATGAGATTCAACAAGCCCATAATCGGGATAGGCGCGCCGGTGAATGCATACTTCCCGGAGATGGCAAAGAAGTTCGATGCGGAACTTCTCCTGCTGGAGAACTCCGACGTAGGTAATGCTGTGGGCGCGATAACGGGCAGCATAGTAGAGACCGTGCCCATCGTCATAAAGCCCATGGACGGCAGTGTCCAAGAGGAGAATCCCCGCTCCGTAATGATCGCCCCGTTCGAGATCAAAGAGTTCGTTAGACTGAGCGATGCCATAGCATATGCCACTAAGTACGGCACCGAAGAGGTCCTGAGGATCGCAGAGCGTCATGGGGCGGTAGATCCGTCTGTGACGGTCAGAAGACAGGATCAATGGTTCGGAGGCAACAGCGGAAGCGGCATACTCGTTGAGATGACCCTGTACATCACGGCCATGGGTAAACCGAGATTCGCCGGCCAATGAGGTCTCCTCTGATCCCATAAACCAATCCAGAATGTGCCAGATGACTTATTCTGAGGTATGGTTCCAATCGGATGCAAGTTGCGGTCCTTTGATAACGGCCTTATATGTACCTGCATTATGTTTTAAGGGACCACATTCATAAGGTCAATATGTTCAGAATAGGCTGCCATCTCTCGGTAACAAAGGGATATCTGGAAATGGGCAGGACCGCCGTGTCCATCGGCGCCAATACCTTCCAGTTCTTCACCAGGAATCCCCGCGGCGGAAGTGCGAAGGCCATCGACCCGGAGGATGTACACAAATTCTTGGAATTCTCCGAAAAGAACAACATAAAACACATACTGGCACATGCCTCGTATACCCTCAACGGAGCTTCCGCAGACCCGAGCGTCAGAAGATTCGCGACGGAGACCATGGCCGACGATCTGAAGCGCATGGAGTTCACGCCCGGTAACTGTTACAACCTGCATCCAGGCAGCCATGTGGGGCAGGGTATCGATGAAGGGATCAAGCTCGTCATAGGAATGTTGGACTCCGTGATAGAAGAGGGCCAGAGCACAAAAATCCTTTTGGAGACGATGGCCGGCAAAGGATCTGAGATCGGCAGGACCTTCGAGGAGCTGAGGGCGATCATGGACGGCTCCAGGATGCAGGATCGCATAGGGGTCTGCCTGGATACGTGCCATGTGTTCGATGCAGGTTACGATATAGTGAATGATCTCGGCGGAGTGCTGGACGAGTTCAACGATATCATCGGCCTGGACAGGCTGAAGGCCGTGCACGTCAATGACAGCGTGAACAGCGCAGGCTCTCACAAGGACCGTCATGCAAGGATCGGAGAAGGGAATATCGGCCTGGAGGCTATGGTCCGCATAATCAACGAGCCCCGCCTCAGGAAGCTGCCCTTCTATCTCGAGACGCCGAACGAGCTTCCTGGGTATGCCGATGAGATCGCCGTTCTCAGATCGCACTACGTAGGTCAATAGCCTTTCTGGTAAAGGCTCTTGGTCCTGAATTTGGGTTCACAGGTCACATTCACTCCCAGGCTCCTGAGTACAGACTCGTCACCGGGCTCCAGCATCACAGAGGAGTGGAACTCGCACCCCCTCAGTTTCGGAAGCTGCTGAAGGACCTTCTCGGCCATTGGATTCGTGATCGCGCAGACCGACAAAGAGATCAGAGTCTCGTCCAGCTGAAGCTTCGTACTGCTGCCACCCATGTATTTGACCTTCAATTCCTGAACCGGCTCCAGAACATACGGGGAGAGCAGATGCACGTTGTCCTCGATATCCGCCAGCTGCTTGACCGCGTTCAGCATCATTGCAGATGGCGCCGCCATCATTGATGATTCCTTCCCTGTCACGATCTTCCCGTTCGGTAGCTCTATCGCGGATACGGGCTTTATCTCAACCTCTGGGTGCCCGCGGACCGCATTCACAACCTTCCTTTCTTCAGGCCCAGTGCCGGCTTGTTTGAGCAGAAGCTCCAGCTTTACCACTGCCTCCCCTGAGGCCGTGCCCTTCTTCAGATCGCACAGGGTCCAAAAGTAACGGCGTACGATCTCCGATTTAGAAGCCTCGATCACCGCAGCCTCGTCCGCTATGCACTTCCCTGCCATGTTCACCCCCATATCTGTGGGGGATCTGTAAGGAGATTTGCCGAATATATGCTCGAACATGGCCTGCAACACAGGGAATATTTCTATGTCGCGATTGTAATTGACTGCCGTCTCCCCATACGCCTCCAGGTGGAACGGGTCTATCATATTGAGATCGCTCAGATCGGCAGTGGCCGCCTCATACGCCAGATTCACCGGGTGCTTGAGAGGAAGATTCCATATAGGGAACGTCTCGAACTTCGCATATCCAGATTTGATACCGCGCTTATTATCGTTATACAGCTGAGAGAGGCACACCGCCATCTTCCCGCTGCCGGGCCCGGGGGCCGTTACCACGATAAGCGGTCTCTCCGTTTCAACATAATCATTCTTACCGAATCCTTCGTCACTGACAACAGTCTGGATATTGGAAGGGTATCCGTTTATGATGTAATGCTTGTAGTACTTCACGCCGAAGCTCTTCAGCCTTCCGCAGAACACGTCCGCGGACGTCTGACCGGCGTAATGGGTTATGACCACACTCCCTACCAAGAATCCTCTCTCCCGGAAGGAATCTATCAGGCGCAGGACGTCCATATCGTACGTTATCCCTATGTCGCTGCGGGTCTTGTTCTTCTCTATATCGAAAGCGCTGATGACCAGCACCACCTCTACCTGGTCCTTCATGGAATCCAGCATGCTGATCTTGGAATCCGGATGGAACCCGGGCAGGACCCTGGCAGCGTGATTGTCGTCGAAGATCTTCCCGCCGAATTCCAGATACAGCTTTCCGCCGAACTCGGATATTCGCTCACGAATATGTTCCGACTGAAGCTTGATATACTTCTCGTTGTCAAAAAATTGCGGGTTCTTCAATTCGAACCCTCCAAAACTGATGCGAGCATAAGATTGTATGCTCATCTAGGATAAAGAGATATCTCTGTAGCCGGAAATAAACGGTGTAAGGTGTTTTCGGAAGGGCACGTGGAACCTCAGTCATCCTCTTCTTCGATTCTGATTGGCGCATTGCGGCAGCTGCCGCATTCTGCGCAATTCCCGCAACACCCTCCCTTCCTGAACCCTTTGTACGTTCCGAAACCTGCAATGAACAGGACCAGTAATATGGCTGCCAGTACAAGGATTGTTGAGGTTGTCATAAAACCGCCTCCGTCAGGATCTCGTCCTCTTCTTTGTCTCTTGGGCTCCTGAGGAACAGATATCCCGCTACGGCCACCAAGATCACGGCAGGTATGAACCACAGGGACGGAGTCCCCTGAACGACCAGACCGAACTGGTACACGGCAAGGGCGACAACATACGCGAATGCGCACTGGTACCCCACCGCGAACGCGGTCTCCTTCCAGGATCCAAGCTCTCTGCGCATGGCGCCCATGGCCGCGAAGCACGGAGCGCACAGCATGTTGAATAGCAGGAATGATAAGCCCGCCAGGGGAGTCATTATGACTGCCATGTAGGTCCATATCTCCACTCCGTCCTCAGCCACCGCTTCCATTCCAAAGAGTATTCCGAAGGTAGAGAGGATGTTCTCCTTGGCTACAAGACCTGACAGGGTTCCCACCACCGCCCTCCAGTCCCCCCACCCCAAAGGCGAGAATACCGGGCTCAGGGCGTTTCCTATGGATGCCAGCATGGATGAGCCTGCGTCAACGGAGTTGAGGCCCCAGTCGTACGACGTCAGAAGCCATATCAGGCCACTGGCCACGACTATTATCGTTCCGGCCTTCTTCACGAAGTGCCAGGTCCTGTCTGCCATGCTCAGGAGAACGTTCCTGACACTGGGCATATGATAGTCCGGCAGCTCCATGACGAATGGGGATGCCTTCCCGAGTGCGCCTCTGATCTTCTTCAGTATCACTCCCGATACCAATATCGAGAACACACCGATGAAGTAAACGGATACGGCTATCCAGGCGGATCCTCCGAAGAGCGCTCCGGATATCAGAGCTATCACGGGGAGCTTTGCAGAGCAAGGCATGAACGATGTCGTCATGGCCGTGATCTTCCTGTCCCTCTCATCCTCTATCGTGCGGGAAGCCATTATACCGGGTACGGCACAGCCGGTCCCGACGATTATGGGTATGAATGACTTCCCGGAGAGGCCGAATCTCCTTAGTATGCGGTCCATTACGAAGGCTATCCTCGCCATATATCCGCTGTCCTCTAAAAGTGCCAGCAACAGGAACAGTACCAAGAGCTGAGGCAAAAAGCCCAGGACCGCACCCACTCCCGTGATTATACCGTCCACTGTGAGCGATACTAGCCAGTCCTCCACACCCATGCCTGCGAGCCATTCGGCTGTGCGGGGCAGTACATTCTCTTCGAACACCGTCCCGTTGACCCAGTCGGTCATATAGCCGCCCACGGAGGTTACAGAAAGATAATAGACGATGAACATCACGGCCGCGAATATGGGTATTGCGAGCCAGCGGTTGGTGACCGCTTCATCTATGCGGTCACTGACGCTCTTCCCGTCCTTCTTGGACCTGTAGTAAATACCCTTGACCACAGAATCGACAAACTCGTATCTTGCAGCCGCGACAATAGCCTCACCGTCGTCATCCAGATCTTCTTCCAGACGCCTGACCGTTTCCGATGCCCTTTCCAATACTGATGACGGTACTGTTTTCCGCACATGAGGGTCGTGCTCCATTACCTTCACGGAGTACCAATACAGAAGCTTCTTCTCAACATGCCCGTCCAACAGGCCGGAGATCTCCGATATTGCCTTGGATAGCTCGCCCCTGAACAGATTCTTCGGGGGCCGGGGGCAGGAAGATGCCTGTTCCAAGACCGTTGCAGCAAGCTCCCCCATACCTTCCCTCTTGAGGGCTGATACCTTTACGACGGGACAGCCGAGCCTCTCGGACAGCTTCTTCATGTCAATGGTATCGCCCCTCTTCTCGACCACATCGCTCATGTTGAGGGCCACCGTCACAGGTAGTCCCATCTCGAGTATCTGCAGCGTGAGGATCAGGTTCCTCTCCAGGTTCGTCGCGTCCACCACATTTATCACTGCGTCTGCGTTCCCTTCCGCCAGGAATCTTCGCGATATCTCCTCTTCAGGAGTGTAGGGGGACAGGGAATATACTCCGGGAAGATCCGTTATCGTAACTTCCCGGGCCTGTCTCAGCCTGCCCTCTTTCTTCTCGACAGTGACCCCAGGCCAGTTCCCGACGCGCTGCGAACCTCCCGTCAGGGCGTTGAACAGCGTCGTCTTCCCGCTGTTGGGGTTTCCGATCAATGCTATATTCTTCTTCATTCCAAGATCCCCTGATAAAAAATCATAAAGCTTCTATCCCGACCATCTCCGCATCCTTCTTCCTCAGACTGAGCTTGTATCCTCTGACCAGGAATTCTACCGGATCGCCCAGGGGAGCCACTCTCACGACCTGGATGTCCGATCCCTTCAGAATGCCCATGTCCATGAGCCTTCTTCTCAGCGTTCTGTCGCCGGAAACGGAGATCACTTTGACCCTTTCCCCTTCCTCCGCATCCTTCAGCGTTCTCATGCCTCCACCTCTTCTACATGCACGTTGGCCACAAGGGACCTGTCCAAAGCCACCCTCGTTCCCATTATGCTCACGATGAAGGACCCGTTGACGAGCGAAAGCACTCTGACACGGGCTCCTTCAACAAAACCAAGATCCATGAGGCATTTCCTCCGTTTGTCGCTCCCGACTATCCTCGATACACGTTTCTCTTCTCCCGGCCGGGCAAAAATAAGCTCCATTCCCCTCACTCCTTCTGAGGATGATATTTAGGAATACCTAATCCTCGTAAAGGACCAACACCGACACCGTATAAATAATTTAGGATGTCCTTATTCAGTTATACCTAAATTTTATCTGCGCCAATGTTTCCATTGGGATCAACATTGCTTTCCGAAGACCTCCCCATTCTTTCACGCACGTACAGCGAATGAACAGGATCCCGGCCGCCGGAAGACCCGAACGACGACACAATGTGCTTTTATGCTCTCCGCATGATATTGAACCATGGACCAGAAAGCGCATTGGAACTCCGTGTTCGAGAAGGACCGGAGCCGATTCGGGGACGATCCCAGCGGGTTCTGCCGTTTCTGCTGTGAAATAGCAAGAATGACGGGATACTCAGACCTTCTGGAACTCGGGGCGGGACAGGGGAGAGACAGCTGCTTTCTTTCCGCCGGCGGATTAAAGGTCACGGCCGTTGACTACAGCAAAGTATCCTGCGCTCAGCTGAAGGAGAGATTCCCTGATCTGACGGTCCTTCAAAGGGATATAAGGGAAGGACTCGGCCTTCCGGAGGATTCCTTCGATCTGTGCTATTCCCATATGCTCTTCACAATGGACTTCAGGGAGGAAGAGCTCAGAAAGGTCACAAGAGAACTTTCACAGATCGTGAGAGGCGATGGTATGATCATGTTCTCCGTGCGCACGAAGTACGATAAATGCTACGGTCTGGGTGAGAATCTGCACGAGGACGTGTGGGAATACAACGGATTCGCAGTGAGATACTTCTCAGAGGATACCCTGAACGCAATAACGGACGGATTCGAGGTCCTTAGAGTAGAAAGATTCGAAGAAGAAGGCAGGGATCTCTTCGGCGTTGTCCTCAGAGTCCTTCCGCAAGACGGAAAACAGCGCGCTTCTCATCCCGGGTCGCTGCCCGATATTTCCCTGGTTCCAGGTCCCCGAGGATGATCGGACCGACTCTGATCCGTATCAATCGGGTTACATTATAGCCGAAGTGCTCGCACATCCTCCTTATCTGAAGATTGAGCCCCTGGGTAATGACTATCCTGAATCTGTATTTGCCTATACGTTCGACGACGCAGGGCCTCGTGACAGTATCTAATATGGGCACTCCGGACGCCATGCTATTGACGAATCTCTCGTTGACCGGCTTGTCCACGGTCACAATGTATTCTTTCTCGTGGCCATGCCTGGACCGCATGAGCCCGTCTACCAGCTCGCCTTTGTTTGTAAGCAGGAGCAGGCCCTCCGAATCCTTGTCCAGCCTCCCGACGTAGGTTATCCTCTTCGGGTAGTTTATGTAGCTTATGACGTTGTCCTTCTCTTCCTCGGCGCTGGTGCAGACGAGACCTCTCGGCTTATTGAATATCAGGAGAACGGAGGTCTCCTCTTTCTTTATCGGCTCGCCGTCCACGGTGACCGCGCTTCCGTCCGTCACCGTGTCCCCGGGCACCGCCGTACGCCCGTCTATGGACACTCTGCCCTCTTCGACGAGCTTGTCAGCCTGTCTTCTGGAGCACAGGCCGGAATCGGCGATGAATTTGTTGATGCGGGTGCCCATAGACTGTCAACACCTGAATAGTAGAAAAAAGGATGTTCGTAAGAGGTTTGGGGAAGGCTCACTTCGTTTCTTCGTGAATGTGATCGTACTCTCCCTTCTGCATCCACTTAGGGCCAACCCAATTCCATCTGCCCAGCAGATGCATGACCGCCGGCACCAGATAGGTACGCACCAACAGGGCGTCCACCAGGATGGCGAACCACAGAGCAAATCCGAACTGCTGCAGCATCGGCGAAGACGAGAGCATCATGGTTCCGAAGGCGGAGCTCATGATTATCCCGCATATCGTGATGACTGCCCCTGTGCTTTCCAGGGCGTGCACGATGGCGTCATCGTTGCTCATCCCCTTGGATACGTTCTCCCTGATGCGGGTGGTCAGCAGGATATCATAGTCCATGCCGAGACCCAGACATACCACGAAGAGCACGATGGGCAGGATCCAGTACACAGGCACGTCCAGGACGCCCGCGAACAGGAGGTGCGTCAAGCCCAGGGTCCACACTATGCTCATCACTATGGTCAATATCGCACGCAGAGGCGTGAGATACGACTTCATCACGAAGAACAGCAGTATGAATATGAGCACCATGACCAGCACCTCGATTAGGAAGAACTCGTCGCTGACCACTTGGGATACGTCGTAGGTCAGTGCAGTCGCTCCGGTGACGTATGTGGCACCTATCAGATCCGCATCCTTGTCCTCGGCTACGATGCTCCTTATCTCCCCGATGGTGCTCATGGACTTGTCCGAAGTGGGAACATCTGCCAACATTACGGTCATCTTGATGTACTGACGGCCGTCGTGGTCTAAGGACAGAGTGCCCATCATGTAATTCAGAATGTAGTCTATAACTTCGCCTTTCTCATAAGGAACAGCAGCAGCCCAAGTCGCATCATCAATATTTATTATGCCTTGAACCAACGCCCCTACTTCCACTGGGAGAGAAGACAGTATTTTTGTCCTATCAATCGGGTCGGTTATTCCATCCCAGTGAATCAGGCCCATTACCGATCCCACGTTATCGCTTTTTACCTGAAGATCTCCGGCAATGGCTCCTATGTGTTCCACATATTGCGTACCGTATACGGCATCCCAAGTGAGAGCCCCGAGTTCCAGAGTTCCGGAACCGCCGAACATAGAAGCGGGAACAGTGAACGGAATCAAATCTGCCACACTGTGATTGGCCTCTATCACAACATAAGTAGGCATCAGAATGCCGCCGTCTGCGTTCTCAACAATTGAGTTCACACCACTCTTGGACTCGCTGTCGGACATCACCGCGATAGAATCGAAGGATGACGTTTGCGTAGTCGCAACGTATGCCATCGGCACCGTGATAAGGAGCGCCGCAGCGACAATGACACCGGCGTGCCTCAGAGCGAAGGCAGAGGATGTCTTGAAATACCTGGCACCGAGCCTGGACATCTTCCCGTAGCTTCCTCTCATTGTCTTGCTGCCCTCCTTATATGTCTCCACCTTCGAGGGCCAGAATATCCTGTCGCCGATCACGGCTATGACTGCCGGTATAAGAGTAAGAGCGGCCAGCAGCGCGAACACTATGCCAAGGGCCATGACCGTGCCCATGGAACTGATCATCTCATAGCTGCATATGGACATGGCACCGAATCCGATGATCACGGCGCACCCGGATATGGTGATGGATTCCCCTGCCCAAACTATCGATTCCTTCAGAGAATCATGATGGTCCTTGCCGGATTTCCGTTCCTCGCGGTATCTCGCCATGATGAAGATGCAATAATCGCATCCCGCTCCCAGCATGGACACTAGCACCAATGTGCTTGTTATGTAGTAAATGGACATGATCTGCGCCAGACCCAGCATCACCATTAGGGTTATCGCATATGCGAAACCTATTACGATAGGCGGAGTGGTCGCAGATATGACCGATCTGAAGAAGAGCCCGATCAGGACCAGGATAAGAAGAATGGTCACAGGATCTATCCTCTTGACATCCTCCATGGAACTGGCTTCGGTGTCATGATAAATGGCCGCGCTTCCGGTCACATATGTAGTGGGATTGATGGCATCGGTCTTGGTATCGGATACAAGATCCCTCAGGCTCTGAACTTCGGATGACGGATCGTATGCCTCGGGGAAACTGACAGAGACGAGGAACACGCCGCCCACTCCTGACGAAGAATATGGGCCTATGACAGTCGCCACGGCCTTTTCGCCATCAGTTGTTACATATTTCGAAGACACCTCTTCTGCCAGTAATACGGCGAAATCGTTTGCAGATGTCTCATCGTCGTCGTATTCTATGACCACGATCATGGCCGCATCCCCGTTGCCGTTACCGAAGTAGTTGACGTCAGAGAGTATCTCGCTCCCCTGGATCGATTCCGTGGTCGTCCCCGCTCCCGTCTCCCCGTATGTAAGGGCTTTCGCAGGATCGGAGAGGACCATATATGCGAAGGGGGAAGCGATCAGCAGTACAATTATCCAAAGAGCGATCACGTGCTTCGGATACTTCATTATCTTTTCTGCCAGTTTCTCGAACATAAAATATCGCCGCTGTCCGATTAGCACGGTAGACTATTACCGTATATAATTATTTTGAACACGTTCAAAAAAGAGAATACAGAATAGGCTGTAATCCCCTTTTGGCACATATCGGGAACGGATTCTTTTTGAACATGTTCAAATAGTCATTCATCATTAATCCGATAAGCGATGAACCAAGAACCGAGGACGGCAAAAGAGATAGGTGCCAATCTCATACCGCGCAAAAGCAACGAGCAGCGGAAACGTGAGATGAAGGACAAGATCCTCAGGGCCGCCGCATTACTGTTCAAAGAGAAAGGATATTCGAAGACCACCATGAGGCAGATATCCCAGAAGGCTGGGATCCTTACAGGCAGCCTCTACAACGTATTCCCGGGCAAAGAGGACATCCTGAAGACCATGATAGATATGTCCTATGACAGCGCACTGAAACAGTACGAAAGGCACTTCGATGCCAAGGACGATCTGCTTGTGGCATTGGCGTTCCCGCTTGCACTCGAGTTCTATTCGGCGAACAGGAATAGGAGGGCCGCGGAGACTCTCCATGAAGCGCACATCTCTTGGACGGTCGTGAACAGTATGGCGGACAGGACCATTGAATGGGTGGCCGGCAGAATGGAGGATTACGGGTTGAGACAGGATCGATCGGAGGTTAAGGACAGGTTCCTGGCTCTTCTGGGCGCCGTCGGCAATCTGATATCTAAAACGCACTTCTCCGGCGAAGGGGATTACAAAAGGGACCTTAAGAAATCCCTAGAGGTGTTCTGCGCACTGTTCAAACTGCCCGCTTACGATCTGGACTCCACCGTGGAGAGGATGGACGGCATGCTCTCAGAGAACAGTATTGTGATAGGCGAGTATCGCATCTGAACCGTCATCTATTTTATCGGGACCTCAGATACTCAGTCGGTGAAGCTATGACGGACGAAAAGGCGATCAAAGAGGCCCAGGAGAAGTTCGGCCTATTACTCAGGAACCAGCTGAACAGAGTAGAGAGGCTGAAGAAAGAAGGGGACTGGATAGACTATTCCAAGCTCGACAAGATGATCATAGGGGTCTGCGGCGGCGACGGCATAGGCCCGTATATCAGCGCATCCGCCCAAAGAGTCATGGAATTCCTGCTTGCAGATAAGATAAAAGCAGGAAAAGCGGAGATAAGAGTGATAGACGGTCTCACGATTGAGAGGCGCGCCCAGGTCATGAAGGCCATCCCGGACGACACTCTCGAGGAGCTCAAGCAGTGCCACATAATCCTGAAGGGGCCTACGACGACACCCAAGAAAGGCGATGAATGGCCGAATATAGAGAGCGCCAACGTCGCCATGAGGAAGGAGCTCGATCTCTTCGCCAACGTAAGACCGGTCAGCGTCCCTGAGCTCGGCATAGACTGGACGTTCTTCAGGGAGAACACCGAGGGCAGCTACGCCCTGGGAAGCGAGGGCATGGATGTCACGCCGGACCTGGCGATGGACTTCTGCGTGGCCACGAAACAAGGCACCGAGAGGATCACTAGAGCAGGATTCGAGCACGCCAAGAAGACCGGGAAGAATTATGTTTCCGTCATAACCAAAGCGAACGTCATCAAGACCACCGACGGCAGATTCCTGTCTACGGCAGAGGCGGTCTCAAAGGACTACCCCGGTGTGAAATGGGACGACTGGTTCATAGATATACTAACCGCCAAGCTCCTGGATCCCGCCAGGAGGAGCGATTTCAGAGTGTTCGTTCTTCCGAACCTCTACGGCGATATAATCACGGATGAGGCTGCCCAGATACAGGGGGGTGTCGGCACCGCCGGCTCCGCGAACCTGGGAAAGAGGTACGCCATGTTCGAGGCCATACACGGCTCGGCGCCCAGGATGGTCACCGAGGGAAGGGCCCAATATGCCGATCCGAGCAGCATGATCAAGGCTGTTGCCATGATGATGGATCACATAGGCGAGACCGAGAAGGCCAGAAAGCTGGGGATGGCCCTGGATATCTGCTGCCAGTTCGAGAAGCGCCTGAGGGTCACCGGCAGGAGCACGGGAGCCACCGGCAACGAGTTCGCTGACTACGTCATGGACACGATGCAGAGAGAGGACCTGGAGAAGGCCTGGAAGAAGCACGTGGATGCGGCCGTGGCCGCCGCCAAGAACTGATCCGATGCTCCTCAGGGCGGAATCCGTCACCAAATCCTTCGGACCCGTAAAGGTCCTGACAAAAGCGGACCTCCAGATAAACGAGGGGGACAGCGTAGGCCTCATCGGTGTGAACGGCGCAGGCAAGAGCACCTTCCTCAGGATACTCTTGGGGGAGGAGCGCTGCGACACGGGAGAGATAGTCAGGAATACCGAGAGGATAGGTTACCTTCCGCAATTCGCCGATTCGTCGGAAGCCACGGTCAGGGAGGTCCTGGGAAGGCCGTACGGACATCTGGAGCACATACGCAGGAGGATGAGGGAGCTCGACTCGATGATGAGCTCAGGCGAGGACATCGACTGGAATTCCGTCACCTCAGAGTATGCCGTACTGGAAAGCGAGCTGGCCGGCAATAAGGCCAACGATGAGAAGACCCAGTTGGTCGCCCTGAGGAAGGTGGGCCTTCCCCCTGAGTTCATGGACCGTCCGATGGCCACCCTGAGCGGGGGCGAGCGCACCAAGGTCATGCTTTCCAGGGTCGTCATTCAGACTGAAGGATGCGACGTCCTTTTCCTGGACGAGCCCACCTCCCATCTCGACATCGAGACGGTGGAATGGCTGGAGGACTTCCTGCTCAACGCCCATGTGGCAACTGTGATCATAAGCCATGACAGATATTTTTTGGACAAGGTCGTGACCCGGGTCTGTGAGATATCCAACGGCAAGACCAGGGAGTACAAGGGCAACTACTCCTCATTCCTGGAGAAGAAGATGCTGGACCTGGACCGCATGGAGAAGGAGTACCGCAAATACACGATCCAGAAACGGAGACAGGAGGAGGTCGCCGCCGAGATGCATCGGGACCAATGGTTCTCCGCCGTTCACAAGACGAGACTGAGGATGGCCGAAAGGCTGGAGGAGAAGGAAGCCCCGGAGAGCATGAAGAACATAACCGTAAGGATACAGGCCGCACCGAAATCAGGGAAGAATGTGATAACGGCAAAGGATCTGACGGTGGAACTGGGCGGGAGGCGGATAATCGACGGATTCTCCGTCGACGTCCACAAAGGCGAGAAGATCGGCGTGTTCGGGGCCAACGGTCAGGGGAAGAGCACCTTGGTGAAAGCGCTATTGGAGAGGATACCTTCGGAGGGAGAGCTGTGGGTGGCCCCGGGGGCCAAGATAGGCTACTTCGACCAGAATCACAGCGATCTAATACCTTCCTTCACGGCGGAGGAACAGCTTATGCATGTTATAGGCAAAGAGAGGCGCGGAGAGGCCAGACAACTGCTGGCCCGTATGCTTCTTACAAATGAGAAGGTGGAAAAACCCATATCCACCTTATCCGGAGGCGAGAGGGCCAGGGTGGCCATGGCCGTCCTTCTGCTGAAGGAAACGAACCTTCTGATCCTGGACGAGCCGACCAATTATCTCGATATACCGTCGAGGCACGCGGTGGAGGAGGCCCTGGATGAGTATGACGGGACTATAATCGCAGTGACACACGACAGATATTTCCTTGATACCGTTTGCAACAGGGTCTGGGAGGTCAAGGACGGAGGTGTCGCAGCCTACACCGGGACGTACTCTTCTATGAAGGGCAGACCCAATGTCCGGGAGATAGTCATCGACGCGGACGAGTACAAGGTCCAGGCACCGTTCACCAATTGGGTGACCGGCAAAAAATTCGCCAAGGGGGACCGTGTTCTGGTAGCGCCTTCAGAAGCGAAGAGCTACGAATGGGCCATCGAGCAGGGCAAGATGCGCCGGACCGGCGGAAAGCAGCGCAAGAAGGTCTCTGTGGAAGAGACCCCTTAGCAGCGCTCTATTTCTTTTGCCTTGTCGTCGAAGAGGTCGTTGCTCTTTTTGAACTCTGTGTAGAGATACAAAAGCTCGTCGGAAGTAACGCTCCTGTGCAGGTCCACAGCGGCCCTCCGGGTCATTGCCAGCAGCTTCTCCGCATCTTCTTTGGACAGCTCTATGCCGCGGTTTGCCAGATCGGCGATCAGAGTCTTGGAACCCGAATGCTTTCCGATTATGATCTTCCTCTCAAGCCCCATTTCGGTGGGGTCGTAAGGCTCGTAGTTCTGAGAGTTCTTGAGAATACCGTCCGCATGTATGCCTGCCTCGTGAGCAAAACAATTGGATCCGAGCATGGGCTTGGAAATGTGGATCGGACGTCCGGATGCATGGGATACGAATTCCGCCAGCGATTTTAACTTACGGGTATCGATACCGGTGTCCATCTTCAGCAGATGATGGCAGGTCATGACGATCTCCTCGAGAGCCGTGTTGCCTGCCCTCTCTCCCAGGCCGCCCACCGTCGTGCTGACGAACCTGGCCCCAGCCTTCACCCCTGCCAGGGAATTCGCGTTGGCCAGACCGAAATCGTTGTGGGTGTGCATCTCCACATCTATCCCTACCAGCCTTATTATCGTCCTGACCCTCTCCTCTGCGGTGAAGGGATCCTCGCGACCTATGGTGTCACAATACCTGAGACGGGACGCGCCTGCCTCTTTGGCCGCCTTGGCGAAAGCTATCAGGAACATGAGGTCCGCGCGGGATGCATCCTCTGCATTGCATGATATGTAGAATCCGTGATCCGCCGCATACTGGACGGACTCGGTCACCTGCTCAAGCACCCACTCCCTGGATTTCTTGAGCTTATGCTCTATGTGAATATCTGATGAGGACATTGACAGTGCCACGGAATCGACGTCACAGTCTATGCTCGCATTGACATCGTTGACGTTGGCCCTGTTCCAGCCGAGGATCGACGCATCGAGTCCCATATGAGCTATGTGCTTTATGGCGATCTTCTCGTCCCCTCCCATTACAGGTATGCCGCACTCTATCTGAGGGACGCCTGCGTCATCGAGCATCTGCGCTATTCTATATTTCTCGATATTCGCGAACACTACTCCCGCAGTCTGCTCTCCGTCCCGGAGAGTGGTGTCGCAAATGACAACCTGGCGGTCCAGTTTCTTCAACACAACGTCCTTGCTCATTATTGTCCATCCTTTGGTTAAGATTCCGGAGGAAGTTACAAACCACTAATTGCGGACTCTTAATAAAACGTTTGGTAGCAACATTGCTCTAAGACGATTTATATCTCAAAATCGCCGCTATTCCGCCCAATGCATCCAATTGGGCCCCCGCGTCATGCCTTGACGATATGACCAGTACTTTGCCTCTCTGACCCTCGACCTCCCTGATCACTCTGTCCAGATCTTCCTCTCTGATCTTGCTGTCCAGGACCAGGAGCGTTTCGACTGCACCGGCCGCCGCTGCCCCGAGAACCTCCGACGGCCCGTAGGTCGCCAGGCCGTCCTTGCCTATCTCCTCCATAAGCCTTTCCACTGCCTCCATCTCCAAGCCCGTTCTGGAATCCCGCAGTATGTCGGCTCCGAGGCCTTTCTTCATCAGTTCGTTGATGCCCTGCATCCCGGATTGCCCCGTGTGGTACACATGGGGCTTCGGAATCCCCGGCTCCTTCTGCCTTATGGTCTCTGCCAGATGCTCCTTCTCGAATCCCGGGCCTAGGATTATCAGAGGAGAATCACCCTCCAATGTGGCCTTCAGTTTTCCTATTATCTCTCCGTGGTAACCGTCCGGCACCTGTTTCTCCTCATATTGCTTGCCGGACCTGCCGGACCTTATGGATGCGATCTCCTTCAGACCGTATTGCCTCATGACTGCGACAACGGCTTCGTCCTGGTCCAGGGACACGAAGACCACCCTGGGCTTTGCCGTATCGTCCACGGCCCTCTCCAACCTCCCGAGCTGGGTGGACTTCCACCTCTCCTTGGATATCCTCAGTGTGTCCCCGGGCTCGAATATGAGTGTATGATGTTGTCCCAGATCCTGCGGCCCCGTCTCTATTGTGCCCAAGGCCTTGAGCCTCATGTCCGAATCGGAGAACTCGATCTTCTCGACCCTCACTCCGAGGGTCATCCTCTTCTTCTCCGTCCTCTCGGCCCTTATCTTGTCTGTGGCCTTCTCCTCCCTCCGTGTAGTGGATGCGGTGACAAGATCGGTGACCTCCAGCACATTGTGGAGATGCCAGACGTCCTCATCGCACTCTAAGCGCAGAGATACGCTGTTGTCCGCCCTGTCCCTGCCGAGAATCCTCATATCGCCCGGATTGGCATGCCCATCTTTTTCTCTTTCGTTCATTGCCGGGCGTTTTGTCGGCCATCGGACACAGAATTCAAGAAGTTGTCATGCCCGGTTGGGAGATATTATATACAAAACTAGGTTGTGATTATTCCCCGATGTCGAGCAGATATCTTGTACTCGAAGACGGGACGGTTTTGAAGGGGAAGGGCTTCGGACATGATGAGGCCTCATACGGAGAGGTCGTCTTCAGCACAGGCATGGACGGCTATCAGGAAGGTTTGACCGATCCGTCGTTCTGCGGACAGATCCTTGTCTTCACATATCCGCTCATAGGCAATTATGGGATAAAGAAAGAATACAACCAAAGCGACGCGGGTGCCCAGGTTAGCGGCGTCGTCGTCAGCGAATATTGTGATGTGCCCTCCCCGATGTACGGCGGTGAGCCTCTGGGTAACCTGCTCACAGAGAGCAGGGTCCCCGGGATCTCCGGCATAGACACCAGAAGCCTGGTCGTAAAGATAAGAAACAGCGGTACTCTTAAAGGCGCGATCATATCAGACGAAAAAAGCATAAGCGAGACCCTGGAACAGCTGAGATCCAGACCCCTACCCAGTGATTCCAACCTGGTCGCCCGGGTCTCCTGCAAGAATGCGACCTACATCGATTCTCGCAAGGATCTGACCGTGGGAATCCTTGACTGCGGCGTCAAGAAATCGATAGTAAGCGAGCTGTCATCAAGATTCAATGTCAGGATATTACCTTATAACGCGACATCTCAGGAGATCGAGGATTCGAAGATCGACGGCCTCCTGATATCCAACGGCCCCGGGAACCCGGCTCACCCAGATCTGCTGGGCACCTCGGTCAGGACCGTTTCCGACCTGTCTTCCGTCATGCCCCTCATGGGCATATGCTTCGGCAGCCAAATCATCGCGCTGGCCATGGGAGGCGGAACATACAAGATGAAATTCGGCCACAGGGGCAGCAACCAGCCCGTCAAATTCGACGGCAGGGTCTACATAACGTCACAGAACCACGGATATGCCGTTGACGCGGAGAGCCTTAACGGTACCGAGCTGATCGTGAACCAGGTCAACCTCAACGATGGCACCGTCGAGGGCGTAGCCCACAAGGACCTGCCCATCTTCACTACTCAATATCATCCGGAGGCGTCTCCCGGCCCCAAGGACACGATGTTCCTCTTCGACCGTTTCGGCAGGATGATGGAGGCGAGCAAATGAAGGACCCTTACAAGAAGCTCATGGTCATAGGCTCAGGCCCTATAGTCATAGGCCAGGCGGCAGAATTCGACTTCTCCGGATCCCAGGCATGCAAATCGATCGTAGAGGAAGGGTATCCTACAGTTCTGGTCAACTCCAATCCCGCCACGATCCAGACGGACATGGACATGGCAGACAGCGTCTATGTGGAGCCTCTGCAGGCGGACATAATTGAGAAGATAATCATCAAAGAAGGAGTGGACGGCATCCTGGCAGGCATGGGAGGGCAGACCGCTCTGAACCTCTGCTCGGAGCTGGCCGAAAGCGGGGCTCTGGACAGGCACGGCGTCAAGCTCCTGGGAACTCAGCCCGAGGCCATAGCTATGTCCGAGGATAGGGAGCTGTTCAAAGAGGCCATGGAGAGGATCGGAGAACCGGTCCCGCTCAGCAGGAGCGTTCACAGCATAGCCGAGGCAAAGAAGGCCGTCGAGATCATCGGCAGATATCCTGTCCTTATCAGGCCAGCCTACACCCTCGGGGGAACAGGCGGCGGCATAGCCCATAACGAGACCGAACTGGAGGAGATCTGCGCCAGAGGCCTTGCCTATTCACGCATACATCAGGTCCTCATCGAAGAATCTGTCCTCGGATGGAAAGAGTACGAGTACGAGGTGATGAGGGACAGCGATGACAACTGTATCATCATCTGCAACATGGAGAACCTGGACGCCATGGGCATACACACGGGGGAGAGCATCGTGTGCGCCCCTTGCCTCACGCTTTCAGACGACGATCATCAACGCCTCAGGACCGCATCGATAAAGATCATACGCACCCTCGGGATAGAAGGCGGGTGCAATGTCCAGTTCGCTCTGAACCCCGAGACGAAGGAATATCGTCTCATAGAAGTGAACCCCAGAGTGTCTAGGTCCTCGGCGTTGGCATCCAAGGCAACGGGGTACCCTATAGCCCGCATATCCGCCAAGATAGCGGTCGGATACACTCTTGACGAGATCCCGAACAAGATAACCGGGAACACCTGCGCCGCCTTCGAGCCCGCCCTGGACTATGTGATCGTGAAGATCCCCAGGTGGCCATTCGACAAGTTCCGCACCGTGGACAGACACCTGGGCACCCAGATGAAGTCCACAGGAGAGATAATGGCCATCGGCCGCAACTTCGAGGAGGCTTTGCTCAAAGGGATCAGATCCTTGGAGATAGGTGTCAACTACCTTGAGCCTCAGAATTTCACCGACGCAGAGTTGATGGACGAGCTGGCGGAGGCCACCGACAGACGGATATTCGCCATAGCTGACGCCATAAGGGGAGGGATGCACCCCGAGGAGATAGCCGAGATCGTCAAATGGGACGTTTTCTTCGTCAGGAAGATCGAGAACATAATCAACATGGAGAAGAGACTCAAATCGGAGATCATGACCGATGAGCTAATGGAGGAGGCAAAGCGCATAGGATTTGCCGACACCACCATCGCAGACCTGACGGGAAAGAAGGCCGCGGAGGTGCGCGCCGAGAGGAAAAGGATGGGAATAATTCCCACCTACAAGATGGTGGACACCTGCGCCGCAGAGTTCGCCGCGGTCACGCCCTACTTCTACTCCACGTACGGCAACGACTGCGAATCCGCCCCCAACAAGAAGAATAAGAGAGTGATCATAATCGGGGGAGGACCCATAAGGATAGGCCAGGGGATAGAATTCGACTACTGCTGCGTCCACGGGGTCATGGCCCTTCAGGATGCGGGGGTTGAAGCCGTCATGATCAACAACAATCCGGAGACCGTTTCCACGGATTTCGATATCTCGGACAGACTATACTTCGAGCCTCTTACTCTGGAGGACGTCCTGGACGTGATAGAGAAAGAAGAGGCGGACGGGGTGATAGTCCAGTACGGAGGACAGACGAGCGTCAATCTGGCTGTCGACCTTGAGAAGGCACTCGAAGGAAGCAAAACGAAGATCCTCGGTACAGATCCGGACGACATGGACATAGCCGAGGACCGCAGAAGGTTCTCGGCGCTTATGGACAAGCTCGGTATAAAGCAGCCCGAATCCGGAACAGGATACTCCTTCGCGGAGGCAAAGGACATAGCCGAGAGGATAGGTTATCCTGTGCTGGTCAGACCTTCCTATGTTCTGGGAGGAAGGGCCATGGAGATAGTCTATTCCGAGGACGAGCTCAGGACGTATGTTGAAACGGCAGTCAAGGTCTCCAGGAACCATCCGATACTCATCGACAAGTACCTGAACGAGGCCATCGAGGTGGACGTGGACCTGGTGTCCGACGGGAAGGATGTCTTCATAGGGGGAATGATGGAGCATGTGGAGTACGCCGGGGTCCACTCGGGAGACGCCACGATGGTCCTGCCGCCTTTTACATTGGATGACGGGGTGATAGAAAGGATCAAGGAGATCTCCAAGGATGTTGCGCTGGCTCTTAAGATCAAGGGCCTTATGAACCTCCAGTTGGCCGTCAAGGACGGCGAGGTCTGGATGATCGAGGCAAATCCCCGCTCCTCCCGTACCGTGCCTTTCATATCCAAAGCTACGGGGATACCGCTGGCCAAGGTTGGAACGAGGGTAATGCTGGGACAGAGCCTTAAGAAGCAGGGATACGGCAGCGGTTACAAGGAGATCAACCACTTCGCCGTGAAGGCTTCCGTGTTCCCTTTCCTCAAGCTCGTGGGCGTGGATTCCATACTCACGCCTGAGATGAAATCCACGGGGGAGGTCATGGGCATAGACAAGGACTTCCACACCGCATACTATAAAGCTATGATCGCGGCCGGCAACAAGCTGCCGATGAGCGGCGGCGTGTACATAACCGTCAACGACCAGGACAAACCGGAGATACTGGAATCCGCCAGGACCCTTACGGACCTGGGCTTCACCGTGTACGCCACAAAAGGCACCTCTACCTTCCTGAGGAAGAAGGGTGTCAACACCACGACCGTCTTCAGAGTGAGCGAGAACCAGAAGCCGAATGCGCTGGGCCTTATGAGGGAGGGGAAGATCAACATGGTGATCAATACTCCCTCGATGAAATCCGGAGCCAGGCGCGACGGGTACATGATGCGCCGCGTCGCCGTCGAACTGGAGATCCCTTTCCTGACGACCGCCAACGGCGCGAATGCTGCTGTGGGCGCCATAAAAGTGGCAAGAGGCAGGGATATGACGGTGCACAGCCTCAAGGAGTTCAGCGAATGAAGGGCCTTTGACCTAAGAAGGTTTATCATTACGCAATAACAATCCGAAGATTTGTAAATGTCAGAGAAGCACGAGCGCCTGTTGTATCCCTTTTCCGCCATAGTCGGACAGGACCTCATGAAGGAGGCCCTGCTGCTGAATGCCATAAACCCGTCCATAGGCGGCGTGCTGATAAAAGGTGAGAAGGGCACCGCCAAATCCACCTCGGTCAGATCCCTGGCCTCATTGCTGCCGGAACAGGAATTCGTTGTCGGATGCGAATACGGATGCGCACCGGATGATCAATCATCAATGTGTCAAAAGTGCAGATCGTCCGAAAATCTGGATATCGTGAAACGAAAGATGGCCGTGATCGAGCTTCCGGTTTCCGCAACAGAGGACAAGGTCGTCGGGACCCTTGACATAAGCGAGGCAATAAAGCACGGAGAGAAAAGGTTCGAACCGGGCATACTCGCAGAAGCTCACAGGAACATACTCTATGTGGACGAAGTGAACCTTCTTAACGACCATATCGTCGATGTACTTCTGGACGCTGCCGCGATGGGAGTGAATGTGATCGAAAGGGAGGGCATATCGTACGCGCATCCCTCCAGATTCATCCTGATCGGAACCATGAACCCCGAGGAGGGGGACCTCAGACCTCAGCTCCTGGACCGCTTCGGTCTTTGTGTGAATGTCACCGGGATAGCCGACCCCGACACAAGAATGGAGGTCGTGAAACGGAGAATGGAGTTTGAGAAGGATCCCAAGAGATTCGTCAGGAAATGGAAGAAGGCCGATGATGCAATAGCCAAGAGGATCGTCTCAGCTAAGAAGCTGTTGCCAAGGGTCGCCATGCCGGAAGAGCTCACCCGGATGATCATAGACATATGCATAGAACTGGGCGTCGACGGTCACAGGGGCGACATAAACATGATGAAGACCTCGGCCACCATAGCTGCGTACGAGGGACGTAAGACTGTCACAGAGGAAGATGTCAGAGAGGCGGCGAAGCTTGTCCTCTCTCACAGGATCAAGAGACTTCCTTTTGATGACGATGCGGGATCTGAAGAGAGGATAGAGGAGGCCGTGGAGAACGCAGGCCGAAAACATGAGGAGAGTGAAAGGGACGCCCCGGACGGCGGCGGCCCCGACGGGTCCGGCTCCACTCAAATGGGAGCCTCAGACCCTTTCGCCTGAGATCCTCGGAACTGGACCCGCGACCGGGGATCGACGGCATCGTGCGGGAGAGCACGGGCAGACGCGCAGTAACTGAATCGACCTCGGGCAGATATATCGGAAGCAGGATGCCCAGAGGAGAGCCCAGAAGCATAGCCCTGGATGCAACTCTCAGGGCCGCAGCCCCTCATCAGAAGACCCGGAGCGGCGGAATGGCGCTTAACATAGAGAAAAGCGACGTTAGAGAGAAGGTCCATGAGCGCCGGACGGGATGCACCATACTTTTCGCAGTTGATGCAAGTGGGTCCATGGGGGCCAGGAAGCGTATGTCCGCAGTCAAAGGCGCCATGCTTTCCCTCCTCACAGATGCATATCAGAAGAGGGATCGCGTGGCACTGATCTCCATGCGCGGTTCTAAAGCCGAGCTTCTCGTGCCGCCGACAGGCAGCGTAGAGACGGCCGAGAGAAGTATGAGGAACATGCCTGTTGGAGGTAAGACACCTCTCTCCCACGGCCTTCTGCTATCATCCGAGGTCCTTTCTAGAGAAAGAGCCAGACATCCAGAGTCAAAGCTTCTGTTAGTCCTGATGACCGACGGAAGGGGCAACGTTTCCGCCTCGGGAGGAAAGCCCATGTCGGAGGCCAGGGCCGTCGCGTCCGCCATACGGGAAGGGGGCATAGACTGCATTGTCATAGACACGGAAGAGGGTGGGCTGTCCCTCGGTATGGCAAAAGGGCTGGCGGAGGCTTCCGGGGGCAAGTATATCAAACTTGAGAACTTGGAGGGCAGTGCCATAGCGGAGGCAGCCAAAGCCGCCGTGCGCAGGAGTTGAGATGAAACTTACCGCCGTGCTCTGGGATTCGCTCCATCCCTTAATGGTCAAGGCGTTCTCTGGATCCGGGTTCGATACCAGAGCATATGCCAACCGGCAGGTCGATAATTCCGAGGACATTCTGGACAGGGCATGCCGCGACATGGAGGATTCTGACATCGTTCTTCTTTACAGGACCACGCACGGCTTCTGGGATAGGATCGATCATTTCTTGGAATCTTTGAAGACACAAGGCAAGAAGATCATCTGCGTGGGCCAGAACCCTGCATTTTGGACCCTGAGCACCGTGGAGCCCCGCATCGCGGTCGAGGTATACGATTATCTTCTTAACGGAACCGGAGAAAACTTCCGTCGTCTGGCCGGATACCTGGGGAAAGAATTCCTGGGCAGCCCGGAGATTGCGGAGCCTCCTCTGGAGATACCATGGCAGGGTCTTGTGGATCCTAGGTCCGAAGGGGACATATTCGATTCACTGGAAGAATATCTCGGGTCGTATCCTTCGGAAGGACAAAGACCCAGAGTAGCTGTCATAGTCTCGAGGAGCGCCTGGATCTCCGGACAGAACTCAATAGAGAAAGAGCTGATAGAAGCTCTGAGATCGGAAGGCGTCGGAGTACTGCCGATCATGACGAAATCCCTCCACAACGATGAGACCGGTTCTCTCAACATAGCAGAGTGTCTGATCAAACATACCGTCAGAGACAATGAACCGGTCATCGACGGCATCGTCAAGCTGGTGACATTCATGGCCGGTAAGGTTCCAGGCCTGGATCAGGAGGATTCTGCGGGAGAATCCTCCCACATATTCGCTATGATGAACATCCCGGTTTTCCAACCGGTGATATCCTACAATATGAGCCTGGAGGACTGGAAGGCGGGAGACGGCCTTACCGAGGACCTCGGGTGGGGCATGTCCATGCCTGAGATGGAAGGGTGCATAGATCCCATAATGCTCGGAGCCACGAGAACCACACCTGAGGAACTGTATGAGAGAGCTGCCATACCTGGCAGGTGCGGATTTATCGCAAGACGCATAAAAAGAAGACTTGAACTTAAGACCAGACCCGCCTCAGAAAAGAAAGTGGTCCTTATCCTTAACAACAGCCCCTGCTCTTCCGCAGAGGCGAATATAGGCAGCGCATCCGGCCTGGATTCCATGAGCAGCACCGTTGCGATCTTGAAGCATCTGAAAGATCTGGGTCTTTCTGTTGAGTGCCCCGATAGCCCGGAAGAGCTGCGGGATCTCTTCCTGAGCAGAAAGGCCATGTCCGAATTCAGATGGACTCCTAAGGAGGAGATCCTAAGGTGCGGTGGCGCCACGTACCTGATGCCCGCTTCCGAATACGGAACATATTTCGACACATTGCCTGAAAGTGCCAGAGATAAGATCATATCCACCTGGGGCGAGCCGCCCGGAGAATCAATGGTGATAGACGGCAAGATCATGATCTCCGGTCTGAGATTCGGAAATGCCATTGTTGCAGTTCAGCCGAAAAGAGGATGCTTCGGTCCCAAGTGCGACGGCACAGTATGCAAGATCCTGCACGATCCCCTGTGTCCCCCGCCGCATCAGTATCTCGCCGCTTATCATTTCTTCAGAGACATATTCGAAGCCGACGCCCTGATTCATGTTGGCACACACGGCACGGTGGAGTTCCTGCCCGGCAAAGGCACCGGGATGTCAGAAGAATGCTTCCCTGACATCTGCAACAGAGATATCCCGACACTCTACGTATACAACACCGACAACCCTCCTGAAGGCACCGTGGCCAAGAGACGCTGCTATGCCACCCTGATTGGCCACATGCAAACCGCTACTGAGGCCTCCGGGCTGTACGGGGGGATGATAAAACTGGACAGCCTGCTTTTCCAATACGATAACGCGAAGGGGGATCGGTCCAGACAACATGCCCTTCATCACATGATCCTTGATGCTATAGAGGAAGCTAAGCTCCCCATAGACGTGGACCACGAGACCCCTATGGATGATATGGTGAGGATGTGCCACGAATTCCTTTCCGTCGTGCGCAACTCCCGTACAGAAACGGGAATGCATATTTTCGGAAAGACCCCCAAAGGCGGGAACAAGGCGGAAATGATCTCTTCCATCCTCAGATATGACAGGGATGATAAGCTATCATCGCCAAGGCGTGTCGTAGCAGACATCATGGGAATAGATTATGAAGAACTCCTTTCAGAACCGTCAGGCTTCTGCGAAGGGATTGGAATGAGCAACGGTGCAGCCCTGGAATGGGTCGACAGCCTTGGAGACCGCATTGTGGAGATGATCCTCGAGGGAAAGACCCCCGAAGAGATCGGGGAAGCGCTGGGATTCGAGGCGGGTGACAAACTCGGGGCTCCGGCCGCCAGGATAATGGATATATCCTATCGCATAGAGGAATCGGACGAGCTCAGCGCTCTGGAGAACGCCCTGGCCGGAGGATATACAAGACCCGGCCCTTCAGGATATATGACAAGGGGAAGGGATGATGTTCTGCCCACCGGCAGGAACTTCCATGCCTTGGATCCCAAACGAGTACCGACGACCTCTTCATGGAGGGTGGGCGAGAGGCTGGCGGACGCTCTTCTCGATAAATTCGTGGAAGATGAGGGGCGCATGCCGGAATCTGTGGCGTTCCAATGGATGACCAGTGATGTAATGGCTGCCGATGGCGAGATGCTGGCTGAGATGATGTCACTGCTGGGTACAGTGCCTGTATGGAGCCCGAACGGACATGTGAGCTCGTTCAGAGTGATCGGCGCCGAGGAGCTTAAGCGTCCGAGGATAGACCTGACCGTTAGGATATCCGGGATACTGAGGGACACATTCCCAGATCGCGTGGATCTGTTGGATTCCGCGATCCGGGCCGTGGCGTCTTTGGAAGAGCCTCCTGAGATCAATTTCGTCAGAAAGCATTTCCTCGAGGACACGGCCGCCGGGATATCCGAGGACGAGGCCACCGCAAGGATATTCTCCTCCAGACCCGGCACATACACCAGCGGCGTCAGCCTGGCAATACTGTCCGGTGCCTGGAAGGACGAGAAGGACCTGGCCCAGATCTACATCTCCGTGAACGGGTACGCATACGGCAACGGCAGGGACGGGAAGACCTCCCACGAACAGTTCGCCTCCGGCCTCAAGAAAGTAGAGCTCACCTTCAACAAAGTGGTCTCGGATCAACACGACCTTCTGGGATGCTGCTGCTACTACAGCAACCAAGGGGGGATAACGGCCGCGTCCAGACACCTTTCCGGAAAGGAGGTCAAAGCATACTTCGGGGATACCCGGGAAGCGGACGCCATAGGAGTCAGGACCCTGGCCGACGAACTGCAGAGAGTGGTCAGATCGAAACTCCTGAATCCGAAATGGATAGAGGGGATGAAGGAACACGGTTACAAAGGTGCCGCGGACATGATGAAGAAGATAACACGTGTCTACGGCTGGGAAGCATCCACCGGAGAAGTGGACGACAGGATATTCGACGATATAGCCGACACTTATGTGAACGAACAGGAGATGAAAGAATTCTTCCAAGAGAACAATCCCTACGCGCTTGAGGAGATCTCCAGGAGACTCCTCGAGGCCGAGAGCAGGGGACTTTGGGATGCGAATCCCGAGATCCTGGACAAGCTGAGGGAGTCCTATCTGGAAGTGGAATCCTGGATGGAAGATCTGGCAGGGTCCGGAGAGTTCCAGGGGGGAAGTGTGGAGATGACCGCGCCCTCCGACATCGAAGGTCTCGGCGAGAATATAGAACAGATAATGGAGAAGGTTCGCAGGAGACTCGAAGGATGAACGCCATAGAAACGAACGGACTTACGAAGGTTTACGAAGGAACGGCCGTGGTGAAGGCACTGGATCTCAAGGTTAACGGGGAGATCTACGGGCTGCTCGGGCCCAATGGTTCCGGGAAGACAACTACCGTGAACATGCTTACAACCCTCGTACGTCCCTCATCGGGTACTGCCTCGGTCTGCGGGCATGACGTAACAAAGGACAGTGCCGGCGTGAGACAGTCCATGAGCTACGTCCCCCAGGACATGGCCGTGGACATAAGGCTGACCGGATGGGAGAATGTAGAGCTTTTCGCCAAGCTCTACGGCATAAGAGACAAAGCAGAGCGCAGGGAGCGAATAGAGTACGTCCTGGACATAATGAATCTCACCGAACGCGCAGGGGACATGACGAAAAAGTACTCCGGAGGTATGCGCAGAAGACTGGAGCTGGCACAGGCCCTTGTGCACAGACCGGACGTCCTTTTCCTGGACGAACCGACCGTCGGACTTGATGTCACGTCCAGAAGATCGATCTGGGAATACATAACCAAGCTCAGAGGTACTGGCAT
Organism: Methanomassiliicoccaceae archaeon UBA381; assembly: GCA_002502965.1. Taxonomy (GTDB): domain Archaea; phylum Thermoplasmatota; class Thermoplasmata; order Methanomassiliicoccales; family Methanomethylophilaceae; genus RumEn-M2. Next base: position 54,903 of record DAQS01000002.1, read on the forward strand.
GACCATATTCGTAACCACCCACCAGATGGATGAGGCGGAGAGATACTGCGACCGCGTCGGCATACTGAAGAAGGGCGTCCTCCTCAACGAGGGCACCCCAGCAGAACTGACATCTGACCTGGAGGACGTGGTCATAGTCAGAACCGACAGCGAACTTCCCCAAAAACTTCCAGACGGTGTGGTGCCGGTAAAATTAGAGAACGGAGAGGCTGTTTTCTCCGCGGCGGACGGCGCAGACTCCCTGGATGCTATTTTGGACGCTTACAGGGCCGAAGGCGGCAAGGTCTTCTCCGCCTCCGTGAGAGGTCCAACCCTGGAGGACGTCTATATGCAGGCGATAGGACCAGGCGAGGAGGCTCCCTTCGACGAGGACCGTTTCAGGAACATGATGAGGAGGCGCTGATATGATATACGGAGTTTTCGCCTACGCCCAAAGAGATCTGAAGAGATGGATCAGATCGCCCATGAATGTTATATCCACGTTAGTCATGCCTGCCGCCTGGCTCATATTCATGGGAGTCGTTCTCCCAGGTACTGATAAAGGGTATCTCAATTTCATAACCCCTGGTGTTCTGGTCATGACGATGCTGAATGCCGGTCTTTTCGGCGGCTCTTCCCTAATGTTCGACAAGGTCCTGGGATATCTGGATAAATTCCTGGCTGCCCCCACGCCCAGAGAGAGCATACTTGCCGGGAAGATCATATTCATCACGGTGAGGGGTCTGCTGCAAGCCCTGGTGATCCAGATAATAGCCATATTGGTGGGAGCAACCGTCCTCAGCCTATGGGCCTACATAGCGACATTCGCGATACTGGCTCTGTTCGGTGTCTTCGTCGCATCCTTTGGCACCACCATCGCACTGTACCTGGGAGAGCACGATTCCTATGCGGCTGCCCAATCCTTCCTCTCGATGCCTCTGTATCTGGCATCCACTGCGATGCTGCGCTACGACCAAATGCCTGCGGTCCTCTATTACATAGCGAAGGCAAATCCGCTCAGTTACGCCATAGACGCGGCGAGAACGGCCAGCTCAGGAACGTTCCCCCTGCTGGAGGTTGTGGTGCTGGTGGCGGTCTCCGTGGTCATGGCCCTCCTGTGCATCAGGATGTTCCGCCGGGCCACCATAAGCTGATCATCTGAGTATGACCTTATCGACTCCCCTGCAGGAGCGTATGCGGGGAAGGTATTCGGGAGGCAGAGGCCCGTCCAGGACTATTATCAACCTGGCGTCCTCCTGGATGCCGGTGTCGTCTATGACAGCCTGCCTGACGGATACACCAGCGTCGTAGATGGCGCTGGCAACACCTGCCAGTATTCCAGGCATACGGGCATCGACGGGGACAATCTCCAATGCCGTGCATCCTATCTGCGGCGCAACCTCCGAGAGAAGAGCCATCGACCTCATGCGGGAGAACACCTCCATCAGCCCTGGCGTCCTGTATATCTTGTCTATTGTTGATTTGGCTACCCTTCTGTCGGCGCCGGCAGCACGACCCAGCGCCGAATGGGATATCTCCACGTCATTGCAGTATGCGTTGCCGTCCTCTCTGACACTTATGCCGTATCTGAGCATAAGAGCGGCCACTTTTCTCTGAGAAGGATGCCTGTCGAACATTGCCAAGATACGTTCCATGCGATACCGTATGTCGTAAATAATATAAAACCCACCAAATCAACCGTTTTCCTACCCAATACCTCTCTGCAATCGAAATTAATACATGTAAGACAATTTACCCGCCGATGCCCCGAACCGAAGAGCTCAGAGAAATGATAAGGGAGATAGACCAGCAGATCATAGAACAGGTCGCCACCCGCATGGAGATCACGGACGAGCTGGCAAGGGCCAAGAAGGCTGAGGGGAAGAACTATTGGGACGAGGCCAAGGAGAAAGAGGTCATCAGAAGGTATCATGAACTCTGCGAAGAGGTCAGGATTTCCGAGGATGAGGCCAAGAAGATAGCTGAGGTCATCCTTAGCATATCCAAGGACAGGCAGAAGCACATCGTGGAATGAGCCACGGTGGATTGTTCGTCTTCCATTTTATTCTTAAACGAATTATTTCAACAGAATATCTTTAAGTGAAGAATGGCTCTAGCAGTCGTATTGCACAATGCATTGGAAGGTGTAACATGAGAAAAACACAAGTCGCGGTCCTCGGCGCCACAGGCATGATCGGCCAAAGGTTCGTCGAAATGCTGGAGGACCATCCCACTTTTGAGATCGAGGGGCTGTACGCATCCGAGCGCTCAGAGGGCAAGAGGCTATCCGACGTACTGAAGGTCAGAGACCACGAGTTCAAACAGGAGACGCTCGACATCAAGATAAAGAACGCAGACCCAAAGGATATCGCTAAGAGGGTTAGGGTCGCATTCGTAGGGCTCCCTTCGGATATTGCCGGGCCCACGGAGACGGAACTTGCCGCCAACGGGGTGGCCGTCTTCACCAATGCAGGGGCACACAGGATGGATCCTGACACTCCGATACTCATACCGGAGGTCAACCAGGATCACCTCATGTCTGTGAAGGACCAGAGCACATTCTCCAACGGAGGATTCATAGTGACCAATGCGAACTGCTCCTCCACAGGAGTGGCGGTGCCTCTTTATCCTATCAATGAGGAGTTCGTGCTGAAAGAGGTATTCATATCCACATATCAGGCTCTGTCCGGAGCCGGATATCCCGGAGTTCCTTCCCTGGATGCGGTGGGGAACGTCATACCGTACATAGGCGGTGAAGAAGAGAAGATGGAATCGGAGCTCGCCAAGATCCTCGGGATCTACCAGAACAAGAAATTCATTCCGGCCAAGTTCCGCACGTACGCTAACTGTGCCAGGGTACCGGTTGTGGACGGACATTTAGAGTCCCTTATCCTCAGGACGGAGAAGGAAGCATCTGTCGAGGATATCATCAGAGTACTGGAGAACTTCAGAGGCGAACCTCAGAGAAGGAAGCTTCCATCCGCACCTTTCCAGCCTATAATCGTAAGAAGAGAGGAGAACAGACCCCAGCCCGCCACAGATGTATTCGCAGGCGGTACCGGAAGGTCCAAAGGCATGGCCGTGACAGTGGGCAGGGTAAGGAAGAAGGATGACTGCATAAAACTGTTCCTTCTGTCCCACAACACCCTCAGAGGCGGAGCCGGCGGTTCCATGCTGAATGCCGAACTGGCACAGTCCAAAGGATTGCTGTGATATCATGAAAACGTATGGGGAGATCAATGAGAGGATACGTCAGAAGAAAGCTGTCGTCTATACGGCCGAGGAGGTCATAGACCTAGTAAGGTCCAAGGGCGCGGAGAAGGCTGCTGAGCAGGTGGATGTTGTTACCACAGGTACCTTCGGCGCCATGTGCTCCTCCGGGGCGTTCTTGAATTTCGGACATTCGGATCCCCCTATACGCATGACGGATATACGCCTCAACGGCGTGGAAGCATACGGCGGCCTCGCCGCCGTGGACACCTACATAGGAGCCACGGCCGTGCGCGAGAACGGCGGCGAGTTCGGATACGGCGGAGGCCATGTCATCGAGGAACTGATCGCAGGGAACAAGGTTCGCCTGAGGGCCTGGGGGCCCGGAACGGACTGCTACGTTAGGAAGGACATAGATACCTACATCACGCTGGATGACATCAACGAGGCCTACCTTTTCAATCCCCGTAACTGCTATCAGAACTACGCCTCTGCCACGAACACCCTGGACCGCACCCTGTACACATACATGGGAAAGCTCCTGCCCCGCATGAAGAACGTAACGTACAGCACCTCGGGGCAGTTGTCACCCCTGCTAAACGATCCGCATCTCGAAACCATCGGCGGCGGGACCCGCATCTTCCTGGGAGGAGGGGAGGGATACGTGGCATGGCAGGGTACCCAATTCAATGCCAGTGCTCCCGAGAGGAACGGTGTGCCGACGACGGGCGCAAGGACCCTGGCCCTTATAGGCGATATGAAGCAAATGGACCGGGAGTATGTCAGGGGCATGGAGATGTACAGATACGGTACGTCGCTCGCCATAGGCATAGGTATACCCATACCGATACTGAACGCCGATGTGATGAAACGTGCAGCGGTTTCCGATGAGGAGCTTTACACCAATCTTGTCGATTACAGCGTTACGGAGAAGAGCAGGGCCGTTCTCGGCCAATACAGCTACGCCGAACTGAGATCGGGATCGATAAACCATGAAGGGCATAAGATAAGGACCTCTCCTCTCTCATCGTACAGGAAAGCGAGGCAGGTGGCGGAGAAACTGAAGAATTGGATAGAGCACGGGGAATTCCTGCTCACGGAATCGACCTTCAAATTCCCGGAAACCGGAGGGGTCAAGCCGCTGGAGGTCAGAAGATGATCCAGAAAAGATACAAACTCAAATTCAGCGAGGAGAATCTGCAGGAGTCCGTGGCGTACATACTCGTATCAAAGTTCAACATACAGCCCAATATCCTTAGGGCTGAGGTGAGGGACGACGGAGGAGTAATGGTGCTGGAGATGAAAGGCAGGCAGGAGGACATCGATGCCAGCGTCGTATACCTCTCAGATGCTGGCATATCCATCAAGGCCTTCGACAAGCAGATACTGAAGGATGCGGACAGGTGCACCGATTGCGGAGCCTGCATATCCATATGCCCGACCAAGTGCTTCACTCCAGACCCGGAAACGTGGGAGGTCGTCTTGAACTACGACAAATGCATAGCGTGCGGGGCCTGTCTCAACGCTTGCCCCTTCCACGCTCTGACCCTTCCCCTATGATAGAGAAGGTGCATTTCGAAATCGGGGAGACGGCCATGACCATCATGACCGACGGGAAGTACCTGAAGGAAGCCAAGGATGCTGTATTCGACGCCAGAGCGATAATCGAAGCGAAGATAAACAGGGATCCCTTCTTCGGGACAACCTATGATCCTTACGAAGCGTCAAAGAATGACGAACCGCTGATCAAAAGAATGTGCCACGCTTCCGTCTCCGCCGGTGTCGGACCCATGGCCGCAGTGGCCGGGGCGGTCGCCGCCTATGCACTGGAGAGAATATACGGCCTGGGCTGCCGTTTCGCCGTATTCGACAACGGCGGTGATATAGCGATGTGCGCCGACAGGGACGTTCTCATAGGAATATATCAGGATGACCCCCGATTCTCCGAGCTGGCACTTCTGATCAGGGCATCCGGGGGCATGAGAGGCATATGCTCCTCGTCGGGGAGGATCGGTCCTTCTGTCTCTTTCGGCATAAGCGGCATAACAACTGTTTTCGCAGACGACCCTATATTGGCAGATGCCTGCGCCACCGCAGTAGCCAATAACGTAAAGGATGCGACGCGGGAATCTCTTGCTGAAGCGGCCGAAAGCATAAACGAGATGGAGGGAGCCAGAGGGTGCCTTATCCTCTGCGGCGGCATCATGGCCTCCTGCGGAGAGGTACCCGAGATAGTGCCCGCAAAAGAAGGAAGGGCAACTAGTGTGTGGCTGCCTTCCCGTGCGTAAACGTTTTTAAGGGCACCCATTCATGAAGGGGCGAGGGGAAGGCATGACTCTGAGAATGGCCATACCGAACAAGGGAAGACTCAACGAAAGGACCGTAGAGCTCCTGATGAAATCAGGCCTGGATCTGGGAGAGGATTGGGGCAGAAGGCTGTATATCTCCGTGAAGAACCAGGACCTGGAAGTAGTGTTCGTTAGGGCTCAGGATGTACCGGAGCTCATAAACACCGGTGCCGTGGATTTCGGTATAACCGGTTGGGACCAGGTCTCCGAATCAGGCTACAAGATGCAAAAGCTCCTAGATCTGGAGTTCGGGTACTGCCGCCTATCCGTTGCCGTACCGGAGAAGCTCGGCATGAAGAACCCTTCGGAGATACCTGACGGTTGCAAAGTGGCCACTTCCTTCCCGAAGCTCGCCAAATCCTATTTCGAGAGGATCGGGAAGAAGGCAAAGATCATACAGGTTTCCGGCGCCGCGGAGATAATGCCGTACATGGGCGTCTCGGACATAATCGTCGATCTGGTATCCAGCGGTTCAACGCTCAAGATGAATCGCCTAACGGAGCTGGATGTTATAGTCGAATCTCAGGCTGTGGCCGTATGCGGTAAACTTGCGGCCGATAAGAAAGAGGCCGTGACAGACATACTTGACTCCATACGCAGCGTCATAGAGGCTGAGAAGAAGATCTACCTCATGGCCGACGTGCCCGTGAAGAACCTGAGAGCGGTGGAGAAGGCCTGTCCGGGAATAGAAGGGCCCACGATCATGAACATCGCCGGAAGGGACGACATGGTCGCGATACATGTGGTCATAAACAAGTGCGATGTGTTCGATTCCGTCAACAAACTGAAGAAGCTTGGGGGCAAAGGCATACTGATCCTGCCCATAAATCGCCTGGTGGCCTGAAATGCCCTGCGACATGAGGAGCAGTACCCGAGGCTTCAGGAGATATTACAATCCAGACGTAGGCGACGCCGTCCGCATGGACACCAACACCAACGTCTTGGGGAGCAACCCTGCGGCCACCCGTTTCCTGAAGGAATTCAAAGGAGAGATAAACGATTATCCCAATACCTACTCGGACGGTCTCAGGGACGCACTGGCCGAACTTTATGGCCTGAACAGGGAGAACTTCGTTGCCGGGTCCGGATCTGACGAGCTTCTCGACATTTCTTTCAAAACGTTCACAGAATGGGGGGACTGGGCCGCTGTGCCCGTGCCGTCCTACACCCTTTACGACTATTTCGTCAAGATGAACGGTGGGTCCGTAAACGAGGTTGACCTCACGGAGGACTTCCAGATAGACGTGGACGCCTTCGTCTCCACCGGTTCTAAGATCATGATCGCGCCGTCGCCGAACAACCCCACGGGGAATTGCTTCAGACAGAAGGATCTGGAGGAATTGCTTGTAAGGTTCGACGGTGTCGTGATCGTGGACGAGGCGTACGCCGAATACTCGGGCAAGGGCATGATCGGGAAGGTGAATGAGTTCGATAATCTGATCGTACTTAGGACGTTCTCCAAAGCTTATGCCATGGCAGGTCTGAGGGTCGGGTACGCCGCCGCATGCGAGGACCTAGCGGACAAGATGAACAAGGTGAAGATACCGTATTCGCTTAACATGGTAAGTGAGGGGGCGGCCATAGCCGCCCTGAAGGACCAGGACTTCATAGGAAGGTCCGTGGATCTGGTGAAGAAAGAGAGGCCTGTGCTTACGAAGGGCCTGAAGAAACTGGGCTTCGAGCCTTTTCCCTCTGATTCCAATTTCATACTTATGAGATCCCCTGTGGACCACGCCTGCTTGGTGAACGGCCTGAAGGAGAAGGGAGTCCTTATACGCGATTTCGGATCCAAAAGAAGAACCGAGAACTGCGTCAGGACGACCGTCGGGACCAGGGAGCTGAACGATCTCCTTCTGGAAAGAGCGGGAGAGGTGATTGAGGATTGCCGCTCGAAGTGACCATGGCAGACTACGGCGCAGGGAATCTGCACTCTCTCAAGAAAGCCCTTGAGAAATGCGGAGCCGTCGTCAAGGTTACGGAGAACATGAAGGATCTGGCAAATGCGGAATGCATCGCATTCCCCGGCGTGGGTGCCTTCGACAACGTCATGGCCAGGATTGGGGGGGCGCGCAACTCCATAGTAGAAGCGATACTCGGCGGGACACCTTGCCTGGGCATCTGCATAGGGATGCAGATATCCGCCGAAGGCAGCGAAGAGGGGTGCCTTCCGGGCATAGGGCTCATCGACGGCAGGGTCATAAAAATGAAGACTGACCGCGTGCCTCAGATCGGATGGAACCGAGTCTCGTCAAACGACCCCCTATTCAATGGCATCGACAGTCTGTTATTCTACTTCGCTCATTCATTTGTCATATCCCCCAGAGACCCGAGTGTGGTGAAAGGGACGACGGAGTACGAGAAGATGACGATACCATCGCTGGTAAGGAAAAAGAACTTCGTGGGATCGCAGTTCCACCCCGAGAAGAGCGGCATATCTGGTTTGAGATTCCTTTCCAACTTCGTAGAATTCGCGGAGGACTGCCTTTGATAATCATGCCTGCGGTGGACATGATGGACCGGAAGGTCGTACAGCTGGTGGGCGGGAAGCCTGGCAGCGAGAAGATCGTACTGCCGGACCCGCCCTCTGTGGCGAAGATGTGGGTGGAGAAGGGAGCCAGATACCTGCACCTGGTAGATCTGGACAGGGCTTTCGGAAAGGAAAGCAATATCGATTCCATCAGGAAGATAGCCAAAGGATCGGGTGTACCTGTTCAGGTCGGTGGCGGGATCAGAAGCGTTGATGATATAGAGGAGCTGCTGTCCGCCGGTGCCGACAGGGTCATAGTGGGCACCAAGGCCGTGAAGGAACCGGAATGGCTTGCGGATATCGCAGAATCCTTTCCGGGGAAGATAATACTCGCCATGGACACTGCGGGCGGGAAGATAGTCGTCAAAGGTTGGCAGGAGGCCGCCGATATCTCTCTTGACAGAATGTTCAGGATAATCGACGACATCCCTCTGGCAGCCGTTCTCAACACCAACGTGGATGTAGAAGGCCAGGGAAAAGGCATAGATGAAGAGGCTGCCAAGGATTTCATTGAAAGATGCCCGCACCAGGTAATGGCCTCAGGAGGAGTGACCACTATGAGGGACGCAGAGGTACTAGCGGGGGCAGGGGCCGTTGGCGCTGTCGTCGGGATCTCCGTATACACGGGCACTCTTGAACCTTGGAAGTGGAGAACTCCCTGGTTCGTAAAAGGATGAATAAATTTAAAAGAGAGTTAACGTTACGTTAAGCTTCGTTAAGGACAGAATATGAAGCTGCCGTGCGAATTAGTGGTACGTGAGATCCTTCCTACAGCGAGAGGAGAGGTGGCAAAAGAACTGGTGACAGTCCACGGATTCACACAGACCCGGGTGGCAGAGGCATTCGGAATAACGAACGCCGCCATATCCCAATATCTGAAGGGCCTGAGAGGAGGCAACCCCCTGGTAGAATCCAGTCCTTTCAGGAATCATTTCTATGAATGCATAGCCAAGGCAGCCGACAACATAGCAGAAGGCCACGATGTGATGGAGGAGCTCTGCGTGATATGCAACGATATCAAAGTCTGCGGCATGCTGGACGACATCTACAAGAATCAGGGCGAGGAAATGCCGCTGGCAGAGTGCATCGAGTGCCCCAGGGATAACATAGTGATAGAATAGGCTGTCTTCCCGGACAGGAAACAATAATTATATCCCGCCTCTCTATGACTCTGTGTTGATATCATGGCCGCAAGAAAAGGCAAAACGGAGCGCAGAACCCGGGAGACCTCCGTCGAGATCGCGTTGAACATCGACGGAACGGGCAAATTTGACGTGGAATGCGGGATACCGTTCCTCAAGCACATGCTGGAAACTCTTTCCAGATACTCCGAGATCGATATCACACTAAGGGCCGAAGGGGACGATGATCACCACATCATCGAGGATGTGGCCATAACCCTGGGCAAAGCATTGAGTGGCGCCCGCGGTTCCGCTCCCATAGAAAGGATGTCCACCAGGACCGTCGCCATGGATGACGCCGTGGTGATGACCTCCATAGACATAATCGACAGGCCGTACGCAGAGGTGGACTGCCCAGACCCGCAGTACTCCCACTTCCTGAGAAGCCTCGCCATGTCCTTCGGCATGACCCTCCATGTTATGGTCATCAGAGGGTTCGATGATCACCACATCGTCGAAGCTATCTTCAAATCCCTGGGTCTTTGCCTCAGGGACAGCCTTAAAATCAGAGGGAACGAGCTCAGCACCAAGGATGTGCCTAAGGTCAGGGTGTAAGGGAATGTTGGCCAAGAGGATCATACCCTGCCTCGACGTGAAGAACGGCAAAGTCGTAAAAGGGGTTCGCTTCAAAGGCCTGAGCGACATAGGCAACCCTCCGGATATGGCGGAGGCCTATGAGGCACAGGGAGCTGACGAGGTCACATTCCTGGATATCACGGCTTCGCTGGAAACGAGGCAGACCATTCTGGACCTCGTGTCCGAGACCGCCGAGAGGCTGTTCGTTCCCCTTACGGTCGGCGGAGGAATACGCTCCGCGGATGATATGAGGGATGCTTTGAACGCAGGCGCAGACAAAGTGTCCGTGAACTCCGCCGCGATAAACAACCCTGATATGATCCGGGAGTGCGCCGAAAGGTTCGGCAGTCAGTGCGTAGTGATAGCAATAGACGCTAAGAAAGAGGGGGACTCCTGGAACGTCTACACCCACGGCGGAACGAAGAGGACGGATCTGGACGCTGTGGAATGGGCCCGCAGGGCCGAAGAGCTGGGTGCGGGTGAGATACTCCTAACCTCCATGGACGCCGACGGCGTCAAAGAAGGCTACGACATACCTCTGACCAAGGCCGTGGCGGATGCAGTGAACATACCTGTGATCGCATCCGGAGGCTGCGGTAGCAAGGAGCACATATACGAAGTGCTCACCAGAACTAGTGCCGCAGCGGCACTGGCAGCATCCATATTCCATTACAACGAATGTACAGTGGAAGATGTCAAGGAATTCCTTCGTGAGAAGGGGGTGGCGGTAAGATGAAGTATGACGCCAACGGGCTCATGCCGGCGGTCGTACAGGACAGCATCACCAACGAGGTCCTGATGGTGGCATGGGTGAATGGGGAAGCACTGCAGCTTATGAAGGAGACGGGATACACCCACTTCTGGTCCAGAAGCAGGAACAAGCTCTGGAAGAAGGGGGAGGAGTCCGGAAATGTCCAAAGGATCGTCTCGATACAGACTGACTGCGACAGCGACACCCTTCTGGTGCGTGTTATGCAGACAGGAGTGGCTTGCCACACAGGGAGCCCCTCTTGCTTCGGCGAGACTGTGTACGGAGACACTTCGTCCACGGCAGCTATACTGCCGGATCTCAAACGTGTCATAGAAGACCGCATCGCGAACCCTGAAGAGGGGAGCTATACCTGCAAGCTCTTAAGGGACGAGAACAAGCTGTCAAAGAAGATCATAGAGGAAGCCACGGAATTCGTTCTCTCTTTCAAGGACGGGGACGAAGACGGAATGGCCTGGGAACTGGCTGATGTGATCTACCACACTATGGTAGCCGTAGAGAAGTCCAGTCTTCCCATGGATAAGGTCTACAGCAAGCTTTCGGAGAGAAGACAATGAGAAACGTCAGGATCGATCTGCACAGCCATACGGTATTCAGCGACGGTGAGCTGATACCTGCGGAGCTCGTAAGAAGGGCCGGTGAGAAAGGACATGCCGCCATAGCGATAACAGATCACGTGGACATGACCAACGTCGAGTTTGTTGTAAGCAACGTCCTGAAGGCCAAGGAGCTGTCCTCAGATTCCATTAAGGTCCTGGCCGGAGTGGAAGTAACACATGTGCCAGTCCACCTTATGAACGAGGTCATAGACCGTGCCGTGAGCTTCGGCGCCGAGTGGGTGGTCGTTCACGGAGAGACCCTGACCGAGCCTGTGGAGCCCGGAACCAACAAAATAGCTGCCAATAACAGAAGGGTCAATGTGCTGGCACATCCCGGAATGCTATCCCTTGCGGATGCGCTCTCAGCCGCCAAGAATGACGTACTGATAGAGATCACAGGGAGAGCAGGCCACAACATCACCAATGGCCACGTGGCCGTCACGGCCCGAAAAGCGAAGGCGAAGATGGTGGTCAACTCCGACACCCACAGACCTGAGAATCTCATGACGGAGACCGAAGCCATGAAGGTCGCGATCGGGGCGGGGCTTACAAAAGAGGAAGCGAACCTTGCGGTCCGTGTTACTCCTGCCGAGGCCATAAGAAGGATCACCTGAGCATCCCTTTTATAGAAACGTGCCAATCTGCGCAACATGGTAAAGATAGGCATAATCGGAGGCTCCGGGGTCTACAACCCGGACAGATTCGAGCTCATAAGAACTGAATATCCAGACACCCCCTACGGCAAACCCTCTGACGAGATACTCATAGGTAAGATCAACGGCACGGAAGTGGCCTTCCTCCCCCGTCACGGGAAGAATCACCAGCACCCGCCGCACTCGGTACCTTACAGAGCCAATATCTGGGCGCTCAAGAGCCTCGGAGTCGACTCCATCATCTCTCCCTGTGCCGTCGGGTCCCTGAAAGAGGATTACCATCCCGGGGACACTGTGATCGTCGATCAATTCGTTGATTTCACCAAGACAAGGGAATACACATTCTTTGATGACAGGACCGTGCACATCAGCATACCGGAGCCCTTCTGCCCGGAACTCTCAGATGTGTTCGGGAAGGCAGCCAATCAGATGGGAATACGATTCCACAGAGGCGGAACGTACATCTGCATCGAGGGGCCGAGATTCTCCACTCGGGCAGAGAGCGCCATGTTCAGGAACTTCGGCGACATAATAGGTATGACCCTTGTCCCAGAGTGCCAGCTGGCCAGGGAGATGGGGATGTGCTACTGCAGCATAGCCACTGTTACAGATTATGACGCATGGAAGGAAGAGACCGTGGACATAAAGATGGTCATGGAGACAATGGGCCAGTGCCTAAAGAATGTCACACGCCTGCTTGAGATCGGATTGCCCGAGGTAAAGAAAGAGAAGAAGTGCGTATGCGAGGCTGCCGCCAAGGAAGGCGGCGCCTGACCGCTTCTAAACCTTCTTCCTGTATCCGGCCGAGTCCTGCAGTGCCTCGACATCCGAAGGCGCGGACATCTCAATGACACCTATCCAGTGTTCATAGGGCGCCTGATTGGCCAATTTCGGTTCCTTCTCTACTGCGGGATTGGATTCAATGACCTTCCCCGAGACAGGCGCATATATCGAATCAATGGTCTTCACGCTCTCCATTACGCCTATCTCATCATCAATATCCACATCTTTACCGACCTCGGTCAGTTCCAAATAGACCAGGTCTCCCATCTCCATCTGCGCATAGTCGGTAAGACCGAATCTCGCCTTGCCGTCCTCAATTACAACCCAGAGATGATCTCTGGAATAGAGGAGACCGTCTCTTACCTCAATCTCTTTGGCCATGTCGCTACCAGTCTCTCCTAAGGAACGGATAATATAAAAACGTGCATTCATCTGGAACGTTCATGCGGATATCCATACGCGGCACGGTCCAGGGGGTCGGATTCAGACCCGCAGTCTTCAGGGTCGCGTCTGCCGTTGGGGCTAACGGCACGGTCCGAAACGACGGTTCTGTAGTGACCATTGAGACAGACAAGGATATTGTTGATGATATAATGAGGAACCTGCCCCCTCTGGCAGTAATCGAATCTGTCAACAGGGAAGATGTCCCGTACAAAGGCCCGGAAGGGTTCAGGGTGATCGAGTCCTCCAAAGGGGCGGGGGGCGTATCCATACCTGCGGACACCGCGATATGCGACAGATGCCTCAGAGACATGACAGAGGGGAGAAGAAAAGGATATCCTTTCACAACCTGCACCGACTGCGGTGCAAGATTCACCCTTATGAGGTCCCTACCTTATGACCGTGATAAGACATCTTTAGACGAATTCCCCATGTGCCAGACGTGCAAAAAAGAGTACGTTGACCCAGAAGACAGGAGGTTCCATCACCAAACCGTTTGTTGTCCCGAGTGCGGGCCCAGATACTTCCTTTTTGACCGCAACGGAAAAGCCTTGTCCGGAGATCCGATAACGGAATTCGCATCCATGCTCTCTGAGGGCAGGTTCGGCATCGCAAAAAGCTGGGGCGGAATGCACATATGCTCGGTTCCGGAGAGGATCCCGGAACTGAGGGAATGGTACGGCAGGAAGCAGAAACCTTTCGCGATAATGGTCAGGAATGCAGATTCAGTTACCAAATACGCTCTGCCGACCGAAAAGGAAATGGAGCGCCTTACCTCCCCTGGAAGGCCAATCGTGCTGTTGAAGAAGATAATCAACGATATAACCGAAGCGACATCACCCGGTCTGGACAACATAGGCATATTCCTTCCCCACACCGGAATGCAGCACCTGCTTTTCAACGCCTACGGAGGGGACGCCCTTGTGATGACCTCGGCCAATATGCCGGGGGAGCCCATGATATTAGACGATAGGGACGTCATGAGCCTCGGGGCGGACATGTACCTGCTCCACGATCAGAAGATAATCAACAGAGCGGACGACACGGTTCTCAGGATGTACGGCGACAGGACATTCTACATAAGAAAATCCAGAGGCAGCACGCCATCGTATCTGGACGTTGGATCCGACAAATCCGTCGTCGGCATAGGGGCTCAGGAGAATCTCGCGGCGGCGGTGGCCGCCGGAGGCAGAATGCATTTCACCCAGCACATAGGAAACGGAGAATCCTTTGGGGTAACCGATTACCTGGAGAAGGCCACGGATTCCCTCATAGGGATGACTGGGTGCACCCCTGAGATTGTGGCCATGGACCTCCATCCCGGTTATGCCAACAGAGCCTACGGCAGAAGATTGGCCGAGAGGTACGGAGCAGAGATACTGGAAATACAGCATCACTGGGCCCACGGGGCTGCCCTGCTGGCCGAGAACAGGGTTGGAAGAGCGGCGATTATAGCTGTTGACGGGACAGGATACGGGGACGACGGCAATGCCTGGGGAGGAGAGGTTCTGCTTTGTGATGCGGAATGCTACAGAAGAACCGCCCACCTCCAGAACATACCTCTCCTCGGAGGGGAGAAGGCCGTCCGGGATATCAGGAGACTTAAATTCGCCGTCGACCGCCTCAACGGGGAAAGGAGCTCCTTCGTAAGTGATGAGGAGGACGCAATTCTCGGCAAGATGATGGGCAAAAGCATCGGTACAACCTCTTTAGGAAGACTGCTGGACACGCTAGCATATTCTCTGGGGGTCTGCAGCATCCGCTCTTACGACGGAGAGCCTGCCATGAAAATGGAACCTTTGCTCAGCAGGGGCAGACTGATACCTGGCTTCGAGACAGAGACCAGGAAAGGAGAGATCATGACCGCTCACATGTTTAAGGGCATATCCGAAAGAAAAGACAAAGCGAATGTGGCATACTCAATCGTACATGCCGCGGCCAAGGCCCTTGCGGATGAGGCCTGCTCAGCAGCGGAAGACGAGGGCATCAGATACGTGGGCGTTACTGGCGGTGTGTCCTACAGCCGCCCCATATGCGATATATTCAAAAACGTCGTATCCGGGAGAGGGCTGGAACTGATGACTCATGACATGATACCCAACGGGGACGGCGGCATATCAGCAGGCCAGGCAGCTATAGCCCTCAGGAGGTTGTCATGAACACGCTGTTCGTTCTATTGGACGGCGCCTCGGACAACCCAGTCCCGGAATTGGACAACAAAACTCCGATGGATTATGCTGAGATGCCCTTCCTCAGATCCGTGACCAAATACGCCGGCGTCACGGAAGGCAGGGGTTACACGCATCTCTTCCTGAACGAATTTTTCACGGGAGAACCTCCTTCGATGCCCAGAGCGGCCCTCGAGGCCCTCGGCCTCGGTCTTCCGATGAATAACAGGACCGCATACCGCCTGAGTCCCGCTCTTTTAAAGGACGGCATGATAGAATGGGCATACAATGCCCACGAGTTCTGCCACATACTCATACCAAAGGTAGAGGAGAAGCTATGGATCCTCGAAGAGTACGATCCGGAGATCAGCTTCTTCCTTAACGGCAGGGCCGTTCTGACCATGGAATGCGAGGAAGTGCCAGATCTTCCTTCTCCGCCTGTACCCGCTCCCTTCGTGGAAGTCCCCGGGAAACTGGGGGAGATGGTAATGGCTGTGGCAGAGGACCTGAACGGGATAACGAACTATCCGTGGGGATGCGGAAGATTAGGAAGACCCTCCAAGCCTCATCCGTGCCTTGGGAAGATGACCGCCATATCCGACAGCCCCACTCCTCTCGGGATATTCGCCTCCTTCGGCCACGATTTCCGTCTGGTACGCGATATGGATAAACGTTTCCCCGTGGCTAGGAAAGCGCTGGAGAAGGGTAACGTGTTCCTGCACATGGATGAGGTGGATGAGTACAGCCATCAAAAGGATCCAATGAAGAAGGTCAGAGTGCTTGAGCGCATAGACGAGCTGATGGGGGAGCACTTCTCTGATGCAGAAAAGATCGTGTACTTCGTAGATCACGGTACCTCATGCGTCACAGGAGAGCATCTGATCATGGATGTGCCTTTCATGACATCTTTTGATATAGGGGTGGAGAACGGTAACCGCATACCGACCGGCAAGGTCATCCCTACTATCATGCGCCACTGATGCGCAGCATGCCGTTAAGATCGACAGAATCCTTGCAGGCCAGAAGAAGATCTTCCAAAGACCTAAGGCCTTCCTGGCAGGATACCTTGGATTCTGAAGTGTCCTCCTCGGGCACGCGGAGGTCCATGTAAGGTATCACTCCGAAGCACCTCATCCCCGTCATAGACTCCAGCTCCTCTATACCGGGATAGAGCACAGAAACATCCCCTCTGAACCTGTTGATGACAAAGCCTTGCAGATATTCTCGGTCCTCTTCGGGTATGAGCTTCCATGTTCCGTATATCGCGGCAAAGACCCCGCCCCTCTCTATGTCCCCGACTATTATCGTCGGGATGCTGCGTTCCCGGACCATGCGCATGTTAGCTATGTCGCTGCCGCTCAGATTAAGCTCGACAGGGGAGCCGGAGCCCTCGCACACCACTAGGCCATATCTTCCTGACAGGGAATCGAAGGATGCGAGCGCTTCTGAGACGGCTGTTTCATCCGACATATCTCGAAGCCGCCCCTTCAGATATCTGGCGACACCTCCTTTCTCCGGCCTTAGAAGAATAGGATTCATGTCGGCCTCAGGAATTACCCCTGAAGCGACCGCCTGAAAGGCCTGTCCTATCCCTATCGGTGCACCTGACTCTGTAATATACCAGGATGATGAGAGATTCGATGCTTTGAACGGAGCTGCGGAGACCCCTTGGATCGCGGCATACCTGCACATCATCGCCGCCACTGTGGTCTTGCCGCTGTTTGAAGAGGTTCCCAGGAACATTATCCTCATGGACTTTCCTCCGAGAATACCCTGTTGAAGATCTCCATGTCCATAGCATTCATAACGCCATGTGCCAGCTTATCAATGTTCTTCTCAATATGCTCATCATGGTCCACTGCCTCCTCGGCTAACGCGCATCCCGCTTCGGAAAGGAAATGCCTCCTGAAGCAGGGTTTATCAAAAAGACCGTGAACATAGGTCCCGAAGAGCATCTCGTCCGCCCGAAGGGACCCCTCCGTATATCTCTGGGTCTTGAACATCGGGGCCTCGTAGGACTTGCTTACACCGGAATGTATCTCGTATCCCGTGATCCGGTCGCCGGTCGGTATATAGGTGCCTTCAAAGAGTTCGGTCTTCTTCCCTGATTCAGGCCATTCCGTCTCCATATCAAAAAGACCCAGACCCTCTGACTCTGAAGGCCCGCCCTCAGTCCCGAAGGGATCTGAGAGGGTTCTTCCCATCATCTGATAACCTCCGCATATTCCCAATATTGGCACTTTGCCTTTCAACGAGACTATACGGTCCGCGATGCCCGTTGCCTTCAGCCATTCCAGATCCGAAATCGTGCTCTTTGTCCCCGGGAGCACCACGGCCGCGGCCCCCTCCATCTCATCAGTAGAGGATACGAACCTTACGGTAACGTCCTCATGCAGCAAAGGATCCAGATCTGTGAAGTTCGATATCCTGGGGAACTTCGGCACGACAACGACCGTCCTTCCGCGGCCCAAGGTTTTCACGCCTCTGAAACTTTCGGAATCCTCCTTCGGAAGATCAAAATCAAGATGCGGTATGATCCCCATCACCGGTATCCCAGTAATTCTCTCTATGTCGTCTGCTGCCGCTCTCATGCCGGATACCTCCCCTTTGAGGTTATTGAGCATTATTGCCTTCACGCGCTCCCGGTCTTTTGGATGCAACAGATCCAGCGTCCCCACGGCGTATGCATAGGATCCGCCCCATTCAACGTTGACTACGAGAATGCAATCGGCATCCGCCGCCTCCGCGGCACGCATGTTCGCTATGTCAGAATCGTAGATATTTATCTCCGCAGGAGACCCTGCTCCTTCCATCACCACGAAATCGTACCTGCTCTGCAGGAAGTCTATGCTCTTCCTCAGCACATTCGTCCCAGGTCCCGGGACGAAATCGGAGTAGTAGCCCGCAGAGGTATAATCCCCTGCGGGAACGCCTTCCAGAATAACCTGTGACATCCCATCACCCTTTGGCTTCATGAGTATGGGATTGATCCTGAAGGACGGTCTGCTGACACCTGCGGCCCTCGCCTGAAGGTCCTGTATCATGGATATCTCATGCCCTTCGTGCGTTACCCTGGAATTGAGGCTCATATTCTGTGATTTGAAAGGGGTCACGGAATATCCGCGGTCGTTGAGAATACGGCATATCGCCGTGACGATCACCGATTTCCCGGCATCTGAAGTAGCTCCCAATACCATCACGGCCTTCCCCTTCCTGTGGAACTTCGTTTTCGTTTCCTCGAATAATTCCCTAAGCGCGGGATCCTCAGGCCCGGATATCTGAGACTCCCTCAGCCTTCCGTGAACGTAGGCAGCAACATCCCTCCTGTGGATGAAGTTGCAATAAGTGCAATTCCAAATCTTGCCTATTTTACGGGACTTGGTCACTTCGCCGAGATCCTGATCGTTGCACGGGTAAAATGGACAATAGCAGAATGTGCAATCCTGGTTCCTGAAATGGGACGGATGATACGGGCAGAATCCCCGGGTGCCTGCCAGCTCTCCCTCGATCTCCTCATAGATCTTACTCCAGATCGGCCTCATTTTATCCCCTGGATATATCCTCCATCCCTAATGTCTGAACGCCATATTATATTGTACTGAATAAGCACCCGTTTTGAACCTACTACCAGACTCATAGATTATATGGAAGCACGGTATTGAAGCGGCAATGTCTGAATTCAGATTGCCCCCTTCCTTGAGCATTGTCGGGAACAGAGAGATCGCGGAGAGGATCCTCTCTGAGATCTGGGGCGGCAGGGGCGTTTTCACATGCACCGTCGCCAATACGCTCACTTCAACCATACCCGGAGTCTCCGATGCCGGCGATACCCCGGAACTGACACTTTTCACCCCGGCCGCCGACGCTGAGATGCTTGTCTGCGGTAAGACCCTCTGCATGGACGGCATCCCTATCAATCCGGGCGGTATACCTACACCTGCAACTTTGACCATGGCCGCCCTCGAGCTTTCGGGCATGCCCGTTTACATCGTGAACGGCGGATGCAAGATAGCTCCGAAGATACCTTGTTTCGATGTCGGGGGAGAATACGGAGACTACATATCCACTGGCAAGGCCGTCAAGAACGTCCGCGAAAGCTTCGAGAAGGGAAGGATCCTGGGCAGAATGCTTTCCAAAGGCAACGATTTCCTGGTCGTCAGCGAAAGTTGCGCCGGAGGAACGACCACTGCCCTGGCTGTCCTTACGGCAATGGGCGCCACAGACGGGAATCACGTCAGTAGCAGCTCCCCCAAAAATCCAAAGGAGCTCAAGATGAGGCTAGTGGAAGAGGCTCTGAGCAACGCCGGTATAAAGAGGGGGGATCTGGCTAAGGACCCCCTGAGAGCGATCGCCTGCGTCGGCGATCCTATGATGCCTGCTAACGTTGGCATTATAATCGGCGCTGCCGAGAGAATACCTGTAATAGTCGGTGGCGGGACCCAAATGGCCGCGGTCATAGCCGCCGCCCTTGCACTGGAACCCTCGATCGCGGGCCGCATAATACACGGTACAACCAGATGGTTGGTCAAAGACCCCAATTCAAACGTGACTAAGCTGATATCTGACATAAGCCCCGATGTTCCGCTGGTATACATCAACATGGATTATTCCGACAGCCCGCATGAAGGACTGCAGGCCTATGAATGGGGATATATCAAAGAGGGCGTCGGATGCGGCGGCGCATGCGTCGCAGCAGTGGCGGCAAGCGAGGGGAAGATAGATTGCCCCGGGCTCCTGGATAAGGTGCACGAGATATACGAGAATATAATCAATCCCTGACACGGTTGTCGCACATGGCCCTGGCCAGATCCAGTTCGTGCTGCGTATTCACGTTGACTGCCAGGTCCGTCCAGTCTGTCCTCATATACTCTTCGTTCAGATAAACCCCGTCCAGAGTCTTCTTCCTGTCGACTATGCAAAGGCCCGAGAGCACCCATCTACCGTCATCCAGTTCTATCACGTAAGAGGGTTTCACGCCGGTTCCGAGAACCGTGCCCTCGTCCACCACAACTATGGCCGATTCCATCTCCGGTCTGAAGAAATCGGCAAAGGCGTTAACCTCCCAAGCCATTATCATCGGCAGGTCAGAAGGTACCGTCATAACGAAATCGGAGTCCAGTACTGTCAAGGCAGCATGGAGATCCTCCATGAAGCCCTCTCCGGAGGTCCTTATGATCTCTACTCCTTTGGAGGAGAGGAACCCCTCCGTCTCAGGAGTGTTAGAGCTCACCGATACGAGGACCCTGTCGATGGCCCGGGAGCGGGATACGGCGGAGACCACTCTCTGTATGGTCGGTACCCCGCCCACGGACTGCATAGGCTTCTCTATTCCGCAACGGCCCATGCGGGTGCCCTTGCCGCCGGCCATTATCAGCGCGTCCATCTCTCAGATGCGGAACAGCAAGCCTAAGAACATCGTGAACATCAACAGAACCGCCAGACGGCCCGTCTCGTTGGATGCTCCGAGCACGTCTCCGTTGACGTACCCGAAATTCTTGTTGGCCAGTTTCGCCATGACCACGCCCCAGAGAGGAGCCACGACTGCCGCCAATGCAACTGCTATTACGAAATATGTGTCTCCTCTAGTCCAAGCGATATCCCAGACAGTTAGCAGTATCCAGCTCATGAGGGCTGCCCATATGGCGCAAACAACTATGGATGCCAGGTAGGACAGTATGAATTTGTCCTTGTCGGTGTAGCGAACGCTGTCTCCCGCCATCCCATTGCCGGGCTCCCCGAATGCCGCTGCGGCCACCTGGGTCGTCTTGGCTATGACCTCTCCTACGAACAGCATTATGAACGCGCCCTGGAGCCCGTATGACATGTATGCAAAAAGCGTGGCGATCGTGACCACTAAGACCGCAACAATCCCTCCGGCTCCCACATGGGTGTCCTTCAGCGCACGTACGTGATCCTCATGAGTACCGGCGACCGTCAGACCGTCTGCCGTATCCATCAAGCCGTCAAGATGCAGCATGCGATTCATGACTATCAGCAGGGCCATGGTCAGTATTATCCCAAGAGTGGGATTGAAAAGCCATTGGAATATGAAGAAGGATATGACTGCGAGCATACCGTAGAAGATACCTATCAACACAGGCGTGAGCCAGAAATTCTGATTCATAGCATCTATGTCACTCCTCTCGGCATCTACGGGGAGTATCGTGAAGAAGGACAACATACCTTTCGCGGCCGATCCTGTGGTGCTGGGCCTGTCTTTCTTCTTTGACTTCTCCGGTTCCGGCTGCTCTTCGGCAACGAAAGGTTCGGTCTCCACCTGAGCGGCCTGAGGCTGCTCTTCGGCAACGAAAGGTTCGGTCTCCACCTGAGCGGCCTGAGGCTGCTCTTCGACCCGAACCTCTTGATGTTGCTCTTCCGCCGGCCCTCTCTCATTCTCCTCCGAAGCTGTTTCAGCTTCTTGTACCGATCCAAGAACGGGTTCGGACGACTTGGCGGGCTTCTCCTCGTCGTCGTTAAGACTCGTTCCCAATCTTATCTCATAATCAGTCATTCAGATACCTTCCCTGAGTTTCTCTTTCTTCTTATCTGTACATCCAACTGGAAAATCGTCACGCCTCATCAGGGCGGTGGCAACGGCTTTCTTGACCGCCCTTGCCGCCGCGATGCCGATGGATGTTCCGGTGCCTGTGAAATCTATGCCGTTCTCACCTATAGGGGAAACTATGGCCACCGCATCGCTGGTGGTGCCGGTCTCCTTGTAGCCCAGATAGTTGAGGGCGGCGGTCTTGGCCTCCGTGGCAGTGATAACCGCATTGACCTTGCCCACCTCCGTCAGAGGCCTTGAGGAAATTACTATGATATTTATCGTGCCGGGACGAAGAGCTTTGCTGCGCTCGTTAGAAAGAGCGTGCCTCTCCTCCCAGTTCTCCAGCACCTCCCCGGCCACCACCTGGTTGCTGAGACCGGCCGTCACAACCGCGGCCATTTCCACACCATCATACGACACATAAGCTTCGGTGAAAACGTAATCCACCTCAGCGGCGGTCATGAACGAAACTGTATTCGAAGGAAGACCCAGGGCTTTCAGTCTGGATACGACTTCCTTCTTGGGCTCGGAGCACATATGGTCCTTCGGGACCTGCATTATCATTACTGACTGAGCTACTTTCGAGCCGCCGTTCAACAAAGCCGAGGACAGGAACTCCATATCCTCATCGAATTCTATGACTGCATTGGGCATTCCCTCCGCAGATTGTATGCGGCTCCTCATCACCGGTCGCATCAGAATATCAACCCCGTCAGGATGGCCTCCACCCAGACCTGTATATGGATTCCCAGGAAGGCATATAAAGGCATTGAAATAAGGAACAGAAAGATAACAGATGACAATTCCACGAGCCTGCAGCATCTCATTATATCCTCGCCCGTGGGCATGGGGCCGGACCCCATTACGTAAACATCTTTCTTCTCCATGGTTATCCCCAAAGCGCCCACAAAGGCACCCATCGGCCAACCGCTGTTGGGAGACGGCGTCTTCACGCTCTCCCTCTTGGCTGATGAGATAACGTCTTTATAGTTCATCTTTAACAGGAAAGCCGCGATCGTCACAAAAACAGGAGAGATCCTTGCTGGCACATATCCAAGAACGTCATCCAGCCTTGCCGGGAAGAATCCCAGATCCCCGTACTTATCATTGCGGTACCCCCACATCGCATCCATCAGATTGGCGCATCTGAAG
The DNA here is from genome assembly GCA_002502965.1 of Methanomassiliicoccaceae archaeon UBA381. Taxonomy (GTDB): domain Archaea; phylum Thermoplasmatota; class Thermoplasmata; order Methanomassiliicoccales; family Methanomethylophilaceae; genus RumEn-M2. Next base: position 77,836 of record DAQS01000002.1, read on the forward strand.
AGGAAACCTCCGAAGACGCCCATGAGGCCGAAGTACAGCATAGGGGAGACCACGCTGTCCGCGTAATTCTCAGAAACACTCTCTGTGCAGGAGGAAGCTATGTGCTCCGCATCCATTCCCTTCGTGTTACGGCTGACGATCATCTGTGCCTTGGCCGCCGCTTCTTCGATCCTGTTCTCCTTCAGGTCCCTGAATATAGGTTTGCAGTGCTTCCTGAACGAGAAAACGGCGAAGACCATTTTCATCATCACGGCCGTGACTACTATCCATGCGATCTCTCCGAGATAGTGCCTTGTGAGAGCTGTTATCGCGATCGCCGAACCTCCGAACAGAAGGAGCACGAGGAGGTAGGACAGGAAACCTTTCAGTGCCGTTCTTCGCCTGGTTGTCCTTTTTATATGCCTATCGAGGAATCCAAGCGCATTGCCCATCCATCTCAGAGGATGTATCCTGTTGGGCACTTCTCCGATCACCGCATCGATGGCAAGAGCCAGAACGATTATCAGGATGGCGCTGAACCAGAGATCCGTGTTATCACCAGCCCAAGGACCTTAGAGCATCGTGGGCTGCCTGGACGAAGGCAGTGTTCCTTATCCTGTCCTTTACGCAGAATCTTACGTACCCGTCGAAGGGCCTACCGAAGGAGCTGCAGTCCCTGACAAGTATCCTGCTGTCCATCATACGGTCTGTGAATGTGGGCGCATCGATCCCGAGAGAACTTGTCGGGCAGAAATAGAAGAAGGAGTCCGCCGGATCGGAAACGGGGAACCCTATGTCCTTCAGTGCGTTGAACATCCATCTCTTCTCCGTGTCCATCATCTTGGCGGCCTTGTCAACGTGGCTCATATGATCCCTTATCAGTATCTTCGCCACGTGCTGCTCTATGCCGCCGACATTCCAGGCCATCCTCACTTTCTCCATCTGTTTGACTGTGCCCTCGGAAGCCAGACCGTATCCTATGCGCACCCCCGGGATCGCAAAGGATTTCGTAAGGGAACACACCACCACCATGTTCGGATATTCGTTGATGTACCCGGCGCAGGATATGTCCTCATGTCCCAGCACGAGATCCAGAAGGGTCTCGTCCAGGAAGAGCATCACACCCTTCTTCAAGCACTCATCGGCGATGCTCAGTATACGCTCCCTTGACTCCACCCTTCCGGTCGGATTATTTGGATTACACAGGAAGAGCGCCTTCGCCCCGGGTATTAGCTTCGAGAGCCTGTCGCGGTTGATCCTGAAATCGTCCGACTCTGTCAGTAGCAGATCCGTTATGTTCGCGCCTGCCACCCTGCACTGCCTGCCGTACTCCGCAAAGGTGGGCCTGGCCATGACAACCTTATCGCCCGGCTCCACGAATGTATTGGGGAACGCCCGTATTATGTCGGACGAGCCTGCCCCCACCATGACGTTGCTGTCCTCCAGAGAGTGTCTCTTGGCTATCACTCTCTTAAGATCGGCACAGGAGTCGTCCGGATAGTGGCCTATATTGGACGTGGCCGATATGATCACGTTGTTGAGGATGTCCGGCGGACCGAATGGATTGAGGTTGTGGCTGAAATCCTCCACTCCTCCGTAACGCCACCCCTGGCCCCCGTGGACCGCTCCGTTAAGGTCCAGAAGATGTTTTCTGACAGAGTCCTCTATTCTCATCCGTCACCCCCATGCTTTTCTTCGATTTATAGGGTCCGTCATATACTGCCGCGACCCGATTTGTATCTCTTCGGCAGAACGAAGAGCTCGCCGTCATTATCGAAACCGACGGAGGCTGAGACGCCGTAGACCTCCTCTATAAGATCCGAGGTTATGATCTCCTTCGGAGGACCGATCCTGAACAGGGATCCCTCCTTCATGATTATGCAGAGATCGCAGTATCTGGCCATGAGGGAGATGTCGTGCTCCGCGATCAATATGGACATGTCCTTCTTGACCATCGCATTAAGATACTCCATCACCTCCAGCTTGTATCTCATATCAAGATGCGACGTGGGCTCATCCACGAGCATGAGCCTGGGCTCCTGCACATAGGCCTTGGCTATTAGCACCCTTTGCCTCTCTCCGCTGGACAGGGTGTGAAGGTACCTGTTCTTCAGGTCGAATACCCCGAACTTGTGCAGAGCTTCTTCTGTAAAGGACTCGTCCCTGTCGCTCTCCCACCATAGATTTGTGCTGTGCGGGTATCTGCCCATCATCACAGTCTCCGCAACGGTAAGACCAAAACTGGTGTTCAGCTCCGCCGGGACATTGGATATTACCTTGGCAAGCTCCCCCGGTGTTCTATTCAACACGGATTCACCGTTCACCAATATTTCTCCAGATGTGGTAGGATGGATCCTGTTGATGCACTTCATCATGGTGGACTTCCCGCATCCGTTCGGACCGATTAGGCCTACCAGCATCCCCTTTCCTATGCTGTAGGAGACCTCCTTCACCGCACGGAACCCGTTCTCGTATGTTTTGCTGACATTCCTCAGCTCCAGGAGCGGTGCCTCAACCATTGTACATCCTCCCCCTCTTTATCAGAAGGTACGCGAACAGCGGCGTCCCTATAAGCGTCGTTATCGCACCGACCGGGAGCTCGAAGGGCACGAAGATCATCCTGGCCGCCAGATCTGCAGCCATCATGAGTGCGCCACCCGTTATTATCGAAGCGGGAAGCACCAGTCTGTGGTCTCCGCCCAATATCATACGGCATAGATGGGGGACCACCAGGCCCACGAATCCGATTATGCCGACGAAGGCGACGCAGACCGATGTTATCACAGACGCCAGCACCATCATCCATCTGTTGAAGCTCCTGACGTTCAGCCCCATCTGCCTCGCCTGCTCCTCGCCCAGCAGCACAAGATTGAGCTCCTTGGCCCAGAATAGAGGTATCAGTGACATAGCCAACGCAGGTATGAATATGAACCAGACGTTATTCCATGTCACGTTGGCGAAGCTACCGAAGAGCCAGAACATAGCGTTGTGAAGCTGGCTTCCCGCCATGGACAGTATCATGGATTGGAATGCCGAGAATGCCAGACCTATGACCACGCCTCCGAGCACATAGTTCAGAGATGACCCGCCGGATTTCTCCGCTATCAGCATCGTAAGGACGAATGCCAAAAGACCGCCTACCATTGCGACTATGGGCGTCAGATATATGCTGGTGACATAGCTCACACCCAGGGAGGTCCCGAAGACTATCGCGACTATGGCCATCAATCCCGCTCCGGACGAGACTCCCGTGATGTACGGATCCACCAGCGGATTCCTGATTATTGCCTGGTATACGGCACCGGCAACGGAAAGGCCTATTCCGACGGCGAAGGTCGCCATGGCCCTCGGAAGCCTGGATTCGTAGATGTACGATTCATATGCCGTAAGGCCGTCACCGCCTTTGCCAAGTGCGGACGCCAGATTCAGGAACGCCTCGCCTACGGACATATTCCCTCCAGGGCCGTAGGAGAGTGCCAGCATGAACATTATGAACGAACCCAACGAGCCGGCCGCAAGCATCAGGAACAGTTTCCTCTTCCGGGATGCCACCATGCCCTCCCCGGAAGGTTTCACGAATCTGATATAATAAAAGACGAAAAGAGCCAGCATTCCGAATGTCGCAGACCATATCGCTATGGTTGCGGTATCAGCCCCTCCGGGTTTGGGCTCTCCCCTTATGAGCGGGGGGACCGAGGAATCGAAGCAATAGAGTATTCCGTCGTCGTTGCCCACATATATGTTGCCGCCGTAGATCAGGGCCCCGACCATTGCGAACCCTTTGCTTGTCGCAGGCTCAATTGCATACTCGCCCAGCTTCGAGCCGCTCTCAGGACTGACGGCTATAATGGACCCGTTGGATTGATATTGAACAAGATATACCCTGCCGTCGGCCATTGTCAGCGGGCCTTTGACCAGCCCGTAGTCCTTCATCCAGAGAGGTTCGCTGTTGTTCCAATCATAGAATGTCACTCCGTTTGAAGTCGATATTATGAAACCGTTCTTGTAGGCCACTCCGGGAGATCCTGCGGCACTGAAGCTCTCATCCTTCCACATCGGTTCTGGATTGCTGGAATCCAGAGTGTCCAAGTTAAAGACCGCAATCCCCGATTCAAGGGGGGACATGGCACCGTCTGAATACGTTACGGCGATCATATTGGAGTATGCTCCGGTCCCCATCGTGACAGAGCCGAAAAGACCGTAATTCTCCGGATCTTCTTCATCCAGATATAGGTCGTATTCCCATTCCACCGTCATCGTAGCGCAGTCTATAGCGAATATTGATCCACCCCATCCGCCTATGAAGGCCGTCTTGGTTCCGTCCGCCTCTGTGTGTATATAGGGTGCAGCGTGATAAACTGCTTCTCCAGTCTGAACACTGGAAATGATATTGCCGTCTATATCCATCTTATAGAAACGGCCGTCGGATGCTCCGAAGTACACGAAACCGCTGTCATACACCAAAGATCCAGGACCTGACATGAATTTTCGAGGCACACCTGTATCGAAACGAGGTATATCCACAGGCGTCCCTATCGGTTTCCCGTCCAGATCCACCATGAATATCTTGCCACAGGATGCCGGAACTATGACTCTGTCACTCAGCACAAGAGGTGTTGCCGTCTCCCAACTTAGGCCTATCCCTGGATATTCCGCAGACCATATTATATTTCCATCCAGATCCGCACAGTGCAATGCTGGGTAACCGCCTTTTTCTGTCCCCCCTGTTATGAAATAAATGCGGTCCCCTGCAGCCAGTATGCCGCCGTTAATGAATTCGTCATCATGCTGGATCGTCCACTTAACTCCGCAGGACTCGGGGCCTGGAGAGGATTGGACACCCGAGCCTGAAGCGTCGCCTCTGTACATGATCCACGGGTCGGAAACCGAGGGTGTGGCCACAGGCGTCAAGCCGTCGGGATAGAAGCCCCATGCGAATGTCCCGCCGACGAAGGCTGCGGCGCCGTCATAGAACGTCTCCACCCATTCTCCATCCCATTTGTAGAAACGCCATTCACAAGTGGATGAGCCGGACCCGTTGAATATGCCGTCAAGATTGTCTGTTGCCGTTCCCGCCAAAGTGCCGGTGAGATCATTGTCGGAAATGGCACGGGATACGGCATCATCAATTGTACCGTTCACCGAAACATACGTTTCCATCACATTCCCGTCGCCCATATCCAAGAAGATTATTCCTTCCTCCGTATCGGCATCTGATAAGAACGGAGCTATGGAGAGAACACCTGCCAGCACCAATAGGACAACCGATAAAACAGGCAATGCTCTCTTCAATTCACCACCCCGCTGATACTGTCAGATAATCCCTGTAATCGTCGCCCACATACTTTGGAAGCGGATTACTGAAACATTCGGGATGAAGCGCGTTGGCGAGAAGCTCTGTAGCCTGGCACACTCTCGGGCCGGGACGCGACAGCACATCTGCGGCCTGACCGCTGAAGAAGTAGACCTCTCCGTTCTTGAAGGCATCGGTGCCGGCCCACTGAGGGTTGTTATTCCTTATCCATTCCATCTTCTCATCGTATTCCGCCTGTGTAGTCACTGCGGATTCGGAGACTATTATTATGACCTGCGGGTTCCTGTCCTTTACCTCTTCCGCACTGGACGGGAACCATCCGAGGTTCTCCTCTCCGAATATGTTCGTGCCCCTGGCGTATTTGGTTGCATCATCCATGTAAGTGTTATCTCCTGAAGTGAAGGCTGAGGGCAGCATTCCCAGGGCCAGAAGGACATCCTTCCTGACCGTGTTCTTTATCCCAGAGAGTATGCTGTCCAGCTGCGCTGTGATACTGTTGGTCACGGCCTTGGCATTCTCCGGATTGCCTGTGGCCTGACCTATTGTCCATATATTCCTGCATATGGCATCAATGCTGTCAGATCCCGGCAGCATCAAAGTGGAAACGTTGGTGCTTCTGAGCCTCTTGGCCACATCCAGATGGCCTCCGATACTGGCCTCTCCTATCACTATATCCGGGCTCTGTCCCAGCACCTTCTCGTAACTGGGGTTGGTGTACCCCCCTATTGCGGCGACCCTGCCACTCTCCCTCATATCGCTTATGGACACAGGATAATTGCTGTAGAGATCCGTTCCCACCAAACCACCGATCCCGTGTATGGCATAATACATCTCTGTGCAGGAAGGCGCTAAGGTGATTGCCCGGAGAAGTGTTCCGTCATTGAATATGCATCTCCCCTCCGCATCCACGCACGGCAACGGCGTGTATCCTTCATACGAGAAAGCGAATGTCACGAATCCGAAATCCTTCATATATAGATTCTCCGGCAACCCGTTCTGCTTCTCCCACACGCCACTGTCCTTGGGCGTTGTCCAGAGGGTCCAGGTCCTGACTGAATTATTAGATACCCCGTTTATGGATTCCGGGATGCCGCTACTATCCTTTACAACTGCATATCCTTTCGCCGTGCAGGAATAATCCAAGACCTCGGCAATGGTCTTGTCCCCCTTCTCCGCGGGAATCCACACTCCGTCATATCTTCCGAAATCAATGAGCATCCCTTCGCTGTAATCCCGGGGCTCGTTGATATCGGCCAGAACCGGCACGGATATTGCGACCAGCATGATTATCGCCAATGAGGCCGCTGTTTTCAATCCACGGGCAGACATAGTAACGGATTCCTTCAAGAAAAGGTTTGAAAAGGTTTGTAAATAGTCCGAATCAGGCAGGAACTGCGGTCGGACTTCCGATGGGAGCCCAGGAAGGATCCAGATCCGTGTAGAAGAAACAGAAGTACTTCACACCGGTCGGGAGATTCCCGAAAAGATAATCTGTTGCAACCCAGGAACCACTCTCAGAATCCCACTCATAATGCACCCAACTGCTGCCGGACTTTGTCGTGTCCTCAGGAGCGGAGGCTACCCAACCAATGCCGTCTATCGTATCGATCCACAGTGTATTACCGGTCCCGGTATACTCAAGCTCATATCCGATCTTGTCACATGCATTATTCAGCGCATCCTGAGGTGTGTCCCCAGACCCGTGAGACCATACTTTCTCACCTGTGTTCCTCTCAAAGAGGAAATCCACCTCATATTTTGCCTCGCTGTCATTATCCAGTAGGCCATAGTTGATAACAATGCCCACAGCGGCCACGGCTAGGATCGCCGCGACCACAAAAACCATCGATTTCGAATTCATCATAGTCACCTGTTGGATTATCCATCCAACCATCAAAGAGGTAGAGCCGGTACTAGTAATAAATAGGTTTTGGTGATCTCTTCGTCAGGAAAAAGCAAATGATATTACCGCATCCGCGTATGAAGGCCCTATGGGCATACTTTCCGACAGGGACATAGTGGAGAGCATGATGACAGGGCACATAGGCATCTCCGATTTCGACAAGAGAGGCCTGACCCCCAACGGGTACGACCTGAGGATAGCGGAGATAAAGATACTCGGAAAAGATTATGTGCACAGGGACGGCACCGTCTCTGTTCCTCCGAGGACCATGTTCTATGTTTCGACCGTTGAGACGGTGCGTATGAATAACTACTTCTGCGCAGAGCTTTGGCTCAGGACGACATGGATCCGGAAAGGCGTGATCGGTGCCTTCGGCAAGATCGATGCCGGGTTCAACGGCACTCTGACGCTGGGAGCGTACAACGCATCCGACTCCGCCGTAGAGATACCGATCGGGGAGAGATTCTGCCAGATGGTGATAGAATCCATGCAGTCACCCGCCGGAAAAGGATACTCTGAGCGTAGCGGGAACTACCAGGGTCAGAACGGTGTGACACTGGAGCCTAAGAAGTGATTCATCCCCTCAGTATATCCGTAGCATAGACGGCAGAAGTGGGAGAGTACGATTTCATCTCCCTTATTCCGTTTATCTCACAGGGCAATCCCATTGTGTGCATCCGCCCGACGAGCTCGCCGATCTCCCTTTCAGCCTCGGACCTCTCGTGTATCGAGTACAGGTGTACGGTGCCTCCCTTTTTCATATGGCGCAAAGCATCCTGGAGGAAATCCCCCGCGCTTTGGGGCAGGTTCATTATCACTCTGTCGGCCGGAGGCAGCTTCACTATCTCCTCTCTGGCATCCCCCAATATCGAGAATATGCGGTCGCATCCGCCCTTCTTTATGTTAATGTCCATCAGCCTCTTCGCCTCGGGATTCATATCAATGGCGTATACAGCTTTGGGCCTGGCGTGCCTGCATATTACCAAAGGGAACGGTGCGACTCCCGCGAACATATCTATGACGGTCTCCCCGTCCTCCACAAGGGCGGCGATCCTTAGTCTCTCGGTCGCCAGCCTGGGATTGAAATACACTGTGGCGGGATCCACCGCCATCGATACGCCGGACTCCCTGTGAACGGTCTCGGTGCTCCCCTTCCCATATATGGGGGTCAGGTCCCGCACCCTCATGTCTCCCTTGACGCCCGTGTCCAAGAGCACCATCCTTGCGTCCGCGGTCCTGCCTATGGCGTCCCCTATCTTCCTCTTGTGTTTGACGACATCGTCCTTCAGCTTCACTATCACGACGTCCCCGATCACGTCGAAGGATGTGGGAAGCGATTCCCTCATGCTTTCCGGAAGGAGCTCCCTGTAATCGGTGATCCGCCTCTCGTTCTCCGCGAGAACCGCCTGCTCCGCCTCGTAACCGTCGAAGGAGCTGCACAGCACCGGTATCAGTATGTGATCCCCGTCCCGCCCTATCCTATGACCCAGGTCCAGCAGGCCCGCGTCCATCAGAGCCGAGCGCACGCTCTCTCCCTGCTCCTTCGGCACGCGCAAGCATCTCGCCATGCCTTTGGCATGCGAAGCGGGATTATTAACGATTGCCTGCGCCGAACAACGTTTTAAACGATATCGTGATAGGCCGTGCATGACTTCAGAGATTGTTTTCGTCGGCTTGGGGCTCAGCGGCACCGGAGGGATGACCGTGGATGCATTGGCCGCTCTTCGGGAATGCGACAAGATATACGCGGAGTTCTACACATCAACTCTCATCGGTACGGACACGGAAGACCTGGAGCGGGCGATCGGGAAGAAGATAGAGGTCATACACAGGCATCAGGTGGAGGAGGGCGGCGAAGATCTGGTCTGCGAAGCGAAGGACAAACGCATAGGCTTCATAACCGCAGGGGATACAATGGCCGCCACCACTCACGTCGATCTGAGGATCCAGGCCGCGATTGAGAATATACCCGTGCGCCTTTTCTACGGGATATCAGTTTTCTCGGCATGCCCGTCCTCCCTCGGACTTCAGCCATACAAATTCGGCAGGACCGTGACCCTCCCGTTCCTGGAAGGGGACTATCATCCCCAATCGCCCTATGACAACATACTGGAGAACAAGATAAGGGGCCTGCACAGCATGATCCTGCTGGACATACAGGCGGAGCAGCTTAGGTACATGACTGCAAAAGAAGGAATAGAATGGCTGCTCAAAGGGGAGGAGAAATGGAAAGGGGGTCTCATAGACGACCGTACGATCCTGTGTGTCGCATCGAAGATAGGGTCACAGGAGCAGAGGCTTGTGGCCGGCTACGCCCGCGACCTTCTCAAGATGGATCTGGGCGAACCCTTGTCCACGCTGGTGGTGACCGGGAACCTGCATTTCATGGAAGCGCACGCACTGGTGTTCTTCGCCGGCGCCCCCGAAGAGATATTGAAGGACCAGCCGGAGCACTGATCACCAGATCAGGTCCAGGTCCAGCCCCTTCCTGATGCCCCTGGTTATCAGCTCTATCTTCTCCTTATCATCCGGATTGATACGGGCTATCAGGTGCTCCAGGGCCTCGACCACCGTCAGGGTGTCCTCTTCCGTCATTATTATGGGAACGCCTATCTCCTCGGCCCTGGACGTGACCATGCGGGACGGGGTTATGCCTCCTGTGACGACAATGCAGGACGTGTTCGTGGAGAGGGCGGCCAGCATTATCTCTGTCCTGTCCCCTCCCGTTATGACGGCTTTCTGCTTCGAGCGCCTCATATAGCGCATGGCCACCTGGGGGGACATGGCCCCTACGAGAACGTCCTCCACGATGTTGCTCAGTCCGCTCCTGCCGGCCAGTACCTTCGAGGGTATCATCTCGGTTATCTCGATAACGTGGAAGGTGGAGATCTGAGGTATGTCCGGTATGCCGCCTATGACGGTCATCCCTTTGCTCTCAAGGAATTCCCTCTCCCTGGTTCCGTTGCATCTGTTGATCACGACGCCTTTCAACTCCAGGCCCCTCTTCTCGCATATCTCTTTGAAAAGGAAAGCTGTCTCAAGGGACTGCTGGGTGGTCGATGACACAAGCACTATCGGCGCGTCGACCGCTTTGGCGATGTCGAAGCTGGATATGCCACAGGAGTATCCGTTGGCCAGGTCTCTGCTGCCCTCTACTATCATGAACTCCTTTCCTTCATTGACCTCGTTGTATCCTTCCACGATGCGGTCTATGGGAATGGGGTCGTACATATCGTAAACGAAGGGTGAGAGCTTCTCCGCAGCAGGCAACTGCAGCACGGATGCCATCAGTATCGCGTCCTGATCCATAGGTTGTCCGTCCTTGACCACAAGGCTTTCCCTGAAGGGCTTGTAGAACCCTACTTTGCCGGGATAGTTCATGGCCAGACCCAGGGACAGAACCGATTTCCCCGATCTCGTGCCGACGGACGCCAAATACACCTTTCTTGTCATTTCCACCTCAACGTAGCCAGAGCATCCACGGCCCAGCTTCCTTCGTTCTTTCTGCCTACCATTACGGGATTGATTTCAAGTTCATATATCTCTTCATTGTCCTCGGCTATCTCTATCAGCCTCAGTATGATGTCCTTCAGGGAGTCAATGTCCGCCGGAGGTTTGCCCCTTGCGCCGGACAGCATGCGATATGCCTTCGTGGACATTATCAGATGGTCGAGGTCTTGCTGGTTCATCGGCAGCATTGCCTGGGATATCTCACCCATTATCTCTACGTATATCCCTCCCAAACCAAATGAGATTATGGGGCCGAACTGGTCGTCCCGGATCATGGACAGGATGACCTCTTGGCCCGAGACCATCTGCTCTATGCTCACGCCGTCTATCCTCGCCCCGGGAATGCTGGCGCAGCAGGAGGCCATTATGGACTCGTACGCATTCCTCACATCCTCTTCGTTCCTTATCCCTACTTTTACCCCACCCACATCAGTCTTGTGATGGATGTCCGGAGACTGGACCTTCATTACCACAGGATATCCTATGGACTCCGCCACCCTGACGGCCTCCGGTGCGCTGGTGGCGAAGCCTTCTTTGGGAACGGGTATGCCGTAAGCTGAGAGTATGACCTTCCCTTCCTCCTCCGATAATGAGACCCTGCCCTCTTCCCGGACCTTCACCAGCACGGCCTGCGCCTTTGCCTTACCGTTCGCCTTCGGGAACGTCAGAGGAGTGCTCTCTTCCGTTACCTCCTTCTCCCTGGCCCGCAATATATCCAAGGCCCTGACGGCCCGGTCCGGATCACTGAATGTCGGAACTCCGTTCCTCCTCATGACAGCGGATGCCCTCTCACTGACCGCGCCGCCTGTGAAAGACACTGTGACGGGGACTCCCGTGCGGCCCTTGGCCTCCGATATCATCTCCGCCATGGCATCGAGATCGGCAGTGTCCAAAGGCGCGGAAAGTATGACCACGCCTCCTACCGAGGGGTCCTTGGCTACAATATCCAGTGCCTTCACCGCTGCATCCGCCGGAGCGTCACCCCTCAAGTCTATCGGATTTATCGCAGATGCCACTGTCGGCAGTGCCCCCTCCACCGCCCTTATCGTATCTGATGAGAGCTCGGCCATGCTTATGTGGGAATAGGTGCTGCATGCGTCTGCCGCCATTACGCCCAACCCTCCTGCGTTGGTTATTATGGCCACACCGTCTCTCTCCATCCTTCCGCACAGGGAGAACACGGAGAGGGCGTCGAACATCTCATCCATATCATACACCCGAGTTATGTTAAGCTTCTTGAAGAGCACGTTGAACACGGAATCCGCCCCGGCCAGGGCGCCGGTGTGAGACGATGCCGCCTTGGACCCTGCCCCGGTCCTCCCTGACTTCAGGATCACCAACGGCTTGGAATCGTCCATGGCCGTTACTGCCCTTATGAACCCGGGCCCGTCAGATATGCTCTCTGCGTACATCCCGATGACTTTCGTCTCGTCATCTGTCCTGAGATATTCCAGGAGCTCTGGCTCGCCTACATCCATCTTATTGCCCAAGGATGCGAATTTCGATATCCCTATGCCAGAATGCAGGGACCAGTCCAACATTGATGCCCCTACGGCACCGGACTGGGATGTCAGGGCTATATTGCCTTTGACAGGGAAAAGAGATGAGAATGTGGTGTTCAGACCTGCGGAGGTGTTCATGACCCCGAAGCAGTTGGGACCTATGGCCCTCATTCCGTGCTTCCTGACCGCGTCACGTATCCTTTCTTCCATGATACGGCCATCATCACTCTCCTCACGGAATCCGGCGGTTATTATTATCACGCGGCGGACTCCGGCAGAGCCCAGTTTATCTATCTCCCCGAGAACGTACTCGGCCTTTATGCATATAACAGCCAGGTCCGGGACCTTTTCTATCTTGTCCACAGACTCGTATGCTTTGAGTCCCTGAATCTCTCCCCCCTTGGGGTTGACGGGGTATATCTCTCCTTCGAACCCGGAACCGAGAAGGTTGCTAATGACCATCCCCCCGACCTTGTCCTTATTGGACGATGCACCTATTACAGCGACAGAGCCCGGAGTGAAGAAGTCCTCCATTATCCCTGTATCCCTTTGCTTTGAGATATAACCTTACTCCGTCAGCCCGCTGAACGGATCTCGATTTCGATCGATGGCATTCATGAAGAAACTAATGAAGCCTCGCCGGGTTTCGACATGAAGCGATATGGTAGCCGTTCAGATACGGGGAGGCGGGATAATAGTTTTATTAAGGGAATTCATTACAGAGCTCTGCCCGGCTGACGTATGAGGGTGATCCAGTGATCCCTCCGGGTACGGCCCGGCGCACAGTGGTCCTATACCTTAATTGGGACCTCGCGGGAGCTGCGATGTGTCATCGTTGCCGTGACCGGGAGCCAACGTAGGATCCGATACACACCCCCGGCGGGGTCAGTGCTCGGAGGCCGCCGTTCCGGCGGACGATGATAGAGCGTGTTACCGCTTCGGGGGACACCTCCTCTCTGTTTCGTTCATATACATTCTGATGTTCATACGTACATGCACAGCCTGTTGAGCCATTCCTCCGCCTCCCTGTATCTCGGGAACTTGACCTCATCCTCCCTGAAATCCAGATCGTGAGGCCTGCCGAAGACCTTCATCCCACCGGATGCGTGCAAATACTCATGATAGACAACGTAGTCCAGAACGAATTCCGGCACTTCCGCGTTGTCGAGGGCGGGCGATATGGCTATCACCTTCATCAGCACGGAGCAGTACCCGACCTTTCGCAGATTCTTATCCTTCATCCAGGTAAGGACCAGGTCCGGGTCCGCCTCCGCCAGCCCTGCATCCACAAGGCGCGACATGGAATCCTCCAGATCCCTGACCTCCCCTTTCGGTGATCTCGTGAGCCCCCTGCTCCGTCTCAGGTACACAGGCTGCTTGTACTTCACGAAATCCTTCGAGGTGGACCACGCGATCATCTCCTCGGAATAGGGCACGTCCTCCTTGCCGGCGATCTTTCCGAACAGCGTTCTTGCGAGGGCCTCTATGACCTCTCCCGGTGCGTCCATCATATAGTCAGAAACCTTGAAGCTGGCCCATTTATAGGACCTCTGCCACCTGACCTTGAACTCCCTGAACGCGATGAACTCGGCGTCAACGTTGTCATATCCGAACTCCTTGCCTACACGCCTGAAAGACTCCTTCAATACTTCTTCAGTTTCCATCTTCCTTTCCTCTGGCTATTGCCAATTGAAAAGACTCCCCAAGGTTCAGATTAAAACAAGAGGTTACAGTTAGACCGAAAGCGCAGGAGGAGCGGTCTGTTAAGGCGTCGGATGCGTACGTTTCTTATGTCCGCTGATATATCCTCCGTCTCATGTCCGAAGAAAGAAAGGAGACCCCGGAAGAGCAGACCCAGAGGATAATGGCGAACATGGAGAAGATGTTCGGTTTCGTGCCTACGATATACGAGATCATGTCCGAACGCCCGGATATATTCAACCCCAGCGCCCATCTCGGCAACGCCCTGATGGAGAGCAGGAAACTTGCTCTGGACAAGAAGACAAGATATCTTTGCGCTGTATCCGCCGCCGCATCCCAGAGCGGCGAGCACTGCCTAAGCGTGCAGATGCGGCATGCCATTGATGAAGGTGCCAGCAGAGACGAGATATTGGAATCTGTCATGATCGGATGCTACATGGCCATGACAAAGGCCCAATCTTATGCGCTCAGAAAATTCAGGGACGAGCTTGGGGAACCCGAATAAAAAATCAGTGAGCTAGATTAAATTAAATACTGTCGGGCAGTTGAGAGGAGGCGATAAACATGGTAACCATAACGGAAGACGCTGCAAAGTTCATAAATGAACTGCTGGAGAAGAACAGCAAAGTCGGCTACGGAATAAAGGTCTACCTTGCAGGAATGGCCTGCTCCGGCCCACAGTTTGGCATGTCCTTCCAGAAGGAGGCCAAGGAAGGCGACAACGTTATCGAGAGCGACGGTTTCTCGTTCTTCTGCGATGACGAGACCAAAGAGGTCCTGGACCCCTGTGTGGTCGAGTTCGTCGACGACCCAAACTTCGGAACGGGTCTCACCATCCGCGACCCCAACGCCAGCAGCTGCTCCTCGTGTGGCGGCGGATGCGGCTGTTAAAACATTTCCTTTTTCGGGGACCTCCCCGTCAATCTTTTAAATGGTGCCAGCCGATAGGCTCGATATGACAGGTTTCATTTCCCATCCCCGCATAGTGCCGGGGGCTGTGGAGGAGAGGGTTTACCAGCTTTCCATGGCTAGAGGCTGCGTCTCGGAGAGTACCCTCATCATACTCCCGACAGGCTTGGGAAAGACCGTGGTCGCCCTTCTGACCATGGCAGAAATCCTCGAAAGGAAAGGGAGGATCCTTGTCCTGGCTCCGACCAAGCCTTTGGTCGACCAGCATGCATCATTCTTCTCAGAGAACCTTCGGGATACAAGCGTTGCCGCCGTGACCGGCAACATGGCCCCGAACAAGAGGAGAACGACAGTTCTTTCAAACGATGTCATCGTCTCTACCCCCCAGGCGATTTCCAATGACCTCATGAACGAGATATATGATCTTTTAGAATTCGATCTCGTAATCTATGACGAAGCCCACAGGGGCACAGGCAACTATGCATACGTGCATGTCGCAGAGAAATATAACGGTCTGGCTCTTGGGATGACAGCATCACCCGGCAGCGACATAGAAAGGATGGACGAGGTATGCAGGAACCTATCTTTGAAAAGAATAGACACAAGGTCCGAATACGACCCCGACGTATCTCCATACGTCTACGACGTGAACGTAGAGAGGATAGAGGTCAACATGCCAAAGGACCTTACTGACGTGATATCTCTGTTGAAGGCGCTTACGGACAGATACGCTGCAGAGCTGACCGCCCTCCGCCTGATGGATCCGAACTGGCCTCCTTCGACGAAGCACCTTCTGACTATCGGAAGGAACCTGCAGGCCAGACTGGCAAACGGAGAGAAGACCTCCGTGGTGTTCAGGGGACTCACCCTTCAATCTATGTGCATAAAGGCCCTCCACGCCGTCAGCCTTGCGGAGACCCAAGGAATGAGCGCTCTCAAGAACTATCTGCTGAAGATACAGGCTGAGGCGTCCAAGAAGGACGGCGGCAAAGGTTCCAAGGAGATCGTTGCCAGCAAGGAATTCGTCAAAGCCTGGAAGATCGCCTCCGAGAGCAGAGTGGAGCATCCAAAGGTATCCAGAGTAATGACCCTGGTCAGCCGTACCCTCGGATCCGATGAAGGGGCAAAGGTACTCATATTCACACAATACAGAGACACCTGCGATCTGCTGGTCGAGAAACTGTCCTCCGTCGGAGGGGCAAGAGTCGGGAAGCTCATAGGGCAGGCCAACGGGGGCCTTAAACAAAAGGAGCAGATCGAGATGCTCGACATGTTCCGCGACGGACTACGGAACGTCATCGTCGCCACATCCGTCGGAGAGGAAGGGCTCGACATAGCTAACACCGACACTGTGATCTTCTATGAACCGGTCCCTTCCGAGATCAGGACCATACAGAGAAGGGGACGCACAGGGAGAAGGGACCGTGGCAAAGTATATGTCCTTGTGGCCAAAGGCACCGTTGACGAGGTTTTCGAGGAGTCCAGCCGCAAGAAGGAGCTTCTGATGCGCAGCCGTCTGGAACGCCTCAGCAAAGGCTTGTCAGGTAAAAAGGCCCCGGCAGTAAGACAAAGGGCACTTAGCGACTTCTGAATCGTGCTCCTGGCACCCCCGCAGGAGTGCAGGACGGTAATCCAGTATGATTTAATACGGACAAACGATAGCCGTTGATGATGAAGTTCTCATCCATCGCCAAGGTATTCGATAATCTGGAATCGACTGCCAGCAGGCTGGAGATGACCTCGATCCTTGCCGAATTCTTCAAGATCCTGGACCCCGAGGACATAAAATCCATAATATATCTGACCCAGGGGAAGATAGCTCCAGATTTTGTTGGGATCGAACTTGGTATGGCAGACCGCCTGGTTGCCAAGGCAATAGCCTTCACCGTCGGGGAGACTGAAGGTAACATAAGCGATATGATGATAAAATTTGGCGACCCTGGCACTGTGGCTGAGAGGCTCATAGCGGGTAAGAAGCAGATGACCCTGTTCTCCGAACCGCTGACCTTGGGAAGGGTCATCGGCAGCCTGACCGCCATAGCACAGACCGAGGGCAGGGATTCTCAGGGCAGGAAGATGAAGTATCTGTCCAATATGCTTCATGATTCTGAACCGATAGAGGCGCGGTATCTCTGCAGGATCGTTACTGGCAGGATGAGGACGGGCGTCGCCGCAATGACAGTATTGGATGCTCTGGCTCTTTCTTTCGCGGACAAGGATGCGAGGCCCGAGATAGAAAGGGCATACAATGTGACCAGCGACCTGGGGATGGTAGGAGCCACTCTCGCCGGTCACGGAATGAAGGGGATATCCAGGATAAAGGTGAAGCTGGGGAACCCCATAAGAGTGATGCTGGCAGAGAGACTGCCTTCTCTGGCACATATCTTGGAGAAGATGGGAGGGGAGTGCGCCATGGAGTACAAGTACGACGGTATAAGGGTGCAGGCCCACATAAGCCCAGACGGCGTAAAACTGTACTCCAGGAGACTCGAGGACCTGACGGGCAACTTCCCAGATATAGCAGAGGCGCTTAAGAGCCGTCTGAACGGCAAGGATGCAATAATCGAAGGGGAATGCGTTGCCATCGACAGGGAAGGCAAGATGATGCCATTCCAGACCGTGACCCACAGACGCCGCAAGCATGGCATGGACGACGCTGTGAACGATTATCCCGTGAACATATTCATGTTCGACATGCTCTATCTCAACGGAAAGGACCTCACCACGTTACCGTATACGGAGAGAAGGAAACTGCTGTCAGACTCTTTCAGCATATCCGGGAAGGTGGGGCTCTCGTCCATGATGCTGGTCTCCAACCCCGAAGAGGCGGAGACTTTCTTCGAGGACGCCCTCAAAGCAAGATGTGAAGGCATAATAGCGAAATCCATCGGCCGGGATTCGGTCTACCGGGCAGGATCCAGAGGATTCCTCTGGATCAAGTACAAGAAAGATTACAGTACGAATCTGATGGACTCCTTCGATCTTGTGGTCGTCGGCGCATTCTACGGCATGGGCAAGAGGGCAGGGAAGTACGGCGCACTGTTGATGGCTGCATATAATCACGATACAGGATATTATTCCACTGTCTGCAAACTGGGCACCGGTTTTGACGACGCTTTCCTTGACGGGCTCCCGGAAATGCTGGATCTGTACAAGAGCGAGAAGAGGCCTCTCTCTGTGGACTCTAAGATGGTCCCGGACGTTTGGTTCGAGCCCACTTTGGTCCTGGAAGTGACCGGAGCGGAGATAAGTGTCAGTCCCATACACACGGCCGCTTCCGGCATAGAGGGCGAAGACTCAGGTATAGCCATAAGATTCCCCCGCTTCACGGGTCGTGTAAGAGATGACAGGGGGCCCGATCAGGCCACCACGGTCGAGGAGATCGAGGAGATGTACCTCCTGCAACCCGGCAAATCTGAGTCCGGGGATGCGAAAGATTTATAGTTACCGTGATATACGAGGCAACCATGGAGATCCACCTTGTCGAGAAGACCGAGAAGACGATTAAGATAAGCTTCAAGGAACCAGATTCTACTTTGATCATGCCCATCCTAGATGAGCTCGACAAGAACAAGGACGTAAAGATTGTGAGATACGTCGATTCCCACCCAGAGCTCGAGGAGCCCATGCTCATCGTTGAGATGCGCGAAGGCTCCGCAACGGATGCCGTCAAAGAGGCAGCTATGGCAGTCTCTCAGTTCTTCTCCGCCGTCGAAACGGCATAATCGCATGGCCTACAGACCCTGCAAGACCGCCGAGGCCGATATCGGCATGCGATACTACATGTGCGATACCGAAGGCACCGGAGGACGCATAAAGACCTTCGCCGAGGATTTCATAGTTGACGAGATATCCTCCTATCCTCCGGAAAAAGATGGCGAATATGTTATAGCCAGAGTAACAAGCACCAATTGGGAGACCAATCGCATGGTGAGGATGATGTCCCGCTCCATGGGCATCTCCAGGGAGAGGATAGGTTTCGCCGGCACCAAGGACAAGAGAGCGGTAACGTCACAGCTCATGTCATTCAAGTGCGACCCGGAAACAGTATCGAGGATCAAACTGAAGGACCTCGATATCAAAGTGATCGGAAGGTCGGCAAGACCTATGAGGATCGGCGACCTTATCGGCAATTCTTTCAAGATAAAGGTGAGGGAATGCGATGTTCCAAGGAATGAGGCAGCCGAGATCTGCGAAGCCGTAAGATCGGAATTGGGAGCCCGCGGAGGTTTCCCGAATTATTTCGGCGTTCAAAGATTCGGCACCGTCAGACCCATAACCCATAAGGTCGGGGAGGCTCTGGTACGCGGCAACACCGAGGAGGCGGTCCGCATCTATCTGTCGGCACCCTCCGAATTCGAGGACGAAAGCGTAAAGGAGGCCCGCGAGAGACTGGCTGTGGGAAATTACTCCGAGATCGTGAAGGACATGCCGAAGAACATGGACTTCGAGAGAACGCTGGCACAGTATCTCTCAGATAATCCTGAAGACTATGCGGGAGCGATATCCGCCCTTCCGTCGAACCTGCAGATGATGTTCACCCATGCCTACCAATCCTACATTTTCAACATGATGCTGAGCGAGCGCATGACCAGAGGGCTGCCCCTTGACATACCCATCGACGGGGACACGGTCATACCCAAGGATGCAGACGGCATACCGCTTCACGAGAAACCTGTGAAAGTGACCAAGAAGAACATAGATCTGGCCATGAAGCAGGTCAGAACCGGGAGGGCCTTCGTTGCCATAACCATATTCGGAAGCGACAGCACTTTCTCCGACGGGGAAATGGGCGAGATAGAAAGGAAGGTAATGGACTCCGAGAGAATAACGGTCGAGGACTTCCTGGTCGTCGGCCTGCCTAACTGCAGCTCCAGAGGGAGCAGCAGGGAGATCCTGTGCCCCATAAACGATCTGGATGTGTGTATAGACGATGAGGGTTACACCGCATCTTTCTCGCTTCCGAAGGGTAACTATGCCACGTGCGTCATGCGAGAATTCATGAAATCAGATATGACCCATTTCTGAGACCTGTGAAGAAGTAGCCAGCATCTTCACTGTTCTGGCTGTGTAGATGCCGACGCCATATTCTTTTATTATACCGTACACGGAGATATCCCCTGATCCTGAGACCACGCTGTCCAAGACGTTCTTGACCCTGTCGGAGAAGACCTCCGCCTCGAAATCAGAGGTCATGACCTTGTGGATATAGGCTATGAGTATCTTGATCTCCTCGATTTCCGTGACCCCGGACGACATGAATGCAGACTGCATGGAGATCACCGGTTCTTTCTCTATATCCTTCAGACCCTCCTTCAGTATTACATTCTTGGAGAGATGCTCTAATCTGCCGAATTCCTCTGATGAAGGATCTATATCTCCATACTCCTTGATATCTGCCAAATATTCCAGGACCGTCTCTGCCTGTCCCTGAGGTATGCCCGCCTTCTCTATGGGCTCCGGGTCTGACATGGGCTTGCCGCTGATGTATGAGCTGCGTATGAGCTTCTTGGCATAATAGGCGGTCTCCGACGGGCCGAGAGGTCTCATCCCGTAAGACGGATCCTCTTCAACCGCCTCCTCCGGCCTTTCCTCCGAGATCTGCTGCGCCGTTTCCAGCAACGTCCCTTCTATCCCCGAATCCTTGAGTATCTCGGCGAACTCCACAGACTGCTCCCTGGTAGGCTCGCTCTTGACGAACTGCTCCTGGGCCCTTCTGAGAGCAGCAGAATCCTGGTGCCTGGAATAGATCCTGGCCCTCTCGATCGTCGCCGGCACGTACTTCGGGTCCTTCCTGGATGCCGTCTCCAGGTACCTTATGGCCACCGATTCCCTGCCGGACAGGGCCTGCAACGCCCCCAGTTTAGTGAGGGCCTCGAGACTGTTGGGGTCCTTGGCCAAGGCCAGGCCGTAGCTGTTGAGGGCTTGATCCGGTGCGCCTACTGATTCCTGCATACGTCCTCTTTTAAGATATGTGCCAGATGAGTCGTCACCCAGCTTTATCGCTGTATCATAGGATATCATGGCATGGGAATAATCCTGCTCTGATTCCTGTATTGACCCCAAAGCGTTCCATATCTCCGGATCGGACGAAGCAAACTCCATCGCTTCTTCCAGTATCGCTTTGGCCCCTTCTAGATCCCCCATGTCCCTGCGTATTCCTGCCTTCATGGTGTAGGCCTTCACAAGCTTCGGATCCTTCAACAGGGCCTTTTCCAACATGCTCTCCGCTTCGGACCTGGATCCTGACTCCCTTAAGGATTCTGCAAGTCTCAGCAAGATCTCAATATTGTCAGGGTCTTTGTAAAGAGCCTCCCTGAAGAGAGATATTGCCTCGGAGCCGTCGCCGGCATCTGAGGTTATTATCGCCTTTCTGACCGTTATCTCGATATTCTCCGGATCGTCCTTCTGCAGCTCCCCGTATATCTCGCCGGCAGAGGCTTTATCCCCGATCATCATGAATGCCTCTGCAAGAGCCAGCTTTGCATCTGTATTACCCGGGTCCTTTATCAGGACATTCTTCCTGACACGTATCTCCTCAGAGAAGCTCCCCTCCGCCTTCAGAATATCTGCCTTCTTGGACAGCACCGTCGGGTTCTCCAGCCCTTTTCTTAAGGCCGAATTGATGACTGCCATCGCCTGGTCGTTATCCCCCATGGCTATGTACGCATCGGCCATATCCAGATGGGCACTTTCGTCGCTGCTGTCCAGCTTAACTATTATCCTGCATTCTTCGATCGTCTTCTCGGTGTTGCCCTGATGCTTGTATATATCCCGCTTAAGCTTGTGTATCCCTGTATCTGTGGGGCTGACGCGGAGGGCCGTGTCCAGGAAGTACATTGCATCCTCTATCTCTCCCACTTTCACGAGGATCCTGGCCTTCTGCACAAGGGCATACGTATTGTTGGGTGATTGCGATATCACCCTGTTCAGGGACGATATCGCACCGCTGTTGTTTCCCAACTTCTCCTGGGCCGAGGCTTTGGATATCCAGTACTCCTGATTGTCCAGATCTATAAGCACTGCCCTGTCGAATGCCGTCTCCGCCTCCTCGAGCCTTCCAGAGAACTCCTCTGCCAGACCTTTGGAATGCCACAGAGACGGGTTCCCGGGTGAAAGATTCAGCGCTTTGAAGAAGGAAGCTGCCGCATCATTGTATCTCTCCAGCGCGAATTCCGCATTGCCCTTAAGCGCCCATATCTCCGGATACTCCCCATATATGTCATCATGCTCCTCGACCAGGGCCACCATCTCTCTGTACCTGCCGCTGGCCTGCAGTTGGATCATGACCTTGGAGAACAGCGAAGCATCCTCCTTGATGCCCAGGGCCTCCCTGTACATGGTGAAGGACTCTTCGTATCTGCCCATCTTGTCCAGCAGTCCGGCCGCATCCTTCATGGCCCCGGCGTTTCGCGGATCCAGACTGAGTATCAGCTTGCATGTGGCATGAGACTCCTGGAGATTGCCCTCGGTCTGCTGTATGTCCTTCTTTATCGAAAGCGCCGGGATGTAATTCTTGTTCTTCTCCAGGACGGCGTTCACATCCGCCATGGCTCTTCTCAGCTTGCCCATCCGAAGATAGATCATAGCCCTGTGACTCCTGATCTCCGGATCCCCGGGTTCCATCTTCACGGCCTTGGATGCCGATACCAGAGCGCTCTGGTATCTGCTCAGGTCCATATCGCTCCTTGAGATCAGAAGGTGCTTCCTGGCGGTGTCAGGGCAACGCTTGGACAGCCTCTTGACCAAAGCATTCGCCTCCTGATTCATGGACATCCTGCCCATCAGATCTATGCATAGAGCATAGGAGTCCAGATCGGCATATTCGGTGTCGAGGTAGATCTCCGTGTACTTCTTGAGGTCCAGTCTCCTGTCCGTATCTGCAGACGCTCTGAGAGCGCCTTCCAGGATCCTGCGGTCATACGGGTCGGACTCCTCCAGGATCTTGAACATAGACAGGGCCTTTCCCGGAGAGCTCGCCGACATGTAGACGCTGCCCAACTCTACGGAGAGCCCCACGGATTCCTCGGGTTTCTCCGTCAACCTCTCGTATATCTCTATGGCAGAATTGTACTCCCCCTCCTCGACCAGCATCCTGGCCTCTGCAACCAAGAACTCCCTGTCTCCGGAGGCATACTCCGAGGACTGCTCGATGGCGGCCCTGGCACCGCGCTTGTTCCCGTTGGCCCATTCCCAATAGATGGCGTAGAGGTCCTCCGCCGAGGTTAGGGCCAAGCTTTCCGACAGAGGCTCCACCGGAAGGCTCAGATGAATTAACGCTATATTCTTCATTACGTGCCAGCCCTTCCCCGGCTCTGCGTCCTCCATCGCATCGTAATTCGGCAGGAACAGGTCTGTGATAGAATAGGACGATCTGAAACGGCCCATGGCCTCCTCCTTCCTGCCCTCCGCCATGAATATCCTGCCGTACTCATACTCCCTGATCGCCCTGTTCGATACGGACTTGAGACGGTCGAGAAGGGATTTCGCCATTTGCGTGTCCCCATGGCTTATGAGAATATCCGCAGCTTTCATTGTAGGAAGACTGTCCGATAACCCGCATTTGCCGGCTATCTTGAGAGCTATATCCTTCAGATCCTCCAGATTCTGCTCCTCGGCCATCTTCAATATCCGGAGGCTTATCGCCGAGTGCAAAGGTGCCTCCTTCTCCGTCAGATCGGAGATAAGAGAACGAAAATCAGAGAGATACTTGGATCTGCGCTTATCGAATGCGAGATTGCTCGATATCTCGTCGAGCCTGTACCACACCTTCAAATGATCTGAATCGGGAAGGACGGGCGGGGACAGAACCATGGTTGACGGATAGAGCACAGAATAAATAAACATCCGTGTCGATGTGTGTGAGTCCCCATCCGGTTCATTATGATTAAATATGTGCTCCAGATTAACAGGGACACACGCGACTGTAATCTAGCTGGTTAGGATTGTAGCCTTCCAAGCTACCTACCCGGGTTCGAATCCCGGCGGTCGCACCATCCTTCAACATTCATCTTGACATGGCAGCATTTATCGCCAGCTCTGATATGTCTGCGGAATACTCGCTGATCCTCGACAGGCTTCCCATTATCATATTCACCGTCATGGTGATATCTTTGGACAGACCGGCGACGTTCTTGTTCTGATCGTTGCAGGCTTTGGACAGTTTCGCGGCCTCCTCCACTATCTCATTGGCCTCGACCAGATTCACCTTGACCCATGCCCCTACAGAGCGCAGGAACAGTTCTATGACCTGCCTCCCCATGCGAACAATGGAAAAACGCACGGACTTCAGATCGTCCCCGCGCGTCAGAGAAGATGAGTGGTTAGCCATGAGAACTGCATGGTCGCCTATCCTTTCGAGAGTCCTGCTGACGGTATAGTTCCTGTATATATCGAGTGGCTCAACTCCCATCCTATGGATGGTACTGGTATCCCGGACCGTCATGTTAGTCTGCCTGGATATGAACCACTCAATGCGGTCCACCTCCCGGTCTCTGGATTCTATGCTCTCTGCTTTTGAGAGGTCGTTCGTCTCCAGCATATCCATCACGTCAGAAAGCATATTCCTGACCAGGACCTTCATGCGCTCGACAGTACGGGGGAACTTCATCTCGCCCGGATCCACCAGATCCTTCATCACTATCCGGTCCGAGGATTCCTCAACTATCTCCACACCTATGGCCATTTCTATGAACCGGGTGGCCGCATCCACCATTCCCGACTCCAGTCTGCCCGAGGACCTCACCTCTATCTGCCCATACCCCGATATGTAAGCTCCCAGGAGCATCCTGAACAGAAGCGTCTCGCTGCCGATCCCGTCTATGTCTATAATCTTCACATTGACTGAAGAGTCCTTCACTGTGGACGCAGGAAATATCGCAAGACCACCGTCCGACGTCCTGCTCATCCTGACAGGATCGTTCTTCTTGAGTCCGTTCTCTGTTATCCAATCCTTTGGCAGGGTCACTATGTAAGAGGACCCCCCCGTGGCTTGGATCTTCCTTATGTCCATAGTTATGGATGTTTAATGAGATTTATAAATATTATTGGTCCAAGAATATAAAATATATTCTTAATATATTTGAATATATAATATGTCGACAACCTATATATTTAAAACCATGAATCTGCACACAAGGTGAGAACCTTGAATGAGAACACGAAATTGATACTCGCAGTAGCCGTCACTGCCATAGTCTGCATCGCGGGGACCTACGTCGCGATGACCGGCTCGGACGGCGACGATCCCTCCGGGACGACTCTCTCGGTAGCGGGATCCACGACGGTCCTGCCCCTGATGGGACTGTATCAGGAGAATTATGAGAAATATACGAATGTTACACTTGAGGTGTCCGGCGGCGGATCCGGAGCGGGCGCCAGCGCTGTCATAAACGGAACGGCGAGCTTCGGAATGCTCTCCAGGGACCTGAAGGGCGGCGAGATCGACAGCGGCCTTAAGGCCACTGTCATCGCCAAGGACGGCGTGGCCGTCATAGTAGGTGCCAACGCGGGCGTCACCGATCTTACTCTTGAGCAGATCGCCAAGATCTTCTCCGGCGAGATAACCAACTGGGCGGATATCGGCGGTACTTCCGGTGCCATAGCTGTGAACATAAGAGAGGACGGCTCAGGGACCAGGGACTGCTTCGATACAGTGATGAAGGGAGCATATGCCGCATATGACATACCCGCCGACACGAACGAGGTAGGCAGCACCGGGGCGATGGTCACGGCCGTTGAAGGCAACCCTACTGCCATAGGATACATCAGCTTCGGAGCGCTGGGTAACCTTACCACAGCTACCGATATCAGCGTCAACGGCATCGCAGCTACAACGGACAATGTCGTGAGCGGGGACTACGAACTCCAGAGGAATCTGATCCTGGCCACAATGGGAGATCCCAGCGGCCCAGTGCTGGATTTCTTCAACTGGATCCTGGGCCCCCAGGGACAACAGCTCGCAGTCAAGAGCGGTTTCATAGCCGTCAAACCTGTGGCCGTTTGAGATAGACGGTGTGTGATTCCTGATGGAAGCTGAGAGTATTCGAACGGAAAGCAGGTTTCACAGCGACACCGTCACAAAATACTTACTGATGGGTATCGCAGCGGTTGCGGTATCCATCGTTTTCTTCATCATCCTATTCATACTCGGGAACAGCATCGGCGCCATGACCGACACAGGGATCAGAGATCTCCTGACCGGCTCCAGGTGGCTGCCCAGCAAAGACCTCTACGGTATGTTGCCGATAATCACGGGCACTCTGCTGGTCACCGCCGGTGCGATACTGTTCGCAGTTCCCATTGGAGTGGCTGCTGCGATATTCATATCGGAGGTCGCGCCGCCCAGATTCAGGTCGGTCTTGAAAAGCATCTCGGAGGTGTTCGCCGGGATACCTTCGGTCATATACGGATTCTTCGGGCTCACGGTCCTGGTACCCCTCCTCAGGGATACGTTCCCGAACCACCTGTTGATGGGGAATTCCTGGCTGGCAGGATCTATACTGTTGGGAATAATGGCTCTCCCGACCATCATATCGGTCTCAGAGGACGCTCTCGGTGCCGTGCCCAGATCTTACAGGGAAGCATCCATGGCCATGGGCGCTACCAAATGGGAGACTACGATAAAGGTTGTAACGCCCGCCGCCATATCCGGTATATCCGCAGCGGTCATACTGGGAATGGGCAGGGCCATCGGCGAGACCATGGCCGTTATGATGGTCTGCGGGAACTCTGCGATCATTCCTGATCCCATCTTCGATGTGTTCAGCAGAATAAGGCCTATAACCGCGACCATCGCACTTGAGATGCCCTACGTGGTCGTGGGTAGCACGCATTACTCAGCCCTTTTCTTCCTGGCCCTGATACTCATGATCATGGTCCTTGCCATAAGCATCGCTTCAAAGAGCATAGTGAACAGGACAAGGAAGAAATTCGGCGAAGCGGAAAACAGGCCCTCTCTAGTAGACTTGATGATCGCCAAGTTGCCGATCCGGCTCGTCAACGGTTCCAAGAGCGCATTCGCCGTCGCCGGTCTGTTCCTGATTTCTTACTTGATAGCTATTGCGTTCCTAAATCCCTTCTGGGCCGCTGTGATCGGGATCTCGGTCACTGTGGCAGTTATTGCTTCGTCACTGCTCTGGTTGAACAGTCTCAAGAAGAAGGGGATATCTGTCAGGCCGCGCAGCCCGTCCGAATTCATAGACTGCATCCCGATCAAGACCAAGGACATATTCAGAAGGATATTGACGTACCTCCTGATGATCGCCTTTGTATACATGGGCACATCCCTGTTTTATGATGGTACCGTCGCCGTTATGGCGGGCCTGGCCGTGGCAGCGGTCTATGCGGCACTGATGTTAACTTTCAGAGGGATCGATTCCAGGATCATCCAAAAAATCGCTCACACCGTGCTGTTGGTGGTTATGGCATTCGCGATCTTCCTGCTCGTCTACATACTGGCGGATATCTTCATAGAAGGTCTGCCGTTGATCTCATGGGATTTCCTGACAGGATATCCGAAAGACGCAGGCCGCGCCGGCGGGATCTACCCCGCCATCGTGGGGACACTGAAGCTCATCGTGGGATCCATGGCGATAGCTTTGCCTCTGGGCATAGTCACGGGTATATTCCTGGCAGAGTACGCCAAAGACACACCTTTCACCAGAACTGTCAGGAACTCCATTGACATACTGAACGGTACACCGTCGATCGTCTTCGGGCTATTCGGCATGTCCGCCTTCGTCGTATACTTCGGATTCGGGTATTCTCTGATAGCGGGATGCATAACCCTGGGGCTCATGGTGCTGCCCGTGATCATAAGGACCACGGAAGAGGCCTTGAAGGCGGTTCCAAAAGAACTGAGGGAGGGATCGATGGCCATGGGCGCTACGAAATGGGAGACGACCGTGAAGGTCGTTCTGCCTGCGGCCATAGGCTCCGTGATAACGGGTGTGATCCTTTCGATAGGGCGCGTGGCAGGGGAGACCGCCCCGATCATGTTCACCGCGGTGATAGTGTATCAGAGAGCGATTTCCCATTCCATATTGGATCCCGTCATGGCGCTGCCCTATCAGCTCTTCTATCTGGCTACTGAGGGGATGGGGTCCTCCGCCATGCAAAGCGCGGTAGCAACTGTGCTGCTAATCATAGTGCTCTCGATGTTCGTTCTGGCCTCTGTCGTCAGGCATTATTTCGATAAAAGGATCAAATGGTGATTATCATGAAGAACATAATAGACATACAGAACGTGAACCTCTGGTACGGAGACCATCAGGCGTTATACGACGTCTCCATGCCCGTCCAGAAGAACAAGGTAACGGCGCTAATAGGGCCATCTGGATGCGGGAAATCTACACTGATAAGAAGCATCAACAGGATGAACGACCTGATAGATGGCTGCAGGGTCGAGGGAAGGATGATGTTCCATGGAGAGGACATATACGGTCCGGGCACCGATGTGATCAAGGTACGAAAGAAGATCGGCATGATCTTCCAGAAACCGAATCCGTTCCCCATGTCCGTTCGCGACAACATAACCTACGGTCCGAAGATCCACGGTATCACAGACAAAGACGAACTGGAAGGGATCGTGGAGAAATCCCTGAGGGAGGCTGCCCTCTGGGACGAGGTAAAGGACAGGCTTGACAAATCGGCCATGGCTCTTTCGGGGGGGCAACAACAGAGGTTGTGCATAGCCAGAACCCTGTCGGTATCCCCGGAGGTCATACTCATGGACGAGCCGACCTCAGCCCTGGACCCAATAGCGACATCCAAGATAGAGGACCTTATCACAGAACTCGTCAAAGAATATACTGTCGTGATAGTGACGCACAACATGCAGCAGGCCGCCCGCATAAGCGACTACACCG
Source organism: Methanomassiliicoccaceae archaeon UBA381 (assembly GCA_002502965.1). Classification (GTDB taxonomy): domain Archaea; phylum Thermoplasmatota; class Thermoplasmata; order Methanomassiliicoccales; family Methanomethylophilaceae; genus RumEn-M2. The sequence goes on from DAQS01000002.1 coordinate 106,522, forward strand.
GATTCATGTACATAGGCGAGATGGTTGAATTCGACAAAACTGAGAAGATTTTCCAGAGCCCGTCGAAGGAGATGACTGACAGATACATAAGCGGAAGATTCGGGTGATGCGGATGAAAAGATTCATAGAAGACCTTAATAACCTCGTAGGAACGGCAAACGGATTCGGGGATCTGGTGCTCAGCATGGCAGAGAGATCGGTGTATGCCCTGAATAACCTGGATGCCGATATGGCCAGATCCGTCATGGATGATTACTCCCAAGTGGATTACATGGACGGCCTCATAGAGGATGAGGCCCTGAGGATACTGATGCTGTTCCAACCCATGGTATCCGACATGAGGGTAGTGGCAGTGATACTGAAGACCATAACATACATGGAGAGGATAGGAAAATACTGCCACAACGTTGCCAAAGCCGTGATATATCTCTCGGAGAAGGGCGTAAGGCGCTCCTATGAGAACATCTCCGCGATGGGGGACCTCGCCGTGGATATGGTTAGAATGGTAACGGAGGCCATGAAGGACAGAGATATATCCCGCTTCGAAGAGATAAGCGCCAAAGACCAGAAGATGGACGGGCTCCGCGACCTGGTGCTGACCAAAGCCGTCGAGCATATGAGCAGGGACCCTTGTTGCGTAGATGTTTGCACCTACTTCATATCGATCTCCAAGTTCTTCGAGAGGATGGGCGACCATGCCTGCAAGACTGCCGAGAAGATAACCTACATGGTCAACGGAAAGCGTGTCACTTATAACTGATCATTAAAAAGTGCCAGTCTCCTTTCCGCCAATTCAATGGGTTTTCCCGGACGGACGGCAATAAAAAATGATTGGGATGGGAGCGCCGTCCGTCCGCATGGAGGAAACAGGAAGGGATTGGGATGATTTCTTTCCGTCTCCAAACGATACTACTGCACCGGAGTATTTAAAGAAAAGAGGGGGAGGTCACCGAAAATGACCGAAAATCACTTTTTGTGACGGACCTTTACCGCAATGCCGCGGTTCATCTCCTCCATCTCCCTTCCGCACATCTGGGCGACCCCCACGGCTATAACCTCACCGTCGGCCACTATAACGGCCTCGTCACCTATCCTTATCCTGCGGTCGGCCGCCTTCACGCCCACTGCGAAAAGGCTGCCCTTGAGCTCGAATCTCTGGACCTCCACCACGTTTACACCCATGGATGCGAGTATCTCGGCGCCGTCGATGGTAAGGGATACCATCCCCCTCTCCTCGGACATCATCCCCAGCTGTGTCTTTCCGCGCATGATCTTCCAATAGGGGTATTTCCCTATTGCGAAGGTGTCCCCGTCCATGACATTATCGGCAACGTCCTTTCCGAACTGGAACTTAAGAACGGACCTCACGGTCTCCTTGCGGTCCGCCATATACTCTCCGGACGGCATGTCCCGGGAAATATCCCTAAGGGTCCGGTCTAACAGATCCAGCGATGCCGGCGACACCGGATCGTCGTCCACCGCCGTCTCGATTATTTCCGCCATGTCTCTGATCAGATCGGTGCTCGATCCGAGATGCGATACTACCTTGTCGTAACCGAAGCTCAGGAACCTGGAGAAAAGCTCTCTTATGAAATTACTCTCCTGGCACTTCCACTGTCCCGTGACAGGTATGTCATATGCGTTGGCCGGATAGAACACGTCCAACTCCCGAGGGACCATCCCCAAGGGCGACGTCAGTATGACTTCATGCACAGCAGTGTCGTGACCGGCCGTATGTATGGCTGACGAGAACATCTTGTGCGTCTTCGATTTGTGATAGGGCTTCCTGGCAGAGCACGGGAGAAGGAGCAGGATCCTTTTGTGGGATGGCTTCTCGTACCTCTCCATGATCGTCTTCCTGTACCTCAGCACATCCGGGCGCATCAAGGACTGAGTGGTGTTGCATGAGAACCTGGTACCTACGACAGGCGATGCCTCCTCCTGATATCCGTAACAGACATCGTCTGACACCCTGAGCATCGCCACGGAGGACGGGGACGAGGGGGCACGCTGATCCACCAGCTCTCTCAGACGCCCTGATGCTATGAATGTGCGCACCTTGGAACATTCTCTGTTTATCTCGGAGATGTTCTCGGAGACGGAGTCCTCCCCGCGATTCGCATTCCCTTCCGGGTAAGCTTCGACGCCCTCGGCTCCGAGGACCCTGGGCAGTGAATCATCGAAAACATCGATCCCCATGTAAGCGTACATCGCAATTGTCGAGGGCTCGGCCAATCCCGGTGCGGCCAGCAGGACGCCGTGCTCCGCCGATTCCCTTATTGCGGATATCTGCGAGACAGCTTTCCTGAAATCACCGCGCAGCTCGTATGCATTGGCTATGACTGCTATCTCCGTTCCTTCCGGGATCGTGCAACCCTCTTCGAAAGGAAGGCGTATCACGGCTATGTTGCCGTACGCCGTTATCTCCCCTCTTCCGCGGGACACAGGATATCGGAGCTTAGGGTCCAAGGGAGCTTCGTCACCCATGGCGACGAATGTCCTGCCGGCATCACTGACTCTGATGTGCATCTCCCCTGCCGCATCGCGGCCGGTCTGTACGACCAAAGGTGTTCGCACGGCGGTGTCGTTCCGAGTATAAACGCACGCTCTGCCCCTCATTGAACGGGCTGTCACATCCAGCATAGCTGTGAGAGCGCATCTTCTTAGATAATGCTGTGCCCTCTGATGCGATATGCCCCTAGGCGCTCATTGTCCGCGATATTGCCCGCATACATACTGTCGACCCGCATATGGAAACACCGGCCTCTGCGGAGCACAGATACGGTAAGATACCTTTGCTCTCATCCTCTGCCGGTATATTCGGGCTGAAGACCGCACGAATGAAAGTGTTAAATCAAGAAACGGTCAATTACCTGACAGAGGTGAGCTGTTGGATTTCTATGACCGGGACATTGTATCAATAAAGGATTTCACCAGAGAGGAGATCGAGGCGCTTCTGGATCTTTCGGAGAAGATGGTGCCGTATGCTATGGGGGAGAAGACCTGGAAGCCTCTCTCCGGAAGGATCTTGGGCAATCTGTTCTTCGAGCCATCCACGAGGACGCGACTTTCCTTCGAGAGCGCCGCCCACAGACTGGGGGCCAATGTGATAGACGTTTCGGAGATGTCCATGACTTCCATATCCAAAGGGGAGACCCTCGCCGATACGATACGCATGGTGGACGCCTACTGCGACGCCATAGTCCTCAGGCACCCCCACGAGGGAGCCGCCAGGCTGGCCGCCAAATTCTCGATAAACCCCGTCATAAACGCCGGTGACGGCGCCGGGTCCCATCCGACCCAGACTCTCTTGGATCTTTTCACGATGAGGTCCTGCAAAGGCTCCATCGACGGGCTCAACATTGTCCTGGTAGGCGATCTGAAATACGGCAGGACCGTACATTCGCTCTCGGACGCTCTGACCGTATTCGGTGCCAAGCTCACCCTGGTCGCCCCGGAGCAACTACAGATGCCGGACGATATAGTCAGGCATTTGAAGGAGAAGGGTTGCCCTGTCAGGCAGACCGACAGTCTGGAAGAGGTCATAAGCGACGCCGACGTCCTTTATGTGACCAGGATACAGAAGGAGAGATTCCCGGACCCAACGGAGTACAGGAAGGTGGCCGGTATGTACAGGATAGACAACTCCATGCTCAGGGAAGCACAGAAGGACATGATCGTCATGCACCCGCTTCCCAGGATCGATGAGATCGCTCCCGAAGTGGACTCCACGGAGCATGCGAAATACTTCGAGCAGGCCTTCAACGGGATACCCGTAAGAATGGCTCTTCTGATGGCCATATTGGGAGGCGAGGAAATATGAAGGAGATCAAAGTAGCGCCGATAAGGAACGGCACGGTCATAGATCACATAACCGCAGGTCAGGCGCTCAATGTCCTTAAGATCCTGGGCGTGAACGAGAACACCATAGATTCCACGATAAGCGTCCTCATCAAAGTCCCTTCCAAGAAGGGTATCGGATGGAAGGACGTTGTAAAGGTCGAGGACAGGGAGCTCGACCCCAAGATGGTGGACAAGATCGCGTTGATCGCACCGGATGCGACGATCGTGATAATCCGCGATTTCATCGTGGCTGAGAAGTACAAGGTAAAACTGGACGACATAGTCTCCGGTCTCGTGAAATGCAGCAACCCCCACTGCATAACCAACAAAGGAGAGCCCGTAGAGCCGGAGTTCAGAGTAGTCAACCGCAGTCCGCCCAAGCTCAGATGCATGTACTGCGACAGGACCCTGACTAACATCTCGGACAATCTGCTATGAGGATAATCGCTGTGGCTGGTATGCCCGGGGCCGGAAAAGAGGAGTTCCTAACCGTAGCCCGAGGGATGGGCATACCTTTCCTGAGGATGGGCGACGTCGTAAGGGATTTTCACGCCGAAAGGGCCCCTGAGGACGCTGCCCTTTCCGTAGGGCAGATCGCCAACACAGAGCGGGAGCGCCACGGATACAGCATATGGGCGAAGAGGGCCATGGCCCGGATGCATGGGGCGATCTTCCTTGTGGACGGATGCCGCAGCATGGATGAGGTCAGAGCGTACAGAGAGCTGACGGACGACGTCATGGTGGTCGGGATACACAGCAGCCCCGCCACCCGTTACGAGAGACTTGTCAGGAGGAACAGGGACGACGCCCCCCGCAACCCTGAGGAATTCATGGAAAGGGACCGCAGGGAGATCGGTTGGGGACTCGCAGAGCTCATAGTCCTGTCCGATGTTCTCATAGTCAACGAGGGCACCCTGTCGGATTTCAGAACGAATTCGGAGATAGTCCTCAGGAAAATGATGAAATGAGATTCACCGTGACCCGTCTCTGCGGCGGCAAAGCTCTCATGGCGGCATCCAAAGACATACTGGACATGGATATGGGGAAAGCAAGCACGTTCATATCCGAAGAAGGTACTGTGAAAAGCTGCGACGAGCTCATGATGGTAGCCGATTGGCGGGGCATGGAGATCACTGTATACCCCCAAGGAAAGGTCATGTTCCATCCGCTTTCGGATAGGGACATAGCAGTGAAATACGCGACCGAGATCCTCCTGGGCACCGGAATATCAAGCGATTAATCATATATCGGACGAACTGTCCTTTACCCGTGGATGCGATCACAGAGATAATACTGGTCCTCTTCCTCTCAGCTGTCCTGTCGATAGTCGCCGTTAGGGTGAAACTGCTCACACCGTCCGGCGCCGTCACGGCCCTTATCGTGGGGCTGATCCTCGGAATGGCCGGTTCCCTATATTGGCTGGTAACTGTGGTGGCCTTCGCAGTAATGGGTTTCATGGCGACGAAGCTGAACTTCTCTGAAAAGAAGAGTAAAGGTATCCAAGAGGGCAAGTCCGGGGAAAGGACGGGCAAGAACGTCCTGGGCGTGGCTTTGCCCGGATGCATATTCGCCCTGATCAACCTCTACTCGGAGGACAAGTACTATTTCATCCTGTCCATCGGATTCATAGCCACCATAGCTGTGGCCGCCGCAGACACCATCGCCAGCGAACTCGGAACCAGAGATGCGAATGTCTGGATGATAACCACTTTGAAGAAGGTGCTTCCTGGCACCGACGGCGGCATATCCGTGCTCGGAACCTCATTGTCTTTCATGGGTTCCGCCGTCGCCGTAATTCTGGGATGGGGTCTGATCTTCGGTCTGTCGTTCAATGCGCTCATGATCATTCCGATTCTGTCCGGGTTCGCCGGCTGTCTATTGGACAGTCTGCTCGGCGCCACCCTGGAAACGGAAGGGCGCATCACAAAATACTTCAACAATATGTCCACGGGGCTGATGGGCGGCATAATGGCCGTCATATTCGTTGGTATTCTGAGTTAGAAAAGATAAGAGGGGGCGTGCCCCCTCGGTTTCAGAGCTTTGAGAGCTTCAGCAGCCTCTCCCACTTGGCATCCAGCCTCTCCTGCAGTGTCTGCACGAGGGGTATGTACTTGTCCTTGGTGAGGTGCTTATACCTGCCCTGAGCGGAGAACCAATCCATCAAAGGCTTCTTCTCCTGCTTGCCGACGGCGATCCTCTCGCTGTCTGCGGTCAGGGTGAGCTTCCCGTTCTCGTACTCATAGAGAGGCCAGACACAGGTCTGAACGGCCAGCTGGGCCATGGAGATCGCGGAATCGTTGGCGGTCCTCCATCCTCTGGGACATGTGGATATGACGTTCAGGAACGCCGGTCCGCCGCACTCGAATCCCTTCTCCGCCTTGCCTATGAGATCCCTCCAGTTGTGAGGCGATGCCTGGGCCACATAAGGTATGTCATGGGCGATCATGACCATCGTCATATCCTTGGAGTACTCGCCCTTGCCGGGGATGACGGATCCCGCAGGGGATGTCGTGGTGGAAGCGCCGAACTGGGTCGCACTGGACCTCTGGATGCCCGTATTCATGTATGCCTCGTTATTGAAGCACACGTGCATCATGTGGTGTCCTCTCTCCATTGCACCGGACAGGGCCTGCAGGCCTATGTCGTAGGTCGCTCCGTCCCCCGCAAAGGAGACGAATCTCATCTCATCGGTTATCTTGCCCTGCTTCTTCAGGGACTGGTATGCGGCCTCTAGACCTGCGCAGGTCGCGGCCCCGTTACCGAATGCGGTGTGTATCCATGGGACATTCCACGATGTGTACGGATATATCGAGGTCGAGACCTCGAAGCATCCCGTAGCATTCGCGACAGCGACCGGCTTGTCGGTGGCCATTAGTACCTGTCTGGCTATTATTCCCTCTGCGCAACCCGCACAGAGCCTGTGGCCGGAGGCCATCTTCGGCTCCAGCTTGGTGAGGTCCTTTATCGACCTTGTGCTCATTCGTCCACCCCCATGAAGTTGTACTTGGCAGCCTTACCTGACATCATATCCTCGAAGATCGTGCGGAAGTCGCTGGCCTTAGCGTCCTTCCCTCCCAGGCCGTATATGTAATTGTACACGGCAGGAGCGTTCTTCATATCGATCAGCGTTGTGCAGACATCCGAGAACAAGGCACCGTAAGCGCCTATCGGAGCGTGCTTGTCCAACACGGCCACGCCCTTCTTCCCTCCCAGGGCCGCGGCCATGTGCTCATCGGGCCAGGGCCTGTACAGCCTTGGCATGACCGCACCGACCTTCTTCCCCTCAGCACGGAGCTCGTCTACCACAGACTTCATCGTGCCGTAGGAGGAGCCCAGAACAACGGCTACATATTCTGCGTCGTCGCACCTGTACTCCTCTACCAAGTGATACTCCCTGCCGGATATCTTCTTGAAATCCTTGAAGACCTTCTCGGTGACCTTGATCGCCTGCTCCATGGCCTCGACCATCTGATACTTGTGCTTGTAGTAATACTCCGGACCGTCCATCACTCCGTGGGTCACGGGGTTCTTCCAGTCCAGCAGCGGGTAGAGGGGCTTGAAATCCCCCACGAACTTCTTGACAGCGGTTGCGTCCAGAGGGGTCATCCTCTCCACGGCATGGGTCAGAATGAATCCGTCTATGTTGGTCATAATGGGCAGCTGAACATCGTGGTGCTCCGCGATCCTGGGTGCCATGACGGCATTGTCATAGGCCTCCTGCACGTTCTCTGCGAATATCATTATCCAACCGCAGTCCCTGGCCGCCATGGCGTCGCTGTGGTCGTTGTTGATGTTTATCGGCCCGCTGAGTGCTCTGTTCGCCACCGCCATTATCACCGGCGTCCTCATAGCCGACGTTATGGGGAGCATCTCCCACATATACGCCAGTCCCTGGGATGCCGTGGCTGTGAACGTCCTTGCTCCCGCCGACGACGACGCTGTGCAGAGGGTCAGGGCACTGTGCTCCGACTCCACGCAGACGAAGTTGGTGTTGACCTCCCCGTCCGCGACATAGTCGGAGAACCTCTCGACTATGATGGTCTGCGGCGTTATCGGGTAGGCGGCGCACACATCGGGGTCGATCTGCTTCCATGCCAGCGCTACCGCGCTGTCTCCGTTTATCGCTAAATCAGCCATGATCACTCCTCCACCATGGTTATTGCCTTCTTGGGACACGCCTTGGCGCATATCCCACATCCCTTGCAATGGGTCATCTTGAATCCTGTCATCTTGTTGTCCTTGACGATCACGGCGCTGTCCGGACAGTATATCCAGCATGACATGCAGTCAATGCACAGCTCCTGATCCACCACGGGCCTGAATGATCTCCAGTCCCCGGTCTCCACCTCTTCGGACTTCCCGGGCTCTATGGCGCGGCCTCCTATGGGCATCTTCTTGTGACTGGTCATATCAGCGCACCTCCTCGTACGCCCTCTTCAGAGCGGTAAGGTTCTTAACTATAAGCTTCTCGGACAGCTTGCCCGTGAACTTCGCGGTCACAGCATCCTCCAATTTCGAATAGGCTACTATGGGGGCCACCTTGACAAGGGCACCCAGAATGGCCGTGTTGGCCATAGGCCTTCCGAGCTCCTCTATGGAGATCTTCGTCGCATCTATGGCGTAGCACTTCTCCTCGGTCTTGAGGGCGCTCTTGATCTCCTCGGGAGAGCCGTGGGTATTCACCAGCACGATCCCTCCCTTCTTCAGTCCGCCTACTATGTCTACTTTGCCGACCAGCGTACCGTCCAGAACGACCACTATGTCCGGTTCATACACCTGGCTGTGAATCCTTATAGGATTATCGGAGATCCTGGTGAACGCCCTTATGGGTGCGCCCATCCTCTCGGGCCCGAACTCCGGGAAGGCCTTAACGTATTTGCCCTCCCTTATAGCGGTCTCGGCCAGTATCTCATTGGCGGTGACAACGCCCTGTCCGCCTCTTCCGTGCCAACATATTTCTAAATCCATGTTAGTGACCAAGGGGGTTAGTATACTCATAGTTCTTAAATTATACTGATATTTTCGGGCATGTTCTTGGTTTCGTTATGAAAATCCGCATTAATTCATGTGATTCGTAGTAAAAATACGATTATCGTGAAAAATCGTACTTATCCGATGATTCAACCGGCGTTACAGGCTTCTGAGCCTCGCATCAAACGCATTGAGTGGAAAACCCTATTATAGAGCAGGTGTCTTTAAGCGGTACTCAGATGCACTGTGCATCTAACCGGTCCTTCGACCAGCAAGGGATACGATGACGACAAAGAGAATTGTGGACGTTAATGAGCTGCGTGTTACAGACATCCCGACAGTCGGCGGAAAGGGAGCCAACCTTGGCGAGCTGACAATGGCCGGGTTCCCGGTTCCGAATGCATTCCTCCTTACAACCGCCTCCTACGACTATTTCGTCGAGAGCGGAAAGCTTACGGAGACCATAAGAGGGGAGCTCGCGAAAATAGACAAATCCTCCGATGACACTCTTACGGAGGCATCTTCCAGGATAAGGGAGGCTTTCGAGAAATGCGAGATACCAAAGGATCTCGGTAAGGAGATAGTCGCGAGCTACAAGAGATTGTTCGACGGCGACAAGCCCAATTTCGTGGCGGTACGATCATCCGCAACAGCAGAGGACCTTCCGGACGCCAGCTTCGCTGGCCAGCAGGAGACTTTCCTTAACGTTATCGGGGAGAAGGACTTGTTCGACAAGGTCAGAAAATGCTGGTCATCCCTTTTCACTGCCAGAGCCATCTCCTATCGCGAGAGGCAAGGTTTTGCCCATGAGGATGTTAAACTGGCCGTCGTAGTGCAGAAGATGGTCAACTCCGACGTCTCCGGCATAATGTTCACTGTGGACCCTAGCAGCGGTTCCAAGGAGATCGTCGTCGAGGCGGGCTACGGCCTCGGAGAGGCCATCGTCGGAGGCGAGGTCACCCCCGACACATACAAGGTGGACAGGTCCACCATGGAGATAAAGCAGAGGAGGCTGTCCGTCCAGAAATGGAAGTATACGAGAGGATCGGACGGCAGCACCGTGAAAGTGGATGTGAAGCCGGAACTGGAGAACGCGCAGAAGATCTCCGACCGCAGGATCATAGAGGTGGCCGAGATCGGTCGCCAGATAGAGCTCCACTACGAGAAGCCCATGGACATAGAATGGTGCGTCGAGAAAGATAAGGTATACATCGTCCAGGCTAGACCCATAACCGCCATAGGTGGCGGGAACGGGGAGAAGATCGATGCTGGCGAGGAGGTCATCGTCACCGGCCTCGGAGCAAGCCCCGGTGTCGCATCCGGCCGCGTAGTGATATATGACGATTCGATGAGCCTCGATGTAGTGAAGGAGGGCGACATCCTCGTGACCTCCATGACCATGCCCGACATGGTACCCGCTATGAACAGGGCCGCGGGCATCGTCACCGACGAAGGAGGGATGACCTGTCATGCCGCAATAATATCCAGAGAGCTTGAGACGCCCTGCGTCGTCGGCACAGTCAGCGCCACGTCTTTGCTCACGGACGGCATGATCATCACTGTTGACGGCACCACTGGCACAGTGTACAGGGGCAACGTCATCTCGATGAGTAAACCAGAGGCCGCCGCGGCCGTGACGATATCTTCCGAGTTCGTGCCGATAACGGGCACGAAAGTCATGGTCAACATGAGCATGCCCGCAAAGGCGGAGAGGTCCGCTGCACTGCCCTGCGACGGCGTGGGGCTGATGAGGTCCGAATTCCTGTTCACCAATTACGTAGGGGAGCACCCCGTTTCCCTTATCGCAGAAGGAAGGAGGGACGAGCTGATAGAGAAGCTATCCGAGGGCATATCCAAGGTCTGCAGGGTCTTCTATCCCCGAAAGGTCATCCTCAGAACATCGGATTTCAAAACGAACGAGTACCGCGACATGAAGGGCGGTGCTGATTTCGAACCGATGGAATCGAATCCCATGATAGGATGGAGGGGCTGCTCCAGATACGTATCTCCGGATTACAAAGAGGCTTTCATGTGCGAACTGATAGCCATAAAGAAGGTCAGAGAGGAGATGGGACTCAGGAATCTGAATATCATGCTCCCCTTCGTCAGGACCGTGGACGAGGTCAAGGAGATAACCGCCATGATGGAGAGCATAGGTCTCAAGAGGAACAGGGATTTCAACCTGTACCTAATGGCAGAGATACCCGCCAACATACTGATGGCTGAGGAGTTCTCCGAGCACTGCGACGGTTTCTCCATAGGATCCAACGACCTGACCCAGCTGGTCATGGGCGCGGACAGGGACTCCGACATACTGGGCCGCATGGGCTATTTCGACGAAAGGAACGAAGCAGTGAAGAGGGCCATAAGCATGCTCATCAAGACCGCTCACGCAAAAGGCAAGAGCGTGGGCATATGCGGGCAGGGGCCCTCTGTCTATCCGGAATTCGCCGAATTCCTGGTTGAGGAAGGCATAGACTACATATCCCTCAACCCGGACACATTCGTCAAGACGAAGAGCGTAATAGCCTCCGCCGAGAAGAGGATAATGCTGAGAAGGATGAGAGAGCTGAGCGGTAACTGAGTCAGGTCCCGCCCTCAAGCCTCTTGGTGAGCTTGAGGATCTCCTCTTCCGTAAGGACCATGGTGGCCGCCTTCATCAGCGGGTGCTTGGACCCCTCGATTATGTTGACGTCATCCAAGGATCTGAGGCCCCACCTCTCCGCCGTCTTCTCCAGCCCGAACCTGACATCCATGTCGCTGGGCTCCAGGACGATCGCCTTGAAGCTCGTTGTGCCCATCATCTTGGCCGCCAGCACCCGGTGGTGCCCGTCCACGATAAGATAGCCGTTCCTGCGGGCAATCACGATGAGAGGTTCGTTAAGACCTCTCTTGATCTCGTACTGCCTGCCAACCAGCTCATCCCTGTAGACTTCTTTCTGCGTTGGTATGACCATGTCTATGGGCACATCTTTGTAGATCACGCGCATGCGGACGTTGTTCTGTCGCTCCAGGAAGGTCTTCACACTCATGACTTTGGAGGGTCTTGCCTTCTCGATCTGGGACCTTACGACGTCTATATTCGAGATTATGCCAACGAGCTTCTTGTTCTCGTCCACCACAGGCAGGTTCCTCAGTCCGTACCTGAACAGGAGCCTTGTCGCATCGTCCATGGACATGGAAGGCATGGCCGTTATGGTGCCCTGCCTCATGACGTCCCTCATCTTCGCTTCCGGCTGGTCCATACGACGCAGGAGCTCCTTGGCCGTTATGAATCCCAAAAGATATCCTCTGGACGTTATTGGGAATCCATGGAAATCAGACTCGGTGATCTTCTTGGCGACCTCCTTGACAGTCATATCCGGGCTCACAGATTTCACGTCGCGGATCATATAGTCGGCCACAATGGGATTCGTCATCATGACCTGAAGCTTCTCACGACATGATAAACTTCGCCTTGCATCGGGATATCTTTTCCGGGCGCCAGTCTATTTGATAATGGTTAAATACTGCCTGTCTATACTCATGGTACCTGCCCTGGTAGTGTAGCGGCCTATCATGGAGCCCTGTCGAGGCTCCGACCCGGATTCGAATTCCGGCCAGGGCGCTCAGGTTCTTTTTTCTGAACTTGTGCAAGAGTCAAAAAGCCTTACGAAGATCTTGCCTGTATCGGGATCCCTGACTGTGTCTGCCTTCACTCCGAAAACAACCTTCATGTTTTCCTGAGTCAAGACATCCTCTGTCTTCCCTATGGCGTGTATATTATGGTCATGTATCATCACTATGCGGTCACAATACCTGGCTGCCATCGGCAGATCGTGGGATACTATGACCACGGTCAATCCCTCTTCTCTGGATAGCTTATGAACCATGTTGAGGATGTCAAATTGCGCACTTATGTCAAGATGCAGTGTGGGCTCATCCATAAGGAGGATCTTCGGAGTCTGGGCCAATGCCCTTGCGATTATGACCTTCTGACGTTCCCCTCCACTCATGGTACTGACATAGCGGTCCGCCATGTGGGTTATCCCGGTCTTCTCCATGGCATCCTCTACGATCTCCATATCCTTTTTGGACTCACCCTGAAGAAACTCCTGGAAGGGCATACGACCCATGGCGACTATCTCTCTGACTGAGAATGCGAATTTTATTTCATTGCTCTGGGGTATGGAAGAGATTATCCTTGCGATCTCCTTCTTCTCCATATCCTTGAGATCCGTTCCATCCAGCATCACGCATCCGGATTTGGGGTTGAGATTCTTATTCAGATTACGTAGAAGCGTCGTCTTTCCGCAGCCGTTCGGACCGAGTATCCCTATGACCTCTCCTTCCTCTATTTCGAAGTCAATGCCTTCTATAACGGGTTTGCTGCGGTAGTAGAAAGACAGATTCTCTATCCTCAAATTCACCACCCCATCTCAGTCTTCCTTCTTCTGAGAAGGTATACGAAATACGGCGCACCTATGAGGGCTGTTATTACTCCTATAGGCAAAATGCCCATGCTGGGATAGATTACATGTGCCAGATAGTCGCATAATATCAAATAGGCCCCTCCTGCCAAGAAAGAGAGAGGTATAAGAGAACGATTATCCGGGCCTGTCAATATCCTTAATATGTGTGGTATGATGAGCCCCACAAATCCTATCGTCCCGGCGAAGCACACGGCTGCCGCGGTTATCATGGACGATACTATCAGCAATATCAGCCTCACTTTCTTGACATCCACACCCAGATCCATGGCGTGCACATCACCCATCATCAGGGCATTGAGATCTTTTGCATATGCCGCCAATATTACGAAACTCAGAGAAATTATAGGAATTATCGTGAATATCTCGTTCCAAGAGGAACCCGATAAACTCCCCATCCCCCAGAAAACCACGGATTCTATTTTGTCTCCTGCTATGAACGTGAGCAAAGAGACCACTGCCTGTAGAAGTGCGCTTATCGCTATGCCCGCCAGGAGGAGGGTCTCCATATGGGTTTCTGAGCCTACTCTCGCCACTGAGTAAACGAATAACATGGTCATCATGCAGAAGACAAACGCCAGCAAAGGAACTGCAATCAGATAAGGTATAAAGGATATCGTGAAGAGCATGGCCATTGCAGCGCCGAGGGAAGCTCCTGACGAAAGACCCAGTATGTAAGGGGACGCCATAGGGTTCCTGAACATCGCCTGCATAACAGCTCCCGCCACACCCAAGGCTCCGCCCACGAAGAATCCCAGGGCCACTCTCGGAGCGTTTATCTTCAGAACTATGACATCGTTGAACGTGATGTCACTCCCGACGATCACCGCCCATACTTCGGATATAGTGAGTCTCCTGGGTGCCCAGCTGAGTTCCAGATACGATACGGCAATGAGTGCCAGAATAAGCACCCCCACGATCAACCAAATCCTTGCGCTTCTGCCAGTATTCATCATCTAATTCCCCAGGAGACGTAAGTGGTTTGATAAAAAGGCTTACCCTCTTCTCTTCAAAAAGAAGACTGCTGATGCGATAACCACGATGACTGCCCCGCCGGCAATGACTGTGGTTGCAATGCTAAGGTCCCCCAGGATCGAACCTCCATCCGGCATTGGACCGTAGAGCGCCCCGGAGATCGTCTCTAATCCGTCAGCCGTCGAAGGCCCGTAGGAGTTCCATTCTTTCTCGAGCTTCACAACCTTTATGCTGTCCGTCCCCAGAACTTCCTTAAACTGCTCCTCGGTTAAAGGATAACTGCCATCCATGAATATCACGTCCGGTCCGGCTTGCAGTATGAAACTTACCTCTTCCGTGTGAGATGCAGCGGTTGAACCGTTGTTTCCAACATTGATTCCATTGGATACTGAGATCATATCCGCGGCAATTCCGGTATTGTATACTCTTATGCCTCCCGAGGTATAGCTGACATACATCGCCTTCGGTCTTTCGCTCTCAGCCAGATCTACTCCTCTCCCAGACACGCTGGTCTTAACATCTTCCATCCTCTCAACGATAGAATTGTCTCCACCGATCAGTTTGACTACGTCAGATACCGCTTTGACTACAGAATCGTAAGTGTAAGACGAAGATCCATAGCACAAGGTTTTGAACCCCTGACCTTGAAGTCTGTCTACAAGACCGTTCTCTGCAATTGCGGCAGAAGAGAAATTCATCACGACTACATCTGTTTCCTTGTCGAATAATCCAGTATTTACGAATTGTATCATACTCGAGACAACCATATTCGCATCGCTGGAATAAACGGATCCTATAGAGCTGGCAGTAAGATCCTGGACCTTTGTATTGTTGGTATATGAGTAGATCGAGTACTTGTCAACAGCCAAGATCTTGTCCTTGCATCCCGCATCTATCACTGTGAGGGTAAGGCCGAAACCCAACGTGACTATCTTGTTCACAGGGGCATCGAACTCTGCGATATTGCCGTAAGGATCCGTTACGGATATCGTCTCTGCTTCGGAATTTTCGCTGTAGAAAAGAGGTACCGCGACCATCATCATGGTCGCGAGCATGACCGCCAAAGTCAGTCCTTTTGATCGTCTCATAGATGTCGTCCCTAACATTTTTTGTATGGTATATATTGCTTAGCACAAGTTAACGTAAAATCGTGTTACTCTATATGAGTGATTCTCAAAAAATCGCATACTCCTCTTTTTCGTAGAGAAGAAAGTTTGATTATATGGGGGCATATAGACCCATTATGCGTTGGATGCTCCGAAGCAAGATACACAGGGCCACCGTTACGGAGACGCGTTTGGATTACGAGGGAAGCATCACCATAGACGCCGAACTGATGGATATGGCCGGGATCCTCCCGGGAGAGAAGGTACTGATAGCCGACGTCAACAACGGCAACCGCTTCGAGACCTACACAATCGCCGGGCCGGCCGGTTCCGGGGTCATATGCATCAACGGCGCTGCCGCCCACCTCTGCAATGTGGGGGACCTCATCATCATAATGGGATTCGAACTCGCCGACGGCATCATCGAAACCAGCGTTGTCAAGGTCAACAGGGAGAACAGGCCTGTGAGGAAGTGAGATGCTCCGCATCTACTCCGACGGAGGGGCCAGAGGAAATCCCGGTCCGTCCGCCTGCGCCGTTATCGTGACCAGGGACGGGAACATAATTCGGGAGATCACCGAATTCCTCGGGGAGAGCACCAACAACTACGCCGAGTACCGGGGCCTGATCGCCGCCATAAGAGAGGCCGTACGGATCGGTGACGATACCGTGGAATTCATCATGGATTCCGAGCTCGTGGTCAAGCAGATGAAGGGAGAATACAAGGTCAGGTCTGAGAGCTTGAAGGACCTTCACCGCGACGCCATGTCCCTGATATCTCAGATAAAGACCTCTTCCATAATACACGTAAGACGTGAGGACCCGATGATCTCCAGAGCGGATGCGCTCCTGAACATCGAGCTCGACATCAGGACAGGAAACGGACGATGTCCGAGATCTTGACCAGGGTCTGCTCCCCGGAGGACATGTTCCTTACGGTCACTGAATCCTCCGACAGCTCTTTCTCGCCCACTATTATCACATTCCCCGCCCTGACGGCGGAAGCGTGCTTCATGGCCTTGGCCATCTTCCTCCCCATCAGATCTATATCGGAAGATATGCCGGCCTCTCTGAGCATCGAGACCACGGAGTACGCCTCCCCCCGGACAATATCGGATGTCGGGACCACGTAGGCATCTATGCCCCTCAGCTCGTACTGAGTGCCTTCCTTCTCCATGGCCAGCAGTATCCTGTCGAATCCTATGGCAAATCCTGTGGAGAACACCTGCTCCCCTCCGAACAGCTCCGAAAGAGTATACGATCCGCCACCGCAGATCTGCTTCTCGGCACCAAGTGCGGGGGCCTCGGCCTCGAAGACCATGCCCGTGTAATAGTCCAGTCCCCTCACGACCCCCAGATCTATGTCTATATCCCGGACTCCCATCCTCTCCAGTATCTCCGCCACGGACCGCAGATACTCTCCTGCCTCGCCCGGGACCTCCGAAAGGACGTCTTTGCCTCCAACTGTTTCCGTGAGGTCGAATATCTCCTGCCTCGCAAGGTCGGACACGCCCATGTCCATGAGGATCGGCTCGGCCTCGTCGTATAATTTCTTATCGAGCTTCTGAAGGACCTCTGCTGTCCTTTCTTTGGGTACACCGGCGTCCGCGAGCTTCTGTCTCAGCACACCTATGTGGCCTATCCTTATTCTGTACTCACGAAGACCCAGCGCCTCGATCATGGATGCCGCCAGAGCAATGATCTCCGCATCTGACTCGGGATTCTTGTTCCCTATAAGCTCCGCTCCGAATTGGAAGAACTCACGGTACCTGCCGCTCTGGGGCCTCTCATAACGGAAACACTGACCGAAATAGAATATCTTGATCGGCTTCGGCTCATTGCTCATCCCGTTGACGAACATACGTATCGCCGGTGCCGTCATCTCCGGGCGGAGAGCGATGTCCCTGTCGCCTTTGTCCTTGAATGCGTAAAGCTCGTTCAGAATATTCGGCCCCGACCTCAGGACGAAGAGCTCTGTCTCCTCGAATATCGGCGTCGCGATCTCCCTGAACCCGAAGGTCCTCGCAATATGCCTCAGAACGCCTTCGTAGTGCCTGCGTCTCTCCATCTCGTCCGGAAGGAAATCCCTCGTGCCACGGGGCTTCTGAATCATGGGACACCGATAAGCGGGGGGATATAAAACGTGTCGCCGGGAGTCTACCTTCTGACAATTATGCTGAGAATGTCCTTATCCTTCAGCACATGATCCATGCCGACAGTCTGCCCCGGGAACTTTGCGCTGTCCCCCCAGACCATGGCATATCTGAAATTGTTCTTGAAGTCCCTGTGGATGAGCTCGCAGACATCCCCCACGGAATTACCGCGCTTCACGATCATGGGTATATCCATGTCCGCCTCCTGGCCCTGAGGCTTGAGATATATACGGATCATATCGATCGTGTCATATATCCCCTGTTTCAGCTCGTTCATGCCCTGGCCCGTGGCCGCGGACACCGGGAACTTCAGGTACTCCGGATTCCGTGCGTACGCCCGCTCCAACTCCCCGGGCTTGGCCAGATCCACTTTGTTTATCGCCATTACCGCCTTTATGTACACACGGTTGCCTGCGAGAACGTCCAGCATCTGCTCGACGTCGATATCTTCTCTTACAACTATTGTAGCATTAACAAGACCGTAAGCTGCCGCCATGTCCTTGATCGTATCGACGCTGATCTTCGTCAGCTTCAAAGTCGGTTTTATGAGAAGTCCGCCCTGGGACCCCCCGGTTATGGCCACATCAGGCCTGGACTGGTTCAGTCTTATGCCGGCATCCCAGAGCTCTTTGAACAGAACGGATATGTCCGGATTGTAGACATCCACGACCAACAGTATGACGTCCGCTGCCCTGGCGGCGGCTATGACCTCTCTGCCTCTGCCCTTGCCCCTGGAGGCGTCCTTGATCAGCCCCGGCATATCCAGAATCTGGATCTTGGCATGGTTGTACTCCATAACTCCCGGGACAACGTCCAGTGTTGTGAAGTGATAGGCCCCTATCTCGGATTTGGCCCCGGTAAGCTGATTCAGAAGGGTGGACTTGCCCACGCTGGGGAATCCCACAAGAGCCACGGTTGCATTCCCTGCCTTCTTGACATAGAATCCCTTGGTCGGGCCTTTGGAGGACTTGCGTTTCTCGTCCTCCTCCTGAAGGCGGGCGATCTTGGCCTTGAGCTTGCCTATGTGGGCCTCGGTCGCCTTATTGTATTTAGTGTTGGAGATCTGCTCTTCCAACTCCTTTATCTGCTCTTCTATTGTTGCCAAGGTCCTCCTCCGTCTCTGATGGATGATGGGGGTTGTATTTATTCTGTCGCAGACTTTTTTATATTCGTTGAGGTCTGACCCAAAGTCATGGAAGCGCCTCCGAACAGAAAAGGGCAGGACAGATTCATAGGAACGCCGTCCGCACAGGTGATAGGTATCATTCTGGCACTGTTCCTTGGCATAACTTTCATGCTGTCCGGGTTTTACGAACTGTTCTGCCTGCCGATGCTCGTCGGCGTGGCCATGTATGTCGTGCCTAAGATGCTGGGCGTAAAGAGCACCAAGACACTTCTGGCTGCAGGCGCAGCGTATCTGGTCATAATATCTTGCGTCGGCGCGCTGGCGGTGAGCCCGGCTTACGTGGACTCCTACGACAACGTCGGATCTCTGAACGAAGGGGACTTCACCGATGCGGATATAATTCTAAAAGGCAACGGGCTTTACGACATAACCGTTGAATATAACGGCTCAGGCACCGACGTGGAATTCTGCTACAACGACATTGTGATACTCTATTATTCCTCCGCGGGGATGGCAACACCCGCTAACAGAGTCGCCATGACATCTTCCGGAACGACATATACCGCTTCTGACGTGGATCTCGGGGATAACAAACTGGAATACTTCTTCTTCGAGGCGAAGAACGGCAGTGATACCATTGACAAAACAGGGATGATGATATACAGAGGCTCCGCGACTGACGGGGACGTCACGATGATGGCACTGGAGGGCAACCTCTACTTCATCGGCATCAACATCATGTTCATCTACTTCCTGGTGGTGATATTCTCCTTTTTCTCCAGGAGGAGTCTGGAGAACGCAAGGGAGAGAATGGAAAGAGAGGGCAGACTGTATCCTCAGGGATACGGGCGCTGCAAGGAGTGCGACGCTCTGGTACTGCCGGGAGAGACCTGCTGCAGGAAGTGCGGAACCTTCATCGAGAAACCTGAGATCATCACGGCGGCCCCGGTCGAGGAGGAGATGGAATGCTCCGAGTGCGGTGCGACGGTCCCCGCAAATGCAGAGAAATGTCCCAAATGCGGGGAGAGATTCGATGCGGACGACGATTCAGGGACCGTCTGAAACATTTATTTAACCCCTATCCCCTCTTCGGGACGGATGGGCTCAAACGAGAAGAAACCGGTCGGAGCTGTGCCGACAGCCAACATCTTGGCCTCTAAGCAGAAAGAGATATCGATAACGGAATTCTTCGAGAAGAACAAGCAAATCCTGGGCTTCGACTCCAAATCCAAATCCCTCCTCATGGGTATCAAGGAGGCAGTGGACAATGCCCTCGACGCATGCGAAGAGGCGGACATACTTCCGGACGTTTTTGTCAGAGTTGAGAAACTTGAGGAGGAAGAGTACAGGATGGTCATCGAGGACAACGGTCCCGGGATAGTCAAGAAGATGATGCCGAACGTTTTCGGCAGACTTCTCTACGGATCGAGGTTCCACGCCCTGAGACAATCAAGAGGGCAGCAGGGCATAGGCATATCCGCCACTATAATGTTCGGCAATATATCGACAGGAAAACCGGCCCACGTGCAGTCCAAGATCGAAGGCGAGGATTCTGTCGCCTGGGGCATGGACATTGTCATAGACACTAAGACCAACCGCCCGATAGTTTCCAATGAGAAAGCCTTCACCTGGGAAGGCAAAGACAGCGGCACCCGCATAGAATATTACACAAAAGGCAGGTATATAACAGGGAAGCAGTCGATCTTCGAATACCTCAAGAACACTGCCATAGTCAATCCGCATTCAAAGATAACCTTCGTGGACCCGGACAACAGGACATTCGTATTCGAAAGGGCCACGGAAACTATGCCGGAGAAGTCCAAAGAGATCAAACCCCATCCGGAAGGCCTCGAGATAGGCGACCTGCAGAAAATGACCCAGTCAACTCAGCAGAAGACGGTCAGAGCGTTCCTGATCAATGATTTCTCCAGATTGACGGCAAGGATAGCCGACGAGATTCTGAAGGACACGAGTATAAAACCTGACAGAAAACCTTCCGGCCTTACCCGGGACGATTGCAGGGACATCGTTAAGGCCATAGGGAAGGTCAAGATAATGGCCCCTCAGACAGACTGCCTCTCCCCTATTGGGGACACCCTGATCAAGAAGGGGCTGATGCACGTTCTGGACGGGATGCGCCCGGAGTATTATGCTCCCCCTGTCACCAGGGCACCCAGGGCCGTCAACGGCAACCCTTTCACAGTCGAGGTGGGGATAGTGTACGGAGGGGACATACCTTCGGAGGGGCAGGTTACCGTACTAAGATTCGCCAACCGCGTCCCCCTGCTGTACCAGGCAGGAGCATGTGCTATTACGAAGGCTGTATCGGATGTCGATTGGAGAAGATACGGGCTGGAGCAGAGGGGTGGCAAAGGCGTGCCATTCGGACCGGCCATAATCCTGGTTCATGTAGCATCCACAAAGGTATTCTTCACCTCAGAGGGCAAAGAGGCCATAGCCGACCTGCCCGAGATAACCGAGGAAATAGGTCTGGCACTTAAGCTCTGCGGTAGGAATCTGAAGAGCCACCTTAGGAAAAGGGAAAGAAGGGAACATACCCGCGCAAAATTCGAGATCGTGCAGGTCATCCTGCCGGAACTGGCCAAGAAATCTGCAGAGTTCCTCAAAAAACCCGTGCCTGATCTCGATCTCACGATATCCAAGATAATGAATGTGGTGTGGATCGAGCCCAGCGTCGATGCCAAAAAGAAGAAGCTAAGGAAGGTGACCTACACCATATTCAACTACACGAGGAGCGCGCGCTCCTTCAGGATCCATGCGCGGCTTCCGAAGGAGGCCGTTAACCTGACACTGTTCGGCGAGGAGCATTTCGTTGAGATGAACGACGAGGGCAAAGCCGCATGGGACGTGAGGGATCTGGCACCTGCAGCTCATACCACCATATCCTTCGATTTGACCGGGGACATGGCAGAGGTCTTCTCTCCGGACGATGTCTACGTTTCAGGTATTAATCCGGTCATAGTCATGGGAGCGGACCCGCTGCCCGGGGATTGGGGCATAAAGGGCATCGAGGTCACCGAGATAGACTCGGAAGAGGAGCCCGTCGAAGAAGAGGAAGAAGAGGAGACCCCGGAGGTGCTGGAAGATGACTGACCGTCACGATAACGCTGTTAATAACCTAAAGGAGCTTGTGGACTCCGTCTATAATCAGATGAAGATGGGTGAAATACCCGTCATGGAACTTTCCACAAGGTCCAAGAAGAATATAGAGTTCGATCCGAAGAAGAGCGTCTGGACCTACGGGAATATGAAGACCCAGCGAACAGCCAAGACCGTGACAGGAGCCACCATGATGCTCAGGACAGCCTGCACGGTGCAGTTCATAGAGGACATGATCAAAACGAACAAATCCTCTACCTTGAGAGAGATGTACTACATATCTGAGGGGTGGGGTCACGGCAAATTCACTTCCCAGGATGAGAGCAACCTTCTGGCAGAGGACCTGGAGATAATGTCCGGCTGCATGAGAGAGGATTTCAAGCTGCGCCCGGAGGAGGACGGCGCCAGGGTCATGGGGGACTTCACCCTCACCGAGATGACGAAGAAGGGCGACCGGAGGAAGATAAACTGCCTCGAGGATGTCGGCGAGTCCGGATACGGAGTGCCGTATAACGTGGAGAAGGAGAACGTACAATTCCAGGGCGGCAATGCAAAATTCGTTGTTGCCGTAGAGACGGGAGGTATGTTCGACCGTCTTGTCGAGAACGGCTTCTGCGAAGAACATAATGCTCTGCTCGTTCACCTGAAGGGACAGCCCGCCAGGAGCACCAGGCGCTTCATAAAAAGACTGAACAACGAGATGGGGCTGCCCATAGTCGTTTTCACTGACGGCGACCCGTGGTCATTCAGGATATATGCGTCCATAGCCTATGGTGCGATAAAAACGGCACACATATCAGATTATCTGGCCACACCTACTGCCCAGTTCGTCGGCATAACTGCGTCCGATATATTGAATTACGACCTCCCGACGGATTCCCTTTCTGACAAGGACATAGGTGCACTCAATGCGGAGCTCAGCGATCCCAGGTTCAGGGACGAATTCTGGATCTCCGAGATACAGGCCATGCTGGACATGAAAAAGAAATCCGAGCAGCAGGCCCTGGCAAAATACGGTCTGGATTTCGTCACGGACACCTATTTGCCGGAGAAGCTCACGAACATGGGCATATTGTGATCAGAGGGACACAGATCTGAACCTTTCCAATACCTTGGCCTTCTCCATATCCGCCAGGAATGCTCCCAGCCTCGGACCCGAAGTACGTCCAATCAGCACCCTGTAGAGTGTCTGGAATCCTTTCTTCGTGCTGATGCCCGCCTCCTTGGCCTTCTCCACAACGGCATTGCTTATTGGATCGGGGGTCCACTCTGTGGTATCGAGAGCATCGGACAAAAGTGCCAGATACTTCTTCTCTTCCTCACTGAGTTCCTCTGGACGGATGCCGTCGGATACAGAGAACTTAACGTCTTCCGGGGCAAAGGTGTCCAACCAGAACTTGACGCACTCCACTCTCTTCCTGAGTCTCTGGACCTCCTCCCCGCTTAGATCCTTCAGATTCTCTGTCCTGCCCAGGATCTCCATGACCCCTTCGAAGCAGTCGGACATCTGCACCACATTCACCAAGTGCCTGTATGGTATCTGCGGGGGGATCTCCTCTGGCACTACATTATGCTGAGCTATGCTGTAGGCTCTTACGGAATTCTCCTCGCAATCCGTGCATCCGCCCTCGAAGAATAGTCGTTCCATCCTGTCGTACTCGTCCGCCATATCGAGAACACCCATTCCGGAATCGTAATCGATGGCCTTCTGAGGATTCACTCTCAGAAAAAGATAGTTAAGGACCTCCGGAGGAGTCATGTTTATGGCATCCATACCTGTAACCGGAGAGCCTGTGGATTTGTGCATCTGACCTACACCCTTGAGTTGCACGAATTCGTACGGCACGGGATACGGTGCCTTCCCGTCGAATATCTCCTCCACTATCCTCTTCCCTGAATCGTAGGAACCGCCCGCAGCCGCGTGATCCTTCCCGAAGGGCTCCACGGAAGTACCGAATATCTTCCACTTGGCAGGCCACTCAAGCCTCCAAACAAGCTTCCCGTCCATCTTGGTTATGTCTGCGGTACCGCTGCCGCCGCATTTGCAGCAATAGTCGATGCGTGGATATTCGTAAGTGTCAAGCAGGGGCTGAGTGAATCTCCCGCAGCTCCTGCATAGGGGGTTGTAAGGGGAGAAGTCATCATTCAGATCTCTTCCCGTAACCTCCTTCAAGATCTTTATCACCTGGGGCCTCTTGCGAAGTGCCAGATCTATCATGGGTGCGAACTTCCCCTGGGCGTAGAGCTCGTGAGTCCATATTATCTCACAATCCACCTTCAAAGACTTCAACGCATCCAGGAAAGGTTGTACGAAATGGTGAGCATAATTGTCATGCTTCCCGCAGGGACATGGTATCTGGCATATGGGCATCCCCACATAGTTCTCGTACTCCTCGGGCAGGAAAGGATACCTCTTCCTAAGCGGATCCAGGGAATCTATGAGGTATATCAGCCTAACATTACCTCCGAGGTCTTTGATCGCACTGCGGACGGCCTCGCCAGTAATGGCTTCTCTGAGACTTCCCACGTGTATTATCCCGGTGGGACTTATCCCCGTGGCTATTAGGGGGTTCTTATCCTTCTCCAGGATATCTCTGGCTATAACGTCCGCCCAGTGCATCGTATCGAAGTTGCGATTGGCTATCCTCTATAAAGGGATTACGCGGGAGCGTGCCCGATAACCTTTTTATAAAGATTCCGTCTTCTCTTACCCAATGGCCAAGAAGAAGGACGGGGGATTCCAATCACAGGCGGGCCTTGTCAGGTATTTCGATACCAAGAACGACAAGTCGCCCAAGGTGGGTCCGAAGACCGTCATCGGCCTTGCACTGGGTATGTGCATCATCATCCTGGTTCTTCAGGCATTCTACCCCATGTGATCCTTAAGATCTCATATTTGGCAACGACCCGTTTCACAGCCGTTGTCCTGCTCTTCCGGATATTTCTTCCTGAACAGCTTGGACAGAAGCGGCGGCGCTATCAGCGTCGTTACCACAGACATGAGGACCACGACCACGTACATCTCCTGAGACACAGCCTGAGACCCGTCTACAACTATCTTAAGGCCCATTGCTGCCACTATTATCCCCACTTCTCCTCTGGGTATCATCCCTATGCCGATAATGTTAAGGGAATTCTTATCGAGGGACTTATCTCCGATCTTGGCTCCCAGGGCGCCACCGACATGCTTACCTATTATCGCCAGGATCAGGACCACAGCGAAAAGCAACAGTACGTCGCTGCTGATAGCGCCAAGATCCACATTCATTCCTACATATACGAAGAAGAACGGAAGAAGGAAGGTTGTTATTGATTCGATCCCCTTGTACATACCCCATTCCTTGGCCCTGTCAGCGAACAGCATGCCTGCCAGGAAGGCCCCGATGATGGGTGCCAGGCCTATCAGGTCGGCAACATATGCGCTTCCGAAGCAGACGATCACGGCAACGGTCAGCATAGTGTAATTTATGTCGCAGGGCCTCGGTACGAACCTGGATCTCCACCACCTGTCGAATCTGGGAACGACTTTAGAGCAGAGGAAGAGTATGAAAACCACGAAGATCACGGCTTTGACAACTATCTCGCCTATGCTCACGATGTCCAGGGACCCGGACTGGGCCATACCGACGACGACCGCCAGCACGATCATACCCATTATATCGTCGATTACTGCGGCGCCTATGATGATCCGGGATTCCTTGGTGTTCATGACCTTCATGTCCTTTATCACCTTGGCAGTTATCCCGACGCTCGTGGCGACCATGGCTGCTCCCAGGAACAAGGCATGATACATGTTACCGTCGTAGGCCAACATGAGAATGAAGCCGAATATGAAAGGCAATATCACACCCAATATCGCAACAAGGGATGCCGTCCTCCCCACTTTCATCAGGTCGCAGACCCTCATCTCCAGACCTACGGAGAATAGAAGGAAGATCACACCCATCTCCGCCAATACGAAGAAGAATTGGGAATTTATGGAATCTGCATCCTCGAGATCGAGGACCTTCATGAAGGACCAATCACCTATGACCAGATTGGCTATGACAACACCTATCAATATCTCTCCGACAAGCCCGGGTATACCGAACTTCTCAAAAACGACGGCACTGATCTTCGCCAAGAACAGTACCAGCACAATGGTCAAGAAAACAATGCCGAGGTCCACAGGGTGTCAGACAATCTCTCGTTTAAATTATTTACTATATAGACGCCGACACCCGCTAAACATATAAAGAACACACTGACAGTGCTCCGATCACTCTCTGCAAAAAGACAGAATGAATAAGGTAAATGGTTTGTTCCGCTCTGGGATCTCAGAGATACAGCCTCTGAGTTTGCACAGAGGACACCTTAACGGCGTCCCTGACCGTGCGCGCCTCATAATTTTGAGTCGGACTGTCCTGACACTCTTCCTCGCCGAACAAGAAATCGATCCCGGAATCTCCTCCCTTCTCCGAAGTGCCAAAAAGGAACCCGAAGCTGACCTCCATTCCCTCGCTGATGTGCAACTCCTTTCTCTGTTCTGTGACCTGTAAGGCCGCTGGATTCAACAGCTCTGCAGGCGGTTCCGCTTCAGCCGCTCGATGATCTTCATCTAACATGGGAACAAGGTTCGTATCATCATCCGGGAAGACCCCTTCCGATACCGCATCTTCCATTTCTCTGACATCGGACAAAATTTCTGGAATCGCGATCTCCATCATACAATCTGCCTCTTCCGAGACAGATATGGAAGTTTCCTCGGAATCGTCGATCAGGATGAAATTCGGAGTCGGAACCTTTTCTTCCGTCGGCTCCGAGAGATCGAAGACGACGAAGTTAGGCTTCTGGGCCTCTGCAGGCTCCGAATCGTCGATCAGGATGAAATT
>DAQS01000002.1:133327-483952 GCA_002502965.1 Methanomassiliicoccaceae archaeon UBA381
CTCCGAGAGATCGAAGACGACGAGATTGGGCTCCTTTACAATTTCACCCGTCTCTGCAGGAACTTCCTGAACCTCTTCATCCTCTTCATCCCAGAAATGATCGAAATCGAGTACATAGCCGTCAGACCTTATCGCCTCGGTCGATGTGTCAGCCATCAGTGCCTTGATGTAGGGGCTCTCGTAGCCCATAGGTGCCGACGTTGTGCCCATTGGCTCCACTCCCGAGCTCAATACTGTGATCTCTTCCGAGACCCCCATAGTCGGAGGCTTGGGCATCCTTTCAACGGGTCCTTTGATATCCATGTCCTGAATGACCGTCCCGTCGGAGGAATGTCCCCCGAAATCGCCCAGATCTGCCGCTGGCATGACTCCGGGCGGGACGAACTCCTCGTCTGCGGGCCACATCATCATCAGCGGGACCTGCCCGTTGCTCGCCGGTGGCGGTGTATCGGCATATACGTCCTGCATCGGAACCGCCGTAGGCTTATGCTTCGAGCGAGGAGGGTCCTTATTGGGAACCTCCTTCTTGAAGGTCTGACGATCCACCACCCTGGGCTCGAAGACGTCGGGCCTTACCTTGAGGAAATCATACTTGAAATCGCAGGACAGCAACATGACATCGTCTGTGACACGCCCCACCTCCCGCTTAAGCTTCTTCCAAATCCTAGAGCCGAAGCTACAGCTCATATGTTGGTTCTTAGAACCCATGCTATCCCATCCGGATTTGTTTACGCGTTCAACGTTAATAAATGTCACGTACGCGCGACTAGCTATGCACGAACTGAGTATAGCTTGATTTGCCAGCAGAGTATATATCCCGCATCATAGATCTGAATGAGCCAGCATCCGAAGATATGATCATCACGTCCAAGCATCTCCGGTTATGCAGATGGGAGTGCAGCTGGGTCTTTATGCATCCGTCATATCTGTGCTGGATCATGCTAAGCCACGAATCGTTGTGATCGGGGTGCACTATTATGAGAACGCCTTCCACATCTCCCGTTATGCTCTCCATGTCCTTCAAAGTGGTCTCGGTGGTGCTTATGGCAAAACGCACCGCCTCGCTACGGCTCTTTATTCCCAAAGAGCCCATTATGGTCTCAAGTGCAAGGGCGCTCTCATCATCCAAGGATATGCTTATAACGGCCATTTCCGGGATCTTCATGAAGTTCTTGATAGAAAAACAATCGTTCGCCTAAAGATGAGGCGACGGAAAAGGCATTCCTTATCAACAAGATTTATATCGGCTCTGTCAATCTCGGACTATGGTAGAGGGAGTCACGGACTGGGTACTGTTCTTCTTGCTGATCCTGTTCCTGCTCTGCCTAGATCTTTTCGTTTTCAACAGGAAGAAAGAGGCCGTTCCCCTCAGGAAGGCGCTTCTCCTTACAGGGTTCTGGATATCGATCGCTCTGATCTTCGGGATATTCGTTTACCTGAATATGGGCGCCAATTCGGCGATGGAATACTACACCGCCTACGTGATCGAGGAGAGTCTGAGCGTGGACAATATGTTCGTCTTCCTGCTCATATTCCAAGCCTTCGCCATACCGGACAAGTATCAGCATGAAGCGCTCTTCTACGGAATAATCGGGGCTATGGCGTTCCGTCTGATCTTCATATTCGCCGGAGCTGAGCTGCTTCACCGCTTCGATTTCATGATGTACTTCTTCGGAGCACTCCTGATATTCGTTGCCATAAGAACAATGGTGAAGAAGGACACCGTCAAGGACCCGAATGAGAACTTCATAATAAGATTCGCCACAAAGCACATGAGGACGACGGACTGCCTGGAAGGCGGCAAGATCTTTGTGAAGAAGAACGGTGCTCTGTACGTAACTCCGATATTCCTTGCGATATTGGCATTGGAATTCACCGACATAGTGTTCGCGATAGACTCCGTGCCCGCGGTTCTCGCTGTGACCACAGACCCGTTCATAGCTTACACCTCCAACATATTCGCCATACTGGGTCTTAGGTCCCTGTACTTCGCCCTTAAGGGAGTCATCTCCAAATTCTCATATTTCAAGTACGGAATCGGGGTTATACTCACCTTCGTGGGAGTGAAGATGATCATAGCCGGATTCTACCACATACCAGTCATGTTCTCGCTGATATTCATACTGGCGGTGCTGGCGATAACAGTAGTGGCCTCATTGGCCATAAACCGCCACAGAAGAATGGCCATCTGATCCCGTGCACAGATTGACAGTTATTAATACGGACGACACTCTAATATAGTTCATGAATTCCGCGGACCGCTTCCATTCCGCCCTCGACCTTCATCTTCCAGATCGCGTTCCCCTGTTCTATCAGCATTTGGGAGCCGCCAAATGGCTGTTGCAGTCCACGGGGCTGAAGATGCGTGACGGTTTCCACGACCCAGAGATATTCTCGAAGCTTGCGATGGCCGCCTACGACATTTACAGCTTCGACAACGTCATGGCGGGCTGGGGCGACATACTGGTTGAGGCACAGGCTCACGGCACGGCGTGGAGATTCCCGGAAAGGGATTTCTATCCCAGAGCCGACAAGTATGTTCCCATGTCTGACGTCGACAAGATCCACCCCGTCGACCCTATGGATGACAGGTTCTGGTCTGTTCTGATAAAAGCAGCGGAGATCATGTTCCACCGTTATCGCGAAGAAGTGGCAGTGGTCGGATGTGTCAACTCCCCGATGCTTATCGCTTCCGAGATCGTCGGCCTGGAGAACCTGCTGATAGGTTGTCTGACCGAACCTTCCGCCGTAGATCGCGTGCTCTCTGCCGTGACAGAGTCCTCTGAGGCCTATGGTGAGAGGATCTCCGATATCGGATTGGAAGACGTTTTCATAGAGAACGGAACGGCGGGGAACGAGCTTATGGACCTGGAGACGTATGAGCGGTTCGACAGGAAATATCTCGAGAAGGAAACAGATTCGTTCCGCAGGAAAGGACTTCGGACGATCGTCCACAACTGCTCTGCTGAACCATTCTGGGAATCACAAATGAAGGTCGGACCGACAGCGCTTCACCTGAATCTTAGATCTGTGAATATGGATGAGATCATCTGCAAACTCAGAGGCCGGACAGCCTTCATAGCGGGGATCGAACACACCGATCTCCTCCTGAACGGGACACCGAAGGAGATCGAGACAAAGGTCGAAGAAACAATATCCGCATGGGACAAAGCACCCGGGCTGATCATCGGCCCCGGATGCGAGCTCCCCTACAAGACGCCTCTGGAGAACATCCTGGCGCTGAGAAATGGCACGATCTATCACGGAACCTATTGAGAACACGCCACCCTCTTCCGGCATATCAAAGGGAGATCAGCAGGTAAGTCGGACCTTATCTTAACTGGTGTGTGTAGAAAAGTGCTCCCGCCGGGATTTGAACCCGGGTCGGAGCCTCGAGAGGGCTCCATGATTGGCCGCTACACTACAGGAGCTGAAGTAAGCAGGAGATTGCGAAGCCGTTAATATAGTTTTTTGAAGAAACGCCGTTGGCACCTTCCGGAGCTGGCTCGCGATCGCCCAAAAACAATGCTTATCCCTGTATAGAGGGCCTCATAGGAAGTAATCTCTTGTGCTCCATCTTGCGTACCTCTTCCCTTATCTCCTTCACCTTCTCTATGGGTACGTCAGTATCCGCGGATATGACCTTGTCTGATCTGCCCTGCTCCAATCCGTAAAGAATGACGTCCAGCTTCTCGTAGACTATACCCATCTCATCCTCATCCGTCTGCCCTACCCAGAAACCGGCGGACGGCGGCCTGTCCAATATCGGCTGAGGTATGTCCAAAAACGTGGCCATCTGCCTGACCTCGGTCTTGTACATATTGGCGAGAGGTGTTATGTCACATGCCCCGTCTCCAAACTTGGTAAAATACCCCATCATGATCTCGCTCTGGTTGGATGTCCCGACGACGATGTAGTTGCGCTTCTTTGCCAGGTTATACATGACGATCATCCTGCAACGGGCAGAGATGTTGCCTCTCTCCATCGGCGCCTCCGTATCAGAGAGAAGAACTGCCGTCAATGCATCCACAGCAGGCTGTATGTCTATGACCCTGTACTCTGTCCCCCATTCTCTGCTCAGGGAGTAGGTGACCTTGTAATCCTCCGCGGGAGTGCCCCTTGAAGGCATGAACACGTTCAATATCCTGTCCGCACCTATGGCCTCTACGCAGAGCTTGGTTGTCACTGCTGAATCCAGACCTCCGCTGAGACCTATGACCAGACCTTCGCATCCCACCTCCTCCACGGAGCTCCTTATGAAACCTATCGTCTCGTCAACGTCTTCTCTCGTTATCGGGGGGATCTTGGCAGCCATATCGTTCAGGGACTGCATTGCTTATAGGGACTAAAAACATGATGCTCGGATATGCTGACCGGAAGAGTCTAGCCGTTCTGTTTCGGACACGGAACTCTCCCCGACACATGAAAACCTTTTAATGCAAGTACCAGTTTGTCGACTGAGAGCCGAGATGGCCCAGCCCGGTAAGGCGCGAGCCTGGAAAGCTCGTGGAGGTTTCTCCTCGGGAGTTCGAATCTCCCTCTCGGCGCCTAATCACACTTTCACCTGATGCGGCAAGATGTCGTGTCGACCCTATTTTTCGGCATAATCATATATCCTGGAGGGAATCCTCATCCAATGCCAGCAGGAAAACGTGACAAGGTCATGGTCGCATGCGTGACCTTCGAAACGGTCATGATCGTGAACCCTCTGTTGAAAGAGCGTCCCGACAGAATCCATCTGATCCATTTCGTCAGAGACCCCGACGATCCCTCTCTGAGGGTCTATCAGGAATTCTATGACGAGGTCTGCAGGATGATACGCTCATCCGCTTCGGGCACGGAGATAATCGAGCACAAGGCCAAGGTCTACGACTATCAGGAGATGCTAAGGACCGTTTTGAACATACTTCTTTCCGAGAAGGATGGGGGATCCGAAGTCTGGGTCAATGTATCCTCCGGGACACCGGAATACTCAGCCGCATCCACCACGGCGGCGATGATGGTGCCGGGAACCGTTCCTTTTACAGTGGGCACCAAGGCCTACACCACCTCCGAGAAGGACATAAGGAAGCTCTACTACCGCAACGGGAGACCTCTGGGTCTTACAGCGGAGACCTTTGACCTCAAGCCCATGGGAACATACAAGATGGATATCCCGGACGAGGACCTTGTAAGATGCCTTAGAGGTATTCAGGAAATGTCCAAGAAGAGCGTGCCACCCCGCATCCTGTGCATTAACCAACTGAAAGAGCTGGAACTTTGGAGCTTTGCCCCCGACGGAAGCAAAGGGAAGACGGACGAGAAGCAAAAGGAGAAAATGTACTTCGGCCGGCATTATCTCAAACCGTGGGTGGAGAAGGGATGGGTGGAGAAGAACGGCAAAACGTACAAGATCACCGACCTGGGCAAGACTGTTACGAGCACCTTCTACACGCAGTGACCAACGGGATATCTTATATAAGCGCGCACCCGATAAAGTGGCGAGAGGCAATCAAATGCTAGTTAATGCAGACATTTACGTAAAGGACATACCGGGAAGCCTTGTCAGATCGTTGGAACCGATATCTGCGGTGGACGGCAACATTGTAGGAGTTGTCCACAACCGCGAGCAGGTCATAGACGGCATGATAAGCGTGAACTTGACGTTCAACGTAGAGTCTGAGAAGCTGGAGACCCTTAAATCCATATGGAAGAGCAGGGACGTGGTCATAGCCAAGATGGGGTCTGTCGCAGGAACCGTGCCCATGGACTATATCTTGATCGGCAATGCTGACTGCACGTTCACCGAGAAGCTGATGAAAGAGGCCGCAGAAGCTGTTGCTTTATCCTCTTATGAGATAAACGCCTCATCCCAAACCAACGGCGAAGGGCGGACCATAAGAATATCGGCCAAACTGGAGACGAAGGAGGATGCCAAGAAACTAGATGCTTTCATGGTCGAATCCTGTGCGAAGAAGAAGCTAACCTGCATAAGGGGGCTGACCGCATGAGGGTCTTCATATCGGGATTCGGGAACATAGGCCGCGGATTCTTCGAGTCGCTGCTGATCAAGGACGCCTATCTGAAGAAAAGATACGAGGATCTGGTGACCATAGTTGGAATAGTCGATTCTAAAAGCTATGAGGTCAACGACGGCGAATACAAGATCTGCGGTTTCTGCACCCTCGGCAACAAGAACAACACCGGGAAGCTGCACACGGACAGGAACGGCCTGTCATGCACCGAGATAATGGATATGGTGGACTTCGATCTTCTGATAGAGGCCTCCCCAACGAACATAACTGACGGGGGAGAAGGTCTGGTGAACATAAGGCACGCCCTCAAGAAGGGAAAGGACGTCATAACCGTGAACAAGGGGCCTCTGGCACTCGCATATTCGGAGCTTGATGCTCTGGCAAAGGAGAACGGCTGCTACCTTCGCTTTGAAGGGTCGGTCGGCGGCGGCATGCCCATGATCAATATGTGCAACGAAGCGCTGGTGGGACAGAAGATAAACTCCATACAGGGCATATTCAACGGCACGTGCAACCTCATACTCAGCAGGATGGACAGCGGGATACCTTTCGAGCAGGCACTCAGAGAGGCTCAGCAGCTTGGCTACGCTGAGACGGATCCTACCTATGACATAAAGGGCATAGATTCCGCGTGCAAGGTCGCCATACTGGCGAACTCCGTCTTCAAGAAGGATGTGAAGTTCTCCGATGTCTCCGTCACCGGCATAGATACCGTTACGCCGGAGGCCGTGGAGATGGCGGCGGAGAAGGGTATGGTCATAAGGCATATCGGCGAGATCTCCAAGGATAAGCTGGAGGTCGCCCCCAGGCTCATACCTAAGAACCATCCCCTCAGCGTGCCGGGATCACTTAACAAGGCACAGGTCATAACGGATATGGCTGGACCGATAACTGTTTCCGGCCGCGGGGCTGGCAAGAGCGAGACTGCCTCGGCCATGCTTAGCGATCTCATATGGATAATGGACAGACGGACTGCGTAGGAAATGCCCAGAATCTACATTTACGACACAACGCTCAGAGACGGCGCCCAGACTGAGGGAATATCCTTCTCTCTGAAAGACAAGCAGGAGATACTGAACGCGTTGGATGAATTCGGCACGGATTTCGTCGAATGTGGTATGCCTGCCTCCAATCCCAAGGATGCCGAGTTCTTTGAGTCCCTCCGGGGAAAGAGAACAAGAACGAAGATAGTGGCTTTCGGCAGCACCTGCCGTCCGGATACCAGAGCGGAGAACGACCCGCAATTGAGGGTTTTGGCGGATTGCTCCGCCGATACCGTATGCATATTCGGCAAGTCCTGGGACTTCCATGTCACCGATGCACTGAGGACCACTCTGGAAGAGAATCTCAGGATGATAGATGACAGTGTGAGATTCCTGAGGTCAAGGGGAAAGAGTGTCATATTCGACGCGGAGCACTTCTTTGACGGCTACGCAGACAATGCTGAATACGCAATGGAGGTTGCCCGGACAGCCGCTGCCGCGGGAGCGGGATGGGTCGTCCTCTGCGATACCAACGGCGGAACCCTCGTGGAATCGGTGACAGAGATCACCTCTGAGGTCGTCAGAAGCATCAGCGTCCCGGTGGGCATACACTGCCATAATGACTCCGATCTGGCCGTGGCATGCAGCCTGGCCGCCGTAAAGAGCGGGGCCACGATGGTCCAGGGGACCGTCAACGGCCTGGGAGAGAGGTGCGGCAATGCCAATCTCTGCTCCATAATACCTAATCTCATGCTCAAAATGGGTTACGATACCGGCGCCGGCCTTAACGGCCTGACCCATCTGAGCAAGAAGGTCTCGGAAGTGGCGAATACAAGGAACATCCCCCACCTTCCGTACGTAGGGGACAAGGCCTTCGCCCACAAAGGCGGGATGCACATAAGTGCCCTGCGTAAGAACACCAGAACCTACGAGCATGTAACCCCGGAGACCGTGGGCAACATCAGGAGGGTATTGGTGTCCGAGGTATCTGGAAGGGCGAGCATAGAGGAGAAGATGAGGATCCTCGGCATACCAGCTACGGACAAGAACACAGATTCCATACTGAACACGGTGAAAGAGCTGGAATCCAAAGGATATCAGTTCGACGGAGCAGACGCCAGCTTCGAGCTGATGGTCAGAAAGAGCTCCGGGAACTTCAATGACCCCTTCGATATAGCGGGATTCAGGCTCTTCATAGATGAGGTGGGGGACAACAAGCTCACCTCCGAGGCCAGCATCAAGGTGGTCGACCGTCTCGGAAATGTGGAGCACACCGCATCTGACGGGAACGGTCCCGTTGATGCTCTGGACAGTGCCCTGAGGAAAGCGCTGACCAAATTCTACCCATTCCTGAGCGAGATAAGACTGGTGGACTACAAGGTCAGAGTTCTGGACGAGAAAGCGGCCACCGCCGCTCCCGTAAGGGTCCTGATAACATCTTCCGACGGGAAGGAGAACTGGACCACTATAGGCGTGTCCGACAACGTTATAGAGGCCTCTCTCATCGCGCTCTCAGACTCTATAGAGTTCGCCATATTCAGGAAGGAGACCGACGGGAAGGTATCAGAATGAACAGAACAATAGTCACGCTCGTAGGCAAGGACATGGTCGGCATAATAGCCAAGGTATGCACCTACTTCGCAGAGAACAACATCAACATCCTGGATATCTCCCAGACAACCGTGCAGGATTACATCAACATGATGATGATCGTCGATACTTCGAAGACGAGCAAGAGCTTCTCTCAGATGACCGATGAGCTGGATGAGATAGGCGAGAGGATCGGCTGCATCATAAAGGCGCAGCACGAAGAAATATTCAACATGATGCACAGAGTCTGATTCGAATGCGCATGATAGATCTGGATGAGGTCCTCGAGACCAACAAGATGATCGAACGGGAGAACCTGGACGTAAGGACCGTCACCATGGGCATAAGCCTCATGGAATGCTGCGACCCGGATCTCGACGCTCTGAACGGGAAGATCTACGACAAGATCGTCAGCACCGCCCGGGATCTGATACCCGTGGCAGAAGACATCAGCCTGGAGTATGGGATCCCCATAGTCAACAAAAGGGTCTCGGTCACTCCCATAAGCATCGTGGGCTCCTCTGCGTGTAAGACGCCCGAGGATTTCGTTACCATAGCACATACTTTGGAAAGAGCCGCCAAGAAGATAGGTATCAACTTCATCGGAGGATACTCCGCGTTGGTGGCGAAGGGCATGACCCGATCGGACAGGATGCTGATAGACTCGATACCGGAGGCCCTGGGGAGCACCGAGAGGGTCTGCGGATCAGTAGAGGTCGCCACAACGAAGATAGGGATAAACATGGACGCCGTGAGGCTCATGGGGGATGTCATAAAACGGACGGCGGAGAGAACGGCGGACAGAGACTCCATAGGCTGCACGAAGCTTGTGATATTCTGCAACCCGCCTGACGACAACCCGTTCATGGCAGGGGCATTCCACGGGGTGACCGAGACCGATGCCGTCATAAACGTCGGCGTCAGCGGACCGGGGGTCGTCAAAACGGCGGTATCCCAGGTCAAGGACGGGGATTTCGAGGTTCTGTGCGAAACAATAAAGAAGACCTCGTTCAAGGTGACGAGGGTGGGCCAGTTGGTCGCCAAAGAGGCCTCCAAGAGGCTGGGCGTGCCCTTCGGCATAGTGGACCTGTCCCTGGCGCCTACCCCCGCGGTAGGAGACAGCATCGCGGACATACTTCACGAGATGGGCCTGGAGATGGTCGGAGCCCCTGGAACCACTGCGGCGCTGGCGATACTGAACGATCAGGTGAAGAAGGGAGGGATTATGGCTTCCTCATACGTAGGCGGGCTGAGCGGAGCGTTCATACCTGTCAGCGAGGACAGCAGCATGGCCGAGGCCGTGACCGCAGGAGCCCTCACGCTTGAGAAATTAGAGGCTATGACCTGCGTATGCTCCGTAGGCCTCGATATGATCGCTATACCCGGCAATACGACGCCAGAGACCCTGGCGGGGATAATAGCCGACGAGATGGCCATAGGAATGGTCAACCAGAAGACCACCGCCGTCAGGGTGATACCGGTCATAGGGAAGGATGTGGGCGACAGGGCCGAGTTCGGAGGCCTGTTGGGCGCATCCCCCATAATGCCTGTCAGCAGATTCGGTTGCGGCGGATTCGTCAACAGGGGCGGGAGGATACCAGCCCCCGTGCACAGTTTCAAGAACTGAGGCCCCTGCGCGATACTGATCGAATACGCGGCAGAGATGCTACCCTTCCAGTATCGTCAAGAATTATAAACGTCCGGGAGAAACATGCTCACGGGTCGGGTAAAGGGTTCGAGGGAAGAAGTTTACGCAAGAGGTGGGGGCAGGGAGATTTGAACTCCCGTCAGCGGGTTTCCACCACAGAGGGAGCTACCCTCCGTGAAATTATGAGTCATCGCTCCAGTTATTCATCAACTGTCAGCAAACCCATTTCCAATCACGCTCTATAACTGGAGCCCGCCAGTCTACCAGGTTAGCCTATACCCCCTTGTAAACTGAATGGAATTCAGGATTACTTCTTGCGCATCTTCTGTGCTCTCTTTCTTCTCCTCATCTTCTTCTTGCGCCATTTCCAACGCTGGTTACCGCGTTTCTTCCAGGCACGTGAGCTTCTCTTCATTACATTTCTCCTTTTCTTTGATGCGCGCTACCGACACACCCTGTGGCGGGCCCGTCGGGACTTTCGGCTCCATATTCCGGAACTTTCGAACCCGAGGCGTCTGGCTTAGAAGGCCAGCGCTATATCCTGGCTAAGCCACGGGCCCACGCGCCTCTCCGATTGCCTCTTGCCATTTAAAGGTTTACCCAAGAGTTGGCCAGAACTGCCTCAGCAGGAGGATCTGTCAACAAACCGATGACAGACCCATAGCCCAAGAGCACTGCGAACGCCTCTGCTATGCATATCAGACCCAGAATGAGCAGTATGGGCCATGCATTGAGGAATTTCCCGAAGAACTGCACAAGCTGCTCCAAGAAGTTCAGAAGCATGAACACGATGGCACCTGCAACGAAGGCCACGATTATCCTGGGATAGCCGGTAGCCAAGATCTCGAGGTCTCCTGTCAGGCTGCCGACATAGATATAAGCGATCACTGCCGCCATCAGACCGAAGAGGGCAGCGAAATGCACATCACGGAACGGCCGTATTATGAGCGCGAAAGACGCAACTGCAACTATTATCAGCGTATATGTGTCCCAACCCTCACGATATGTCACAGTCAGCATGACCATGACTGAGCCCAGGATCACACCGAGCAATACGAGCAAGTTGTATGTCTGGCTCTCTTTATCTTTAAGGTGCTGCCTCACTATGAGGAGCGCCAGAACACCCATTACCGCCAGTACTATCTCGGGTATGTAATACGTGTCGAGAGCGCCGCCGATATCGTCCCAATTTATTGTGACTGTGGCCATCCTCACGTGATTGGTGTCCCCGATTATAAGCGTTTATCTAAAGTCCCAGGACCCTTGCCATGTTTTTACCCAGCAACGCATTCTTTTGAGATTCTGTTCCCCAATCTCTGTCACGGATCTCTCTTATGAACTGCATGGCTGAGAAGGTCGACTCATATAACGGGAAATCGGTGCCGAAAACTATCCTGTCAGGGAACCTGGATGAGACCGCCTTTATGCGCTTGCAGATCATGCTCCTGTCGTCATGGGCCCACCCCTGTAGCGCGGAGCAATCGGTGTATATGTTCTCGTGCTTCTTCATCAACGGCAAAAGTTCATCATGGAACTTCCCGCCCAGATGCGCGATAATTATTTTCATATCCGGATGTTCCTCGGCCACCTTCCCAAAATCGGATGGATGGCAATACCTCTCATCCAGAGGCGGCAGGGCCATGCCCGCATGTGTCACTACTGTAAGACCCAGATCGTCTATTTTATCCCAATATTCTTCCAGTTTCGGATCCGAAGGCAAAAAGCCTGTGGCAGGGTACACTTTGATCCCCTTGGGATCGTACCTCTTCACCAGACGTTCTATCATGGATATGGAATCCCTGCCCCTGTTGGGATCCACAGATATGAAGGGAAGGAATCGGTCGTCCACCGT
The DNA here is from genome assembly GCA_002502965.1 of Methanomassiliicoccaceae archaeon UBA381. GTDB lineage: Archaea > Thermoplasmatota > Thermoplasmata > Methanomassiliicoccales > Methanomethylophilaceae > RumEn-M2. The sequence goes on from DAQS01000002.1 coordinate 145,415, forward strand.
GCACCTTTGGAACATCCATTCCATGTACTCTTCGTTGGTCATCCTCCCCGGACCTATAAGCTCGAAATCTGTTCCCAGGATCACCATGTAATCCATATCGTTATCGCGGATCGTCTCCAACGGCTCTTCCACTTTGACGTCGTAATCTGAGAACGGCACCTCGGACTCAAGATCGAAATCCAAAAGTTCCCCGTATTTCTTCCTCTCTTCTTCCGGAATATCAAGAACGGGGGACATGTAGTTCCTGACGGCCAAGTCAGGCAGCATCTTCCTGTTCCACATGTGGGCATGAGCATCTATGAGCACGCCTGTGATATTGTTACGCGGATTAATATGATGTACGGATCGTGCTTTACATTACCACGGCTTCAAAGCACCGCATCTCGAGTCTGTGGCCGCAAGGAGCACTGCTCCAAAGCCTGTTTTTGGATTGAGATTGGTGTTAGTTACTGAAAGAGAACACACAACGGCCGTAAGGACTGCAGAGGATTTCGTATCTCTGTTCCTTATCGCAAAGAACGGCAGCGAGACAGACAAACTCGCTGTCAGGAACGGCCTGGGGATCACTAAGAACAACGCCTCCAAGATTACTGCCCAGTACATTTTCGATGCAGAGTAATGCACCATCATCGCGGGGAGCATTCATTCTGCGGAGTCTATCAAGAACCTGGGCAGCGTGGTCTCCAAGGGCACCATTAACTATCTCCTCCAGGAGGCTGCGGCTAGAGGCATGGAAGTGGAGCCCAGGGTCGTTGTGGGGCATCCTGCCGAAGCAATGTTACGAAGGTCCGCGAACCACAGTCTTGTGATCTGCGGGTCTGTGGGGCGCACCAACATCTCCAAGACACTCCTGGCAGCGTGGCGGAAAGGGTCGCGAGAATGGCGGCCTGCCCGATACTCATCTGTCGCAAGATACTGTGGGCGTATCCGTCGCAGATCTGAGATCCTGCAGTCAAACATCTTTCCTTATTTTTCGTCTCACTCCAAGCTGAGACGAACATAGTGCGGATCACTTTTTAGAATGTAATAATGGTGGACAGGGCGAGATTCGAACTCGCGACCTCTACAATGCCAATGTAGCGATCTTCCAACTGATCTACCTGCCCGATATCGCATGGGAATCACTAGGTTGTATTAAACCTTACGCAGGCCTGGACCCTTCAGAAGTAACTCACTGGGCGAAGTCGGTTCTGAGTGTGGACTGGAACCTGTGCTTCTCCCCCGGGATATTGGTGGGGTACTTGCTGTTGACGCATGCCAGGCAGAGGTCGTTCTCCGGGAAGTCGATGGCCTCGACGAGCCCGTCGATGCTTATGTAGGCAAGACTGTCCGCACCGATGATGTCCCTTATCTCCGACACCGAGTAAGAATTCGCTATGAACTGATCCCTGGTCCTCATATCCACACCGTAATAGCACGGGGCTATCACCGGAGGGCATCCTACACGGACGTGAACTTCCTTGGCACCCGCATCCCTCAGGATCTTGACTAGCTTCTTCAGAGTGGTCCCCCTGACGATGCTGTCATCCACGATGACGACACGACGGTCCTTGACAGTTGACCTTATCGGATTCATCTTCATGGATACCGCGCGCTCTCTCTGTTTCTGATCAGGCAGTATGAACGTACGCTCGACGAAACGATTCTTCATGAACCCTTCCTCGTACTGCAGTCCGGAACCTATGCTGAACCCCAGAGCGTGAGCCCTTCCTGAGTCGGGCACCGGCATGACTATGTCCGCATTCGCGGGAGACTCCCGGGCCAGGATCATGCCTACGCGCTTCCTTACGTCGTAAACCTCCTTTCCGTCTATGATGGAATCCGGCCTGGCAAAATACACCCATTCGAACATGCAGTGCGCCTTCGGATGGTTGGTTGAAAGGGGATAGGATTTGAAACGGTCCGGCATGATCTCGATGATCTCTCCCGGCATTATGTCTCTGATGAATGTGCCCTTCATGGAATCCAGGGCGGCACTCTCCGATACCAGGATATAGCCTTCTTCGAGCTCCCCCAAACAAAGAGGGCGGAAACCATAGGGATCCCTGACGCCGAACACGCGCTCATTGACCATAACTGTCAACGAATATGCGCCGTCGACCTCGCTCATCATCATCCTGAGAGCCCTTATCGGGTCGTCGGTCTGACTCATGTTCTTCGAGAACAGAAGAGCGAGTATCTCTGAATCGGAATCGGTGGAAAAGGACCAGCCTTGAGCAAGGTACTTCTTCTTCAGCTCCTCGAAATTGGTTATGTCCCCGTTGTGGGCTATGGCGATGGAACCATGGGTCGTCTCAAGGGAAATAGGTTGGGCATTGACTACGCCTTTGGTGACCAGTTGGGAATACCTTACGTGCCCAATACCGGATTCACCGGACAGACCGGCCATGGATTCCTTTGTCAGAGCGACATTGACAAGGCCGCTGTTCTTGACGGTTGTTATTACGCCATTGCGGTATGCTGCTATGCCCGCGGACTCCTGTCCGCGGTGCTGTATGATATTCAATGCCTTGTGGATATGATTTACCACATCGTGCGCAGCGCTCATTCCCACGACGCCGCAGCTGTGCTTCGGCCCGGTCATGAGTGCACCGTCTCAATCGTGAGCTTTTGCCCAGGTATAGGATCTTATCTTAGCGGTCTTGCCGTATCCGCAGGAGGCGCACTCGCCCCTTCTGGCATGATAAGCGTGCTTTCCGCACCTGCGGCACGGAATGTGAACCTTATGGCTGTTGTGCCTTCCCTGTGATGGTGTACCTTTTCCCATGTTCCTCTCCCCTTAAGGTGAAATGTAAATAACGTTGTCCCCGCGCACTATGGCGATGTTCAGTTTCCTTTTCGGGATCCCGTCCACCCTCTCCTCGGCATTCTTCAGAACGACGTTCATATGAGGGTCGTAGCCGTCAAGGACTCCCCTGTACTCTCTCTTGCCCTTCATCTCGACGATCACGTTCTTGCCGACCGAGGACTGGATAACAGACAGGGGTTTCATCATCATAGCCACCGGCACGACCATAAATGATTGACTATTTTAACGTTACCGTGCGCGCCCCTATATGAAGGCGCCCACGGAGGGGGCATCCAATCTGTCCATGTCGTAGAAGATTATCGCTTCACGGATCCCGTCTGCACCGAAGCCAGTTCCCATAAAGGCATCCAACATGGATGCTCTCCAAAGAAGGTCGGCGACAGATACTGCCAGCGATCCTATGTACACGTTCTCCATCGGATCCTCATATCCCAGATCGTCCATCTTGTAGAATACACTGCCCAAGAAGCTCTCGCGGGAATTCAGCACACCGAGATAATCGGTAAGAACCTGCATCCCCTCCGCATCCGGCCTCCCCAGCTGTATCGATTCCGGCCTGATGGTGTCCACTTCCTCCAGGTCCCCTGCGTCCGTCAGAAGGTACCACGTCACCCTGTCCCCTGATGCCTGGAACATGTTCCATCCGAAGTTCGGGGCACAATATACCGGAAGATTCAGGGGGTCTTCGGAGGACATCGATGAGAGGGATGCCTCCATCGCCTCTGTCCTCATCTCCTCCTGGTTCGCTTCCCCTAGGAAATCTATCCCGGACACGGAAACAGGATCTTCTTCAAGGGCCGCTCCTAGGATCTCGGCTATGCTCAACGGGTCCCCAAACCTTTGAATGTTGGCGGCAACGTCCGCCCTTATGGACTGCGGGTCCCCCATGACACCTGCATCTGCGCATATCTCATAGAATTCCTCATAGACCGCCTTGGATTCCCTGAGCGCCTTGGACATACGGTCCTGGGACTCGGAAGCTATCTGCCTGGCCTCTGATTCCGCATCCGTCCCCTTGCCTGTCCAGACCCCTCTGCACGAAAGGTCCAGCTCCGCGGATATCCTGTCCCCTGCATAGAAATGGAACGGATACTGTCTGCAGAATGTCGGCCTGTTACCGTATATGTCGCACTTCCTGCCGTTCAGGAAGACGCAGGAGCCCTGCCCCTTCTTCAGCGCTATGGAGAAGCCTCCCGAGCCGTTCTTAACCATTGCCCTATGATGGGACGTGCGGAAGTACGAACGCTCTTGAGGAAGTATCTCCGGCTGGCACAGGCAGCACATGCCGCAACCCGGGAGACACTCGGTCTTCCTGCCTCTCAAACCGGAATAATCTATATCAATCAAAGAGATCCGCTCCGCAGCGGGAACCGCAGAACTCCCCGTCCCTGATCTGCACATTGCCCCTGATTATCACTGTATCTGCCATGATCGCGTCCTTCCCCTCGTAGGGGGTGTAACCCGCCTTGCTATGAAGAACATTCGCATTGATAGATGCCATCTTCTTCGGGTCGAAGACCGCGAAATCCGCATCGTATCCCTTTGCGATCCTCCCCTTCTTCACAGAGAACGCTTTCGCCGGATTCACAGCCCCCATGCGCACCAGCTCTCCCAGGTTCATCTCGCCCTTCTTTACCATGGCCATGAACATAGGCACGGCCGTCTCTACCCCGGGCACTCCGCTGGGCGCCCGGTCGTAATCGGAGGATTTGTCCGTGAGCGTATGAGGTGCATGATCTGTCCCCAACATAGTGGCCTTCCCGCCTATGAATGCCGCGAAGAGCCTCTCTCTTGTACCAGAGTCCCTCAGAGGCGGATTCACCTTCAGCAACGCACCCTCTGCCCCTGAGGAGTCCAAGAGCAGGTGGTGGGGAGCGACCTCCGTTGCGAATCCGAAGGATGAAGCAAGAGCCAGCGACTCTGCGTTGGTAACGTGGCATATGCTCAGGGGCATTCCTTTGTACCTTCCGAGCCTCCTTATCGCGCTGTGCTCCGCCTCCTGCGGACGGTTGCGCATATGATCCCGGTCATTCCTCTCATCCCCCCTTCGTATCAAGTTGTCATCCTCCGCATGGACGCTTACCCGCTTGCCGGTGGGAGCTATAGCCGCCATGGCCCTCCCTATAAGGGCATCATCATTCATCAGTATCTTGCCTGTCGTAGACCCCATAAAAAGCTTGAACCCCGCTACGCGGTCAGCCACCGCAGACACGTCCAGGTCCTTAGTCACCGCAGCAAAAAGACCATAGTCCACGTAGGCTTTGGAGCCGATCGCCCTCTTCTTGCTCTCCAGCGCCCTGATGCCTGTGACCGGGGGCTTTGTGTTTGGCATGTCCAGGATACATGTTATTCCTGCATGGAGCGCCGATGTCGTGCCTGTGGCGAAATCCTCCTTTCCTGTCATTCCCGGGTCCCTGAAATGAACGTGCGGGTCCATGAATCCCGGCAGGACTATCCTATCTCCCAGATCTATCCTCTCGTCGCCTCCTCTGACAAGATTGCCTATTGTGGCTATCTTCCCGTCCTCGATACCGACGGCGGTGCTCTTGAGCTCCCCATTAATGAAGAATCTGCCCTCTATAACTAAGTCCGTGACATCACCTCAACGACATTGCCACGAGGCGTCTCCTCTGTGAAAACCTTTCCTCTGAACCATTTTATCTCCGCATCCGGGCGCATCCACGCATCCGGTGACAGACCGGCCTTCACGGACAGCTGTGCCAGATATTCCTTCTGATCCCAACCCCATTCCTCAGGGACCTGGGGTAGCAGCAGTCCTCTGCGGCCCCTGCAGCTTATTATGAGGCCGTCCCGCCCTATGACTATCCTGGAGGGCAGCTCGCTCTTGGGAGAGTCGATGGTCTCTGGCACTGTGAGTATCGTCACTTCCACGGTTATGGAGTCCGTCTCCCTAACAGAGACCGGACTGAATCTCGGATCCTTGCTGGTCGCAGATACTGCAGATGCTATTATGGCCTCCCCCTGCGGCAGAACCGGCTCCGGATATCCTATGCATCCTCTCAATCTGCCTTCCGGATACGTTTTGAGGGTGACAAAAACCCCCTTCGGCGATTCCATTCCTGCAGGGATCTCCTTCCCAAGAAGAGATTTTCCGGCAGCTTCCGCATCCACCGCTTTCCTGGCAAGCCTCACGGCAACCTCGCCGCTCATGATGACTCTGATTCGTCCTTCAGAGGTATCTTCTTCGAAGCCGTCCTCTTGGATTTGGCCCCTTTCCTCGCTGCAGCCTCCTTGGTGTCCGGCTTCTCCGTAATGTCTATCTTCTGGGAGACCGGTGCTCCGCTCTCGGAGGCCGACTTCCTCCTGGAATAGTTCTCCTTGGCCTCCTCGAATGTCTTTTCCCGGGTCTCTTTGGCAAGATCCATAGTGGTCCTGATCACCTCGGGCATCGGCATGGCCTTCATCATGGCGTTGACCCCCATGAGAAACTCGAAACCGGCCATCATGAAGTGTCTGTGTATCTCCGGATCGGTAACCGCCGCGATGAACTCTATGGTCTTCTCCTCTGCCCGGCTCTTGAGCTCCTCTGCCCTTGAGGCCCCGCTCTGATAGAATCTGTCCGCCATCTCCTTCTCCTGACACAGAAGCCTCTCAAGCATCTCCCTGTTCTCTCTTACGAAGCTCTCGAGCTCCGAATCCGTGAACTCACCTTTGGATTTGTCATCTGTCATAGCTCACACCTTCCTCCTATCCTTAGTATTGGCATTCTGCCGTTTTAGCTTAACTATAAGCTCTTCATCTGAAAGCTCGGCACCCAACACCTCAGCGTCCATCAGGGTCGCCGGCAGGGACACCGTCCTCTTCTGACTGCCTACGTGCACTACGAGTGTGCCGCTCTCCCCCTTGAAGAGCTCTATACTGCTCTTCTTCACGAAGGGCATTTTGAGCCTCATCTCATCTATGTCGTCAACTGTGAGAAACCGCATGGGGCTCTCATTGGCATACACCTCTATGGGATCAGAATCGCCGAATATCATCTCAGCCATCAGATCCAGCTTCTCCGGGCCCACAAGCTCAGTGGACATCTGGTAGGCATTCATTATCTTGAGCTCGCTGAATGCATCGTCTATTTGCCTCAGGTGCTTATCCTGCTCCTTCAGCTTCTCTCTGAAGAAATCCGAATCCGAGAGGTCCTCTTTGGGATAGATCTTGTTGACGATCAGACATTCCACGTTCTTGTTGTAGAGGCATATGTAGGTGTAGGCGCGCATGGTCTCGCTTATGACCATGCGCTCCGGATTCAGGACCAGTCGCACGGTTGTCTTTTGAGGATTCTCCAGCACCGCCTTGACCTTGTTCATCCTGTTCTTCATCTCCTCTATGCTGTTCATGACGGCCTTGTCCGGCAGAGGGAAGTCCATGAACTTGCCCACGGTCACCCTTGCGAGTCCGATGAACCTCTTCATCAGAGCGTATACCTTGTCGATGTACCAGTTGGACATATCTGGGAAGCTCAGGAGCCTCAGGGTCTCCCCTGTAGGCGGAGTATCCATTACAACCACATCGTACCTGTCCTCCTCTTCGAAGGACAGGACATAGAAAAGCGCCGCCACCATCTCCATGCCGGGAATTATGGCCATCTCCTCTGCGGTTATCTCCCCCATCCCCTGGGATATCATCAGAGCCGAGATGTAGTGGCTTATGTCGGCCCACCGGGTGCGCATCTCGTGGATTATATCTATCTCCAATGCATCCAGGTTCTCTTCTACATTCTGAATATCGTTGGGAAGGGTTATACCCAGAGAATCACTCAGAGAATGGGCGGAATCAGTGCTCATGATGATCGTCCTGTATCCTTTCTTGGCAAGGAGCCGGGCAGTCGCCGCGGAAACGGATGTCTTACCCACTCCGCCTTTCCCTGTGTAAATTATGAGCCTCATCGGCCCGAATAAGCCTTAGAAGGTAAAAGAGCATTGCTCAGAATAGAAGGTTGGTGCCGAGGCTGGGGTTCGAACCCAGGACCTTCGGATTTCCCTGGAAGAGGCCGTTATTAGACCGGAACCCTATGAGTCCGACGCTCCACCAGGCTGAGCCACCTCGGCATTTAATTTGTTTGGATAAGAGGTTTCTGGAGGGGGATTACTCTTTTGATTCCTCTTCCGACTCCTCTTCTTCGGAGGTCTCCTCGGCGGATTCCTCCTCAGACCGGTCCTCTTCGGGTTCTTCCTTAGGGACCTCTATGGCAGAATCGTTCTCTTCCGCGAATTCGAGTACCTCGGACTTGCGGATCTCGATGCGCTTCATGGGCATTATGGTGCGACAGGCCTTGGCCAGATCCCTGGCCATATCGCCGGATATTATTGCCTTGATTATATCGGAAAGGTTGCTCTCCACACCCATCTGCATGAGGACGTCGTGCATTATACGCCTCATGGCATCCTCCTGGGATGCCTGTATGCGCTTCTCCGCAATGGACATGGGCTTTATCCTGATGGTGAAACCGTCTTTCGTCTTCACATCCACAACGTGGTCGGTCTTCGTCTTCTTCCTTCTGGTCAGCCTTCTGACGTACTCACTTGTGAGGCTGTGGCCAACGAAAACGGATTTGGCGTTGTAGCCGTCCACGGAGTTGATCTTGAATTTCACCTTGATGTGCATCTTAGAGAAGTCGCCCGTAAGCTCCTGCACGGTGACCTCTGCAGTCCTTCCGATAAGGGTCGCGGGGTCCGCTGCCGGCGACTCGCCGATCTCGGCCTCATTGAACATGCGGGACGCATGTACTTTGTACCACTCTTTCGCCTTCCACTTATCTTTAATCTTGCGGGACGTGCCTTTCGCTTTCTTCGCTGCCATCAGGACCCTCCATTACGATAGACAGCGGGATTCCGTGGTCGTATAAAATGCTTTGTTCGGATGACTTCTCTTCTCTCTTATTTCCAAAGAGGACAGCCAGTGTGTTTTGTTTTATCACATTTGTAAAATTAATTCCTTAAAATACAGTACCGCCTGTATTTATTAATTCCCCAGATTCAGCGACAGTATCTACGATCAAAATACAGAATGGAAAATTAAGGGGAAGGGGGGTCAAGCCCCCCTTTTTGTGGTTTACAGCTTCACAGGTGTTACGTGGGTAGCTATGCCGAGGGATTTGGCATCCATGCCCATCGCGATCCCGTAGAGCTGGGAGAGGTGGAGAACAGGTATTGCAAATCCCGTTCCCTTCTGACCCGCATCGAACTGCAGGTGGCAGAAGGGACAGACATCCACAATGTACTCCGCTCCGGAGGCTTTGATGTTCTCCAAATTGTTTATCGTGTACTTCGTCGCGGTCTCCGGGAATCCGGCTCTGAGACCGCCTCCCGCTCCGCAGCACATGGTCCTCTGCTTTCTGGGCAGGCTCTTCGCGCCGGTGGCCTCCACAAGCTCGTCCAGCATGTGGGGGTTCTCCGGATCGTCCAGCTCCTTTATCTTGCTGGGCTTCAGGAAGTGGCATCCGTAGAAGGTTGCGATCTTGTATTCCAGAGGCTTCGTGATCTTGGCCTTTATGGCCTCGATGCCTATGTCCTTGTACAGAACCTCGGCGAAGTGCCTGACGTTGGTCGTGCCCTTGTACTCCATTCCGATCTCGGCAAGAACCTCATTGACCTCGGCCAGTAGCTTCTTGTCGTGGTTGAGTTCGTGGGCCGCGTCGAACAGGGACCCGTAGCATCCGTTGCAGATGGTCAGAACGTCAAGGTCCAGCTTCTCCGCCAGTGCGAGGTTCCTCGCGGCTGCGGCGAGCCAGGTCTTCTTGTTGAATGCCCTTATGACTCCGGGTGCGGGGCAGCAGCTTGCATCCTCCATCTCAACGAGCTCGACACCGAGGGCGTCAAAGACAACTCTCGTGGACTTCTCTATGCCGGGATACCTGAGAGGCGCTATGCAACCCAGGAAAAACACGTACTTCTTGTTTGATTTTGCCATTTGGAATCACCCCGTGATCTTGTTGAAGCCTGTGACGACCAATATCTTGTCCAGGTCCTTCTTCGCCTTCGGGTTCGCCAATACTGTCGGGGGTATCTCAGGAAGCCCCAGGTCGGTCCTCATCTTCTTGACGCTGTCATTGACGGATACTGCGTGGCCGTATTTGGCGAGCGCGTCTGCAGTCTTCTTGTGAGCCTCATACATGTGGCCTTCCGCGACTGCTATGTTCCTCAAAGCGATAACTATGTCCACTATCGGAACACCACGGGGGCACCTCTCCTGGCATGCGTAGCAGGTGGTGCACTGCCAGAGGTCTTCACCGGTGATGGCCTCTTCTTTCAGCCCGAGCTGGGCCATCCTCATGAGCTTTCTCGTTCTGTAGGAGGTCAGCTTCCCGGACGGACAGCTCGCAGTGCACGTACCGCACTGGAAGCACATTTTGACGTCGCCACCGCCGTAGGCAGCGACCTCATCCATAAATTCGGTATTTGGGGATGCCATTATTATTACCTGGAAGACTGAACTCAAGTCATTGTATTTAATCTGAGACGTCAACTCGGATAGAGTATTGTCTTTTGAGATAATACCATTATTGAATCTGTTTGCTCTGTATCGCCCGCAACAATTTCACTATCTGGGGGGTCTCTCTGCGGAATACCGCATTGATGGTGTGCCTCAGAAGCCTCTTATCCGTATCGCTCTTGATCCTGATGCCTTTGCGTATGAGGAGCATTTCGTCAACGAAGAAGCTCTTGCCGGAGGACAGCAGATCGGAGAGCAGATAGGTCTCCGCGTCCACCGAATAATCTCCTCCGATGGCATCCAGATAGGCATATGCTATCCTCTGGGCACCATACTTGTACCTTATGTATGACGGCCCCTTGTCCACATGGACCATATCCATGTTCCCTATCTCGGCCCACTCGAATTCCTCTGCGGTGAAAAGGAACTCCGGGTCGTCCAAGATGATTATGTCAGTAAGCCCTTCTTTGAGGGCCCGAAGGTTGCCGGAATCATCGGATATCACAAGGTTCGCCTTGATCTTCACTGACGAGAGGGCCGACATCAGCAGGTCCTCCGTCACCGGAGAGCATGAGATCGTGAACGGTCTGTCCAATCTGCATCTGAGCTGAAGGAATTCCGCCACTTCCAGGATCCTCAGGCCTTCCTCGGTCAACTTGGTTCCCGTGGGGGTGGAGGCTATGAGCTTGATATTCAGCGTTCTCTCCAGACCGGCTATGTACCTGTGAACCACAGGCACGGAAATCTTGAGCCTATTGGCGGCCGCCGTCTTACTCCCGGCCCTCCTGACCTCTTCCAGAATCTCTATCTGTCTGGCGGTCATATTCCGCCCATTCACTGACAGGTGGATGCTGGCCTTCATTTCCATAAAGAGAGTATGACCTTATCAGGTAAAACCATTTATGATTCAGACTCGGGGTATTTTATTAAATGTTGTTTGCCATACATGAATAGATGGGAGCTCTGGGTAACAAATTCAAAGAGGTTTTCACCTCAACTATACCTGTGATCATAGTTGTTTTCTTGATGCAGCTGTTCCTCACAAAGAGCACGTACACAGACTACATTCTATTCTGGCTGTTCTCGGCCTTCGTCCTTGCCGGCCTGACTTTCTTCCTGCACGGCGTCGACGTGGGAGTAAATCCCGTCGGCAATGCCATAGGTTCCGAGATACCCAAGAGGAAATCCAAACTATTCATGATCCTGGTCATATTCGCGATCTCTTTCCTAGTGACCGTGGCAGAGCCCAACGTGTCGATATTCGGCCAGCAGGTCATGAGCATATACACATCAGTGAGCAGCAACACCATAGTGTACGGCATATCGGCAGGTATAGCATTCGTGCTGCTGATAGCGGCCATCAAGATAGTCTACGACCTGTCTCTGAGGAATATATTCCTTCTTGGATGGGGCGCCATAATATTGATTGCCGTCTTCGCCCCGGAGGCCTTTCTCGGGATAGCTTTCGACTCGGGTGGTGTAGCCACCGGCCCCATGATGGTCCCTGTATTGCTGGCTCTCAGTCTGGGCATATGTCTGGGAACACCGGGAAGATCTGAGATGGACAGTTTTGGCATGGTAGGACTGGCTGCGATGGGTCCTGTGCTGGCACTGTTGCTGATCGGTCTTGGTACGGGAGGAGGAGAAGTCAGCGGCGGAGGCGGCGGAGGCACGATAGTGGTCAATGCGGAATATGTGATTAACGAACTGATCATCGTGTCCAAGAACATCATGGCAGCTCTTGTCCCCCTCACAATTTTCTTCATATTCTTTCAGCGCAGATTCCTTACCTATACTTGGGACGCGGTCAAATCCATGACTATCGGCCTCACATACGCGGGTATCGGGCTGATCCTGTTCCTATCGGGGATGTACTGCGCATTCATACCTGTGGTATCCGAATCCGGCGCGGCCCTCCTGGATCTGCACCCCTTGTGGATGGTGATGATCGGTCTGGTACTTGGTTTCCTTATCGTTTTCGCCGAGCCCGCGGTCAGCATCCTGGGAGATCAGGTGAACAGAGCTTCGAACGGCGCCATACGAAAATCCGGGATACGGCTTATCATATCTGTCGCCGTAGGGGCCTTCGTGGCCCTTGCCATGATAAAGATATCCTTTGACCTCTCGATCCTTCTTTTCGTAATACCCGGATATATTGCGATACTTATCCTGATGTTCTACAGCGACAAGGATATGATCGGCATAGCCTTCGACTCCGGCGGTGTGGCTACCGGGCCTATAGCCGTGGCTGTTACGATGGCTCTGTACACGAGCATATCCAGCGCCAAGTACTCGGGCATTGAGGCCGTTATAAACGGATTCGGGGTGGTCGCATTCATGGCTATGGCTCCCACCCTGTTCATCATGATCCTGGGAGTGGTCATAAAAAGAAGGAAGAGCAGGACGGTGTGCGGTTATGAGTATTTCCAGATCGAATGAGGTCCTGGTAGTTGGATTAGGCAGTCCGATAATGAAGGACGACGCAGTGGGCCTGAGGGTCTCTGAGACGATCGGGAATATGCACCTTGAGAACGTTGACACACAACAAGAAGCCATAGGTGGCCTTGACATCCTTCCGATAATCTCGGGATACAGAATGGCCATCATCGTCGACGCCATAATGACCCGGGAGTACGGACCGGGATCAGTGATAATATTCGATCCGGAAGATTTTGAATCCACTGTCGCCGATGTCCCGGCCCATGACGTCAATCTTGCAACGGCGATGAAGATAGGCAGGGACCTTCATCCGGAGACGATGCCTGACAGCATAAGATTCGTGGCCATAGAGGTGGAGGACATACAGACCATGTCCGAGACCATGTCCCCTTCTGTGGAAACGGCCGTATCGAGTGCCGTAGATGCGGTCCTGCATCTGATCTCAGAGTATCAGAAATCGAAGTGATTCGGATCTATGCGCCCCGCGGAATCAGTGTCGCATGTGTAGAGCGCTATGTTCAGCATATCTGGGGACAACATCTCTCCGGCCACCCTGATCACGTCCTCCTCTGTTACGCTCTCCAGAGCGGTCAGCCTCTGCTCCATTGTCTTGGCCTCTCCTGTTAGCAACAGATCCTTCATGATCTTGCCCATCCGGTCCGTGGTGGATTCGTAGGATCTTATATTCGCACCTTTCACCAGATTCTTGGCCCTACGAAGTTCCCCTTCCTCCAGGCCGTCAGCCCGTATCTCCCGGAACACTGAGACCACCGAATCCAGGGATTCAGCCAGATTCTTATCTGTGCAGGAGAAGAACGCCCCCGCTGAGGATGAATCGGAATGCTGGCCCAAACTGCTGTACACAGAGTACACCAAGGCCTTCTCCTCTCTTACCTTCTGGAAAAGCCTCGAAGATGTGCCAGACCCGAGTATGACCCAAAGCAGGCGGACTGCATCCCTGTCCGGATGGTCGGCGGCGTATCCTCTGAATCCCATTCCGGCATAGCTGTGATCCCCGTGCCATTCACGGACCGCAAGGTTCCCGCTGGGCCTTCCCGGCCTCTCACGCCTGTTCCTTTCCCCGGACATGCTGTCAAAATTATCCTCGGCCCAGGAAACAGCGTCGTCCAGGTCGACGGAACCGCATGCGACCACGGCCATATTGGGTATGCCGTACTTCTCGCCGTAGTATCCTCTCAGGTCATCGGCGGTCATAGCGGACACCGACTCCGGGTTTCCGCCCTCCTCATTCGCAAGCTGGTGACCCTTCCAGACCGACCCGGCGAATATATCGTGTATATATGAGTCCGGATTATTTTCCACCATGTTGATCTCCTGGAGGACTATCTTCTTCTCCATCTCAACATGAGCATCCCTGATCAGCGGGTTTCTGACTATGTCCGCCACAAGGTCCTTGGCCCTGTCAGCGGTCTCCTTGAGAGATATGGCGTAGTATGCAGTGGCCTCTCTGCCGGTCATGGCGTTCATTGCGCCTCCGGCCCCTTCTATCTCCTTGGACATCTGAAAGGATGTCCTGTTGGCAGTTTCCCTGAAAACCACATGCTCGAGCAGGTGGGATATCCCGTATATCTCCGGCGTCTCGTCCCTGGAGCCAGTGGCGACCGCCACCATGTATCCGGACGACCCTGCGCCCGGAACATTGTCTGCTATGACCGGTATTCCTCCAGACGTCCTTCCTACTCCGAGACCGTTTCTTGCCATATTCAGCGTTAAGACGGAATGTGTTAAAAGAGTTGTTCTGCATTCAAGTAATCATGTCAGAGCTCGAACTTCACGTTTACGACGATAAGACAGACCTGAGCAAGTCCGTTGCGATAATAGGGTTCCCCAGCCTGGGTTTGGTAAGCTCCATAGCTGCCAGCTATATGTCTAAAGAACTGAACCTCAACCTGATAGCTGGAATATCCTCTGACGAGTTCCCGCCGTATACCATCATCCAGAACAGTAAGCCCATGCCGCAGATCCGTATGTATGCGGGCTGCAGAAAGGACAAGGCAGAGGGGGGAATGGAGGAATGCGACGATATCGTGGTCATAACATCCGAGTTCGTCCCTAAGGACGGAATAAACTACAAGGTCTCCGATCTTCTGACGACTTGGATCAAGGACAGGGGAATAAAAACAGTACTCGTCCTGGACGGGATACCTCTGTTCGGAGAGGACAACTACATTCTTCTCGGTGCAGGATCCACGGACAGTGCCAGAGTCCAGATGGGTGAGTATGGGATAGAGTCTTTCGAAGAGGGTATGGTCCGGGGAATGACCGCACTTCTACTGATGGACGGCGCAGAAAAAGAAGTCAATGTGATCGCTATGCTGGGATCCGCAAAAGCAGATGTACCAGATCCCAAAGGCGCTGCCAAGATCATGGAATTCTTGGCCAAGATGCTGCCCGAGCTCAAGATCGATACGGGGCCCCTTTTCAAGGAGGCTGACGACCTGGAGAAGAGAATAGCCAGACAGCAGATACCTGAGACCACAAGCTCGGTGGGGGATCGTGTACTGTACCGGTGATCGCGGTAATCGTTAAATCTGCGTCATCCATGGTGTGGCCATGCGTCTGATACCCAAGAAATTCTTCATATGCTCTGGATCGTCCTTCAGCAAGGTCTCCAGCCTGAACGCTTTCGATGTGGCCCTCTTGAAGGCAGGCATAAGCGAGCAGAATCTGGTAGCCGTCTCTTCAGTGATACCTGTCGGTGCAGTGCGGACTGAGCCCGAGAAGATGCCTATGGGAGCCGTTACCCATTGCGTACTGGCACAGATGAGGGGTGTTGGTGGGGAGCAGATAGCCGCCGGCATAGCCTATGCGTTCCGGAAGGACGGCAAGGGAGGATACGTCGCCGAAGGGCATCTCCATGGGTGCAAAGATGCCCTGAGAAAGGACCTGGAATGGAAGATGAGGGAAATGGCCCGCATAAGAGACATAGAACTGGACGAAGTGTCCTATGTTCTTGAGGACGGCGCCGTCCCTGACGGGGAGCACGGATGCTGCCTCGCGGCTCTTGTGTTCACGGAATATGAGTGATGTGTATGTACGCTCTGATAGCATGCTCGGGGTGCCGCATGAACCGGATCATAGATCTGACTGCAGAGACCTCCGCTTGCCCCTATTGTGGTACCGGCATAAAGAACGAGACCGCCGCTGTGAAGTTCCAGAGCGAGGACCAGGAAGAGGTCAGACAGGCCCTCCTTAGCCTGTCCGGCCCTGTACCGGAGAAGAAGGTCAGGAAGGACTTCGACCCGATCTCCACTTTGGCCTACCGGTTCGACCACTGCGCCGATCCGGAAGTAAAGCTTATGATGCTGGCGGAAGAGCTTACAAAGATACTTGGTTCATTCTCGGCGGAAGACATAGAGGAGATCGCACCTGGTAAAAGCAAAGAAATAATAAGGATCCTGTCGGCGGAATGCATCATATCCGAAACGGAGCCCGGAAGGTACCGGGCCTAGCCTCCGTTGATGGCACCCCAGATCGCATCATGAACCGCATGTGACGAACATGCGGTCAATATGGCAAAGCCAAGCACGAGGACGATAACGCCAAGTATGAATTTCCCTTTGGATTCCACCGTGTCACCTCGGAACGCGCCTCTTATCACCCTGCATCTTTAATACATCTTGCACGACGCGAGGCATATACCTGCGCACCACCCGCAGGAAGTAGAATATGACACAGGCAAGAGCGACTATGGCCGACAGATATATCCATACTCCTTCGGCAGCCCACACCGGCGTCATCAGGATCTGATACACCGCAGAGACCATCACTGCCTGGATCAGGAACTCTGCTATCCTGAGCCTTGCGATCCCTTCGCCTATTGTGGCACCGGTCGCAGGATGAAGCAGGACCTGCTGCATCACATAAACAAGTATGATGAACCAAGTGGCCGCATCTATTCCGCCGCCCGACGATGCTATCGATCCGAGATAGAACGTCATTCCCCCGGCCATCGCTATAGCGGTTCCCACGCCAAGAGAGAACCCGTAGAATACCGTGTCCGATTGACCGTGGAAGCGTTTGAGATTCAGTGTCACCAATTTCACGACCTCCGTCAGTATGCCTATGAGAAGCGCAACCAAGAGAGAGGACCACATACCCAAGAACCACGTGTATGCAACGAATATCACCGTGCCCTCTATCATCCCGACCACCATTAGACCGAACATCTTTGGGTCGCTGAAGAATGGCTCTTCCACCGCAGGATATGTATATTTTTTGAGCGAGAAATAAAGCACCAGGAAAGCTGGCACTATTGCCAGGACCCCTGCGGCAGCCAGCATCATTTCCATATCACTTCCGATTGACCGTGCTGTATATAATCCTCCCGATAATCCGCGGAAGCCGGGATATCATGCCAGAAAAACCAAGGACGTCAGGTGCGCACGCGTTTGTTATCGGCAGTCATCATCTTGTCATAGTAATGAACGACCATGCATGATCCCTCGCACATTCCGCAAGAATTGCATTTCTCCGGGTCGATGCTGAGCCCGTCCTTTATCGTTATTGCCTTGCAGGGGCACTTCTCTGCGCATATTCCGCAGGATGTGCACATCTGCGCCCTGAGAAGGGCTTTAGCCGCCCTCTCGAACATGGTCTCAGCACCCTCCAGAGTGTTCGACACAACAGATATCTCTCCTCCGCCGAAGAGCTTCGCCGTCGCGCCTTTGGTCTTGACCATGGCGATCTCGAACTCGTCTGAATATCTGACCTCGCCTATGGTCCTGAGAGCTTCGGCCACAGAAGAGAAATCCCTTGATCTGGGTATATTGGCTATCGCCTCTACTGAATATCCTCCTGCGGCGCAGGAAGAGGCTCCTTTCAGCATCCTCATAGTGGGTCCATCGGTCTTCTTAGGCTCGGTACGGAGGTCCATTTCCTCCGCCAGCTTCACCATTTTCGGCGGCAGGACCTTCCAGCGCCAGAAGCCCATGTCCGCATATTCCTGCGACAGCCCCTTCTTTGCGGCGTATTCCCTTAGATAATCGTTCCATCTTATGTATAGGTCCTCGTGGACTCTCTCTACGTTCTCCCATTCGCTTCCAAGACTGGAAGCGCAGAGGTAGCACCCTATCCTCTCAAAGTCCCTATCATAAAGCGGATTGTATTCCAGCTTCCTGAGCCAGATGTATCCCCATATCTCCGATGCGTTCCACTCCCTGACAGGATTGAGGGTTATCTGGTTGGGAACGAAGGGGTTCTTGGAGACAAATCTGGTATCGGCGCGGGAGAATGACTCAAGCATCCTGTTGCCCTCGACCGTTATCGTTCCGTCCGGGAAATCTTTGGCTATAAGCTCGGTTATCGGACCCAACTTGCAGGTCTTGCAGCACCATCTGAAGTCCTTTGCGGGCGGCCCGAATGCATCGACATTCTTGAAGAATGCATCACCGGCCCGGGCCTTATGGAGGACCAGATTGTTCTTCTCTGCGAAATCGTCAACATATCTAACTGTCTCCGGGAACTCTATTCCCGTATCAACGAATATCAGCTCCAGTCCTCTGACGGCCCTGGAAGCCACGCCGTAGGCGGCGAGAGAATCCTTCCCTCCCGAGAAGGATACCGTTACAGGGAAATTCCTCTTCTTCAGATACGAACGGATCTCGTTTATGGCCACAGATTCCAGATCGAAGAGATGCTGTCTGTTGGCCTCCACGAATCTCTTTCTGTCGGAATCCGGCGAAAGCGGCATGACTGACGGGGAGTCAATGCTCCGGATCTTCACGGCCTTCTCCGAAACGCGGATATCCTCTGATGAGGCAAGGGCCACTCCTGCGCCGATTTTGCTGCCCTTCTTCAGTATAATAGGGGCTCCGGCTCTGAACTCACCCGCCACTTCGCCGATGTTAGCGCCCGGAACGCTCTTTCCCTTGAGATGCCCCGACATGCCGGAGAATGCCACAACATTCTTGATCGCCGAATCGGCGAAAATCTCCGCACCCGCCTGCCTCACATCCAGCTCGAATCTTTTTGTGGAAAGATTGAACCGCATAAGTGCCAGCACTGCGCCGTGTGCTATGATCTCGTCGGTCCTATCCTCACCCGGAACCTTGTTCAAGAAAATGGCTTTCCCTTTCAGGGGGGCCGAGCTTCCGAATTCCCTCTCAAAAAGAGACAGCACAACATCCACGCCGTCCCCCATACAGGGCCTGACATCCCCTGGACTATTGACCTCGAAGGACCTGACCGGAGAACCGCAACCACATCCTGTGCCCAGCACCAGAGTGCCGCAGCCGTCGCACCATCTGAAGGATGTCTTCCCGTGAGCCACGTTCTTCCTGTCCATGCCGCTACATCACCTCCGACGATATACCTGTTTTCACCCAACGTCTGTTTTTTAAGGGTTGCCTGCTATAGAACCGCACATGCGTGGATATGATGATCCCATAGTAGTGAATCCTGGGTTCAAGAAACCCGTTTTCAGCCGCACAGAGATCAGAGAGATCGTCGGCGCCGTGACCCTCCTATCCGTAGCTATGGCCATAGTGCTCAGCGGCGGACTGCCAGGATTGTACGGAACGGGACCCGCTATGTTCCTGATGCTTCTTGCCATATCGGCTATCCTCATAGTGTTCAGCTTCCTGCTCCATGAGCTGGCCCACAAGTTCGTGGCACAGAAGTACGGCGCACGGGCCGAATTCAGGATGTACCCCGGAGGTTTGATGCTGGCCATCGTCATGTCCCTGTTCGGGTTCCTCTTCGCCGCGCCGGGAGCCGTATACATAGAGGGCAGGATAACAGAGGAGATGAACGGCAGGATCAGCATGTCCGGGCCCCTGACCAATCTTTTGCTGGCCACCTGCGCCGTCGTGTTCGTGCCTTTCACCGATGGGATCCTATCGGATGTCGCATTCATGATGGCTTACTTCAACGCATTCCTGGCACTGTTCAACATGCTCCCGGTACCGCCTCTGGACGGATCGAAGATCTTCAGGTGGAACAAGATCGCCTATGTGGTCATGTTCGGCTGGGGCATCGCAGTGCTGGCACTTGCATTCCTGATATGATCACATATACTCCTTGCAGGGGTATCTCAGGTTGGTCAGTATAGTCCCCTCCCACTGATCGATCTTGCCAGGGTTCAGGATGTTGTTGGGATCCATCGCCCTCTTGATCTCCCTCATGGTCTTGATCGAGGAGACTCTCTCCTTCATGAAATCAGGAGCCTTTGATATCCCCACCCCGTGCTCTCCTGTCACAGTGCCGTCGAGGGCTATGGTGGCGTCGAATATCTCATGCACGGCGGCGGCCCCTCTGTCCCAATCATCCTTGCTGGTTGGATTCAGGAGCATCTTGGTGTGAAGGTTCCCGTCCGCGGCATGGCCGTAGGTGGCCACCGTCACATTGTACTTCTTCGCTATCTCCTGATACGCGGTGACCGCGTCGGGTATCTTCGATACCGGCAAAGCCATGTCATCCGCAAGAGATACAGACGAATGCCCTGGCTTGAGGGCTGAAAGCGAGGTCATCACGGCCTTCCTCGCAGCCGTCCAGCTGGCTATGAGCTTCTTATCCTTGGTGGGGGTGACGCTTATGGCGCCTACGCTCCTGGCTATCTCCTCAACTGTCTTCATGTCCCTCTCGACAGGCTCCGGGTCTCCGTCCACCTCTATTATGCAGAGGGCGTTGCAGTCCGGCAGCGGATTGCCTCTTGCCTTGTTCACCGCCATGATGGAAACACTGTCCATGAGCTCGCATGACGCAGGTATCAGTGGCTTGGCTATCAGTGCCGATACGCAGCGACCCGCATCCTGCACATTGTCGAAGGCTGCCAGGATGTAGGCGGAAGTCTTGGGCTTCATGGCCAGCTTCAGCGTTACCTCAGTGATCACTCCCAAGGTTCCCTCGCTGCCGCACATGAGGCGGGCGAGCTGGTATCCGGAGGAGTCCTTGATCGTCTTGGTGCCTGCGTGGACTATCTCTCCGTCGGCCTTCACAAAGGTGGCGCCGAGAACGTAATCCCTTGTAGCTCCGTATTTGACCGCCCTCATTCCGGATGCGTTGTTGGCGACCATACCGCCGATGAGACAGGCTTCCGCGGAACCAGGGCCTACCGGGAAGAAGAACCCGTGCTTGGACAGTTCCTTGTTGAGGTCGTCGTATATGCATCCGGCCTCCACCTCTACCCACAGGTCGCCCACGCTGACGTTGAGGATCCTGTTCATACGGCTCATGTCCATGACTATGCCGCCCATTATGGGAACCGCAGAGCCGCAAAGACCCGTCCCGGCCCCTCTGGGGACGACGGGTATCTTGGCAGCATTGGCTATCTTGAGTATCTCCGAGACCTGTTCCGTGGTCCTGGGCTGGACCACCATGTCAGGGGTCTTGTGGTATATCGATGCGTCGAATCCGTACGTATACAGGTCCGCTATCCTGGTAGAATATCCATCCTTGCCTACGACCTTCTCTATACTCTCGCATATTGCACTGTCCACTGGGCACACCTCACATTCCATGGAGAACATCGTTAATAAAATATATGTAGCAACACTCGAACGGTTCGAAGCTAATTTAAATCGCCTGCATCCTCTCGGTGAACATGAAGACGAAGATCATTCTCCTGGGGCCTCCGGGATGCGGTAAGGGAACACAGGCCGAGCTTCTCGGCGACAGGCTCGATTTCGTGAGGCTCTCCACGGGAGATATGCTCAGGGAAGCGGTAAGGAACGACACACCCCTGGGAAAAGAGGCCAAGAAGTACATGGATGCCGGCGCCCTGGTCCCCAACGACGTGATCATAGGTATGATGAAGGACAAGATACGCGAACTGAAAGGCACCTTCCTGCTGGACGGATTCCCCAGGACCGTGGAGCAGGCCGATGCTCTGGCGAAGGAGATCGACATCGATGTGGCGATAAATCTCGATGTGGACGACGAAGAGCTGGTCAGCAGGCTCACCAACAGGCGCTCCTGCCCCGAATGCAATTCCGTATACCACCTCATAAACAAGGTACCGAAGAAGGAAGGCGTCTGTGACAAATGCGGATGCAAGCTGTACCAAAGGGACGACGATACCGAGAAGACTGTGCGCAACAGGCTCAGGGTCTACCGTGAGAACACATACCCCCTCATAGAATACTACCGGGAGAGGGGGAAGCTCGCCACCATAGAAGGCATCGGAGATATAGAATATATCTACACTCAGGTCTCCAAAGCTCTGAAATGAAGAGGCGTGGCCTGCCGACACCTACGAAAAATATTAAAAGAGCAGCGTGTTAGGCAGGCCCCATAGCCTCGTAGTGTAGTGGTCAATCATGCGGGACTCTGGATCCTGCGACCGCAGTTCGAATCTGCGCGAGGCTACCACTTTCCATCTGGAATCCGAAGAATCAACACCGTTGATCAGGTTTTCAAGGATCTGCTATTTGTCAGGTCTAAAGAACACAGATCTGCAAGCAATACCCTGAATTGTAAATGGCAATTTTGAAGCCAGTGCAAAATCCGATCACAGGCAGATCTATGCAGGGGACGATGGATGGATGGCCTCATCCATATCAATCGAAGAGATTTTCAGGGATGCCCTTATGCACATCTGCGGAATCAGAACGAAAGATCTCAGAACTCCTTCCTGCTGCCGTCCGCCAGCTCTATGAAATAATCCGCGCTCTCCTCCGGGCCGACAGCGATCAGCACGTCCCCTTCCCTGAGTGCTGTCCACTTATCTGGCCTGAATATGTATTGAGCGCCCCGCTTTATGGCCATGACGAACATGCCGCAATGGCTCCACAACCTCATATCCCCCAAGGTCTTGTCCCTCAAAATGGATCTCTCCGATACCGTGGCCCTCTCTATGGTCCATTCTGACTCCTTGATGCTCATATGAATGACGGGGCTGTTAGCGTAGCCGCGCAGAACCACGTCGGCTATTGACGCTGCTGCATTGGCTATGTCCTCAATAGCGATCTGCAGCCTGAAGACCACGAAGGCCTTCATGACGCTTTCCGGGTTCTTCTTGGCCATGTCCAGAAGGCTCTTCTGTATCTCATCCCCCAGCTCGTCCATCTTGACTTCCAGGTTTATGACCTCTTCGGCTATGTCCCGATTGTTGTAAAGAAGGGATGAATAGGCCAGATCCACCATGAACTCGGACGTGTCCTTAAGCTCCAAAAGCATAGAATCGAGCCTGTCCATGATCAGTCCTCCGCGAATTCCATCTCTGGGAATTCCCAGGGGAGCTCTCCGCTTGCGAACTTCTTCAGCCTGTTGAAACCGTCCTGCGACCCGTTAACGATGATGTCATCGCCGGCCCTGAGCTTCACATCCCCGTCCGGATTGTATATCCAGCCGTAGCGGTTCTTCATGGCGATTATCTTCGTACCCGTGGA
This sequence comes from Methanomassiliicoccaceae archaeon UBA381, assembly GCA_002502965.1. Classification (GTDB taxonomy): domain Archaea; phylum Thermoplasmatota; class Thermoplasmata; order Methanomassiliicoccales; family Methanomethylophilaceae; genus RumEn-M2. The sequence continues at coordinate 168,458 of DAQS01000002.1, forward strand.
GGCTTCCACTGCCAGCTGGTCTATGGTGTTGCCCGCCATATCGGATCTTGGGGAGATACGGGTCATCATTATCTTCTCGTCGGATTCGTTGATTATGTCGTTGATGAACGGCCTCTCTTCCTTGGGAACATTCAAAAGTTTGACTATCTCCCCTGCAGCCTCGGAGATACGGTCTGCGGCCGAAGCGACCTGTAGAACACCGGTCATCTCCCGTGCATCTTCTTTGGTCCTTACTGCCATCAGGATCTTGGTGCGTATCGCGAACTTCATATCGTCTATGTCGCGATCCATCTCCTCAACCTTCTCCGCCATATCCTTGCTGTTGTACATCAGGGAGGCGTAAGCGAGATCTACTATGGTCTCGGATGCATCCTTCATCTCGGTCAGCAACTCCCTGACCGTCGCTTCCATTCGACTGGAATCAGAATGTTCGTCGTCGTTCATCCGCGGATACCTTTCAAGAAACCTATAATAATCCGTGTATATTAACCGTTTCGTCCTGAAGGCGTATTCAGGAGACAGAAAAGGCGCACCGCTGGCACTATTGCATGTGAGGCCCTTTTCTGACGGTTACGCTATATAGTTGAGGTTCCTTACCGCAATAGATACGAATATGTTCTGAGGTGTTGATTTATGGGCTCGGAGAAGGTTGCCAACGGGTTTTTCGTTCGTAACCGCACCATATTCTCTCTCAGCCTGACGGCACTGATCATCGCCGCCACGTTCGACCTTTTCGCAGGGCTGATCATGGTGGGCATGAGCGATTATCTCATGATCATCCCCGGACTGATGATCCTGATATACTCTGCCAACGGCCTGAGGGGCAACGTCTTCGGCGCTATGGGCAGCCGAATAGGTACCGCCATGCACCTGGGTACTTTCAGCATCTCTTTCAAGAAGGGGTCCATTCTCAGATCCAATGTGGAGGGGGCCATGGCCCTGACCATGATCACTTCCGTGGTCGTGGGGATCGTGGGATGGACGATCGGCGTGGCATTCTTCTCGGATCAGACCCCGATCGACATCTACATGTTCATCTTCATATCGATGATGGGAGCATTGCTGGCCGGCCTCATGGTCGTATTCATCAACATGGCCATTGCCTATGTTGGATTCAAACGGGAGTGGGATGTGGACAACATAACCGCGCCGCTCATAGCCGCGGCCGGCGACGTCGCCACCGTACCGACCATATTCCTGGCCGCATGGATGTGCCTGAATATGGATGGTACCGTCGTCTATGTACTTCTGACTGGTCTCCTGGCCCTCACACTGGGCATGACTGTCGTCATTCTGATGCGGAAGAAGAAAAGGCGGAAGAAGGACGAAGCGAAGAGGATCGTCGTGGAATCCCTCCCCGTGCTGACCGTATGTATATTCATCGGCATACTGGCGGGAACCATAGTGGAGACGCAGACTGCGAACCTGGTAGCCTACCCTGTTCTGTTGGTTCTGTTGCCCGCTTTCCTGAACCAGGGAAACGCCCTTTCCGGGATACTCACGTCCAGATTCAGCACCATGATGCACATGGGTACCCTTGGAGTGAAGAAATACCCTCCAATGGAGACCTACAACAACTTCGCCGTGAACTATGTTCTGGGGATCATAACCTTCGCATACGTTGGCGTGGCCGCTTTCCTTGTGGCCCCGCAGACTATGCCGTTCCACGAGGTGATTCTTCTGGTGGTTACAGCGGGCATGCTGTCGGCCACTGTGATCAATGTGCTCTCATACTACGTCGCATCGGCTGCCGTCAGGTTCGGCCTGGACCCGGATGACCAGAGCATACCTGTCACATCTTCAACCATGGATGTGGTGAACGCATCCATCATCATCTCCCTGATACGTCTGACCCTTCTCTGAAAGATTATTATGCTTTGACAGTTTACACACGCAATACGGGGAGCGCCCATATGATAGACAGGGAAACGATATTATCAAATCTCGATGGGTACGACCTAAAGAAGGCCAAGGTGGGGGTTGTCGCCTCGCATTCCGCATTGGACACGTGCGACGGAGCCGTATCCGAGGGCTTCCGTACGGTCGCAGTATGCCAGAACGGCAGAGAGGACACATTCGCCAGATACTACAAATCACAGCGGGATGCCAAGGGCAACCTGATACGCGGAGTCGTCGACGAGACGGTGCTGCTGAATAAATTCGGGGATATCATGAGACCTGAGGTTCAGGAGAAGCTCATGAAGAACAACGTCCTGTTCATCCCCAACCGCTCATTCGTATCCTATTCTGGAATAGATGCGGTGGAGAACGATTTCCGGGTCCCCATCGTAGGGAGCAGGAATCTCCTCAGATCCGAGGAGAGAGGGGACGAGAGAGATTATTATTGGATATTGGAGAAGGCGGGACTGCCCTTCCCCAAGAAAGTAGAGAGGCCTGAGGATATAGACGGCCTCACGATAATCAAGGTCCATCATAAGGTCAAGAAGCTGGAGCGCGGGTTCTTCACCGCCCAGAGCTACGACCAGTTCTTGGATAAATCCGAGGACCTGATCAAGCAGGGCGTCATAGAGCCGGACTTCCTTAAAGATGCAAGGATGGAGCAGTACATCATAGGGCCCGTTTTCAATCTGGACTTCTTCTACTCCCCGTTGGAGGAGAAAGGGGAGAAGATCGAGCTCCTGGGAGTCGACTGGAGATTCGAGAGCTCCCTGGACGGGTTCTGCAGACTCACCGGAAAACAGCAGGTGGAGCTGGAGAACGACGGGATACTGCCCGAGTACACAGTCTGTGGCCACAATTCAGCAACTCTGCGGGAGTCGTTGCTGGATAAGGCCTTTGAGATGGCGGAGAAATACGTCGGGGCCACCAAGAAGCATTACGACCCGGGCATGATAGGTCCGTTCTGCCTTCAGACCTGCGTGGACAAGGACCTAAACTTCTACATATACGACGTTGCTCCGCGCATAGGCGGCGGCACCAATGTGCACATGGCCGTGGGCCACCCCTACGGCAATGCGCTCTGGCGCAAGGAGATGAGCACCGGCAGAAGGCTATCCATGGAAATAAGGAAGGCCATAGAGCAGGAGCGCATAGAGGAGATCATAACATAGAGCGGTGTCACAGATGAATTTCAGGAAGATCTCCGTTCTGCTCGCCTTCATGGCCATGATATTGGTACCTTTGGCACTTTCCGAAGGATCGGATGCGGAGGTTGCATTCGACGAGACCCCCGTAATTGTATCGATACCTTTCGATGACATGAGCGTCGGAGGGATAACGGTCCGCCTGGTGAACGACGGCGCAGCAGACCAGACCGTCACCGTAACCGTATATGAGTATCCGGACAGGGTCCTGGCAACAGCCGATATTCTCGTGCCTGCATCCGAAAGCGGTGTGGCAGGAGAAGCCAGCAAGGAGATGAGATTCTCGTTCAGCTCTCCGGGCGACAGGTACCTTCAAATAGAAATGGACGACGGGACCGATGTGACTTGGATAGGATACAACATATCTGTTTCCCATTCGATATGGAAGGACAGCAGCACCTACATTCTGATCATAATCATCATAGTCGTTATCGCCGTGGTTGTTTATCTCAGGATGCGCGGCCTGCCGGGCAAGAAGACCCAGCCCGCTAAGACCTTCACCGAGATGGAGGCCGAGAAGAAGGCAGGGAGAGATGTCAGGGACCCCGGCGGCTCTAAGCGCCAGAGATATGACAAGGACGACAGGCGCAAGTGAGCCATGCTCTTCTCCGACCTTGGTTGCCTGGAACCAGAGGACAGCGTCAAGAACGATGAATTGCTGCTGAGGGCCCATTCTTCGGGCGATATACCCGACGTGGTCTGCATATACACCAGAACAAGACCTGCCGTATCCCTGGGAAGGTCCTCGGTAGCGGAGAAGAGCGTTGATCTTGATTACGCCGAAAGGATGGGTATATCCATTGTAAGGAGGGCCAGCGGCGGCAGCGCCATCTTCTCTGACAGAGCTCAGATAACTTACGTCGCGATATTCCGTGACGGGGGATATCCGCGAGAAGATGTCTTCAAGAAGGTCTGCGACTGTATAGTCGGCGCTCTGGAACATATGGGAATAAGGGGCGAGTACAAGCCGATCAACGATGTCCTTGTCAATGGCAGGAAGATCTCCGGCAGTGCTCAGAAACGTTTCAGAGGAAGCATCCTACAGCACGGGACCCTCATTGTTGCCGACGACAGGGAGACGATGGAATCTGTCCTGATCCCTCTGAAGAAGAGGAGTGCCACAACATCTCTTGAAGAGATACTCGGTTCCATACCCCGGAGAGAGGACATCGTTGAAGCTTTGAAAGCAGGATTCTCATCCTTCAACGGCACTCTTGAGGAGCGGCCTCAGAGTACATTCTTCTTGTTGTAGTCGTTCATGTCGAAGAGAGCTATATCTCTGCGGTCCATGAAGAATCCCAGCTTCTTGTGTAGCATTATAGAGGGCTGGTTCTTGGGCTGTATCGCGCTGTGCACAATATTCGCACCCTGTTTGTGGCCCTCGTCCATCACCGCTTTAAGAAGCTTGTAACCTATGCCCAAACGCCTGAAGTACGAGTGCACGCACATATTGTCTACCCACACCATGTTCTCGGCATCATAGATATTGTGAAGCATCTGCGCGAATATGCAGCCGACTATCTCTCCGTCCTCTTCCGCCACGAAGCTCAGGCCGGATGAAAGATATGTCTTGAATGCCTTCTTGCTCGTGGAACCCAGGTTGTCCTTCCAATCCTGAGGCAGGTCCTCCCATTTGTTCTCCAGTATCTCAGAGAAATATTCCCTTATACAAGCGATCTCAAGTTCCCTGACATTCTCCAGGTCCCTGAGCTTAAGCGGCCTTATCTCCATCTACATCTCCTCCGGGGCACCCATTCCGAGACATGTCAGCACATTGCGCAGGACGATTCTGGTGCACATCACCAGAGTGAGCCTCTCGTTCCTTTCCCGATCCGACGACAGCACCGGGACAGAGGCGTAGAACTGATTGAACGTGGATGCTACTTCATGTCCGTATGCGGGGATCATGTGCACCCGGCCTTCCTCTGCCGCCTCCTCTATCACAGAGCCGAACCTTGAAAGGACCTTCACCAGAGCTGTCTCGTACTCATCGGTAAGTTTTGACGGGTCGGCGGAAGGCTCGAACTCCCCGGCCTTCCTGAGCATGCTGCATGTCCTTGTGTAAGCGTACTGCAGGAAGGGACCGCTGTTGCCGTCAAAGTTGAGGGCGTCCTCCCACTTGAATATCATCTGCTTCTCCGGCTGGACCCTTACGATATTGTATCTTATGGCGCCCACCCCGATGATCGATGCGATCTCCCTCATCCTCTCCTCGCTAAGATCGGTGCGCCTGGATCTTATCTCCTCGTATGCCCTGGTGACGGCTTCATCTATAAGATCATCCAAATAGACCACGACACCTTTTCTGGTGGACATCTTGCCCTCAGGCAGAGAGACGAACGAGTAGAACAGTGCTTCCGGCTTCCTCTCGCACCCCAGGATCTCCAGGGCTGAGCAAAGCTGTTTACTGCCCAGTTTCTGGTCCTCTCCGAGTACGTCGATGACCCTGTCCGCCCTCTTGAATTTGTCCAGATGGTATGCAAGGTCCCTGGTTGTATAGAGGGTCGTACCGTCGGCCCTGGTGAATGTGAATTTTGTGTTCTTGCCCTGTATACCGAAATCCTTCAGGTCCAGATAGCATGCGCCGTCATCCTCTTTACCTGCGTAATCCGACGCCGTAAGCTGCTCCACCACGCTCCTGGCCGTGCCGTCGGCTATGAATCTGGATTCCCATGTGTAAACGTCCAATCCGACATTGATGCTTTCCAGGGTCTCCTTCAGCCCGTCGAGCATGCGCTGAGCGGTCTTCCTGACCTCCGATATTACCTTAGAATCCCCGGCCTCGAACCTCCTCAGGAGATCGGCTATCTTCTCCTGAACCTCCGGGTCGGATTCCATCATCCTGTTCGCAGCACGATAATAAGCCACCAAAGCATGATCTGCCTTCTCCCTGTCAGCTTTCTCGACATCCTCGGGCGGTATGTTATTGACACCCCATGTCAGTATGACCACCTGCTTTCCCACGTCATTGACGTAGTACTCCGTGGTCACGTCGTAGCCTCTGAGCTTCATCGCCCTTGCGAGGGTGTCCCCGATTATCGGATTCCTGGCTCTTCCGACATGTATGGGTCCTGTCGGATTGGTGGAGGTATGCTCCACATTGACTCTGATGCCGTTTTTACCGTGTCCCCCATAGCAGCTGCCGGATTCCAGGATCTCGTCGATGGTCCTGCGCGTCAGGATCTCCGGATCCATCGTGAAGTTAAGATACCCGTTGAGTGCATCGATCGATGCTATCATACCGGCCGGCTCTATGGCCGCCGCCAGCTCCTCGGCGATGGCTTTGGGAGCCTTCCTCATGGATTTTGACATCTGGAAGCACGGGACCGCCAGGTCTGCGTTGCCCGCGGACGGGATCTCGATCCTGTATTCCGCGCCTGCGGCGCCTATCTTCCCTAGGGCGGCCTCCGTGGCACCCCTTACCTCTTTCTCAAAATCGTCATGAACTGACATCATGCCACCTTGTACCTGAGAACGGCCGCTATGCCGCCGAAGGCAGTCAGCAGCATCTGCCCCTCTTCCGAATCAGTGGATATTATCTCGACACGGGTGTTGAACGCCTCGGCCTTCTCGAAGAAATCGTCGACTATATCCTCATTCCTGAGAACGGTGACGCCATCTCCGCAAACATTGCATACGGCGTTCTCATCCTTTCCCTTATGGACGGTGACCTCGTATCTGTGGCCATTGTCGCATTCCACCTCAATTCGCCTTCTATTGAGCCCCTCTGAGACCAGTAAAGTATCCACGGCTCCCATGGAGAGGGCCGAACGAACTTCTTCCTCACCGTATGACGACAGACCTCCGTCCTGCTTCCTGATCTCGCCGAAGAGCCTTTGGACCAAGGACTTCTCCTTAACGAGCCCCATGTCCTGAATGGAATTCTTTGCGTTCTCCACCAGCTCCTTGAGGCCGTACTCGTCCGTGTAACCTGTATCAAAGGTGTCTATGACCTTCTTCTGCAGCTCGTGGTGCAGATAGCCCTCTCTGAAGAAGAAATCCTTCGTATAGCCTGGGCCTCCGATCAGTATCCCTTCCATCTCCGGCCTGTTGAGGAACAGATCTGTGGCCGATTCCGCTACTCTTTTATAATATTCATGGGCCGCAATCTCAATAAGCCTCTCGAACCTGACTGAGGACTGACCTCCCTGGCGGTGCTTCCCCATGATCAGGGAATCGAAATGCTTCAGGGTCTCTATCCTGTTTCCTGTGAGCAGACCGATCGTGCATTCGTTCCTGTCTATGACTATCAGCCCATAGGATTTCTTATCCAGAAGCATTCCCTTCAGGGGATCCAGGTAGAATTGGGAATCACATCTGTAGAGAAAGGCCGTTATCGCCTCCGGCGGGTTGATAACAAATTGGACCATCCTCGTCTGGTCGCCTGCCCTGGGTATCTCTCCGCAGAAGATCGCGATACCGTTAGGAGGTATGGTCTTGTACGTCTTGAGGCGCGACATTATGGAGTCGATCGCACCCTGGACGTTCTTCATCGTAGTTTTGGATTTGATGTTGGAGGATTGGGAATACTCATCCCTGAGGTAAGCCATCGCATCGAAGACCTGCTTGGAGGCGGGCACATAGAGCGATATCAGCTCCGTTCCTCTCCCCCTTATGTCCACTATCTCCTGCATCGTCTTCTTGAAATCATATCTGGCTCTTTCTGCCGAGACTACCTCTTCCATTTTAGATCAACCCATGGTTTTTTATGAGTAAGCCCCCTTCCTAATAAAACATATTGGTGGTTCTGTTGGAAAGGGTTGTTATTTCCGTAGGCGGTTCTGTTTTAATACCCGAGAAAAACGATTCCGAGTACATACGCGCACTGGCCGATGTTCTGAGGGGATGCGCGGAGTCAGTGGATATTGCGGTTGTATGCGGCGGCGGAAGGATCGCCCGCTACTATGCCGGGATAGGGCGGTCCCTGGGCGGCACCGAGTATCAGTTAGATGAGTTGGGCATTGCCATAACCAGGGTGAACGCGAGGCTTCTGTCCATCGCTCTCGGCGATGCTTCGGCAGGCATAGCGACTGACCCCAAGGAATGTGCGGACAAGGCAAAAGGCGGTGCAGTAGCGGTAATGGGCGGCACCGAGCCGGGACACACCACCGATGCCGTGGCGGCCATGATAGCAAGGGAGATGAGGGCAGACCGTATCATCAACGCCAGCAACGTGGATGCCGTATACTCGGAGGACCCGAGGGAGAACCCCGATGCCGAGAGATTCGGAGAAATGACGATAGGTCAGCTCAAGGAGATAGTATACGACGATCACAGCGCTTGCAGATCCTGTGTCTTCGACCCTCTTGGCGTTTCCATGTGCATGGAGGATTGCAGGGACATCTACATGGTGAATGGCCGGGACCTCGAAGAGCTGGAGAACGCCATTCTGGGAAGACCTATCAAAGGGACGAAGGTCAACGGGGATTGATGGGATCCAGGTCCTTTGAGGACACTGTCTCCATCCCTTGAGATTCGACAAGATCCCTTATTCTCCTCTCTTCCGGCCCTTTAAGGGATTTCCTGTGTATGTAAGCGATCTTGGTGCCCGTCATCTCTGACGCCTGCGTCAGCATCCTGACCATTTCATCTTCGTCGGCCCCATCGATCTGATACTTCGGTATCATATGCCCAAAATCGATCCTGTACGAAAGAGCGGCCTCGGAGAAACGCGGTGCGTAGTGCCCTCCGCCGATACCTATGGCCACAATATTGGAATCGTCCGTCTCCGTCTGCAGCAAAGCATCTGTCAGTATCTCCGCCGCATGAAGATCTCCCCAACGCCCCTCATCGCTCCCTATCTCGATGAAGAATGCGGGAGTCTCCGTGTACGGACCGTGATGGGTGACCTCGAAGGACACCGTGTAGATATCCGTGTCATTCAACTTCTGCATCGCCCTGAGGGTGGCCGACATCATATGTGGGGAGGCGGGGCATAGAGTCTCATCCTTGCCTCCGAAATCAGCGGTCCTGTAGTTTCCTATCGGGTGCACTGTGAGTGTGGGCATGCCGCTGGATGCTTTGTGCCTGCTCAGGAACACCATGTTGTCAAAATCGACGGTCCTGCGGGCAACGGAATCCGCACCTTCCGCATATATATGCAATTCCGGGATCGTCATGATGGCGAATCTCTCGGAAATAAGATATGATGCGTCTCCGTCCGAACCTGCGCTCTCCCATTCCTCCTTCCTCAGAAGGGCCGCCTTCATATTAACAGAGGGTGCGTCTGGCTCGCTGCATACCAATAGTGTCCTCATCGCTTCCGAATGGACGTTCTGTATTTAATCGGTTGACGGATGTAGCGTTAACGTAATCGCAGGGCTTTATATCCCGCTAAGATTTTTGAAAAGCGATAATATGGTCACTCTAAGCATAGGCCAAAGGATCATAATGCATTTGGATAGGTTCAAGATGACCGATTCCTCGGAGATCTACAACATACCGTGGGACCTTACCCAGGACGGCATAGCCACATCCATCAGGATATCCCGGGCCCATGCTTCCATAGAGCTTAAGAAGCTCAGGGAATGCGGGAAGGTCGAGGAGAAGCAGACCCACATCAAAGGAGGCAAGGTGAAAAGGAAATCCTATCTTCTCACACCCCTTGGAATGGCGGAATCCGCAAGGATCCGAGAGTATGCCGAGGATAACGGCATAGACATCGATGCCCTTCTGGATCTTAAAAGACAGGATGCGAATATAATATTGGAGAATCTTGATCCAACAGACTCTTATGCGTTAGGTTGCGCCTGCGCTTTCAGGGTCCCCGTTCCAGTATCCATTCTGCCCAGATCAGTTAAGCTGGTCATCCCTGCGGATGTTTCGGGGCTGACCGTAATAGATGACAGGCTGAGATCGAATATGATGAAGGCAGCGGATCCTGTCGCACGGGCCTCGTGGCACAGCTATGCGGCAGATTACTGGATGGATGACAGAGAGACCCTGGGGTCCGATATCGAAAGGACGCACGAACGCCTTTATCATCTTGTGGAAGCTGGAAGAACGAGGGAAGCATGCAAATTGGTAAGCGCCAACATATACGACCTGATCGCCACGGCGAACGATGACCTTCATGACATTATGTCAAAACTCGACAACGTGCCTTCCAAATTCGCGGTCGACGTGCTTTCTGTGAGAATAGAGACGGACATCTCTTCGGGGGATCTCGACGATGCCGCAGATACGGTGGAAAAACTCACAGAATACGACGGAGCACTGGCTAAGGTCTACGGTTCCGATATAAGAATGGCAGAGGGGGACACGGAAGGCGCACTGGACATGTTAAGAGGAATGAACGGTCTGGCGGCAGCCGACCTGCGTATCGCCAGGATATTTTTCGATCTGGGACGTTTCGAAGAATCGGAGAAAATGCTCGAAGGCGTGAGGATCCTCCCCGGAGATACAAGTGCCAGCATAGAACGTTTCATCCTCATGGCCAAACTAGACCTAAAGAAGGGCAATCCGCAACAGGCCGTCATCCGAATGATGAAGGCCAGAGCCACAGCTCCGGACAGGGAGAAGAAGAAAATAGATCTGATGATGAAAGAGCTAAAACTGAATTAGAATATCCTGTTGCTCTTCAAATCATCTATATCGGATATGTAGAGATCACGTATGTCGGTTATGCCCCACTTGAGCATGGCCAGTCTCTCGAATCCGAATCCCCACGCCAGCACAGGGTGCTTTACGCCGAAGGGGGCCACAACCTCTGGCCTGAATATCCCTGCACCGCCGAGCTCCATCCATTTCCCGTTGAAGAAGACCTCCAGTTCCAGAGAGGGCTCGGTGTACGGGAAGTAGGCCGGCCTTATGCGGATCCTGTCGAATCCCAATCTTGAATAGAATTCCTTTATGACCGAGACCAGCATATCGAAGTTACCGTTCTCGTCTATGATTATCCCCTCGATCTGGGTGAACTCGGGAAGATGCGTGGAATCTATGGATTCCTTCCTGAATATACGGGATAGAGAGAATGCCTTGGCGGGCGCGTCGGGGTGCGCGGCCACATAGGATATCGTATTCACTGTTGTGTGGGTCCTCAGCATAGCCTGCTCGGCCATATCCCTGGACCATTCTCCACCCCATCCGGTAGATCCTGTATCGCCGCCGTGCTCATGTATGTCCCGGACCCTGTTCACAAGATCCTCGTTGTCCACACTTATCCTAGACGGGTTCTGCAGATAGAATGTGTCCTGCAGCTCCCTGGCCGGATGGTCCTGAGGCACAAAAAGGACATCCATGTCCCAAAATGCGGGCTGCACGTACTCATCGTCTATCTCCGTGAACCCCATGTCGGTGAACATCCTCCTTATCTCATCTCCAAGCCTGGAAAGAGGGTGCTTCTTCGCCGGATGCACGGCTGGCGCAAAGGTCCCGATGTCGTACTTCCTGAACTCGGTATTCCTCCAGGCGCCGCTCTGGATTATGACGTCGGTAACCTGGGTTATCTCCTCTTTAAGCTCTATTCCGGAAGCGAGGGCCTCCCTGCCACCATCGGTCAGAGATATGGTCCTATTCGTTTCGACGGCCTCGGCGATCATGCCCTGCCTCCCCTTGAGGTCCTTCACTATCTTAGGATCGGCGTCGCCATCAGGTATGCGCCCTTCAGCCAGCCTTTTTAGGAGTTCCTCGTCCGGCATATCGCATTTCAGTGCTGCGGTACCCTGATCGGTCAAAGACAATACGCCGTCCTTTATCACAGCCAGGCCCTTCCTTTTGAGCCATCCTATGGCGATCTTGTCCTCCCCTGCAGGCAACATGCCTGCAAGGTCCACCATCGGCATCCTGCCTCCGGCCCCGTGTATGGCCGTAAGGGCCCTCCTCTCCGGAAGACCTCTCTCCACTATCGCTGAGTCGACGATAACATAGAATCTGGATTGTTCTTCGGTTATGGTCGCCAGCCCCTTGCTGGAAAGCCATGATGCAGCCCCCATGACCTCCACCTCTAGATCGAACTTCCCTGAGGATATCATCTTCTCGGGAGACGAACTGCCTCCTGCCTCTTCAAGTGCCAGAAGCAGTTTCTTCTCGTTATAGCTAAGACTTTCGATCGTATTCATGCGCTCACCATTCGAATCCTTCGAAGGTCATGGAGCCAATTATCTCCTTGGCCTCTTCTCTCTTGGCCTGATGCTCTTCCAAGAACACGTTGATCTTCTCTGTGAGAGCAGCCTTGCATTCGCCGCAGAGGATCTCCCCTCTCCTGCACCTGTCGGACATCTCCTCCACTTTGCGGTCGTCCTTCTCGAACATGTAGAAATTGTACTTGAAAACGGCACAGACCTCCGGATTCCCTCCCAGCTTCCTCTGCTCGTCGACGGAGACCCGCCCGCCCGTGAATGCACGGCCGATCTTGGACTTGACCTTCTTTGGCGTATCCGTAGTGAATATCGTCGCATTCGGGTCAGATGAGGACATCTTGTCGCCGCCTCCGAGACCAGGAAACATCTTGCAGTATAGCATGCTGGGTTTGGGGTATCCCAGACCGGGCGCGACGTCCCTGCTGACCCTGAAGTGAGGGTCCTGATCTATGCCGCAAGGGATCAGGCAGGGGACCTGCCTGCCCTGCTGCTCCGTAGCCAGAAATGCGGGAGCAGACTGTATGGCAGTGAAGAATATGGAACCTATGTTGGTGCTGTTCTCGAAACCGAAGACCGCCTTCGCCGTGGAGAAGTTGACCTTCTTGGATACCTTGAGTGCTATGGGGTACAGGGTCTTTATGTTCTCGGTATCCAGGATTATCCTTGTCTTCTCCGGATCGAAACCTAAAGCAACGAAATCCAGGGCGTTCTCGTAAGCCATGCTCCTGGTGTCTCCGAGTGTGAGGTCCTTGAACAGGAACTTCTCGTCATCGGTCATCTGGAAATACATAGGAACGTCAAAAACATCCTGGACCCATTTGTTCAGGATCCATGGCATGATATGACCCAGATGGGTATTCCCGGAGGGGCCGCGGCCCGTATAGAGGACGAATCTGTTCCCTCTGTCGTACTCGTCTAAAAGGGAGTTGATATCTCTGTGTGAATAGAATATGCCCCGCCTCAGCATCATGTGGAGGTCGCCGTAGCCGCTCAGCCTCTTTATGAGCGGGTCGTCAATAGGCGTTGTGCCGAATCTCCTCTGGAGCTCTTCGTAGTCTATGTCCCCTGTAACCTCCCAGGGAGTCACTGTGAAACTCTCGCCCATTTATGCTCGTCACCACAAGGCTGTGGCATTATTAAACATTCCTTGGACGGCCCCACCAAATAACTAATAATGGCAGAAGATTGATACGGCAGACATGTGGAAGATTCTGGGCGAGGATGCCCTTTACGTTGAATTCGCAGACGTCTGGAAAAGACGTGTCATTGAGATAGCATCTGAGGGCGAGAACGGGGAAAGATTCCGTGAGATCATGGAGCCGAGGGAAGTGCTGTATCTGTTCAACGGAACGAACGGACTCCACTCCTTCAACGTGGAATTCCCTGAGGACACCGACCCTAAGGACCTCCAGTTCCTTGCGGACGAGATACTCAAGATCGCTGAGGACGTGGACCGCCCATTCATATCCCTAGCTGGAGGATATCAGAAGTGCCAGGTGGTCTTCACAAGCGAAAAGGAACCGGAGCTTATAGGCGCCAACAAGACCGAGGGCTACGGATCCGGCAAGATATTCATGCCGATACTCGAGTCCCTGTGCAAACCGGGAAGGGCAAACGACGGGATGTTCTAATCAGCGAACTCCAACTCCCCATAGTCCTTCTTGTCCCTCTTGGGCGTCCCGGGCAGCTCCTGCTTCGTACCGGAGGACTCGTCGTCTATCCTTACCAGCAGTGATACCGGACGGAAGACCTTCCATTTGGATACGATATCGTCGACGATCCTGCTCTCGAAGAACCTGTAGTATACAACAGACGTAAGCACAATTATGAAAACGTTCACAACTATGGACAGGACTATGAACATCAGCACGGAATTTATGCCTGTGGTGCTGACTGCCAGCGCTATGAACGCAACGGCCGCCAGTATGGGGACCGCCATTCTTTTAAGCGTCTCCTTCACGCCGTCATAGAGCATGAAATCCCTGTATCTAGTCTCTATGCGCACTTTCAGAGACCTGAATATCGACCAAGGCATGACCCCTATTGGCATGTAGAGAAGCAACAGGAAGGTATAGAGAGATTCTGCAGATATGCCCGCGGCCGTTCTGAACGAAGGGTTCATGGACATGTATATCCAGAGGAAGGTCCCCACCATCAGGCCCATGTATATGGTCTCCATGACCTCGTTCCAAGGAAAGGATGCGCGCTTCATGTTGTAATCCATGGTGAGTCCCCGGGAATCCATATCATGGGGGATGTTGAACATGAATGCCACCATCCGGTCTTTGAATGTCAGTTTCTCTTTAACATTCATGTACTCCACGGAGGTGATCACGCTGTAGAACATCTTCTTCTGCAACACTGAAACTATAGCCGCAACACCGGGGGAGCCGACAAGGACGAACCCTATTATGAGAAGTATCGCGAAGCCGACGTCGAAAAAGAAATAAAGAAGAGCCAGGGCCGCCAATATGACGATGAGCAAATACCTTTCCTTGGAATTGAGATAGACCAACAGACCTACCACGAGCAAAGGCGCCGAGATCAGAGGCGCCACATCAATGAAGCCCATGTCCCAGAAGTTCAGGAACAGAATGGAAAGGACTATGCATCCTATGACCGAAAGAACAAAGACTATCATCAGGAACGTATCGTAACCGGACATTATGTCCAGGTTCCTCGGCCTTATATCCGGCACGGGATCGGTTGTCCTGCCTCCTTTGAAGACTTTCATATCATTCCATCCAGGCTGATACCTTCACATCAGATCTGTCTCCGGGATAGGTGCCCAGGATAAGTGCCATCTCCCCCTTCTCCTTTATCGGAAGAGGGCCTATGCACGCATCCGTGACACCTTGCTGGAATTTTAGATTGTACCCGTCGGTGCCTATCACGCCTACATCTATGGGCGAGGATGCCTCGATCCTGGCATAGAATCCCTTGCGGGGTCTGACCTCGAAACGGTAGGCTTCGATATTCCGGTACATCCCCTCTGCCTCGGGATCGAACCTTCCGAGCTCCAGCTCGGTCTCCTGCAGAAGCACCTTCTTCCTTCTCAGCATGGGTCTCCCTCCGGAACAAAGGGTTACCAAGTTATAACGGTTGTTCGTCCTCAAGGTCCGTGGCGTATTTCCACATTCTCGGATAATGACCCGTGTCCATTATGACACGCTCCGTCTTCACCGCCACACCCTGATCGGAAGCCATTATCTTGGACGTGGACATCTGCATACGGCCTATTGCCACAAGCTCCCCTCTGGCAGTCATCACTGCCGCCAGAGCGTTGCGCCTTATGTCCTCGTCGATCATATGTATCCCACGAACGGTCAGATCTGCGCCGTGGCACAGTGCATCCACCGCCGTAGCCTTGACTATGACCTTGGGAAGAGGTTCGGCAAGTACCTCCACCGGCATCACTATCGATCTCAGCCAGGAATCCCTGCCGTGCTGTTGCCAGAATATATAAGCGTCCCTCAGGTCCTGCAGGGAGACGGCTTTGCACTCCCCCATGGACCCGGACCTGGTCCTCCTTAGCTGGACCATATGGGCTCCGCATCCCAGCGCCTCGCCAATATCGACACATAGCGTCCTTATGTATGTGCCAGCGTCGCATGAAACTTTGAAAAGCATATCTCTGCCGTCGATCTCGAGGATCTCAATGGAGGATACGTTCCTGATCCTCATCTGCCTTTTGACCGAGGACCTCACCGGGGGTGTCTGATATATCCTGCCCACGAACGTTGACACCACAGCCCTGATCTTCTCTTCCAGCCTGTCCCCGTGCAGGGACATGGCGCAGACGTATTCCTTATCGGAGGACAGGACAAGGTCTGTAAGTCTGACGGATTTCCCCAGACAGAGTGGCAATACACCGCTCACATGGGGATCCAACGTACCGCCGTGACCTATCCTGGTAATTTTGATCGCATCCCTGGCCCAAGCCGTGACCTGATGGGACGTGGGGCCTTCCGGCTTATCGAGTGCCACCACGCCTGCGGAAAGAAGTTCGCCCGTGGTCCTGTCCGACGGCCTTTTGCCCCATTTATCCCTCGGGGCGTCCGGGTCCTTGATCAGCAATTTCATCCCCCTATAGCATCCAGCATCTTTCCGAGAACCTCTTCTGGAGTCAAACGATCCGTGTTTATCACGAGATCGTAGACGCTCATGTCACCTATATCGATGCCGTAATACTTCATGTATCTTGCCGCTTCGGAAGCCTGCCTCCTCTCCGTGGCGGAAGTGGCTTCCGAAAGGGACTCCCCGTCCCTGCTGCAGACCCTCGCGCAGCGGACAGACGGGCTGGCATCCAAGTATATCTTGAAGGCCTCGATCCCGTTCCGGGAGAGCATGTGGGCGGACAGACGGGACTCGAGGATTATATCCTCATTATCCTTGGCTATCTGCAGAAGGCGCTCGTCTATCATCTTGTCTATGGATGGGTCCGTTTCGGCCAGGTCCCCCATCTCCGAGAGAGTGAGACCTTTCTCCTTGGCCATCTCCCTGAACAGCGTTCCGAAGACGACCGACTTAAGACCCAACGCTTGGGACAGACCCCTGCATGCAGTGGTCTTGCCCGATCCAGGCGGACCGCTTATGGTTATCCTCATGCTGCCTCGGAGTTCTCCTGTTCGTCCAGCTCCGAGAGCCTCTTCCTGAACTGGTACGTCCTGACGACCCTGGCTATTATCTGTCCCAGAGGGATCGATATAAGGGTGTATACCAGGATCCATGACGGCATGAACCACAGCGTGTGCGAGAGGCTGACACCTGCCACGGACCAGGGGATGTTGATGATCAGTGTGCCGGCCTCGCTGGCGGTCACGGCGATGAAGTACCTTATCCAAAGGAATATAGGTATGATTATCAGCATGGTGTAGGGCATGACCTTCATGGTCTTGTTCATGGAGGACATGTTGCCTGCCATCATTGACTGCTGCATATCGGTGAGCTTCTTCACCTTGTAGAGGTTGTTATCCAGGCGCGCCTGCCTGAGCTCTTTGTTGAACGCAGACATCTTATTCTGGTTCTTCGCCTGGGATATTGTGTCTGTCACCAGAGTCCTCAGTAAAGTGCTGAGGAAGATCATGATCGCGCCAGCCAGCATCAGCGTGGCCACGGGATACTGTCCGTTGAAGTCTAGTATGAACAAGCCGTAGTTGAGGATGCGTCCGATCACATTGTTACTGCCATCCACCATGTAGAGTGCCAGTATGAGGAACATCATCACCATCATCGGCATCATGCTCGGCATCTGAAGGTTCTCAGCGTCAGGCATTGCTGGGGGTTTCTGTGTTGCCATTTTCAATCATCTCCGAAGAACCCGCGCATCACGGGGTGCATCTCCATCATCTGCTCGCGACCCATTGCCTCGTAGAAGTGAATAAGTATACCCACTGCCAGCAGAACACCCGTACCGCTTGCGTTGCCTGTGGTGCCTATCAGATCCGCGGCGGCAGCCAGCAATCCGACTATGGCTCCGGACAGAACTGTCACGGCAGGTATGTATCTTTCCAGCACACGTTCCAGTACACGAGGGTCGCGTCTGAAGCCGGGTATCTGCATCCCGCTCCTCTGGATCTGGGACGCCACAGATCTGGGGCCCATATTCGTGGTCTCTACCCAGAACTTAGCGAACAGTACAGACCCCAGCACCATCACCGACATGTAAGTGAACACGCGCATCAGATTGAGAAGCGGCGCATGGCCGTTACCGTAGGTCCCGGGGTCGATGATCGGCAAAAGCCATTCGGTCAGCCCCATAGGCGCGGACAGATACCACGCCAGACCTCCCGATGCGCTGGTCTGCCCGGGGTCGAAGTGCCCGATCAGACTATTGTTCCCGAGGAAGGGAATGGCGCTGAGAAAATCATTAGTATAGAACAGCAGAGCGAACATGCTCACGTTGGCCAGCAGTGCCGACATCAATATGACTGGTATGTTGCTCGCATAGATCAGTTTGATAGGGTATCTCCCCCTGGCGCCTCTTGCCGATCCGTGGGACAGAGGAAGCTCTATGCGGGTGGATTCCAGATATGCCACAAGCAGGAATATCAGTATGGTACCCACCAAAGCTATAATTGGATTTGGGGGTGCCAGCAGTATCTGCTCGTAACCGAAGGAGGCCATCTGCTCGGGGGTGGTGTTCGATATTATGTATATGGCCTTGGGGATCGTTCCGGCCGGAGGGTTTGACATGCTAATCGCTTCCGATCCGCTTATCGGATTCCAGTTAAGTGTTCCCGTGAACAGGGACTCGGCCACACCTGCGGCTATGAAAAGGGATATCCCGCTGCCTATACCCCATTTGGACACGACCTCGTCCATCAGGAACACTATGTAGGATCCTAGGCACAGCTGCAGCACTATCAGGGCCTTGGCCCCGTTCTGAGTGAAAGCACCCACGAATGACTGGGAGGGCACAAGGTACCCGAAAACCTGGGGGACCGCCTCGAACAAGATCATCACTATGACAAGCAGCTTCAGAACTGACTGATAGCATGCCTTGTCCTCGCTGTTCGTAAGATCCAGCTTGATTATCTTGGCCCCTACGAACAGCTGCATTATGATGGACGCCGTAACAATGGGCGCTATTCCCAGCTGAAGTATGGAGCCTGAGGCCCCGGCCATGATCGTCCTGTATTGGGCGAACAGGTCCAGGGTCCTCTCGTGATCCAGGCCGTAGATGTACACGTTCGTCATGACGAAATAGATGACGAGGATCGCTACGACCCACAGCATCTTCGTCCTGAAGTGGACGTGACCCTCCGGCCTGGTCACGGCGGGAAGTCTGTCTGACAGAGGCTTGATCCTGTACAGGCTGCTCCTTGTTTCAGACATTTGGACTCCCCATCGCGTCTATGTTCATTCTTCTTCGGAACTCTCGGTGCCGACCACAGACCCGCCTGCTGCCTCGATCTTCTCGCGGGCCTTAGCGGATGCTTCTTCGACGGTTACATTCACCTTAAGGTTTATGTTCCCTGCTCCGAGAAGCTTGCTTATTCCCGCTGCGGACAGGTCGAGAGTGTACGCATCGCCGTTCTTGACGGCGTACTTCTTCTCTACGTACTCTCCCATCCTCTCCTCGAGATCGGAGACATTGACGGTCTCCCTGCTCAGGGCGGCATCGACTACGGACTGGGGTCTCTTGAACCCGTGGCGCCCGAAGTAGTTCCTGTCGGTCTTGAGCATCAGGATCTTCTTGGATTTGCTGAAGCCCGCCATTCCGCGGCCTCCGGTGAGACCTGCGCCCCTTCCGGCCTTCTTGCCGCGTCCGTGGGTCCTGCTGCCCCTCAATTTCCTGGTTCTGCTAGGCATGGTATCACAGCATCCTGGCGATCAGGTTGTTTATCGCCTCTCCCCTGTATCCGAGAGCCCCTCCGTTCCTGTAGGAACGCTTGTTGCCCTCGTATCCTTTCACCGGAGGGTGGAGACGGAACACCGCCTTCGCGCCCTCCACATCCTTCATCCTGTACTCGCCGCCGGCTATGGCCTTGGCCATCCCTTCGGCGTCCTGGAAGTCGGAGTTCTCTTTTATGTACTCATCGGTCAGGCCCTCATCTCCGGAGACCTTTCCGCGGACGCGTATCATGTCTGCCAGGGTCTCCTCGGACACCTCGCCCCACGTGACATAGTCCTTTATCTTCTGGAGCATGCCTTTGGTGACGTCGTCCTCGGGAACGATGACACAGTGATTGACCCTGGTCAGTCCCAGGAGCTTCATTGTGTGGTCAACATTGTAGTTGACATCGGGCTGGCCGCGCACACGTATGACTGCGTAGACCATGATCACTCCTCCGCGTCTATGTCGGATTCCTGATGGGTTATCCCCACAGGTCCGCTTACGATGTTCTGATTCTGCGTCTGGGTCTCGGTGACTCTCATGGTAGAGGTCATCCTGAGGGCTTCGAAGGTCGCAGAGGCGTAGTTGACCTTGGTCTTCGTGTTGCCTCTGGCGAATCCCCATGCATCCTTTATGCCGGCAAGGGTCATCAGGCTCTTGGCGACGTCACCGACTGCCAGGGATATGCCGCGGGGCGCGGGCTTGAACGAGACCTGAACAGACCCGCACTCGCCATACACCTCGAAGGGCAGGGAGTGGGGCTGTCCGCAGCCGCATTCCCAAGACCCGCATCCTCTCTTTATCTCAATGATATTGAGCTTGGCATTGTCTATGGCCTTCCTTATGGAAGGTCCGACCTCTTTGCCTTTGGCCTTTCCGATTCCTATGAATCCGTCCCCGTTCCCCACTATGCAGGTGACCGCGAACCTGACCCTCCTCCCGGAGTCCGTCATCCTCTGAACCATGTTCAGGTCGATGACCTCATCCTGGAGGTCGGGAAGCAGTATGTCCACGATCTCCGCCTCGCGGAGAGGCAGTTTCGTCTTCAGGGCGTCGCTCATGGTGGTGATCTCTCCGTTGAGAACCATCTGTCCGAGCCTCGTCTTAGGGATCCAATCCATGTCACTCAGCCTCCATTTTCTTCTTGAGGCTCTCTATCTCAGCCTCTATGCCTTCATCTATGTGCTTGCCAAGCAGCCTGTCCTCGGCAGGGAACACATCCCCGTGGGGTATGTCCATCCCTGCATCGCACAGTCCTGCCACAGCCGCGAAAAGCACGCCGCCCTTCTGGGGTTTCTGGGGCCCCAAGTCGACGACCGCGTACTCTATGCCCGCCCTCAGAGCGGCCTTGCCGGCCATGTAGCCTGTCAGGTATGCAGCGGGTATGCTGGAGCAGGAATGCTCCCAACCCATCTCACGGAGCTTCCTGGACGTGGCGGACGCCAGTATCCTGTCGCCCTCCATGTTGAACTCCGCGAACTGCACGGTCAGGTTCTTGGCGGATCTCCTGATCACTGCCCTCGCCTCTCCGCCCCTCAGGAGCCTGAGGCGGAAGTAGTAATCAGTACGTCCTTCCCTCCTTCTGCGGAACGCGACTTTGTATCTCGGTCCGATTGCCATCAGTTCTCCTCCTCCTTAAGATGCCCGGCGCTGATCATGTGCATTCTGAGGTTCCTGCGGCTCTTGTAGACGCCGCCCTTGGCCCTCCGATAGTACATCCTGTAGACGGACGGGGTTATGCTGCCCTCTTCGCGCAGAGTCTTGAGCTCGTCGCGTATGGGCCTTATCACAGATATCCACTTGGTCTTGTCCCTTATACGGGCATTAGCTCTTCCGCCTCTGCTGCCGGGTCCTTTTCTCTTGCCCTTTGCCTTCTGGCCCTGAGCGTACCTTATCCTTCCATAGGACGTTCCGTTCTTGGGCTTGGCACGGATGAGGCCGGATGCCACCGCAGTGCGCACGTCGGCACGGGTTATGCATTCGGATGCCTCTTCCATTCTCTCAGGGTCTATCCAGACCCTGTTTGCGCCGCATTTGAGGATCTCCGCCGCCATTCTCTTCTGGTTCTTGAGGTCCATAATCACACCATCCTGTTCAGTACCCTGATGCCAAGATCGTCAGCCCTGTCCTGTATCTCGAGCCTCTTCCTGGTGCCTACGGTACCGCCTATGCGGACCGCCTCCACCTTGGGGTCGACGGACTCGAGGCCAGCCACGTTGTAGACGAGGACCTCCCTGAATCCGGAGGGGTGGTATCCTCTGACCTTCGCAGGCCCGCGGAACCCTATGTCAACGACCGGACCGCGCCTCTTGAGACCTCTCTTCATCTTGGAGTGTATTCCCTTAGGCCTCCTCCAGCCCTCTCCGAGCTTGGAGTACCTGTGCCATTCCTGCCTCTTGAAGGCAGGTCTGCGGCCGCTTATGACTGCTCTCTTGGCCAGCTGGTCGATCTCTTCGTCGCTCAGCTCGGGCTTTGCCTTAGGAGTGTACCCTTCTTCATCCTCGGGGATGACCTCGGGCTCTTTCTTCGGCTCTTCCTTCTTGACCGCTTTGTCCTTCTTCTTCGCCGCCTTGGTGGGCTCAGCATCTGCCTCCTGGGCAGGCTCTTCCGCCAAGATGTCCTTCCACTTGGCCACCGTCTTGGGCCCTACCTGCGGAAGGTTCTTGACGAGGTCCTTCACGGTCTCCTCTTTCTCGAGGGCCTTGGACATGTCACGGACTGATTTGATCCCCATCTTCTCGAGCATGGGTATATGCTCTTCCTTCATTCCGGGGAGCTCGATGAGCTTCTTGACGGTCATTCTTCATCCCTTACCTTGTGCGATTTCTCTACTATGTAGATTCCGTCCTGGAACACCCTCGTGTCGAATCCTTTCCTGGAGGCTGCTCTCTCGATGTTCGCTGCGGTCTGGCCGCATGCCTCTATGTCGATGCCTTCGACCGTCACGTCCGCTCCGTTCACCTTTACGGTGCAACCGCCGACGATGTCGGCGAAACGGGGCGCACGTCCTCCCATGTAGTTCTCGATCTGAACCTTGTTGCCTTTCACGGCGACTTTCATCGGGAAGTGGGAGAACACGACTTTGAGGTGGTACGTGAATCCGTGGACCACACCATACACCATGTTGTTCACGTGGGCGTTGAACGTCCCCACCAAGGCTTTCTCCTTGGTGCGGGGATATTCGCAGCTCACAGCTACTCCTTCTTCTGCGATGGCAACTTTAACGCGAGGGGACGCGAAGTTTCTGCTCAGTTCGCCCTTGGGTCCTTTGACCTTGAGGGTCGTCCCGTCCATAGAGACGGTGACGCCCTGGGGCACGGCGATGGTGCTTTCGATTTTCCCTGCTATTGTCATCTCTATACCTCAGTATACGTACGCTAAAAGTTTTCCGCCGACGCCTTTCTCTTTGGCGTCCGTGTGTGTCATGACTCCTTCGGTGGTGGTCAGGATGAGGACTCCGAAGTCCTGGGCGGGCAAGAACCTCGCCTCGAACTTCACGAAATCGGACACCTTGACCGAGTACCTGGGCTTTATGACGCCACAGTTGTTTATCGCTCCTTTCATCATCACGCGGAACTTGCCTGCCTTCCCGTCCTCGATATACTCGAACTGGTTCACGTAGCCGTGGTCCTGCATGACCTTCAGCACGCGGCCGATGAGCTTCGAGGAGGGCTGGATCATGCACTCGCTCTTGCCTATGGAGGAGGCGTTCTTCATGACGGACATTGCATCATTCAATGGATCGCTCTGCATTTTTCACACCTCACGAATACTTCTTGAACCCCAACTGCGGGGCCATCTCCCTGAAGCACTGGCGGCAGAGATGCATTCCGTATCTCCTGATGATTCCTCTGCGGCGTCCGCACCTTGTGCAGCCGACGTGCCTGCCGAACTCCTTCTTGGGCTTCACTCGATCACCTCTATTTCGAACCTGTCCTTCATGAACTGGATCGCTTCATCGCGGTTCAGGCGGTGCTTCGAAGGTATGCGCCTCCTCAGGATGGCCCTCCTGGCTATCCTGGCGCCCGGTCTCCTAAGCACCACGTTGACATCCATTCCGAATATCCCTATCTCGGGATCGTATTTCATACCGGGGAAATCCGTGTAGTCCGGAACCCCGAAGGACATGTTGCCCTCCTTGTCAAAGGAGTAGGTCTGTATGCGTCCCTCCCTGATCTTGAGCGCCTTTCTGAGGAAGTCCTCGGCCCTCTCTCCTCTCAGGGTGACCTTGCATCCTAGGGGCATTCCCTTGCGTATGCCCAAGTCCCTGTTGATCGTCTTGGAAACGGTCTGCACAGACGTCTGACCCGTTATTGATGCCAGGACCTTCTGTGCTTTGACGAGCCTCTCTCCGGCCTCGCCGACACCGATGTTGACGACCACTTTCTCCACGCGGGGCTGCTTCATGTCAGTCATATCAGACAGCCTCCGGGAGCTTCACCGCAGGCGCCTTGGCGCCTATCACGAAAACGTTCCTCTTCACGGTCTCACTTCCGTCCGTGAACTTCACGACATTCTCGTACTGGATGTTTGTTTCCATGTACTCGGATATGGTCGCTGCGGACCCGGCGTGCTTACCGCTGCAGATGAGTATCGGGGCACCCTCTTTGAGAGGATAGCTTCCGAGGATCTTCTGTCCGACGACCTCTATCTTAAGGACGTCACCCGTGCTGTAAGCATTCTCGTCTATCAGGATGTTCTTTCCGTCGTGGAGGTTAAGCTGCATCTTGCCGCCCTTGACCAGGACCTTGTTCTCGATCCTGCAGAGCTTCCATGCGGCCTCCTCTTTGGTTATGGCCTCCAGGGTCAGTTTTCCCTTGGGGGTCAGGAGCATGCGGTAGTGGGCATCGGCCTTGGGCACGGACACAACGTCCATGAGCCCGACAGGCGCCTTGGCGTCCTTAAGGGCCTTCCCGTCGACCAGGATATCCCTGTTCGCGACTATCCTCTTCGCTTCCCTGGCTGTGTCGCACATCCCGAGCATGTCCCTCAGGACCAGGACCGCAGGCACGCTGCGTTCCTTGGAGTGTGCGCCGGGGGACTGCTTCGTCACCCATACTGCCGACTTCCTCTTCACTGGCCACGCCCTGGGCGCGGTCAGTCTCTTCATGTGTCTGCTCATTGTTTGGCCTCCTTCCTGCTGAGGGAGTCCTTCCTCCACTCATCCTCGAGGTTCAGCTTCGTTATCACCAGATTGGATGCGTGCACCGGGCGCGCTGTCTCCGTTCCGTCGGCCTGTTTGACCGTGATGCCTTCGATCGAAACACATCCTGTGTCCGTGAAGACATCCACGACCCTGCCTTCAGTGCCGCGGTGGTCCTCATCGCCGCGCAGTACTGCCACCGTATCACCGCGGCATACTCTGGCCGTGCGGGCGCCGTACTCCTTGCGGAGATCGTCGCTGAGGTGGGCTGCGCACATCTTCCTCTTGACATGCAGGGGAGCGTTCGCCCCTGCTTTTCTCTGAGTCCTTGCTTTGCTGCTTACCATTCTTCCCACCTCACACTATCATGTTCGCCGTCGCCGATACGCGGGGCCACCTCTCGGCGGCCTCTCTGGCAACGGGTCCCTTTATGTCGGTTCCCTTCGTCTCGCCGTTATCAGTCGTTATGACCGCGGCGTTGTCCTCGAAGAAGATCATCGTTCCGTCGGCGCGCCTCATGGGGCGTCTCTGACGGACGATGACCGCGAATACGATCTGCCTCCTCATCTGGGGAGTTCCCTTCTTAACGGATGCTATGATCAGATCGCCTACCCCTGCGGAGGGTACGCGGTTGGCGACGCCGTGGTACTTGGGGACCGTTATTATCTCGATCTGCTTGGCCCCGGAGTTGTCCACCACGTCCAGTCTGGATCCGTTCTGGAGTCCCCTGGTCTGTCTTCCAGCAACCCCTTTCATTTCAATCCCTCTTCTCTACTATAACGAAGGATACGGTCTTGCTCAGAGGGCGGCACTCCATTATGGTGACGTCGTCCCCCGGTTCCAGCTTCATGCATGCCGGAAGGTGGGCCGGGTACTTCTTCGACCTCTTCTCGTATCTCTCGTATTTCTGCTGATATCTCATGTATTTGCGCTCTACGATGGCCGTCCCGGTTGAGATGGATACGACCTTGCCGTCGAGCGTCTGTCCCCTGACCGATAGACTGCCGTGGAACGGGCAGTTGGGGTCCTGGCACTCTGCCTCGGGGGGTGTGACGTTGATTCCTATGTTCTTTGTTGCCATGATTTTCACCTAACCTTCTTTATTCTGTCCTCTGGTCGGTGCAGTATTTCTGATCCTGCTATTACGAACTCCTCATTGAGATGTGAGAACCTGAACTCGTTGCCTTTCTTCGGCACCATCCTCTCGGACCTGGCCGTTGCGACGGTGAATGTGTTCTTGGTCTCATCCACCACCCTGCCCGCCATCCATGCATAACAGGGTGCGGAAAGCACCTCGACTTCCATTCCAATCAATTCAGTTCTCATGAAATCACTCTTCTTCATCTCAGGCTACTTCCGTTTTGAACCCCATCTCTTCAAGGACGACCTTGACCTTTTTCTTGTGGTCTCCCTGAAGCTCTATGCGTCCGTCCTTGGCGGTGCCTCCGGCGGCGCATTTGTTCTTGAGCTTCTTCGCAAGATCGTTGATATCGATGTCGTTCTCGTCTATCCCATCTATGACCGTCACCATCTTACCGTAGCGACGACTGTCGATGGATATCCTAACGGACTGCTGCTCACGTGCGATCTCCTCGCACATGCACAGCTCTCCAGGGAGTCCGCAAACAGGGCAGATTTCCGCCATCAGATCTCGTCCTCCTCCCTCTGCACGGTCAAGATGCGGGCTATTCCAGTCTTAAGGGAACGTATCGCTCCGGGATTGGTCGGGGCGCCGCCCATGGCGGAGACCCCCCTTTCGTGCATGAGCTCGTCGCGAAGCTCCTTGAGCTTGCTGTTGCGCTCTTCTGCTGACATGTTCCTTATATCGGATACCCTGACTGCCATCAGATCTCCTCCTTCTTGTCCTCGGCCTTAGGCTCGTCCGCCTTGGGCTTCTCTGCTTTTGCCTTGGTCGCCTTAGGCTTAGCTTCCTTTGGCTCGTCCGCCTTGGGCTTCTCAACCTTCGGCTTCGCTGCCTTCGGTTTCTCTTCCTTAGGCTCGTCCGCCTTGGGCTTCTCGGCCTTTGCCTTGGTCGCCTTGGGCTTCTCAACCTTCGGCTCCTCGACCTTGGGCTCTTCCTCGGCAGGCTTCTCCTCCAAGAGGTTCTTGTCCACTATGGGGGCCGGCGTCTCATCGAGAAGCTCCGGGTATATCTGGGACACTTCTGTCTTGGTGAGCACTTTAATCTCGTCGGGGAGCCTGGAATTGGTATCCATGATGTCCACGGTCACACCGATTATGCCCATCTTGAGCTTGGCGGTCGCGTATCCGCGTTCCATGAACTGCAACTTAGGTTCTCCGCAGAACTTGATGTAGCCCTCCTTGAACTTCTCTCTCCTGTGCCTCTGACCGGTAAGCTTGCCCGCCAGCATTATGTGGCATCCCTTGGCGCCGGAATCCATGATCCTGCGCACCGTGGAGTGCCCTGCCCTGCGGAAGTGCCAGCCCCTCTCAAGGGAGAAGGCCAGCTTCTCAGCCATTATCTGCGCGTTGAGGTTAGGGTCTGCGACCTCGAGGACCTCTATCTTAGGGTTCTCGAATCCGAACTTGTCCTCGACCGCGATGGTCAGGTTCTTTATCGTCTGTCCTTTCTTACCGATAACCAGACCGGGGCGCTCCGTGGTCAGTATTATACTGGTTCCCATGGGTGTCCTCTGAACGTCCAGCCCGCCGAAGCCGGCGCGGCTGACCTCTTTCATAAGGTACTCCTTGAGGAGGACCCTGCGTATGTTCTCGGCTATGAATTTCCTTTCGGATGCCATATTCACTCTGCCTCCTCTAGTATTACCTCAAGGTTGACTGTCTGCTGGTCCCACTGGGTGGCCCTTCCGTGCGCCCTGGGCATACGCCCGTGGACGGTCTGCCCCCTGGATGCGGATATGGTCGCCACGAACATGTTGTCCGCGTTGAGACCTTTATACTCCGCATTGGAGACAGCGCTCTGGATCACCTTCAGTACGGCCTCGGCGGCCTTCACCGGGTATCTGCCGGGTCCGGTTCCCTTCTTGTGGGAGACGCGCTTGTTGTACCTCTTCAGTGGCACAGCTCTCTTAAGGGCCATGACATCCTCAAGGGCTTTCACCGCTGCCTCCACCTTCATGCCGCGGATCATCCCGCATACCTCGCGGGAGAACTTGGGGGATATGGGTATGTCCCTTCCGATCGCTTTCGCGGACGTGTCTGGGTCAGATTCAGTTGTGTATCCTGCCATATCTTCTTCACCTCACTTCAGCGGCATGAACTTGGACGACCTTGTAGCACCGACACCGGGGCCGGAGTGCTGCGGGACCTTCCTTGTCAATACGAATTCTCCTACGAAGTGGCCGATCATCTCGGGCTTCACCTCTACGTCCTTGAATTCCTTTCCGTTGTACACGCTCACGATCTTCCCGACGAACTGGGGGATAATAGGGAGGTCCTTGCGGTGGGTCCTTACTATCTGTCCCATCTCTGCCGTCATCATGTTGTCGAAGAGCATCTGCTGCTCGTGGTTAAGTCCGCGCAGGTATGTCCTTCTAGACCTGGACGGCATGAGCATCAGAACTTCGTCGAAGGGCATCTCAAGAAGCTCCTCCATCGTGTATCCGCGGTAGAGGAACTCCTTCTTCCTCCTTGCCTGGATCGCGCTGGCCTTCTTCCTGGACTTTCTCCTGGAAGCCTTTGCCGAGCCGGGTATTATCTTTGCTTTTGCCATTCAACTCACCTCTTCTTTTTCTTCTTCTGGGGGGACAGACGTCCTACCTTCTGTCCGGGCCAGGCGTTCCTGCTGACTGTGCTTGGGCCTCCCACGTGCGGGTGGCTGCCTCCTCCGTGCGGGTGATCGACGGGGTTCATCGCAACTCCGCTGACGTGGAAGTTGTCCTTGGAGGACGATCTGAGAGCGTGGTGCTTCTTGCCTGCTTTGGCCAGGGGCTTGTCCGTTCTTCCGCCTCCGGCGACCACGCCTATCGCGGCGCGGCATCCGGGGTTGAAGTCCTTCAGCTCGCCCGAGGGCATCTGGAGGACGACTATGTTGCCTCTGCTGACCACCTGGGCCGATGCGCCTGCGACCTTGACGAACTTGCCTCCGTCGCCGGGGGACTTCTCGACATTGTGCACCGCGGTCCCTTCGGGTATCTCGGACAGCGTCATGATGTTGCCGATGGAGATCTCGCTTGAACCTACGCTTATCTTCTGCCCCACACTCATACCTTCAGCGGCCAGCTGATAGTCGACGTCACCGTCGAAATCAATGACCGCCAGAGGGCTGGTCCTTCCGGGTGCGTGTATGAGGTCCGTGATGGTCCCCGCACCCTCCCCGAAGGCGGGGAGCCTGACATCATCCACATGCCTGTGGCTGGGGGAGCGGTACCTGGGGGTTCCGCGGCCTCTTCTCTGGGTTCTTAGTCTTTTTCCCATTTTCACACACCTCAGAATACTCCGACTCTCATTCCGACATCCTCCGCAGAGTAGCCGTCAGCGAGTTTTATGATCGCATGCTTGCCGTCCTTCTGGATCCTGGTCCATATCTTCTCGACCTTGACCTCGAAGCTCTCCTCAAAGACCTCTTTGATAAGGGCCTTGTCGGCGTCCCTGTGGACTATGAACTCGATCTTGTTGCCGTCGGTGAAGTTCTGCGTCGGGGTTCCCGACGTATGGTTCATGGACTTCTCCGTAACGAAGGGCTTTATGAGAACATCGCTCCTCCTCACTGGGTCCACCCCCCGATCTTCTCGAAAGCGGATCTGGTGAACACGGTGAGCCTGCCGGCGTCCCCTCCGGGAGCCAGCGTGGACGTGTTCAGGTTGCTTACCGCCTCGACCTCCACTCCGGGGAGGTTGTTGGCGCCCTTGGCGACCGGTGCATCCCTGCTGTCTACTACTATTAGTATGGAGACCGGCGTGCGGTACCTTCTGTTCCTCATTTTCCCCTTTCCGGCGCGGATCTTCGTGCCGTCCTTCGCGCGGTCCACGTCGTACCCTATGCCGAGGCGGTTGAGAACCTCATAGACCTCGGAAGTTGCCTGTATATCCTGGAACGCATCGTCCACCACAAGGGGGAATGTCAGCGCATCCTCGAACTGGTGCCCGCGCTGCTTCACGCAATCCTTGCTGCCGGTTGCGGCGAGAGCGGACTTGCGGGCCAGGGACAGCTCTTTGGTGTTGACCTTCTGGGCCCATTTCCTCTCCGGGCGCGGAGGGTGAGCTCTGCGACCGGACACGTTGTTAGGGGACTCCGTGGCCTTGCTGCCTGCTTTGACACGCTGGACACGGGACACTCCGCGTCCCTTGCCCCATGTGCTCACAGAGTGCCTCATTCCGGACCTGGGGGAGGGCCCGTAGGGCTGTCTCCCGTTGGCCGCGGCGGCCAGAACGGCCTTCTTTATTATGTCGGGCCTGTAGGGCGTGTTGAACGCCGCCGGCACATCCACATTACCGGAGACCTCTCCGTTGACGGAATAAACATTAGTCTTATTCATTTAGAATCACGCTCCCTGCTTCGACTCGGTCGAGACATACGTGACGCTGACCTCTTTGATCACTTTCTTCGGGAGCCTCACAGGGTCCCTAAGTCTTATGAGCCTCTTGGTGGGTCCGGGTACGGAGCCGTGCACCAGGATATACTGGTTGGACACAACGCCGTAGTTCAGGAAACCGCCCTTCGGGGTTATCTCTGCGCCTTCCGCGCCGATCTTCATAAGCTGCTTGTTGAACTCGGTCCTCTGGTGGTAACCGAGCTGTCCGGCCATTGGAACTGTGCCTCTTACGTAGCCGGGCCTCTTGGGTCCCAAGTTGGCCGTTCCGCGGCGGTGCTTGCTGTTCTTGTGAGAAAGCAGTCTGATGCCGAAACGCTTCGTGGCGCCCTGGAATCCTTTTCCTTTGGTAACTGCAACAACATCAACGAAAT
Source organism: Methanomassiliicoccaceae archaeon UBA381 (assembly GCA_002502965.1). Taxonomy (GTDB): domain Archaea; phylum Thermoplasmatota; class Thermoplasmata; order Methanomassiliicoccales; family Methanomethylophilaceae; genus RumEn-M2. Next base: position 199,010 of record DAQS01000002.1, read on the forward strand.
CTCCTTCCCCGGCGAAGTCGGTGATCCCGACCTCTTTTCCGAGTATGCCCTTGGCGTAGGCCATCCTCTCGTCGATCGTGCCGCCGCCGATCCTGAGCTCCATCAGGTCAGGGACCTTCTTCGGTACCCCTTTGACCATCTTAGGCTGAGTATATGCCAGAACACGAATGTCCTCGACCTCGATCCCGTCATATTTCGAGAAGGATGCCTCGGTGTGCGCCTTAGGAACGGACAGACGCTTGGAGAGCAGAGGGTCCAGATCCTGGGCCCAAACCTCGCCGGCGGTCTTCAGTCCGTCCAATTCGGACGTGTAGAACCTTACTGCGGCTATCCTCATAGGGGGAACCTCCAGCACCGTTACCGGTACCTGGAGCTCCATTCCGGAGGTCGTGCTTTTGGCACGCTTGTCTATAGTGAATGCATGAGTCATACCAGCCTTGTAGCCGGCAAATCCCTGGATTTTAGGGGCTCCGCTGCCCTCTGCCCAAGAATCCAGTCTGGGGGTCTGCGACTGTGCTCTTTTCCTTGGACCGAATCCCTGGGAACCCCTCTTCGGACGTCTCCTCTGTGACATTTTTCACATCCTGCGAGAGTATCTTCGCTAATCTCGCGTTTTTCATCCGATTCTCGCGCTCTAACCTCCGACCGTGACGCCGTATCCCTCCCAGAACAGTTTGTGCGGGAGAGAGCATGGGTTGCAATCGCATTGCCCGATGCGTCTGGTCAAACGCCGCGCGCGTTAATCTGTCCCGTCGTATGAACGACCTATATTTAAGAGTTCCCTCTCTGCCTTTATACAATATAGAAGAAGAAGAAGAAGAAGGCTGTGGGATCAATAGCCTTTCTTGGCCTTGTCCTGAGCCCTCTTCTTGCGGGCTTTGACGTCGAAGCCTGTGGCCTCTTCCACGAAGACATTGAGCTTCCTCTTCGCATCGAGGATCGCTTCATCAGTCAGGCCGTCCTTGGCAGATTCGGTGGCAACATGCATCGAGCTCTTGGAGAGTATCTCCACCTCTATGCGGGTCAGTATCCCGTATTCAGAGACTACCATCTTCTCATCGGCCTTTGCGTTGCCGAAGATCCTCTCCATCATCTCCCTGAGCTTGTCTCCTTCGATGTTGCTGTGCCATCCTTTCTTGATATCGTACTCGACCATGATTATCTACCTACCAACATGAGTTCGTCCCTGATGCCGCGATCGATGTCCGCCGCCGTTCCCAACACCCGCTCCGACTCCAGATACCTTCTCCACCGCTCTTCGCATTCGCAATGGGCGTCCATGCAGCCGAGATCCTGTGTGATGGAGAATTTGTGGATCGTATCTAAAACTTTCCTGTCGCAGACGCCGCAGTTGTGGACGCCTCTCTGGGTGCCTCCTCCAGAAGGGGAGGACATTATCCTCGCCTTCGTGATGGGGGCGGCCCTTGCGATGACATCGACCAGGGACCAGATCCATGGAGAACGGTAGCCTCCTCTGCGCCACAGATGCTCCAGGTAAGTTCCGCGTTGCACGTTCACAGGATTGATCGATATCTCGTCCGAGAACGCATCGGCGAAGGCTATGGACCTCAGTGCGTCCTCTATCGCCTCGGATTCGATCATGAACGGAGGCTTCAGAAGAAGGTATGTCCTGACGCTCAGACCCAGTTCCTTGGCGCACTCCCCGGCCCTCCGGGAATCATCAGGGGTGAAGCCTTTCCTCACAGATTTGGAGAGGACCTCGGGATCCGATGACTCCAGACCGAGCGCCAGGGTTACTGTCTTCGGGACCCGGGACAGAGTCTCTCGGGTCACGTACTCGGGACGGCTCTCGAAGAGTATGCGGGAGCAGCCTGAGAACTCGCGGAATATCCTCTCTCTGACCTCCGGCGGGATCTCGCCGTCGTCAAGGAAACTGCCTGAGGTGTAGAGCTTCACGAACTTCTCGCCTTCATATCTCTCCATCACGGCATCGATCTGGATCATCAGATCTTCCGAGGTCACCTCTGAAAGGGATGCCGAGCTGTATCCGCACATCGTGCAGCCTCCCTTCTTTGCCCACGAACAGCCACTGGTGCGGAATATGGCCACCATGGCGTCCTCCTCCCTTCCCGAAACAAGGTCCTTCTCTTTCCAGACGGCCTCGGGCTGGGACGCGGATCTCCTCTTCTCCATGGACATCCGATAACTGTTCCCGTTATATCTTTTGCCTCTCCGACCTCGATAAGGATTCTGAAAATCGTTTAATAGTGTACCAACCATCAACCGATTCAGAGTGTAATGGCTAGAAGAATCGTCATCATCGGATCTGGAGCGGCCGGGCTCACCGCCGCTTCCGCGGCTAGGAAAAAGGATAAGAACGCGGAGATAACCGTGATAACCGAGGACGAGCACATAGCCTATTCCCCCTGCGCCATCCCATGGGTCCTGGAGGGTGTCTCCGAATGGAAGGACATCATAATGCACGACCCTGGCTTCTACAAAAAGGAGAGGAATATAACCGTTATCGTGGGAACGAAGGCGGAAAGCGTTGACGGCACAGCCAAGAAGGTTGTCGCCGGCGGCAAAGAATACATTTACGACTCACTCGTCATCGCGACCGGCGGTACCGTGTTCGTACCTCCCGTTCCGGGCAAGGATCTCAAGAACGTGTTCGTGGTCAGAACGATCAGGGACGGCATGGCCATAGAGAAGGCCATGAAGGATTCCAAAAGCGCAGTGATCTGTGGCGCGGGGGTCATAGGCCTTGAGGTGGCGGTCGCCATGCGCAACATGGGCCTTAAGGTCACGGTCATCGAGATGATGGGGCAGGTCATACCCCGCATAGCGGACCCGGACATGGCAGAGCTGATACAGAAGCATCTTGAGAACAGGGGCATCAAGTTCGTGCTCAACGCGCCGGTACAGAGCGTTAAGGGTACTGAGAAGGTGGAAGGGGTTACTGCGGCCGGAGAAGACTACGGTTGCGATATCGTCATCTTCGCCACAGGCGTTCGTGCGAACCTGGATTTACCCAAGATGCTGGGTCTTGACATAGGCCTTCTGGGGGCCGTGGCGGTATCGCCTTCCATGCAGCCCTACGTAAGGGGACGTCTGCAGAAGGATGTCTTCCTGGCAGGGGACCTCATACAGTGCCAGTCCGCTCCTGGCAACGGCCCGACGATGAGCCAGCTGGGCTCATCTGCCGTAAGGCAGGGTGCCGTGGCAGGCACCAACGCCGCAGGCGGCAACGAGACGCTGGGTCCCGTATGCAGCCCCTGGATCAGCAGACTCGGGGGGCTTGAGATGGGCGGCACCGGCCTATCTCGCAGTCTCGCCGAATGGTACGGGATCAGGAGTGTGGAGGGCAAAGCCAGAGGATCTACGAGAGCCAGATACCATCCGGGAGGGAAAGAGCTGATCGTGAAGATATCCGCTGACGCGTCATCTCACAGGATCATAGGGGCTCAGGTGCTCTCGGGCGAAGGGGTCAACGGGCGCGTGAACTGGATCACGGATATGATAGCCAGAGGAGAGACCGTGGAGAGTCTCCTCTCATATGCCGAGAACGCATACTGCCCCCCGACATCGATGGTCAAGGACGTTGTTCTGTCCGCGGCCGAGGATCTCCGCGATAAACTCACAAAGGTCATTTAATGGAATACGAAGAGTACAAAGCGATCTACAACCGCCTGAACAAACCAGAGGATGTCAGGAATATGATGAGCGAAGGGTATGACCCCCGCCTCGTCAAAACGTTGTATGTACAGAAGACCAGCAGGGATGTGAAGAAAAGATTCCATGTTGTGAAGAACCACACCCGGCAGATGCTCAAGGAATGGAAGAACGGCAACAGCCTCATGGAGATATCCGAGAAATGGAAGTTCCCTCCCATACTGACGTCGATGTTCATATTCCAGGAGGACGGGGCCTCGAAAAAGGAGTTCTGGAATTACGTCCGCAATCCTGATTGCCTGAACAAACGGACGGCCGAGGAGATAAAGGAAGTCATCGCCAACGATTACGTCTATTCTCCCGATGCCAACGAGGACCAGAGGCTCAGGGGTATCTGGGGTGAGGACCTTCTGCACGAATGGCTGGACGGCCAGGGCATAACGTACCGCACGGAGGACGACATTCGCGGAGAGTACCAGAAGACCCCGGACGCTCTTTTGGACGAACCGATGATGTTCAACGGCCACAAGATCCACTGGGTTGAGAGCAAGGCCTCCTTCGGGGATAATGTGGAGTTCAGGTTCAACGCCAGAAAGCAACTCATACCCTACACCGAGATCTTCGGCCCCGGGATCGTGGTCTATTGGGTGGGCTGCCTCAAGGATATGGAGTGCCCCCAAGGAATATTCCTCGAGGACTACAACATCCTGGAGAAGACCCTGAAGCCGTGCCCCAAGGAATAATGGCGACGATGGATAAAATCGGAAGATCCGATGGAAAAGGAATGGTAGCGAGGAATCGATTTGAACGATTGGTCTCCGGGTTATGAGCCCGACGGGATATCCTGGCTACCCTACCTCGCTATACTGACCTCTACTCTGGAGCTTGTATAAAAATACTTTGCAGATTTCCTCAGAACAGATGCTTCAGTTTAAGAACATCCTGAATATTGCCCTTGATGATCACTTTCTTCGTTATGTATGCCTTCGTTGGCCTCAGGCTCCCGTCTATCAGGGCGGCCATGTTCTCCGGGGTGGATCTCAGGAGTATGTCGGCTCCGTCCAGCAGGCCTTCCTTGAAGTCCTTTATCTCCGCATCCTCGAGCCTCAGGCTGTAAGATTCCGTTCCCAGATCGATGTTCACCGTCTTCCTGAGGGACATCACCTCTTCTTTGGCCTCTGGGTCCTCAGCCATCTTCTTGTGGAACCTGTCCACCATCTCCTGGATCCTGGGTTTCATGTTCATATTGTTCACCAATCGGTTATCCTTGTGTTCGCAGAAACAGAGAGCATGCGCTTCACGGGTTCCCACGAGTTCCTCGTGTGCTTCGGCGATACACCATACCTTTTAATCCATTTTTCTATGAAGCCCATGGTCTCGGCATCGCTGGGATAGCCGCTCCCGATGCTAACGCCGAACTCCTGGGAGATCTCCTCCACCATGCGGTCCCTTGTCACCTTGGCGACTATGGATGCGGCGGAGACCACGGGGAACGTGTCGTCGGCCCCGTGCCGGCCTATGACCTTCACATTGCCTGTCAGGACCGAAAGCCTGTTGGAGAAACCGGACTCGTTCACATCCGGACAGTCGGCGTATATCCTGCTGACCTTCCTGTGGCCCGCAGCCTCCGCGAACATGCTCATCTCTATCTCGTTCAGAGACTCCCTGGCGCGCCTGGCATCGATCTCGGCCGCTGAAACAAAAACTACTGTGTATTCTGCGGAACCGCCTATCTCGGAGAATATCCTCTCCCTGGCTCTGGGCGTCAGCTTCTTGGAGTCCTTCACTCCCATGGCTACAAGGTCCCGGTCGTCCTCGCAGAAGACCGCCCCCACCACCAGCGGTCCCATGACCGAGCCTCTGCCCGCCTCGTCAATGCCGCAGAACATCGTGGGTCATTCTCCCTGCGCATATATTGGTCCTTCGGGCACCTACCTAAAACCCTGTTGCTAAATGATAACTTTAAATCAGATTCAGCGTACGTGCTCAACATGATTCCTGTCTGTGATGTGCAGAGCAGAGAGACCGATAACAGATTCAAGCTCACCAAAGTAGGCGTCACCGGGGTGAAGAAGCCCGTGTTCGTCAAGAGGAACGGGAGAGAGAACGGGCACAGCGGCACGCTCTCCTGCACCATAGACATCTTCGTCGACCTTCCCGCCGTACAAAAGGGATCGCATCTCTCCAGGAATCTTGAGGTCCTGCGCGAGATAATCGAGGAGAGCGTAAGGCAGCCTGTGTCGGGAATAGAGAACCTGGCAGCTGATATGTGCAGGAAGCTCCTTGAAAGGCACGAATATGCCAGCACCGCCAACGTTCGGATGGTCGCCGACTACTTCAAGAGCAGCCGGACCCCGAACGGAAGGGAGACCCTGGAGACCTATTCGCTTCTGGGGGAGAGCGTTTACAAACGGGACGAGAAGGTCAGGAAGACCATCGGCGTAAAAGTGATAGGCATGACCGCCTGTCCCTGCGCCCAGGAGACCGTCACCGAATCTCTGAACTGCTCGAGGGAGTGGCCGGTGATGTCCCACAACCAGAGGAACATCTGCACCGTGGTGCTCGAGATGGACGAGGATGTCAACATAGAGGCGGATCTCCTCATAGACCTGGTGGAAGGCGCCTTCTCGTCGCCGACCTACGAGCTCCTGAAGAGGGATGATGAGGCCGCGGTCGTGATCAACGCGCACCGGAACCCCAAGTTCGTGGAGGATGTCGTCAGGGACGTACTGAAACTGCTGGTGGAGAACTGTACGGACCTTCCGGACAATGTCGGCGTTACCGTACGCAGCGAGTCCGAGGAATCGATCCACAAGCATAATGCCTTCGCGGAGAGGAAGGCCACCATGGGAGACCTCAGGGCCTAGAGCAGGTTCTTGGCCTCTGCGGGATCCAGTTCCAGCGCCATGAGCATGTACTTCAGGGCCTTCTTCGCATACGGCGCTCTGGCCTTGGGATCCTCCATTATCTCTCCGTAGGACGCCATTACGTTATCGAAGAACGTTACGGCGAACTCGGAATACAGGGCGGAGGACCTGGATTCATCCACTTCCGCCGCTTCGCAATAGGCCTTCTCGGCTTCATCGTACTTGTTGATGGATATGCAGAACTGGCCGTATGATTGGTAATAATCGGCATTCTCGGGATCCAGCTCGATGGCCTTGTTGTAGGCTTCCATTATCTCTTCGTTCGAGATCTTGGCACCGAACATCCCGGAGGCCAAACTGCCGCATTCCGCTTTGTAGTACCAGCACTCCGCATCGTTGGGGTTCTCGACGCACAACTTCTTGAATTGGGAGTAGGCTTTCTTGAAATCCCCCTCGTCCATCGCTTTCATGCCTGCTGCGAGCTTCTTTCCGAGATCGTCGGCCATATCTATCGCGCTTCATAACTGGCAGCCCGCTTTTAACTCTTTCTCGGCAAATGCATCTTTTGTGGCTCATATCTCTGATTCAAAAATCGAATGAAGTGCATTGGATAGTAAAACCTTCGATTCGAGCAAAGTCCGCAGTACGCTAATAATATATCCAAATTAGACAATCAGCCCATCGGTCTTCCATGGACAGAGAAACAGTAACCAAGGTCGCACGAATAGCACATCTAGAGCTAACCGAAGAAGAGATTGAGCTCTACCGCAGCGACCTGGAGGAGATACTGGATTACTTTCGGGTGCTGGACGGCGCTCCTTCCTCCGACGGGCTTCTCTTGAACCCTGTGGAAGTATCGGACGTCCTAAGACCCGATGAACCGCACATGGAGATCCCGGCCGACGCTCTTCTGGCGGACATGAACACTTACGAGAGGTATGTCAGGGGGCCGAGGGTCCAATGATCGACCTCCCCGACCTTTCAAAGATCAACGAGAAGTACCGTATGTTCTCCGAGATAGCATCGGAGATATCGACCGACGCCGAGTTCGCATTCTCCGCCAAGGACAACCTTACGGCGGTGGGCTTCCAGGCCCGCGCCGGATCCGCCATACTCGAAGGCTACAGGCCCTTGTTCGACGCCGCCTGCATCGAGAAGATGCGGTCCGCCGGCGGATTCCTGATCGGGAAGACGAACATGGATGAATTCGGATTCGGTTCCTTCTCCATGAACTCCGCCTACGGGATACCCAGGAACCCTTACGACACGGAAAGGTCCTGCGGAGGATCCTCCGGAGGCGCAGCCTGCGCGGCCGCTGTGATCGACGGGCATGTGGCCCTCGGTGTCTCTACAGGAGGTTCGATCGCCTGCCCCGCATCTTTCTGCGGCGTTTACGGCATGGCCCCCACTTACGGTCGCGTGTCGAGGCACGGCCTCATAGACTACGGCAACTCGATGGATAAGGTCGGCATCCTTTCCCAGGACGCGAAGGACCTGGGGAAATATCTTCCTATCATATCAGGAGATGACCGGAGGGATCCCGCCTCCTGCAACCACCCTCCTCTGCAGAAGAGGTTCAGGAAACTGCGTTCCGTTGCAATTGTCAAGGGAGAGGCCAGCGCAGGAGTGGACGCGGCGATTAGATCGGCCGAGGAAGAGCTGAGGAGCATGTCCGTTGATGTGGAGACCGTTTCAATGGACTCTCTGAGGTATGCCCTGCCCGCCTACTACGTTCTGGCATCCGCAGAAGGGTCGACGAACATAGCCAGATACTGCGGGCTCAGGTACGGGAGACAGGACGGCGACCTTTCTTTGAAATTCGATGATTATTTCACCAAGATGCGATCCGAGTACTTGGGAGAGGAGACGAAGAGAAGGGTGATCCTCGGAACCTTCACCAGGATGATGGGCTTCCGGGACAAGTATTACGCTAAGGCCCTGGGCGTCAGGAATGCGATAATCTCGGAGTACAAGAGCATCTTCGAGAGGTTCGATGCCGTTCTCACACCCACTATGCCCTTCATATCCCCGAGGTTCGACGAGATCTCCGGGATGTCCGCTTTGGAAACTTACCGCGCGGACGTGCTTTCCGTGCCCCCGAACCTCTCCGGCCTTCCGCACATATCCATGCCGTGCGGGTATTCCGAGGGTATGCCCGTAGGAATGATGCTGGTCGCGGACCACTGGAATGATGATATCCTGCTGTCCGCGGCGGAGGAGTGGCAGAAGCGCTTCGACGCCAGACGCCCGGAGGTGGCTATATGAAGATAGGTCTGGAGGTCCACGTTCAGCTTCCCACCAGGTCCAAGATGTTCTGCTCCTGTCCCACTGAGGGCGACGCAGAGCCGAACACAAGAGTGTGCCCAATATGCATGGGGTTCCCGGGATCCAAACCCTCCCTGAACGGGGAGGCTTTGAAACTCGGACTGAAATTGGCGAAGATGTTGGGATGCACAATACCCGACACGACCTGGTTCTCCAGGAAGATCTACTTCTATCCCGACCTGGCGAAGAACTTCCAGGTCACGCAGCAAGAGACCCCCGTGGGTTTGGGAGGGGTATATATGCTGGGGACCAAGCCGATAAGGATAACCAGGATCCATCTCGAAGAGGATCCAGGTAAGATAAAGAGGACCGCGGACGGTTCCTCTCTCATAGACTACAACCGCAGCGGCGTACCTCTGGCAGAGATAGTCACCGAACCGGACATCTCGTCCCCGGCAGAGGCAAGGAAATTCCTCGCTTCCCTTCTGGCCGACATAAGGCACACCATAGATCTGGAGCCGGACAGCGAGAGGAGCGTTCGCTGCGACTGCAACATTTCCGTCGGAAAGGAGAGGTGCGAGGTCAAGAACGTTACCGGCCTGAAGAACGTGGAGAGGGCTTTGACCTTCGAGATGGTAAGGCAGACCAAGGTCCTCAAGGCCGGGGGGAAGATCGAAAGGGAGACCAGGCACTTCGATGAGGAACGCAAGGTCACCACTTCCGCCAGGAAGAAGGAGTTCGAGGCCGACTACGGATACATCAACGAACCCGACCTCGGGGTCTATCACATTGCCAAGATGGCATCGGAGATAGAGAACAAGGAGACACCCATGGAAATGACCGCCCGCTTCGTTGGCGATTACGGCATGACCCCGGAGGCCGCCAAGCAGATCGTGTCCACAGATGTAAGGCTGGCGCAGTTCTTCGAAGAACTGGCAGCCGCAACGGACACCGAGACGGCGAAAGGTTTCGTATCGGGTGTGATAAGCTCCCACTGGAAGGGCTTCGAGCCCTCGAGGGGGGGTCTTGAAGATATAACGTCCATGATCAGGAGATTCGCGGACGGAGAGATCACCGACGTCGAATGCAACATGAGGATCCGCTGCATCATGACAGGGGACGAGGATACCTGCAAGATATGCTCCGAGGACCTGGACAAGATCGTAGGCCGGGCGCTGGATGAGAACCCGTCGGTCATAGCCGACTACGCCAAGAACGAGAAGGCGGCGAACCGCATAATCGGAGGCGTGATGAAGGAGACCGGAGGAGCGTATTCCTCTGCAGAGATAGTCAGCGCCGTCAGGCGACTGATATCCGAGAGGCTGTGATCACTCCAGATCTTCCAGGTCGCCTATGGCTATTGACATTATCTGGAGCTCTTCCAGCTTCTCGTCGTCCACCTTGGCGGGCGAATCGTCGAAGAGGGACTGAGCCCTCTTGTTCTTCGGGAACGCTATCGTATCGCGTATTGTGTCCTTGCCGGTGAGCATCGCTATCAGCCTGTCGATCCCCAGAGCTATTCCTCCGTGGGGCGGCGCACCGTAACCCAGTGCTTCGAGGAAGAATCCGAAGTCCTCCTCCGCCTTCTCCTCCGATATGCCCAGCATGGAGAATACGCTCCTCTGCAATTCTGGATCGTTTATCCTCAGAGAGCCGGATCCCAATTCGGTGCCGTTCAGCACCAGATCGAAGGAGCTCCCCTTGGCATCCTTTTCATCCAGAGGGGAACGGGGCTTGACAAAGGGATGATGAAATGTCGTGAGCCTCCCGGAGACCGGATCGGTCTCGAACAGGGGACAGTCCACAAGCCATGCGAATTCGAATACTCCCTCGGGTATCAGGTCCAGGTCCTCGGCGAGTTTCAGCCTTACCTGGCCTGCGCCTTCCTGGGTCGCCTTCTCCGGGCCGGCGAAGAGGAACAGAAGGTCCCCGTCCTTAACGGCGAGCTTCCCTATGAGAGAACTGATCACCTCTGGACTGAAGTATTTCACGATGTTGCTTTCGAGAGTGCCGTCCTTGGCCCTCATCCAGGTTAGGCCGCCCAGGCCGGCTTTCTTCGCATATTCGATATAACGGTCGACCTCGTTCCTTCCGATCTTCTCTGCGAGGGCAGATTCGATCCTTATGCCCAGGATTATGCCGCCCTTGGAGATTATCCTGCGAAATATCTCGTAATCCGCCTTACCTGCGACATCCGTGACGTCGTTGAGCTTGAGCCCGAATCTGAGATCCGGTTTGTCGGAGCCGTAGGACCACATGGCCTCTTTGTAGGATATCCTGCGGAAGGGAGTCTGCAGCTTCTTGCCGTAGATGCCTTCCCACGCATGTGCCAGCATACCCTCTATCGTATCCTGTATATCCTTCTCCTCCACGAAGGACATCTCCATATCCAACTGGGTGAACTCGGGCTGCCTGTCCTTCCTGGAATCCTCGTCCCGGAAACATCTGGCCACCTGATAATAGCGGTCCAGACCGCCGACCATCAGCATCTGCTTGAACAACTGAGGGGACTGTGCCAGTGCATAGAATGTACCCGGGTGGACCCTTGACGGCACTATATAGTCCCTGGCGCCCTCCGGGGTGCTTCTTCCGAGAATCGGCGTCTCTATCTCCAGGAATCCCTGGGACTCGAGATATTGGCGCGCCATGTGCACGAACCTGCTCCTGAATTCCAGGGTTCGGATCATCTCCGTCCTCCTGAGGTCCAGGTACCTGTACTTCATCCTGATGTCCTCGCTGGGGAGGACCCCCTCTTTCTGATCCCCTATCTCAAGGGGCGGAACGCCTGATCTGCCGAGGAGCTCGGCCGATGTGATCAAGACCTCCACGCTGCCGGTGGGGTTCCTTTCGTCCTCCGTTCCGGCCACTCTGCTCCTGACAGTTCCCCTGATGGAGACCGCGGACTCGCGGGTGAAGGTCCTCATGGTCTCTGCCAGATTCCCTGCGTCCGCGTCTTTCGGGAGATCCTCGGGATCGAAGACAACCTGGGTTATGCCGTATCTGTCCGCGAGGTCGATGAAGGCCACTCCGCCGTGGTCCCTGGAGAACCTTACCCATCCCTGAAGGCACACTTTCGCGCCTGTGTCGGACGTTCTGAGCTCTCCGCAGGTATGCGTTCTTATCATTTACTGCATCCTCTGAAGGTTATGAATCAGCAAATAAGGGCGTGTATTAAAATACTTACTCGGGGGAACCCGCTTTCCCGTGCACATCGGGAACGAAGTCGAAGGGGTCCTTTATCATATTCAGGACCACCAGGGTGTTGGTCTTCTTCACACCCTCGATCTCCAATATGCTCTTGACTGCCACCGAGAACTCGTCCCTGTCAACACATGCTATCCACGCAACGGAATCGCATTCCCCAGTGACGTCGAAAACCCCGATGACCTGGGGGAGCTCTCTTATGGACTGTTGGACATTCAGGATGTTGCCCTCCGCATATATCTGAACTATCCCCATGAACTCGAAGCCCATGCGCATGTAGTCTACTTTGGCCCTGTAGCCTTTGATTATGCCCTTTGACTCCAGATTCTTCACCCTCTGTATAAGGGTGGTAGGATGTATGCCCAACTGTTTGGCCAGCTGTCGGTATGAACCCTGGCTGGAAACGCACATAAGCTCGATTATGCGCCTGTCGGTCTCATCGAAATCCCTGATGTCTGACATATTATGTTTCCTGAATGCGCCACATAGGTTTTATCGCATATTTATTAAATCTTACAGCGAATCTGGAGCCCGGTAAGGATATCATGACAGAGGAGATCTTCGCGCACGACGGCTATCTGACTGAATTCGAAGCCGTCGTCTCCGCGACCGACGGAGACTGGGTATCCCTGGATTGCACTGCATTCTACCCCGGCGGCGGCGGACAGGCACACGATACCGGAGCCCTCAGAGGTAAGAGGGTAGAAATGGTGGAAAGAAGAAAGGACGGGATCTGGCACCTTTGCCCGGGCCACGGCCTCGAGGCAGGCGATAAGATCTGGTGCAGCGTGGACTGGGACAGGCGCTACGAGCTCATGAAGGGGCACACAGCCGAGCATATGCTGTTCGGAGCCCTGAACCGTCTGGTTCCCGATCTGAGCATAGTGAAAATAGATATAGAATACGGGGACAAGTACGTAATAGTGGACAGGGACGTGAGCTGGGACATCGTCTCGGATGCCGTGGCATCTGTTAATAAGGCTATTGACGAGAACCTGTCGGTCTTCAAAAGCTCCATGGATCGGGACGACCCGGAACTGGAGCACATAAGAGCTAAGCTGGACAGGATAGAGGGCAGCGAGATCTCCGTGGTAGAGATAGACGGCTTCGATATCGCAGCCTGCGGCGGCCTCCATGTTATGGAGACAGAAGAGATAGGTTTCGTTTTCGCAGATAGGAAGGTCTCTTCGGGAAAGGAGGGCTATGCCATACATTTCAAGGTAGGAGAGGCGGCGAAGAAGGCCTCCTCCGAGTTGGCCTACGGCTGCCTGAAGACCTCCGAGGCCTTGAACAGCAAACCTTCGGATGTCGAGAAAACTGCGGCCAATCTCAGATCGGAACTGAATGAGACCAGGATCCTGCTGAAAAAGGCAGGCAGAGCGCTGGTCGAAGGCGCCGGAGAGAAACGTTTCTCGGATATCATCGTCAGATACGGCGTGTTCCCTGCAGAGATCGATACCCTGGCGGAAGCGGCGGAGAACTGGAAGACCAAAGGGCAAATAGCCGTGCTCGCCACGGAGACCGACCCGTCTTCCGTAATATTGGCATCCGGAGACGCAAGGGTTGACTGCAAGAAGATACTGGCAAACGTCCTTTCATCGGTGGGAGGCAGAGGGGGCGGGAAGAAGGATTTCGCCAGGGGAGGGATGTCCAAGGGAGCCGATCCCGCAGCTTTCATTGAGAAGGCAATTAGTGCTGTAGGTAACGTCCTCTCTATATTGTAGACCCTCAAAAGATATAAGTTCCCTCGATATACGAGTCGCCATGGCAGGAAGAGGCATGAACCCGCGTCAGATGAAGCAGGCCATGCGAAAGATGGGCATATCCAACGAATCAATGAGGGGCGTTACCCAGGTGATCATCAGGACCGCCGATAAAGAATACGTCTTCGATTCGCCGGATGTCAACATCATGACCGTGCAGGGGCAGAAGACCTATCAGCTGACCGGAGAACCCGTGGAGAGACCTCTCGGAGAGACCACTGTGACACCGGGAATGCCCGAAGAGGACATAGGACTGGTCATGTCACAGACCGGATGCGGCAGGGATGCCGCCATCAAAGCCCTTGAAGAGAACAGCGGACAGCCCGCAGAGGCTATTCTGCAGATAATGACTGGGTGATACACATGTGCCTTGCAGCCCCCGGAAAACTGCTCTCCATCGACGGAGAGATGGGCAAGATCGATTTCGGCGGAACGATAAGGGAAGCCAACATCTCTATGGTGGATGCGAACATCGGCGACTGGGTCGTTATCCACGCAGGATTCGCCATACAGACCATGAACGAAGAGGAAGCGAAGGAGACATTGGACCTCTGGAACGAGTTCCTCGGTGCGGAAACGACCGAGTTCAAATGAGCTGACCAAAAACATTATATACTTACCTGGTATCCCATGTTTCGGCATGACGGCCATAGCGGCGGGGTAACACCCGGTCCCATTCCGAACCCGGAAGTAAAGTCCGCCCGCGTAACTGTCTGTACTGTATTGCGCGAGCGTACGGGAAAACAGATACGCTGTCAGCCACTTTTCCTTTTTCTTCTGTCAGTGCGCATGCTGGCCTTTCGATCATAAATAACATTCTAACGGGGATTTGCGCACACGGCACGCACGTGCGCTGTGCGCACATACAGTTTATAATCGAGGACAAAATATCCGACATGATGATACTCATCAAGCTGGGCGGGAGCGTGATAACGGACAAGACGCGTTACCGCACGTTCAACTCCGAGGTCGTGGGCAGGCTTTGCCACGAGATCAAGGAATCGGGGAAGGATGTCGTGATCGTGCATGGCGCAGGGTCGTTCGGCCATGTACTGGCCAAAGAGCACGACATAAACTCTGGTTTCAAGAACCGGGAACAGGTCCCCGCGGTCGCCCAGATTTGCTACGATGTCAGGGAACTCAGCTCCATGGTCGTTTCCGAACTCATCTCCGCCGGGATCCCTTCGGTCTCCGTACCCACCGGGTCCTGCTTCGTGATGGACAACAGGGAGCTCATCTTCGACAACGGTGAGCCCGTACGGAGATTCCGCGATCTGGGGATCGTTCCTGTGCTCTTCGGAGACGTGGTCACTGATCGAAGCCTCGGATTCGCCATATGCTCCGGGGACCAGATAATGGAGAAACTGGCAGAGCTCTTCGACCCCGAGATGGTCGTATTCGTCTCCGATATAGACGGCCTCTATGACAAGAATCCAAAGACCGAACGGGATGCAATGTTATATGATGAAGTTGATAGCGGAATCCTGAAAGAAGTGAGCACGAAGCATGATGTCGACGATGTCACCGGAGGCGTCCGTGCCAAGATGGAGGCGATGCTGAGAATGTGCTCCGACAACAGGGACTGCGTACTGGTGAACGGTAACGCGGAAGGAAGGCTTCTTGATCTCCTGCGCGGAGAGAAGGTCGTCTGTACTACTGCAAAAGGCGGTATCCTATGACACAGATGAAAAAGAGAAAGGCAGACCACATAGAGATATGCCTCAACAGGGAGATCCTCCCGGATTACAGATACTGGGACGATGTCACCCTGATCCACGACGCTTTGCCCGAAGTGGACCTGGACGATATAGATACGTCGGCCAGGGTACTGGGGAAGAAACTCGATTTCCCGCTGATAGTGACGGCCATAACAGGCGGCTTCGAGGGCGCCGAGAAGATCAATGCGAACATAGCCGAGGCCTGCGCCAAGATGGGTGTGGGCATGGGTGTGGGCAGCGAGAGGGCTGCCATAGAGGGCGTAGACACCGCATCCTATGAGATCATCAAAGACTATGACGTCCCATTGGTGATAGGTAACGTGGGCGTACCTCAGCTGGTCCCTCAGAGAGGGAAGAGGGCGTACACAGCGGCCGATGTGGCCGTTGCCAGGGACCTGATCGATGCGGATTACGTCGCGATCCACCTAAATTTCCTGCAGGAGGTCGTGCAGCCCGAGGGAGATACAAACGCCAAAGGGTGCTATGATGCCATAAGGAGCATCGCCCGGGAAGTGCCGATCATCGCCAAGGAGACCGGCGCGGGCGTATCGGCAAGGACGGCGGCGAAGCTCTCCGCCATAGGGGTTGCCGCCATAGACATAGCAGGGATGGGAGGCACCAGCTTCTCCGCTGTTGAGATGCACAGAGCCAGGGACAGAGAGGATGCCGTACGCTCTGAGTTGGGGATGACGTATTTCGATTGGGGCATACCCGCACCTGTTTCCCTCTTGGAGGCGAACGTGGGCGTGCCACTGATATCCTCCGGAGGCATAGTCTCCGGGTTGGATGTTGCCCGGTCCATCGCCATGGGCGCATGCTGTGCCGGAGCGGCAGGACTTTTCCTCAAGGCCGCCACCGAATCCCCGGAATCCGTGATCGCTATACTGGAGCTTATCAAAGAGGAGCTGAAGGCAGCGATGCTGCTGACAGGTTCCTCAGATATAGAAGAGCTCTCCCATGCTGACTACATACTCTTTGGAGAGACACGCAAATGGATGGAAGGCCTGAAATGACCGACGTCAAGAAAATATTGAAGCAGTTGTCCGACGAGCTGAACAAGCCGATCGCATCATACATAGAAGACGAGATGCCCGCCAATCTCATCGAGGCGGCAAGACAGTACCCCTATGCCGGCGGCAAGAGGATGAGACCGGCAATGGTCATCGCTGCATGCAGAGCCGTCGGAGGGGACGGCCAGAAGGCTGTCCCTCTTGCTGTGGCTATAGAGTACATACATAATTTCACACTGATCCATGATGATCTCATGGACGGCGACGAGAGGCGCCGGGGCATGGTGACCTCCCATGTCAAGTACGGAATGCCCACGGCAATATTGGCCGGAGACGCTCTGTTCGCCAAGGCCTTCCAGATCATCGCCGATCTCGATGTGGACGGAGAGACCGTCAAGAACATCCTGAGGGTGGTGTCCCAATCCGTCTGGGACCTGGCCAGAGGCCAGCAGATGGATATAAACAACGAGAACGGGACCGAGGTCACCATGGAAGAGTACATAGAGACCATCAGGCTGAAGACAAGCGTTCTTTTCGCCGCCGGTGCCGCTGGAGGCGCGATGATAGGGGGCGCAAGCAAAGAGGTTGTGGACGCCATACACGGCTACGCCATGAACCTGGGCGTGGCGTTCCAGATGTATGACGATATCCTGGGGATAGTCGGGGACCCCACCGTCACCGGCAAATCGTCCGGCAATGACATACGCAAAGGGAAGAGCACTGTCATCGTATGCCACGCTCTGAAGAACATAGCGGACAGAGCAGACCTTCTGGTCTTCCGCGACGTGCTCGGCAAGATCGATGCCACTGATGCGGAGATAGACGAGGTCAGGAGCATACTGAGAAGAGCCTGCAGCCTGGACTATGCCATTCAGACAGCGGAAGAGTATGTGAACAAGGCCGTCGAATACCTGGATGCGCTGGAGCCTTCGAAGGACAGGGACTTCATGATCGCGCTGGCAGAATACACCATGACCAGGACCCTCTAATCTGAGATCCCTTTCTCCGTTATGGAGTATAAGGCCTTCCGGCCCTCAGGTATGCTGCGGTGCTTCACCATGACTGCGACCCTGCGGCCGTTGCCTTTCTTCTCCAGACGTATGATCGTCTTGGCATTGTGATGCATGGCGTGACCACCCAGGAACTCTATTGTGCCGGCTCCTATGTTGGTATAGACCTGGGATGTCAGCAGCACGGCCACCTCGCTCTTCCTGGCCGCATTGAGCAGCATCTCCGTCTGCTTCACGAACTCATTCCGAACAGACGTGTCATCGGACTTCAGACGATAATACATCGTCATTGAGTCCACGATGATCAATCCTATCTTATCATTGGCCTCGGCGAGGCGGACCACCTTCGCGATCCTGTCTATCTGCTCCTCGAAACTGCGAACCTGGAACACCAGGAGGTTCTTCCTGGCCTCCTCTCCGGATGATATCTGCTCTATCCTGTCTGAGGACAGCCCCTCAGTGTCTACATACGCCACCTTCTTCCCTTCGCTCTGGATCAGATTGAAAGCGGCCTGGAGACAAATGTTCGTCTTCCCCGTCCCGGCCTCGCCGTATAGCAGAGTAACACTGCCGCATTCTATGCCTCCTCCCAGAAGATCGTCGAAGGAGTTGGAGCCCGTACTGAGTCTTCGCACAGTGATGAAAAAGAGTAAAGGAGTTGATAAAGGTGTTTAGCTGGAAGGCTCAGTTCTTGTCGTCCTTGTCGTCCGAGGACGTCTCTTTGACAGACTTGACCTCGTCCAGCTCATAGGCGGTGTCGACCTGGTATCTCTCTCCCTTGTACATGTACAAAGGAATGGCCAGAACGGCCATCAGGAAGAATATCACCAGTGCGATGAGCACAATGGCTACGACTATGACGATGGCCAGAGTGGCAAGCGATTCCAGGACCCCGGGCGTCATGATAATGAACGCTATGAGGGCCACAAGGCCAATGCCGCACAGCACCAGCAGTATCCCCGACAGGGTCGTGGATTTCCTCTTCTCGTTTGTTGCTTCCATTTTCATCCCTCAGCTCTGTGGCATATACTGGTACAGGGAAGCCGCGAGTTCCGACAGCGTCATGGATTGTATCACTATCTTGCCGGGCCCGGTCAGAGTGGTGACGAAGAGCCCTTCTCCTCCGAAGAGGGCGTTCTTGAACCCGCCCACTGCCGCGATGTCGTATTTCACGGTCTCCTCCCAAGCTACAGCGTTGGCGGTGGATACCTTGTACTGCTCTCCCGGTTTTAGGTCAATGACGTTGAAGTCCCCGCAGGCGGACGCCCACGCGACACCTTTACCGCTGATCCTTTGAAGAACCAGTCCCTCTCCTCCGAAGAAGATGCTGCCCAGTTTCTTCTGGAACCCTATGTCGACTTCGACTCCGGGATCGGAAGCCAGGTATGCGCTCCTCTGCAGAAGGTAGGTCTTGGTGCCGTCGAGCTTGAGATCGATGATCTTGCCGGGGACGTTCCCGCCCAGGCCCACGACTCCGCTGCCTCCCTCACTCTTGAAGTTGACAAGGAAGAAGGACGCTCCCGATATGGACCTCTTTAGCCCTTTCAAAAGACCCCCTTCCATCTTGGCATCCATTCTCATGTTGCCGCTCATGTACTTGAAATTCCCGGGCGTGGCCCTTATGGTCTCGTCTGGTTCAAGCTGTATATTGACAAATTGTAGGTTGTCTCCGGTAATGGTGTATCTCAATGTTCACCCTCCCTGTCCAGAAGACTTTGGTATAAGGATAAAAATATGTTCATGGTATGACATCCCGAAACCGATGGATGTCGAGATAGGCAGAGGCGCGGAAGCAGTCATCACAGAGACCGTTTTCCACGGGAGGAGGGCCGCGGTAAAGACGCGCGTGCCGAAGGGGTATCGTCATCCTGAGATAGAAAGCCGGATCGGGTCTTCCAGGATCAAGAAGGAAGCGAGGGTCATAAGAGAGACCAGGGCCGCCGGTGTCAGGACTCCCGTCATCTACGATATCGATCTGCAGAAGGGCAGCATCACCATGGAGCTTTTGGAGGGACCGAAGGCCAAGGACTTCATTGACTCGGCCGGGGACCCGCTCGATATCTGCAGGAGGATCGGCGCTGCTGTGGCAAGACTCCATGCGGCCGGCATATGCCACGGGGATCTCACCACATCCAACATGATAGTCTGCCAAGACGGCAGCATAGGATTCATCGACTTCTCCCTCGGTGACGTCAAGGCAGACACGGAGGCCCTGGGCGTGGATATGCATCTCCTGGAACGATCATTCTCCTCGGCCCACTCTTCCGTGGATAAAGGGTACGAGACCATCATCGGATCGTACAGAGAGGGCATGCCTGACGCGAAGGCCGTGTTGGAGAGAGTGGAAGTAATAAGAGGGAGAGCCAGATACACATGATCCTGAAAGTAGTAACATCCAATCCTGGCAAGGTGGAAGAATTCGCAGAGGCCTTTTCCGGCATGGGCATAGATTTCGAGCACATTCGAATACCTTACGATGAGCCTCAGGTCTCTTCCTTGGAGGAGGTCGTCGAAGCAGGGATCAAAGAACTTAGAAACAAAGGTCTCTCGGACTTTCTCATAGACGATTCCGGAATGTTCGTGGATCATCTGAAGGGCTTCCCGGGTGTGTATTCCTCATATGTGCAGAAGACCGTCGGGAACGACGGTGTCCTGAGACTGATGGATGGGGTTCCTGACAGAAGTGCCCAGTTCAAATGCTGCATAGGGTGCTGCGTGAAGGGCGAGACCGTGATCGTAACGGGAGTGTGCCCCGGATCGATACTGCATGAGCCGAGAGGCGAGGGCGGATTCGGGTACGATCCCATATTCAGCCCCGACGGCGAGAGGTCCTTCGCAGAGATGCCACTGAGTGAGAAGAACGGGATCTCCCATCGCGGGAGAGCGATCGGGCTTCTCAGAAAGGAGCTCGGCGAAAGAGGGTTTATCTGAAGAATATCCTTAATTACGAGCGGCGCATCATGAAGCGCACGGGTCTGTGGGCTAGCTTGGTATACTTGTGGCTTTGGGAGCCATTGACCCCGGTTCAAATCCGGGCAGACCCACTAACTTTCTATGCCAGCAGCTGCGCATATTCTTGGAAAACAGATTAACAACGCATAAATATAGGGCGGAGCTGTCCTATCGCTCATGGCTGTTGAGTGGATCTATCTTGTGATAGCCGGACTCCTGGAACCCTGCTGGATAGTGACACTCGAGAAGTCTGACAGATTCAGGAAGATTTCATGGACGGCGGCGACTGCGGTCATAATGCTGGTGAGCCTGTATCTCCTGTCCCTTGCGATGGCAGTGATTGGCCCGGGAACCTCCTATGCCGTATGGACGGGCATCGGTGCCGTATTCACTATGATCTTGGGCATAATACTCTACAAAGAATCAGCGACCCTCCTGCGCATATTCTTCATACTGCTGATCGTCGCAGGCGTTGTGGGTATCAACCTCGTCTCCGGGGTGGCGTGAATGGATGATTGGAATAGACTTTGGCTTTATCTTCTGATAGCGAGCATGTGCGAGATAGTCTGGGCAGTCACACTCGGATACTCTGAGGGATTCACGGTCCTGCCTTTGGCGGCCTTGGTCATAATATTCCTTGCTGCAAGCATATATCTTCTGTCCAAGGCCATAAGCGGAGGGCTCCCCGTAGGAACGGCATACGCCGTGTGGGTGGGCATAGGTGCAGTGGGCACCATGGCCGTCAGTGTTATTCTCGGAAATGAGCCTGCGCTCCCTGTGAAGCTGCTTTTCGTGGGGATCATCATCGCAGGCATAATCGGATTGCAGGTCACCTGCGGCGAAAAAGTACAGGATTAATAGTTTGACCTGTATTCACGTCCCATGGCGAAGTTCGAGATAGGGGATGTTGCCCCCGATTTCACACTGCCCTCGACGAACGGCGGGGAGTTCAATCTGTACAGCGAACTGGAGGACGGACCCGTACTGGTAAACTTCTATGTAGGGGATTTCGGGATAAACTGCTACAACTATCTTGTGAAATTCATAGAGCGCTACAGCGAGATCACCGGCGTTGGTGTCAGGATCGTAGGCATAAACCCCGACAGCGCGGACAGCCACAAGAAATGGAAGGAGCGCCTCGGAGCCTCTTTCGATTTCCTTTTCGATGAGGGAAAGAAGGTGAGCACGGAGTACGGCGCCATAGTCGGGCCGGGCCACATGGTCTCAGGCTTCACCAACAGAGAATTCTACTTGGTAGGTAAGGACAAGAGGATAAGATACATCTGGAGGGCTGATATACCTAAGACCCTCCCGGATTTCGATGAGGTCCTTGAAGGGGTCAAGAAGGGACTGGCTCTTCAATTCTGAGTCTTATCTTCCAGGACCGCATCCTCAACTGTGAGCAGTGACCAGCCGCGGCCCGCCTCCCGGCGCTCCTTCTTTATCGCAAGACACCTCCTATGCATCGGAGAATCCAGAACAAGTGATTCGTATTCTCCTCCCTCCCCGATCACGCTCAATCCGATCCTTTCGCCGGCCTTTACTAATCTTTCTTTACAGGCGGCATCGATCCTGCATCCGAGATACGTCTCATCCAGGCCCTCGGCGAACGTTCCCACGATGATTGCCTCTATGCCGGAATTTTCTATCTCATCGTAAACCAGACCCTGATCCTTCCTCCACATGGGGGCGTATACAATAAGACCCAGATCGCCGCAGACTTTGTTAATCCTGTCCCATTGGTAGTCTGACCATATGCCCCCCATTGTCACTCCGACCACATCCAATCCGCCGAGGGCGCTTCTGAGAGCATCCATGTCCCCTGCCTCCGTGCCGTCCGTCACGGCTCCCCGGAAATCTATGCCCATTGCATCCGCGATCATCGGTACGAGCCCGGCATTCGGAGTGTGGAATATCCAGGAATCACCGGGGGAGGATATTCCGACAACGTAGCATATCTCGTGACCGGACTGATGAGCCAGGTACATCGCCAACACAGAATCCTTTCCGCCGGAGCAAAGAGCGGCCAAACGCATGACTGCGTATAAGCTAGCACTAATTTAATCTCTTACAAGCGCAATCGAGTCGTTCATGAGAATAGACGAGATGACCACGGAGGACTTCCGCCGGGCTGTCATGAACAATGCGACGGTCATCCTGCCCCTGGGCGCCACCGAGGCCCACGGGCCCCATCTCCCCTTGGGAACGGACACATTCCAGCCGGAGCATATCGCCGAAGAGGTTGCTAAGATCTCGGATAACGTTCTGATCGCACCCGTAATGCCCTACGGGCAGCATTCTTCCACTAAGAACATGGCCGGCACCATTGGTATATCGTTCGATACGCTGCGTGCCTTCGTGACAGACGTCCTTAATTCCCTGGCCGACGGCGGCGTGAAAAGGATGGTTGTGATAAGCGGGCACGCTGGCACATCTCATATATGCGCCATAATGGAAGCCTGCAGAGCTGTGGTAATGAAAAGGGACGTACGGATAGCGTTCTTTTCCGACTATGATATCGCATCGAAGAAGATCGAGATAGGGAACGACGGTCACGGGGGCATGGTCGAGACCTCCAGGATAATGGACATAAGACCTGATCTGGTAAGAGATCCTAGACCTGTTGGCAGGTACAAGAGCCACGGATATCTTGTCCTCAGGGACGGCAGCGCCTGCTTCCCCGAAGGCATGGCCGGAGATACACGCGATTCGTCTCCGGAATTCGGAAAGGAAATAAATGATTACGTTGTGAAGGCGGTATCTGAGATCATCAGGAAAGACCTATCATGAGCATCAATATGAAGAAAATAGCAGCGGAAAGGGCCGTGGACGAGTATGTAAAAGACGGAATGAAGGTCGGGCTCGGCACCGGTTCCACTGCTTTCTATGCAATCCACAGGGTGGGGGAGCTCGTGGCCGGCGGCATGGACCTGACCTGCGTCGCCACTTCCGAGGAGACGGAAAGGATAGCGAAGAATCTCGGGATCAGGGTTGTGGACCTTTCCGAAGTGAACGGTCTGGACGTGACCATAGACGGTGCCGACGAGGTAACCAGACAGCTCCAGCTCATCAAGGGGCTTGGGGGTGCGCTTGTCAGGGAGAAGATCGTTGCGGCATCCACCATCGACCAGATAATAATCGTGGACGAATCGAAGCTCGTGGATTCCTTGGGGGAGGAGTGCCCCCTGCCGGTCGAGGTCATGGTGTTCGGCCATGACAAGACCAAACGCATGCTGGAGCGCCAGGGGTGCAAGGCCATTCTCAGGATGAAGGACAGTGCGCCCTTCATGACGGACAACGGGAATTACATCTACGACTGCAAATTCGACGGCATAGCCAACCCTTACTTCCTGGAGAGCAGGCTGGACACCATACCGGGCGTGGTGGAGAACGGTCTTTTCCTGAACATGACGACCGCGGTCTTCGTGGCCCGTTCCGACGGCACTGTGGAGAAGATCTGCTGACTCTTTTCTACCTATAACGCGCGGGCTAATGCTTTTTATATGACTTCAGTGTTAGGCAGTCCTGCTTCCACCAGAAGGTGTATTGATAATGAAATTGCCCAGGACAGTCAAGAGATATTGCCCGACCTGCAAGACCCACGCGGTCCATGATGTAGAGAGGGTTAAGAAGAAAAAGGCCAGCGAACTGAAATGGGGTCAGAGGAGATTCAGGAAGGTCACTTCCGGATACGGTGGTTTCCCCAGGCCTAAGCCGGAAGGAAGAGAGAAGCCCACCAAAAGGGTCAACCTCAGATACAGGTGCACCCAGTGCAAGAAAGCACACCAGTCTCCCTGCATCAGGGCCAAGAAGTTCGAACTTATGGAGGGATCTCACCAGTGACCGGAAAATTCGTAAAGATCAAATGTGCGGACTGCAGCAACGAGCAGATCGCTTTCGCCAGGCCGTCCACCGTGGTAACCTGCCATGCGTGCGGCTCCACCCTCATCGTCCCCAAGGGCGGTAAGGGTCAGGTAAAAGGCGAGATAGTAGAGGTAATAGGTTAATCATGCCACGCGACAAGGGTTTCCCCGAGAGAGGAGAACTGGTGGTCTGCTCGGTCACCAGTGTCAAGGATTTCGGGGCTTTCGTCACACTCGACGAGTACGACGATAAGGAGGGTTTCATCCACATCAGAGATGCCGCTACCGGCTGGGTCAAGTACCTGCGCGACTACATCCGTGAAGGACAGAAGGTTGTCTGCAAGGTCCTGGGCGTAGACCCGTCCAAAGGGCACATAGATCTTTCCCTCAAATCCGTCAACGCGCATCAGAAGCGCGAAAAGATCCAGCAGTGGAAGAATGAGAAGAAGGCAGAGAAGCTCGTCGAGATCATCGCGGAGCGGATGTCGATATCCGTCGACGATGCCTACGATCAATTCGCCAATGAGCTCATCGGCGCATACGAGACCTTGTACGGCGCCTTCGAGGCTTTCGCTATCTCCCCAGATGAGATGGCCGAAGAGTACGAAGGTGCATGGGTCCAGACTTTCCTGGATGTGGCCATGGAGAATGTGGCCGTCCCTTCTGTCAAGATAAGCGGCATATTGGAGCTCAGGTCCTTCGCCCCCGAAGGCGTCGACCACATAAAGAGCGCCTTGATCAAAGGCCTGGAAGCGGCCGGCGACACAGAAGCGGAGATCACCTGCGTGGGATGTCCGAAATACCGCATAGTGATCACCGCCGAGGACTACAAAGAGGCGGAAGAGCTGATGAAGGTCATCTCCTCGGCCGCGATCAAGGCCATGGAGCGCACGGGTGGCGAGGCGTCCCTGAAACGCTAAGAAGATTTTTCCATGAGAACCGTCATAAGGAGATGCGGGAACTGCTGCAGATATTCCATGAGGCAAACATGCCCGGAATGCGGATCGGAGACCCGATACCCTGCGCCTCCCCGGTATTCCCCAGATGACAGATACGGAGAATACAGAAGGAAGAGCATCATCGAGGAGTACGGCGAGAATGGAAAGCACAGTGATCTATGAGACCAAGCCCCGGATAAAGAGACCCATCTTCATAGAGGGGCTCCCGGGAGTGGGTAACATCGGCAAGACCGCCGCAGACTTCATGGTCAAATCCCTGAAGGCCGAGAGGTTCGCCACCATTCTTTCAGAGCACTTCCCTCCACAGGTGATGCTCGACAACGACTGCGTGATACGTCTGGCATCCAACGAGCTGTGGCATGCAAAGGTCAACGGCAGGGACATAATCTTCCTGCTGGGAGACTGTCAGGCCATGACCCCCAACGGTCAATTCCTCTTTTGCAAGGACCTGTTCGACAATGAGCTGGAAAAGCTCGGCGTCACGGAGATATACACTCTCGGAGGCTACGGCACAGGTAACATGGTGGAGAACCCCCGGGTCCTGGGAGCCGTCAGCGAAATCAAGATGAAGGAAAAGCTGGAGGAGTGCGGCGTCGTCTTCTCTCCCGGAGAGCCGGGGCCGGGGATCGTTGGTGCCAGCGGCCTCTTCATAGGGTTCGGGAAGATGGCGGGTATACCGTCCGCCTGCCTGATGGGCGAGACCTCGGGATTCTTCGTGGACTACAAGAGCACCGTGGAACTGATAAAGGTGCTGGAGAAGCTCATAGGCTTCGAGATCGACAAGGCCGAGCTGCTGGAAGGCGCCGAGCATATTGACGAACTGAACGCCAAGGTCAAGGAGTACGGCGAAGAGCAGGAGAAGCACAGCCTGACCTACATCGGCTGAGTTCCCGAATGTGTTAAATAATGTATCCTTTATCCTACCCTGTCCCCACCTAGCTCAGACTGGCTAGAGCGGCTGACTGTAGAGTGTTTCCGGTATTACCGGTGCAGCCGCCGAAATCAGCAGGTCCCCTGTTCAAATCAGGGGGTGGGGACCTGCCCCCCTCTGGCTCGAGCGGTTTTTTGCATTAAATAATTCGATAATTGATTTCGGCGAGAAAGCCACCAAATACTACGAGCAACGCAAGGGGGGATCGTCTTGATCTGTCCCCTCAAGCCGGGGCTGGTCTGTCAGGCAACGCCTGAGCTCGCTGCTCAGTCGAAGTGCGATTGTCCCTACATCCCGCAGTGCGTCCTCTACGACTATCACAGGGATGCTCGTAACAGGCCCCGGGGGGTGACCGCATGAACACCTCCTCGGTCTTGGACGACATCTACGATGGCGACGGCAACCGCATCGGCATAATGACTCCGGGCGGGCCGATCTACGCGCTCGATCCTGCAGACGCTCAACTGCTCGCTGAAGCTAACGATCGTGCGGCGGCCGCAAAGGCCGCCCGCTACAAGGGGAAGGACAAGAAGCGCCGCAAACAACAGATGGCGGAGCTCCTGGAGGAGGCCGAGGTCAACCCTGCTCTCGTGCCCGGATGTCTCAATGATATCTCTATCGAAGAAAGATGGTTGATCGCGCTTGCCTTTACGAAAAATAAGGGCCGTTCTGTCTCTTTAGCATATGCAGTAACAATACTGCACAAACGCCGGGAGCTGTGTATCCTCACACCGGGCGCAGTCGAGAAGAGAATCCACAGTGCTGCCCGTCGTTTATATAACAGAGGGCTCGCAACCATTGAAATCGGCGAAGACGGACTCAAATGGCTGTTAGTTTCTGAGGAAAGAGTACGCGCCGTGATTCACAGAGAAGCCTCCCAAAAGGCTTCCGAGCGCCCGCCTACCTTTAACTTGATAAAGGTACCTTGCGAAATTCCAACTATCGAAAAAAAGCGTCCGAAGGATGCACATCTGGCCATGCCGAAAAGATGCTCCGGCGAGAGAAGCAGGGCCTGTAAACTTTTGTCCGGAATGAGGATGCTCTCCCGGCCGGACAAAGTCGAGTTGAATTATCTCTTCGAGACCTACAATAATTCTGTCAATGAGAAGATCATCGCACTTTTGGACATCAAGAAGGACGAGGTTATCGGCACGGAGTATTCCACCCGATTCAACGATCTAGGCAAAACTGCAAGATCCCTGAACACTTTCGATGCCTGCCTGGAGACATCTCTTCGAGATCACTACAAAGCAGTCTTTCTGACATTGACCACAGATCCCAACCTCACAGACGAAGATCGCGCGGCGGCCAAGGCCGCCAGGATTGAGGAAGCTCTGTACAAATTGTTCCTCCCCAACCTCAGTGACAAGAGCCGTAAGTATTGGCAACGCCGGCTGTACCGGCTCCGGGGCCCGGACTACGAGATCCAAGACCTTCAAGAAAGGCTCTCCGCAGGAGAGTACTCTCCGGACCAGGCCCTCGGTGTACGTAACCGGATATCCCTGCTGCAGGCCCAGGGCGAGGAAGCGAAGAAGCTCTACGCAGCTCTCGAGGATCCTGCCGTCGGCGTACGCACGAAGGAGCGAATGGAGACACACCTCAAGAAGATGGGGCGTTGGGAGTACAAGTACGATCCCAACGGCTTCAAGACGATCTGGGAAGCTAACCGCAGCTTCTCTAAGGCCTGGAACAAGTTCCTGTCCTATCTCACCAAGAGGGACAACGGTGTCAGACCCAGATACATCGCATCATACGAGTACACCGAGTCCGGACTTATGCACGTCCACGCACTGATCTTCGTTGACTCGCTGCCGTCGAACGAGGAGATCTCGCAGGAGTGGCGCAGGTGCGGACAGGGCGAGATATCCTATGTCTACAGCCTCAAGAACGTCAAAAGAAGAGACGGCAAAGGCAGAGAATGGCGCTGGAACTCCCAGTCGAGACCGAGCGATGCCAAGACCATGTCCGGCGGCGACTATCTGAAGAAGTATGTGAGAAAATGCCTGCTGGCATTGATGGACAGCTACACATCACCGTCTGAGATCCAGTCGCTGTACTGGGCATTCAACAAGCGGATGTACACCAACTCCCGGTCGCTGGTCCCGGAAGGGACACCGGATGGTGAGGAGATCGCTCTGGAGGATGATCCAGATTTCATCTTCCTCAAAGTCTGCTCGGCTGACGAGGCCGAGGACTGCGTCGACAGAATGGTCTATCACCGCATCCGTCCGGGATGGGAAGATAGGGAGCCTCCCGATGGGGAGGCGACAGAATGACATCCCGCGTCTCGATCCAAGCATATTATGCCATCCCCGATCTCGATGAAAGACAGAAGAAGGTGGAAGCGTGCATTGCCCGATATCCCGGTGTGAGCTACCGGGACGTATCCAGGATTACCAAGATGCACCCTGACAATGTCAAGTCGAGGATAACCGAGCTCCTCAATCAAGATCGCATCACGATCTGCGGCGAAAAGTACGATCATCAAACGAATCGAAAAGTACGTCAATACCGAGTGGTGATGTAGATGACGCAGATGACGCTCGAGATGGAAGTGGCCAAGATTGTCCCGCCCCGGCGGCCGGATAAGATCTACCGCAATTGGTACATCAAAGACAAATCTGCCAATCTCATTGACCAGCTGAGTCTGCTCACTGGGCAAAATAAACAAGACATTGTGGATGATGCGATACACATCGTTGCTGCGATCTATTCAGAGAATCCAGATAAAATCAAAGAGATTTTAAGCAAATTCTATTCAGACGCTATATAAAGGCTTTCTTTTTCTAATTTTTTTCACAGGTTATAGCGACGCATCTTATCCTATTTTCACAGACCCGGTAAACGGGAATGTGGACGTCTAGTAATGAGAAGGGTAATCGCAATCGTAGTGGTGTTGGCGCTGATCGCCGGCGGCGCATACTATATCCTGCATGATAATTCTGCAGCGGAGGAGATCTGCTACGACGATTACATCGAGTCCCCGGCGGCGGTCTCCGCCGAAGGATCACTCGAGATCGTCACTCTGTCCGGAGTGACGTATATCCATGCTGTTGATGTCGGCACCGGATCTGTCGAATTTTCCGACGGATCTGTGGAAATCTATTCTGTGAAAAAATCTCAACTTGACGTCTATCTTCTCATGGGGCAGAGTAATGCCGCATACACACATTATGACGCATCCTCATCAACGGTAACTCTCCCGGGCACAGCTTATTTCTACGGTACCACTCAGCCATTACACACTCTGAACTATCATGCATACAAAGAGATCTGCACTGTGAAGAGCATGAACGCTCCTGACGGAACGCAGACAGTCGGAAACATTGAGGCACCTTTGGCTGCCAGTCTGTATGAATCAATTGGGAACAAGGTCCTGATTGTGAACGGCGGCGTCAGCGGAGTGAAGATAAACACGTTCACTCCAGGCAACATCAATTTCTTGAGGGCATCGGAGGTCTTCTGCGATGCGATGGAGAGGATTGACAGGACTCTCTATGATCCCACAGTGAGATCCTACATCTGGATCCAGGGTGAGAGTGATGCACTTACACCTGTTGAAACGTACAAAACATTATTTTTGGAGATCCATGAGGACCTCACCGGCTCTGGCGTCGGTTTATTCTCACCTTATGATTTTGATGCCGGATTCATATCATTGATAGTCGGAACCAACAGCTCCCAGGCTCAAATAGCTCTCACTGTTGATCCAGAGGATAATTTGATTCTCGGGGCCACGAGTGCACCCACTTTCTCCATCGAAAACGGACTTCTGAAGAATGACGGAGTTCACTATTCCCAGCTCGGAGATAATCTGATCGGCTCTGAGCTCGGAACTTCAATTTACCAATTTTATAAAGAGGTGAAAATATGAAAAAGACACAAATGTTTGTAACGGCGGCCGCATTGGCGCTTCTGCTGCCTGTGATAGTCTCTATCGCGATAACAGATTCCGACGCAGCCGTCTCGGAAGACGAGATCTGGGAGTATAGTCCGGAAGCATACTCTCCCGGCACTCTTGATCTGACCAAATACAACGGTGACGATCCTAACGTCATCATACCTAACAAGATTGACGGCTTCTTCGTCCTAAGAATCATGACGGACGCTTTCAAACCCGACGTCGGGACACAGCCCTTCGTGGAGTCCATAGTGATCCCCAACTCCGTGATCTATCTGGGATTGCGGTCAATTACTGGTACTTTGATCACTGAGATAGAGATACCTGCCGGAGTTACGGTATATGCCGGAGGCGCGCTCTGGAAGAACGCCAACCTTGAGAAAATAACAGTTTCCGGCGCCAACACGTTATATCATGCGTACAACGACTCTCTCTATTCCAATGATGGTACCCTGTTAAAAGTGCCTGATGCGATGACCGATAGGGTCTTTATCGAGCCCGGGACGAAAAGTATCAACATTTATGCTTTCTCTTACACCCAGGTAACCTCTGTTGTCATACCCTCCTCGATCGAGACGATAAGCGGCATGGGATCCAACGTTACGGATGTCTATCTTGATCCGGGTATGACAGCTCTCCCTGATTATGCGTGGGGCCCCTCAGTTGTTTTTCATAAACATTACGATTCTGTGGTGACAGGCATACCTGTGCTGGCGACGGTTGAAGAATACGCTGTCGTCTCCTATGACGGAATCGAGGATTATGTCAAGACCGGAACCGCTGCCGTAAAACCGACTGATCCTATAGGTAGGGAAACCAAATACTACACCGACGAGGAGAAGACCACCGAGTTCATTTGGTCCACGCCGATCACTGAGGATGTCGAGCTCTACACAGAGATGGTAGATGTCCCGATAGACGGACAATGGGTGGTCAGATTTGTTGACAAGGACGGCGCTCTGATGGAGACCTTCTTCGTCGATGAGGACACGCCTGCCGACAGCGCCATGGCGCCTGTGGCCGAGGGCGTGACCTACACTTGGTACTCCGACGCCGGCCTTACTACGCTCTATGACTGGGATGAGCCGGTCACCGGCCACATCACCATCTATGGTGTCGCCTCTGCAGTAGCCGCAGATCCGATCCTCACGGTGATGGAGATCATCATGCTGATCGGAGCCGCGGTCATCGGCATCCTGGCGATCTATACTCGCAATCCCTATGTTGCGCTGCCGGCAGTCATCCTGCTCGTCATCGCCGGACTTGGGTACGCCGGGTACCTGCCGCTGCCGGAGATAATCGTGCCCGGGGTGAACATCACTCTGCCTACGGTGAACTGGCCGCAGATCAACTGGCCCGAAGTCAATCTCCCGAAGATAAACTGGCCCAAGCTGTGGTGATGTTGATGACCCGCACCGCCGCCAAACAAGCGGCTGCCTTCATGGCGGCCGCCCTCTCCCTTTTGCTCCTGGTGACAGCAGCATCTGCATCGGCGGCATGGACGGACATCCCTGAGGCGGAGATCACAGACTGGGGAGAGCTGTGGGGGACGGAGATCCAATTCCAGTATGTGTACGATCCTGCCGAGGGCAATCAGGCCGAGTCGATAGAATGGGACTTCGGTGACGGATCCGCCCGGTCGACCGAATGGAATCCCGTCCACACCTATGCCCCGGGGACTTACACCGTTATACAGAAGGTGACCAACACCTATGACGGCGGCTCAGAGGACTGGGGTTACTACCGCTTCACGATCATGGGCAGGCCCTATGTAGAGATCGCAGGCCCCGACGGCACATCCCTCGGCAGGATCTACGCCACGATAGGGGACGCACCGGTGATGCCAGAGGATCCTGTCTCCGGAGAGAACGTCTTCGTCGGCTACTTTGTGGATCCTGAGTACACCATACCCTTCGACTGGGACGCTCCCCTCGAGAGCGGCGTGACCGTCTACGCAATGTTCGAGGGCGTCTACGTCCCTCCGGAGGAGGTTGCGGTTGACACCCTCAACATCACATGGTCGTCAGTGATCATCACGATCGCCGCATCCGCAATCATATCCTACGCAGTATGGTTCCGACACCCTGTTGCAGCGGCCATTGCCGTGATCCTCTACGCGATCGCAGGCCTTGCCATAGGCGGGATGATCAACATCCCAGATATCGGGCAGGTGATCCCGTGGTGAAGCGTTCCCTCTTCGTCTTCGTCGCTGCATTCCTCATGCTCTCAGGGGGCATGGGATTCTTGATCTCAAGTGATGCTGCCGAAGCGGATGTCTTCTCTGGTTTTCAGTATGGGGAAACAGAATTCTCCTTCGGTGTGGACCAGCCTCTCCTGAATATCCGCGACTCCAGGCCCAAGGGCAGTGACTACATGACTGTCGTTGTCGGCGACACCCTCAACATATCCTGCGGGCCCCATGACGTCTGGCATGGCGGTTGGTTCAACACCAAGTATGAGCGGTATGTGGAGATCACCGGCGTAGCCGCAGTCAATTATGTCAACCATCAGTGGCAGGCCTCCCCCTACCCTCCTGAGATCGATCGGAGCTCCGCCGGCATAAACGATACGGTACCTTTCATCCTCGGATCGCATCTGCAGATCTCATGGGTCTTGAAATACAAGGACCATGGGGTGATCTATCAGGAGACGATCGAGGACAGCGGGACATTCCGCATCAAAGTTCTCAATCCGGTGCATGCGGTCCTCGAGTACGAGTCCGGGGAGATCGAGCATTGGTACGGCAGGGACTCCGTCACGCTGCCGGACGGCCCGGCAGTGCCCGGGCACGCCTTCGCAGGATGGTTGGACACCCGGGCACAGCCTGTCGGCGGCGTCAGGGACCCGGGGTATGTGCTGACGTTCAGGTCCCTCACCGGGATAAACTATCTTGCGGTCTATGATGCCAGCTACTACACCATAACCTTCGACTCGGCAGGCGGCAATGAGACATCTCCAAGACAGGTTCTTTACGATCACAGCTACGGGGAGCTCCCTATCCCGGTACGTCCGGGGTACACGTTCACCGGATGGTATGACGGGGCAACAAAGGTAACATCGGCGACGGTACCCACAGATGACGTCACCCTGAGAGCGGGATGGGAGCCCAACAACATCCAATACACCGCGCCGTCCGGGCAGACCCTCAGCATCGGCGCCTATTGGTCGCACACGCTCAGCACAACGCCGGGTGTGAGCATGACGATCTCGGGCACCGGCACCTCATGGATCTCATCCTCCGGCGGCGTGATATCCGGTACGCCTGCGACCGCGGGCGTCTATCAGGTGACTGTGATCCTGACCGCGCCCGACCATCTTACTGCGACCAAGACCTTCGACCTGAGCGTCGAGGCTGACCCTCTGATCACGGCCGCGCCCAAGGCCGGAGCTTCCGCGACGGTGATAAGATGAGAACGAAGTGGATCCTCGGCATATCGTTACTGGTCATAGGCATGATGGCCCTGGCGGCCATCCCGGTGACGGACGCGGATCCGGTGCCGCAGCTAAGCAGCCAATATACGATCCAGATAGCACAGGACGGCAGCGATGCGGCCATATCCATCTCCCCTTCGACCTCGGCGCAGATCCTTTGGGACTTTGATGACGGGACCTACGGTTCCGGGACAAGAGTGCAGCACACATATGCGCCGGGCATGTACAACATCAAGGCGGTCATCAGCGGGGCAACATCACGGATCGTCACCCGGAACATCGGCGTCTATTCGGAAGGCCCGGTGACTGAGATCCAGAAGAATGCAGAGTACAGGTACGCCGTGTACAACGGCGCGGATCCCAAGCTCGTTGTGAAGGACAGCGATAACAGGGTGGTATCCTGGCTTTCCTATGATGCGCAGCACAGGATCGTGACCGGTGTTCCCCGGGAGACCGGGACCTACACCGCAACTCTTACCGGGGACCGAACCATTACGTGGACCATAACCGTCTCCGACGGTATTCTGCAGGACCCGTGGGTTAGATTCGATGCACATGCAGCTGACGGTAAGGTCGTCCTGGACGGGCTCTATCTCTCCTCTAACTCCTTATCCAATCGTTACACTTGGACCCTCTCGAATCTGGACGGCTCTCTTGTGTCTCTGAATGAAGGGGGCGTGCCGAACGTCTCTGCATCTCCGGGGCTGTACAAGCTCTCTCTGAGCATGCAAAGCGTCTCCGGATCCGCGTCATACTCTCAGCTGATAATCATTGACGGTCAGCCCGCGGCACCGGCTGACACCTTTGACGCCGGTTCTCTGTGGATCGTGTTCGTCGTGATCGGGATCGTCTCCGGTCTCTTCTTCTTCTCCACGCGGGACCCGAGGGCCCTGCTCGGAGTCGTACTCTCGATAATTGCGTTAGCGGTGGTGATACTATGAAACATGCGAAGAAAGCACTTGCAGCAATGGCCGTGGCCCTGTTGGTCACGATCTCCCTGGGCCCGGCCCTGATGCCCGCTGAAGAAGCGGAGGCGGATCCATGGTTAGATCCGGGCACGGAAGAAGCGATAGATTGGTGGCTCAGAGTGATCCCCGGAGTAAACACGGCGAAAGGGATCTATGATTTCATTACCCGTGATCAGGGAAGGGAAGAAGTCCCTGCCGGTTCCGATGAGGCGGTCAAAGCATATGCCCGTGATGTTGATGCTCTGCGTTCCGCGGAGCAGATGTACAACCTGTACGGGATTTCAGCCTCTTTCGTCAGGGCAGATACCGAGACTTGGAAATTGACGAACTCATATCTCAATCGTGCAGCCGAGATCGGAGCAGGATCTCTTTGGTATGAGGGGTCCCAGTTCGACGCTGATTCAATCTTGGAATACGCAGGCGTCTACGACTCCATAGGTAACGGTAACCGCAACATCCAGGAGATCCTCGATGAAGTAGTGCGCGTATCCGCAGATCTCAAGAGCGTTTGGAATTCCACAAATTACGGATCCTCTCTGGAGATAGAGCTTAAGTGGGACAGTGCAGGCACCGGTAATTCCACAACCCGTCTCACCCTCGACTTCATGACCTTGGCCACGGCCACTGCGGATCGTAATGTGATCTATCTCACGAAATCTGATACGACTGCCGCGCCGGATACAGCTAAGACCATCTGGGCTTACACAACCTCCGGCAGCATAACTCCTATTGCGCCCGGGTCTGCGCCGATGGCGCTTTCCCTCGGGGCTAACGACGTGAGCAGTCTCCAGTCCGGATTCTACGTTCTGTCCCCCGGTGTCTACGGAGGCCCGTTTGTTTCCGGAACCAACACGAACGCGGCCATTGTCAAGGGCGCGGTCGGGATAATAAAGGATACAGATTACGGATACATCACCGCATTGTCGGATACCGGGGTAACAGTTCATTGGTCTGGCAACACCTATTCGTCATCCAATCTGAACTTCTCGATAACGGGTTCCTCGACAGCACAGACTTCACTGAATGCGCCTCTGCAGTTGGTCCTTGCTTACTCTGCATTCATGGATCAGATCTCATCCCTTCTCTATGAGGCGGCATCATCCGCTCAGGTGATGTGGACGATCTCCGCAAATGCGCAGAAATCGAACATCCTTCTCTCTCCGTCCTCGATCATACCGGCTTTGAGCAACGTAGGCGTCTCTCCGGAACAGAGCTATGCTCTGTATGTTCTCGCACTGGATCAGCTCGGACAGTACAATGCCAATTACGGCGAGACTCTCCGTGACGGCATGACCAAGATCTCGGCTCAGTCGCTGGACCTCTACTGTCATGGCAGCATATACTCCGGGGACGGGACTCTGATCGCGGAGGACCTGATCTTCACCCCCTACGTCTATGTGAAGGACTGGACGATCTACTCCGGAACCAACAACACACTGACTCAGGACGGCATGGTCATGATCTGGGACACCGGGACCACAGCCGTCGGTTGGGAAGGCCCCTCTTCGTCTACGAGCTATTCATCGGTTATCATGGAGAAGGGCCAGTACTTCCATATCGACGAGATCCACTACAAAGGGGAGCTCGCTCCGTCTCTGAAGATGGAAGTTGTGAGCATCGAACAGATAGAGGTGTTCCAGGGAGTCAGCTGGCACCGTCCGGATTCTCCGGCGGTTCTTTCCGCTGCGGACCTGATCTCTATCATACTTGTCGAGGCGGCCATAATCTTGGTGCTGCTGGGATACATCACCGGAATTCGGTATTTCTACCTTGCAGCGGCTATCATCGTCCTTCTGGGGTTATTCGCCGGGGAAGCCGTCGCGAAACTGATTTTGGGGTTGATATGATGGTATGGAACACAATAGTTACTTGGTTCACAGCAAACGCACAGCCGATAATCTACATCATCGTAGCCATCGGACTTGCACTGCTGGCATGGAAGACGTCCTTCGGAGCGCGCCTGGTGGCGGTTCTGTCGTATATGAGCAGGATGCGATGGCTGATCGCACTGATCCTCATCGTGATAGTGATCCTGGTCGTAAGCGGCGAGATCATGATCGATAAGTACCTGGGAGGATCCTGATGAGCGTCCTGTCCGCAGGAGCGTGGATAATCGCCCACTGGACCTCCATCACGGCCGTGGTGCTGCTGATCGGAGGCTTCGCCTTCGCATGGCGTCGGCAGGCGGTCAAGTCCGTCACCTGCTTCCTGGCCTGCTTCGGCCTGTTCATCGTGGGAGGTCTGCAGTGAAGGCCTCCCGGACGATCCCTCTCTTGGCTGCTGCAGCCTTCGCCTTCGTTCTGGTGATGATACCGATCTCATCGGTGTCCGCGTCATCGGATACGATACCGAACGGCTGGACGCTGCAGTCAGGAGAGGGATACGAGCTCTACATCACACCATATGTAGATCTCAATGCGTCCGAGCTCGTCCTCTTCGTCAACTACAGCGATGAGAACATGACCCTCCGGGTCGATTACGACTCGGCCACGATCTCGAGCAAGGTGATCACACCGGGCACGTCCGGATTCTACCAGTTCGACTTCGCGGAAGACGGACCCTATCAGATACTCGTCTACAATTCCGGCGGGATCCTCCTCACTCTCAATAAGCAGAGGACGGCGCCTCTGCCCGGCACGGATCCTGAGATCCCATGGGATGATGACGGTTGGAACATCGCTCCTCCCGGGACGTCTCCCTGGAGGCCCACTGTGCCCTCCGGGTCGACGGATCCTCTGATCTACACACAGGTCGCTGTTGATGCGCTGCTCGCAGCTCTGACATCAGAGGTCCTGATGATCACGGCCGCGCTCATGGCCGCCGCCATGGTGCTCGGAGCGGTGGTGCAGAGGACAGTGCGCTTCATTTGGCCCACAGATTTCGTCACCATAACCATCGTTGCCTTCATACTGATCCAGCTCTTCCGCTGGCCTGTTTTCCTCGTGATCCCCGGCATTGACAGCATGTGGTGGATCCCGATAATCATCGGCTACTTCATCGGCTACATCGTGATAGGCAGGACGAAGTACGTCATGGTTCGCCGCATAACCGACGATAAGGCTTTCGAGACGGTCCCGTGGGTCCTCTATCACATTGACGGTAAGCCGCATCTGCAGGAGCAGACCAACAAGGCCCTGATCAAGCGCCTGTTCTTCGGCATTCACCATCCCATTCTGTCACCTCTCGCACTGGAGCCGGACTATGATGACAAGACGAAGTATCCGGGGTTCCCGCTCTTCGAGCGGAAGATGGTGTGCGTTGAATCGTGGCACACATACGAGATGATGGATGAGGACAAGAGCAGATTCAAATTCAAGCGCTATGCCACGGAGGTCAAGCTTGCTTATGGCAGCGCCGTGAGCAAGTACGAGCTCCTGCGCAACCTGTCCGCTCTGGACAAGGCCAACAGCCGCATCGTTGAGGCAGAGAATACGATCCACGCGTTGACCCAATCTATCAGCGTGAGGATGGCCGATACGGTGGCGTCCTTCCTGGCCAAGGTTTACAGCAGGGCTCCGGGCGCCGTTTTCAAGCATGCAGTTGACCGGTGGAACTCGAAGAAAGAGGAGGAAGAGAATGTTCACAAAGAATAAGGAGAAGAAGAGCCGGAGGATCTCCGCGGCGGTTGCCGAAGCGATAATGTCCGGGGATAACTGGCTGGAGGCAACGCAGATCCTGCAGGCCCTGCGCCCTGTAGAGGATCTCCTGAGGTCGCAGATAGAGGGGCTGCAAGCCATCGTTGATGAGTTCCGGAACAGCGGCGGCACAATGGAGGTCCGTGATCGCACTGACGGATACGACGTCGTTGCCAAGTCCGGATACGTTATGTGGAAGTTCGTTTTCAACACCGACGGTAGAAGGACCAATCTCGTCATCGAGGACTCCACGCCGGACAAAGCTGACCCGGATACCATAAGGAAGGTGAAGGAGGCCCTGGAGGCGGCCTACGAGATCCCGCGGAGGGAGTTCGCGCTCACGGAGCTCGAGAGGATAGTCGCCTACGTCGAGAACGATAACGCATTGGCGGGATTGGACCGTATAAGGGAGCTGCTCTCCGATAACGAGAACATCGTCTATCAGACCGCATCCTCGGCCAGCCTGAACGACGTGGACATATCGTCTATCATGGAGGTCCGCAAGTGAACGGGGAGATGCTCTCCCTCGGCATCTCGTCATCAATGATGACGACTGAGGACATGTTCGCGCCGGCTTATCGGGAGGCGGACATCACAGAGGAGATGCTGGAGCGCTTCTTCCCTCCCGTGCCGAGGGACAGCGTGATCTTCAAGCACGGCTGCATAGTCGGCAAGCCCGGATGCGGCAAGAGCGAGCTGTTCAGATCACGCGCGTATCACGCTTACAAGCTGTACGGGGACGATCTCAACCTGATCTACACGGACGATCTCCGGGTGGGCATAGCGCGGATGGATAGAAGGCCCGTTCAGTATCTGATCGTGGACGATGCGAGCAAGCGGATGAGCTCCCGTGCTGTCTATGAGCAGCGTGAGGTCCTGGGTGTGTTCAACCGCCTGAGGCATCACTACACGGAGCTCGGAGCATCCGCCGGCATCGTGATCGTCGAGTTCGGATGGCAGCGATGGATAGATCTGGATCCGGGGTTCCGTGACGGATCATCTGTTATCTTCAAGACCGGTATGACTTCTGAATCAGAGCGCAGGATGATCGAGGATCTCGTCGGCCCTGCATACATGGGGCGTCTTGATTGGATCTGGGACAAGATAGACCGCGGCGATAACAAGATCAAAGGCCTCTCTGTGGGCCGCATAGGCCCGAAGGCGATAGATCAGGGCGGTGTGGGATACTACCGGCATAAGCTGGTCAACTTCCCCGGCTTCCCTGACATCCTTCTGGGAGATGATTGGCTGGATGATGACGGGCAGTACGTGGATCCAAAGGACAACACGGATGCCATGAAGAGGATGGCACGGTCCGGCATGACACAGGCGCAGATCGCAGATCGCCTGGGGGTGAGTCAGTCACGGATATCGAAGGGACTGAAGGCTGCGAATGGGGGTGACAAGGAGGAATAATCGGAATATTTCGGAATAATGGCACCAGTCAGCTGGTCGCGCGTGCGCGCATGCGCGCGCTCCGCGCGTAAGCGCACAGGCACATACAGACGGAGAAAAAGAGTGAAACAAATGGCAGCAAAGAAGACCAAAGCGAAACCTAAGGCAAAACCTAAGACAAAGGCAAAGAAGCCTGCGAAGAAAACCACCAAGAGATAGACCATCTCAACGTGGTACACCTCGTCCGAGGAAACATTTTCACCCATTTTCTTTTAGACGATTGACGTAGGAAATTCCTCTCCGGTGCCGCCATGAGCGTCGTCGACGGTTGAGATCTCTCCGTTATCCTTCTTGAGGACACGTCATTTGTCGAACCTTCCCTGAATCGGTGATTCGGGCTATTCGGTCACCTCTCCCCGTTCCGCTTATATCTTCTTCAGATTGTAGGTTGTCCCGGGGCAAGATTATGGATTTGATGGCCGAGAAACTGATCGATACTTTGTATATGCAGATCGTGAAGAACATCGACGAGGAAGTATGTCTCCAATGCCCTCTCGTGAGAGCGGTGAGGGACCTGAAGGAGACGCTGCGGGATGCCAACAGCGAGCAGATCATAACGGAGCTCGGGCTGTCGTTCCGGGTGATGGACTGCCCCTGCAGCAACAAGTTCAACCGTCCCGGATGAAGACACTAGAAAACAATGTTCCGTCAGACATACAAGGTCATTTTGTAATATCCGTCGTTCACAACTGTAATTGTTTTTTTCTCCGTTATACTTCCTAATCCTCCACCATAGGAAATTGCTTTGATTGTAGTCTCCTTGGAATCTTGGAATATATTGAACGTTGTACGGAATGTGAAAATGCGCCCCTGACCCGGACCTAAATTGTCATATTCACCAACTAGTTCATCGCCGTCATATACTCGTATGTCGACAGATTCTGATACATGCAGAGAGTACACTGTAACCTCTACAGTTGCACCATTGCCCATAGCTGAGTACAAAACCACGCCAAATGCTCCGGGCAAAACAAAAAAGATTGCCAGTAATGCAACTGTAGCCTTCTTCCAAGAGCTCCACTTCTTCTTAATAGGGGTTGCTGTGAAATCAGATCCGCAGCCTTTACAGTAGGAATCTCCCTCTTCGTATTCAGACCCGCATTTTTTGCAATATGGCATAGTCATCACTCATTTCTAATAAATTCATCCAATTCAGCCAGTATTTTAGCCGCCTTCTCTCCCTTCTCCGTCAGGGACCAATAAACGGTGTCCCGGTAGTCACCCAAAGCTTCGTATTTGGTTAATTTTTCATCTTCCAATCTTTCTAAAGCCGCTTTAATGGCTGCATAACTGATTCCAGTTTCATCTCTAATCGTACGTCTTACGACTTTGCCTTTATCAGCTAAATATAGTATGATTTTGGCATCAATACCGAGGCCCTCATACCAAGACATGATTTAGTTATTGTTTGGAAACATTAACTACATCTGTTACTGTTTTCAAACAGAAACCTATTTAATGTGGATATGTTCATGTTGTTACACCGAAACAATCGGTGAAGTTAGACCGCTGAGACGAGCAGCGCAGACAGAACATGGATGCGCGGGCGGAAAACGGGACACTCGTCTAACTTCTCCCGCGCCCAGCATCCTCCCTCTGTTCTTCCTTCGTCAGGAAGTGAAAAGATGGAAAACTACGCAAAATACTGGAGGGATACTGGTTATCCCACCGCCGGCAGAATACTGGCGTTCCTTCGAGAAAAAGGCATGGCATCCGAGGACCTCATGACCGAGATGCTGGGCATACCCAGCCGCGAGTGCAGAGAGTTTTGTCTAGAGATCGCAAAAACCAGACAGATCTCTTACGAGTATCACAGAGAGACTCTGATGTGGCGTCATCTGGCTGAGGACCATCCATGGGACTCACTCATGATCTATGCTGAGAGGGGAGGCTACATCGATGTCTGAAACTCTCAGTTTCAGTTGCACGATATGCTTCGTTTGCGATGCTTGTGTTATATGCCCCATTTGCAAGAATCAAATGGACGCGGAGGCGGACTGATGCTCCGCGCAATTCACGTTAAGACCGGCAAGCCGGTCGAGATCGGCGACGAGATTGTGGACTTCCGCGGCAACAAGGCTATCCTCGTCTCTCTGGACAGGGTCAACGAGATGCGCTACGGCGGTCGTAGGAGCGGCAAGATCACTGTTGAATTGGTCGACCAAAAACGGTCTGACAGAGTCTTCGACATCACAGGGTCTGTCTATGACAAGGTCTACGACATCATAGTTATAGAGATAGACTGGGAGAACTTACCTGGGGAGGCGGACTGATGATTGGGGCTCTGGACTTCGACAACAGAAGGCCCCTTGTTTCTTACCTCCCCGGCGGATGGGAAATGATAGAGTATGACTACTCAAATTTTGATTTTGTGATGCAAAATCACCCTGGCATCGCTTTAGCCAGGAACAGGGTAACGGGCGAGTATGCCACATGGTCCTTCAGCGATTGGCGTTTTCATCATCGCGACGGAGATCGTGGTGTGATCTTCAACCACGGGCACTATTTCCATGATCTATCAGAGGCAAAGGCAGACTATCTGGCAAGGATGGGGGCGGTCTGATGCCGATACTCGGCTACACCCTCAAGGATGCCGACATCAAGATCCTCGCCGGCACGAAGACCTCGACCATCCGCGAATACTCTGACAAGAAGTACGACCGCTTCGCTGTCGCTCAGATAAAGAGCAGGAAGCTCTTCCATTACATGCATCCCCGGACACCGGAGTCGCGGCTGATCGCGATAACGGATATCCGTGATGTGGAGATCTTCCGTTTCCCCGTCAACTCGTCCCTGCCGGAAGATCTTGCCCGGATGGACGGCTTCGACTCGGCCCGCGAGATGTATAAGTGGTTCTTCTCGATGTACGGGTCCACATTCTCGGACCGGAAGTACATCCGCATCACCTGGAATCCTCCGGAGGTCAGCCCATGAGTATGATCTACGTTCTCGACACCGAGACCACGGGCCTCGGGGGAGGCCCGTATGATCTCGTCGTGGATATCGGAATTGTCGCAGTAGATCTAGGCACCGGAGACATAGAGGAGGTATTCTCCTCGGTTGTCGGATATCCTGAATCCATGATCCGGAAGCACCAGGATGCCTGGGTGTTCCAGAACACCGATATCAACTTCTGGTCGGTCCTTCGGGCCCCGAGCATGGTCAAGATCATCCCCAGGGTGACGGAGATCTTGATGGGCGAGCGCATCACCTCATACAACACTGAGTTTGATTTCGACCGCTTCCTCTATCGGGATCCCTGGAATCTGAAGAACTTCTGTGCGGAGTGTGACTGCATAATGACCTCTGCATGGCGCGCATTCCCTGATCTCGGCCGCAACGGCTACTATCCCAAGCTGCAGGTCGCCTATGATGCTCTGTGCCCGGATGACCCCGTAGGTGTGGGCAAACAGCGCCACAGGGCCCTCTCCGATGCCGCCATGGCGGCGCACGTGATGATGGAGCTGCACAAGAGGGGCAAATACAGGGCGGAGCCATGAGTCGCGCTCCGGGGCGGCCGCCACTTACGTGGCAATCTGCCCTGAACGCCTTCCTCCGCCGGAAGAGGATCACTGAGAAGACCCGTCAGAAATACCGGTGGAACTACACCCGGTTCTTCACGGATCTCGAAGCTGCCGGACTGAACACGATGCCGTCCAAAATCAAGGAGAAAGAGGTAGCCTACCTCCTCGACGTGGCATGGGCCGATCTGGAGAACTCCACGCGGAAGTGGTACGCCATGATCCTAGGGATGTTCCTCCGGCACTACGGCAATGACGTAGTGGGTAGGATGGAGCTCCGGTTCGGCCAGGACAGGCGCGCCAATGTTGACTGGCTAACGCCCTTGGAGATGGTCAATCTCCTCGACGCGAATCTCACGCCGCTGCAGCTGATCATAACCCATCTCGAGATGAGCCTGATGATGCGCCGCGTCGAGATCATCCGGCTGAAGCTTCAGGACATAGACCGCGGAACCATCAACGTATGCGGCAAATCCGAGACTCTCCGCACCATCCCATTCCATGCCGACACATCGCAGATCATCCGCATATGGATGACCGAGCGCGAGAGGATGGTCGAAGAGGCAAGAGTCTATCGTCCGGACATACCGGTCCCGGACAACCTTCTCATTTGGAAGAGATACAAGCAGAAACCTCAGATCGGCGCGTACAGCGAGAACGGGGACGCGATAGACGATCAGATAGATCTCGTCGAGAAGGCCATCGGTGCCAAGTTCTCGAATCATACTTTGCGCCGCACCGGCGGCCGCTACATGTGGAAGTCCGGGAAGGTGCCCATTGAGACGATCTCAGAGATCTACGGGCACAAGTCCATAGAGACGACGAAGAAGTACATAGGGGTCAACCTCGACGATATGGACGAGGCCATGGCCG
The DNA here is from genome assembly GCA_002502965.1 of Methanomassiliicoccaceae archaeon UBA381. Taxonomy (GTDB): domain Archaea; phylum Thermoplasmatota; class Thermoplasmata; order Methanomassiliicoccales; family Methanomethylophilaceae; genus RumEn-M2. Next base: position 242,970 of record DAQS01000002.1, read on the forward strand.
CCTTTTCAGAGTATCAAAAAGAGCTAAGGAAAACAGAGAAAGGAGTGATTAATTAATGAGTTCTAAATCTATAGCCAGACATGCATCATCCGAAGTAATCAGGGGGTGGGGACCAATTCCATCTGGCTTGACAGGTTAACAACCATAATTGATGCATATTTAATTTTCGGCCAAAGGGCAAACAGATCAAGAATCAAAATATTCCGACGTCCCCCTTGATGAAAAGGGGATCAGAATCTCCCTTCCCATCAAAACCGGATGTTAAATCCCGGATGACACACGGACGCACAGCCAGATTATTTTTGACGTCTTTCGTTCTGCATGCCGACGGACCTGTATTCTTCCGCTGGAGCCTATGAAGAATCTCAAAGTCATTAAAACGCCATAACCGAGTATACGCTACAGGTGAGCTTGTGAAGAAATGGAAATGCACTGTTTGCGGTTATATCCATGAAGGGGATGAGCCCCCGGAGAAATGCCCCCGTTGCGGAGCCCCTAAGGAAGCGTTCGTACCGTATGACGGGAAACCGGAGAGCCCGGGCAATGAAATCCATTACACAGGAGGGGACACGATAACCGATGTCGTAGTGGTAGGATCGGGCGCCGCCGCCTTCGCAGCGGCCGCAACTGCCAGAAGCAAAGGGTCTGAGGTAGTGATGATAGAGAAGGCCTCTAAGATCGGAGGGACCACTCGGCGCTCCGGAGGAGGGTACTGGATACCTAACAATCATCTTCAAAAGGCGGCCGGATACAAGGACAGCAAGGATGACTCCCTGCGATATATGGCAAGATATTCGTATCCGAATAAATACGATCCCAAGGACGACAGGTACGGTCTTACAGAGCACCAATTCGATCTCATTAACTCGTTCTACGATAACGCTTCGGAGATGGTCGAGCATCTTGGAAGCATCGGCGCCGTCAATTCCATACTTGGCATAGGCTGGACCGGAAAGGGATACTGCGATTATGCGGAATTCCTTCCTGAGAACAGGGGGATCCGCGGACGCCTCCTATTCTCGGAGAACGATAAAGGGAAGATGGGTTACGGCCTGATCGCTCATTTCGAGGATTGGGCTAAAAAGAACGGAATAACGATAATAACCGATTGTCATGCCACGGACATCATCGGAATGGACGGGACCGTGATCGGTGTGGAAGCCGTCGTGGGAAGTGAGAAGACGAGATTCTATGCCCGCCAGGGAGTCGTTTTCGGAACAGGAGGATACTCGCACAACGCCGAGCTCATGCAGCATTTCCAGCCCGGGCCCATATACGGAGGGTGCGCGGCACCCACGAACACAGGGGATTTCATATCCATTGCCTGCAAAGCTGGCGCGAAGATCGGGAATACCCGCGGCGCATTCAGAGCGGATAGCCTGGCAGAGCTTTATCTGGAGGATCCCAACACACTCACCACTGTTTTCTTCATTCCGGGGGACAGCACGATCCTTGTCAACAAACACGGGAAAAGATACGTGAATGAGAAGCGCAACTACAATGACAGGGGGAAGAGGCACTTCGACTGGGATTCGGAAAGAGCGGAATACAGCAACATGCTTACGTTCATGATCTCTGACGAGCGTGCAGCCACCCTGTGGCAGGGTCACCCTCCCTTCCCTATGAAAAGCGAGGCTGCACCGAAATATCTGATAACCGCTGAGGATCTCGATTCCTTGGCTGAAGGGATCGCCGAACATCTGAAGAGGATGGCAGGCCGCACAGGGAGTTTCTCCCTTGATCCATCCTTCAAGAATAATTTGAAGGATACCGTGAAGAGATTCAACAAGTATGCGGAGGACGGCAGGGATCCGGAGTTCGGACGCGGGGATTTCGACTACGACAAAGAATGGTCTATGATGCCTCCCACAGGAATAGAATGGCCTGAGAAAGGGCACAAGAACATCACCATGCATCCCATCGTCAAACCACCGTACTATGCCGTCATCCTTGGATCTGGTACATTGGATACGAACGGAGGTCCGGTGATCGACGGCAGAGCCAGGGTACTGGGCTGGGATGACAAGCCGATAGACGGCCTCTACGGAGCCGGCAATTGCATCGCATCGCCCACTGCAGACACATACTGGGGAGGTGGCAGCACCATCGGCCCGGCGATGACTTTCGGTTATATAGCCGGAAAGCAGGTGTCTTCCAGAGACAAAAAGGAGCCTGGTGTTTGATGACAGAAGAAAAGAGCATAAGGATAACAGAAGGAGGCGCATACATAGTCTCGGGCTCCGTGCCCATCTCAGAGAAGATCATAACACCGGAAGGCAAAGGATACGTCTGGGGTGACGGGACCGAGATCGAGCAGAAGAGCAAATACGCCCTGTGCAGATGCGGCAGAACCGAGAAGGCACCCTTCTGCGACGGGAACCACACCAAGGGCATCCCTTTCAGGGGGAAGGAGACGGCCAGCAGAAAGCCCTATGACAAAAGGGCCAAGACCATAAAAGGCAAAGGAATGGACCTCAAGGACGACGGCCGCTGTGCTTTCGCCCGCTTCTGCCATACCGACAAGGGCGACGTTTGGAAACTGACCAAGAGATCCGACGACCCCGAGAACTACGAGTTGGCCCTCAAGGCTGCGAACGAATGCCCTACCGGAAGGCTTGCCGCATACGATAAGGACGGGACTCCTCACGAGGCTGAACTGGAACAGGAGATAATAGTCGTCCAGGACCCCGAAAAGGCCTGCAGCGGAGGATATTTCGTAAAGGGAGGGATCAAGCTCATATCTTCTGACGGAGAGGAATACGAGACCCGCAACCGTTATGTACTTTGCAGATGCGGGGCTTCGAGGGACACGCCGTTCTGCGACGCCAGCCATGTAAGCCGCCACTTCAACGACAAGAAGTAAGCTCTTCTAAAACGACTGGAGGGCTGTTCGGCCGAGCTCACATCTCTATCCTGCTGACTCTCAGAGCGAAGAATGCCGCCATAGCCATGAAGGTGAACATGCCCGCCATTATCCCTAGTACGAAAAGCGGCATGATCCCGGCCAAATAGAGGATGGCCGGTATCCCCAGAAAGAAGAAGCCGAAGAATACAGTGACAAGGGCGAAGATACCGCTCATGCCTCTGCTTATCTTATTGGTAAGCTGCTCCGCCTCTTTCCTAACGTTCATGCAGTCCTCGTAAGTGAAGTACTTGGCCTGTCTCCTTGTCTCGAGCTCTTTCGCCCTGGAGACCATGTTGTCGGATGTGCTGTCCCATCTGCCGGACTCGCACATGGTGACCGCGGCATTCAGATACCATGTGTCTGGATTCTCCGAATCCAATGCCATTGCGGCGTCGATTAGCTCTCTGATCCTGTCGTCTCTCCCGAGAGGATTCCTCTTAGCTTCAAGCAGATTCTTGGCCTGGACCGCTTTCTCGTAGGCGGACTTCCTGTCCTCCAAGATCTGGCTCTGTATCTCTCCGTATCTCTTTACTATTATGCTCTTGCCGCAGTTGACACAGACACCCGAACCCTTCTCTGGTTCTATTCTTACATTGCCGCGACAGTAGGGGCACTCGAGAACCTGAAGCTCCATGATCGATGTAGAACCCGCTTTCAGAATAAATCTGTGCGCATAGCGAATTCGTTCATATGATCAACGATCAGTGCATAGTCTTCAGTCGGGGCCCGGAAAAAGGGCTACCGGCCTCAGGAACGTGAGGTAATTCTTCACCGATATATTATCGCTCACCGATGCGATGCTTCTCCGGGTCGGTCGCGATGAGCTTCTTCAGCTGCTCTTCTGCCTCATCGCACCCCATACGCACGGCCTCCTTCAGATGACGCAGGGCCATGGACCTGTCAGCTCTGACTCCTATTCCGAAGGAATACATAAGACCCAGGCGTAGGTGCCCTTCGGGGAGGCCCCTATCTGCAACCATGCGGTAGAGCCTTGCCGCCCGCTTGGGGTTGCGGCGGACGCCCTCTCCCGAAGAATAGAGATCGGCCAGATTGTACATGGCATTGAGATTCCCCCTTTTCGCCGAGATCCTGAACCACTTTGCCGCTTCGATGAGGTCCTTCTCGATTCCTTTTCCCTCGCGGTACATGCGGCCTATTCCGTTCTGAGCGTCCGCATCCCCCAGCAAAGCTGCCTCCCCATAGATTATGAGGGCTCTATCGAAGTCCTGCTCTATACCGACGCCGGACTCGTAGTATGTGCCCAGCTTGTACATCGCCTCCGCTTTGCCCCTGTAAGCGGACGTCCTGAAATGCTTCACAGCCTCCTTCGGATTGTTTTCTTCCTCCATGACGAGTCCGAGATTGAAGGAGCCGTCCGGACTGCCCCGGTCGGCGGCCTTGGAAAAATATTCCTTTGCCTTCCCGTTGTCCTTGGGCACCTGCTCACCAAGTCTGTAAATGATACCGAGAGCAACAAGTGCGAGTTGATTTCCTCTGTCCGCTGCCAGATTATACCATCTCAAAGCTTCTTCGATGTTCTCCTCCGTATTGTATCCGACGGAGTACCTCCAGCCCAAATGGTACTGCGCATCCGAGAGACCTGCCTCGGCTGCACCGATTATAAGCTGCATCGCCTTCCCAAGATCGCGGGACACGCCTTTCCCCTCCTCGTGGAGACGGGCGAGATTGTACATTCCGCTGGCACTTCCTTGAGATACGGCCCTTCCATACCATTTGGCCGCTTTCCTGTAGTTTCTCCTGAAAATGCGCCCGCCCTCGTATATCTCTCCCATATTGTTATGCGAAACAGAGCTGCCGTTCTTTTCCAATGACTTAAGCAGAGAGAATAGAACCATGTTGCATAGGTATCTACGGATGCACGTATAAGTGTGTTGAGGTTACAACTATGCGGATTATCAACGCTGGCTATCTGTGCAGTCCAAGCATAGTCTTCTTCCCTTCCGGATACGCACCATGTCCTCCGAGGCCGACTCCCCGCAGTTCTCGCAAACCACGCTCTCGAGAATCTCTGCCTCATCCGGCATATCATATCCGGGCGACTTCACAAAGAATATCTCGCTGTCCGGTGCCGAGAGTATCCTTTTCATGATCTCCTCTCTGGTACTGCCGCTTCTGTCGAAGGTCTTGGCCACTATGCGAACGGACTTGCTGTTCCTCCTATCAAAGAAGGAATAAGCATGTTTCCCTACACTGCGAAAGACCAGGTTCCCCTTGCCGGCGGTACAGGCCAGCATCACTTGTATGGCATCCACTCCGCAGGCCGTGTTCTCTGATACGCAGACTATCTCCTCGTCCTCCGACCTGCCGATCCCCAGTTCCTTGGTTGCCAGCAGAGCGGCGCGATACCCTATGGCGAGCCCGGGGCATCCGTGACCGTGGAATTCCACGCACCTGTTCCAATCATCCATATGACTACCTCCTGCAAAGACGGCCCCAGGCCCACTCGGATTCGGAGAGGGCCTTCTCCGTGTCCATCGACGTTATTCTTCCGTCTTCCAATACGATGTCTCCCTGGCACATCACCGTTTTCACATTAAGGCTCGATGCAGAGTATGCTATATTGGATATGACGTTCTCAGGCACAAGCGGCCTCAGGTTAGGTGCCTTTCCGTCGAGTATGACGATGTCTGCGTACTTGCCGACCTCTATAGAACCGAGTTCCTTCTCCATCCCTATCGCCTTGGCGCCTCCGCGCGTCGCGAAATCAAGAAGCTGTTGTGCAGAGCAGACTCTTGCATCCCATCTGCTTGATTTCTGCAGAAGGCCCAGAGTCTTCATCTCTGCGAACATGTCCAATGAGTTGTTGGTGGTGCTTCCGTCGGTCCCTATGCTTACGTTGACGTTGTTCTGCATCATCTCAGGTATCGGGGCCACACCGCCTGTCGCCAACTTCATATTGGACACGGGGCACGTGGATATTGATGACCCTGCGCTACCCAGAAGGCGCACTTCGTTGAGCGTAAGCCATGCCGAGTGGGCTCCTATGCCGTTCTTGGAGAGGGCCCCTATATGTGCCAGCCATTCAGCCGGCCTCATACCTGTGCTCTTCCTGTGCTGGTTGACCTCGCCTCTGGTCTCAGAAAGATGGAAATTAAGAGGGAGGTCCCTGCTCTCGGCGAATTCCTTGGCGCCCAGGCAAGTCTCCTCGCTGCATACATAAACACCCTGGAGACCGACCCCGGGGATCACTTTCCTCATATTCTTGTGCGTCTCGTAAAAATGCCTGCAGTTGCTCAGAGGATTGCCTTTCTGGGTCGTGAACTCCTCGTCCAGACAGCACCAGCACAGCACTCCCCTTATCCCTGATTCCCTGACGGCCTTTGCGATGACCTCCTGGGAGTAATAGAGATCCACGAAGGTTGTCGTCCCTCCGCGTATCATCTCCATGCAGCCAAGGCTAGCACCTATGCCTATGTCCTTATCGGATCTCTCCGAATCGACCTTGAACGCCTTATCCAGAAAATCCTGGAACGTCATGTCGTCCAAAGATCCCTTCATAACGGACATGGCTACGTGGGTGTGGGTGTTTATCATCCCGGGCATCACTACGTCGCCGGAGGCATGGATCTCCCTGTCAGCGAACCCCTCGTATCTGGGCCCGACTGAAGCTATCCTCTCCCCGTCTACTACGACATCACCGCGAACGACCTTCCTGGAATCGTCCTGGGTGACGATCCAGGCGTCCCTTATAACGGTCAGCATGCCGTCTAATCCTGTTGCTCCGTATTAACGGTTTCCGCCTTAAGAATGAAATATCCTTTAGACGATGGGGCTCTATGCCCTCTAAGCTCATCCTCCTCGGTACAGGCGGGGGACGGCATACGACAATGTTCCAGGCACGCAGCACCGGAGGTTTTCTGCTGAACGCCCGCGGCTCCTGGGTACATGTGGACCCTGGGCCCGGGGCCCTTGTCAACATGATGAGGATAGGCTACAACCTGGAGGGGACGAACGGCATTGTGATCTCTCACTGCCATCCCGACCACTATTCGGATGCGGAAGTGACGATAGAGGGCATGAGCCGCGGAGGCTGGGTCAAAAACGGCGAACTGTACGGGGCCAAGAGCGTCCTCGACGGGTCCGGCGGGCTCGGACCATGCATCTCGAGGTATCATCAGGGCCTTGCCTCTGAGAGGCACCTGGTGAAGGCGGGGGACCGAAGGAGCATATGCGGCATACCTACCGAGATCACCGGAACCGACCACAGCGACCCCTGCAATGTAGGATTCAGATTCGACACCGGGGACGGTATAGTCTCGTACGTCAGCGACACGTCATACTCAGAAGAGATAGCCGGGCAGCACAAAGGCTCACGTATACTGCTGCTACCCGTTACCACCCCTTCCGGAAACCGCATAAAGTACCACCTTTGCACTGACGATGCCTTCGACTTCGTCAAAATCGTGAGACCCGAACTTACCGTGTTCGTGCATATGGGCATCGTTATGCTCAGGCGCGATGCGGATGCCCAGGCACGAGAGGTGGAGGAGGCGACGGGGGTGCGGACAGTGGCCGGCAAGGACCTCATGACCTTGGATCTCGGAGAGGACGTCAGAATTGGCAGTGCACCCCTTCGCGAATGCTCCTGGAACCCCGCTTGGAATATCTGATTCAACACATGTTGATATATTCTGATAATAATCCTCGGACATGAGATTCTGCCGCAACTGCGGGAAGGAGTTGGAAAAGGACGATGCCTTCTGTCCCCAATGTGGCTCCGGTGCGGATGCGGTGCCCAAGAGGCCGCGATCCGTTAAGATGATCGCCGTCCTCGGGGCTGTGGCGGTGCTGATACTCATACTTGCTGTTGCGGCGGCCCCGTTCTTCTTCCAGGAACAACCCTCTTACAGGATGACCTTCTCAGTGGACTGGTACACTGTGACGGATGCCAGCGGAACGGTCGACAACGACTACGACAACGATGCGGAAGTGTATTTCCGGGTAAGTTACGGCGGGGAGACGCGTTTCCTCCTGATCGACACGGAAGACCCCCTCGGTTACTATTCGGCGAATTCGGCTCCGGTACATACCGACGTTCTGACGGCAAAGGCGAATAAGATATACCCCAATGAACATCGGACGACCGTTTTCTATGTCCCGAAGGGCGAAACGACTGTGTCAATAATCATATTCATGTCCGACTACGACGGCCCTGCAGAATTCTCTGGGGGCTCGGGCGATGATGCCCTGGATCTGTATGACGACGGCACATCCGCAGGCAGTTCCAGCAGTCAGGGGATAAGGATCGATATCCCTGTCGGCGAGGACCGTACGGATGATTCGAGCGGCGATGCGGACCCGCGAGGATTCTTCGGATATACCGTATCCTTCGAAACACTCTAGGTCATATAGACCGCATTCGAATTGGATGGGAATATGTGGAATGTTGAGAACGCAAAAACACCGGATATGACACCCGGAAAGAACTGGGAGTTAGTCGTCTCCAGCATCCAGTACCCATCCATACTCTTGACGTAATATTCTCCATACTCCAGGAGAGCATCGCTGGCAATGGGTGCGGGGGTCCCTGCCGGCTCGGTCCCTATTATAGCCATGGCATGCCCGGGCAAAAGAGCTATCCCGGAATCGAACCCTGCGGCGCGCAGGAGCGCCGCCGTCAGTATCGATGTGTCCTCACAGTCGCCGCCCATGAGATCAAGGGTCTCCACGGGATAGTTCCAGTACTCGTCCGTTCCGTGAGTGCTCAGGTCAGTAAGGTACTTCATATTCTCTTTGCCCGTAGTGCCCTGACTCTGACAGAAGTTTATGAGGAACGTGGCATAATTCGGATTCGTATTATCTGCTGCACCGTATCCTGATGGGAACAGGTCACTCAGCAGAGCCTCAAGGTCCCTGACGGTGTCCCCGATCACAATGTACTCCTCCACTGCGAATACCATCCTGACACTGCTGCCCGAGCCGATAGTGTAAGTGGTACCGGATGATGAGCCGGCGCGGTTTATGGTGCTCTTCTTGGCCGCGTTCAGATCATCGGCGCCGATCTCAAATTCCAGACTGTATGGCTGCCCGTCAAGGTCGTATACCCAACTGTTCGTACGTATTATGCTCTCGGGCTCCCCTTCCTCATGCAAGAAATACTGGCCGGCGGCCATTACAAGCACTGCGGCCACGGCTAATACCGCAATGGCCGTCATTATCATCTTCATCCGTGTCTTACGGGAGACCGGAGAGGCACCCTCCGGGCTTTGTAGAGCGGCGGCGCAGTTCATGCAGTATCTCATAGACTCATCGTCGTATGTTCTCCCGCAACTCCTGCAGCGGATCATGTACCTGCATTACACGCTGCTCAGATAAATAGCAAAGGATTAATCAACAGAACCCTTGAGCATGCCCGTGAGCATAGAGGATGCAGTGCTTCAGAGGATCGTGCCCGACCCTGAGCTTGCGGAAGAGATAAGGGCGACGACAGAGAGAATGAAGGCCGAGACCGAAAGATATCTCGAAGATAACGACATCACAGCCGAGGTCAGATGCGTGGGGTCTGTCGCCAAAGGGACGTTCCTCTCGAACCCGGACATAGATCTTTTCGTGATGTTCCCGGATGGTACCCCCAAGGAAATAATGGAGAAGAAGGGACTGCGTATCGGGGAGGACATCCTGGGCGGTAGGAGAATGTACGCCGAGCATCCTTACATAACTGGAAGATACGGAAACTTCGAGGTGGACATGGTCCCCTGCTACAAAGTGACATCCCCTGAGAGGATGCTCTCCGCCGTCGACAGGACCCCGTTCCACACTGATTACGTGCTGTCCAACACAGACGCCGCCATGAGGGACCAGATACGTCTTCTGAAGGTATTCATGAAAGGAATATGGGCCTACGGTGCCGAGCCAAACAACAGAGGTTTCTCAGGATACCTGTGCGAACTGCTTGTCATACGCTACGGCAGCTTCAGGGCCGTCCTGGAGGCGGGAGCCGCATGGAAGGAGGGAGTTTCCATAGCTATCGATAAGAAGGGCCCGCCGATGGTGGCTCCTCTCGTATTCTACGACCCTGTGGATTCCCGCAGGAATGTGGCATCCGCCGTCCACATTGACACTTTCGCTCTGTTCATAACCGCATGCAAGGCATATCTCGGCAGCCCGTCTGAAGGGTTCTTCTTCCCGAACACAAGAACCCCCCTGCCGGCGGCCGAGCTTAGAAGACTTGTCAAAGTGCACGGCAGCCGCCTGCTTACCGCAACATTCAAAAGGCCCGACATAAACGAAGACAACCTGCATTCCCAGATGTGGAAGACCAGGTATGCGCTGTCGAAGAAGCTGGATGCGTTCTCATTCAATGTGCTGAGAGCCGTTCACGATCTGGGGGTAGAAGAGCTGACGTTCATATTCGAGCTGGAGAGGGACCTTCTGTCGAAGACCTTCAAGCATGTGGGCCCGCCGGTGTGGGTAGGCTCTGCGGAGTCCTTCCTGGATAAATGGAGGACAAACGAGTTCGGGGAACCTTTCATAGAGGACGGGGCATGGAAGGTCATAGCTGAGAGGATGTACTTCACCGCAGCAGAGATGCTTGCGGAAGAGACCGTCTTCTCCGGCATAGGAAGGGAGATAGATCCCGGAACCATGAGGATCCTTGATCACGACGACACGCTGTCAATGGCCGATGCGGGTCTTCTGACGGATCTTCTGGACCCGAAACTGCCCTGGGAGATCTGAATCAGACGAAGGGTGGGTTTATCAAAAGGATCCATACGCCCAGAGACAGGAAGAAGAACAGAACATAGTTCCCCAGCATCGTCTTCGTCTCCACCAGACCCATATCGAACCTGAGAAGCTTCAGGAGCTCCTTCATCCCTGCGATCACAAGGATCAGCAACAGCAGACCGCCGTACCACTCCCACGCTTTGTCGATAAAAGATGCAGCGATTCCGATCAGAACCGCCAGAAGCGACACCACCAGCAGGATCTTCGTTCCGTAGATGTCCTTGAGAATGAACTCTCTCTCGTCAAAGTCCGGAGGCACGAACTCGTATTCCTCCTCCTTCGGCTTAGTGCGCTTTCTCTTTTTCGCCATTGCAGTCGACAATCAATGTCTTCCATTTATAGTTTTATAGGGACGCTCCGTTTTCGCCCGCTTTCGGACACCCCCCTTTCCCCGCTTAAATACCTGAACTGTTTAGCGAAGACCGAGGTTATGAAATGGTCAACAAAACCCTTGAGGACATACCAGGAGTAGGACCAGCTATAGCAGAAAAACTCCGAGAAGCGGGTTACGACGATCTGATGGCCATAGCTGTCGCCTCACCGGCCGATGTGGCCGAAAAATGTGAGATAGGCGACAAGAAAGCTGCAGACATAATCGAAGGTGCAAAGGTCTGTGCGGACATAGGCAACTTCGAGACGGGAGAGGACATCCTCGAAAGAAGGAAGAGCGTCACCAAGCTCACGACAGGCTCAAAGGCCGTAGACGAGCTCTTGGGCGGCGGGCTTGAGTCCCAGGCCATAACAGAATTCTTCGGTGAGTTCGGCAGCAGCAAGACCCAGATATGCTTCCAGCTGGCAGTCAACGCCACCCTTCCCGAGGAAATGGGCGGTTTCGATTCAGAGGTCGTTATAATAGACACTGAGAACACGTTCAGACCCGAGAGGATCGTCCAGATGTCCAACTATCTGGGCATTGATCCCGCAGAGGTACTGAAGAAGATACATGTGGCCCGGGCCTTCAACTCCCAGCACCAGATATTATTGGTGGACAAGGCCATGGAGCTGTCGAAGACTAAGAAGATCAAGCTTCTAATCGTGGACTCCCTGACTTCGCATTTCAGGGCGGAGTACATAGGCAGAGGCGCTCTCGCCGAGAGACAGCAGATGCTGAACCGCCATATGCATGATCTTCTGAGCTTCGCCACACTGAACAATGCGGCCATAGCCGTCACCAATCAGGTGTCGTCCAAGCCGGATGCGTTCTTCGGGGATCCCACCAGACCAATAGGCGGGCACATAGTCGGTCACACAGCCACATTCCGCATATATCTGCGCAAAGGCAAGGCAGGGAAGAGGGTTGCCAGACTCATTGACTCACCCAATATGCCTGAGGGCGAGGCTGTCTTCACGATAACCGAAGATGGTATTAAAGACTGAAACGTTGGAGGGGCGTGAGCCCCTCCCCTTTCTTTTTTGAGCTCTCCGGAGAGCATGGCAGTCTCTGCTCAGCCGAGGCTCTTGGTTGCCTTAGAGCAGAAGCCCCCGGATTCAAGACAGTGTCATCTGGACCCGGCTATCTCGTAGCGTTATTCGAGGAGAATGCAGTGGAACCGATAGCTGAGAGAATATCCCTGACAAGGCACATAGGAAGGCACCTTGGCTCTTTCGACCCCGGTGACCTGTCCGGTCTAAGCGGCATATGCATACCGGAGGGCACTTTCTCCGTCCGATGCAGAAGATTCGAAGGCATGATGAAGGAGATAGACTCCCAGGACCTCGTAAGAAAACTGGGTAAGAAACTGTCAGTGACCAACGACGTGAAACTTAAAGACCCAGATATAGAAATTCGGGTCCTGATGAGCGACATGATACACATCTTCATATCCCAAAGGGCCGTTGACAGGGAGTCGCTGGAGAACCGAAAGGTCAGCGAGCGGCCCTTCTTCTCCCCGATATCTCTGCACCCAAAATATGCCAGGGCATTGATAAATCTGACAGGAGCAAAGAAGGGTGATGTGCTTCTCGACCCGTTCTGCGGGACAGGGGGCATAGTTATCGAAGCGGCGTCGATGGGTATGAGAGCAGTTGCCTCGGATTTCGACCCGGAGATGATCGCCGGGACCCGGGAGAATATGGATTTCTTCGACCTGGATCTGGAGGACAGCGACGTTCTTGACATATCTGATATAGGCCGCAGGTTCGGTTCTGTGGACATCGTCGCCACAGATCCTCCGTACGGCAGATCAACGAAAACGGGAGGAGAGAAGATCGACAGCATATATGCCAGGGCCGTGAGATCCTTCGGAGAGGTTCTTAGACCGGGCGGAACCGCGGGGGTCGTACTCCCGCACGAACTGGACCCTTCGCCTCTGAAAATGGAAGGACTGCATGTGCAGAGAGTCCACGGATCCCTGTCCAGATATTATCACGTGCTGAGGAACTGACTTAATTATATCCAACGCAGTTACGGCAGCGTGAACAGATATCTCAGGCTATTCAGGCTCGGTAACGCGGTGATAGGCTTCATCGGTGTGATCGCCGGTGCCTTCATAGCAGCGGGCCTGGACATCGGGGGTTACTGGGTCAATATAGCGATAGCATGTATGATCGTCATTGCCGTCATGGCCGGAGGGAACTCCGTCAACGATTACGTGGATAGGGAGATAGACAGAACGGCGCACCCCGAGCGGCCCATACCCATGGGCGAGATAGCGCCCGGCCGCGCCCTCGGCATAGGTCTGACCTCTCTTGCACTGGCCTGCATAGTTTCAGTACTTATGGGCAGCCTTCTGCTGACAGCCATAGTGGTCGCGGCATGCACTCTGATGGTCCTATATGAGATGGTACTGAAACAGAGGGGTTTCGTAGGCAATCTGACGATTGGTGCGCTTACGGGAATGGTCTTCCTTTTCGGAGGTGCGGTCGTAGACAATCCGGCAGACGTGGCCGTCTTCGCGATCATGGCATTCCTTGCTACGACCGGCAGGGAGATAGCCAAGGATATAGAGGATATGGAAGGAGATGAGGGAAGGAGCACCCTGCCGATGAGGATCGGTGAAAGGAATGCAGCGATCGCATCCGCGGTCTTCTTCATCGCAGGCCCTCTCCTGAGTCTCTGGCCTTTCTTGGACGGTCAGTTGGGCGTACCGTATCTGACGGTCCTCATTGCTGATGCAATGTTTATATACGCCGCCTGGATTGTTTTCAGGAACCCCCACGAGGCTCAGAAGACGGCTAAGATCGCCATGTTCGCGGCCCTTGTGGCATTCGTGCTCGGAGCATTATCATGAATGTGAAGAACTATCTCATGGAAGGGATCTCGAAAGGAACTCTGCACATGTCCCTTCTGGACCCCGACAAACAGACGCCGGATGAGGCCGCAGCAATCGCCTCTGAATGCAAGAAGGCCGGCACAGACGCCATAATGATTGGCGGATCCACCGGCGTGACCCAAGAGAACCTGGATGCCACATCCGTCGCCATAAAGAAGGCGACGGGGCTTCCCGTCATATTCTTCCCCGGAGGGCCCCAGGCCCTCTCCGCCCACTGCGATGCCATCTATTTCATGAGCATGATCAACAGCACGGACCTAAATTATGTGATGAGAGCCCAGATACACACAAGCCTTGCCGTCCGGAAGCTGGGCATCGAGCCCATAAGCATGGGCTACATCGTAGTGGAGCCCGGTATGAAGGTGGGAGAGGTCGGGAAGGCCGATCTCGTGAAAAGGGACGATCTGAAGAAGGCCGTGTCATGCGCTCTCGCCGCAGAGTACCTGGGAATGAGCTTTGTATATCTGGAGGCGGGCAGCGGAGCCGACCGGCCCGTGCCCCCGGAGATGATCAGAGCTGTGAAGGAAGTACTTTCCGTCCCCCTGATCGTGGGCGGAGGCATAAGGACCCCGGAGGCCGCAGAGGCTGCCAGGGAAGCCGGGGCCGACATGATCGTCACTGGCACATTCCTTGAGCGTTGCAATGACAGCGGGCTTCTCAACCGTGTGGTCAAGGCATCGAAGGGATCTTAATCGTAATTCTCCCTTAGGTCCAATATCTTCTTCGCCTTGGCGGAGTACTCCATGGACCCTACATCGACGAATTTGACTCTGGGTCTTTCGATGAGATCCTCTGCGATACCGTCGGATATCTCCTTTACCGAGGAAACAAGAGAGATTATCCTCTCCTCCAGCTCATGACCGGGGGCAGGTGTCTCCACCTCGAATGTGAGGACGTCCTTGTAATCCTCCTTGGTTATCTTCAGCTGATATTCCACGACGTCGTTCTCCTTGAACAGGACCTCGTCAAACAGGAGGGGATACACCTTGTAGCCCATACCCACCTTGGACTGCATATCCATCCTGCCGCGTGGCTTGTTGAGCTTCTTGTTAAAGGACATGCCGCATCTGCAGGGCGGGTCCTGCATGGATACCCTGTCCTTTGTGCGGTATCTGAGGAGGACCGTTCCCTGTGAATTCAGACCGGATACCACCAATTCCCCCTCCTGTCCCGCCGGCACATGCTTCCCGGTCTCCGGGTCTATGACCTCGAATAGTATGTTGGCCTCATCCGTGTGCAGGCCGTCCTGCTCGTCACATTCCACGGCGCACGCCAATCCCATCTCCGTCATGCCCCATACATCCAGAACCTTGCACCCCCATGCATCCTCCAGGGCCTTCCTGACGCTCTCCGACAACGGTTCCGAGGTGGAGATTATCTTCTTTATCCCCAAGGCCGTAAGATCGGTTTCCTTTCCCATGAGAGCGGTTACCCTGTAAATGAAGGAGGGAAGGCCGATTATATGAGTGGAACCGGCCTCTTTCATGACTTTCATCTGAACCGATATGTCTGTTTCAGAGCATGTAGAAGATCCGTAGCCCAGAACTTTGCAGGCGGCAGACATCATAAGGCTGGGATCCCAGGCCGAGACAGTAGGGAACATTATGTGAAGAGAATCGCCCTTCCTCATGCCTATGTTGGAGAGGGCGGATGCGATGATGTCTACCTTGCTCACGAGGTCGCCGGACGTGAAGCCGATGGTCTTCCTGCGTCCTGACGTACCTGTGGTGGTGAACTCCCTCGCGAGCTTGGTGGCCGATGCCCCGCAGAAGGTGTAGGGGTTCTCCGCCAGCTCGTGAGAGTATGTGAACGGTACCTTCTCAAGGTCCTCATACGTCCTTATATCCTCAGGCCTTACGCCTGCGTCCTTGTACAGATTCCTATAATGAGGCGCTTCCGCCTCCGCGTACCTCATCTGCTCCCTGAATCTGAGAAGCTGGTACTCTTCGAAGTCCTTCCTGCTTATCGTATCTGTCCTATCGTACGCCGAGAGTTTGTAACCGCTCTTCCTCAGCGTCTCCCTAGCTTTGATGGCCATCCATCCTTCCAGGGGGTTCTCGCAGTCCTTGGGTACCTTCCTCGACAGGAGCATGCGCCTTACAAAGAATGCCTTCATGGAGTCCAGGATTTCCATGGAATATTGCACTGGCACGACGGTATAAGATTATGTCGGGAACGGATAATCCGCTGAATGTAAATAGGGGGAGGCCTTTAGGAAGACCGTTAAGATGACGCTTACACCGGAAATGGCAAGATCAGGCGTTACGCCTCAAATGCTCTCCGCCGCACACAGGTTCAAATGCCCGAAGTGCGGAAGGGAATTCAGCCTCTTTCAGTCGAGGGCCATCGCCTGCAGGTCCTGCCCCCAAAGCACCAAGAACTGCAAGTATGTCCGATGCATACACTGCGATACCGAATTCCCTATAAAGGGACTCATCGTCAACACCAAGGAGAAGGAGAAGTTCATCACCAACTATGTGAACGGCGTGGTGAAGAACTACCACAACTCCTTCGGATACTACCGGAAGTAGATCACGCGCAGAACGTTTTCCTGCGATAGAGCGTGGTCCCGTCCTTGGATGTGACGTTGAACAAGCAGAATGGTATCAGCTTGCCGTCCAGTGTAACCACGTGGATACAGCAGCGCTCCCATCTCTCTGTCTCTCCGGTCCATGCGTCCTGGAAGGCCATCGCCGACACCGTGAGATAATGCGTCTTGGCCCTCTTGACGAAGGATCTCCAAGAATTATCTTCGGTGTCATTGCCTCCGTCCATTGTATCCTCGATCACCCTCCAGTATTGGGACACTTCCGTTCTGGTCTTATCGGCAATGTTCTCCGTCTTCTTTGGCGGACCAAGGGACATGGTCGTCAGCGGGAACAGGCTGCCGTCGGGCAGGACAACAGAAAGGGACTTGAGATCGCAATGCACGTTTGAACATGAGGTGGGCATGAAATTGTCAGCCCGGAGCATGCCTTTCGTCTGCTTCTCGATCGCCTTGACCAGGTCCGGAAGAAGCACACGGTTCTCATCCTTCGGCTCCACGGGATACCTCCCGAAATGAGCTATGGGCTGGAAGTGCACTCCCTTCACCACAGGGACGTTGTCAGTCGCGAATTTGATGATCTCGCCCACGGAATCGAGATTTATATCCGGGGAAACGGTGACCACCAGGGTTATTCCTATTCCGCCCACTTCCTTGCAGTTCTCTATCGCTTTCTTCTTGACCTCGAAGAGGGGCTTTCCCCTTGTCTTCATGTATATCTCGTCATCCGTACCGTCGAACTGCATATAGAAATCGTCAACACCGGCATCCCTGAGCTTCTTCAGATACTCGATATCCTTGGATATGCGTACGGCGTTGGTATTGACCTCTATGTGCTCGATGCCCATATCCTTGGCCATCTTCACTATCTCCGGTAGATCGTCCCTGACCGTGGGCTCTCCTCCCGACAGCTGGACGCAGCGAGGGCTGTTGACGTATTCCACTATGGTCTTGAACATCCCCTTTATCGTTTCCATATCCGGATGGAAATCATACCCGCATCCGTTCGCAGTGGCAAAGCATATCGGACAGTTGAGGTTGCAGCGGTTGGTCACCTCAGCGACAACGAGGCAGGAATGCTGCAGGTGCCTGTCACAGAGGCCGCATTCCTGGGGGCAGTCCCTTATCTCTCCCACAGCCCTCTTCTTCGGCGTCTTGGGAACGGCGGCGAACTCGTAAAGGTACTTGTAATTCTCCGCGCCGGACCAGATTTTCACTTTCCACTCTCCGTGGTCCGGGCATTTCTTGACGATGAAGACGTCGTCGCCTTCCTCCACCTTGTCCGCATGTATGGTCTTCAAGCACACGGGGCACAGGGCATCCGTCTCACCTATCTTATTAGCCATTAGGAAGTGGGAAACATTTGCTCAGATATAACAACTGCTGAAAACGAAAAATAAAAGTGAAAATAAAAGGTTTGGCTGGATCCGTTGCCGGATCAAGCTCTCTTCTGCTGGAAAAGCGCCTCTGCCGTGGCGAGTGCACCGTTCGCGAGGTACTCCTCGAACCAGGACTCACCGGACTCGGGCTCCACAAGGGAGGGGCCGGACCTTACTGCGCCCATGTACTCCAGGTCGGTGTGGCCCTTCATTACGGGCTTTCCGTTCTTGCAGTACTTCCAGGAGGTCTCCTCACCGGCAAGGACGATGTCCCTGATGGCGAGCTTGTGGCAGTATACCGAGTTAACGACGACGTTGTCGCCGTTCTCGGAGTAGTCGGCATAGACGGTCAGGTCCCCGATCTTCTTCTTGGCGATGAATCTCTTGCCGTCGTAGATCCTGTCCTTTCCTGCGCCTTCGACCACCTGTTTGACGTCGGCTTCCTTCAGGCCCTTGGCCTCCATGCTCTTCTTCGCAGCGTCGCTGAATGTTATTGCCATCTCTGTCACCTCACCACGTTCCGTAGGTACCGAAGTCCCTAGCAGCTCTGGTCAAAGCGAGGAGGTTGCCCGGTATCGTGTACGGGGGCGTCTCGCATGCAGTTCCCAGGATGAACCCTTTCTTAGCGTCGCGACCTGCAAGGAGAGTCTCCTTAGCGTGTTCGTACACTACCTTCGGGTTCGGGTTGATCATCAGCTTGGTGTCGACGGAGCCCATACAGGTCGTAACGTCCTGGAACTCCTGTTTCAGCAGTTCTGCGGGGAACTCCTTGGGTCCCTTGTATCCGATGTGCAGAACGTTGAACGGAGACCACGTAAGGTTGTCCTTGAACACCTTGTAAGAGGTCTCGTGGTTACCGCACAGGTGATAGAAGACCTGAGGTCCTGCTCCCTTCCTGAAGCACTGGTCTACATAGTAGCCCATCTTCTTGGCGGAGAACTCCTCTACCTGCTCGTCAGCGAATATATCGTTGTTCGCCAGAACGGATCCGACGATCAGCATGGCCATGCCGTATTTGTCGGACATGACATCCGCACCGTTAATGGACGTCTCGACGAAGGTGTCGACCACCTTGTGCGCCAGGTCAGGCTCGGTGAAGGTCCACATGATGAAGTTCTCGACTCCGACGAACTCTGCGGGCGCTCCGACAAGGTCGAACCCATATGAGATGGGGACCAGCGTGTGCGGCAGGTTCTTCTGAACGTAGTCGTACAGACCGAAGAACAGCGGAATGGTCGTTCCCTTCTTGAGTTCTTCCTTCTCGATGACCCTCATGTTCTCGATGCCTTCTGCGGTCGGCTCATATATAGGTCCGGTGGAGACCGGCGGGAGCGTGTCCTTGTATACCAGGGTCAGGCCCAGCTCTCTTACCCATGGAAGGGAGAAGAACCAGTGCGTGACAGGCAGCAGGTCGAACAGCTCGGATATGTATCCGACGCAGTGAATTCCTAGTTCTGGTTTCTCGTAGAAGTCCCTGATCGTGAACCCGCACTGCACGGCAGCGTTCGACAGTATGATAGGATCAACGTCGATTCTGTCGTGGTAGTTGTCCACAAAGGGGCTTGCGAATCTCTTGGCGGCATTTGCATGCCATCCGTTGAGATCGTTCGTGGGGAATAATTCTTCGTAGCCCATAGTAATCCCAGAGTGTTATTCCCTGAAGTCTATATATACGTTATCTGCAATAAAATGCAACATTGTTCCATAAGACCTTCTTTTAAGAGGCATAATGGAACAATATTTTGTTAAAATGTGTTTAAGTGAAATTGTGTTGCAAAAAGCAAGAAATAAGTTTCCTGAATCAGCGGTATTTGCTGTATCTGTCCAGCAGTCTGCAGATCTTGTCCGATTCCTCTTTCGTGAGATCACCGTCTTCCAGGAAGGCCTTGACAAAATCCTTGGCCTCCTTCGTGGATATACGCGTCGCCTTGGCTATCACGGATGCAGTGAAGGATGATGCCTTGGATTCATCCATCTGCGTCGAGACCATTATCTCGTTCAGATCGTACTTGAAGGGCGTCACTCTGTGAGTGTTGAGCATGGCCTGCCTTTTCGAATGCTCCTTCACCTTGGACCTGGGCCTGCGTTTATTAAAACCGCCGCGGGGTTTGGCGCTCCCGCCAGTTCTATTGTTCGTACCGCCGCTCGTACCGCCGCTCGTACCGCTTCTTACGCCGCTTCCTGTGCCTACCAAGGTAAAACTCCTAGCTGATGACACAGGTTAATCTACTTAAAGGTAGCCCGATGACGGAGTGTGATAAAAAGGTAAGGGGTTTCGGATAAATGCCGAAAAAACCATCAAAGCTTCTCTTTGGCTCTGGCCAAGGTCCTGGCGATCAGTATGGTCATTAAGACCGCGAGAATGGTCACAATGATCGCATATATGGCCATGCCCATCAGATCGTTGGCCGTGCCGAATACCTCTGCAACAGCCGCTTTGATGGCTTCGTTCCATGACAGTGCCGCCACAAGACCGAAAGCGGACGTTATCAGCGCTGCGAAGGTCTCGAGTACCTGTATGTTGAATTTCTTTCTGTTCTCTTCTGAAGACATTAAAGTGCCTCCGAACGTAATCTGAATAGACTGATATAATCCAATCTGATACGGGCGCCGTAGAATGTAGCTTAACGGGTTTTTTATACGCCCAAAACGTCTGAGCTTAGAGGTAATCTAACATGGAAGAAGAATATCGTTCTCTCCCTCTGATCGGGGACAAAGCGCCAGAATTCAAAGCCGTAACAACCCAGGGTGACATCAATTTCCCCTCGGACTACAAAGGCAAATGGGTTGTCCTTTTCTCGCACCCTGCCGACTTCACGCCGGTCTGCACCACGGAGTTCATGACCTTCGCCCACGGTGCCGAGATCCTCAGGAAGCTCAACACCGAGCTTGTCGGCCTCTCCGTTGACGGCCTCACCTCCCACATCGCGTGGCTGAGGAAGATACAGGAACTCGAGTGGAAGGACATGAAGAATATAGAGGTCAAGTTCCCCCTCATCGAGGACATAAAGATGGATGTGGCCAAGAAATACGGCATGATCCAGCCGAAAAGCTCGGACACGAAGGCCGTGAGGGCGATGTTCTTCATAGACCCCAACGGCATCATCAGATGCATACACTACTACCCCCTGTCCACCGGAAGGAACTTCGACGAGATGGTAAGGGTCATCAAGGCTCTGCAGAAGGCTGACTCCGACAAGGTCGCGACCCCGGCCAACTGGATGCCCGGCGACGACACCATCTCCCCCGCTCCCGGCACCTGCGCAGGCGCCAAGGAGAGGATGGAGGGCAAGAACAAGGACATGTATTGCCTTGACTGGTTCCTCTGCTTCAACAAAGAGAAGAAGAACTGAAACGGGGGCCAGGCCCCCTTTACCAAACATCTTGCCTCTTTCTTAAAATGGGATGGTGCGGGGGAAGGGATTCGAACCCATGAACCGCTGACGGACAGGATCTTAAGTCCCGCGCCTTTGGCCGCTCGGCAACCCCCGCTTCACCCTATGGGATGATTAACCCGTTTAATAATCCACGCCCGGACCAGTGCCCGTATTGATGCCACGCATAACTCTTCACTCCAAGAATATATACGCAGAAGTGTTGCTTTATCATCGATGCCCTACAGCATACCCAGCGACGAACGGCTGTCCGAAGCCATCTTCATCGTCATGTACAGGAACCAGCAGGTGAGGTCCCAATCGGAGATGACGGGGCTCGTGCTGAAGGAGATCAACAAGGACGGAAGTGATTATCGCGTCAGCGGCGAGCGCATCAGGCGCCTGGCCGTAAACAGGGGACTGACACATGTATCCATTGATTACAACGACGCAGAGGACAAGGACCTGCCAGAGACATGCCCCGTCTGCAGGAATCCTCTTGTCGGGATAAACAACACAACCCTGGACGGAAGGGAGACCGAAGTCCTTAGGAAATGCCCGGTGTGCACATATTCTGTAGGCACCAAAATGCGCATGCCCGGGAAGTACACGTTCACAAAGAAGCGGAGAAGATGACATCGGACAAGGACGACGGGAAGAAGGCCCCGGAGAAGATATGCCACAAGGACGGCGGCGACCCGTGTTGGACGCGCCCTTTCGTATCCGTCAAGAGTCAGGACAGAAAGGATATATGATTCCATTCGATTAGGTGGTGTCGGAGACAGGGATGAAGAACTGGGAGTTTGACAAGGTAAAAGATAAGACTGTAATGATCGACAAGACCCTGGCCGATATGATGGGGCTCGTGGACGGCGGGTATATCTACAGCACTCTCTTCGAATACGACAACGAGAGCCCGAAGAAATACGAGCTCATCCTGTCCACCTACCCCCAGGAGAACTACCGAACCCTTACCAATATCACGATGTACATCCAGGATGTACCGGGCTCCAGCGCCCAGGCCGCCAGGTTCCTGGGGGACAGGGACATCAACATACTGAACTCCATATCGCTGGAGGGCATATCCGATACGATCATCATCTGGAAGATGCTCGTGGACCTCAATTTCGCGGGAGAGGTGAATATCCTGGCGGAGAAATTCGCCGAACTGAAGGAGAAGAACGACCCCTCCGTTTCCAAGATAGACCATATACAGATCAAGCCTGCCGACATAGGCCGCGTCTTCCGAACCGAGGGGCGTTCCGACAAGATCGAGATCAGAAGGGGCGTTCCGATCACCCTGAAGGATAACGTTTACGACCTGTCGGTCGAATACGGCGATGTATTCGAAGGCTTCGAGGGCGAGTCCGTGATGATAGTGGCAGACTACGCGTCCTGGATCGTCTCCATATCATTCTTCAAAGGAGAGACGAAGCTGGTGAAGATAGGCCTGGAGATCCCCGACTGCCCGGGATCCATAACCCAAGTACTAGATTGGATCGCTTCCAAGAACGTCAATCTCATCTCCGTGTTCAGTAAGATAAAGATCTGCTATCAGACCATGACGCTGGACCTTGTGGCCGATTTCAGCGGTTGCAGGATGCCGATGGATGAATTCAGGATCAAGCTCGAGAATGCCTTGGAAGGCATGAACGGGATATTCACTCTGACCCAGTATGAGGAATTGAGATGAAGGGGCCTGCAGCAGCCGATAAAATCGCTTCGAAATACGGCATCGAGTCCGCGGAAGAGATAGGCATGCTGTTGGAGAGGATCGAAGCACCCGACGTGCCGTCTTTGCTGATACTTGCGGCGGAAGGCTCTGATTCATTGATATCGTTGGCCAGGAAATGCATAGCGGAGGCCGTCAGAAGACACGGCAGCGATACTGTCCTTGAATACCCCGAAACGGGGTACGGCGTCCCCTCTGTGTACGCCTGGAAGGGAACGGAGCGCCTGACCCTTGAAGGGGCGGCAGAGCTGCTGGATTCCCTCGGCTCCGCAAGAAGCTCGACTCTGGAGGATGGTCTGGCCGCAGGGGAGAGCGCCATGTATGCCGCGGATATACTGGAAGCGATAACGTATATAGGCGCGGAGGAGGCCGACAGGGACGGTTTCATACCCGACCGTATCATCAGAGAACTGGGTCTCAGTCTCGTGGATGAGACTATCCCAGGGGCTGCGGTATTCTTAGGGGATGCCGGGAACAAGGACGTGACCCTCATGGCCAAGGACATACAGTCCAAGGGCATGCTGGGTCTTGTTACCTCAGGAACTCTCTCTTCGGGATATGCAGAGAGGATGAGGGAGAATGACGTGGCTGTGGGACTCGACAGGATGATGTATCCTCTCGGAAATTTCGCAGGGATAGTACACGCTCTGAATTTCGATGTCAGGGCCGCTCTTACTTTCGGAGGGGTCGCTCCCGGGGACAGGGATCGGCTGTCCGCATATCTGTCCAAGAGGCCGAAGGCCTTTGTGATCAAAACAGGGAAGCTGAACAGGCTGGAATCCGCTCTGGCCTTCGCAGCTCTGATGCACAGTGCCCCCATAGTGACCGATTCCGACCTGCCGGAGGTGCCCGGGGCAATTAGGAAAAGCAATGATCTCGGAAGAATGGTGCAGATCGGCATAGAAGAACGAGGAATAACAGTCACACTGGAGCCCCTTGACCTGCCGGTCGGCTATGGCCCCTCCTTTGAAGGGGAGGTACTTAGGAAGCCCGATACATACGTAGAAGCAGGGGGAAGCAGGAGCACCGCCTTCGAGCTGCTTGTTTCCCGAGACGAGAGCGAGATCGAGGACGGGAAGATACTTCTGATAGGGAAGGACCTGGACGAGATGCAGGAAGGCTCCGTGATATCGCTGGCCATGATAGTCGAGGTTTACGGCAAGGAGATGCAGAGCGACCTGGAGTCCGTCATGGAACGCAGATTCCACAGCGGAATAAACTTCGCAGAGGGCATTTGGCACACCGGACAGAGGAACTCTGACTGGGTCAGGATCAGCAAGAAGGCGGTTGCGAAGGGCTTCCGCCTTACGGACCTTGGCAGGATGCTGATGCACACGGTCAGAAAGGAATTCGGCAGGATAGTGACCCGTATACAGGTCACGATCATCACGGACCTCGAGGAGATCGAGTGCCGTCTCCCTGCCGCCAAAGAGATATATGATACAAGGGACAAGAGGATGAGGGGCCTCAAGGACGAACTCGTGGATTGCTTCTATACATGCACGATGTGCCAGTCATTTGCACCAGGTCACATATGCATCATATCCCCGGAGAGACTGGGTCTTTGCGGTGCCATAAATTGGCTGGATGCTAAAGCGGGTAACGAACTGTCCCCTTCCGGACCCAACAGGCCCGTGGAGATGGGAGACCTGCTGGACAACACCAAAGGAGAATGGTCCGGTGTCAACGATTCCGTTTCATCCGCATCCTCCGGCACTGTCACGAGAATGTGCCTCTACAGCCTGATGGATGCGCCCATGACCTCCTGCGGATGCTTCGAGGTCATAATAGCAATGACCGTGGACATGCAGTCCGTAGTGCTTGTTGACAGGGATTATCTCGGCATGACCCCGGTCGGTATGAAGTTCTCCACCCTCGCCGGCTCCATAGGTGGAGGAAGACAGACCCCGGGATTCATGGGTGTAGGCAGAAAATACATAACAAGCGAGAAGTTCATAGCGGCGGAGGGAGGACTTCCCAGGATCTCCTGGATGCCCCGACGGCTCAAGGAGATGCTGGGTGAAGAGCTCCGCAAAAGATGCCGTGACATAGGCATGCCCGATCTGATGGACAAGATCGCGGACGAGAAGATAACAGATGACGCCGAGGGGCTGATGGCGTGGATGGCGGAAGTGGACCACCCCGCTCTCCAAATGGAACCCCTCATATAGGTGATGAAATGGCAGACGTACCATCGGTGAAGGAGAAGTACACGGGGAAGATAGAGGAGATTGCATTCGGCAACTGTGTTGCCGGAGGTGCGGACGGGATGCCGTTCCTCTCCTTCGAGAACACGCTCAAGAGACGCCCGATCATAGCCGGAGAAGTGGTCGACGATCTGGCCGACTACCCTGAGATGGCCGCAGAGATGTTCGACGGCCGTCAGAAGGATCCAGTGGAATGGGCCAATATGTGGAAGGAGATCGGTGCGGATATGATCTGCATCAAATTCCTGGGAGCCGCACCGGATAAGAAGGGTACGACCCCGGAAGAGGCCGTCAGCATAGTGAGGGGAATATCCGACAAGACCGGACTACCGGTCATGGTCCTGGGATGCGGCATCGCAGACATAGACAACAGGATAGCGGAAGCCGTCGGAGATGCCATGAAGGGCACCAAGATGATCTTGGGAAGGACCGAGGAGCACGAATACAAGAAGATCTCCGCCGTGTCTATGTCCAATGGGCACGCGGTCCTGGCATTCTCCAATCTCGACATAAATCTGGCAAAGCAAATGAACATCCTGCTCACTGATTTCGGCGTTGAGAGGAGCAGTATAACGATGGATCCGCTCATGGCGGCGTTAGGGATGGGACTGGACTACTCTTATTCGGTGAACGAGAGGATAAGGCTCGCGGCACTATCCGGGGACAAAATGCTGCAGGTACCCATGGTGTGCGACTGCACGGGGGCCTGGGACGTGGCCGATGCTGTGAGCACGGACGACCCTTCCCTGGGAGATGCTAAGCACAGGGTCGCATGGTGGGAGGCCCTCACCGCTCTGGCTGCAATGCTCTCCGGGGCAGATATACTTGTGATGAGGGGGCCTGGCGCAGCAGACATGGCCAGAGTGTACTCCGAAGAGCTGGCGGGGGTGTCCTGATGGCGACCGCCATAGAATTCTTCAAACTTCTCCCCAAGACCAACTGCAAGGACTGCGGCCAGCCAACGTGCCTCGCCTTCGCCATGCTGCTGGCCAATCAGAAGGCGAAGATAGAGGATTGTCCGCATATCAGCGAGGAATCCAAGAATGCCCTAAGCGAATCCGCCGCACCTCTCATGCGTACAGTCAGTGTCGGTGTGGGAAAGACTGCCGTGGAGATGGGAGGGGAGACCGTCCTTTACCGTCACGAGCGCCGCTTCGTCAATCAGACAGCATATGCGCTTACCGTATGCGACGACCTGGAAGGAGAGCCTCTGAAAGACAGGGTGGACGCTATCTCCGCCCTCGGTTTCGAGCGCGTAGGGATGGTCTTCGCAACGGATATGATATCCATCAAGAATGTGAGCGGGGACCCGGTGAGATTCGCCGGCACCGCCAAGGCCGTATCCTCGATCTGGAATAAACCTCTCATATTGGAGTCCGGTGACGCCGTGGCCATGGAGAAGGCTCTTGACTCGATAGGCAAACTGCGGCCTCTGATATACGGAGCGGATGCTGGTAATATCGAGAAAATGGCCGCCCTGTCCAAGAAGCACGGGTGCCCCCTGGGAATAAAGGCTGACAACCCCGAATCGGCAGCGGACCTAGCAGTAAAGGCGAGGGCGGTCGGCGCAGAGGACCTGGTGCTGGACCTGGGATGCCCAAACCTGAAGAGGTGCCTGGAGGATCACACCGTGGCAAGGCGTGCGGCGGTGAAGAAGAAGTTCAAGCCCCTGGGCTATCCTCTGATGAACAGGGTCGGATGCGGGGAGTACGCAGTGGCCATGGCAGCCGTGTCCACGATGAAATACGGCAGCCTCGTGATATTCGACAATCTGGAGAGCTACGAGGCCCTGCCCCTTATGACTCTCAGGCAGAACATATACACAGATCCCCAGGTACCCATACAGGTAAAGCAGGCGCTGTATCCCATAGGCAACCCCGGAGAGCACTCGCCCGTGATGTTCACGACCAACTTCTCCCTCACCTACTTCACAGTGAGAGCGGACATAGAGAAGAGCAGGATACCTGTCTGGCTGCAAATAATCAACACGGAGGGTCTGTCCGTTCTGACTGCATATGCCGCAGGTAAGTTCGAGCCGGAGAAGATCTCGGAGGCCTTTGAGGAGTCGGGCGTCCTGTCGAAGACGGACGGGCCGGTCATAGTGCCGGGACTCGTGGCACGCATGTCCGGCAGATTGGAGGAGATGATCGGCAGGAAAGTGATTGTGGGTACCAACGAATCAAAGCAGATACCGAAACATCTGAAGGAGCTCACTTCCGAGTAAGGCTCCTGACAAGGCCTGCAAGGGCCTTTCCGAACACGGTGTCTGCAGGAACGTCAAGGCACTCACTCTCCATTGCGGATCTGGATATGAATTCGTCATGGGGCATCACGAAAACCTCTTCGAATCCAAGCTCTTCAGCATAACGAATGAGGCCCTCGGCCGGACCGACGGCGTTGTTTATCACCAGGACCCTCCGTTCTGCTTCAATGCTAACCTCGTCAACTATTCCAGACAGCCTTGAGGCGGTCTTGATCCCGGTTCTTGTGGGATCCGAAACGAAAACAATGACATCTGCTTTGGGAAGGGTCTTCCGGGAAAGATGCTCCATGCCGGCCTCGTTGTCTATTACAACGTTCCCGTAAGCGGGTATCAGATTGGATAGGCACTCTCGCATAACCCCGTTCACAAAACAGTAGCATCCCTGGCCCTGGGGCCTCCCCATTACAAGAAGATCCACATTCCCCTCCTCGGATATTATCTGACGGACATGATTGGCCACATATTCCTGCTTGCTTATCCCGGCCGGAACCATATCCGGATCGTCGACAATATCATTCCTGAGCTCGCCGACTGAGCCCAGCGGCTCCATTCCCAGCTTGTCGCAGAGATTGGAGTTGGGATCAGCGTCCACTGCAAGTACCACGCCGTCCCTGGAAAGGAGCCTGATCAGCTGAGAGGATATTGTGCTCTTTCCCACTCCGCCTTTGCCGGCCAGGGCGATTATCAAAATCCATACCTCCTCTTCATCTCCCTGGACACGCCGCTGAGAAGATCCAGCACAGAATCCACCGCCTCAGGGGACAGCCCGTCGAGACCGCACTGGGGGGTGAGCAGGGATCTGCGGGCGATCTGGTTCTTGTCAAGGCCTTTACTTTGGAGTTTGTCCACCGCATTCTCCAATTTGGCGCAAAGGCTCCTGACCGTCTCCTTCCGAAGGTCCTCCTCCCTGTTGGGAACTATGCCCCAGGAGAGGGCCCCTCCCCGATCCATGAACGCCTTGAGATCTTCCGCATAAAGAGCCAGATTGCCTGAGTAGTTGTATGCGTCGAAACTCAGTATGTCTAATTTGGTTCTCAACACCATTCCCCAATCCGTGTTACCGCAGCAATGCACGGCCCGGTAACCTTCCACCCCGTCCATCGCCTCGTTCAGCCAATCGACCGCGTCATCTTCGCTTATCTGAGCGAAGGGCGAACCAAGCAGAGAGAGTGACGGCTCGTCGAAGAACATTATGACACAGTCATTGGCCTTCATCAGCCTGTGCGCCTGCCATCTGGCTGTCATGCAGACAGATTTCCTTACTATCTCCCCGTATGTCTCGTCATATATCACAGAACGTCCGTTGACGTCCTGGATCTGCAGACCCTCGCTTATGGGCCCGGTCACCTGCCCTTTAACAGCTCTGAATCTGGAAACATCATTGCCCAAGAGGCCATAGAACCCTGTGTGGCACTTCTCAGGCGGCTTGAAGAACTCCTCGTCCTCCGAGATTATGGCCTCGTATACATCCGTGGGATCATAATCGTCCAGGTCCACGAAGACCTTATCCCCGCTTATCCTCAGGCCCGGGAGATGCGCCCCCGTTTGCACATACATGCTCTCCTTTATCCCACGGGACAGCTGAGGCCATGAAGGGCACTCCACCCTCCCGTCCAATATCTTCTTCAGCGCGTCCCCGGGCTCGGAGAAGGGCATCGACCCTATCAGCGTGGTAGCGAACTTCCAGTCCATCATAACACAGACTCTCTATCCTTATTAAAAATGCACCGAGGGGAACTGCCCCCTGTCCGTATGCGGAAGGAACTGCGCAGAGGTGTACTCATCATAGAAGGCAGGATCAGAGCCCAAGTCCAGATACGTCGCGCTGTATGATATCTCGTCGGTCCTGGATCTTGCACTTTCCGACAGCAGATAGTTGACCGCCCCCCCGAGGGATGCGTTGCCCAGATAGACATACTTGGACCTGTCCACATCCGGGAAGAGCCCGATGGTGATCGCCGAATCCAGATTGATGAAATTCCCGAATCCCCCGGCCACATATATCTTGTCCAGGTCCGAGAACCCCATTCCCATACTCCTGACGAGAGTCCTGGCCGCAGAGTATATCGCAGCCTTTGTGAGCATTATGTCCATTATCTCGGATTGGGTTATCACCACGTTGGGCGCAACAGCGAAGACACCGTCCTTCGCATCCGCCTTCTCTGTAAGATTCCCGCGCCTGTCGATCATTCCGGCAGCGAACATCTGCGCCACAAGATCGATTATGCCGGAACCGCATATGCCCTTCGGCTCCCCTCCCCCTATCACCGTGTATCTGACCACACCGTCATCTATCCTGACCCCGTCTATCGCACCCAACTGTGCCAGCATGCCTGATCTGGTCTTTGATCCCTCAAATGCCGGACCTGCAGAGGACGAACAGGTGAGCATCATCTCGCTGTTGCCCAAGGCAACCTCTCCGTTCGTGCCTACATCGATAAGCAGGGATGTCCCACTTTCCAGGTCCATCCCTGCCACTATGATATCGCTGACGACGTCCCCTCCAACATACGAGGATATCGCCGGCATCGTGTAGACGGCGGCGTCGGGACTGACATCCAGACCGCTACCCTTTCCGGTGGTCTCGGCCTTAACGAATATCGGTATGTAGGGGGGTTCCCTTATGGGCGAAGGGTCCACCCCCAGGAACAGATGCGTCATGGCAGTATTGCCTGACACGCATACTGCGTTTATGTCCCGTGTACCCTCTGTGAATGTGTGCAGGAGATCGTTTATCGTACTCAGCACCAGGCCCCTGAGCTCCTGCGTGCCACCGTCGGCAGAGTATTGCATCCTCGCCAGAACGTCCTCTCCCCTGTCCCTCTGCCTGTTGACGCCGGTAGCGCGGTAAAGTGCCAGACGGTTGTCCATATCCACGACCTCTATGGCCACGGTGGTCGTGCCTATATCTATGGCAAGACCGTGACCCCTCGAAACAGGGGTCTTATCGCTTACCGGGATGCTCCTGTGGTCCGTGACCCCCACGACCTTGTTCCTTTCCTCGACCTTCTGGGTCGTAACGTCGGTGTCCTCTTCGACCCGAGTCTGACAGGCGAGAACCCTTTTCTTGATATCCCTGCCTACGGTCACAGAGCATTTGCCGCATCTGCCCTGGCCTCCGCAGGGCAGATTTATGTTCACTCCTGCCGCGGCAGCGGCCTGCGCTATGGTGGTTCCCGGCTCCACTTCTGCGGTCTTGCCCTCGCTGACGAATCTGACGCGAACAGTCATGTCACCACATATCGCATGGCTCGCAATAAAAGAGTGCGCAGAAAACAGATATAACGGCGGACACTAATCCGAGCGGTATGAAGATATCGGGCTTCCTGAAAACGACCCTCCTGGATTGGGATGGGAAGGTGGCGTGCACAATATATCTGGCCGGATGCAATTTCAGATGCCCTTATTGTCATAACCGGGGCCTTGTGCTTAATCCGGAGGAAGCAGAGGACATACCGCTGGACGAGATATTGGAATATATCGAGAGGAACTCGGATTTCCTAGATGGCGTCGTAATATCCGGCGGAGAGCCCACAGTGAACAAGGACCTGCCGGACCTTATCAAGAAGCTCAGAAAACTGGGCATGAAGATAAAGATCGACACCAACGGGACCGGGCCTGACATACTGGACGACCTCATAGGCGCAGGAATGATCGATTTCGTCGCCATGGACGTCAAGGCCCCGTTGGACGGGAGATACTCTTCCGTAACGGATGTGCCAGTGAACGTTTCTGATATCAGGAGGAGCATCCGTATCATAATGGGATCTGGAGTGGATTATGAATTCAGGACCACCGTCGTGCCTGTCCTCATAAAACCGGAGGATGTGAAGGACATCCTCGAGGAGATCCGGGGCGCCAAGAGATACCGGCTTCACCAGTTCCGCCCCAAGAACTGCCTGGACGAGAACCTCACAGCTCTGGACCCCTATCCGGAGTCCGTACTGATGGATATGGCCGAAACGGCCAAGAGATACGTCAAGGATGTCCGTATAAGAGGGATCTGAGTCTTTCCGGTCAGACCTTCGGCGCGGGCCCAACTACTCTGCTCGAATCGTTGATGAACACTTCTTCGGCGAGCACGTTGCCCAGGAAGAACTCCGCCGCATCCGAATCCTTGGTGATTATCCCCGCAGATGCACCGAACTCCGAGGAGTTTATCAGCTCCACCGCATCCTCTACACCTTGGGCCAACTGTATCGACAGTATGGGTAGCGAGTTATCCATATTGTTCAGGTCGTGTTCCTCCGGAAGTCCAACGAAGACCGCGGGGGATACGAAGAAGCCGTTATCCAGAAACTCTCCTTTAAGCCTCTTGCCACCGAAGATCAGGCTGTCCCTGTAGGATTCCGCCGCGCAAAGCAGTCTTTCCATGTCCTTCTCGGATATGACCGGCCCCATGGTACTCTCTTTGTCCGTCGGGTCTCCGACATTGAGGCCCTTCAACTCAGAGAGCAGGGCTCTCTGGAAGGCATCAGCCTCATCCGCCGTGACGACGACCTTGGATGTGGAATCCATTCTCTGCCCCGAATATGTAAAGGCCGAATCAACGACGAGCTTTGCTGCCTCTTTCATATTGGCGGGTTTGTACACGAATATAGGGTTCATACCTTTGGTCTCGTTGATAAAATCCAGATCGACGCTCATCTGCATGAACATCATATCTTCTGCCAGGATTCCCGACCCGGAGAACGCTATGCCTGCCAGATCTATGTTGCCGGCAAGAGCCTTCGCCGATGTGTCGTTCCTGTCAGTTATGAGATTCAGCACCCCGTCCGGAAGACGGGCGGTCTCAAGTATGCTGTATATCGAGTAAACGGGCATGGGGACCTTCCCGGAAGGTATCAGTACAACGGTGTTCCCTTTCAGCATCGCCGATATCGCGAATCCCATCGGGGCCGCAAGGGGTGAATTATATGACGTTATCACTCCCCAAACGCCTGTGGGATCATCACACTCCCCTTCGCGGACGAAAGCGCAGGTATCCTCGATTATCTCGATGAGGCGGTCCACCTCTTCAAGGGAATCCTTCCTGGTCATGCCCGCATTAAGGGTAAGTATGCCGGCCAGTCTGTACCTCTGCTTCCTTATGAAGTCGTTAGCGGTCTCAAAATATCCCGCCCTCTCGGCGGGACTTGTCTGGGACCATGGAGCATAGGCTTTCTCTGCAGCCTCCACGGCCTTACCGACCAGCCCCTCCTCCGGCTCTTGGAATCTCCCGAAGACTATGGTCCGGTCTATAGGGCTGACAACGTCGAACGATTTCCCGGAGGCGATCTTGAGCCCGCCTATGTAACTTGGGTAATCTTTCTTCTCTATGTTGAAGACCGCGCTGAGTGCGCCCTCATACATATTGTCCTCTTCCGTAGCCGCATTTTCGGGAACATTCATGCTCGGATAATGCGCGGTCTCCCGCTTTATATGTTCCCGCAGGAGGCCCGGAGACGGAATACCTAAGTCCCGCTGTTCTCCTCTTGCTTCCGTTAAATAGGAATGTGCATACCTCCCCCGACGTTGTTTCGTATGATTATTACGAATCCCAATATCAATTCGAATTAATCCTACGAAACTCGGGTTATATTTTACGTTTTTCAACTATCTAACTTAAATATCAGTGATAGAATCAGTCTTTGGTCTGTTCCCGAGCAGGTGCCGTATGGCCTCCGAACCGGGGAATCGGGCCCATCCGCAAAAAGGAGGAATGAGATATAACTGAGAAGTTAGGTAACGGCGGCGCGCTCGGTCTGATCGCGTTCGCACTGACGACATTCTGCCTGATGGTCCATAACACGGGCCTCTACGGCATGAACTCGATGATAATAGCCATGGGTTTGGCTTACGGAGGCATGATGCAGATTGTGGCCGGCGCAATGGAATGGAGACGCGGCAACACATTCGGAACTGTGGCGTTCCTATCCTATGGAGCGTTCTGGATATCGTTCTGCCTCATGGAAATGCTGCCTCTGACCGGACTCATGACAGCACCTGACACGGCAGCCCTGGCCGCTTACATGTTCGGATGGGGGCTCTTCACCGGCCTGATGTTCATAGGGACCCTCAAGTCCCCTATAGTTATCCGGGTCGTGTTCGCCCTGCTGACGATCGTCTTCCTGCTGCTGGCTCTCAACAACGCCATCGGTGTCGAGGAGATGCTCACGAGAGTCATATCCGTCTTCGGAATAGCCCTTGCCCTTTCGGCTCTCTACGCCGGAATAGGAGAAGTGCTCAACGAAGTGCACGGAAAGGAGATCCTGCCGTTGGGAACCAAGAAGAACTGAGGGCAGATCATCCCCACTGTTCCTTTGGAACGGCAAACCCCTTATCATTTTACACAACCGACAACTTTGACCCTGTTCGGAATATCCGCCGTGCGTGCAACAATTATATACAAAATAGAACCTAGACTCGCGGGCTGGGCTCGTGGTCTAGGGGTTATGACGTCGCCTTCACACGGCGAAGGTCGCCGGTTCAAATCCGGCCGAGCCCACCATCTATTATCATCTTACATGATCTCTTTACCACAAAAGCACTCAGAGTCAAGAGCCCTGGATCGGCAGTGCCACGGACCGGATTCCGCTGAACCGAGTCTCCTCCCGCAGAAAAGCGCTTAGCTAGGGCAGTATGTCTCATAAAAGACAAGATTCCTTGCAAATGTATCTATATCCGGCCGTACACTGTGTTTATTGGGTAAGGAAAAAAAGGAATTCCTTACTTAAAGAGGAGAGATCATGGAAATAGCGACAGTAACGGCAAAAGGACAGATCACGATCCCGAAGAAGGTGAGAGATCGTCTTGAACTAAAACCGGGAATGAAACTTGCCTTTATCGACCACAAGGACAATGCGTGCATAATTACCCGCACCGAGAACATACATTACGGGGAGATCTCCCTGGACTGAAACATATTAGAAACCTTTTATCCCAAACTTTCGCCCTATTACGGAATATACGGTGGGGCGGAATTGCTTTTTATCGCCATGACTACGTACCATCGATGATAATATGGCTGAAAGGAAGATAAGAAAGACCGTCACCGGTAATCCTGCCGTCGACGGGGCCGGCGTCCGTCTCACCAGAGTGCTCGGGCACGATACCGTGTACGATTTCGACCCTTTCCTTATGCTCGACTCTTTCGATTCTTCGGATCCCCGGGACTACATCGCCGGATTCCCGCTGCACCCCCACCGCGGCATCGAGACGGTCACATATCTCATCAAAGGCGAGATGCACCATAAGGACAGCCTCGGCAACAAAGGTGTCATCAGGTCCGGGCAGAGCCAATGGATGACGGCCGGCAGCGGCATATTGCATGAAGAGATGCCGCAGCCTGCCGAAAGACTGCTGGGGCTCCAGCTCTGGATTAACCTCCCTAAGAAGGACAAGATGACACATCCGAGATATTTCGATATCACGGAGAGCATGATGGGTATCAAAATACTCGATAATGCAACAGTCAGAGTGATATCGGGTGAGTTCATGGGCGAGAAGGGGGTCAAAACGCACCATATCGTCACGGAATACTACGACGTCTCTTTGGATAGCGGATCCATCTCGATCGATACCGATCCCGAGAATACGGTCTTCATATTCCAGATCCTGGGAGATGCAGAGATCCATGGAAGGGCGCTGCCTGAGAAGACTGCGGCGCTCTTCGGAGAAGGAGATACCGTAACCGTTGCGGCGACCAACGGGAGTTGCCGTTTCATGCTCCTTTCCGCCAGACCGCTTAATGAGGAGATATCATGGGGAGGTCCCATAGTCATGAACACGCGGGAGGAGCTGCAGCAGGCCTTCGCCGAGCTCAAGACCGGCGATTTCCTGAAACACAGGATCTAGAGCGCAGTATGGGCGTCCCGGCATCTGACTGCCGTATGTCTATCTTATCAGTGCTATATTCTCATGCCTGATGACATCATCATAGCTCTTATGGCCCAGCACCGACTCTATCTTGTCGCTGTGGAGGCCCTTTATCTTGTTTATCTCTCCGGAATCATAATCGGGTATGCCCTTTGCGAACACCTCCCCATCACATTCTATGGCGACGACATCACCCCTGTCGAACATCCCGCGAACCTCCCTGACTCCCACGGCCAGGAGGCTCTTGCCTTTTCTGAGTGCATCGGCCCCGCCGGCGTCCACTACGAGAAGCCCCGCGGGCCTGGCACTCTTTATCCAGATCTGCTTCTTGCGCTCCTTGGTCTTGGGGATGAATATGGTCCCGATCTCCTCCCCTGTGGCAGCCCTCAGGATCGGGTCCTCCTCTGAGCTTGACGCTATTATCATGTAAAGTCCCGCTTCCGCACATATTCTAGCGGCATCGATCTTGGTTTTCATTCCGCCTACGCCCACCCTGGAGGTGGAATCGCCCGCCATGGACTCTATGGCCTCATCTATGCTGTCGACCATGCTTATCAGCCTGGCGTCGCTGTGGAGCTTGGGGTTCTTGTCATACAGGCCGTCCACGTCTGACAGTAAAATAAGAAGATCCGCATCCATCTTGCTGCCCACATACGCCGACAATGTATCATTATCGCCGAACATGGCGTCTATCTCCTTCACGCATATGACGTCATTCTCATTGATGACCGGGACAACCCCGTAACCCAACAGCGTCTGTATCGCATTCCTGAGATTGAGGTACTTCTCCCTGTCCGAGTAGAAATCCAGAGTGAGGAGGATCTGAGCTATTGTAAGGCCCTGTTTTTGAAAGCTGTCACTCCATTTCTGCATCAGTATGCTCTGTCCCACTGAAGCTGCGGCCTGCCTTATCGGCACCTCCTTGGGCTTCGGCCTGGCCTTCATGGCCTTAAGACCGACTCCGATGGCGCCGGACGAGACCACCAGGACCTTCTTGCCGGAATCCATCAGCTCTTTCACCTGGCGTGCCACGGAATCCATGAACTCCTGCGATGCGCCCTCGCCTTCCCGGATTATGGAGGACGTACCTATCTTGATCACTATCGTGGACACGCCGGACAGAAGGGTCTTCCTGTCGGTCAAAACCTCAGCTCCCCATCCATCTTGCGATGGGTGTATTTCTTGGCGCTCTTGCCGACGTAATCCTTCACTACCTGTCCGTTGCCCAAGAGGACATACTTGTATATCGTCAGGCCCTCCATCCCTACCGGTCCGCGGGAATGCACTTTATTGGTACTTATCCCCACTTCCGCACCCTTACCGAAACGGTACCCGTCGGCGAACCTGGTAGAAGCGTTGACCATTATGTCCGCCGAGTCCACGTTCCTGACGAATGCTTCTATCGCATCCCTGTCCTCGGCGATTATCGAATCAGTATGATGGGAGCCGTGGAGATTGATGAAATCGATGGCCTCGGTCAAGGAATGGACTATCTTGACCGAGAGTATCAGATCGTTGTACTCCTCGTCCCAATCCGATTCCTTGGCCTCCTTCGCCCCTTCCATGTGGGGCAGAGCCTCTTCATCGGCCCTGACCTCTACCCCTCCCTCCACAAGCAACCGGTTCATTAAAGGAAGGAACTCCTCGGCCGCTTCCGCATCCACCAAGAGGGTCTCTGCGGCATTGCATACTGCGGGGTACTGCATCTTGGAATCCGCGGTCACGTTCACAGCCTTGCCTATGTCGGCTGACCTGTGGACGTATACGTGGCATATTCCCGCCGCATGGCCCAGAACGGGGATCTTGGTGCTCTCTTTGATGTACCTGACAAATTCGTTGCTCCCTCTGGGTATCAGGAGGTCGATCATCCCGTCCATCTTCAGTATCTTGCTTACATCCTCCCTGGACTCCATCAGCACAAAGGCGTCCCTGGGAACCCCCGCGGACGCCGCCGCGTCTGACAGTATGTCGAAGAGCTCTCTGTTGGATGCTGCTGCCTCGCTTCCCCCCTTGAATACCACGGAGTTCCCGGATTTAAGGCAAAGCGCCATTATCTGGGGGACCACGTCGGGCCTGGATTCGAATATCGTTCCTATGACGCCTATGGGGCACCGGATCTGATAGAGCTCAAGGCCTTCGTCGAGCTCTATCGAAGAGATGGTCTCACCGACCGGGTCCGGCAGCCTGGCCACGTCCAATACGCCGGATATCATACCGTCTATCTTTTCCGCGTCGACCTTCAGCCTTTTGGCGAGCGCGGAGGTCATCCTTCCCTCGGAGACCTCCTTCTCAGCAACCTCCATATCCTTCATGTTGGCCGCTATTATCCTGTCCCTGCCTCTGTCAAGCGCCGAGGCCATGGCCTCCAGGGCGGAGTTCTTTGTCTCCGTGCTCAAAGCGGCCATCCTCAGGGATGCTCTCTTGGCTTTCGCGACTTCCTCGGTTATCATCTCAGTGGTCTCGTATAAGTTCCCGTCTAAATATGCATTACTAGATTGACAATGTTATAGAATTAAGTAAAATATTTGAACAGATGCAGCGTTACATGAGCCATGGCAAGCTGTCAGATGGAGATCCTGTACATGGACCCGACCACATACACCGCGGTCTCGGATCACGAGATGAGGCAGGCCATACTAGGCGAGCTTTTCAAGTCATACCGCAAAGGGAACAGGATAACTAAACAGGATCTGGCAGACGCTCTGGACATAAAGTACCAACAGCTTGTATATCAGCTGTCCAACCATCTTCAGGACTTCTGGAAGGTTGTTGGCGAAAGGAAGGTCAGAGGCACCAGGATGGAGTACATAGCCCCGTCGAACCCCCACGGGATCTACATATGCCTCGGGAAGGATCGCAGGATATACATGGTCGACCCCCTGGCTGATATATACGGCCCTCTTGACGAGGTGGGTCTGAGATGCGACAAATGCTCGGTCGAGGAGGCGGAGCATTGTATGGCATCCCTTGTGGAGAAGAAGATAGTGCCCCGGGACCTGAGCATTTCAGAAAGGGAGACTCTGAGCTCCAACAAGCGCAGCGGACTGCGCCCGCTTGACAGGGGGGTAATAGAGGCCCTCAAGGGCGTGGCCTTCGGGGACAGATGCGTGCTGGTGATACCCTGCGAGAGATGCAGTTTCATGAACAGACATAATATAGTGATGATAGATTGAGGAATATCATGGACCGGAAGAAGACCAGGATGCTGGTGCTCGGAGGGTATCTCGGCGCCGGCAAGACCACATTGGCGGTCAATTTGGCAAGAGAGCTGCATCAGAAGCACGGGAAGACCGTCGCGATAATAACCAACGATCAGGGCAACGTCCTGGTCGACACGGAATACTCCAAAGGGGCTGGACTCGACACCCGGGAGATCTCCGGAGGATGCTTCTGCACCAACTTCGATAATCTGGTCTCCAATGCCAGAGACCTGGTGGTCACCGGCAAGCCCGACGTCATCATCGCCGAGCCGATAGGTACGTCTACCAACATCATGAGCAGCGTGGTCGCCCCCATGAGGAGCTTGTACCCGGACGAATTCAGCGTTGTTCCGTTCACTGTTGTCGTGGACTGCGTCAGAGCCCTGGACATACTGAACGGCGAGAAGGAGAGGACCGAGAGCACTGTGGACCTCATCCCCGCCCACCAGATAAGGGAGGCGGAGGTCATAATCCTCACCAAGACCGATCTGGTCGACAACGGAAAGATGAACAGGATCACCGACGAGATAAAGGGGATCCTTCCAGATGCCCGCATCATACCCACTTCCTCCGCGGACCTGAGGAATGTGGACCAGATCATGGAACTGGTGCTCTCGGACGAGGTCAGTGCCAAAGCCCCCACCAATGAGAAGAACCCGGGCTTCGCTTTCGAGAAGGCCAAACTCGGATGGTATTCCGGAACATTCGATATGACTCCCTCGGAAGACATCGACATGTACTCCCTGTGCACACACCTGCTCAAAGGCGTAGCAAAGGAATACGGGGCGGATTCTGTCGTTCACGTGAAGGTTATCGTAGAGGCTCCGGACGCCGCCGCCAAGATGTCCCTGGTTCAGAAGGACATGCAGGTGGACAACATAAGGGGGTCCAGATACGTCAG
This sequence comes from Methanomassiliicoccaceae archaeon UBA381, assembly GCA_002502965.1. Lineage (GTDB taxonomy): Archaea > Thermoplasmatota > Thermoplasmata > Methanomassiliicoccales > Methanomethylophilaceae > RumEn-M2. Next base: position 282,351 of record DAQS01000002.1, read on the forward strand.
GGAAAGAGGGATGCTCATTCTGAACGCAAGAGTGGTCTCACCCCCCAAACGTCTCGAGGAGACGATGAGGGGGCTCATCGACGATGTACGCGGAGAATACAATTGCACTCTCGAGGTTACAGGCGAGAAATGCTTCATGCCGAAGCCTGAATCGCCCAGCCACTTCTTCTTTGAATAGGGGTTCAAGAAAAAATTAGATGTTTGTCCAATTGAATTATTATTAATCCAAATTACTGTACAAACGTCTAATTTATCTTTAATTGGTCCGACAAATAAACATTAAGTTTATATTGCACCTGTGCGCATTAACGTCCATGCGGTGATTGTGCCGCAAGGTGACAAGAATGGCCTCCATAGATAACGCAAGATCTACAACAGGAACCAAGTGTCGTGTTCAGGATGTCAACCCCATAAGCGGTATGTGCCCTATATGCATAGAGGAATGCAACACCCTCTGCGAGATAGGCAAGTCTGCCTTCAGGGGTAGAGAGGTGCTATACCCCAGCCCCGAATACTTCGGTACCAGCACATCCTCCTCCAACAAGGAGTTCTACATAGACTGGTCCCACTTCCAGATAATGGCCGAGCTTCTGAATGCCAAGGGCATAGAGCCGAATTCCGATATCGCATTCTTCGAGAACGCGGACATCAGAACCGTCATAGGCGCCAAGACGAAGCACCCCATACACATGACCCTGCCCGTGCACATAGCCGGACTGGGGTCCACGGCAGTGGCAAAGAAGTTCTGGCGCGAATTGGCTGCTGGAGCCGCCCTCTCCGGTGTCTGCCAAGTCATAGGAGAGAACGTCTGCGGAATGGACTCTGATGCCGTTTACAGCAACGGAAAGGTCCAGAGCTCCAAGGACATGGAGTTCCGTGTGAAGTCCTACAAGGACCACTGGGACGGCAAGAACGGACGGATCGTCGTGCAGACCAACGTGGAGGACCTTCGCGGAGGAGTCGACGATTACGTGATATCCAAGCTGGATGTGGATGTCATTGAGAGAAAGTGGGGACAGGGTGCCAAGGCCATCGGCGGAGAGGTCAGGATAGCATCCCTGGACAAGGCACTGGAGCTCAAGAAGAGAGGCTACATTGTGGAGCCCGACCCTGAGGACCCGGATGTTCAGGCCGCTTTCGGATTCGGGGTTTTCAGCACCTTCGAGAGGCACAGCCGTGTCGGGTTCCCCGAGCACGACTCCTTCCTCGAGGACATCGACCAGCTGAGATCCAAGGGTGTGAAGAACGTCTTCCTGAAGACCGGGGCCTACAAGCCGGAGGTTGTCGCCTTCACCATGAAGTGCGCATCCGAAGCGAAGATCGACCTGTTGACCTTCGACGGCGCCGGAGGAGGCACCGGGATGTCCCCTGTGCCCATGATGAACGAGATGTCCACGCCAACGATACACCTGTACGCTCAGGTAATGGCGTGCGCCAAGATCCTGAAGTCCAAGGGCAAGTTCGTTCCGGACCTCTCCTTCGCAGGAGGATTCGTCAACGAGACCCAGATGTACAAGGCTTTCGCCTTTTCCGATCTGGGTGACGGACCGTTGGTCAAGTCCATCGGAATGGCGAGAGCGCCTCTGACGGCGGCCATGAAGGGGAAGCACTTCGCGGACCTTGCGAAGGAAGGAAAGCTCCCCACTTCCTTCGTCAACCAGTACGGCGACAGACCGGAGAAGTTCTTCATAGGAGCGAGCACTCTGGCTAAGAAGCACAAGGACAAGACCATGGGCACTGACATACCCTGGGGCGCCCTAGGCCTGTACACATACTGGAATGACAGGATCGGTCTCGGTCTGAAGCAACTCATGGCCGGAACCCGCAGATTCAAGCTGAACTGCATAGAGCACGAAGACATCGTCGCCCTTACAGAGTATGCTGAGAAGGTCACGGGCGTCGAGACCCTGGAGAACAGGGCCGCCCGCGTCATGGAAGCGCTTCTCTGAAACCGCCCGAAAGGGCTCCTTCAAACCATTTCTTTTTTTAATGACATCGTTCTATGGCGGCCTATGAGGAAGAAGGAGCTGGAGATATCCTTGGAATCCCTTCTCGGGTTCGATGACCCAGATCCCTCTCTTGAGCAATATCCTACGCCTTCATCCATAGCCTCCGATGTGCTGTTCTCCGCTTACGCGGCGGGCGACGTTGCCGATATAAGTGTCTCAGACCTTGGTTGCGGCCCCGGCATATTCTCCATAGGTGCCTGGCTCTTAGGCGCGGAAAGAGTCAAAGGATATGACATATCTTCATCCGCTATATCCGTTGCAAGGAAGAATGCCCAGAAATTCGGTGCAGAGATAGAGTTCGAAGTGTGCGATATCAATAATGTATCGGAGAGCACGGACACGGTCTTCATGAACCCGCCCTTCGGATGCCAGAGAAAAAGAGCGGACAGGCCCTTCCTCGATAAGGCTATGGAGATCGGAAAGAGCATATATTCCTTGCACAAAGCGGAGACCCTGCCCTTCCTGACCGATTACGTATCGGCGGCAGGCAGAGAGGTGGTCGGCTGTGCTACCTATAAGTATAATATCCCCCACACGTTCTCGTTCCACAGCAAGACTAAACAGACGATTGACGTTGTGGTTGTCAATATAAGGTGAATTTCATGTCAGAGAATAGGAAGGTTTTCCCCGGTGACGAGATAGCGGTTGAAGAAGAGTATGCGGCCTCCGACGGAACGTTCGCAAGCGACGGGAAGATCTATGCGTCCCAGATCGGAGATCTTATCCTTGACGACGAGGAGTGCATAGCGAGAGTCTTAAGCCCCAACCCCCCGAATGTCTTGACCGAGGGTGATGTCGTGTACGCCATAGTGGCAGATATAAGGAAAACGATGGCCACGGCGGACGTCGTCGCCAAGGATGGAACAGAGAGACAGGTAGGCGGCGAGACATATGCCACCATACACGTTTCCAAAATATCCCCGGGCTACACAGAGGACGTCTCGAAAGAGCTCAGAAAAGGCGACTTCATAAGAGCCAGAGTTGTAGGGATCAAACCTTCCCTTCAGCTTACGACCAAAGAAGAGCACCTCGGAGTGATACGCGCCCTGTGCAGCAGATGCAAGGGCGAGTTCGTGAAGAAGGGTGAGAATAAACTGTACTGCGAAGAATGCAAGTACTCCATGCCCAGGAAACTGGCGGACGATTACGGCGACGTACAGATCTGAAGATGAAGCTGGTGGCGCTGCTCTCCGATGGGATCGATTCCCCCGTTGCGGTCTACCTCATGTGCCGTGCAGGCGCAGAAGTGATCCTTCTCAATATGGACAACGGCGTATTCTCTTCTCAGGCGGCGAAGGACAAGGTCCGCCTGCTGGCAGAGAGACTGCGTCAGGAGACTGGACAGGAGCTTCCACTTTATTCGGCCGACCACGGCAGCAGTCTCTCCGCATTCGCCGAGAAATGCGAGGAAGGCTACAGATGCATACTGTGCAAGAGGGCCATGCTCGGATCCGCCAGAATATTCGCCGATGAACACGGGGCGGACGGGATCCTCATGGGAGATTCTTTGGGGCAGGTCGCATCGCAGACCCTCTCAAACATCAGGTCGGAGCAGCACGGTCTGGGATTTCCCGTAATAAGGCCCCTAATAGGCCTGGACAAGCAAGAGATCATAGACATAGCCCAGAGGATCGGCACCTACGACCTTTCGATAATGCGCACGGACGGGTGCGGTGCCGTCCCGAAGCACCCCATGACCGAGGCAGGCGTGCACAGGACCAGGGAACAACAGGAGCGTGTAGACTTCGGTTCCCTCATCAGGCATACGGCAGATTCCGCTGCCAGGATTCAATAGCGGTTGAATACTGTACAGGAATAAAGGTCGTCGTCGTTATACATCATGTCCATAGTGACATTCTTAAGATATCTGGCCTGGACACGGGACACATAAAGTGTATTGTTGCCTATGGGGATCTTTATATCGTTGTCTTTGGGAGGCTTTATGGAGACCGGTACGATCACAGAGCCTCTGCAGGCAGTGCTGACACGATAGTCCTGACCGGACTCCTCTATCATGCTCCTCACTTCGTCGGAAACGACGATATTCCTTTCCATGGGCCCTGAGAAAGAGCATAGCCGTTATAACCTTTCCCCGATACCCGAAGAATTAAACCTGCGTTCCATTATCGGAATCCATGGTTCTCATATTGGACAGCTCCGCCCTTTTCGCAATGGAGGACCTGCCGGAGGGGGACTCCCTGTGCCCCCCGGGGGTCGTGGAGGAACTGAGAAGGTATAAAGACGGCCGCCTCGACCTTTGGGGAGACCTTCTAAGGGTCTCAGACTGCACAAAGGCCTCCGAGGAAAGGGTGAAGGCCGCAGCAAAAAAGAGCGGGGATCTTGGAAGGCTTTCGCCCGTGGACATAAGCGTCATAGCACTGGCGATCGATGTCGGAGGGATCGTTCTCTCCGATGACTATTCAATAGAGAACGTTTGCGCAATAATGGGAATAGAGTATCGACCGGTGGGCACATCCGGCATAAAGCGCATAGAGAAATGGAACTACAGATGCCTGGGATGCGGAAAGTGGTTCAAAGAGAAGATGGATGATTGCCCCGTCTGCGGTTCCGGCATGAGGGCCCACCGCAAAAGATGATCACGGGAATATCCCTTTGCAGCGTATGAGATTGCCCAGACGCCTCTTGCCCAGGAGCGACATGCAGAGTCCTGTCCTGAAATCTGAACCGAAGGCGAAGATATCGGCCATCTTCTTGTCCCTGGCCGCCGTTTTGAGGGGGGACAGCATGATCCTGCGCCATTCCGCCTGGTAGTCCTCCAGCGGCCTTCCTCCCGAGATATTATCCGCTGCCACATTGCCGCATATGCGGCCTGCGATCATAGCAAGAGGGACCCCTCCGCCGTTCACGGATATCACGTGACCTGCGGCGTCTCCCACGATCATCCCGTTCCCGCAGACTGTGTTGTGCACAGGGCCCTCACTGGGAACGTGCTTGCCCTCCAGCTTGCTGATTATCTTGAAATCGTGCTTCTGTGCGAACTTATCGAAGTACTCGCTGAGAGTCCCTTCCGAGAATTTCGGAGAGAATCCTACACCGACATTCGCACGGCCGTCCTTGGGTATTATCCAGCTGTAGGCTCCGGGAGCTATGCCACCGAAGAACATCACGATGTACGGGTCGTAATCCCCCTCGGCCTGGGCCGTTACTGCGGGATAGGGATTCCTCGGCCTTGGGAGGCCCAGTGCCCTTGATACCCTGGAACCAGGGCCGTCCGCGCCGATTATGACCTTGTATTCTATCTCGCCTTTGGTCGTTAACGCCGTGCCTTCCTTGATATCGGTGAACTGGCACCTGTTGATTATCTCCGCACCCTCCTCCACGGCGAGCTTGGCCAGGTGCTGATCGAATCTGTCCCTGTCCGTTGTGTATCCGGTGAAGGGGATATCTGTCTTCTTTCCCTTGGGATTGACGAGCCTGATCCCTTCTATATCCCTCAATCTGAGGTTGTCTGGGATAACTTCGAACAGCTCCTCTATGTTCTGGGCCTTAGGGAACATGTTCCCTATCTCCTCATTAGAGGTCATCAGCTCCCCGCATCTAACCGGTACGCCGACCTCTGGCCTTCTCTCGATTATGGTCACTTTGGCCCCTTTCGACGCGGCAAATCTTGCAGCTGTGGTCCCGGCCGGACCTGCGCCCACAACGAGCACATCCGTCTTGATCTCGGGCATGATGATCACCTGTCGCGGGACACAGTATATTGTGCCAGAAGTTTAAGCGATTCTTTGTATTCGGATTCCGGAATCCCTGAAAGATACTTCAGCGCCTTGTCCGCTGCCGACTGCGCTCTTGCCAGGCACCGATCCAGGGAATCAGTGCTCTTGATAAGCTCTATGGCCCTGTCCTTCTCCTCTTCAGAGAGCCCTTTCTTTCTGAAAAGCGACGCAAGGTCCCTGCCGTAGGTCTCATGCTCCATAGCATATATGATCGGAAGAGTGGGTTTGCCTTCTTCCAAGTCGAGCCCCACTTTCTTTCCGGTCATGTGGGGATTCCCGGTAACATCGAGAACGTCGTCCACGATCTGGAATGCCACGCCTATCTCTGCCGCGAAAAGACCCAGTTTATCTGCGGACTTCTCGCTAGAATCCGCGAGCATTGCTCCCGCCCTTGCGCAGGCCTCGATGAGCTTGGAGGTCTTGCCGCCTATTATCTCCAAATAATCGTCCTCGGTGACCTTGTCCTTGTGCTCGAAGCGTTGCTGTACGAACTCGCTCTCGCCCATCGCTACAGCTGCGTTTACAATCACCTTCACAATATCGACGCTGGACTCCGCCAATATGCTGAATCCCTTGGCCAGTAGGAAGTCCCCGACCACAACGGCCTTGCTTATGGAGTATTCCCTGTGAAGGGTCCTTCTTCCTCTGCGCACTTCTCCATTGTCATTTATGTCATCATGGATCAGAGAAGCGTTATGTATTATCTCAAAGGCGGTTCCGACCTTTGCGGCGGTCTCCCGGTCCTCCCCTCCGCATGCCAGATATGAGAGTATGCATACTGCGGGCCTGAACTTCTTGCCGCCGGAGCCCATGACGTATCGGCACATCTCGTTAAGCTCGGGGTTATCGGAATACGTGGCCTCTTCGGCAAACTCATCCACCCTCCGCATATCGTCTAAGATATTGTCGAACCAGGCCTTGGGCATTGCAGAAGGCTAGACATATTACCTACTTAAATTCTTTCCAGATTCCCCAAAAAGGAATCTGGCTTAAGCTGGATATGAGAAAAAAGAAAGGGGGTTGATAAATGGTTTACAGCGGTATCTTGCTTATCAGATCGCCTGCGGCCTGGCCGATGAGCTCGAGAAGGGGCCCGGGGTATACACCGAGAACTATCACGCCTATCACGCACAGCAGGACTGTGAACGTATAGACGCCCTTCACCTTCACCTTCTCCTGGGACTCCCCGGTCTCTATGTACATGGCCTTGACGACCCTTGCATAATAGTACAGGGATATCGCGGAGTTCAGTATCGCCACGAGGGCGAGCCAGATCCAGTCCGTCACAACTGCTCCGTCCACGTATATCGCGCTGGAGAACAGCACGAACTTGGACGTGAAACCCGCCAGGGGCGGTATTCCGGCCAGGGAGAACAGGAACAGCAGCATGGCGAACGCCATGAACGGCGCCCTCTTTGCCAGGCCCCTGTAGTCCTCTATCCTCTCGCCCAGCCCGGCGGTAATCAGAGCCGCTACTATGACGAAGGCGCCTGCCTTCATGAACACGTGGGTGAACATGTGGAACATTGCGCCCTGCATAGCATACTGGCTCATGACCGCGAGAGCGATCAGGATGTAGCCTGCCTGAGCGATACTGGAGTATGCCAGCATCCTCTTGATGTTCGTCTGGGATATCGCCACCAGGTTGCCCACGGTCATGGTTATCGCCGCTATGACGGCGAATGTCCACTGCATGCTCTCGGCAAGATTGGTGCTCGCTAGCACGAACAGCACGATGAAGATCTTGAACAGTGCCACGAATCCCATCTTCTTGGATCCCGTTGCCAGGAACCCGGAGACGGGAGTAGCTGCTCCCTCGTAGACATCGGGCGCCCACATGTGGAAGGGCACTGCGGCGATCTTGAAACCGTATCCAGCGATTATGGATACCAGGCCGATCACGACCGGCATGGTGAATCCCAGTCCGTTGATGACGGGGCCGATCTCGTTTATGACCAGGGTTCCGGTTACTCCGTAAAGCATCGACATTCCGAAGAGCGTCAGTGCTGTGGAGATGGCTCCAATGACCATGTACTTGAACCCGGCCTCCGCCGCCCTGGGGTCGTTCTTCTTCAGAGCGACCATGGCGTAGGAGGCTATGCTCACAACCTCCACACCGACGAAGATCGTCAGCAGGTTGCTGGAGCCGGCCACGAACATCATGCCCGCGGTGGCGCCGAGTATGAGGGCATAGTATTCGCCCTTGTACTTGGTCATCTCCGAGTAGTTGAGTGAGGCCAGCACCGTTATGAAGGCCACTGCAAGGAACAGCAGCATCATCAATCCAGAGAACGGATCGAAGGCGAACAGCCCTGCATACTCCCCATAGAAGTTCTCTCCCTGTGCGATCATGACCCCGGTCAGTATACCCGAGATCACGATCATCAGCAGTGCGAACAGACCCACGGCCTTTCCTTTCTTCGTGAGAAGGTATATCGCAGGCGACAGGATGGCCGCCAGGATTATGACTATCTGCGGGGCGATGGGCACCGTGCTACCGAAGACCGTGCTTATTACAGACAGGTCAAGGTTGTCTATGAACGCAATACTCATGGTGATACACCTCCGATTATGGCAACTAGGTAGTCAGCATACGGCATTATGAAGTCCGTAGCCAGCAGGGGCATGATACCGAACAGCGCTATGAGCGCGCACAGTATGCCCATGGACACTGCCTCCGACCTCTTCAGATCGTGGGCATGGGCAAGATCGACCTTCTCGGTCTCCTTCCCGAATAGCGTCCTCTGCATGGCCCACAGGTAGTAGCCTGCGGTCAGCATCATGTAGATCGGACCCAACGCGATCAGTATCGCGTACTCTGATCCGGAGAGGAACTCCCAGAAGGAGAACAGCACTCCGAACTCAGCCACGAATCCCACAAGGCCCGGAAGCCCCAGAGATGCCATGAACGAGAACATCATGAACGCTGACATATACGGCATCTTCCCTGCCAGGCCGCCGAGGAGAGGGATGTCCCTTGTTCCCAGGCTGTGCCCTACGAATCCGCAGACCATGAAGAGGACGGCGGATATGAGGCCGTGGGCGAACATCTGCAGCACCGCGAAGGTTATGCCTGCCGGGGAGAGCATCGCTATTCCCAGCAGAACAAGGCCCATGTGGCTGATGGACGAGTATGCGACCATCTTCTTCAGGTCCTTCTGCGCTATGCAGGCGTACGCTCCGTACACCATGGACACCAGGCCTATTGCTATCATGACCCACTGCCAGTTAACGGCAGCCTCGGGGAACACCTCGAGACAGATCCTGATTATACCGTAGGAACCCATCTTCAGCATGACTGCTGCCAGCATTACCGAGCCGCCTGTGGGCGCCTCTACGTGGGCGTCAGGAAGCCATGTGTGGAACGGGGCCATCGGCATCTTTACGATGAATCCGAAGAACAGCAACCCGAACACAACGGTCTGGAACAGCTCCGAGAATGCCGGAGATGCCGCCAGGACCGCAGCGAAGGAGAAGTCCACGTATCCGTTGACTGTCGCCGCCTGGAATACCGTCGCGAATATCCCGATCAGCATCACCAGTGAAGCCACATGGGTGTAGATGAAGAACTTGATCGCGGCGTAATGCCTGCGGGGTCCTCCGTACCAGGATATCAGGAAGTACATCGGTATGAGCGTGACCTCCCACATCACGTAGAACAGGAAGTAATCCTGTGCCAGGTACACGCCCATGAGACCGACCTGTATGGCCAGCAACAGTGCGTGGAAATAATTCGGCCTGTCACCCTCGGAGAGGGAGTACAGTACGACCACGGGCATCAGGATCGCGGTCAGGACGACCATGAGTATGCTCAGGCCGTCCACGCCCAGGGCGAAGTTGATCTTCAGGCCCATAGCATCGATCCAGACGTAGCTCTCGCTCAGGGTGCTGAGATCCTCGACGAACACCAGGGTGAGTGCGAGGACCAGCTCTATGATGGAGAACGCCCCGGCCACTATGGCCGCGTTCTTTCCCTTGCCGCCGACGAACAGTGTTGCCACAGTACCGATCAGCGGAACTAGGATCAGGAGAGACAGCAGATATGGTATCTCTATCATCTCAGATCCCTCCGTTCACTATGAACACAGCCACGACGATCGCCACAAGCACTATAACGCCTGTGTAGACCCACGCGGCATAATTGTTCAGGTTGCCGGTCTGGACAGCGCTCAGAGAGTCGCCCGTGCCGACAACGGCATTGGACAGCCCGTTGACCGTGCCGTCTATGACTTCCTTATCCATGTAGTCCACGCCCTTGGCTACGCCGTATCCCAGTTTCCAGGATATGGCGTTGTATATCTGCGGGAAGTAGTACCTCTTTGTGAGGAGCCTGTAGAACCGGGATTCCCCGTTCTTGTTGAATCTTCCGGGATCCACGCTCTTCTTGCAATACATCAACCAGCCGAGGCATATGCCCAGGAGGGTCAGGACTATGGACACGTAGGTCCAGACGTTCGTGAATATGTCCTCCGCTATGGTCATGCCCGTGTGGGTGTGTATGTGCAGGTACCCGAGCGTGCAGCTCAAAGATTCCGTTATTGCATTGCTCAGGCCGAAGAGTATACCCAGACCGGAGCCCACCGCGAACACGGCCAGGATGATCAGCGGGACGGTCATGGTCTTCGGGGACTCGCCGTGGGCGTGGCGCGTGGCCTCGCCCTCTTTGCCCCTGAAGGTCATGAACCACATGCGGAACATGTAGAATGCCGTCATGAAAGCCGTTACTATTCCCATGATGAAGAGGGCCGTGAAGGTCCACTCCGCCCCCAGACCATGCTGTGCAGGTGCCAGTGCCGTCTCCAGGACCAGGTCCTTGGACCAGAATCCGCTGAGCAGCGGGAATCCAGCGATAGACAGAGAGCCTATGAGCATTGTTATGGAGGTTATCTTCATCTTCTTGCCCAGGCCGCCCATCTTACGCATGTCCTCCGTGCCGGCAGAGTGTATTACGGAGCCGGAGCCAAGGAAGAGCAACGCCTTGAAGAAGGCGTGGTTTATCATGTGGAACACTCCTGCCACATAGCCGAGCGCACCGAGGGCTATAAGATCGTTGTTCCCCGTCTGCATGCCGATGGCCATGAGATACCCTCCCGCTCCCAGAGCCAGGAACATGTATCCCAGCTGAGAGAGGGTGGAGTATGCCAATACCCTCTTTATGTTCATGTTGTTGAGGGCCATGGATGCGGCGAATATGGCCGTGAATCCCCCTATGAACGCCACCAGTATCATCACGTCGGGGTTCTGGACGAAGATGGGGAAGGACCTCGCTACGAGATACACCCCTCCCTTGACCATTGTTGCCGCGTGGATCAATGCGGAGACAGTCGTCGGACCTGCCATCGCATCCGGAAGCCAGTCGTGCAGCGGGAACTGAGCGCTCTTGCCCACAGCGCCTGCGAATATGAGCAGGGTGGCTACAGTAAGGGCGGTGGGGTCCACCGCAGCGATATTGGCCTGTGCGAACACGATTGCGTAGTCCAGGCTGTGGAACTCGTTGAGCAGTATGAACAGCCCGGCCATGAAGCAGACGTCACCCAGGCGGGTAACGATGAATGCTTTCTTGGCCGCAGAGGCCGCATTCTGGGATGCGGCGTCGCCTTCACCGTGCTTGAAGCTCCAGAAGCCTATCAGCAGATAGGAGCAAAGACCCATTATCTCCCAGAACACGAACATCTCCAGATAGTTGCTGGAGATGACGAGCCCCATCATCCCGGTAAGGAAGAGGGAGACCTCTGCGTAGTATCTGCGCCTCTTCTTCTCCTCGTGGCCCATATAGCCTACGGAGTAGACGAAGATCATCAGGGAGATGAACGAGGCGAACAGCATCATAACGCAGGAGAGGCTGTCTATGTACACTCCGAAATTTATCTCGTATGTGCCTATCGTGAGCCAGTTCATCTCCTGGACGAACGGCAGGGATATGGCGAACAGATCGCCCGTCACGTACTCATAGGACGCAACGAGGGATACCACGAATGCTACCAGGGCACCGAATATGGCGACATATCCTCCGCCCTCAGGCATTTTGTTGCCGAAGAACCCGATTATGACGAAACATAAGAGGGGTATCAACGGCGTGAGCCAAACGTACTCTAACATCATATCTACCACCTCAGGATTGTCATGTCATCGATCTTCGTCGTCTTCTTCACCTTATAGACGTTCAACAGAAGGGCGATCCCTACCGCCACTTCCGCCGCCGCTATAGCGAGGGAGAATATAACGAAAACCTGCCCGAGAGCGCTGCCCCAGTATGCGGCGAACGCTATCAGGTTAAGGTTCCCTGCATTCAGCATTATCTCTATGCTCATGAGCATCACTATGCCTCTGTTGGTTGTCAGGACACCGTAGAGCCCGACCACGAACAGTATGGCTGACAGCAGGAGGAACAGCTCAATCTGAATCATCTTCATCAGCCTCCTCTCTTGCTACGCACGAAGCCCCGATCAGGGCTCCGAACATCAGGACACCCAGCGCAAGCAGCAGAGCCCCGTATTCCTCGAACAGTTGGTAGTTGAGGCTGTCAGTCGACAGCGTGCCGTCGTCGGCAGGCTCGAAGGGTATGGCCTGGGGCTCGTCATTGAACCCCCAGTCGTAAGTGAGCACGGCGGCTCCCATAGCGACTACCACAAGCACGGCGATGGAAGCGCCTATGAACTTCTTGTTCATGATCTCTCGCCTCCTTCGTCGGACATGCCCCTTCTCGTGAGCATCAGACCGAATGCGAACAGCATCGTGATCGCTCCGACGTACACCATTATCTGGATGACACCGATGAAAGGTGCGGCCAGGAAGAAGTACGTCACCCCTATGCAGAAGAATACCAGTGCCAGATAGAAGGCACTGTGCATCGTCTCTTCGGAGGTCACTACCAGTATGGCGGCGAGGATCGCTATGGCGGCAAGGACGACGAAGGCTATCGACATCCCGTTAACCATTATGAAGTCCACCGCGGAGTTGAACCAACCGCACAACGTATCTATTATTCCCATCAGAGCACCTCCTCGATTTTGAGTGCGTCCTTAGGACAGTCTATCACGCAGTTCTCGCAGCAGACGCACTTGGTACTGTCGAGCTTGGGGCGCTTTATGTCCTTGCCTTTGGCGTTCTGCCCTACAACGACCATCTCTATGGCGCTGGTGGGGCACACCTTCGCACACTTGGAGCATCCGATGCACAGATCATTGTCGAGCACCGGGCGGTCCGTGTCAAAGAAGGCCGTCGGCTTATCCTCTATCCCCTTGTCCAGGTTGGACTGGAGATGCTCCTCGAGGTGCACCTCCATCATTTCCGTGGTACCCTCGTAGGCTAGCCTGCGGGGATCGTAGATCATGTCTTTCCTGGTGAACTCGGCCAATTCATAGTCGGGTGTGGTGGTCATGGCGTCTACCGGGCAGTATTCTGCGCAGTACCCGCACATCATGCACCTTCCGACATTGACCTGGGGCCTCTTTACGATCTTCCCGTCATCATCCTCAGCTTCCACCATGGTTATGCACGTGGTGGGACAGGCTCTCATGCATATGCCGCAGCCTATGCACCTGTCGAACCTGAGCCCGGGGCGTCCGCGATAATTGTCGGGGATCCATTCCTTCTCATAGGGGTACAGGATCGTGACCGGCCTGTGAATGGTGGTCTTGATCATCGTTCTCAGTACCCTCAGGATGGGCCTGATCCCGCCGGTGCCCCTGAACTTCTTCGGATATTTGTGTAAATACTTCATCGCCATCAGATCAGACCTCCGGTTTGCATCACGACGACCAAAAGGAGATTGATCACGGACAGCGGCATCAGCACCTTCCAACCCACGTTGAGGATCTGGTCGATCCTGACACGGGGTATGGCCAATCTGGCCATTATGAAGAAGAAGAACACCGCGAATATCTTAGCCAGGAACACAAGCTCCGGGACCGCTGTTCCTCCGTATCCGAAGGGCAAGAGCCAGCCACCCATGTAGAGGATGACTATGAGACCACAGCAGACGTATCCTCTGAAGTAGTCTCCCAGCATTATGAGCCCCCACTTCATTCCAGCGTACTCGGTCTGCCATCCCTCGACCAGCTCGGACTCGGCCTCTGCAAGGTCAAAAGGCGAACGCTCGGACTCGGCCACGGCGCAGACAAAGAAGGTGAAGAAACCTATGATCTGCGGAACCATGAACCACATCTCGGACTGGGCGTTCACTATGCTGTTTATGTTAAAGCTGCCTGTCTGGAGTATGACCGCGGTCATGAGGATGAGCATTGGTATCTCGTAAGATATCATCAGCTCAGCCGCCCTGAATCCGGCCATCATCGAGTACTTGTTGTTCTGCGCCCAGGACGCTCCCAGTATGAAGAACGGAGCCAGGGCGAAGAGCGCGTACACCATCAGTATTCCGGCATGGTAGTCCATTATGAACCATCTGTCGGACAGAGGTATCATACAGGCTGCCAGGACGGCTGTCCCGATTATGAGGGCGAGCGCCCACCAATAGATCTTCTTGTCTATGCTCTTCGGCACAACGTTCTCCTTCATGAAGGTCTTCAGACCGTCGCCGAGGCACTGGAGATAACCAAGGGGACCGATCTTGGTTCCCCTTCTGTCCATTCCCCTTCCCATTACCTTACGTTCCTGCCAGATCATTGTCAGATTCACGATGAATCCCACCGCGAATATCACGACCACCATCAGGATGATGGCGAATGCGTTGACAACGGCGTCTGAGACCAGCCACGTGGACAGGCCGTTACCAGGAATCAGAAGGTTGATGAGCCAGGCGATGGTCCCTCCCAGGAGCTCCCACAGTTTCGCGCCTATGTCATAGGGCACGTTGTAGACCTCGAAGGGGTAGAATGCGTTGTTCACAGGGTTATCGAATGTTACCCAATTGAGTATGCTGTCGTATCCCATGTCCTCACCTGTCCGTCTCACCTAGGCACATGTCGATCATGGCCATGACTGCGGGTATGTCTGCGATCCTGCATCCATCTAGCATCGCTTTGGATGCCGAGACATTCACGAACACCGGGCTGCGGACCTTGAGCCTGTAAGGGCTTCCGCTTCCGTCAGACACCAGGTACATCAGCGCATCTCCGCGGGGATCCTCTATGTGTGCCATATGGGTCCCGGCTGGAATGTTCTTGGATACCTTCAGACGGTACGGGGCGGTCTTCGGGATCTTCTGGAGAGCGTTGAACGCCTGCCTTATGATCTCGCAGCTCTGGAACATCTCCTCTACACGGACCCTGTATCTGGCATATGCGTCCCCATCCTTCAGAACGGGAACCTCGAAGTCCAGCTTGTCGTATGCCGCATAGGGGTCGTCGCGGCGGACGTCGTAATCGACGCCGCAGCCTCTCATGGCCGGACCCGTTATTCCGAGGTTGGCCACCTGCTTCTTCGTAAGATATGATATTCCTTTCAGCCTGCTCACGAACACCGACGACTCGTCTGTCAGATTGATAATGTCCCAGAGGGAATTCTCGAAACGATCGACAACCCTCATGCAGTCCCTCTCGAAGTAATAGGGCATATCATTCCTTACACCTCCGATGCGCGGATAGTTAGTTGTGAGTCTTTGTCCGCACAGTCTCACATTGAGGTCAAGGAAAAACTCCCTCTCTCTGAGGCACCACAGGAAGATCGTCAGGTTGCCCAGGTCAGTACCGAGCGCCGCCAGCCACATCAGGTGGGACTGTATACGGCAGATCTCATCGGCTATGACCCTCAGATACTGGGCCCTCTCCGGCAGCTCTATGTCGAGCGCCTCTTCCGCAACTTTGCAGTACAAGTGGGACCAGGTCATGGAAGCAGAATAGCAAAGACGGTCCGCCATAGGGATGATCTTCGCATATGTTCTGTTCTCACATTCCTTCTCCCACCCGCGGTGCAGATATCCGACCTCCGGCTCTGCATCGAGGATGTACTCTCCGTCGACTTTGATCCTTAGGGTCCAAAGTCCGTGAGAGAACGGGTGCTGCGGGCCCATGGTGACCCACATCTTGTCCGTTTGATATCCGGTTCTGCTCAACTCACTCATCTGGTTGCCCCCTAAGTTTGTATGATTTCCTGAAAGGGTAGAATTCGTAGCTCTTTGGCGTCAACAGCCTCTCCAGCTTGGGATGGTTGTCGAATATGATCCCGAAGAGCTCGTAAGCCTCTCTCTCGTGCCAGTTGGCACCTTCCCATATATCGCTAACGCTCCTTACATGAGGGTCATCGTTGGGTATATCGGTGGTGATCTCCACGACCATGCCTGTAAGATAGTTCGTGATGTGGTATACCGTCTGCATATGGTCTACCCAATCTACCCCCGTAACTGATATTATGTGCTCGAAATTAAGCCTGTCATGTACATACTGGCACAATTCGTAAAGGGTATCCCTGTCTGTGTCGATGTACAATCTGCGACCTTCGTTGTCTGCCTTGGAGTTCTTCTTCGTTGTCTGCCTGAATACAGCTTTCGATCCGAACTTGCCTTTTATGAGCGCTTCTACGTCCGTTTTCGTCGGAGCCTCTATCATCGCATCGTCCGGCATGCTCAGTCCTCCATGAAGACGCCTCTCTTGAAGTAAGCGTCTATCTTCTTCTGCAGGAGCATGAACCCGTCGATCATGGCATCGGGCTTTATAGGACATCCCGGGATGTAAACATCAACTGGCACAATCTGATCCAATCCCTGCACTATGTTATAGGAATCATACCATGGGCCGCCTGAAATAGCGCATTCGCCCATGGCAACCACCCACTTGGGGGCGGGTATCTGCTCGTAGAGACGTCTGATGTCAGGGCGAAGCTTCTTTGAGATCCAGCCGTTTATCAGAAGAACGTCTGTCTGCCTGGGAGAGGAACGGTAGATCATACCCAGTCTTTCGGCGTCGTGCTTCGGCGCAGAGGCCGCTGCCATCTCGATGGCACAGCATGCGAGGCCGAAGTGCAAGGGGTGCATAGAATTCCTCATAGCCCATGACCAAATGGGGCCGGTGAGCTTGTCAACAGCTCTCTTCGTCCCTGCGGACAGCAGCTCATTTATGGTCGCATTGGACCAGCTCATGAACTCATCTACACTCATCGCAACGGCGTGGGGATACATGCTCATATCCATATGGTTTCCTCCCTTTTCAGAGCGTAAGCCACACCCACCATGAGAAGCAAGAGGAACACCATACCCCAGAGGATACCGGTGTTGGAAAGGGCGCCGAATGCGACGGCCCAAATAAGGAGGAATGTAGCGACCAGATCAAAAATCAGGAAAATGATTCCAAAGGAATAGTACTGGAATCTGAACTGGACGTTAGCCTCTCCGATGGGCTCAGAGCCGCACTCGTACGTCATCTGCTTCCATGCTGTGGGTTTGTTGGGCCTAAGTAACCTAGACATCCACCATGCCAATGGTGCGAAGCCCATCGCAAGAAGGGCCAAGACCACCAAGGGTATGTAACTCACAACTAGTGACATTGGATTTCCGTGATGCCCTGTAAGTATTAAAGGTTAGGGCATACGCGGGCAAAGAATAAGATAAAAATAAGGGGACAGATCCGACCTGTGGCTATGCTTAAGGATTATATCGGCAGATGGCCTTGACAGCCCCAAAGGCGGTGTTCTACAGGATGAGGATCGGATTCATCGGCGCAGGCAAGATGGCTAAGGCAATGATAAGGGGGCTGATCTCGCACGGGATATCCCCAAGCAATATATTGGTCTGCACCAGCAGCCCTGTTTCGTGCGCTAAGGTCTCCTCGGAATACGGAGTGGTAGGCTGCGGAAGTCCGGCTGACGTGGCAAAAGGAGCGTCGGTTCTGGTACTGGCCGTAAAACCTGTACACGTTAAGGATCTGCTCTCTGACCCAGATATCGGAATAGGCCGCGACCATCTTCTGATAAGTGTTGCCGCGGGAATAAAGATATCCACTCTCAAATCATATGTGCCAGATGCAAGAATTGTAAGGGTGATGCCCAATCTGTGCAGCGCTGTTATGTACGGTGTTTCCTGCTACGTAATGGGTCCCGGCACAAATACCGATGACGAGACCGCCGTCAGGATGATTCTGGAATCCATGGGGCGCGCCTTCAGGATAGAAGAGAAGGATATGGATGCCGTCTCTGGCCTGAGCGGGAGCTCGCCTGCTTTCGTTTTCATGATCATAGACGCTTTGGCTGACGGGGGAGTAAGAATGGGGCTATCCAGGGAATTCGCTCTGGAACTCGCTTCACTGACGGTAGAGGGTGCAGCCAAAACCGTGATGGGGACAAGGGAGGACCCGGATGTCCTAAAGGAGAACGTCTGTTCACCTGGAGGGACGACCATAGAGGGGGTCAAGGTCCTTAACGAAGGTAAGGTCAAAGAGCTCATCAGCGACGCTGTCGTCGCCTCCGCAAGGAAATCCGAGAAGATGAGCAGAGGAGACGCCTGATCTTCTGCTATATCAATAGATTATCAGCGCCTGCCCCTGCCGAACACGGATTTCAGAAGACCCGATATGACCCTGGGCGTATTGGCCCATATGGATCCGGTCTCCCAATCCAAATTCTTCTTGTTGCACACAGTGGACAGCATGACCCTCTCTCCTTCCGCTTTCACTTCCCAGAGCTTAGCCTCTCTCTCTGCTGGATCGGATATCCTCATGATATCATCGATCCTGTGCATCAAGGTTCTGGCCGTCTCAGTCCTCTCGGACCTGGCATCGCGCATCTCCTCGTCTATGCGGCCGACGGAGAACTCGGTATCAGTCAGCACCTGGGCGGCATCGTAGGAGACCTCTGCGATCGTGTCCCTGTCCATCCATACGGTCTCGTAAGACAGCACCTGTTTCCATGACGGATTGTCCAGGAGCATCCTGTGATCCTCAAGGGTTCTCGCGAACATCCTGTATCCCCATTTCTCGGGATCCTCGAATATCCTGCTACCCGGGTCCACAAAGGGCGCGAACGGAGCATTGTATATGAACAATCTTGCTTCCTGACCAACAGCGTCCCAGAGGTGCTTTGATGCACTGGCACTGTATATGGCAGAGTCCCTGGTCTGTTGCGGCAGACCGGTCATATAGAACAGATCGAAGCGCTGGCAACCGTTATCGAAAGCGGATGTGAGAGTCTTCTCTATCGACGCATTATCATAATTCTTCCCCATGGCCGTCCTCACGGACTCGTCGTGGGAGTCCGGAGAGAACTCCATTGTATACTCCCCTATGCTCCTCTCCATCTCGGAGAAGAACGCGTCGCCGGCAGGCCGGAATATCTCCATGCCAAGATGGTTCTTGACGCCCTGGCGCCTCGCCTCGGAGAAGAAACGGGTCGCGTAATCGTCTCCGCCCTGTCTCAGATCCCCTATTATGAATATAGGCGACTTCAGATAATCCTGTATCGCACATATGTCCTCGACCAGCTTCTCCGGCGATCTGAATGCGGGTCTGCTCCTGCATAGGAAATTCTTGTTAGCAGAATGGGAACCGCCGCATTCGGCGCAGTTCAGGCCGCAGCCTCTGACAGTGAACACCGATGTGAGAGGGTTCTTATCCCAGCCCAACCAGGGCAAAGCTCCTTTTATGTCCCTGTGCCTGATGGCGTTCTTTATCATGGTGCCGTAATCGAACTTCACATCATCTATCGTATCCGGAACGTACGACATGGGGTTCTTGTGGACCCTGCCGTCCTTATCCTTCCATGATAGGTTAGGGACGAGGGAGAGGTCCCCTCCTCTCTCAAGGGTGCGCATCATCTCCACATGGGGTATCTCCGTAGAGTCCCCGCGCATTACCATGTCCACTTCTGGTCTCCTTATGAGCTCGTCGCAAAAATATGAGGAGGAGAATCCGCCGAACTCGACTATCGAATCCGGATGATATTTCTTGACGATCTTCGCTATCTCGAGAGAACCGTGCGCATGTGGCAACCAGTGCAGATCGATGGCATAAACGTCGGCATCCAGGGATTTTATGCGCTTCTCAACGTCGAACTTATCGCTCTGCAGCATCTGCACTGCGAGGTTCACTATCCTGGTGCGGAATCCTGCCTCCTCCAGATGCGACGACATGGTCATGAACCCCAGAGGGTACATCTCGAAGACGGGGGACGAGGGCACTACGTCGCTCACCGGCCCATAGAATATGGGCTTCTTTCTGAAGTCATACACCGTGGGCGCATGCAAGAATACTATGTCTGAGCTTGCCATAATTTCACTTCCCGTAACGCCTTTTGCGCTGCTGATATGATCTTATTGCCCTTAGGAAATCAATGTACCTGAATCCGGGCCAGTATACGTCTGCGAAATAGAGCTCTGAGTATGCCATCTGCCACAGCAGGAAGTTGGATATCCTGAGCTCCCCGGAGGTCCTGAGCATGAGATCCGGGTCCGGCAGCTCGTACGTATACATGTGCCTGGATATTGCCGACTCGTCTATATCTTTAACGTCCATCCTGCCTTCTAGGACATCCTTGGCGATATCCTTGACCGCTTTGACGATCTCCTGCCTGCCGCCGTATGCGACGGCTATGTTCAATGAGAAGTCGGAATAATCCTTGGTCCTCTCCTCTGCATAGGCGACCGCGTTCCTGAAACCGTCCGGGAACATTTCCTTCTCTCCGATGATCCTGAGCCTGACCTTGTTCTTGTGGGTCTTCTCGTCATCGGCGAAATGCATTATCGTCTCTTCCATCAGGTCAAAGAGGAAGCTTACCTCTCCCTCTTCCCTGGAGAAATTCTCAGTGGAGAAGGCGTAAACGGAAAGGGTCTTGACCTTTACCTTGTAGCACCATTCAAGGACCTCTTCGAGTTTGTCCTTCCCTTTCATATGGCCTTCTTTCTCGTCGGCCTTCAGGACCTCGGTGGCATACCTTCGGTTGCCGTCCATTATTATCGCTATATGCTCGGGGATTTTGCCCTGCAGGACCTCGGATTCCAGCTTGTCCTCGTACTTGCTGTAAGCCTTGTTGGTGAATATCCCCGGGATCCTCATCTCAATCAAAATCCTCTGGCAGTCCTGCGGACCTCAGGCCCATGTCAAAGCATCCTATCGCCGCCACGGCGCCTATGATCCCCTTCGTGCCCTTTTTCAGGCCGTAGGTCTTGACACCGTTCCTCTCGGCTATGTCCTCGGCCTCCTTCTCAGTATAGAGGATGCTCTTCGCCTTCCAGCTCCAATCCTCCAGCTCCTTCGGTATCCTGAGGCCCTCGTACACGGTCATGACCGTGTCATCCGATACCGATTCCTTTGTGAAGAACTCCTTTGCGTACTCTATCAGCTTCTCCTTGTCCTCCTCCTTGACGGCAAAGGATATGGCCGTAGAACAGCAGTTGGTGGTCTTATTTGGAGCCTCCGGATTCAGCTGGATGATCTTGTGCTCTATGAACTCCCCGTAGGGGCATTCCTTGCTCATCTTCATAGTCACTACCCATGTGGCTCCCTCGCTGGGGGTGTCCGTGTCGTCCAGACCCAGTATGACCCTTATCATCTTGGGGGTAATGATCTCGACCTCGGCCCTGTGGGCTCCCCCGATCTTAAAATCGTCAGGGTATATCGTCTCTATGACATCGGGGGCCTGGGGTATGCATGCGCCTATCCCCACAGAGGCTCCCGCCAATCCTACCCAGCGGGACTTGACCCTGTTCCCTTCGACCGTCAGGGATTTGAGGCCCTGGGCACCATATTTGGCAGATGCGGGGCCGAATCTCAGCTCCCTCTCTCCGATCTCGACGTCCATTATCATGGAGGTGCCCATCGCCTTTATGTCGGTGATGACGCCCCCTGTTCGCTTTCTGTTCACTATGTCCCATTCGATGGGCCCGCGGGCAATGCAATCCTCCAGGATCTGCGCGACTCCGTTCTTCTCGTCGACAAGGGTGACATATCTCTTGCAGAACAAGGGGCCGAACTTCTTCCTGACCTCCTCGGGCTTCATGACATTAGGCATGCGTATTACTCCGTTTCTTCCTCGTAGATTATGCTGAGACACTCGGGCGGGACATGCTTGCACAGGAATACCGTCTTAGCGGCCTTCCCAATGTCGTATCCGGCATCAAAGCAGGCGTTCACATCTATCTCGAGTATGACCGGTTGCTCCACGCGCACCGACCCGGCATTGAATGCATCCTGATAGGTCAGGGACAGATGCACCATTGCCCTGTCCGACGGGTAAAGGCCGGACTCGAGTATGAGATCCGTCTCCTCGGGGGCCGTGGGGTAGTAAAGATAATCCGGCACGTTCTCCGTGTTGAGATTCATCTCAAGTTCGATCGTGTGCCCGTAGGTCGCTCTTACGGAGTTCCCGGACACCTGATATCTCCCTTTGGGGTCCGTATCCACCAGGGCCACTATGTGATGCGGCCTCAGCCAGTGCATCCTGGGATTCTTCTCTTTGACGACGCCGACAATGTCCCTCATGTCCACGAAGCCCTGGTCGTCCATACTGAGCTCGAACCTGCCGTGCCTCAGTATTCCTGCCAGGGACCTTCCGAGCCTTTCGGTCTCGAAATCATTCATGATGAATTTTCCTTCCTCTCCGCAAACAGGACACTGGTCCTCTCGGAAGTATCCGTGATCCTCACATTCCCTCATCTTTCCTCACCTTTTGGTTATCGAATTGAATTCTCAGCCGCGGTCACCGTGTTGGCCATCAGCATGCATATCGTCATGGGCCCCACGCCTCCGGGCACGGGCGTTATCATAGAGGCCTTCTCTCTCACTCCGTTGAAGTCCACATCCCCCACCAGCCTGCTGCCTTTGGGGCTTGATGGGTCGTCCACTCTGTTGGTGCCCACGTCTATTACCACGACGCCTTCCTTCACCATGTCCGCGGTGACGAAGTTCGGCTTCCCTATGGCCACTATCAGTATGTCTGCCTGTCTAGTCAGATCGGGCAGGTTCTTAGTGCGGGAGTGGACCACGGTCACGGTGGAATCGGCCCCTTTGGCCTTTTGTACCATCAGTGCCGCCATGGGCTTCCCGACGATGTTGCTCCTTCCCACGACCACCACATGCTTCCCCGACGTTTCCACGCCGGATCGCACCAGCATCTGCTGTACGCCCGCGGGCGTGGCCGGCAGGAACCCGGGCTTCCCGATGAGCATGTTGCCCACATTGACCGGGTGGAACCCGTCGACGTCCTTCTTGGGATCTATGGCGTCTATGATCTTGTCCTCATCTATATGCTTCGGAAGGGGGAGCTGCACTATGAATCCGTGAACGGACGGATCCGTGTTCAGATCTTCTATCTTGCTCAGAACGTCAGCTTCCGTCGCCGTCCCGGGCATGGTTATCGTAATCGAGCGCATCCCGAGCTCTTCACATTTGAGGCCTTTGTTCCTGACATAGACCTGAGAGGCGGGGTCGTCCCCCACCAGTATGACTGCCAGGCCCGGCGTCACGCCCTTCGACTTGAGGCGCGATATCCTCTCTGAGAGCTCTGAATATATCTCGGACGAAACGTCCTTGCCTTTTATCAGGTCCGCCGTCGGTGGCATATGCAACAATGCGCATACGCGAGAGTTATTTAATTACTTGGCGCAAAAGAAGGCAGCGCCAAACAGACACATCCTTCCCGCGCTTCAAAAAGAGGACGGAAGAACAGGACTACCATTCAGGGAACAGGGTGTACCCTCGAAGCATTCGGAACAGTCTGAGGATTCCATATCCGAGCGCCCGGCGCCTTGTTTTGACTGACGGGTTCACAGAGGGAACGTCCCCATAGCCTGTTCCATCTTCATCGGTTCATATCCCATATCGATGATGGCGGCTATCACATCCCTGACGTGTTCTGAGTTCTTTTCCCTTCTGGCTTTGTCCATGAGCCCTTTCTTTATGGATTCCACCATGTGCCAGGTATGAGTCGCTATGACGAAGACCCCCTCTTCCATCCCGGCGGCCATTTCGACGTAATCCCCTGGGATCCGATCCCCCTCATGCATCGGCCACAGATATGCCGCTATGGTCCTTCCCGATGCGTCCTTCCCCTTGGGCACAGGGATCTCGATGATGCCCCATTTCCGGTACGGCATGACAGATCTTCCGATTTTCGCATATTCCGAAGAATCATATTCAATGCCATATTCCTGCAGCATGTTCATCAAAGGTTCATGAACTCTCATATAGGGGACCCTGAAACCCCTGGGCACGGCGCCGGTCAGGTCCTTGACCTTGTTGACCGAACGCTCCATAACTTCTCTGATCTCCTCTTCTCCCATGGGCATGCCGGAAACATAGCCAGTAAAATCCTCGTGATCGTATCCGTGCAGTGCCACCTCATGCCCCGAAACGGATGATGCGCCTGCGAGCTCAAGGGTCGAAGCCTCGGCAAAGAAGGTTCCGCGAACGTTCAGATCGTCCATTATCTCAGAAAGGACGGCGGCGCCCTCTGCTGACGAACCGTATCTGTGACACATATCAGTACCGCAGACCGCCTCGCTTCTGCCGGGCACAGCCCTATTGACGTCCCTGTCGAAATCGATCGTCACGCAGAGGGCCCTCATACCCTCTCCATTCCGCTCCGCTGACTTAAACAATACCTTCGGCGAAGAGAGTCTCAGCGGTTCCTGATACATTTTTTAACCTGGTAACCCTACTTCTCCGTGTGAGGCCGTATGATAATAGGTGAGCAGAAACCGATACTGGACATAATAGGCTCCCTAGGGGACCGCAGGGATATGCGCATACTCGTGGTGGGATGCGATTCCTGCATGACAGTTTCCCTGGCCGGCGGGAAGGAGGAGGTCCGGGATCTTGTCTACGATCTTTCGGCCCACTCCCGCAGGAAGGGACTGGGATGGAGGATCAAAGGTCTCACTCTGAAAAGACAGTGCGAAAGGAAATTCGTAGAGAAGATCGCAAACGATGTGCAGAACTCCGACGTCGTGATATCCCTGGGATGCGGGGTCGGGGCACAAAGCATGTCAGAGACATTCCCCGAGAGAAGGATCGTCCCGGGCATCAACACATCGAATATGGGGGCCCCGGAGAAGAAGGGTGTCTTCAAAGAGAAATGCATGGGATGCGGTAGATGCACAATAGACAGGACCGCAGGCATCTGCACGCTGGCAAGATGTGCCAAGGGCCTCCAGAACGGCCCGTGCGGCGGATCCGTCGATGGGAAATGCGAGCTTTATCCCGAGATAGACTGTGCATGGCATCAGGTCTACACGATACTGGAAGCGAGGGGGGAATTGATGGATGTCATAGAGCCCGTCCCGCCCAAGGACTGGTCCAGGAGCCACAGCGGCGGCGTCAGGACTGTGAGGAGCAAGGAGTGAGATCTTGGAAGGAATCAGCATCCTGAAGGGAAAGCTCTCGCGGGGGGAGTTCGTCGTGACCGCGGAGATCGCCCCTCCAAAATCGGCCTCGGCAGAAGACTTCGTCGCCAGGGCTGAGGAGATGAAGGGCTTCGCCGACGCTTACAACGTGACAGACAACCAGACCGCCATGGTCAGACTGTCGAGCCTTGCCGGCAGCGTCATGTGCCTCAGAATGGGAATGGAACCCATAATGCAAATGGTCTGCAGAGACAGGAACAGGATCGCGATGCAGTCCGATATCCTTGGGGCCCATGCACTGGGGGTGAGGAACGTCCTCTGCATATCCGGCGATCACCAATCCTTCGGGAACCAGCCAGGTGCCAAGAACGTCTTCGATGTCGACAGCACGCAGCAGATAATGATCTTCAGGAAAATGACAGACGAAGGCTGCCTCTGGGGAGGCGACGAGATAATGAATCCTCCGAAGCTTTGCATAGGCGCCGCGACGAATCCCTTCGGAACCCCTTCTAAGATGCATATGCTCAGAACTATGAACAAGCTGGCGGCCGGGGCCGAATTCTTTCAGACCCAGGCCGTTTTCGATCTTGACAGGTTCGATGAGTGGATGGAAGAGATCAGAAGGCAGGGCATCGACAAAAGGGCCGGTGTAATAGTAGGAATACTGCCTCTCAGGACCGTGAGGGCTGCCAGGTTCATGATGAACAACGTGCCTGGCACATATGTTCCGGATACGGTACTGAAGAGACTGTCCTCTGCTGCCGACTCTTCTGCGGAAGGGTTGAGGATCGCGGCAGAGACAATAGAGCACGTCTCCTCACAAAAGGGCGTCGCCGGGATCCACATCATGCCGATAAACTGGTACTCCAGCGTCGGACGTCTCGTCGAGATGACGGGACTCGGCCCTAGCCCCTGAGATAATCGCTGCAGTACAGTTTGCGGTCCAGCAACATCTCGGATGTCTTCAGGGTGTCCATCAAATCCCCGTCCTCCGGGTCCAGTATGGCTGCCGAGAGGCCCGCGCCCATGAGCATCGCCAGGTACGTCCGGTTTATCAATGGTCTGCCGGTTGCTCCGTTGGATATGTTGCTGAGTCCCACCACCGTCCTTATCGGGGGATCGTTCAGCATCTGGAACATCCTTATCGACTCGATTACCTTCCATGCCTGGTCCTGGCCGGCCGATACCGGAAGCACCAGCGGATCCAACAGTATGCTCTCGGGCATGACCCCGTGCTCCATGGCCGTGGTTATCATGAGCATCGCCATCTCTCCGCGGCTCTCAGCGTCGTTAGGCACCCCTTTCTCATCCATGGTCAGACATATTATGTCTGACCCGTACTCCGCGGCAAGAGGGAACAGCTTTCCCATCTTCTCCGCCTCGGCGGTCGTGGAATTGATTATTGTAGGATTGTTCGATGCTGCCAGACCCGCCTCCAGGGTCTTGATGCCGGGAGAATCGATGCACAGCGGCAGATCCGTTACCGATTGAACGGTCTCCACGAGCCATTTCATGGTCTCCGGACTGTAGCAGCCTCTTCCCGGCCCGACGTTGAGATCGAGAGCGTTGGCTCCGCACTCTATCTGCCTGAGGGCCGCATCCTTTATCGCCTTCTCATCCCTGGCGTCTATGGCGCGTCCGATGGACTTGAAAAGCCCGTTTATCCTCTCACTTATTATCAGCACGGAACACTCACCTTATCGATCTTGATCCTCTCTCGATCATCATACCTTCGATCTGCAGAGGGGGATTGCGCATGGCCATCTCTTTGGCCCTCAGGCCCTTCGCCTCGTTATCCGCGTATATCGTGAAGAGGACCTCCCCCTTCTCCGCCCTCTGACCCTTCTTCTTGTTAAGCATGATCCCCGCTCCCTTATCTGAGGGGGAACCGGCCGCTCTGGCTATGTTTACCAGCGTTTTGTTGTGGATCGTGTGCACATATCCGGACTTCGCAGTCACTATGTCATGCTTGAACTTCCCGGGCTGCAGATCGTCCGCCTTGAGGTCCGGACTGCCGTTCTGGGCCACCACGATCTCCATGAACTTCTTGTGGGCCTCTCCCGAAGAGAGTATGCGCCTGGCCTCCTCGCCTCCGTAAGGTATCCCGCCCATCTCCAGTATGACGCCTGCAAGGTCGCAGGCCTTCTCGATCACGCTGGACGGGTGCTTCTCCCCTTCCAGGATCTTTATGCACTCCTTGGCCTCCAGTATGGGGCCTATCGCCGACCCGACGGGCTGGTCCGCATAGGTTATGGCGCATTCCACCTGTATTCCTAACCTTCTTCCGAGATCCATGAAGTCCCTGACATAGGCCCTGGCCTCCTCTATGGTCTTCACCTTCGTACCGGACCCCATGGGAATGTCCACCAGCAGATGTGTGGCTCCTATGGCGATCTTCTTGCTCATTATGGATGCCAGCATCTGTGCCCTCGGGTTGATGCCCAGAGGATATTCTATGCGTATGACCATGTCATCCACCGGGGCTATGTTCATGGCGCCTCCCCATGCGAATGTGCCCCCTACCGTCTCGGATATCTCCTTTATACGTGCTGCCGAAAGCTCAACGTCACAGAAGGTCTCCACAAAATCAGATGTGCCGGATGCACTGCTTATCGCTCTGGAAGACGTTTTCGGGATCATTAGCCCGGCTGCGGCCACTATGGATACGACTATGGGGGTCACTTTGTTGCCCGGGACGCCCCCCAGGCTGTGGAAGTCGAATACAGGCTGACGGTCGAAGACCATCCGGTCGCCCGTGTCGACCATTGCATTGGTGAAGTCTGCGATCTCCTCCACATCCATTCCGTTGATGTAGAGGGCTGTGAGCCATGCGGATACCTCTATCTTCGACAGCTTCGATTCGGCAATATCCCTGACGACCTCGTGTATCTCGGTAGAGCTGAGCCTCTCATTGTCCATCTTGTGCCTTATGCTCTTGACGGACTCCGGCTTAGGCGAGTTCTCGATGTTGACCTCTTCCCCGTCCTTCACGTCGATCCTCTTCATCACATCGGATGACATCAGGACCACACCTTTCTTGACAACGGTATCCGATCTGCTGACCAGTGTGACGGTGGACCTGTTCTTCCCGTCTATACGTACGCGGTCCATCTCCTTTACGCCGAGTTCGACGCAGTCATCATCATGCATTATGACCCTCGGCTCCGAGGAATCCACATTGTAGAACTTTGCCTTGAATTTCATTTCATACCCCACTTTTCCAATGCTAACTTGAGTTCCTCGTGAGTCTCCGCATATTTATCCGCGGGTATCCCATTATATGCCGCTTCCACTGCCTGGCTCATCGCCATGGCCCCTTTCCTGACCCCTCCGGGATGACCGGCTACGGCACCTCCCGCCTGTATCTGGACGGTGAGCCCAGACCTCTCTACGAGTCTGCCGACCATGCCTGGGTAGACCCCACCCGAACAGACGGGCATCACTGTTTTGTAAGGCACGCTCTCATCCGTGCATGCTCTGAGATTGTCCATGTCCCCTCCTACGTCACCGGACATCTTGCCCACTCCGAGGGTGCCTATGTGCAGGGCGTCACCGCCGCACATGCGGACCAGCTTGGCGATTGGTAGCATTGCGATCCCGTGATCCCTGTCCCGAGTCATGGCTCCGTGCATGGTCCTGTGAACGTGCACAGGGACCTTGACGGATGGATCCTCCGCAAGAACCTGGACTGCAGCGAAGCCGCAGGTTATGACGTCCACCATGATCTGCTTGGCACCCAGCGACTGCACTTTATCCGCAACCTCCAGTATCTTATGGCCGCTGGTGCTGATGTTTATGGCGTGTATCATGTGGATCCCTTCCTGCTCCAACCTGTCTAGGGACTCGGCTATCGCCACGGTCCTGTCCTCTATGGGACAGAAAACCTGGTTCGTAAGGGTCTCGTCGTCCTTGCTGTTCGTCAGGCCTCCCAGGCCAGACTCGTAAACATAATCGGCCATCTCCTTGGGAGACAGGCCTATCTTCGGTTTGATTATGGTGCCCACCAGAGGCTTTTCCTTTCGCTTCAGTACGGACCTCAGCCCGGCCGCGCCGTGCTTCGGCCCGGGGAACTGCTCCAATATGCTCTTAGGGAACCTCACGTCCTCGAGCCTTACCTTCTTCAGAGCCTCCAGTCCGAAAAGATTGCCTGCAATTACGCTCAGTATCTGAGGGACTCCGCCTATATCAACACTGAAATCTTCGCTGGGGAAGGCAACTCTGATATTATTGCCGTTGATCTCTGTCACACGGGCACCGTACTTGTCTATCACGCCTTTCTTCAGCGTCGTGAGCCCGGTCCATGTTCCGGTAGATTGCTCCGCGGCTATGGCGTCAGCCGCTTTCTCCATAGGCATATCGGTGGTGACCCTGTAATCACAGATGACATAGTCCTCCGGATCCAGATTCTCGTTCAGATGCAGGTATGTGTATGTCTTTGGTTCCATTCTGTCAACTCCTAAGGCTGCATGGCCGAATAGCCCAACTGATGCGTCATGACCCCGAAGACCGCTCCGGGGGACATCATCCCCAATTCAGTGATTATGGCATCTATGTAGGCGGCGGGGGTGCTGTCGAATACGGGATTATAGATCTTCACAGTCTCCGGCAGCTCTCCGGGGGCGGAAATCTCCGATGAGGGCCTCTCCTCAATGGTGACCATGTCACCAAACAGAGTCATCGGAGAGAATTTGTACGTTTCCGCACAAACATAGAACTGCACCCTGGCCTCGTGGGCCGCGAGCGCAACATGGGAGGTTCCCACTTTGTTGATAAGGGAACCGTGGGAAGTGACCGTATCGGCTCCTACGAAGACCTTATCCACCTTCTTCATCACGGACCTTACCGCGCTGTCGACTACCAACGTCGTATCTATGCCCTCGGCATCCAGCTCCCTGGCCGTCAGTATCCCCTGTCTCCAGGGACGTGTCTCGGTCGCATATACCTTGATGTTCTTGTTCTGCCTGTGCGCCGTCTTCATCACACTGATCGCCGCACTGCTGTTGCATATGGTCAGGAGTGTGTCCCCGTCCTGCACCCTCTTCGCGCCTATTTCCCCGATCACCTTCACGGCGTTCTCGGATGATACGATGAATTTTTCGGCATTGGATGCGACCAATGCGGCCGCCTCGCCGACGTCCTTTGTACCGGCCACGCCCCTCAGGGTGAAACAGACTCCGTTCCAAAGCGAAACTGCGGTGGGCCTGGATTCCAGAAGTGCCCTCTTGGCCTTTTCCAGGTCCGCGAGGAAGGTCTGTATGCCTGTCCCTTCGTAGCTGTCCGCAAAATCGGACAGAGCTTTTGCGCCGGCTCTAGCTATTTTCCCGGCACCGCGTATCTTCATGCTCTTTATGTCCGCAGCGGTGTCGTCAACACTCATGAGCCGTCATCGATTGCAGTCTATAAAAGAACCGTGGAACAACCGCTGGAATCACAGCAGCACTGCGAGAACGAGGCGTCTGGCCTCCTCGAGGCCGTATAAAAGATAGAATGCCCCCACGATCGCCTCGAATATATCGGCCCGCATATTCTCCTCCAGAACTGGCATCTTCGTTCTTTTATTGATGTGACCGTTACCCACTCTGGCCGCCGAATCGATCTTGATCCCCCTTTTCAGGACCGAGGCGGATATGCACCTGTTGGAGACGATGCTCTGTTTCACATCGGTCATCTCGCCTTCATCGCCGCCGAGCCTGTAGGCATACTCCGAGGCCGCGAGCTCGGTTACAGCATCTCCCAAGAACTCCAGTCTTTCGTAAGAAACACCTTCCCCCTTCTCCGACACATAGCTGTCATGGGTGAGCGCTTCCATGAATAGCCTCGCCTCCTCCGAGGTTAGGTCCCTCTTAGAGAAGGGCGGCGATGCCAGAAGCTCCCTCATCTTCGCTTCCTCCGAGGTCATATTATAGATATCGGACTCCTAGGATTTATACCAGGACTGACGGCGCATACCGCACCTCAGAAATATCTGAGAGGCCACCCAACATAAGCCGCCGACATGTACGGTAGATACTGAAACAACGGGGCTTTGCCCCCTTCTTCTTTTTTGTTGCATAGGCTTTATTACAGTCGATGAGTTTATTGAGAGCATGGCGAAAAGGAAGGTCAGGTTCAGAGGCGTTAAGCATACGCCCAAAAGATTAGAAAGCGACCTGCTCCAGAAATCCAAGGATCTGCTGGATGAACCGGGCCTTCTGAGACCAAAATGCGCGGGCACGTGCAGGAAATGCCATTTCGATAAGCCCTTCGCCAGGATAGGAAAGCTGGAAAGGATAAAGGACGATCCCGATGCACTGGTCAAGGCATCCAGCAAAGGGCCCTGCGACATAACCAAAGCCTACGCCGCCACCGCATCTCTGGGCGCTGCGGGGGAAATCCCCTATCTGGCCACTGCCAAGCTCGGAGGCGAGGACGTGTCATTCGCCAAGAGGGGTAGCGTGGGCAATGACAAACTGATCGGGTGCCAGTACTATAACGACCCCAGGATCAGGCTTCTCCTGTACAACGACATGGCCAGAAAGAAGAATCTTCATATATACTCCTTTGACGACCTTGTTTGCTCGAACTCCGCCAACATGCCGGAGGATTATCTATACGATGCTTTTTGGGACACGCCTTACGAATTCCCCGATGACGGACTTGCGTGCGGCCATGAAGGCCAGGGATCCCTGGTCATCGCAGTCAAATCCCTGGGAGAGGATATCAGCATATGCAGGAACTGCGCCAAGGAGGTCTCCACGCTCCAATTCCTCATATCCAGGATCTCCGCCAGAGACCCACTGGACGATTTCGATGTGTCGGTAAGGCACAAATTCCATTCCGCAGGGGATGAGGGCAGGGAGACCATACCTCCAGAGAGGATCAGAGAATACGCCGCGGGAAGAATAACGGACACCGCCCTGATAGATTCGGTGCTCAAGGACATGGCAGGTACTCTGAAGAAGGGGGATGTGGCTACCTTCGTATCGGGCAACAGGAACCACGGTTCCGATCTCAACGGATTCTTAGAGAGCCTGAGAGGAAGCGATGTCGAGAAGGATGCCCTGAAAGCATACCTCTCAGGCAGGAACGACTCGGTCATAATAAAATCTGACAGGGCCTCGGAAGCTCTTACCTCCCTGTGGCCAGATCAATGGAAGGAAATAATATCCGCGTACACCTCGCAAACGACGGCAGATGCCGTGGGGGACCAGAGCCGGAGCAATCCCGCCCAGGCCCTCACCGGCGCCAAGCGTCTGATGATGTCCAAGGATGTGATAGACGGTCTTCCCGACTTCGGGAAGAGGGCCGGTCCGATGACGAGACTTGCTGACGCGTATGCAAAGGCCGCCAAGGTCGGCGGCGCGGAAATGCTCTCAGAAGAGATGGACAGGACTATACCGAGGGATAACAAAGCGAAGGCACTGGCAAGTGCCTTCGGCACATCTTTGGGCACCGACGGGAAATGGAAGCTGTCAAAAGAGGATGCGGAGTTCTCCGATTTCCTGGTACCTTTCGTCAAAGAACTATTGGATGCTGACGGCGAATCCTACCGCGACAAGATGAACACGCTGATGACGGCGACCGGGTCCGGAGAGAAGGTCTAGAGCACCCTGATATCGGCCACATAATGGGAGACCGACGGAGCGAAGGATTTCACTTCCCTTATGCCTAGGATCTCGAATCCCCGTTCCCCCAGGGCGTCTCCGAATACTTTGCGTATCTCGTTCTCGTGATCATTCACGTAGAACGTGTCGTGATAATGTATCACTCCGCCGGGCTTGATTATCCTCAGGGCATAAGGTATGAATTCCCTGGTCTTTTGCACATATCCCATAAGAACCCTGTCAGCCAGCGCCTCTGTGTGCATATTCCTGTTGTCCCCGAGTACGGGCGTCACTCTGTCCTCCACCCCGTTCTCCTCTATATTCGAGACCAGATAATCGTATGCGTCCAGATTCTTCTCCACTGCTATGACCATATTCGGATTGGCGAATTTGGCCAGCGGAAGGGTGAAGTAGCCTATACCTGCGAACATGTCCACCACAGTCTCGCCGGTACAGTCCAATTTTGCCATCCTCTCCCGCTCTTCTATATTTCCGGAAGAGAACATTACCTTGGTCACATCGAACCTGTAGAGCACGCCGTTCTCTCTGCGGACCGCCTCTGTTTCCGTTCCGTATATCACTTTCATGTCTGGGACCCTGAACTCTCCGCTCACTCCCGACATATCGACACAGACCGTCTTCGCGCCCAATTCTCTGGCATAGGCCTCGCCTATCTCCGTCTCGTAGGACTCCATGCCTGAGAAGTACCTGATTATCACGATATTCCCGACATACTCCCATTTCATAGGCAATAGGGCCAGTACCTCTTCCGGGAGACCGGACAGGGCTGATCTTATCCTTTCTTGGGGAGGGGTCCTCGCCCTTGAATGGGCCTCCCCTTCAACGACCTCGTAACCCATATCCCTTATCTGCGGCGCTGCGCCTTCCGCCAGAGGCACCAGCCTCCAACTACAGAACTTGGAGATCTTGGCCGACCTGTCCACGAGATCCGCTTCCATCAGCCTGGGTATCGTCTCTGCGGCCTCCGAGGACGGTATCTTGGCCAGGTCCATCATATCACCGCCCTCAAGGCCGTAGGTAGGAATCTGAATGCCAGCATCGGATGCCGGAGCATTTTCCTGGCCACCTCGCTTGGCGCATCCAAATCGATCTCGTCCAATATACTCAGCATCTTGGGCGTGTCCGCGGCCCTGCATGCCCTGTCAAGATCCTCGTCTGACATCCTGCGGTACATCCTCACCATGGCGCAACCCATCTTCAGTTCCCTGCCTATTTCCTTCTTCCATCCCTTCTCGTAAGCAGAGAGCTTCACTGACGAATAGTCCCCCTCATCCATCGCATCAAAGGCTGCAGACGCGAGATACGGCGCCGCCTTGAGCATCGGATAGAGTCCACCTCCGGAGACTGGTTTGACTTGTCCTGCGGCATCTCCTATGAGCATTATCCTATCGCCGAATGTGCGCTCCACGCCTCCGACAGGGATCTTCCCGGATATCTTCGATGTGACCTCTTTTCCATCCAGCCCGATCCTCCTAAGCAGCCTGCCCAGATGGTCGGAAGGGGGTCCTGCGGACCACCTTGTGCAGAGACCCACACGCGTGTACTCCCCGAAAGGTATCTCCCACGAGAAGAATCCGGGGGCCACGGACCCCACCCTGAGCTCCATGGTCTCCTGATCCTCCATTCTATGCTTTATGTCGACCTGTATGCCTCTGACGAATCTCGGTGCGGCGCATCCCATATCCCTGAGCACTGATGACGTGTGACCGTCTGCGCCTATCAGCAGATCCGCGTCGATCTTCCCTCTCGAGGAGGATACGGATACTTTATCGGGAAGAATTCCCGCGCCGCAGTACTTATCAGAATACCTGTACTCGGCACCCGCATCCCTGGCGGCATCGGCCATCCTGATATCGAAATCATGCCTGTCCACGAGAATGCCCTTGGGCCTCTCCGAGCTGACTGATATCGTACCACCTCCCGGGAAATGCACCTTGGCCCCGTATATTGTGTTAAGGATGTCGGGCCTGATGCCGGACATGCGAACCGTTTCCTCGGTTATCAACCCGGTGCACTGTACCGGCTTCCCGGATGTGGCCCGGGAATCCAAAACCGTAACGTCGAATCTTTCAGCCAATAGTCTGGCCGCCATGCTACCGGCAGGCCCCCCTCCGACAACCACCGCGGAGGCCATGGGACCTCACTTCTTGGACTTCTTGTAGTCCTCGATGAACTTTGCTATACCCTCGTCCGTCTTGGGGTGCGACACCATCTTGGTGAGGATATCGTAAGGGATCGTCGCTATGTCACAGCCGATGGCCGCTGCGGCGTAGACGTGTATCGGGTGCCTTATGCTGGCCGCAATCACTTCCGTGTCGAAATCGTAGTTCTCGAAAACATCCATTATCTGAACCAGGAGGTCTGTGCCGTCCTGCCCTATGTCATCCAAACGTCCCACGAACGGAGAAACGAATGCGGCACCTGCCTTGGCCGCCAGCAGCGCCTGCTGGGACGAGAAGATCAGGGTCATGTTCACCTTTATCCCCTCTTCCGAGAGCTTCTTGGTGGCCTTGAGAGACTCTATGCACATGGGAAGCTTCACGTTGATGTTCTCGTGGATGGCGGCTAGCTCTCTGCCCTCCTTCACCATGTCCTCGGCCTTCATGGACATCGCTTCGGCGGATATCGGGCCGTCGACTATTTCCGAGATCTGCTTCACGCAGGTCCTCAGGTCCATGCCCTCTTTCGCAACCAGGCTGGGATTGGTCGTGACCCCGTCCAATATGCCCCAGCTGTTGATCTCCTTTATCCTCTCGATGTTAGCGGTGTCTATGAATATCTTCATCTTCCTCAGCTCCTTGCTCTCTTCGCCATGGTCTTCTTGGCAGCTGACGCCACGTCCTCTGCCGTCAGCCCGTATTTCCTGAAAAGCTCATCCGGTGTCCCGGATTCGCCGAATGTGTCCCTGGTGCCTATTCTCGTAAGAGGTGCAAAGCTCTCCTCGGAAATGTATTCCGCGACAGCGGACCCTAGGCCACCTATTATACTGTGCTCCTCGGCCGTGACCACACATCCCGTCCTGCCTATGGATCTGCTCA
The DNA here is from genome assembly GCA_002502965.1 of Methanomassiliicoccaceae archaeon UBA381. Taxonomy (GTDB): domain Archaea; phylum Thermoplasmatota; class Thermoplasmata; order Methanomassiliicoccales; family Methanomethylophilaceae; genus RumEn-M2. The sequence goes on from DAQS01000002.1 coordinate 317,961, forward strand.
GCGTTACGGTGTCCAGTGGTTTGATCGTCGACATGTTGACAACTTCCGCGGATATGCCCTCCTTCTTCAGGATCTTCGCCGCCTCGAGGCATGCGTGGACCATCTGCCCGGTGCCTACCAGCGAGACGTCCTTCCCGTCAACCAGAACGTTGGCCTTCCCGATGGTGAATCCTGTGTCCTCCGGCAGGACCGTGGGAACTTCCGAGCGGCCCATCCTCATATAGAAGGGACCGTCTTTCTCTGCAATAGCCAGAGTGGCGTCGTAAGTCTCGTGGGCATCCGCCGGAGATATCACGGTCATATTGGGAAGGGAGCGCATAAGGGAGATGTCCTCCAGCGCCTGATGGGACGTGCCGTCCGCCCCAACGCTTATGCCACAGTGGGTGGCCACGATCTTGACATTGAGTTTGGGGTATGCTACGGCAAGCCTTATCTGCTCCCAGCAGCGGCCTGTAGCGAACACGGCGAACGTAGATGCGAAAACGGTCTTCCCGGAAGCGGCGAGCCCTGCGGATATGCCGATCATATTCTGCTCCGCTATGCCGACCTCCACGAACCTGTCCGGTGCCGCATGAAGGAATTTAGACGTCATGGTTGACGATGCGAGATCCGCATCCAGAACTACGACATCCTTTCTGGTCTTGCCCAGGAATTCAAGGGCCTTACCATAATAATTGCGCTGTGCCAGCTTCATTTTCCGATCTTCTCCCTGATCTCACGCATGGCGCATTCGTTCTGATCGCAATTGCAGCTCTTACCGTGGAACTCAGCCTTATTCTCCATGAAGGATACGCCTTTGCCCTTCACCGTGTTGAGTATTACGCAGGTCGGTCTGTCCGCCCTGTCCGCCCTGTCGCAGGCGTCAAGGATCGCACTCACATCATGGCCGTCGATCTCCAGGACGTTCCATCCGAAGGACCTCCATTTATCTGCCAACGGCTCCAGGTTCATGACCTCGCAGGTACAACCAGAGATCTGAAGGCGGTTCCTGTCCACGAATACAGTGAGCCTTCTGAGATTGTAATGGGGCGCGAACATGGCAGCTTCCCAGTTCTGGCCGCTCTGAAGCTCACCGTCGCCGAGGAGGCAGAATGTCCTGTAATCCTTCCCATCCATCTTGCCTGCCAGCGCTATTCCGCAGGCCATGCTGAGGCCCTGTCCCAGAGACCCTGTGGACATCTCTATGCCGGGGATCTTGTCCCTGACCGGATGGCCCTGTAACCTGGAGCCCATCCTTCTGAGTGTCTTCAGCTCTTCTACAGGAAGATACCCGGATTCGGCCAGCACAGAGTAGAGGATCGGCGCTGCGTGCCCCTTGGAAAGTATGAAGCGGTCCCTGTCCTCCCATTTCGGTCTTTTGGGATCATGCCTCATCACACCGAAATAGAGGGTTGCCATGAGATCGGCGGATGAAAGGGACCCTCCCGGGTGGCCCGATCCTGCTTCAGTGGTCATCTCGACCACGTGGAGCCTCAGAATATTGGCCATCCTGGTGATCTCTTCCGTCGTCTTTACCATTGGGCAGACCTTCTCCATCAGTCGTTCTCTATTCTCGGAGCCAACAGATATCTCACTTTACCGTTCCCGTCGGCCATATCGAAATTGATCTTGACCGGGAAGTCCGTGTCGAGACCTATCGTCACGGTCAGATCGGACGGGATCGCCTTTATGAGGTTCGAGAAGTAATCCAGCGGGAATATGCTGCGAACCTCGGATTTGACGTTCAATTCCGAGAGCACGGATTTGTCCAGCACCAGGTCCACCGAGTCTGTGTCTCCTTCACAGGAAAGGTTGAACCCCGCCTCATTGGCCGTGAGGGCTATGTGGTCCGATATGGATTCCGAGGCCTTTATGCCCCTCTGCAGCTCTGAAACTGGCACACTGACACTTGCGGACAGGTCCAGCTGGGGGACCTTTGTCTCACCCATGCTTGAGGTGTCCACCAGATTCATGCGTCTGGTGATGTTGCCCACCTTGAATATCAGTTTGCCGCGGTCCTCATCCTGCTCTATGGATATCACGTCACTGGCACCCGCCAGCTTCAGAACGTCCTTTATCTTGTCCAGATCGACGCCTATCTCCGTCCTGTCCGCGGAGAAGGACTCGAAGGCTCCGGACCCAATCTGCATCTCGATCATAGCCACATGAGCCGGGTCGACGGCTTTCAGTCCCATGCCGTCCTGATCTATTGTGAACTTTACCTCGTCTATAAGTGTGGAAATGATATTCACGACGCTTTTGAGCGTATCAGATCTTATCTCTGCCTTGAACATGCTTCTGTCTCCTGACCGGCGATGCCGATCAGTACTCCCTCCAAGTATGGTTACATCTGCAACAGCGATATATTCTAGTTTCCGGTTCATCTGCGGAACGGGTCTGTCTCAAAGAGAAATAAGCCTCTGTATTGGAACACTCCGGACATATTATGTGTGTTTTAGGAAGGGTTGCCACATTCTCCGTGATAACAGTCGTCTCCTTTGCTTTCATGCCTGTTGTGAAGGTCTCGCTGGGACCCAGATCCGTCTGGTCCCCGCACTGCCTGCAAACATACTTCCCATTCTGAGGGAACATCAGCGAGCCACATGATGAACAAAACAAGTTTTCAGCCTCTGAACCACCATAGGGTGACCCTATAAAATAATGTTGCACACCACGCACGCGGGCGCCACCGACGCCCAGTGCTCAGATGTACTCGAAGTCCTTGCCCGAGGAGGGCTTCTCCTGATCCTCGCGTACCGCGTTGCGGGCCACCAGTCCGGCGAAGACATTCTCCGTGGCGGTCGGGACATCATCGGCAGGCTCAGAGGTCGTGGATGTGGTTGCCATCCTCATCTCTGCCGTTGTGGTCACAGCGCTCTGCTTCGTCTGTACCTCGGGCACGGGAGTCTTGGCCACAGGTTCCGACGGAGGCATGGCGTTCACACATATCGCCGAACAGTCATCGAAGGACTCGAATCCCGTCTTCTTCCCTTTGATGTAAAGATCGAGAGAGCGTACACGGCGCGTCTGGCCGGCAGAACCTGCTACCGCCATCATCTCAGCCTCCCTGCGCACCTGGTTGGCCATGAAACCGCCGATCATACCGAAGACGGCCATCATGAACAGCGGTTCGATGTTTATGCTAGCAGTGTTGCTGGCAGCGACGAATAAGGATGCTATGTACTGTACAGCCGGCTCGAACAACGTGCCTGCCGCTAAGTCCGTGAGGTAATTGGATGCGCTCTGTCCGGAGAACATCCCCAAGGACAACACGAATAAGGATGCGAATATCGTAAGAGCCGCCGCAGAAGAGGATACCAGACCGCGCACGGTTGTTCCGGACTTCCTGCCACCGACATATCCTGCGATCATCGGACCGAGAACGGGAACCCACCACAGCAGGGCCGCCAGGATCAGCGTCATGAAGTATCCTGTCCTCATGCTGTACGTTTCACGTATGCTGCTGTCCACCAGGTCGCGGACGAAACCTTTGGTTTTGGCGCCGCTGCTAGAGCGCTTATTCTCCTTTTTCGGCAAATGCATCCCCTGTGTCAGACTTATGTCCGACAAATTGCATTATCTACGTCACAGATATTTAAACGTGGTTGCCGTTTGCCAACAGCAGAACGGAACCCCTGACAATCTAAATATATAAGGAACCGATAAAGTGCCCGTAATTTCACAAATGTGAGGATTGCTTTCAAGGGGCCCCAGGGCCCTTTCACAAAGTCCTTCTAAGGAAGGCGCAAAGGAGAGAAACAAATGAAAATGAAATTCAGATTCCTCGGCGGTGCAGAGGGTATCGGCCGAATGGGAATGACTATGGAAGGGGGAGGAAAAACGCTCCTCGTAGAGTATGGGATGAGCCCCGCTAAACCTCCGGAGTATCCCTTGCAGGCTCCCAGGACAGATCATATCTTCCTGACCCACTGCCACCTGGACCACTGCGGAATGCTTCCGTCCATATGCGGCAGAGACCGCAGCGAGCTATTCACCACACCTTTGTCGGCGGAGGTTGGCGAGATCATAATGTACGACAGCCTGAAGATAGCGAAGGCTGAGGGATACCCCCAGCCTTACACCTCCGGAGACATAGAGAGGACTATGAAGGACGTGGTCCCGATAACCTTCGGGGACGTGATAGATCTCAGCGGCACCGAGGTCGTCGTGCATCCGGCCGGCCACATACCCGGAGCCGCCATGTACGAATTCAAAAGGGATGTGAGCACCCTCTACACGGGCGACTTCAACACCACTTCCACCAGACTTGTCGCGGGAGCAGAGCCGGTCAAGTGCCAGAACCTGATAATAGAAGGCACGTACGGCGGAAGGCTCCACACCAGCAGGAAGGAGGTGGAGAGAACTTTCCTGGACAAGGTCCGGGAGGTCATAGACCGCGGAGGTACCGTTCTGATACCCGTCTTCGCCATAGGCCGCACACAGGAGATGATGCTCCTGCTCAAGGACCTGGGATATGAGATGTGGGTGGACGGAATGGGGAGATCGGTCACGAAACTGTATGTGAATTACCCCGAGTACCTGGCGAATGCCAAGAACATGAAGGCGGCCAAACGCAAATTCAACGAGATAAGGAACAGCCGTATGAGGAGCAGCGCCACCCGCGCCGCGGAGATCATACTCACCACGGGCGGCATGATGGACGGCGGCCCCGTCCTGGGATATCTCAGCAGGATAAAGGACGACCCGAAGAGCGCCGTTCTCATGGTGGGATACCAGGCAGACGACACGAACGGGAAGCTGTTGCTGGAAACGGGTACGATAGCCATCGAAGGGAACCTCGAGAAAGTGCAGTGCGAGGTAATCAAATACGATTTCTCTGCCCACGCAGACCACAATCAGATCGTTCAGTTCATAAGAGAATGCGACCCGGAGAACGTGGTCTTCATGCACTCGGAGACCAGGGAGCTCTTCCTCAAGGACCTGGGGGACTACAATGTCCTGCTCCCTAAGACCGGCGAGGAGTTCGAGCTTGACGTCTGAGAAGGATATGATAGCCGCGTTCCTCGCGGAGGATGTGCGCACCGGGGATCTGACCACTGAGCTCACCGTGCCAGATATCGCGGGGCGCGCAGTCATACAATGCGAGGAGGACGCCTTGGCAGCGGGCCTCCGATACGCAGGCATGATATTCGAACTGATGGGCGTCAAATGCGAACTTCTTGTCCAGGACGGCGCCGGCGTCAAAGATGGACAGGAGGTCATGCGACTTGAGGGGCCGCTCAGGGGGATAATGACCTGCGAGCGCACCGCTCTGAATATCATCATGAGGATGAGCGGCATAGCCACGGCAACCGCCGCCGTTCTGCGGTCCTGCAGGGCGCGGAACCCGAACATAAAGATCGCAGGCACCCGCAAGACCACACCGGGTTTCAGATACTTCGAGAAGGCCGCGATAGCCATGGGGGGCGGAGAGCCCCACAGGTTCGCTTTGGATGATATGATGCTCATCAAGGACAACCACATAAAGGCCGCCGGAGGCGTGGCAGAAGCAATGGAAGCATCCCTCGACGCCCCTTACTCAATTAAAGTGGAGATAGAGGTCGATACCATAGAGGATGCGATAACCGCTGCGAAGATGGGTGCGGATATCATCATGATCGATAACAGATCCCCGGAGGAGACCGGGAGATTCCGCGATGCGATAAAAGCGATCGATGCGAATATAGTTGTAGAGGCGTCTGGCGGCATAACCGCAGAGAGCGCACCGGATTATGCTTGCTCTGCAGACATGATCTCGATGGGGTCCCTGACCCATTCCGTCAGAGCGGTTCAGTTCTCTCTGGATATAATCTAGGCCCTGTGATAGGACGACGCGTCCGCACCCCAGCCCATGGCCGTAGCAACGATCTCGGCCACGTGGTATGTTCTGAATCTCGCTACAGAGTCGAACTGGACGAAACAGAACGGACATGACGTCACTACCGCGTCCACGCCCGATTCTGCGAAGACGTTCACCGCCTCCTCTCTTATCTTTTTCGAAAGTTCATCGTTCACCCCGGAAACCCCTCCTCCGCAACACATGCTGTCCTTCACTCTCACGGGTATCGCTCCGGCCGCCGACACTATGTCGGAAAGGATACCGACGGCAGAGGACCCGTGCCTTTCACACACCGCTTCGCAGTGGCATCCTGGGAAAAGTGCCAGTTTAAGACCTGATTCTAACATGACTTCTCTCCTGATGTCATCGATCCTTTCGTGCAGCAGCTCCATGAAGCCTATGACCTCGGATCCTGTGTGCCAGGACGCGGAATCCAGGGATATCGTGCAACCGTCGCATATGCTCACGATCCTTCTGCCTGCGGCCTTCCCGGCTATGATGGCCGCTGCTCCTTTCCAGGCTTCAAGGCTCATGGGGCGCAGCCCCACAGGTTCCATGCAACAAACCTCATTTTCCATATCTGGCACATTTGCGCCTATCTTTTCCAGGACGTACTTCACTGCCGCCTCTATGTGAGGCAGACGGGATGGCACGGTGCAACCCCTGTAGAGGATGTCAGTCATGGGGCCACCCCTCTCTGTCAAGCACCCGGCGCAGAGCGTCCGCATCCGCATCATCTGCCGGAGAAAGACCGAGATCTTCCCTTTGGGATGCGGTCCTTCGGGACGGGGAAACGGTCCTCCCCGTTCTGTAAACTTGGAAAGCCGTTCTCACATATCTTTCCGGGATCCCGTCGGAAACGTTCCTCAGAACGGCCATCATCTCCGCTACATCTATCTCCTGCGGACATGCCATCGAGCATCTGTGGCACATAAGGCAGTCCCATATTCTCTCGGGGAACTTACCGTCGATCACGGAGACCACTGCCACGTCGGGGACTATCCCGCCGTGCCGGGCACTCGGGCAGGCATCGGTGCAGGCGCCGCACGATACGCATCTTTTCAGATCCAGCAGCTCTGTGATCTCGCCGAAGTCCATGATGTTGAGAAGAATATGCGCGTATAAATCCTGTGCGAGGGAAATCCTTAATCGTCATAAGCCCGATGACCAGCCATGGCGATCAATTTCGATGATTACGAATGCCAATACTGCGGAAGGCCCTGCACCAATTTCGTGTTCGCTGCCTTCGTCTGTGACGACCCCGAGTGCATAGAAAAGGCCAGGATAGACCGCGGAGGGCCGGGCGGCCACATGAAGAGGAAGGCCGAGGGCAAGCCCATCCTCCCAGAAGATCTTGACCGCGATGATTAGTGCCTGAATACACGGCAGCCGGTGAATACCATCGCCATACCGTGCTCGTTCACGGCATCTATGACCTCTTGGTCCCTTATCGATCCTCCCGGCTGTATTATGGCGGTGACACCGGCCTTAGCGGCCTCATCCACGCCGTCCCTGAAGGGGAAGAAGGCATCGGATGCCATGACGCACCCTTGAGTGGGCTCGTTGGCCTTCATAGTGGCGATTTTGGCCGAATCGACCCTGCTCATCTGCCCGGCGCCTATGCCCACTGCACGCTCCCCCTTGACATAGACCACGCTGTTAGACGTGACGTGCTTGACAAGCTTCCATGCGAACAGCATGGCATCGATCTCCTCCTCCGTGGGAGCGCGCTTTGAGATCACTTTGAGATTGTTCCTGTCAACAGTAACATCCTCGTCCGTCTGGACGAGCATCCCGCCCTGAACCCTCTTCATCTTGAACTCCCTCTCTCTGAATGCTGGGCCGATGGACTTTCCGACCTTCATGAGGCGTATGTTCTTCTTCTTGGAAAGAAGGTCATATGCTTCCGGTGAGAACTCGGGTGCGATCACGACCTCCACAAATTTCTCCGCTATCTTATCGGCGGTGGCGAGATCGCAGTCCCTGTTCAGCGCTATTACGCAGCCAAAGGCGGACAGCGGATCCACGGCGTATGCGGTGATGAACGCCTCCGATATGGTTTCCGCGGACGCAAGACCGCAGGGATTGGTATGTTTCATTACCACGGCCGTGGGCTTTTCGAAGTCGGTTACGATGTCCAGGGCCTTGTCCATATCCAGTATGTTGTTGTAGGAGAGCTCCTTACCATGCAGCTGCTCCATCTTGGCCACGGTGTTGCCTGCGGTGAACGGATCTCTGTAGAATGCTGCCTTCTGATTGGGATTCTCACCGTACCTGAGGTCCATGACCTTCTCGGTAGGTATGGGGAAAGAATCCGGGAACCCTTTCCCGAATTTCCTCTGCATGCGGTCTGCGATCATGGCATCGTACTCCGCGGTAACGAGGAATGCCTGCGCCATCAGCTCTGAAAGCATCTCCTGGCTCAGTTTGCCCGCGGACTTGAGCTGCTCCAGCACGGGGGCGTACTGCGCAGGAGATGTGACCACGGCCACCGATTCGTAGTTCTTGGCGGCGGCCCTTATCATGCTGGGGCCTCCGATGTCGATGTTCTCTACTATGTCCTCGAAATCGGATCCTTTCAATACCGTCTCCTTGAACGGATAAAGGTTGATGACCACCATGTCGATGGGCTCTATGCCGCATTCCTTTATGGCAGCCATATGCTCCGGGCTGTCCCTTCTCGCCAATATTCCCGCATGGACATTGGGGTGCAGGGTCTTGACCCGTCCGTCCAGCATCTCCGGGAATCCTGTCACCTCGTAGACCTCTTCAACGTCCACGCCATTCTTCTTGAGGAGCTGGTATGTTCCGCCGGTGGAGATTATCTTTATCCCCATACCGGAAAGCTCCTTCGAAAAATCCACAATACCGTTCTTGTCAGATACGCTTACCAGCGCCCGTTTTATGATTGCCAGACCTATTCCCCCGTAACCAAGCGCACGTAGGATGTGTGCGTGCAGGCAAGGCCGTGGGGTCTAATAAAATTTGGCTACCGTCTGCAGCATATCCGCATGGTTAGCCTAAAATATACAGAAGCGTTAACGTCGGAACGGGCCGAGGTAATCTAGTCCGGTAAGGTGGCGGTCTCGAAAACCGCTGGCGTCTCGCCTCGGGAGTTCAAATCTCCTCCTCGGCGCCACTTCTTCTCCGATTCGGCATAAAAGTATGGGAATCACGACCTGTTCCTAGAAAACAATTGCCGACGAAGTCTTTTAACAATCACGGAGGCATATCTGGGCAATGGACGTGAAAGAGAAGGTCTTGGAGGCCATGAAAAAGGCAGGGAAGCCGCTCAGCGCCGGAGAAGTGCAGAAAGCCACCGATATAGACAGAAAGGAAATAGACAACGCCTTCAAGGAACTGAAGGCCGATGGATCGATAGTCTCGCCTGTCAGGTGCAAGTGGGAACCGAAATAAAGCCACTCAGATGAGTGGCACCTTTAAAGCGGGATCCTGCCGAAGGGCCCCGAAGCAAAAAAACATACATCAGGAGGCGCATCTCCTCATTATGATAAGACAGATCATCCATATCGACAAGGAGAAGTGCAACGGTTGCGGTCTTTGCGCCAAGGCCTGCCACGAAGGCGCCATAGAGATGGTGGACGGGAAGGCGGCCCTTACGCGGGAAGACTTCTGCGACGGATTGGGTGACTGCCTTCCGGCCTGCCCGACGGGGGCCATAACATTCGAGATGAGAGAGGCCCCTGCTTACGATGAGGAGGCTGTCGAAAAAGCTAAGGGCATTCCGATGGCCGGCACCAGAGGATCAGGCGCCTTCACATCAAAAGACGGAGAGCTGGCACAGTGGCCCGTACAGATCAGGCTGATCCCCACGAAAGCCCCTTATTACGATGGCAAGGGGCTCCTTGTGGCTGCGGACTGCGCGGCATATGCGTCAGAATCCTTCCATAAGATGTTCATGAAGGGGAGGACGACTGTCATCGGATGCCCTAAGCTTGACCCGGTGGATTACACTGAGAAACTGGCAGCTATAATATCCAGCAACGAAATAACAGATGTTACCGTTGTCAGGATGGAGGTCCCCTGTTGCTCCGGGCTTACGAAAGCTGTGGAGAATGCAGTGAATATTAGCGGGAAGAATATCCCGGTCAAGAAGGTCACTCTGTCATCCAGAGGCGGTACCCTCTAAAGACCCAGCTTCTTCTTCAGTTTGTCTTTTTTGGTGGTCTTGGAGCCGGCGCTCTCATCCAATTTCCTGAGCAGCTCCTCCTCCATGCCGGAGACCTTCTTGGGCACTTTGATATCCACCCTGACGAAAAGATCGCCGCGGACCCCCGGAGAAGCCCTTCTGGGCATGCCGTTGCCCTGTATCCTCAGAACAGCGCCGACCTGGGTGCCCGGCGGTATATTCAGACGTGCGGTCTTCTCATCCAGGGTCTTCACGTCCTCCTCCCCTCCCAGAACGAGCCTCGGATACGTTGTGGTCACCATGGTCCATAGGTTGATGCCGTCCCTCTCGAATCCTTTTTTCGGTTTGACGTGGACTACCACATATAGATCTCCGGACTGTCCGCCGTTATAGCCTGCGTCACCGCCGCCGGGGATCTTGATGCGGTCCCCGTCTGTGATCCCCGCGGGAATCTTGATGCGCATCTTGGTGGTCTCACTGGACCTTCCGGACCCGTGGCACTTCTCGCATCTCTCTTCGAAGGTCTTCCCTCTGCCGCGACATGTGGGGCACTCCACTACCTGGACCATTTGGCCGAGCATGGAGTTGCGAACCATCTGCACCCTGCCCTGCCCGCCGCAGTTGCGGCAGGTCTCGGATTTCCCGTCCTTGCCGCCAGTCCCTTTGCATTCCGGGCAGTTGCGGGTCCGGGGATAGGAGATGTCTATCTCCTTGTCCGCCAGAGCATCCGCCAGATCTATCTCCACGTCGTAACGCAGGGACTCCCCCGTGCGGGGGCCGGCGGCAGACTGCTGACGGCGCCTGCCGAATCCGAACATATCGCCGAACATATCGCCGAATATGTCGCGGATGTCGTCATACCTGGTGAAATCGTCCCAGGTGAATCCGTCGGACCCGAACTGCTTGTCGACACCGGCGTGGCCATACTGATCGTACAGCTTACGCTTCTCTGCGTCGGACAGGACCTCGTATGCCTCGGAGACCTCCTTGAACTTCTCCTCTGCGATCTCCTTCGCTTCCGAGGATACGTCCGGGTGGTACTTCCGGGCGAGACTGCGGTATGCTTTCTTTATCTCGTCCGGTGTGGCATCCTTGCTGACACCGAGTACCTCATAGTAGTCCCTTGGCATAGTCGGTCCCTTTTCGCCTGTTCTAGTCTTTCTTCTCGTCTTCGTCGTCGACTATCTTGTAGTCCGCATCGACGTAGTCGCCGTCGCCACCCTCGGGCTTCTCACCGTCGGATCCGGCGGCCTGCTGCTTAGAGGCCTCCTCGTAGATCTTCTTGGAGATGGGCTCCATGGCCTTGAAGAGCTCCTCTATTCCGGACTTTATCTTGGCAGAATCCTTAGATGCCCTTGCGGACTCCAGATCGGATATGGCCGCCTCGACCTTGGCCCTCTCTTCGTTGGAAACCTTCTCCCCGAGCTCTTCCATGGACTTCCTGACCGAGTAAATTGCCTGGTCGGCCTGGTTCTCCAGCTCGACCTCTTCGCGCTTCTTCTTATCGGCCTCGGCGAACTGCTCGGCCTGCTTGACCATGCTCTCTATATCCTCCTTGGAGAGCTTGTTGGAGGACGCTATGGTTATCTTCTGCTCCTTGCCTGTGCCCTTGTCCTTGGCCGTGACATTGATTATGCCGTTGGCATCGATATCGAAGGTCACCTCTATCTGGGGCACTCCGCGCGGTGCGGGGGGTATGCCGTCGAGTATGAACTTGCCCAGGGACGTGTTGTCAGAGGCCATCTCTCTCTCCCCCTGGACCACATGTATCTCCACGGAGGTCTGCCTGTCGGCGGCCGTGGAGAATATCTGGGATTTCCTGGTGGGTATGGTGGTGTTCCTCTCGATCAGCTTGGTTGCTATACCTCCCATGGTCTCTATGCCCAGGGAGAGCGGCGTAACATCCAGCAGGAGCACGCCTTTGACATCGCCGGAGAGCACTGCGCCCTGCACGGCGGCGCCCATGGATACGCACTCCATCGGGTCTATGCCGCGCTGGATCTTGGGGCCGACTATATTCTCCACGAAATTCTGGACCATTGGCATCCTCGTGGGGCCGCCGACCATTATCACCTTATCGATCTGATCGTTCTTGAGCCCGGCGTCCTTGATCGCCTGATCTATTGACTTCTTGCATCTGGAGACTATGGGCTCCACTAGCTCCTCCAGCTTGGCCCTCGTTACCGTCTGCACGAGATGCTTCGGACCGGTTGCGTCAGAGGATATGTACGGGAGGTTGACCTCGGTCTGCATGGTGGTGGACAGCTCGATCTTTGCCTTTTCGCATGCCTCACGGACCCTCCAGAACGCCATGTTGTCCTTGGAAAGGTCTATCCCCGTCTCCTTCTTGAACTGGTCTATAACATGCTTCGTCAGGGATTCATCCATATCGGAGCCGCCCAGTTTCGTGTCGCCTGATGTGGACAGGACCTCGAAGACCCCTCCGCTGAGATCCATTATAGTGACGTCTAGGGTCCCGCCGCCCAGATCGAACACCAGGATCTTCTGCTCCACATCAGTCTTGTCCAGACCGTATGCCAGAGCGGCTGCCGTAGGCTCGTTAATTATACGGACGACCTCCATGCCTGCTATGGCGCCGGCATCCTTTGTCGCCTGCCTCTGATTGTCATCGAAGTACGCCGGGACCGTTATCACGGCTTTGGAGACCGTCTCCCCGAGATAGGCCTCCGCATCCCTCTTTATCTTCTGAAGGATGTAGGCGGACACCTGCTGCGGCGTGTACTCTTTGCCGAGAGCCTTGACCTTCTCGGACGTGCCCATTTTCCTCTTGACATTCTTTATTGTACCGTCAGGATTTGAGACCGCCTGCCTTCTGGCGGGCTCTCCCACCAGAAGCTGCCCGTCCTTTGTGAATGCCACGTAAGACGGGAAAGCCTTTCCGCCCACGGTAGTGCCTTCGGCACTGGGTATCATGGTCGGCCTGCCCCCTTCCATCACAGCGGCCGCCGAGTTGCTCGTACCCAAATCGATTCCTATGATCCTCTCTGCCATTTTACTCACCTTTCTCTTCCTTTTTCCTCATGACCTTCACCTTAGAACATCTAAGGAGTCGGCCGTTGATAGTATATCCCTTCTGGAACACCTCTGTTATCTTCCCTTCGGTGTCCCCTTCCTCTGTAAGCAGGGCCTCGTGCGTCAACGGGTTGAACCCACCGTCCGTAGGTATCTCTTCCAGCCCTTTCGATGCAAGAAGCTTCGTCAGGTTCTTGCGCACGCCTTCTATCCCCTTCACGAACTCGCTGTCCGGGTCCTTTGCAAGTGCCAGGGCCCTGTCCAGATCGTCCACGGTCAGCAACAGGTCAGACACCAGTTCCGATGTCGCATACTTCCTGTACTCCTCGTTCTCGCGCTGGGTGCGCTTGCGGTAGTTCTCGAAATCTGCCTGGACCCTCCTGGCCATATCGAGGTACTCTTCCGCTTTGGCCTTCGCCTCAGAAAGCTCCCTCTCCTTCATCTCGATGGCTTGCTTCTCCTCTTCCTCGGCCTTCTTCCTTTCAGACTTCCCAGTCATGCACATCGCCTCTGTAGTCTAGCCTATAAGGTGGGATAAGGGGGGTTGGACCCCCCGGTTTCTGGACTCAGTCCATGTCATCCATACCGTCCATTCCGCCCGGACCTCCGGGTGGGCCGGAAGGCATGGGCATGCCGCGGGCAGCTATGACGTCGTCGATCCTCAGGATCATGACGGCAGCGTCGGTGGCCGAGTTGATGGCCTGCTTGCCGATCCTGTAGGGCTCGATGACGTTGAGCTTCAACATGTCCTCCACCTTATTGGCGAAGGGGTTGAGGCCCGCATGGATGTTCCCCGCCTTGTGCTGCTTCCTCATCTCTATGAGTATGTCGATGGGGTCGAGACCTGCGTTCTCTGCGAGGGTGGTCGCTATAGATTCCATCGCGGATGCGAATGCATCGATGGCTATCTGCTCCCTTCCTCCGATGGTCGCGGAATAGTCCCTGAGCCTCATGGCTATCTCCACTGCAGTGGATCCGCCACCGGTGACTATCTTCCCGTCCTCTATCGCCACTTTGACGACGGACCAGGCATCCACAAGGGACCTCTCGATCTCCTCGGTGACGTGGGGTGTGCCTCCCCTTATCAGGATGGACACGCTCTTGGCGTTGACGCCGGTGATGAAGGTCATCTCCTCATCCTGGACCTTCTTGACCTCCACGAGCTCCGCCTTGCCCAGGTCGGAAGCCTCTAGCTCGTCGATCTTGTTTATGATGTTGCCGCCGGTGGAGAGGGCGAGCTTCTCCATGTCGGTCTTCTTGACGCGCCTGGCAGCCATGATCCCCTCTTTGGCGAGGAAGTGCTGAGCCAGATCGTCGATGCCCTTCTGGCAGAATACGACATTGGCTCCGGCCTCTTTCACTTTCTGGACCATGCGCCTGAGCATGTTCTCCTCCTCTGCGAGGAAGGCGTTCAGCTTTGACGGGTCGGTTATCTCGATCTTGGCGTCGATCTCGGTCTTCTTGACCTCGAAGGCCGCATCGATGAGGGCGATCTTGGCGTTCTCTATGACCTTGGGCATGCTGGAGTGGACCGGCTCCTTGTCGATTATGAGACCCCTTATAAGGGAGGACTCGTCCATGGAGGTGCCCGACTTCTTGACCGTCTGTATGTTCTTGAGGTCTATCACGAACTTGCCGTCCTTCTTCTCCGCGATGGTCTTCACAGCATCGACGCAGATCTTGGCGAAGTGCTCTTTGTAACCTACGACTTGTTTGCTGATCATCGCGATCTCGGCGATGTTCATGAGCAGGTCGTTGTCGTCTATGGAGACCTTTTTGGAGACCTCAGAAAGCACTTTCTGGGCCTGGTCGTTGGCCATCTTGTAGCCCGCCGTGATGATGGTGGGGTGAACATTGGCGTCTATGAGATCCAGGGACTTCTTCAAAAGCTCTCCTGCAAGTATAACAGAGGTGGTGGTGCCGTCCCCTACCTCTGCATCCTGGGTCTTAGCGACCTCGACCAGCATCTTTGCCGCGGGGTGCTGAACATCCATCTCCTTGAGGATCGTCACACCGTCATTGGTTATGACGACATCCCCCATAGAGTCCACGAGCATCTTGTCCATTCCCCTAGGTCCAAGGCTGCTCCTAACAGAGTCGGAAATGGTCCTGGCCGCTGCGATGTTATTGAACTGAGCGTCCTTACCTTTGTCTCTTTTCGTTCCTTCTTTAAGAATCACTATAGGTGTGTTACCCATGCCCATTTTTTCATTCCTCCAATACTGTCGGATATTGTCTGACCTGCCTAAAGTTTGTTCTTCTATATAAATATAACTTAATTCTGCAAATCCGCCCGCGCGGGTCCCGCCCCTCCGCCGAAAAGCCTGGCATCGCGGCTGAGCGACAGTATCATTAAAGCTTCTCGCGATACGAAAGCATGACCGAACTCCGTTTCCCGTTGGAAGGTTACTGTCTCGAGGAGGCGGAGGACTCCGACAATGACTACCTATTGGATACGGTGGAGGAGAGTGTTGTTGGGTCTGTGCCGGAGGAAGAGGCTGTCGCATCCGATCTTTGGATAAGCGACATACTGACGGTGATGCTCGACATCAGAACGACGGGGGACATGGAGAACGAGCTCTACATCCTAAAGGACGACAGGGGCAGGAGAGCAGGACTGCTGTGGATGGGTGTCTCGAGGGACCAGTTCACATGCGACGGGACCGGGTACATTCTGCAGATATATGTGGAGAGATGCCTTCGCCGGAGAGGACTCGGTAAAGCCCTCATGAGATCCGCGGAGGAATGGTGCAGGGAGAAGGGGCTTTTCTCTATGACGCTGAATGTCGGCAGCGTCAACAAAACAGCCGATAAGCTCTACCGGTCCGCTGGGTTCAGACCGAGGACGGTCGTAATGCATAAACGGCTCATCTAGAGGGTCAGCTTCGTGCCTTTGAACGGGTCGTTGCCGGCCACATACCCCATCCATTTCCACACGGACACTTTATCCGCATATGTGGGGGTGAAGAACCTCCTTATCCCGGGCAGGAACATGTACGCGACCAGGATCACCATGGCAACAGCCATCAGGGTCGGGGGTATCTCAAGGATGCCGAGATCGACATGAACGTCGAACAGCCGCAGCCCTATGGAATCCATCATCACCAGGAACACGTACGTCGCCGATGACCTCACGGTCCCGGCCCAAACGGTGCGATTCCCGGAGGACAGGCTGAACATGTTCGATGCGAATCTTATGAACATGAGGAAGAAGACCACCACGATCGCGAGGGTCCACGTCTTGGCGGCGAAACTGTCGGACGTTACGGCCTGCGGTATGTAGGACAGCGCCCTGTATAGGTACATGGCCGAGAACAACAGAGCTCCCGTGGCTGCCAAAGGCAAGGTGGCCGGTGGCTTTCTGTAGTACTTGTGCGTTTTTTTGGTTCTGAAGACCCCGGCCGGAACGGACGATCTGATCTTCTCCGATCCTCTGTCCAGCATGCTCTTGCCTCTTTCGAGGAGACCGTCTATCCCCGTGGCCATTATCACGCTATCCCCGTGACATACTATAAAACGTAGCCCGCATCTCATGAATCCGATGGACGCCAAAGAATCCGCTAACGGCATAATCGTCAGCGTGGCCAACCGCGACAAGACGGATTCCTATGTTCCGCCTGCGATGGTGTCGCTGGTGGTCCTTGCGTACTTAGTCATAATGCTCCGGTACTACGCACTGACCCTGGAATCCTTCGACGGTGCCCTGACACTGTCCCAGATGTTCAATATGATGTCCATCTTCGTCATCGGCATGGCCCTGGTGCTCTTAGTATTCTATCTGCTCATGTCGAGGAACATCAAGCATATGCGAAGGGAGAGCACGTTGCGTTGCCTCCTGGCGAACTATGCGGAGTCCGTAGGGGCCGACGTCCGGGAACTGAGGAGGATAGATTCCGATATACGCGCCCAGGAGAAGGAGGGATCCTATAAGATCAGGAAGATCGCACTGGTCCTCCCTGCGGCGCTGGGGACCGGGGCCCTTTTCTTCCTGGATCTGCAGACCTACGGGGCCGGCATGATGATACTGTGCTGGGCCCTTTCCCTCGTTGCGATATTCGCAGTGGCTCCCGCACTGACCACTGCGCCCAGGGCCCATGAGAAGAGAACGCTTCCGTTCTACGAGGAATTCAACCGCATATCCCCGGGGATCGGCATGGACACCGCAGGATTCGAAAGGGTGATCGGGGCGCGGTCCTTCCTTCTGTTCATCGCCGTCACGGCACTGACTGCGGGTTTTTTCCTGCCGGTCTGGGCCTTCATGACCTTCAACGACATGAACCGTCATTTCATGGAGCAATGGTATTTCGAGGATTCCGTCATCAGATCCCTGCGCAGGGCCTTCCCGTGACAAAAGAGAATAATAGGGATAATACATCGTCCGGCAGATGAGCGAAGACAAGAGCCTCAGAAATGTCATCATCGGCTTCATAATAGGTGTGGGCTCTGTTCTGCCCGGCGTCAGCGGCGGTATATTGGCGGTCGGTTTCGGAATATACGAAAGGCTGGTAACGGCTATCGGCAACATACGGGAAAGGCTCAGGCCCGACTTCTGGTTCCTTTTCACAGTAGGCGGGGGATTGGCACTTGGAGCCGTCACTACCGTTCTAGGCCTTGACTATGCGTTCGGAAATTATACTGTAGTGATGATGTGCCTCTTCCTCGGACTTGTGGCCGGACAGGTGCCGGGCGTCTGGAAGCTTGCCCGGGATGATGCGGGGATCAGTCCTCTTTATGTTGCCATGGCAGTACTCGGTCTTGCTATAATGGTCGTTCTGCTTCCCTTCGAGAACGCCACCCCAGGCACCGACTTCTACGCCAGCGACCTGGTCGCTGCCGCTATTTTCATGTTCTGCGGTTTTGTGATGGCCATGGCCAAGATAGTGCCCGGTCTCAGCGGCACGGCCATACTGCTTGCCATGGGTCTTTTCACGGTATCCATTGAGAGGGTGGCGGACATGGATCTCTTCGTGATCGCCTCACTGGGAATCGGTTTCGTCGCCGGGATATTCCTTTTCGCCAAGATCATGTCCGGCATACTGGAGCGCTTCCCCCGCCACACATACTACCTCATATTCGGGCTTACGATCGGTTCGGTCATCGTGATCCTGTTCTCCACCCAAATCGATACCTTGGCAGAGGCTGCGGTGGGGACAGTGGCGGCCGTCGCGGGAGTTCTTGTCTCCTTCGCCTTCGCAAAATACGGCGGGAATGAGGCTGGCACACTTCCAACGGATCGATGATCCCGCAGTCGTGAAACGAAGGCTGCGCAGCACCTTTGAATAGGATTAAAAGCAGAATCCTCCCTAGCCATATTGCGAGGGTGTCGATGGCTTTCGGATTTTTCAAAGACGGAGACGAACTGTACGACGAAGGTGTTGACCTAGTCAAGAGAAGGGAATACGACAAGGCCGCCAAATCTTTTGACAAATGCCTTGACAAGGAAAAATGCACCAAGAAGGATCTGGCGCGCGTGATGCTCTCCGTGCTCAATATAAGATCGAACATAAACAGTCCGGGGGCATATCTGTCAACGGCGGAGCTCCTTAGGGGACAGGGCGGTCTGAGCTTCGAATTCGGCCTGACCCACATGAGCGCGCCGCAGATAGTGAACGAATGCGAGGCCACCGCCAAGATGCTGACTGCACAGCAGATGCCTTCCAATAACAACACCTATGAGTCCAAGGGGCAGGCCCTCATGGGCGCCGCACAGGAGATGCAGGCAAAGGTCGGGAATGCGAACCTTGTCTTCTACGAGCTTTTCCGCAACACCCAGATGACGGGCATGCGCCTGTCGTCCCTTCTCATGGCAACAGGTTTCGAGAGCATGTCCGAAGGACAGGTGTGGGTGGATCCGAAGAAGGCAGCCGAATATCTGCAAATGGCGCACAACTACCGGCGCCAATTCGGTGAGACCGGCGACGAGAATCTCGACAAGATCAAGAAGTACTCCAAATCATGCACCTGCTGGATCTGCGGCAGGGAGACCTCCGGGGAAGGGGTGCACTTCTTCGCGATGCCCAGCGAGATAAGTCCCCAGCTCAGGAATGCTGGGGACAGCCCACTTGCATCTGCCAACGAGAACTATGACTCCATATTCGCCTGCAGAGCATGCTACTCCGCCATCTCAAAACGGGCGGACAGCATAGCGCAATACTATCACAACATGTCGATGGCAGAGATAGCGAGAGTGAGAACAGAGCTGCTGGCCTCCATAGCCGCCCTTGAAAGCCAGATAGCCTACCTCAGGATGACCAGGTGATCGATTGACCGATATCGTGGCCCTGAGGTGCAAGTACTGCGGCGCTCCCTTTGAGAAAGAGGCCGTGGAATCCACTGTCCCTTACATAACTTGCTCCAGTTGCGGGACAACGCAGCAGAGGATGGATGCGAAGGCGTACCTGGAAGAGATGATGGTCCAGGTCAAATCATGGATAAGCAGTGCGATACCGTCGGGTTTCAACATGTCGGCCGCGGAGAATGTGGACCCGATAGCCAGGAACAGCATATTCGTCAGAGACATAAGGCCTAAGGTAAGCATGGAGCTCATGGACTACAGATTCGGCAACACAAGCCTTCTGGGAAACTGCCTGATCACCCTGCCCTTCTCACGTTCCTCGGGCTATGTTCCTACACACACACCCGCCAAGGCCTTCGAATTCAACGCCCGTATAAAATCCGTCGAGCCACTGGCTGTGGATGAAGCGGGAAAGGCTCTCCTGACGGAGGCCGATTCACTGACCAAAAGCTACGCCCTGATGATCAACAACATGAATCTGCTGGCAGAGGACAAGGAAGGAAGATACGTCCTCATGTCCAAGAACTTCAGGGAGGCGGCGTCTGTGGTTCGGGACAGCAAAGGTAGCGAGGCCGTCGCCCTCAGATACACTGCCCTTGCCGACATCTGCGACGGTTGCCAATACCTGTTGGAAGGAAAGCCCGGCGATGCCGGGTCCCGCCTTCGCAGCGGTAAGAAGGCTCTGGAGGAAGTGCGCCTGAAGGCTGCGGCGGATCCTCAGCTGGGCATAATGGTGAACGCCGTTGATCAGGAGATTTCCGTATCGGACATACTGATCAGCGTGGCCGGCATGATGGAAACGACCCCGGGAACGGATGGCCTGAAGATCCTGAATATGATAAAGAAAGTAATGGATACCCCTCTGGCACAGAATCAGGGGTGGGGCCATCTGCTGAATAACCGCATCAGATACGGGGAGATATTCGGTCAGGTATCCGCGATTCTGTCAGCCAAGGCCGGCAAGTCCCAGCTGCCCATATCCGCCGGTGCGGGCGATTACCTGATGCCCTTCTGGGAAGTGGACCTCAGATACAGTTTCACAACCGGGGCGCTTTGGTCCAAGAAGAGCGTGGAGGTCAAGGAGGACTTGCTCGTATGCGCAGACTTCGTGACCGACCCGACCTGCCTCAACAATCCTGCCTCGGCCATCACCGACATATTCAAGATCAAACCAGAGAGCAGCATTCTCGCCGGCATAAAAGGGAACGAGACAAGCATAAGCCAGGGACAGGGGATAGGCAGGATGCAGGATTCCGTATCGGAAGGCTCCCCGGGCGCAAGGAAGGTCTTGATACCTCTCAGCACCAAGAGAGAGGCAGAGAACCTGGTAGCAGGATATCTCAGGCAGCGCACAGCATCCGATAACAAACTGAGGCTGAGCCAGCCCGTGATCAGGAGGATAATCTACATACCGGTCAGCCTGAACGGGGGCCTGCGGCTTCCGTCCGATTTCGGAACCCTGATCCCCGAAAGGATAGGCAGAACGGATAAGAACACGATGCTTTACGTATAAGGAGGAAAAACGAAAATGGCAATCGACAAGAACAGGATCAACGCCAGGAGCGATGCCGGCATTTTGATAGGCGTTACAATTCTGGCACTCGCCCTGGGCATAGTGGTCTGGATGATCACGGATCTGCCCTGGTACTCCGTATTGCTGGTCTTCATGATCGTGATCGGAGCATATCTTCTGATCAGATCCATATTCATGGAAAGCACCGTGGATATGGCCCCTACGAGGGGAGAATTCGGACTGGTCTGGGGATATCTGCTCCTGGCCGCGGGCTTCGTCGGAGTGCTTTACATTACGACCGATCTCGAGGCATGGATACTGTTCGTGATATTCCTCATACTCGTTGCACTGCTGATAGTCACTAAGAGCGTTAAAGGGAGGATGTGAGATGACATACGACAAAACGGTCGTCGAAAAGGGGACCGGGGACAGAGGGATAATCGAGCGGGCCGCCATGTACATGCCTGGGTACAGGGGCTACAGGGACCGCAACCTGCGCAGGGAGATGGATAAAGAGGTCAGAGCGGAGGTCGCCAGGACAATAAAGAACTCCGGCGAAGCACTGGCCAGTGTGCACAGGAGCGTAGTCAGGTCCGGTAAGGACCTGGACCTGGCCAAGGACATTGACAGGATACGCGTGAAGGTCGACACCTGTATGAAGAAGATCGAAAGCGCCGAGGAGGGATACTCCGGCCTCTGGGAGGCCATAAAGACCGAGGGCAAGGAGCTCTCTTCCGTCGTGGAGTGGGATGCCAGGCTCCTGGAGGAAACGGCGAAGCTGAAAGATGGGGCCAAAAAGCTCAAGGACGATCCGGGCATGCACGCCCCAGAGATCGAGATCCTGGTTGACGACATGCTCGAGGGCCTCAGGGAGAGGAAGAAGGTCCTGAAGGGACTTTCCAAGGGCGGTGATTGATGATGGTCAGGACTAACGTGATAAAATGGGACAATGCGGGACCCGACGATATTCTGTGGGAATACGACGAGGAGTACATCAGGACCGCGTCCGTGCTTGTAGTGAATGACTGGCAGTGGGCCATCTTCGTCAGGGACGGGCAGATACTCGCCGCTTTCGAAGGCGGCAAGCACACCATAACAACGGCGAACATACCGATACTGACGAAGGTCTTCGAAAAGGCCCTGGGATACGGAGAAGGAGCCTTCAAGGCAAAGGTCATCTTCATCTCCAAGAAGCAATTCAACGGCAGATGGGGCATAAGGACCATGGTCAAGGTGGCGGAGGACTACCAGGCCCCGGTCCCGCTGATGTCCAACGGGGACTACCAGTTCCGCATAGAGGATCCGACGCTGTTCATAACACAGATGATCGGCGGTCTCAAGACCTACTCCACCGGTCAGGTATCGGACTTCCTGAAGAGCTACATCAACGAGCAGATCAGCCAACACCTTGCGAGACAGTACTACATGGACGTTTTCTCCAATCTCGAGAAGGCATCCATATCGACAAAGGTCAACATAGAGGACGACTTCAAGAACAGGGGCGTACAGCTCCTCAATCTGAAGATAAACGCCGTCAGCACCGAGGACTCCTACCAGAAGGACATCTACGAATTCCAGCAGTTCAGGTCCTCCGGCGGAAGGGAATGGAAGCAGTTCGGCGTCATGGAATCCATGGCCGATGCGATCGGGAACTCCAGTGGCGGTGCCGCCATCGGAACCGGGATGCTGCTGTTCCCCCAGATGTACCAACAGCTCAACCAGCAGCAACAGCAGCAGGCCATGGCGCAGATGCAGCAGCAGGGCGCGAGCAGCGGTAGCCCGAAGATCATGTGCCCGTACTGTGGCGGGGTGAACGATTACCCATACAAATTCTGCAGGGAATGCGGTAAGCCCTCACCCAAGGATAAGGCTGTGGAAGCACCGGCAGTCCAGCCCACGGCGGCCGCGGAGACCTCGGGCGGCGGTGGCGAGAAGAAATTCAAGAGCTGCCCGTACTGCGGGGAAAGCCTGGCGGATCTTCCGAAAACCCCCAGATTCTGCCCGTACTGTTCCGAAAAACTACAGTGAGCCCCGTCCGGCCCGCGTGACGGCGGGCCGGACTACATTTTTTTGAGTCTGGCCCACTGTCCCGAGGCTCCTCTGGAAACCGAATAAAAAGAGGTCGAATGAATACAATTTAATACTCATCTAAAAATTCAGTATGTGCGGAGGTGTGAAAATATGGCAGCCGCAAAACCGGACAAAAAAGCAGACAAGAAGGCAGCGCCCGCAAAGGACGAGAAGCCCGCTAAGAAGAAGTGATTAGGGCATTAGCCCGAGTTGCCCTTCGAGGTCCAAACCCTTCTACTTCTCACCATTCTGCTCCGGATTATTAACACTCTCTCCCTGTGCCCGAGATTTTTATTAACAAAACAGATATGGTTTAATAATCAGTCTGAAAATTGCCGTTCATGGAGCGGGGGGTAACGGCGGCGATCGCCATGGTAGTGGCAATCTCCATTGTCAGCGGCGGGGCCCTGATCTTTCTCACCAACAGCAGTGAGAGCGACGGGCGACCGGTCATATACACATCTATGAATTGGCAGAAGGAGATGGTACAGGAGATAGTCGGTGATGAGTACGCCGTACACTCCTTCGTCGGTGCCGGCAAGAACCCCCACACGTACGAAGGGACACCCATGGATGCGGCCAGGGTCCAGAATGCCAGCGCCTATTTCTACATAGGCTCCGGAATGGCCTGGGAAAGCAGATATGTCGATGCTGCTGCCGACAGCGGCGTTAGCTCCTATGATTGCTTTCACGGCGCAGATCTGGAACCCTATCACGGCGGATGCGTTCACGATCATGACCACGAAGAAGGCGAAGAAACCGTGGATCTCCATATATGGACCTCGCCCTGGAATCTCACGGCCATCGCCGGGTATGTGAGGGATGTCATGAAGACCATCGACCCGGATAATGCGACCCTATTCGATGAAGGGTACAACAACTATGTCAACGGAGAGGGCGGCACAAAGGCCCTAGAACTTCTCGCGACAGAGAAGCTCAAGACCCCCGCCGAGGGAGAGGAGCTCATGCTGGTGGTCTGGCACGGTTCTTGGGGCTATCTGCTCAGAGACTGTGGCATAGACCAGCATTCGATCGAGGGAATGACTGATTCGACTACGGGGACCGTCCTCGGCCTGGAAGACCTCAACCACGGAGAACCGTTCAAGATATTCGTTGGAACGGGAGCGGAGAAAGAAACCGCATCAGGCGCGGCACCAGGCTGCGAAATGGTGCTTGTGAATCCTCTGTCCGAGAATTGGCTAAACGCCCTCGGGGATGCGATAGAAAAAATAAGCGAGGGACTCATAGAGGGGGAGCACTCATGAACGTCAAACCCATCGAGATCAGGAACCTCTCCTCAGGATACGATGGCGTTCCGGTGATCGGGAACGTGAACCTCGATCTCCGGGATTCCGACTTCTTAGCCATTATCGGACCCAACGGAGGCGGGAAGACCACTCTCTTCAAGACGATATTGGGCCTCATAGAGCCGATATCGGGAGAGGTCAGGATCAACGGGCTCGCCCCTTCGAAGGGATCCAAACTGATAGGATATGTTCCGCAAAAGGAAAGGACCGACCCCGCTTACCCCATAAGAGTCGAGGACGTCGTCCTGATGGGTCTGAGGGCCCAGAAGGGGCTCCGTCCCACGTATTCCGCCGAGGCTAGGAAGGCGGCCGAAAGGGCGATGGAATACGCCGAGATCTCAGACTTCAGGAGGAATCGCATAAGCGAGCTCTCAGGAGGACAGCTCCAAAGAGTTTTCCTGGCAAGGGCATTGGCCCCTGAGCCCCCGATCCTCATGCTGGATGAACCGACCGCCAGCCTGGATCCCAACATGAAGGATTGCACTTACGACATATTGAGGAAGGTCAACCGGGAAAGGGGCACTGCCATAATGATCATAACCCACGATATGAGCAGCATATCCCATGACGTTAAGAGGGTGGCTTGCATGAATCGCAGGCTCATAGTCAACGATGCGCCCGAGGTCACACAGGAGATGCTGGAGCTGAGCCTTCACTGCATCCCCGAGCTGGTACATGTAGGTCCGTGCAACTGCGGAGGTCACAAAGATGACTGATTGGGCCCTGATGTTCTCCTCCTCGCTGATACAGAATATGTTCATCTGTACGGCCATATGCTGCATCCTGGCCGCGGTCATAGGCACCTTCGTGGTAGTGAAGAGGATAGTCTTCGTGACCGGCGGAATAGCGCACACGACCTTCGGCGGTGTGGGACTGGCATTCTATCTTCAGTCCAATTTCCTGATGATGTGGTTCGAGCCCATGTTGGGCGCGGCCATATTCGCTATCTCGGCGGCCGTGATAATGGCCTCTCCCAAGGTCAGCAAGATGCTCAGAGAAGATTCCGTGATAGGGGTCCTCTGGTCAGTCGGTATGGCGCTGGGTGTAATATTCATGCATTACGTCGACACATCGGTCATCACACCCTCCGGATACGACACGGTACTTTTCGGGAGCATGGTGTTCCTGACAAAGCTGGACGTGTACCTGATGGCCGCGGTGGCCCCGATAATACTGATGATCGTGGCCCTTCTGTTCAGGGACCTGCAGCTGACGACCTTCGATGAGACCCAGGCGAAGCTTTCAGGGATCAACGTGACCGCGATGAACGTGATACTCTACATCATGGTCGCAGTGACCTGTGTCCTGATGGCCAGCCTGATAGGGATAATTATGATCATAGCCCTGATAACGATCCCGCCGGCCATAGCGAACATGTTCTCCAACGATCTAAAGGAGATGATGATTTCTTCTGCGGTGATATCCCTCTGCCTGACTGTTCTGGCTCTTCTGATGTCCATTGCCACTGACATACCTCCCGGAGCCACGGTAGCCGTTGTGCTGGGCATTGCGTTCATAATCGCCATCGCGGCCAGGTCCGTATCGGGAAAGCTCGTTGTGAGAAAGAACTCTGTATGAGAGTGAAATGAAGATCTCCAACAGAGATAAAAGCATGCTGGCACATTCAGTATCTCTTTGGATCGGCATGTAAGAACGATAAGTGACCGCCCGTAGTATATATCCCCCGCCAGATGCTTCGGAACGATATATTTAATAGCATACCGCCCAGTCTACGACGGCGAGCATAATGAAAGACATCAAGACTTTCGTAAAGACCATACCCGATTTCCCCAAACCGGGCATCCAATTCAGAGACGTGACCACAATAGCCGAGAACCCCGAGGGTATGAGGATAGCTATAGACGGCATCGTCGATATGCTGAAAAATCTTGATTTCGACTTGGTGGTGGGATCTGAATCCAGGGGTTTCCTCTTCGGTGCTCCTGTCGCTTATGCAATGGACAAAGGTTTTGTTATGGTCAGGAAGAAAGGTAAGCTTCCCCGGGAGACCATATGCGAAGATTACTGTCTTGAGTACGGCACCGCAACTCTGGAAATGCACAAGGACGCCATAAAGACGGGGCAGAAGGTCGTTATCGTCGACGACCTGATAGCCACCGGTGGGACCACCGAGGCCATCATCAAGATGGTGGAGAGACTTGGCGGCGAGGTTGTCAGGGTATGTTTCGTTATAGAGCTCGCGGGCCTCAACGGAAGGGAGAAGCTGAAGGGATACGACGTGATGTCCCTAGCAGTCTATGAAGGCAAATGAGTGAGCCTGCCGGGATTCGAACCCGGGTCGTCGGTTCCGAAGACCGACAGGATTGATCCTCTACCCCACAAGCCCGCGACGAGATTGCTCGCCGCCTATAAATTCACTTGTCCCGTCCTCGCAAGTTTTATTCATGAGTCCCGACATCCGAGAGCTCATGGCCAAAGTAATCCTCAATCACGGGGCGGGAGGGGAGATAATGCAGGAGTTCATCTCCAAGCACATAGTCTGTCACTATCCCAAGGTCAAGACCGATGTTCCGTTGGATTCCATGGATGATTCTGCGGTAGTTGACGGCATAGTGTTCACCACCGACGGCCATACGGTCAAGCCGCTCATATTCCCCGGAGGGGACATCGGAAGGCTCTCTGTAGCGGGGACCGTGAACGACATAGCCGTGATGGGCGCAGAGCCTCTGGCCCTTTCCTGCTCCCTCATCCTGGAAGCGGGATTGGACCTGGACATAGTGGACAGGGTGCTCGGATCTGTCGGAGAGACCAGTAGGGAATGCGGCGTCCCGGTGGTCACCGGGGATACCAAGGTCGTTGAAGCGGGCGGAGTGGACGAGATGATCATGGTCACCTCGGCGATCGGAAGAAGGACCCCGCTGCTGGACGAGAACCTTAGGATCGCCTCGGAATACAGGAAAGTGGATTCGCATTGGACAACTGATGATAATGTCCGCCCAGGCGACGTCATAATCGCATCCGGGACCGTGGGCGACCACGGTATCGCCATACTCTCCTTCAGAGAAGGTTACGGTTTCGAGAGCGTCATCGAGAGCGATGTGGCTCCTCTGAACGGGATGATCGCCGAAGTACTCGAGATCGGGGGGATAACAGCCATGAAGGACCCTACTCGGGGCGGCATAGCGAACACGCTTAACGAGTGGAGTACCAAATCCGGCGTCGGCCTTGACATAACAGAAAAGGATATCCCCTTGAAACAAGGCGTGGTCAGCGCCTGCGAGATGCTGGGACTCGATCCGTTCAGCATAGGCAACGAAGGGAAGGTTATGATCGCCTGCGTCCCGGAGATGGCGGAAGATATCCTGAAGACCCTTAGGAAGAACAAGTACGGCAGGGATGCGGCCATAATCGGACGCGCGGTGGAATCTGAGACCCCCAGAGTCATTCTCAGGACCGAGGTTGGCGGAAGAAGGATATTGGAGCCCCCCGCAGGGGACCCTGTTCCCAGGATCTGTTGAGACCCCCGCGCATAATGGCCCGCGAAGGCCGGATTTGACGGAACTCGATAAAGTAATATAAGGCCGAAACCTAGCCGGAGGCATGGTTGTTTTCCTCCCGTTTCCAGGGTACAGGCCTGCTTTGAAGAAGGGCGAGAAGATCGATGACAGGATATCCCCTCCTTACGACGTCATAGACGGGGACTACCTGAGGGATCTCCAGAGCCTCCCGCACAACGTGACCCGCCTTACCCTAATGCCGGATAGCGGCCGCTACGGGAAGTCGAGAAAGGAACTGGACTCCTGGATAGAAGACGGTTCCCTCACGCAAGACCAGGATTCCTTCTATTTTTACAGGCAGACCTTCTCCGACAACGGGAATATAAGGGTTCGCACAGGAATAGTCGGAATACTGAAGACAGAAGATTATTCTGAAGGGAATATAATCCCCCATGAGGAGACGTTCTCCAAGGTCAAGGACGACCGCCTCAATTTGCTCAAGGACATGGAAACGCACCTCGAATCCATATTCGGCATATACGGGGGGCTGTCACCGGAACTTAACGGAAGGATCACGGAAAACGCAGTCCTCGTTTATTCTTACAAGGACGACTCGGGGGTCCTCCATGAGTACTACCGGATATCGGACCCCATGATAATGGCCGATATCTCCGACGAGATGGAGTGCCAGAAGATGCTCATCGCCGACGGCCACCACCGATACGAAACCGCTCTCAACTACTCCAAGGAGAATCCGGACGACGAAAGGAAGGGCTTCGTCCTCGCCACCCTCGTGGCCGGTAACGACGACGGGCTGGTCATATGGCCCACGCACAGACTGATACGCGGGAACGACATATCCGAGAAGAATGCCATAAAGGGCATCTCCCAGAAGATGGCGCTTACCGAGGTCGACAGCGTACAGAGCCTGCGGACTCAGTTGAAGGACCATACCTGCGGGATCCTGTTCAAGTCCGGGAAGTGCTTCCTGGCGGATCACGAAGGCGAGGGACTTTGGAGCCTGGACACATATGTCGCTCAGGAGCTGGTAATGAGGGGGGTCTACAAAAGCGACGAGGGCAAGGCCGATATCGCATATGACGCCGAGTTCAATTCAGCTGTCGGAAAGGTGGAAAACGGAGATTATGATGCCGTTCTGCTTTTCAACGACCCAAGCCTCAAGACCATCTGGGACCTCTCCCTGGCAGGGAAGAGGATGCCCAAGAAGACCACTTTCTTCTTCCCGAAGATATGGTCCGGCTGGGTGTTCTACAGGATGGTCTGCTGATACGTTTTCCGCAGCCCGGCATCGGGCCGTTCAGAAACCCATTCCGATCCCTTCTTATCAGACATCTCAGAAACCACAGGGCTGTGCATCAGAATGTGCCAGTACTGGCATATGAACGGTAACGGCGGTTCTCCAATAAAAGTTGCAATCGACGCCTGCGTCGCATGATGTAGTAATAAAAGTGGAGCCGCTGGAGGGAATTGAACCCTCGACCTACGCCTTACCAAGGCGTCGCTATACCCCTTAGCCACAGCGGCCTCTGGCGGTCTAACAAAGAGCTCATTGATAAAGGTTTCTTCGACTGGGGACCTGGATAAGTTTATTTCGGTGACCCACTATAGATGCGGGTATGAAGAAGGAGATGAGCTCTTTTGACGTCCGGGCCCTGGTGGCCGAGATGTCGGCACTGGAAGGCGCCCATATGGACAAGATATTCCAGTGGGGATCGGGCAACGTTCTCTTCAGGATCAACGTATCCGGAGAGGGGAAGAAGGAGCTTTTCTTCAGGGACAAGAAATGGGTCTACATGCCGGCAGATAAGCCGGAGACCCCGATCAACCCACTGAGCTTCGCAACATATCTGCGCAAGTACATCAACAACGCCCTTGTCGGAAAGACCGTCCAGGCAGGTTTTGACAGAGTAATAATGATGGACATCATGAAGGCCGATGCCGACTACAAGCTCATATTCGAGATGTTCGGCGGCGGCAACATCCTGCTGGTCCTAGACGGGAAGATAATGAATTGCCTTGTCCACAAAACGATGAGGGACCGTAGCGTCAGGCCCGGGGAAGAGTACATCATGCCGAAGCCCCGGTTCGATCCCGCATCATCCTCTTACGAGGAGTTCGCGGGGGTGTTCTCCAGATCCAGCTCGGACCTTGTAAGGACCCTGGCTACGGGGGCGAATCTGGGCGGACAGTACGCCGAGGAGATATGTGCCAGAATAGGAATCCCCAAGGACACGCCCTCCGAAAGCATGACCGAGGATTGGCTTATCAGGGCCTACGGAAGCATGCGTGACCTGGTGGCCGCCGTGGCCGAATCACCCGAGCCTGCCGTCTATTACGAGAACGGGGTGGCAGTGGACTTCTCGCCTGTACCGCTGACGATATACGGGCATCTTGAATCGAAAAGGTTCGACACCCTGTCCCAGGCCATGGATGCGTACATGGCATCCCTGGCAGAGAACGAGGTGGAGACCTACACCGACCCGGAGATCGAAAGGATACGCAGAAGGGGGGAGAGGCAGCGGGAGACCATAGAAGGGTACCGTGCCGAGGCCGAAGACCTCAAGAAAAAGGCTGAGGCGATCTACACAGAGTACGGGAAAGTGGATGAGCTGCTCAAGGTACTCGGAGAGCAGTCCGCGATCATCGGCTGGGAGAAGCTGAGGGCGGGCGCCATGAAGATACCTTACGTGGTGAGCATAGACCCGTCGAAGAATCTCGTTGCCGCAGTAGCGGGCGGGCACTCCGTCACGCTGAACTACACCAAGAACATAGACGCCAATGCCTCAGACATCTATCAGAGGAGCAAGGAACTCAGCGACAAGGCCAAAAGGGCCGATGACGCTCTGAAAGAGACCTTGGACGCCCTTGAGAAGAAAGAGAAGGGACTGATCAAGGAGAAGAGGAAGATGGCCTCCAAGGCGCAACCGACCAAACAGTTCTGGTTCGAGAGATACAAATGGTTCATCACTACGGGCGGAAAGCTCGTCATCGCCGGCAGGGATGCCCATACCAACGACGGGATCGTGAAGAAGCACCTGAAGGACAATGATGTCTATGCTCATGCGGATGTCCACGGAGCGCCTTCCGTTATACTCAAAGAAGGCAGGAGCGCGTCGGAAGCAGAGCTCAGGGAAGCATGCATCTTCGCCATAACGCAGTCCAAGGGATGGGTCTCCGCCGTGGGAGAGGGCAGCGCATTCTGGGTCTTCCCCGATCAGGTGAGCAAGACCCCTGAGGCAGGAGAGTTCGTTCCACGAGGAGCATTCATCGTCCGCGGGAAGAGGAACTACGAGTACCACATCCCTCTGAAGATGGCTGTCGGCGAGATCACGTACATGAACGAGAGGAAGGTCATGTGCGCTCCTGTCGAATGCATCAAGGACCGGTCTTCCAAGTACTTCATCATAGAACCCGGCAGGGGAAAGGCAGGAAGGACCGCCGCTCAAATGGCCAGGGAACTGTCCGTCCCCGAAGAGGAGGTATCGCGCATAATACCGCCGGGGGACTCCCAGATCGTTTCTAAGGTCTGGCATGAGGAACCTGAGGAACAGGTCCGGGACTGAAGCGGGGTCTTTCGTCCTTGATGATTACGAGGCCTCGTATCGGCCTTGAACGACTGATCCCATATATTGCTGCGAACAACAGCGTCCGCTCCCGGTATCGAAAAGAAGGGTAAATAAGAAAAATCGACACGAAAAGGCAAGCCTTTCAGAATTCGATGTTGTGGTAGAGGGTGGTGCCCGCGCCGGAATTCGAATCCGGGTCAAGAGATCCGCAATCTCTCAGGATATCCAGGCTACCCCACGCGGGCTCTTTCCGGAGTGGATCCGGGGATCAGACCTCAGCGCGGGCCGCGTAACGGGTTATGTAGCCAGCGATGCGGTTCCTCATCTTGGTTGTGGATACATCGCTGAGCTTTGAGACCATCTCTTTGTTGTTCTCGAAGTCGACGTTGAACGCCTTCGGATACTTGCTGTAGAGCTCAAGGGAAACTCTTTTGATGTATGTGGGTCTAATTCTTCCCATTAATCCTCACCGATTATGCGGGATTAAGTGGATTCCTTATTTAAGGCTTGCTGGAAGAAACGGTTCTCTTTCGGGGTTTGCCACAGGACAGCTTCCCTTCGGGGCATGGCCCCCTCACGCAGGGCGGGCCGCCGTCCCTGAATATCGTCGGGGATACTTCCCTGCAGAGCACCAGCATACGGTCCGCCATTTCTCGTATCTCCCACTGGGCCCTGTTGCAGCATCTCAGGGAGAAGAAGTGCAGCAGCTCCCTCGCATTCATTGTTATCGTTATATTGGTGGTGCAGGCGTTGGGAAGCACATATCTGGCATCCTCTGCGGGGAACCTCTCCCCCAGATCCCTATAGACCTTCCATATCTTTTCCATCGTCTCCTCGAACAGCTTCGCGGCCTCCGGGTCGGCACGCATCGTCTCCGGCATGACGTACGTCGGCTCGTCCAACGATACGTATCTTTGGCTCTGTTGCGAGAAGGACGCTATCCTGTGCCTGACGAGCTGATGCGTCAGGGAGCGGGATACCCCCTCCGCTGAGAACGTGAAGGATGCATGCTCTATCACGGAGTGATGGCCCATGCCGACTATCCGATCAAGGACCCTCTCGGGGCTCTCGTCGAGGATCAGCTCCGAAGCGGGCCTGTCTGAATAGCACGATTTACCGGCCGCGGCGCATATAGCGTCCGCGTCCCTTGTGTACGCCAGGAGCTTAACCTTCATCCTCAGGCCTCCTGTTCCAAAGATCTGATCTCAATGCGTTCATCTTAGACCTGTCGAGTATGGTCTCAAGCCTTATTTTCCTTACCTCTCGATCTCCGAGAAGCCTTATCAATCCTTCAACGTGGGCGTCTCCCACAACCACCACCACATTGTTCTTCCTGGAAGAGTATTCTGCGATCCTGCCCGCCATGTGCTCATTCCTCTCGTCGATGAGCTTCCTTACCAGGGTCGGGAACTTTTTCCGCATGTCCTCTATCATGGCGTCGCTGTCCCGTGCGAACTCCGCAGCGGTCTTCTCCGCCTTCCTCTTCCCCCTGTGCCTGTCAACGAACATGGACCAGGAATACCTGCGCCTTTCCCAGAACGGCATCTCTGCCCATACCTCATCCAGGACGTTTATGGCGGCCTTGTCTATGAATCCGATCTCTGCTCCGAGGGCTTTGCCGGAGCTTACGGCTATCAGCATCTCGGCGCCGGTCTGGGAGCCGTACTCTCTGGACAGGCCGTCCTGATACTCGGCGGTATGCCGGTAGAGCTTCGAGATCTGTTTCTTCTGTTCCTCTGAGGGCTCCGCAGCCTTGTACTCTCCGGTCATTATCTTGTACCTGACCTCGTCCAGCTCCACCAGCACGGCATCCGGCCAGAGCTGTTTGATTATGAACGCCACCGGTTCAGCGATGTTGAACACGTGGCCGACGCCGATGATGGTTATCACGGCGTTGATATCGGCACGTGCTATAATATCACTTTCA
This sequence comes from Methanomassiliicoccaceae archaeon UBA381, assembly GCA_002502965.1. Lineage (GTDB taxonomy): Archaea > Thermoplasmatota > Thermoplasmata > Methanomassiliicoccales > Methanomethylophilaceae > RumEn-M2. The sequence continues at coordinate 351,119 of DAQS01000002.1, forward strand.
AATCGCACTGGACGATACGGACCGACCCTGCTTACGATCCCCGGACCTTCGGGACGGCCCATTCAGATACAGTTTTTAGAGGGGAGGGGCATCAGACCCCATGGGCCGCAAGTTCGATCTTGTCATATTCGATATGGACGGGACCCTCACCCGGTGCAAGAGCTCGTGGGGCTTTGTGCACGATGAGCTGGGAGTAGACAATGACGAAGCCTACAAGGCATTCGTCAACATGGAGATCGACGAGGCAGAGTTCATGCGCCGCGACATAGGTTTATGGCTTGAGGTGTGCCCAGGCATAAAAGATGTCGACATCGCCCGGATACTCACCCGGATGCCTCTTATGGACGGCATACAGGAAACTGTGGCCGCCCTCTCCTATAACGGGATAAAGAGCGTAATATGCAGCGGCGGGATCGGCCACGCAGCCAGGATGATCGCCGAGGAATTCGGATTCGACGGATGGCTGGCCGATGCCCTAGAGGCCGATGAGAACGGTGTGCTTACCGGAGAAGGAATACGGAACGTGGACCTCATGGACAAAGGGAAGAGCGCCGTGAAGCTTATGCAAGACTTCGGCGCCGCCAAGGAGAGGACGATATCCGTAGGGAATTCCTATATCGATATCTCCGTCTTCAAACAGACGGGGCTTTCCATAGCCTTCAATCCTGCCGATGAGGAATACACGGCGGCTGCCGCGGACCATGTTGTCAGAAGCTCTAACCTGTCCGATATCCTAGACATCATCCTCGAGATCGAGAACGGGGATTGATTTCCTCTTGTAACGGCCGTATATGCGCACCACGTTCCTGGCCTCCGCGGTTCCGCGGGTGATGAGCCTTTCCCGGGTCTTTATCGCATGCACGAAGCAGTCCATGTCCTCCATGGACAGAAGCTGACCTATGGCGTACTCGTCATCCGGGAGGGCCGGGATCCTTCTCGAATAGCTTTTCGTGCCGTCGTTGACGGTAACTTTCACATTGAGGATGTCGAATTTCTGAGCCCATATGGTCTTGACCTTGGGGGCACTGGCCTTCTTGACGCGCTTGTCATCGTTATTCTCTATGGAAGCTATCCTCACTCTGAGGCCGCTCTCCAGATAGAACTCGTCCCCCTCCATCAGCAGCTCGTCCTCCTCAAGGATCGTGGATGACTGATAGGACACGGGGCCGTCACTGACTATGACCCTTGTGGGGATCTGACGGGGCATGGGGATCGTGGTCGTGAAGGTCTTCCCGCACTCCATGCATTTCAGCGTGCCCTCCAGGGATGCCTTTCCCATCTTGCCTTTCAGCACCTCATGGGCCGTCTGCTCACGGCATTTCGTGCATTCTATGTAAACGGCTTCCGGGACCTCTCTTTCCATGATCATCTCTTCCTTATTCTGAACGGCGCACCGTGACCGGGCACGATCACGTCTGCGAAGTTGGCTATGGTCTTAATGCTTTTCATAGCCGCGTCCTTATCTACATTGAACCGGGGAGGGACCATTCTCCTGAGATTATCCTCCAGAGGTATGGCGTCTCCTGCTATGGCATACTTCAGATCGCCTTTGACGAAGACGCTCATGGAATCCCACGTGTGCCCCGGGGTATGTACCAGTTCCACCCCCTCGGCGATCTTCAGGTCTCCTTCCACCACCGTGTGATCCGGACCGCCTTCCCCACCCGAATGGATCAGCACCTCGGCATCCGGGAATAGGTCCAGGTTCTCCATGTGATCATAGTGGAGATGCGTCAGAACCACCGTGTCGACATCCTTCATGAATACGCCGATCTGCCTGAAGGACAGCTTTACCGCCGGCCTCATCATCCTGCTCCCGGGATCCACGACGATCAGACGTCCGTCCGACCTTATCAGAGTGGATGTCGAGTTCGCTTCGATCACTGAACCGTCCTCCCCCCTCAAAAGATTTCCGATCGCAAGAATATCCAGGTAATTCACGTAAGCCACCGTTTGTCTGTAACGCTATCAGAATATAAAATGTGGAAAGGCAGGCACAATCAGTAAATCGACAATGCGATTACATGACAGGATGAAGATCGACGAACGGATATACGTTGAAACGTGCACGGATGTGTACCCCCCGTCAGAGGACAGCTATCTGCTGATAGAGTCCTTCGATGTTCTCAGAGGAGAATCGGTCCTTGAGATCGGATGCGGCTCGGGCATAGTTTCAATGCACTGTGCCAGCAACGGAGCTTTGGTTACAGCCGTCGATATAAACGAACGGGCAGTGGAATGTACCAGAGAGAACTTCCGCAGAAACGGGCTGGAAGCATATGTCCTCGTATCCGATTTATGCGAACGCGTAGAGGGGGTCTTCGATACCTTCATCTTCAATCTGCCCTACCTGCCTGTAAGCGAGGACGGCGAATTGGAGAGAGCGTGGTCCGGGGGTCCCGACGGCATCGGTCCCCTCCCGAGACTGATCCGTTGCGCGGAGAAGCACCTGGAATGCGGAGGGAGGATCATAATCGTTGTCTCCTCTCTGATGGACCGGGAGCGGCTGGACTGTCTGCTCGAAGGCATGGAAGTCTCCGAACTGGGTCGTCTCCCGCTCTTCTTCGAGACCCTCAGGGTACTTGAGATCAGACCTTAGCCTATCATCCTGGCTATAGCCTCCGACAGAAGCTGGCTGGCCTTCTTGCCGTCAACCTTGCCCCTAAGGGATTCCATGACCGGGCCCATCAGCGGCCCTGCCGCCGCTTTGCCCTTGGACCTCACGAACTCCTCCCGTTCCTTCAATATGGAGTCGATTATCCTTTCGGCCTCCCGGTCGTTCATGGACTCGAGACCCAGCTTGCCCGGGGCCTTTTCCGGGGGAGTCCCGGAAGCAACTTCCTTCAGAACGTCCGGCAGGGCCTCCTTGGCGAATTTGGATTCCGAGAGCAGCGAGAATACCGCCATCACATCCGCTTCGCTTATCGAGGAGGTGTCCACGCCCGCCTTCTCCAATTCACTGTAAGTGTTCAGGAAGGTCGTCGCTATTACCGCTGACATATCGATGTAGGTGTTGCAGGCGCGCTCGAACAGCTCTGCGAAGTCCTGCCTTACCAGCTGCCTGGCCTGCTGTCTGTTGACTCCGTGATCCGTGATAAGGCGGGCCTCGGTCTCCTCAGGCAGCTCCGGAAGGCTGGCCCGTATCTGCTTCAGCTTCTCATCGGTTATCTCCTTAGGCGGAACGTCCGTCTCCGGATACATCCTGGCTGCGCCGGGGAGGGGCCTCGAGTACTTCGATGTGCCATCTGGCAGCGGATCCCTGGTCTCCTCCGGAATTCCCCCGAGAGCTTCGTTTGCCCTTTCCACCGCAGCCGCAAGGGCGGAACGGGCCTTCTTCTCGGGCGCGGCGCATATTGCGAAGGCGTCATCTGAGCCATCAAGCCCAAGTCTCTCTCTTAGGCTGTCTACGTAACGCTGCTCTATACCGTAGGCGGGCAGCTCATCAGAATGGAATATCCCCTTGACCCCTCTGGTCCTGGCTCTTTGCGCCATCTCCGCTCCGAGGCGGAGTTTGCCACCGTCACCTTTCATCACTCCCGCGAATCCCGGAAGCCTCACGGCAAGCACCTTCCCCTTGGATGACAGCGCCCCTGTGATGACCTTCGACTCGGAATCTGTAAAAATGTCGGTAACATCCTCAATATCCGTATCGGCGGGTACTGTCCCCCTCTCGTTCAGTATCTCCTTCACGGCAAGGAGCATCTTTTGCCTGGTAACCTCGTTGGATACGTAATCCGGCAAAAGTCTCAGCTCCTGAGCGCCCTTTATCTCTACGCGCGCTCCGCCGGGTATCGATATGTTCAGGTCCTCCCTTATGGTGCCGATGCCCCTCTTAACTCTCCTTGTGGCTCTTAGAAGGGTCCCTATCCTGAGAGCCGTCTCCATGGCCTCCTCTGGAGTCCTTATGTCGGGACCCGTTGCAACCTCTATAAGCGGAATGCCCAGACGGTCCAGGCGGTATGTGATCTCCCCGTCCTTCTCCTCGATCTTCCTGGCGGCATCCTCCTCCAGACATACCGAGAGTATTGAGATCTTCCTGCCGTTGACCTCGACCCAGCCTCCGGTAGAGACCAGTGCGGTCCTCTGGTAGCCTCCGGTGTTGGAGCCGTCAACCACCACTTTCCTCATGAAATGTATCTCATCGGCTATCCTGGCGTGCAACATCTCCGAGAAAACGAGTGCTGTCTCCAGAGCCTCCGGGTCGGGTCCGTTCGGGGGCTCCTCATCAAGATCCACCAAACAGGATACGCCTTCGGCCATCTGATATCTGAATCCTATACCTTTCTTATACTGTGCCAGAGCAGCTCTGTCGATCTCGCCGGTCTCCCCGGTGGTCGGCCTAAGCTTCCTGAAGTAGGCTCCGTTGCCCTCGTCACAAAGGTGGCTCTCGCAGGAGCAGAACAGCTTCCTGGTGCTAAGCTGCTGGTGTATCTCTATGCCGCATACCAGTTCAGGAGAGCCCTTCAAAGCACGCACCTCCTGCTGCCTGTCTCATTCGCCATCGGCTCTACCATCATCCTCTTCGCATCATCGGCGGACTTACTGTTGGCCAGTGCCCACATTAACTTCACGTATGCGACCTCAGGTAGCATATCCCCCACAGATATGACGCCTGCCGATATCAGGTCCCTGCCAGTATCGTAGACGTTCATGTTGGTGGTGCCTCCCAGGCATTGGGATGTCATGACCACGACTATGCCCTTTTCACACGCTTCCTTCAGGATCCCGCACATCGGCTCTCCCACATGACCCAGGCCCGTTCCCGCGATAACAACGCCACGGCTGCCCATTATGACCGGACCAAAGACCTTGGGGTCCATTCCGGGATAATATTGCAATAGGACTGTTCTCTCATCCATGGCGGTCCTCGCCGCCGCCTTGCCTTTAGAAGGGGGCCGGAGCTCACCGCGGTACTCCACGCTTCCGTCCTTGCGCACCGTTGCCGCAGGCGGTACGTTGACGCTCTTGAAGGAGTCCCTGCGGGATGTGTGCATCTTCCTTACGCGTGAACCTATATGAACGGAGAAAAGATCGTCGCCCAAAGCTTCGTGCATAACCACGAATACCCCGGCAGCCTTGCCTTCCGCGCAGAACCTGGCACATGCCATCATATTGCTGGACGCATCCGAGGACGGACGGTCCGACGACCTCTGGGCCCCCACAAGGACCACTGGTCTCGGAACATCTCCCAGCATGAAGCTCAGAGCGGCCGCTGTGTAGCCCATGGTGTCCGTCCCGTGAGGTATTATGACCGCATCGGCGCCTGAGTTGATCTCTTCGGCCACCACATCGGCCAGCTCCTGCCAGTGACTGACGTTCATGTTCTCCGAGAATATCGAGAAAAGGACCCTGGCCTTGATGTTGGCTATGTCCCTCAACTCCGGAACAGCATCCACCAGTTCCGATGCGGACATGGCCGGGCGAACCGCACCCGTGCGGTAATCCACGAATGACGCGATGGTCCCTCCCGTACTGACCAGGGTAAAATTCGGAAGTCCCTCCCGTGCCTTCGTCTCCTCTCTCTTCACCGCGACGATGCTGGGTCTTTCGATGACCTCTATCTCGCTGTCCCCGAGTACGCGGATCCCTATGTTGTACCCGCTCTTCATCTTCAATATCAATACGTCTGGAGCGCTGAAATCATGGTGGGGCATCAGCCTCCCCACATATTCTTCGTCGCCCCTCCTGACGGATATTCGGTCTCCTTCTTTCGCATCCGCCTCTTTCAGCTTCTTCAACAGCATTTCAGAATATACCATGATCCTTACCTTCCGAACAGTCTCTTGGAGATCTTGTTACCTATGCCGCGCCCTATGGCGGAGGCGGCGTTGCCTATAGCCCGGTCCACGGTCTTCTCCGTGCGCGACTTGGTCTTCCTGGTCCGGGGAGAGGCGGAGGTCTTCTTTTTAGATTCCTCCTTCACGGCCTTCGCCGCTTCCTTGGCCTTGGCCTCCTTTATCTCGGTCAGCTCCTCGTAGGCCGTTTCCGCGTCCAATCTGTCCCTGTACTTGACATCGAGCGCGCTGCTCTCCGTCATAACCCTGTAATCGTCATCGCTTATGGCCCCCAGGAAGGACTGCGGCGGAAGGATCATCGCCCTCTCCACCACGGACGGGCTTCCCCTCTCATCCAGGAACGACACCAGCGCCTCCCCGGTCCCCAGCTCCATTATTGCTTCCGCCGTCTTGAATCCGGGGTTGCTGCGGAAGGTCTCCGCTGCGGCACGCACCGCCTTCTGCTCTTTCGGCGTATAGGCACGAAGAGCATGCTGGATCCTGTTGCTGAGCTGTGCCAGCACTCCGTCCGGTATATCGGAGGGGCTCTGTGATATGAAATATATGCCCACTCCTTTGGAACGTATCAGCTTGACCGTCTGCTCCACCTTCTTTGTCAGCGCGGGCGAAGAGTCGCCGAAAAGCATGTGGGCCTCGTCGAAGAAGAACACCAGCTTCGGCTTGTCAAGATCCCCCACTTCCGGAAGAACATCGAAGAGCTCCTCCATGAGCCAGATCATGAATGTCGAATATAATTCCGGATTCCTTGCAAGTTTCACACCCGACAATATATTGATCATCCCACGTCCGTCCGGGGCCGTGCTCATCCAATCGTATATATCCAAAGCCGGTTCGCCGAAGAACATGTCTCCCCCTATGTCCTCCAGGGCCATCACCGATCTCTGTATGACGCTCATGGATTGAGGATTAAGGCTCCCGTACTCATCCTCGTAATCCTTCCTGTGATCGCTTATGAAGCTGACGGCGGCCCTAAGGTCCTTGGTGTCGACTAGCCTCCAGCCCTCATCCTCGCATATCCTGAAAACCATCCTCAGGACATCTTCCTGAACCTCGGACATCCCCATCATCCTGGAGAGCAGGTCCGTTCCCATGGATTCCAGGGTCGTCCTCACGGGATGTCCCCTCTCCCCGTAGATGTCCCAGAACTCGCAGGGATATCCAGTATAATCGAATCCGTCTACACCGAGAGAGGATATTCTCTTCCTCATGCTCTCGCTGTCTTTGCCTGCCCTGCAGAGACCCCCGACGTCACCCTTTATGTCGGCCATGAAGACGGGGACGCCCATGGCGCTGAAGGATTCCGCCATCACCTTAATCGTTACCGTCTTCCCCGTGCCGCTGGCACCTGCGATCAGCCCGTGCCTGTTCGCATACTTCGGGAGGAGATGAATCTTGTTTTCCGCCTTGGCAATCCACAATTTCCCGTCCGCGTACATGATGTGGCCGTTCCTTACGGTGTTGGTTATGAGACTTCCCCGTAATGATACTTTGCGAAGGTGAAAGCTTCCTTGAGGCGGTGTACCTTCCTGCGTGGTTGGGCAACGGTTAATACGGATTAGCTGATTCGAGAGAGCATGCACAAGATCACCGACGTCAGCATGGAATACGACGTCCTCCGGGAGAACAGCAAACTGGCCCGCGAGAACTATGAGCTGTTGAAGGAGCACGACATAATGTCGGTAGACTTCATGGGCTCCATCGGGTCCGGGAAGACATCACTGATCATCAAAATAGGCGAGAAGCTGGCCGCCAAGGGGCTGAAGGTCGGGGCCATCGCCGGCGACGTCACGGGCGAGGACGATTTCGGAAGGATGAAGAGATCGGGGATCGATGCCTACAATTGCAACACGGGCAAAGAATGCCACCTGGATGCGAACATGATACACCGGGCGCTGCACCAGATGGACCTTGACCGCATCGATGTTCTGCTGATAGAGAACGTCGGGAACCTGGTTTGCCCCGCCGATTTCCCCTTGGGTGCGGACATAAGGGTCGTGGTCATATCCGTCACCGAAGGCGACGATATGGTGAGAAAGCACCCGGACATATTCCTCCATTCCGATCTGGCAGTGCTTAACAAGATCGATATAGCCGACGCCGTAGATGTGGATCCGGCGGTTATCGCAGGCGATTACTCCAGACTCACCGGCGGAAGGCGGGAGATCATGATGTGCAGCGTGAAGAAGGACAGTGGCGTTGACGAGATAATCTCGGAAATGGGGCTGTGAACATGCGGGTTCTTACCTTAGGTGGAGGCGGAAGGGAGCATGCGGCGGTGGAGGCTTTCCACAGAGCGGGCTCCGAGATATACGCAGTGATGAGCAATGCCAATCCGGGGATCGTAGCGAGGGCGAAGAAATACGCTCTGATCAACGAGAAGGATGTTGAGAGGGTACGCGATTTCGCTCTCGAGAACTCGGTGGAAATGGCCTTCGTCGGACCGGAGGCCCCTCTGGAAGCAGGTATCGTAGACGCTCTCGAAAAGGCAGGGATACCCTGCGCATCACCCACCAAGGCCGCAGCCAGGATAGAGACGTCCAAATCTTTCATGAGGAACCTCGTTAAGGATCACGGCATCGAGGGGAATCTGGGATTCGCGTCCTTCGATAACGCGAAGGATGCGGAAGAATATCTAAAAAAGGTGGATCACGAGATCGTCGTGAAGCCCATAGGACTTACAGGCGGCAAAGGCGTGAAGGTCCAGGGCGAGCATCTTCACAGCTTCGAGGATACGATGGAGTACATCAACGAGATCTTCGACAATAATATAGGCGGCGCAGGTGTCATACTCGAAGAGAGGGCAGTGGGGGAGGAATTCACCCAGATGGTATTCTGCGACGGAAGGAACATAGCACCGATGCCCCTGGTTCAGGATCATAAGAGAGCATACGAGGGGGATGTCGGGCCCAACACGGGAGGTATGGGCTCCTATTCCGATGCGGATCATCTTCTGCCTTTCGTCACTAAGAAGGACAGAGAGGACGCGCTGAATATCTTGAGGAAGATCGTCAAAGCGATGTCGAAGGAGGGCTGCCCTTACCGCGGTCCTATGTACGGCCAGTTCATGCTGACCAAGAACGGCCCGAAGATCATCGAGATAAACGCCAGATTCGGCGACCCGGAGGCCATGAATGTGCTTCCCATCCTGGAAGACAGCTTCGAAGACATATGCCGCGCTATGGCGGGCGGCAACATGAATGAGATCGTCAGATTCAGGAAGGCAGCGACCGTCTGCAAATACGTTGTGCCGGAAGGATACGGCACCAACCCCGTATACGGGAAGGCGATAACCGTCGATGAGGACGGCGTATCCTTGGAAGGGGCCAAGGTGTTCTATGCGAACGTTGACATGGTGAACGGGAAACTGGTTACCGGGAGATCCCGCTCGGTCGGTATCGTCGGTATTGCCGGAAGCATATCCGAAGCTGAGGAAAAATGCGAGAGGGCCCTCGCACATGTCAAGAGCGAGCATATTTTTGTTCGTCATGACATAGGCAAAAAGGAGCTCATCCAGCGCAGAATAGACCATATGAAGAGCCTATGACCCGAAGAGTGGCCGTGAAAATAGCCTATGAGGGAGAGGGCTTCAGCGGATCCCAGTACCAGCCCGGCCTCAGGACCGTGGAGGGGGAGGTCATCTCCAATCTGTCCCTTATCAGCGGAGGAAAGGATTCTGAATGGTTCAACTTCAAATGTGCCAGCAGGACAGATGCCGGTGTCAATTCATTGGGTAACGTGATCGTCTTCAACACGGAGATCCATAACGACCGGGAACTTCTCAAGGGCCTCAACGCCGTGTCCAAAGGCGTATACTACAGGTCAATAGCGGATGTGGACGAGAGCTTCAATCCGCGCTGGGCGAACTCCCGGATATACAAGTACGTCCTAAAATCGGACGGCATGGACCGCGGAACCGTAGAGGCCTGCCTGAAGCTCTTCGAAGGTAGGCACGATTTCAAGAATTTCTGCAAGCAGGACGGCAAGCCCACAGAAGCGAATATAGAATCTATAAGCTTGGAGTGGGGCGAAGGCACTGCGATCATCAGATTCCAGGCCAGATACTTCCTCTGGCATCTCATAAGGCGGATCGTCGGCGCCGTGAACGCTGTCGGACGGGGGGATGCGTCCATACAAGATGCGGAAAGGGCCCTGAACGGGGACAGTATATCCTTCGGAACCGCCAGAGCCGATGCCCTGACCCTTGTGGACATTGAGTACAAAGGAGTGGAGTTCTCTGTCCCGGACGACGGTCTTCTGGACTGCGCAATAGATGAGGAGCTTTTCAGATGCTCCCTCCGAAGACTCTTCTTCTCTTCTCTATAGCCCGCCAAAAAGGTATATATTTCCTCTCTTGCGATACATTCGCCGTGCCTGCTGACGGATCAGAAACCATAATCGAGGTCTCCGGGCTGAGTAGGGCCTTCGGGGATATCAAAGCCGTAAACGATATCAGCTTCTCTGTCAAAGAAGGACAGCTTTTCGCCTTTCTCGGTCCCAACGGCGCGGGGAAGAGCACCACCATCAACATGCTCTGCACCCTCCTCGAACCGGACTCTGGCCGCGTGATCATAGGCGGCCGTTCACTCGGAGAGGACGATGCTGAGATCAAGGAATCCATAGGTATCGTCTTCCAAAGGGGGGTCCTCGATCCTCTGCTGACGGTGAGGGAGAATCTCCTGGTAAGGGGGTCCCTCTACGGTCTGGACAGGAATGAATGCGCCAGGATGGCGGATGACGCCATGGCGGCCATGGAGATCACGGACCTGGCTGACAGGAGATACAAGATCCTATCCGGCGGACAAAAGAGAAAGGCAGACATAGCCAGAGCTCTGGTCAACAAACCGAAGCTCATATTCCTGGACGAACCGACCACAGGACTGGATCCGAGCACCAGGAAGCACGTGTGGAATCTTATACTGGATCTGAAGAAGAAGGGAGTCACCGTCTTCCTGACCACGCACTATATGGAGGAGGCGGAAGGAGCCGATATGGTGGTGGTGATCAACGACGGCAGGATAGTGGCGGAAGGGACACCGTTCCAGCTCATGGAAGAATACAGTTCTGATATGCTGACATTGGTCCCGAATGATCCGGTAGCCTTCGACAGCGCTCTCAGAAAGGATTCCGTCAGATTCTCTAGGCATGGTGAGAGATTCGTGATCCCTATAGAAAGGACGCTGGAGGCAGCAGATATCATACAGAGATACAGAGAGCACCTGGTATCCCTGGAAGTGCGCGCCGGAACACTGGATGACGCGTTCATAAACATAACGGGAGGCGGCATAGAATGAGCAGCGCCAATGTTGTGCTCTCTCTGACGAAGAGGAATGCCCTGCTCTTCTTCAGGGACAGGAGCGCCGTCTTCTTCTCATTTCTTGGCGCGATAATCATACTGGGTCTTTACATCCTGTTCCTCAGAGACAACTATCTCGGAGAGATGGGTTCCAATCCCGGGGCGGCCGCGATCGTGGACGGGTGGATGATGGCTGGTGTTATCGCCGTCACGTCGGTCACTACCCCGGGCGTTTTCCTTCAATGCATGGTGAACGACAGGAGCACAGGCGTGGCGGACGACTTCATGTCCTCTCCTGCAAAGCCCACCGCCTTCACCATGGGATACATCCTTAGCACATTCCTTATAGGCCTGCTTATGAGCCTGGCCGTCATGGCCCTGGCTCTGATGTATCTTTTCAGCATGGGGGCCTCCATCCCCGCAGAGAACATACTTTTGGCTGTGGGAGTGCTTTTCCCCTCAGTCCTGTCAGCCAGCGCCATAATGTTCTTCCTGGCCTCATTCATAAGGACTGAGGCGGCGTACGGCGGGTTCAATACTATCGTGGGTACGATGATGGGGTTCGTTACCGGGACGTACATACCTGTCGGTGTACTGCCGGGAAGCGTCCAGAATGTGGTGGGGGCCCTTCCCGCATCCCATGCCGCCATGATACTCAGAGGGCTCTTCGGAGGTCGGGGCATAGATGCCATGTTCTCCGGTGACACAGTGGCGGCGGACGAATTCAGGGACCTGATGGGCTTCAACCTCTACGTGGGGGGATTCCAGATAGAGCCGTGGATGGGCATCGCGGCGATGCTGATCACCGCCGTTGTGTTCTTCATTCTGGGGACTTACAACATCCACCGTAAAAGGGCCTGATCAGCGCCTTCCCTTGGGCTTCCCGTAATTCTTTATAGGCTTGCGGTAGACGTATATCAACAGCAGTATCAGTATCATGACGACGATGACCATCAGGTAATTGAGCCAGTCATAATTCGTATCCTGGGCATGGAAAGACACCGCATAAGACGGGCCCAGACCCTCTATCGGACCGATCATACCTGTATCGTCAGATCCCACATAGAAACTATGGCTGCCGGAGAAATCGCTCACAACGAAATTGTATGTGATCTCCTTGCTTCCTCCCGCAGGTATGGTGACGGCAGAATCGCTGCCTTCCATGCGCTGGCCGTCAACGACGAAGAAAACGTTTGTCGTAACGGATACGGCCCCGGTGTTCTTCAGCGTCGCCTTAAGGATTATGGGGTCCACGACTTTGATCGGGACCTTTACCTCTGATACCAGAACGCTGTTGTCCTCAACAGAGAAGAACTTCACATGATACCTGTAGTCCCCTGCGGCCGCGGGTGCCTTCACCGTCCTATCTGTGGGTGAAGAAGGACTGATTGTCCCGGTGACCGTGGAAACGGATGTCACTCTGTTGCCGCTGCTGTCGATCAGCATCGCCTCGTACTTATAGGCGGCATCGCCGGAGAGGGTGAAGATCACATTCTTGCCGGTCTCCACATATGTGCGGTCTCCCGCCACGTTCGTTATAGCCGCGTCTGTTCCGTCATCCGAGGCCAACACCAGGAATCCTCCTGCCATCAGCATCACCGCAATCGCCAGCACGGGCATCACTTTCTTCGTGAGAACACCCCCCTTCTGTAACCTAACCATAATGTGAGAAGCAGCAGGAGCACAGCGGTTACCAAGAGACCCCAGAATACCGGGGGTATGCCGCTCAGGCTGACCAGCGCACCCCTGCCGTCGGCATCCGTCTTCTCCAGGGACAGCTTGGCAGTCTCGTGTTCGAAGGTGTCCTGTAAGACGGTCGAGGATGCGTTGTCCTTCACAAGGACACCCACATCCGGGACCTCACCGGGGGCGTCCAACGACATCGCAGTCAGCTTCACATATACCGTCTCCTCGGACAGACCCTTTATGACGAAGTCCTGAGACACAGACGACAGATCCTCCAGAGTGAATCCGTCTGCGGAAACCAGGGTGACGTACCATCCGGTGACCGAGATCGGGTCGATCGTGTAGGTCTTGGCGTAATTGTATGTGTTGATCGCCGAGATCGCATACATGTACTCGCGCTCGCTGACAACGTCAGTACCTCTGGAGAATGTGACCTCTCCGTCGGTTGTCCTCTCCCACAACAGATCCGTGTCATTCAGCGTGACCGTTGCCGTGCTGTCGCCGGACAGATCCGCCGCAGAGATCTTCAGATCCTGTGCGGCCATCTGCCTGCCGTCGAATACACCCGTTGCGTACAGGAAGCCCGTCGTCGATATAGCGGACGCGGGAGTGGTCCTTCCGGAATCGGAATAGAAGATCAGGGATCTCCATCCGCTTCCCGAGAGAACGACCGTTCTGTCGGGGGTCATTGTAACGTTGACCGTGAACTCGACTTCGGAGTTCATCGGATCGCTTATGTCCATTGCCGTCAGAGAAGAGGATAACGCAACGCCGGTGTCTTCAGGAACCCCTGCACCATTATCCAATACGGCCAGGTTGACCGTTGCGCTGTCCCAATCGTTGTGTATGTCTGCGGAGTCTATTGTTCTCGCAGCAGCATAGGGATATTCTGTGCCGTCGGACTCCATGGTCACTTCGGCGTCGAAGATCATGCTGCCGGCCGCAGGCACGGGGACCTTGATCGCGTATGTTCCGTTGGACACGGTGCCCTGTATCTTCGCACCGCCCACAGTAGTCACTTCTATGGTTCCGCTTGCGGATGCTCCGACATATCCTGTAAAGGTCACGATGTGATCCATGGCGGTCACGTCAGACGTGACATCCGCAGTTGTCACACTGACGTTGCCTACTGCCATCTGCTTACCGTCAGCGCTTGTCGCGATTATCGTGTAATCCTTTGCCGTCGCACCGCCGAGCAACATGTAAGTGCGTGTGGATGTACCATTACCGGAAAGGTATGTGACCTTGCCGTCGTTGGAAGGTGTTACATCGACTTTCGCATCCGCTTCGCAACTGACAGTCAACTCATAGTACGGTTCGGGGAACACATTCACGTTATCTACCAATTCCATCCCGTGGTATACCGGCATACCGGTCTGCCTGAAGTAGTTCCCTGAAGCGTTAGCGGTCTCAACGGTCATTGTGTTATAGCTGATGTTATCGAAAGTATGTGAGCCAGAAGCAGCTATGGATATTCCTCCTACCTTCATCTCATAGCCAGTGCTGTTCGTTACTTCAATGGTGGCATATGCCGTGAAATTGAGATTCCTGTCCGCAGTATTTCCTGCAATGACACTCTCCGCCTTGGATTTTACGTATGTCGCTGGTGTTGTGCTCGCATCCCTGAAGGTGAATTCGCTGCCTGAAGAGAACTCGACCTCCACGGTCGCCTTCCAGGAATCCGGCACCATCAGGGAGTACGCGCCGCTCTTATCCGTCGCAACGGGTATCTCGATGTCGCTGTCGCCGATCGTCGCGATGACCTTCAGGTAAGGCAGTGCGAATGATCCCCATTTCACATTCCCGGAGATCTTGTAGGCGCTTCCCAAGGCAATGTCCCTGGTGACTGCGGAATCCACCACCGTTATCTCACTGACCGATGCCTCTGATGTGGTGTAAGCATAGACCGCGTACGTGCCGGCAGGCAGCATAGCGCTGTATGCGCCGTCGGAACCTGTCGACAGATAAAGGGTGCGGCCGTCGTCAGCTATTATCACGATCGTGCCGGAAACCGCCTTTGCGGCAGAATTCTTCAGCACCCCGGATACTTCGTAACCTGTCACCGTCGATGGCGCCGCAGAGGTCAGATTCCATGTTACCTGGTCACCGTCGGACTTGTAGAACGAATATGCAGGAACGCTGCCGGGATCCGCTCCCTCAGGAACGAATGTCCCGTTAACGGATCTGAATGTGGGCCCGTGAACAAAGTACAGCGCCACGGGCGCATTCGCCGAAACATCTGTGACCGGGGCGCATGTGATCGTGGCCTTCGTAGAAGTGGCTGTTGCCGTAGCCTGGAACATGCTGCCGAAGGCAGTGCCGAACGTCGGATCGATAGCGGTAGCTGTGTACCATCCTGCCGGGACGGAGGTCTTGACAACCTTCTCGCCCGCGCCAGCGGTCGCGGGATATGTCACTCCCGTTTCCACGTTGGCAAGGGTCACGGTCTGCCCGACGAGCACCTCCCCGTACATGTTCTTGACTGTGATCTCTACCTCTGAATCATCCAGGTCTATGACGAAGCCCGTGTTGGTGCCTGGATGTACCGTAACGGTCGTCGTCTTGAGGGATGTGCCGTCGGACGCAAGGACATCGACCGTATACTTGTCAGGTATCATGCTGCCGATCGTGAACGTGTTGCTTGTGAAGGCATATGTGTAGACTCCTCCGGATGCCGTGCCTGTGAGCTTCAGAGTGGCCCCAGTCGGGATTGCGGTCCCGGAAAGGCTTCCGGACAAGGATGTGGCGGGAATAGCGCAGTCAACGGTTGGCGCCGGAGCAGAGCTCTGTATCAGGACCCCGTCCGTCAGGTTCACCGATCCGGTGTAGAAGTTGACCTTTCCGCCAGTGGGCACCGTTACGCTATAGTTACCGTCAGCATCGGTGAAGGCGCTGCTGCGGACCATTCCGTCTGAATCGACCGCGGATACGCGGATACCGGAGACGGGTGTACCGCCCATGGTAACCGTGCCGCTTACGTCCGTGCCGGTCACGCCGACATATTTCATTATGAGAGGCAGTCCGCTCATATAATTGATCAGACCACCGTCGTTCTTCTGCAGCTCCACCGCAGCAGTCTGGCTCATCCTGATCCATCCGTCAGAGCTGTGGATCGCATCATCGTCCGGGTTGTACATGACCTCCCAGTACTCAACCTCGAAACCGGACATTCCGAATCCCGGGTGCGGCACAACTGTGCCGTCGCTGAGACTCAGGTCATTGAAGTAATTGTAGGCCCCGAATGTGCCGGTGTAGCCGGCCTCCTCGGGGCTCATCCCGATATAGGACCTCCAAAGGTAGGTATCGTATATCTCGCTGGTGTACGTGAACCCGTAGTACGAGGAGGTTGCGAACTGGGGGACCGAGCCGCTGTCCACAACATACCCGTTGAGGAAGGCCAACATAAGGAACGCATTGCTGTACTGGGGATAGAGCGGGAACATCGTGCCGCCTACCGCCCCGTAAGATATCTTCTCCCCTGTCGCGGCGCACACATCATCGTACATCTTGGCTACCTGGGACTGCCCGTAGTTCTCCTTGAGCATGTTCACCAGATAGATATACATCAGATTCTCGCAGCTCACATCTGAGCTGATTATGCCATACCTGCCCGGGTCAGCCATCACGGCCGCCCTCTTGGAGTCTGGATCCGCCACTGTGGCCCTCAGATCATCGTAGTCGGTATCGCTCATGCC
Organism: Methanomassiliicoccaceae archaeon UBA381; assembly: GCA_002502965.1. Taxonomy (GTDB): domain Archaea; phylum Thermoplasmatota; class Thermoplasmata; order Methanomassiliicoccales; family Methanomethylophilaceae; genus RumEn-M2. Next base: position 367,588 of record DAQS01000002.1, read on the forward strand.
TGCGCCTTTGAGATGGGCCTCGAGGGAATCGAGATCGTTGACCGAGATCAGCCTTACCAACATGGCTGCGATGATGCCTCCGTCAGAGGCGCTGGCCAACAGCATATTGGATACGGTGGCCGATCCGTTGCCCTGGGGGTCGCTGACATTCTTGTATCCTCCGCGCGTCACGGCATCCGATACGTACTCGGCCCAGGTGAACATGGCCCCGTCCTTAGTGACGCCTGCCTGGGTCCCGAACGCATCGCCTATCACCCAGTTGTCCGGGGTCATGACGTTGTATCCTATCGCACCGAAGATGTCGCCGCTGAAAAGCGGCCCCATGCTCTCGTTGCGCTCGTCCTTCTCATTGTAGGAGATGCCCGCATCCATGGCGTACATGGCGTTGGGGGCGCCTACCAAGAGGATGACGGAGATGATCGACAGAAGCGGTATGGGCTTGAGCATCTTCCTCAGGAAGGGGGTCGCATCCGACGCTTTAAGTGAGGACAGATAATCCTTCAACCCTGCTGTCTTGTAGATCTGGATCGATATTATGGCGAAGCCGATCGCGTAAGCGGGCGCGGCTATAGATGCCAGGGTCACATTCCTCCAGCTGATGACCATCAGGACCACCAACCAGCACATCGTGAACAGATAGTGCCTGGAGCCCATGCTCTTCCTGAACAGGATCATCAGGAACACGGATGCCCAGCCCAGCCACACGGTCACCCAGCCGAAATAGGCTGAGAGCATGGAGACGCTGGTTGTGTTGCCTCTCATAAGCTCGGCGAACTGGGAGGTGCCGTACAGGTCACCGCCATAAATGACATCGTTGAAGAGGCCCCCGCCGAAATAGTATAGCAGGACAAGAGCCAGTGCGGTTATTCCTGCGAACACCGGGATGGTTACTATCCAGGGCATCCTCCTGGTCTCTGCGAAGGCCATGCATGCGACGCATGCCATTACCGCATAGAGGAGGGTGCCGAGAAGAAGGGGCCTGAAGAGGCTGACTCCCATGAAAACAGGGGCTGCGACCAGAAGACCCAGCATTATGGTTACGGAGTAGAAGAGTGCCAGGGGCCTCGGGTCTCTGTGTGTGAACCTGTCATAGAGAAGCTGTATCGCCATCAAGGCACTGTACATCAGGATCAGGATGTGGAATCCGTTCCATGAAAGTACGATCAGAGCCATGAAGGCCCCTGCCAGCAGTGCGTTGATCAACGCGCTCCTGTTGCCTTTGAGCGTTCCCTTGAGTCCGCCGAAGTCCGTTTCGCTGTCAGTTGCGCGGACGAACCTCACGGTGAAGTAGAACATCATGACGGCCAGGAACGATACGAAGGCGGTCTCTGTCCCCATGGATATTACGGACGTAGCGATCAGTATCGGGCACAGGGCCATGAACAGTGCTGTGAGCATCCCGCCGGCGCTGCTGCCGATGATCTCCCTCCCGAGATAGTACGCAGCAATGCAGGACAGCACTCCGAATACCGGCGCCTGGCATGCCAGAGCTGCGGATGCGGCTGTGGAGGAGCTCATCCCCAAGGCCGTGGCCAAGTACGCCACTGTGCCGACCATGAGGTCGAAGAGGGGCGGGTTGGGGTTGACCGACGTCAACGGATAATTGAGGTGGTCGTCCCAGATGATGAAAACCCCTGTCTCCACGAATTCGCGGATCACACGGAGGTGGTATGTGGCATCAGAACCTCCAGAAAGTGCGAAGGTCGTGCCCATTACACCGGCGGCGAAGTAGATCCTGATAAAGGCAGCGGTCGCAAGTATGACTATCAGTACGGCTATTGTCCGCCACTTGCCTTTCATCCTGTCCGCGATGCTTTTTTTATCGGGACCGTCGGATCTGTCTCCCAGTCTGACCATTATTTATCTGTCTCCGCCTGCGAAGTGGCTGACGATTGCCAACTACGTATAAAAAGTTGATAGGAGCGCATGCGCGCGCACCTACAGTACGGACCTTATCTCCGACTCGAAATTCTCCGCTGTTTTCCTGGGGTCTGTTGCGGTGTATATCGCTCTTCCGATTATCGCATAGTCGGCCCCCGCCCTTATCGCATCCGCCGCGGACCCCCCCTGAGCTCCCACGCCTGGGGAGAGGATCTTCCTGTCGCCGACTGTCCGCCTTATGTCGGCTATCCTCTCGGGCCGGGTAGCGGGGGCTATGAATCCTGCGGCCCCGCACCTTGCGCCCATTGCGGCCATCTCTTCCGCGTGTAGCGCCGTGAACATCTTTCCGCCGGGGTGGCTCATCTCGGTTACCGCGTATATCTCCGCTTTCCCCGCGGCCTCCACGGCCGCCTTCATGGAGTCCTCTCCGGTGAAGGCGTGAACTATCACCGCGGACGCTCCTCTGGATACGGCGTTGCTGACTATCAGCTTCACAGTATTCGGTATATCGGCCACCTTGAAATCACATATGACGTCGGTGAGCTCGGAGAGCTCGGTTATCATCCCCGGCCCTGCCGAGAGTACCAGTGGCCAGTTTATCTTCACCGCGTCGATGTGGTCCGACACGTCTCTGGCTATAGCCAAGGCCTTCCTGCCGTCAGTCTCGTCAAGAGCCAGGACTATGCGCGTGTCCTTCTTCATGAGTTGAGCATAGCCCCGCAAGGGTTATTAAAACATCGTGCCGTTCCCGCGGATATGAGAACGACACGCATGGAGTGCGGCTCCGCCAGGACCGGGCCCTTGGCGGTCGGATGCGAGCACTGCCTGAATGGCAGCAAGATGGTGCTCTTCGTGACCGGTCTCTGCGATTCCGGATGCTTCTACTGCCCTGTATCCTTCGAAAGGAAGGACAGGGACGCGATATACGCAGACGAGATGCTGGTATCTGAGGATGGCGACATCATAGCCGAAGCGGTCTCCATAGGCGCCACCGGAACGGGGATAACGGGCGGGGATCCGTTGCTGAACATGGGACGCACCGTTTCATTCATAAGAATGCTGAAGGAGCGTTTCGGGCCGGAACATCATATTCACCTCTATACGGCAACGATCGACGTCGAAAAAACGAATACGCTCAGAGATGCGGGCCTTGACGAGATAAGGTTCCATCCCCCGAAGCATATGTGGGGCCGCCTGGAAGAAACGCCATTAAAAGAGATAGCTGAGATGGGCGGGATAGATGTAGGTATAGAAGTACCGGCTCTGCCGGGTCACGAGAGCGGTCTCGGGTCCCTGCTGGATTTCTGCGATTCTGCCGGCATCAAATTCGTCAACCTCAACGAGTTGGAATTCTCGGAGAGCAACTGGCACATGATGGAGAACATGAACTATAACGTGCTCGATGAGACCTCTTCGGCGGTGGAGGGTTCCGCCAGTGCCGCTGCATTCGCAATGAAGTCGCGTCACAAGACCCCGGTCCATTTCTGCAGCTCCGCATTCAAGGACGGCGTACAGCTCAGACGGCGGTTGATCAGAAGAGCGGAACGCGTGGCAGAGGATTACGACCTGGTTACCGAGGACGGAACGATACTCCGGGGGCTTCTGTACGCAGATGACCCGGGGGGCGCCATGAAGATGATAGCCGACGAATACGACGTTCCGGAAGAGCTCATGAGGATCACGGATTTCGGTCTGGAGATCGCAAGCTGGGTCATAGAGGAGCTTGCTTCCGAGCTACCTTACAGATGCTACATATCGGAACGTTATCCGACGGCGGACGGTCTCGAGGTCGAGAGGGTCCCCCTCAACAAAAAGTAATAGAAGTAAATGGTTTCCTAAGATTCGGGGGACCGATCAGTCCACGCTTATGCTCTGGATCTCATGGTGCCTGTTGACGATATCCCGGGCTATGCGAAGGTTCCTTCCCTCTTTGCCTATGGCCCTGCCTTTCAGCTTGGGGTCCACGGTGACGGTGGCGTGAGTTATGTTGTCGCGTTTCTCTATCACGACCTTCTGAGGGCCGTAGATGAAGAACACGTTCTTCACGAACTGCTCCGGGTCCTCAGAGTACTCGACGACCTGGATGTCCTTCCCCGTCCTGTCCTTCATGGTGAGCATGTGCTCGCCTTTCTTGCCAACGGCTTTGTTGCCCTGGCTCTTATCGACGACGAAGACAAGCTTGTCCTTTGTCACCATGCAGTCCCTCACATTCGTCTTGGTCACGCCCTCGAACAGGCGTATGTACCTGAGCGTATCCTCATTCAGCACTATGTCCGCTGCCATGTTTTCACAACGTAAGGATGTTGGACGTTCCCTTGTCTATGACCGCCAGGGCCGAGACAGAGAAGGGTTTGCCGCAAAGGGCGCCCAGTTCCATGTTGTTCCCTTCGAACACGTGGATCTTGACCCCTATGTCCCCGGCCGCGAGGGCCTTGCTGGGGCAGTTGTTGGCCACTATGACCAGCTGTGCCTTTCCCGACTTCACGGCTTTCTCTGTCTGCATGACCCCGAATTCCACCTCTCCGGTGGTTATGGCGGCCTTCAGTGCCTTTCCTATATCTATCATTTCTTATCCCCCTTTTTCTTCTTAGGTGAGTATACCAGGTTTACGGCCCCCGTTCCTAGTGTCACGGGTTGACCAACTATTATGTTCTCCGCCACTCCCTCGAGGTCGTCCACCTCTCCGTTCATGGCGGCCCGCAGCAAGTGCGGGGCGGTTATCTCGAAGGCCGCTCTGGCCAGCACGCTGGATTTCCTTCCGGATATCCCGTGCCTGCCGATAGCCTTCACCGCTCCGTCATTGGTCATCAGGTCGGACACGAGCATGATGTGCCTTGTGTCCACGTTCAGACCCGCTTCTCCGAGAGTGCCCTTGGCCTCCTTTATGATCGAGTTCCTCGCGGCCTCTATGCCCAGGACCTCCCCGATCTCCAGGATGCTGTTGGTCATTGTTCTCTCGGCGTCCACGCTGGGGACCTTCAGGACCTCCTTCAGGTTGCTCCCTTCCGTGACGATGTACCATTTGCCGGTCTTCTCGTCGCGGGCCAGAACAGCCCTGGTGATTCCGTCGATCCCTTTTATCTTGGCCGCTTTGGCAGCCTCGTAGATCATCTGCAGCTTCTTGAAGGACGGCTCGTCGCAGCGGATCAGTATATCGAAGTCCCTGACCTCGACCAGACCGCGCAGGAGCCTGACCTTGTTGAGCCTGTCCGCCACCTCTTCCTTAGTAAGGCCGCGGGCGCTGAGGGCGCTGTTGATCAGCTGAACCTCTATCACCATGTTGGTGGAGTCCGCCTTCAGCAGAGCCACGTTGTCCAGCACCGTGGTCTCTATCTCGAAGGCTATACGCCTGGCGACACCCTCGTCCTCTGCCGCATCCCCGATGAGGGGGATGTTCATGGAAGGTGTGCTGGGAACGCGCCTGGCGTCCACGATCTCGATCAGCCTGGGCAGACCCAGAGTGACGTTGATGTTCGCCACACCCGCGTGGTGGAAGGTACGCATATTCATCTGTGTGCCCGGCTCACCGATCGAGTGCGCAGCCATCATACCGACCGACTCGTTTGAGTCCATGCGGCGCTCTCTGTACATGCGGTCCGCAGCGACCACTATCTTCTCGACAGTCTCATCGTCCAAGCCCGCATCCTCTATGCGGCCGGCGATCTCGATCACGGTCTTCAGAGTGAGCTCCGCACCGTTCTTCTTCGCAATGCCGAGAACCCTCTCCTCCTCCGCCGTATAGGTGTGGGTGTTCCTGAGGATCTCCATCGGCTCCTGGGGCTTGACCTCCTCCGACTTCTTCGCCTTCACAGGCGCCGAGGATTTGGAGGGGCGTTTACCTATGCTTTCCAGCACCATTTTCGCCTCCGCCTCCGGTATTCCGAGGGCGGTGATGTCCTGAACGGTGGCGTCCCCTATGTCCTTCAGAGTGTTGTACTTGACTGTCAGCGCCTCCGCCGTCCTCTCCTCAATGCCTCTTCTGACCAGGGCATTAACCGTATCTTTCTTAGCCATTTCACTCACCCCCGTAGTCGGTCTCGTAGTCCTCGGATTCGAGGGCTTCCTCTTCCTCCTCGAACTCCATCTCGTCCTTCTCGCGGGTACCGTAGTCCTCGCCGACGTCCTTGGATTCCAGCTTCAGAAGCTGGTCCGCCTTGTCGCCCAAGACCTCTGTGAACAGATCGTCCAGATTGAGCGCTTTCCCCTGAACGGACCTGGTCGGGTCGACCCCGTCCTCTCCGTAAAGGAACTGTACTATGGTTCCGGCGGTGTTCCTGACGGAGCCTCCCTCCGTCAGCTTCAGGTCCTCCAGCGCGGAGACGAGCCTCCTCTGCATGTAACCGGACCTGGATGTTCTTACCGCAGTGTCAACCAGTCCTTCCCTTCCTCCCATGGAGTGGAAGAAGAACTCGGTGGGGGAGAGACCCTCCTTGTAGGAGCTGGACACGAATCCCCTGGAGTATGCGCCCAGATCCTCTTTCTGGAAGTGGGGCAGGGTCCTCTGCCAGTATCCTCTCGCCAGCCTCTCTCCACGAACGGTCTGCTGACCGACGCAGCCTGCCATCTGAGTAAGGTTCAGCATGGAACCTCTCGCTCCAGCCTTGGCCATTATGACCGCCGAGTTAGAAAGACCCAGGTGCTTCTCCGCTATGCGTCCGTCCGTGTCACGGGCATCCTCCAGGGTCTTCTTCACGTTGACCTCCAGGGTGTCCTTGATAGTGCGTCCGGGCATGGGGTCCAGGGTGCCGTCCTTGAAGGAGCGCACATAGGCCTGGGCCTTCTCCACCGCATCCGCGTTGTTGCTCTGGATCTGCAGCCTTGCGCTGCTGGGTATGTCCTCATCATCTATGCCGGTGCTGAAGCCGTGCTCCATGATGGCGCCGAGAACCAGCCTCGTCACCTCATCTATGAACTGGGCCGCCCTGTCGTAGCCGTAGTCACGGGTTATGCGGTCGAGGATCTTCCCCTTGCTGTTCCCGATGGCCTTGACATCGATCGTTCCCAGAAGGAGCTGCCCGTCGCGTATCTTGACGTAGGCATCATTCTCGCAGCCCTCTCTCTTGCACTTTGTGCATCCGAGGCATATGCTGCTCTTGAATGTGGTGCGGAAATCGTCCGGCAGCACTATTGAGAACAACTGTTTCCCAGTCCAGTACTCGTTGCCGTCAGCATCAATCTGTGGTTCCGGGATCCTTATCTCCTTCAGCTTGGACAGTATGCTCATGGCCTCCATCCTGTTGAAGACAGGGTTGTTGTGCGTCAGGAAGAAGGCCCCGGTTATGTAGTCGTGGATGGCGCCGATTATGGGGCCTCCGTACCTGGGGGACAGTATGTTCTCCTGAACCTGCATGATTATGCGCGCCTCGGCCCTGGCCTCCTCGCTCTGGAGAACGTGGAGGTTCATCTCGTCACCGTCGAAGTCCGCGTTGTAAGGCGGGCAGACGCAGAGGTTGAACCTGAAGGTGCGGTCGGTCATGACCCTCACGCGATGTGCCATCATGGACATCCTGTGCAGGGACGGCTGCCTGTTGAAAAGGACGACGTCGCCGTCCATCAGCTGCCTCTCGACTATGTAGTCAGGCTCTATTCCTTCCGATACCTCTTCGGCGTTGCGGTCAGTGAGCCTGATCCTCCTTCCGTCGGACCTTATTATGTAGTTCACGCCGGGGAGATAGCCTCCGTTCTCATCGACGGGCGCCACTCCTCTGCGCACGAGCCCCCTCATCGTCTCGATGTTGTTCTCGTTCACATGGGTCGGGACCGTGAGCTCCCTGGCTGCGGGTATGGGGACTCCGACCTCGTTTATCGAGAGCATGGGGTCCGGGGATATGACCGTACGGGCAGAGAAGTTCACACGCTTACCGGAGAGGTTGGACCTGAAACGTCCCTCCTTCCCTTTCAGCCTCTGGGTCAGCGTCTTGAGGGGACGCCCGCTCCTGTGCCTCGCCGGCGGTATGCCGGAGGTCTGGTTGTCGAAGTAGGTGGTTATGTGGTACTGCAGGAGCTCCCAAAGATCCTCGACAATCAGCTGGGGGGCGCCCGCATCGCGGTTCTCCCTCAGCCTCTGATTGATCCTCAGGACATCCACCAGCTTGTGCGTCAGATCATCCTCGGATCTGTCTCCGGAATCCAGAGTTATGGAGGGCCTGACTGTGACTGGGGGCACTGCGAGGGCGGTGAGGACCATCCACTCGGGCCTGCACGTCTTAGGGTCCATGCCCAGGGTTATCAGGTCCTCATCCGTTATGCGCTCCAGCCTCTCACGGACCTCTTTCGCGGTAAGCTTGTGGTTGTCCGTGACCTCCCTGAAGGTCGTGGGCTTGTCCAGCTTTATCTTGACCTGCTCGGTGCCACAGTAGGGACAGACGCCTTTGTTGGCCGCGTCCTTAACCGTCTCCTTGGAGAATGTCTTGGTGTCGACCGTGTCTGCACCAAGCTCCTCCATGCGCTCCATGCTGTCCCTGCGGACGCTTATCTGGTCCTGGGTCAGCATGAGCCTGCCGCACTTGTGGCATGTGGATTCCAGCATGGACTTTATGTCCTTGATGAATCCGACGTGGATCACAGGAAGCGCCAGATCTATGTGCCCGAAGTGCCCCGGGCATTCATCGACCTTGCATCCGCAGGTCTTGCAGCGTATCCCGGGCTCTATGACTCCCATGTGGGGGTCCATGAGGCCCATCTCTATCGGATAGCCTTCGTCATCGTAGGTGTCGGCAGTTATGACTTTCGTCGCCGACATCTTCCTTATCTCCTCAGGCGAAACGCAGGAGAATTTTATGGAACCGATCCTTTTCGTTATTCCGCGCATTTTATCACCTCAGGTCCTCCAACTGCAGCCTCATAGCAACACCCAGCGAAAGCAGCTCGTCCATGAGCAGCTTGAACGCATAGGATGTCTGCACCAGGTGCACGTTGGTGTTGTTCTTGCACACGGGGCAGTAGACCGCTCCGCGCCTATCCATTATCGCAATGTGCCCACAGTTCGGGTTGCCGCAGACATACTGCTGCGTGCCGTCGGACTCGTCGAGGAGACGGTCCTTGATCACCATTGCGGCACCGTGGCCGATAAGACAGTCACGCTCCATCTCACCGAATCTGAGACCTCCCTGCCTGGAGCGCCCCTCGGTGGGCTGGCGGGTGAGTATCTGCACAGGACCGCGGGAGCGGACGTGCATCTTGCCGCTGACCATGTGGTGCAGCTTCTCGTAGAATATCACTCCGGTGTAGATCTCCATCTGGATCTGCCGGCCGGTGGTACCGTCGTACATGACCTCCCTGCCAGTGTGCTTGAACCCGTTCCTGACCAGTCCGTCACGTATGGATTCTTCCCTTTCTCCGGAGAACACCGTGCCGTCCACAGTGCGGCCTTCCATGGAGCCGACCCTGCCGCCGATCATCTCGAGGATGTGGGCGACGGTCATACGGGAAGGTATACCGTGGGGGTTGACCACGAGATCAGGCGTCACACCGTCTATTGTGAAGGGCATGTCGCACTGGTCCACAAGACGTCCGACGACGCCTTTCTGTCCGTGCCTGGAACAGAATTTGTCACCCAGCTCGGGTATCCTCTGGTCCCTGACCTTCACCCTTACAAGCCTGGAGCCGTTCTCGGACTCGGTGACCATCACCGAGTCTACGAATCCGTGCTCCCCGGGCCTTACGGTGACCGAGGTCTCCCTCCTCTTCTGGGGCGTGAGGAAATCGGTCTCTTCCTCCAGGAACCTGGGCGGAGACGTCTTCCCTATGAGGACGTCGCTTCCGGTGACCTCGGCCTCCGGGAATATCAAGCCGTCCTCGCCGAGGGATGCGTAAGAGAGATCGGCGCGAGCGCCCATAACGTCTGGGGAGGGGATCTCGAAGTGATCCTCCTGTCCTCCGGGGTAGCGGCGCTCCTCCGCACGGTACGTTCTCATGAAGGTGGATCTTCCTAGGCCGCGCTGCACGGAGCTCTTGTTCATAACAAGAGCGTCCTCAATGTTGTATCCGTGGTAAGAAAGGACCGCAACGCAGAAGTTCTGTCCTGCGGGCCTGCGGTTGTATCCGACGAATTCCATCGTCTGAGTCTGTACCATCGGTTTCTGGGGGTAGTGGAGAATGTGGCCACGGGTGTCGGGCCTGAGACGGTAATTCGCCGCAGGGACTCCCAGGGACTGCTTCGCCATTCCTGCGCCCATGGTGACACGGGGCGAGGAGTTGTGCTCGGGGTAAGGAACAAGACCTGCAGCCACTCCGAGTATGATCATGGGATCGATCTCCATGTGGGTGTGGGCCTTGGTTATCTTTGACTCCACGGTGAACTCGTCATCGCAGAAGTGGCATCTGAGAACGGGATCGCCGCTCTCACCGATGTTCATCCAATCGGCGTCGTTGGCTGACAGAGGGTGGTTGCAGTCCTTGCAGTAGTCGGGAACACTGAAGGGATCCACTGCTATGTAGGTGTCCTCCTCCTCTTCCGCGTCCAACCACTCGATTATGCCCTCGCGGAACAAGTCGTCCCATTTCAGGGTCTTGTTGCGTATGGACTCGAGATGCTTCCTTGTCAGCGTGGTCCTGCCCTCCTTAAGGACGAGCAGGGGGCGCCTGAGGCGGCCCTCGTCGCAGTTGATTATGACCTCGTCCATGTCCTCGTCGTAGCGGACGTTTATCTCATCAGAGAGGAGACCGCATCTCCTTCTGCTGCGAATCTCCGCCACCAGTTTGACTGGTTCATCGTGACTTCCGACCAGGTCCCCGTTGATGTAAACACGGCTCCTGTACTGTCCTACCTTCGACATGCCGAGGTCCTTGTTGAGGGTCCATTCGACATCGGATTCGGGGGATCCCTTGGACACGTCGATTATGAGCGCTGCGTTCTTGACCAGACCGCAGTTCTGTCCTTCCGGGGTCTCCGAGGGGCACAGTCTTCCCCACTGGGTGGGGTGCAGGTCACGGGCCTCGAAGTGAGGCTGGCTCCTTGTAAGAGAGGAGGTGATCCTGCGCAGGTGGGACAGAGCGGACATGCTCGTCGTCCTGTCCAGCAGCTGCGATACGCCGGCGCGCCCGCCGACCCAATTGCCGGTGGCAAGGGCATGGAGCAGCTTGTGCGTAAGGAGGTCCGGGCGTATGGATGACGATATCTTGAGCTCGTCCTTCTTCCTGCCCCAGTTCCTCTCCAGCTGGTACTTGAGATCCTTCATCAGGCTGCTGAAGCTGGTCCTGAAAAGATCCTCCATGAGATCGCCGGAGAGCTTGAGCCTCTTGTTGGCGTAATGGTCCTTGTCGTCCTCCTTCCTCTTGCCCATCGAGAGCTCGAGAACGGAGCGTGCTACACGGCCGAGGAAGATCGCTTTCTTCATGCGGTCTTCCTTGGTGTCTCCCAGGTGCGGGAGCAGGGAACGGTCGAGTATGCTCTCGACCTTCTTCGTCCTGTACTCCTTGGCCTGTCCTGCGGCGAAGTTCCTCTCCAGGAACGCTATAGCGTCCTCCTGGGTGTGGTAGCCGTTCGGGGGGTAGTTCTTCTTGTCGTCGCTGCTCTCAATGTTAGCGTAGACGATGTTGGCCATGTCCCCTACGTTCTCGTTGGAAATTATGGCCTCGTAGATCTGCCTGTCATCCTCCATGCCCAGAGCCCTCATTATGGCGACCAGGGGTATGGCGGTCGGTGCGACCGGCACGGTGACCGTGACCATGCCGTCCTTCTTCTTCTCCACCAACGTCAGGGCGCGGTATCCTTCCCTCTGGGAGAAGACCTTCGCGACCTCCACGGCGGAGCCGTATTTCTCATTGTACTCGACCATGACCCTGTTGGGGGCAAGGTCCTCCAAAGTGATGAGCACCCTCTCCGTGCCTCCGATTATGAAGTATCCTCCGGAGTCCATGGGGTCTTCCTTCCTCTCTATCAGGAATTTATTATACTCCTCATTGGATAATTGGCGCTGCTCGTGCTTCTCCACGACATACTTGTTGAGGTTGCAGCCCTTGGACCTGACCATCATGGGCAGGTCGCCTACGTGCACCCTCTCCGTCTCCTTCTCGATCCCGTCCTCGATGATCGTGAAGTCAACGAATAACGGGGCCATATAGTTGAGATTCCTGAGCCTGGCCTCCATGGGGGAGAGCTCGTGGCTGTAACCGTTGGCCTCCATGACCTTGGGCTCATCGATGCGTATGGTGGGCTTGGCCTGTATGTCGATGTTGCCGTCTTCGTCCCTCTTCCTGCCGATGCGTATCTCGATGTTCCTTCCGTTGGTGCGCTCGGGGTCGAGCTTTATGGTACCGCGGTCGGTATCGTCAGTGGGAACCCTGATGTCATCGACGATTTTCTGCATGCGGCTGTTGATGTTGTCGCTGGTGGACAGAAAGTCGTTGAAAGAGGAGGTGTGGTGATTTACTATGCTGCGGTCGTCGAAGTAGAGCTTTACGAGATCTCTCATGCGCTCATCCCCCTATTACAAGCCTGTAAGCGACGAATAGCTCCGCCGTTTCGCTTTTCCTTACTATTTTTATGACGCTCCCCACCTGGATGGGGTGTCCGTATACGTTCTCCAGCACCTTTATCGCCGCATCGCTTGCCTTTATCTTGGGAAGCTGGTCACGGGTGATCCTGAACTTCGCGAGAACCTTCTGGACTTCTTCCTCGGGGAGGAGATCGTGCTCCGGGACGAGCTCGTGCTTAAGGACGTTAAACGAGATGTTTTCTGTTGCCAAGTATATCACCTATTCTCAATGCCCCGCTGCAGGTCAGCGGGAAACCCCTTCACTATAAAATCCGATTCCATTTCAGATGTTCCTCATACTTGATCCGTCGTCTGATCGCTCATGAAGACTACCAGCGGGCCTGAGGGGATTCGAACCCCCGACCACCTGATTAAAAGTCAGATGCTCTACCTAGCTGAGCTACAGGCCCATGGATAGCTTAAGCTTGCGTTCAATGGGGAGCGTGTCATCCTATTTAATAATGTGCGCCAATACCGGGCGGCTTTCGGGGGTTCTCCCCTCCGAAGGGCGTTCCGTCCCGCCACAACGAGCGGTTTAATAGCGGGGCACCCATTTACTTCAACCGATTTAGGAGGTATGCGCATGAGAAGGACGATAAAAGGCAATGTGAGCTGGGTTGGATACATAGATTGGGAACTGCAGACCTTCCACGGGGACGACTACTCCATAATGAACGGGTCCAGTCAGAACGCGTATCTCGTAGAGGAGGAAAAGACCGTTCTCATTGACACGGTCTGGACTCCCCACGGCAGCAAGTTCTTGGACAACCTGCGGGAAGAGGTCGGTCTCGAGAACATAGATATGATCATCATGAACCACGGAGAGGCGGATCACTCGGGGGCGCTCCCCGACCTGATGAGGGAGATCCCTGAAACGCCGATCTACTGTACGGCTAACGCCGTTAAGAGCTTGGAAGGGCAGTACGGCAAGAACGGATGGGACCTGCGGACAGTCAAGACCGGGGACTCGGTTGAGATAGGCAACGGCAAGAAGCTCGTCTTCGTAGAGATGAGAATGCTTCACTGGCCCGACAGCATGGCCACCTATCTGACGGGCGACAGCGTCCTGTTCTCCAACGACGCCTTCGGGCAGCATTTCGCCGTCGGCGGGCTGTTCAACGATACGGCAGACCAGTGTCTACTGGAGAAGGAGGCGATGAAGTACTACGCCAACATACTCAACCCGTTCTCCTCCTTCGTGACCAAGAAGCTGGAGGAGATAAGCTCCCTGGGGCTGCCCATTGACGTCATCGCCCCGAGCCACGGAGTGATATGGAGGGAGAAACCTCTCGAGATCGTGGAAAAATATGCCGAATGGGCCAATGCGTACCAGGAGGACCAGCTCACCATAGTCTACGATACCATGTGGGAGGGCACTGCCGCCATTGCCCACGAGATAGCCGTGGCGGCCACCAGGGTCAGCCCGGGAACGGTGGTGAAGGTATTCAACTGCTCCAAGGCCGACAAGAACGAGATAATGACCGAGATCTTCAAGTCCAGAGCCGTGGCGGTGGGATCCCCGACCGTCGGTAACGACATACTCACCAGCGTCAGCAGCATCGTTCATTTCATGAGATCCCTGAAATTCAAAAACAAGAAGGCCGCAGCATTCGGATGCTACGGGTGGAGCGGGGAGAGCGTGAAGATCCTGAAGGAGAAGCTGGCTGACGCGGGCTTCCTGGTTGTGGATGAGAGCATCCGCTCCATGTGGAAACCGAACAGCGAGGAATTGGCCTCGGCCGAGCCCTTGGCGAAGGCCCTGCTGAAGTAGGGCCTTGGCGAGATTCATATAAACGAATATCGCATTGGTCCCGACATGGCAGATCACATGGAGCTCAGAGTGGCTCCGATGAACAAGAGGTCGGAAGCGGGACTTGGGAGAGCCAGGATCGATCCTGCAACCATGGCCGAGATGGGATTGGAACTGGGAGATCCCATAGAGATCATCGGGAAGAGATCTGCCGCCCTCAAGGTCTTCAAAGGATTGCCCGAGGACAAAGGACTCATAAGGATTGACGGCCAGACACGAACCAATGCCGGGGTCGGGGTCGATGATAACGTAAGGATAATCGTGCACAAGGACCCGGTAACGGCCGAAAGGATAACCCTGGCGCCCAATATACCAGAGGACAAGAGGATCTCCTTTAGCGACGGGATAAAGGACGTTTTCATGAAGAGCCTCCTGCACAGGCCCCTGATCGCCGGTAACGACATAGTGGTCCCCAACGTGGCCCTTATGGGGTGTCTAGCACCGTTCACAGTAGTAAGCACATCCCCCAAAGGATTCGTGGTCGTGGACGTGGGCACGGACATAGTGATAAAGGAGGCCGCACAGACCGAGAAGGTCCGGATGATCGGGAAGATAAACTACGAGGACATCGGTGGCCTCGACGAGGAGCTGAAAAGGATCCGCGAGATGATCGAACTGCCCCTTAAGCACCCCGAGCTCTTCAGGAGGCTTGGGATCTCGGCACCCAAGGGCGTCCTGCTCTACGGACCGCCGGGCACAGGTAAAACGCTGATCGCTAAGGCAGTGGCCAACGAGTCCGGGGCATCTTTCTATCCCATTCAGGGCCCAGAGATCATCGGAAGGTACTACGGCCAGAGCGAAGAACGCCTCAGGAATGTCTTCAAAGAAGCTCACGACAATGCGCCCAGCATCATTTTCCTGGATGAGATAGACAGCATCGCGCCCAACAGGGAGAACGTCTCCGGCGAAGTGGAAAGACGGGTGGTGGCCCAGCTGCTGACACTGATGGACGGTCTCGGTGGGAGGGGGGACGTGATCGTGCTCGGAGCCACGAACAGAGAGGACTCCATAGACCCGGCGCTGCGCAGGCCCGGAAGATTCGACCGGGAGATAGAGATCGGGATCCCGGGATTGGACGGCAGGACAGAGATACTCAGCGTCCATCTCCGAGGGATGCCTTTGGCCGAGGACGTGGAGATAGAGATCCTCGCAGGCATGACCCAAGGATTCGTCGGAGCGGACATAGCCTCCCTCGCCCGGGAGGCGGCAATGAAATGCCTCAGCAGGAACCTCACGGAATTCGATCTGGACAAGCCCATACCCGATTCAGTGCTGGATAAGATGAAGGTTACAATGAAGGACTTCACGGACGCCCTGGCGGAAGTGGAGCCCAGCGGGATGAGGGAGGTCCTCGTGGACATACCCAAGGTCAAATGGTCAGACGTTGGGGGCCTGGAGAGCGTCAAGCAGGAGATACGCGAGGTGTTCGTCCCCACCGAGAACAAGAAAAGCTTCGAGCGCCTGGGCATAACACCTCCCCGCGGCGTCCTGCTCTACGGACCGCCAGGTACCGGTAAAACGCTCATAGCGAAAGCAGTTGCCAACGAATCCGGGGCCAATTTCATATCTGTAAGCGGACCGGAGATAGCCAGCAAATGGATGGGGGAGTCCGAGAAGGCAATAAGGCAGATCTTCAAAAGAGCAAAGCAGATGGCCCCGTGCATAATCTTCTTCGACGAGATCGACAGCATAGCGCCCCACAGAGGCTCGGGCGACAGCGCCTCATGGGAGAGGGTCGTCAACCAGCTGCTCCTGGCGATGGACGGCGTGGAGGACCTCCCCAACGTCACCGTCATGGGTGCCACCAACCGCCCGGATATGATAGATCCTGCGCTGCTGCGTCCGGGTCGCTTTGACAAGATGATAATGATCGGCCTCCCGGGCCTGGAGGAGAGGCTCCGGATACTCGAGATCCATACGAGGGAGATGCCCCTGATGAACATCGACCTTCTGACCCTGGCGGAGAAGACCGACGGCTACGTAGGAGCAGACCTTGCCGGCCTGTGCCGCGAGGCGGGCCTGACAGCCTACAGGGAGAACGAGAGCGCTAAGTATGTAGACAACCGTCATTTCACGGCCGCTCTTAAAGTGGTGAAGCCGTCTGTGGACGCCAAGGCCATGGAAAGGTACGCCGCCATCGGGACAGAGATGAGAAAGCGCAGGACAAGTTACGAGACCTTCTACAGGTGATCCAATGAGCGAAAAGATGTTCTCTGAGGAATTCGTCGGCATGACCGCCATGACGGCGGGCGGCTACCTCCTAGGTATGGTAGATGATGTGGTATTCGATACCGAAACCGGGGAGCTGAAGTATCTTTTGATCAAGCTTCGGGGAACACCGAAAAAAGGCCAGAAGGTGGATGCGGGCGGCAGGGCCATAGTCGCCTTTGACGGCCTGAAGATCAGCGGGAAGAACGTCACGATACTCTGATGGATTTCACCATGTACGGTCTCTCCAAAGAATACCCCAACGATTCATAGTACCCTCTGACACCGACCCCGCTGGTCACCCTCATCGTCACTGCGCCGTTCTCTGCGGCGATCCTTTCCGCCTCAGTCATCAGCTCCCGGCCGAAGCCCCTGTGCTGCCATTCCCCGGTGCGCCCCAGCTCGGCCATCCTGCCGAATACCTTGAGCTCTCTGACCGTGGCCGTGCCGTTCCCGTCATTACGGAGACGGACGTACCCGACAAGCCTGTCCCCGCTCTCCAGGGATATGAAGTCCTCTGTGCGGCCGGACGCCTCATAGGAAAGTCTTCTCATCGAGGGCACCCCCTCCCACTGCTCTAAACCCACCTCGCGGCATCTTATGCATCTGCATTCTCGGCCTGTTGTATCCAGCTCATGCTGGACCAGCTGCCTGATGTTGCTGTCCTTTATGCCTGCGGCGATCTCCGGCGCGGGGATATCCCTCTGTATGCGCTGTATCCTCACATATTCCGGGATCTCCGCCTTCATTCCGGCTATCAGGGCGACGGCGGTTGCCGTATCGTACGGCAGATAGACGCCCTCGGTCCACATTTCATGGAGCCTGGTCCCCTGGATCACCAGGGTTGTGTAGATCTTAAGCATGTCCGGCCTGAAATCGGGATCGGAGAACATGGTCCTGAATGACTCCATGTCCTTTTCCGGAGAAGAGCCCGGAAGGCCCGGCATCACGTGATAGCATACCTTCAGCCCCTTCTCCCTGCAGCGGGCAGTGCATTCCCGTATCTCCCGCACGCCGTGACCCCGGTTCACAGATGCAAGTATATCATCATCCAGGATCTGGACCCCCAGCTCGACCCGTGTGGCGCCCAGGAGCATGGCCCTTTCTATCTGCTTGTCGTCGAACACGTCCGGTCGCGTCTCTACCGTCAGACCTACGCACCTGTGCTTCGCATCCCTGTTCCTGCTCTGGGCTTCCTCTATCGTCCCGGAGTCCATGCCGTTCATGGCATCGAGGCACCTCCTGACGAACCACTCCTGGTACTCTGCGTCCCTGGAGGTGAATGTACCGCCCATTATTATCAGGTCGATCTTGTCGGTCCTGTGACCTATGGCCTCCAGCTGCTCTATGCGGTCGGTGACCTGCC
The DNA here is from genome assembly GCA_002502965.1 of Methanomassiliicoccaceae archaeon UBA381. Lineage (GTDB taxonomy): Archaea > Thermoplasmatota > Thermoplasmata > Methanomassiliicoccales > Methanomethylophilaceae > RumEn-M2. The sequence goes on from DAQS01000002.1 coordinate 385,331, forward strand.
TGTGCGGATCGAAATCGTTCCTGGCGGCCCTCCTTGCGGCGGGCTCCTTTCCAGTATAGGATTGGGGCGAATCGTTCTCCACTCCCCCTGGACAATAAACGCATTTCCCGTGAGGACAAGAATGCGGTGACGTCATCACGGCGACGACCGCGACACCGCTGGCCGTGCGCATGGGCTTCTTGATCAGCAGTCCGAGGACCCGGTCCCTGCTGTCCTGGGGGATGAGCGCCAATATCTCGGAGTTGGAGGGCATTCTCGCTGCTCTCACCTCTCCGCAGAGCCTGATCTTCTCCGCCTGTATCGCATCCCTGTCCGCAAGCGTCCCGTCCAGGATGCCGTCGGCGATCTTCCTGCAGATCTTATCCATAATATATGTCCGCCCTACGGCTGAAAACGTCCTTGTCCTCTCCCTCGGGGGCCTGATCCATCAGATCGAGGTAGGATATGTTCGCCATTATCAGGAAACGGGCCACGCCGTCCTCTGTCTGGATCGCCAGGGCATTCTCACTGCCCATCATGGTGTATCCTATGAAATCGCCCTCGGTCTCCTTACCGTCCGTAGTCCTGACCCTGCATTTCGACCCTTCCCTTATCTCAGGCACGCCGCTCATTGCTTCCTCGCCTCCGAAGCCAGCTTCTGGAAGTGGGCCACGGTCCTGCGGTAGTTCTCCATGGCCATGTTGACATTCGCCTCGGTGAAGCTCCATGCCTTGGAAAGGTCCCCGTACCTTATGCGATAGCCCTTTCTGATCTGACCGTCGAATTCGACGTTCAGGCCCTCGAGGAGGTCCATGGATTTCAGCTTGTTTATGTGCCTGTATATCGTTGGTTTAGTAGTGTCGAGAAGCGCTGCCAGCTCCTCCACAGCCCAGGCCTTGCCCGGATTGCGCATGAAAAAATCCATGAAAAGGCGGTACGGAACACTGTCCCTGAGCCCGGTGGCAGACGTTTTAGGGTCATAGCCCTTCGGGATATATCCTATGTTTATCAGGAACGTCTCTGCTACGACGTCTATATTCTGCTCCGCCCCCATCGGCACATTGCTGATAATCTGCAGTTCGAACATTAAGAGACCTTCTATACCTATTTAGTTAAGCAGGTATTTTAAATATTCCGCAATAAGGCTTAACTAATTCGTTAAAGCCCCCGTTTCAAATGGAGTCTTTCACTCTCTCCACGGCCCTCATCAGACTCGCCTGGGGTATCACAGGGGAAACGGGTATGCTCAGTATCCTCTCCACGGTGGGCGTGACTATGGGCGCACAGACGACCGCCAGCGCCCCGTCCCTTTCCGCTTTGACGGCCGCAACTATGGCATCCTCCACCGTTGAGACGGGATACTCCCTTAGGAATATCTCCCTGCCGTTCAAGGCCGTGGACTTGGGCAGGGTCTGCGTGACCTGATGGGACGCGATGATCGCTATGAAATCCTCCGAAGCGGGGTCGGAGAGAGCTTTCACCGCCTTGATTATGTTCCTCACCGTGCGAAGATTGGGCTCCCTTTTGTCCTCCAATATCTTGTACATGGTGCTCTGTGATATCCCTGACAGCCTGGAGAACTCGTTTATCGTGATCTTCAGCTCCTCGTCCAGAACCGCTTTCAGGGCCTTCTGGAAACCGCCCTCCTCTTTCAGCATACCGTTAACAAGGTCACTTACCGACATTGGCCCTCACCCATTCCGCTGCCGCTGTCCCGGCTACGGCTCCCTGGCCAACGGCCTTGGCCATCTGCCAGGGCTTTCCCGTAACATCACCGCAGGCGTAAACGCCCTCGATACCTGTGAAGCAGGAAGCATCCACCTTTATCGTGTCATCCATTTCGGGCATGACGTCCAGATCCATGGCGAGATCCGCTGAGGACTTGGCGCCCAGCTCTATGAAGACGCCGTCCAGTTCCAGAACGGTGCCGTTGTCAAGCTCCAAAGAGTTCACCCTGTCATCTCCCTTTATGGCCTTCGCCGCCGCTCTGACGAGCTCTGCACCGGCGGCCGAGGCTTTCCTGACCATGTTCTCGGATGCGGCGATATCCTTCGCCACCCAATACACCTTTGAGGCGTAAGCCGTCATGAGCTCCGCGGACGCCGCCGCTTCCGTTTCCCCGCCGATGATGGCCACGACCTTGCCTTTGTAGAAATTCCCGTCGCAGGCGGCGCAGTAGCTGACGCCCCTGCCGAAGAGCTCTTTCTCCCCCGGAACGCCCAGCTTGACCCTGGATATGCCTGTGGCAAGGATTACCGCCTTGGCTCTCACTGCCTCATCTGTCTCTGTCACGATCTCGAACCCGCCGTCCTTCCGGGCGGCGGAGGTCACGTTCTCTTTGAGCATCCTGCAGCCGAAGCCCTCTGCCTGCCCTGTGCCTATCCTCAGTATCTCGGAACCGTCCGCCTTGCCGGGCACCCCGAGATAATTCTCTATGTGGGCCCCGGCGAGGGCGCTGTTCTCCGGTTTGCCTACGAGCACCACGGAGACCTTCTTCCTGGCCGCATGTATGGCGGCCTGGAGACCTGCCGGCCCGGCACCGATGATAAGGACATCGGCATTGATCATGTTATCACAGTTCCAGCACTTTGTCCTTGATGCCCTCTGCGGTAAGGGTTGGGCTGAGGCCCACCATCTGGCCCTCCAGCTTCCCGTCCTTGAACACCAGGATCGTCGGTATGGATGAGATGTTGTATTTCCTTGATGTTTTCGGGTTCTCATCCACGTTCAGCTTGCCCACGGATATCTCACCCGCGGATATCTCCGCCAGCTTCTCGATTATCGGGGTCATCCTCCTGCAGGGGCCGCACCATGGGGCCCAGCAGTCAACGACCGCATACTTCGCTCCGACGAATCCGTCGAAGGATGCGTCAGTGACCTCCACTACGCTCATTTCGTCACCCCCGCCTTGCTGCACGGGATCAGCCCGCGGCTGGCCATCAGATCCAATATGCTGTTCTTCGGCATCATGCCGATCATCGGGGCAGACGCCTGCCCGCCTTTGAAAAGGATGAGCGTGGGTATCGCAGCGACCTCGTACCTGTTGGCCAGGGCGGGGTTCTCGTCCACGTTGACCTTAGCGACCTTTGCGCAGCCGTCGACTTCTTCCGCTATCTCGGTCAGAAGAGGGGCCATCCTCCTGCAGGGGCCGCACCAGGGGGCCCAGAAGTCCACGAGCACGCTGTCGTTCTCTTTTATGAAACTGTCGAAATTGCTGTCATTGAGCTCGATCACCATCGATTACACCTACTATGCGCTTGCAATTGTACAAACGGGTTAAATAGGTTTCATATCAACCCTTTTGATATCATCAATGCGATTAAATCCGCGATGTGCGATTGTCCCTCCGGTGACTGGAATGCTTGAGGAGATAAACAACGTGATCGGACTGGAAGTATACACCCCCGACGGGATGTTCTTGGGCCAGGTCGACAGGGTCATTCTCGACGTCCCCAACAAGAAAGTGGATGGTCTTTTCATGGAGAAGGCCAGCCCCGTCTTCGTCGACGAGGGCGTCTCCATAAACATACCTTACAGCTGGGTGCAGTCCGTGGGAGATATCGTGATACTCAGGCATTTTCCCAAAAGAGTATCGAGGGACGGCCGCGTTGACGTGTGATCAGCGCAGGCCGGCACAGGGCCCGATCAGCACGGGCCTGGTACCAAGCCTGTCCACCAGGATGTCCAGATCCTCGCCGTACGCAGATGATAGCTCGCTGTGCAGGATCCCCATCCTTGCCGCCCCCTGGGCGTGCCCCCTGGATGCCAGCCTCTCCAACGAGTGGGTGTGTCTCACCAAAACCGAGTCGCTGACCAGATTATCGGAATGGGCCACGATCTTCTCCTCGATCGTCGCGGGTATGTAATCCCCCGGAGGCAGGCCGAATTCCTCCACATCCTCTTGGTCGAGTCCCGCGCCGGTATGCTTCCTGACTATGTCCGCCAGCTCCACCGGCATACCCATGTCCAAGAGGATCCTGTACCCCTCATAAGCGTGCATTATCGAGTGGTCCACCGATCTTCCGATGTCGTGCAGCAGGGCCCCTGCGAATACCAGGTCCCTATTGCAGGGTATGCGCTCCGCGACGGCTTCCGCCACCGCCCGCACGGTACAGCAGTGTAGCCTTACGCGTTTACTGCAGCCGGCACCCTTCAGCATATCCATGCATTCCCTGTCATTCGGATATGTCGACAACCGTCTTCCCCCTCTCGTTAGGCACGACCGTCATCTTCCCGCCGCGGTCTTCATAGAGGGCTTTTCCCTCTGTGAAACGGTCGAGGAATATAGCCAATGCCGCGATCTCCGAATGCGGCTGATTTCCCACAGATACGTTGAAATCGGCCCTCTCGTAGACCTCTGGCGGCACTTTCTCCGCACCGACAATGATCATCATCCTTCCTTCCCGAGGTATCTTCTCCAGAGCCTCATCCACCCTCTGCCCATACATCGTGAGGTGGACCGTAGTGCCGCCGTGGTCGTCGACGGCCTTCTTCCATCCCACTCCCGTCTCTATTAAGAAGTCCCCTCCGAAACGATTCGCAACGCTGCGTATATTCTCTTCAAGAACGGGGTCCCTCGTATCCACATATATGCCCTTGGCCCCGAGAGCCCTGGCCGCCAGAGCGACATGGGTCGTTACCCTCTTGTCCCTCTGCGGTCTGTGACCTATCCTCATGATAACGATTTCGGACATCGGCCGCCTACTCCCGGCGAAGCTCTATCCTGTGACCTCGGTAGTCCATCTTCACAGATCTGCGCACCAGGCTCTTCAGCATCGTGGATGTCAGCTCGAGGGCCTCCGCGACGTCGCCGGAGAACCTGCCCCTGTCGCCGACCAGCTCGACGATCTTACTCTCGATCTCTGCGTACTCCGCGTCGCTCATCATGGCGGCAGCGAGGACGTCGCTTATCTCATAAACGGGCCATTGAGCGTTTATGTGGAAGGAGGTGTAGAATGTATGGTATGATTTCACGGGAGGAGAACCGCCTACAGATACCCAGCGGCTCTCGACCAATTTCATTTTCTCGAAGAAGGATATTGCATTCCTCCCTTCCGTACCATATTTTTTCTCGATCTCGTCCGCGGTCCTCCACTCGAGGGTTATCTCTTTAAGAACATCCCTCTTCACCGGTGTATCGACCGCTCTGAGCATGGGCACCAACTCCGAAGGTTCGTTGATGACCTTTATTTGATTCATAGTCCCCCTACATTGCCATGTTTCTATATAAAAACTCGACTCGATTCCGGGCCCCATTAGCGGAAAACGGGCCGTATTGGAAGTCCGGATGCCTGAACCGTCTTCTCATAGGAATTCGGAGGACACCGCCAATATCCTTCCGAGGATCGCGCCCAGAAGGCACAGCCCCACGTTGGCCGACACATTAAGAGCGGCATACGCGTAGTTCCCGGCAGCTATGAGATCCACAGTCTCCAGGCTCATGGCGGACATCGTCGTGAAAGCACCGAAGACCCCGACAAAAAGAAAACTGCGCGCCTCATATGACATATCCGCTCCGAATCCGAATATGAGAAAGGATGCCAGAAAGCACCCTGTCACATTAACGGCGAACGTCGCCCACGGAAAAACCTCGGTATCGATCAGCTTGTACGTTCCGAATCTGAGCAGTGCGCCTACGGCGCCGCCGACGGCGACCAACAACACGGCAAAAAGCATATTCGTCTCGGGCTCCAAACGGGTCCACGTCCTTATTCGGACGGCTTTCCGACCCTACTTAAAAGCTTAGCCCGGCCTTTCAGGACGATTTGTAAAGGTTTATTAACGGACCTCGCAATGAGGGGATGATGGCCATGAAAGCCAAGGAACCGGAAATGAGGTGGCAGTGCCTCAAATGTTACAAGACCCATAAGTCCGAGCAGGCAGCCTTGGACTGCTGCGGATCAGCCATACAGGGATGGCTGAAGAACTACAACAAGTGGGGAAGACAGAAGTGGTACGGCCGCTGAACGCGGCTTCGTCTCTCGGTCCCGCGAAGGGCACCGGAGTCTTCCAGCACCATTGAAATACGGACTCGTCCCTTCACTGTGCATATGACAGAATACGAGAGTATGGCTGATAAGCTGAAGGACGAGATAGAACTTCTGGCCAGGCATGTCCGTATGCTCAAGATGATCAAAGCTCACCAGCCCATCGGCATAATCCGTCTGGCCGAGGAACTGGGGATTCCGAAGCACAAGGTGCGCTATTCTCTCAGGCTTTTAGAGAAGGAGGGGCTGATCCAGCCTTCCAGGGGAGGGGCCATGGTCACGGAAGGATACGACGACTACATGGAATACATGCACGGGTGTCTGGAAGAGATGGTGGACCAGATCCATACCCTGGTCTCGGAAATCCCCAAGGGATAACTCTTTAATATCAGTCTTTCTTTGCGAGACACAAGCCGTCGTAGCTCAGTCGGTAGAGCGTGTGACTGTTAATCACAAGGTCCACGGTTCGAGCCCGTGCGACGGCGCCATATCCCTTTTCCCTTCGATAGCTTTTTATGTTATCTCCCTTCTAACGGGTCTACGCGGGCCTGTAGCTTAGTCTGGTGGAGCGTCTGGCTCATAACCAGATGGTCGCCGGTTCAAATCCGGTCAGGCCCACTATCCCTTTTTCCCCGCATCAAGCCCTTAGCGAAGCGATTACCCCCGGAAGAACCTCCAGGAGAGCCTCCGCATCCTTTTCCGTGGTGTATCGTGAGATGGTTATCCTCAACGCGGACATGGCCTCCCGAGGGGAGCGCCCTATGGCCGTGAGCACATGAGACGGTTCCGAGGACCCCGCGGAGCATGCGGATTCCGCTGAGGCAGCGATCCCTTTGTCGCTGAGCCGCAGGACCACATCCTTTCCGCTGACGCCTTCGAAGCCGAAATGGGCATTGTTGCATATCCTGCGATCCCTGGACCCGTTAAGGTACGCCCCTTGTATGGTTAGGATGCCTTCGATTATCTCTTCCCTTATCCCGATCATGGCGGAGATGTCCTCCTTCATGGACGATACGGCAAGCTCTGATGCCGCACCCATCCCCACGATGCCCGGGACATTCTCCGTAGATGATCTCAGACCGGCCTCCTGGCCTCCGCCGAATATCTGGGGGGTCACCTCGACCCCGCTCCGGTGGTACAGGAATCCCGCACCTTTGGGGCCATGGATCTTGTGCCCCGATGCCGACAGGAGATCTATTCCGTCCGCCTTCATGTCCAGGGGCATCTTTCCATAGGCTTGGACCGCGTCCGTATGGAAAAGAGCGCCGTGCTCGTGGGCGATCTTCGCGGCCTCCCGGATATCCTGCACCGTTCCGATGACATTGTTGGCAGCCATGACAGATACCAGTCCCACGTCGTCGTCCATAGCATCCGCGAGATCTTCCATCCTCAAAAGGCCGTCCCCGTCCACGCCGACCATGACGGTCTCGAATCCACGCCTCTCCAGTTCCGCGCATGCTTCGAGCACCGCAGAGTGCTCTATGGCAGTTGTGACGAATTTCCTGCGCCCGGTACCGGGCATCGCCCCCAGGACCGCCAGGTTATCCGATTCTGTGCCTCCGGAAGTGAAGGTTATCTCAGACGGATAGCAGTTCAGCGAGGATGCGACCTGCCCCCTGGCCTTCCTTACGGCGGCGGATGCCTCCTCCCCCATGAAATGGATGCTGCTGGGGTTCCCATACTTGGACAATAGGTACGGGGTCATCGCCGAAAGAACCTCGGGCGCCATCGCGGTGGTGGCGCTGTTGTCTAGATATACCCTTTTCGAGACCATGTGCGTCGCGATTGCTGTTCGGTTGTTAAATTGTTGTGTGAAGGAGAGAGTAAACCCACCTTAAGAAACCCTCATTTTTTGGTATATGGCACATATGATTCTTCGAAAACCTAAATATAGTGTAACAATACTCTATGCCCTGCGTTGCGGAGGCGCGTGCTACATGTGTAATATGCGCGGGCGTCCTAAATACACGTAACGGTGGCACACCATGTCGATAATATCGGATATTATTCAGCAGAAGAAAAAGGAGAATGTTTTCAAACTTCCCAGGATCCAGAAAGAACTTGCCCAGTGCATGCAGTGCGGATATTGCATAGACGTATGCGAAGCGCACGAACAGACGCCCTGGGAATCTGTGACGCCCAGGGGGAAAATATACTACCTTAAGCAGCTGGACGTCAAAGGAGCGGGGGCAATGGACGCCCTCCTCGGAAGGAAGGCTGTCATAAGCCCCTACTTCGTCGACGCAATGTACAAGTGCACCGGATGCGGGAACTGCGAAGCGGTATGCCACTGCAAGATCGAACTTGTCAAGCTCTGGGAGGATCTCAGGGCGTGGATGGTGGAGAATGGCTACGGCCCTCTGCCGGCCCACAAGAAACTGGCAGACAGAATCGAGGCCGACGGAAACCCGTACGGAGAGCGCAGGGAGGACAGGGACGCATGGTGGCCGAAAGAGGTCAAAAGAGAAGCTGTGCCGGAACTCATATTCTTCGCCGGATGCACAGGGTCCTACAGGATGCAGTACATCCCCGAAGCCGGTGTCAGGGTCCTCGACAGGGCCGGCATAAAGATGAACACCCTTGGAGCAGAAGAGCTCTGCTGCACATCCCCTGCCATCAGGACAGGGACCAGGAACCTTACGCTGGAAGCCGCCAGGACCGTCGTCACCAAAGCCGATGCGATAGGCGCGAAGGACATGGTCATGACCTGCTCCGGATGCTACAAGACCGTATCGAACGATTACGGCATGTACTACTCCAAGACCGGGCAGAACGTCTACCATTTCACACAATACGTTGAGAATCTCATCAACGAGAGAAAGCTGCCTCTCAACCATGAGTTCAAGGCCAAAGTCACGTACCACGACCCATGCCACCTGGGCAGGCACGCGAAGGTCTACGAGCCCCCACGCAACATACTCAAGAAGATCAAAGGCCTGGAATTCGTGGAGATGGACCGCAACAGGGAGCTCTCCAGATGCTGCGGCGCCGGAGGAGGATACAAATCCGCCTTCAACGACTTCGCGGTCAACGTTGCTGGGGACAGGATCCGGGATGCCGAGGCCGTCGGTGCTGAGATCGTCATCACCGCCTGCCCGTTCTGTGTCCTGAACCTTAAAGCGGGCGCAAAGAAGATCGGCTCCAAGATCAAGGTGATGGATATCTCTGAGGTCCTCCTTCAGGTAACGGCCCCGGCAGCGGCCCCCGCCGCTAAGCCCGCCCCCGAAGTGGCAACCGCTAAACCTGCCGCGGATGCGGCCAAGAAGGCAGAGGAAGCTAAAATGGCAGAGGAAGCTAAAATGGCAGAAGAGGCCAAGAAGGCAGAGGAAGCTAGGAAGGCCGCCGCTGCTGAGGAAGCTAAGAAAATCGAAGAGGCCAAGAAAGTCGCTGCTGAAGAGGCCAAGAAGGCAGAGGAAACCGCAGCAGAAGAGGAGGCCGATGAAGGCTTCGAATTCGAGCTGATGGACTTCGACATGACCCCAGAGGACATTGTCAGAAGGGCAGCCTGGAACAAAGGCCTCAGATGCAGGAGGGATTACGGATCTGAGAAGATCCCCTTCGCCTTCGTCAAAGGCAGGGTCGCCGTGTACGTGACCGACGGCACCCGCACCGATGTCCACGAAAAGCTGGAGGCGGACGACTGGAAGGTCCTTGTCTTCAACGCCGTAGATGTCACTGACGGAGAGGTCGAGGCCTTGGCGATCAAGGAAGCCGTCAAGGAGAACCTCCGCAGCCTGAAGAAGAAAAAGAAGAAGTAATTCTTCCTTCTCTGAAACGCCGGGCTTCGGCCCGGCTTCCATTCCAATACAACGCACATGACTTTTGAAGGCCTTTCAGCAGAGATCATCGGGGCCCTGGGCTCCAGGGGCATCTTCTCCCCGACAGAGCCTCAGGCGGATGCCATACCCCGCATAGCCCGGGGAGAGAATCTGCTCTTGGTGGCTCCGACGGGGATCGGTAAGACCGAAGCCGCAATGATCCCCATATTCGATGCGATATTCAGGACCAAAGGCAAGAAGGGCATACGCTGCCTTTACATAACCCCCCTCAGGGCCCTCAACCGCGATATGCTGAAGAGGATGGAGGATGTCGGGAACGAGCTGGGCATCACCGTCGGGGTCAGGCACGGGGACACAACCCAAGCGGAGCGCAACAAGCAGTCCCAGAAACCGCCGGAGATCCTGATAACCACTCCCGAGACTGTTCAGGTCCTTTTCACAGGGAAGAGGCTCAGGGAGCACCTGAAGAACCTGGAATGGGTCGTGGTGGATGAGATACACGAGCTCGCCGATGTCGAAAGGGGCGCTCAGCTGAGCGTGGCCATGGAGAGGCTCGTGAGCATCGCAGGAGAATATCAGAGGATCGGGCTCTCGGCCACCGTGGGCAACCCAAACGAAGTGGCGAGATTCCTCGGAGGCGTGAAAAGGAAGATCACACTGTGCAAGCACGATACCCACAGGGATTTCGACATAGGCGTCGAATGCCCGGAGCCCTCTGAAGACCCGGTTCTCCTGGATCGCCTCCAATGCGACCCGGACATCTTGGCCGTGATGCTGAGGGCCAGAGAGCTGATCGATAACGGGAGATCTACCCTGTTCTTCGTCAATACCCGGGAGACCGCGGAATGGCTGGCGGCCAGATTCCGCCTGTGGGACGAGAACATCGGCATAGAGGTCCATCACGGGTCCCTCTCCAAAGAGACACGCATGGAGATGGAGGACGCATTCAAGTCCGGGGAGGTGAGGGCCCTGGTATGCACATCCTCCCTAGAGCTCGGAATAGACGTGGGATCCACGGACCTTGTGATACAATACAATTCTCCGAGGCAGGTCGCCAGGATGATACAGAGGGCCGGAAGGGCGGGCCACAGAGTGGGCGGTCTCATCCATGCCAAGATACTCGCCACCGCTCCGGACGAGGTGGCCGAGAGCCTTGTGGTGGCCAGGAAGGCGGAGGCAAGGGAGATGGAGGCATACTCCGGAAGAGGATCCCCGCTAACTGTCGTCGCGAACCAATTAATCGCTATGACCATGGTCTCAAGGATCGACAGAGAGACGGCTCACTCCATATTCAGGAAGAGCCATTCCTTCCGGGACCTGAAAAGATCGGATATGGATGCTGTGCTGGAACAGCTGAAATCAATAAAGATGATCTTCGAGGATGAGGACGGATTCCGCAGATCGAAGAAAGGAATGGACTATTTCTACAGCAACATCTCCATGATCCCGGACGAAAGGACCTACCTTATCCGGGATATCAGCAACAGAGGCATAGTCGGGACCCTTGACGAGAGCTTCGTGGCCTCTTTCGCAGAGCCGTACGCAATGTTCATCGCGAAAGGAAGGACCTGGCGCATAGTGGAGATGCGGGAGGACGAGATACTCGTGGAAGAAGCAAGGGAGATCGGTTCCGTGCCCTCGTGGACCGGATCGGACATACCCGTACCATTCGATGTTGCCATGGAAGTGGGGAGGATGCGCAGGACGATGGATCTGGATATCTATCCCGGCGACAAGAACGCCAAGGAATGCGTCAGAAAATTCGTTTCCTCCCAGAAGGGGTTCGATGTACCGAGCGACAGATTGGTCACGGTAGAGATCGGCGACCGCGTGGTGATAATCAACGCCTGCTTCGGAACGAGGGTGAACGAGACCCTGAGCAAGATCATCTCGGCCCTGCTATCAGCCAGACTGGGTGAGAGCGTGGGAGCGTCCACGGACCCGTACCGCATAATATTGCAGATCCCCAGAAGCATAGGCAAAGACCTGATCCTGGAGGCCATCTCCTCCATCAAGCCCGGATCCGTGGAGAGCTTGGCCCGGCTGACCGTGGTCAACTCCACATTCCTGCGCTGGCGTTTCGTATACGTCGCCAAGAAGTTCGGCATCATCGAGAAGAACGCCGATCACCGTTTCATGAACTTCAACAGGCTATTCGATCTTCACAAAGGAACCCCCGCTTACAGCGAGGCAGTCAATAAAGTCCTCTGGGAGGACCTGGATATAGAGAGCACGGAGAAAGTGGTCTCGATGATCCAGGAAGGTCTCTTAGAGATCAGGGTGTCCGGCGTGTCACCCATCGGATTGGAGGGAGTGACCAGGTCCAAGGAGCTCATGCAACCCGCCAGAGCGGACCACTCGATACTGATGGCGCTGAAGAAGAGGCTGGAGAACGAGACCCTGTACGCTTCCTGCCTCAGCTGCCAGACTCAATGGAGGGTCCGTGTGGGCTCTGCCCCGAAAAGCTTCGTATGCACCAAATGCGGCAGCCGTATGGTGGCACTGCTCAAGGAGTACGACAGGGAATCCATCAAGCTCCTGGCGAAGAAAGAGCTTACGGATGAGGAGAAGAAGGAGACCCGAAAGATCTCCAGGATAGCTAATCTGGTAAAAGAGAACGAGCTCGCCCCCATGGCCCTGGCAGGCAGGGGCATAGGCCCGGAGTCTGCGTCCAGGATACTGCGGAACATGCACCGGGACGAGGACGACTTCCTCAGGGACATTCTGTCCGCAGAGGTCCTATTCGCCCGGAACAAGAGATTCTGGGATTAGGCCACTCTGTTGGTCACGCTGCCTATCTTTGTTATGCTGGCACATACGATATCGCCGGGCTTTATCTCACTGATGCCGTCGGGTGTGCCGGTGGCGAGTATGTCCCCGGCCTCCAGGGTCATATACCTTGAGACATAGGCTATCACCTTGGCGGGGGAGAATATCATCCTACCCGTATTCACTTTCTGCCTCGCTTCCCCGTTCACGGTGAGCAGCATCTCTAGATCTCCTATGTCAATACCCTCTGCTGGCACTATCTCGGAAAGTGGGCCGAAGGTATCCATTCCTTTGCACAGGTCCCATGGATTCCCTTTTGCGCGGTCCGCCGCCTGCATATCCCTGGCGGTCACATCGTTGAATACGGCCAATCCGGAAATGTATGACATGGCCTCTTCCTCCGGTATGTTCTTCCCCGTCTTGCCGAAGATGAGTGCCAGCTCCACCTCGTGCTGCACGTTCGTCACTCCTTCCGGTATCCTGATCTCATCGCCGTCACCTATGATACAGGTAGACGGCTTGAGGAATATCAGCGGCTCCTCCGGCAGCGCCCTGTCCATCTCAGCGGCGTGGGACATGTAGTTCCAGCCAACGCATACTATCTTCACAGCAGATCCCCCTTTATCGTGAATCTCTTGGGCTTCTCTTCCTGATTCTCCACCATCTTCACCCTGGTCTGCGCTTTGAATCCCGTGGCGATGATGTACATCTCGGAGCTGGTGGGCCTGGAGGCGTCCGGGGAGTGCATCTTCACTTCTGCGAAGCGCCTCTCCGTCTCCTCTCTCAGCGTTTTGATCATGTCTCCCATGAAGACCTTCATGACCAGCTTCCCGTTCTTCTTGAGGACCCTGTCGCAAACGCCCAGGGCATGCTTGCACAGGTAAACGGACCGTGCGTGGTCCGTGGAATAGTTCCCGCTTATATCTGGCGCCATGTCCGAAAGGACAACGTCGGCCTTACCGCCGAGCTCATTCACAAGTGCCAGCATGGTAGAGTCCTCGGTTATGTCTCCGGTTATGGTTACGACGTCCTCGAGCCTCTTTATAGGCCTCAGGTCAACTCCCACGACCCTGCCCTTCTCACCGACCAGCTCCTTCGCTACCTGGAGCCAGCCTCCCGGAGCGGCTCCCAGGTCGGCCACGGCGTCCCCTTCCCTGAAGATATCGAATCTCTCGTCGATCTGTATGAGCTTGAAAGACGCCCTGGAACGGAACCCCGTCTTCTTGGCGAGCCTGTAGTAGTGCTCCTGCCGCCTCTCGTTCAACCAGCGTTCGCGCATCAGTCGTCGATAACGGTGCGCCGTTATAACTCCTTTCGCGGGGGGAGAAATATAAACGGGTCGGGCGATTAGGGGCTGGGGAGCATCATGGTAGAGGGTTGGACTTATGCGAAGGCCGGCGTCAACATAGACAGGAAGTCCGGTGCCATAGATTCGCTTGTGAAAGAGCTCAGATACAGAAGGAAAGGAAAAGGCACCATGGTAGAGGCCAAGGGCCTGTTCGCCAGCCTCATAGACTTCGGCGATGTCTACCTTACTCTGGCCACCGACGGGGTGGGCACCAAGCTGCTCGTTGCAGAAGAGCTCGGGAAATGGGACACCATCGGCATAGACTGCGTGGCTATGAATGTCAACGATACGATATGTGTGGGCGCAGAGCCCATGTCCTTCGTAGACTATGTCGCCCTGAAAGTGCCTGATGACGATATATGCGGACAGATAGGTGTGGGCCTCAACAGAGGAGCCGAGCTCTCGAATATGGAGATAGTCGGGGGAGAGGTCGCCGTACTGCCGGAGATGGTCAACGGCATAGACATCTCGGGCACGTGCCTCGGATACGTAGACAAGGGAAAGGTCATAACCGGCGAGAGATGCGAGAGCGGCGATCTGATTGTCGCCCTCCGCTCCTCGGGCGTACATTCAAACGGACTCACTCTCGCGAGGAAGGTCTTCCAGAACGCCGGTTACACGATGAAGGACAAGGCCCCCGGACTTAGCGGAACCGTGGGCGAGGAGCTGCTGACTCCGACAGAGATCTACGTAAAGGATGTCCTCAGGATACGCGATGAGTATGATCCCCACGGCCTCATAGATATAACAGGCGGAGGTCTCAGAAATCTGCTCCGCATGAGGAAGGGACTCAGATACATCATAGACGACCCGGTGAAGCCTCACGCACTGTTCGGTAAGATAGCAGAACTGGGAGAAGTCAGCGAGAGAGAGATGTACCAAACGTTCAATATGGGCATGGGCTTCATGATCGTGGCCTCGGAGGACGATGCGGAAAACATCATCTCTGACATCGGGGACGCCGAGATAGTCGGCAGGGTGGAGAAGGGCAACGGGGTCCTGTACGAACCGGGTGATCTGCTTTACGAGAATTACTGAGTGAGGGCCGACAGGGCCCCCGCCACCGCCCCCAGGGCGGTACAGGTCTCCAGCGAGAAGCCCCCTCCAGTTATATCAAGATTGTATCTGGGTATCGATGAAGGGGCTTTGGGTATTCCGTGAGGCCCTATCCCGAACACCAGGAGAACGCTGTTGCCGCTGTTGACTCTCGCTGCCACTTCTTCTTTTGTCACGGACCTCTTCGGATCCGGCTTGCTGGTGGTGAGTATCGCATCTCCCAGCTGCGGCGGGAACCCCTTGTCCGGATAACTGAAGCTCAGAAAACGTCCTTTTTCAGCAAGCTCCACGAAGTAACCTCCGTCCGAGCCTATGCTTGTTGTCCCGGCAACCCATTTTGCAAGCTCATTGGGTTGCTTTATATCCTCCGGGAACGGGAAACCAAAAAGAGCCAGATTCATATCGAATGCCAAGGCCAGACCGCCCGCCCTTGCCAAAACGCGCCTGTGGGGCTCCCGGAACTTCGTGGGATCGTATGAATTGTAAAGACCGATGGTCACTCTGCCTTTGCCCATATCAGCGCTCCAATGCTATCTGAACTGCCCGAGGCCTCCCCATTATGGCTCTTTTATCTCCGTCGAGGAAGACCTCCATATCCGGATTCTCGTCCTGGATCCTCTCAACGAGACGGAGCACCTCCGTCAGCGTCAAATCCTGTGAGCCGACATCTACGAAGACCCTGTCCATGAGAATCCCTTGAATCAGTAGTTCTACTGCTTATATATTCATTCACAAAATGAAGGGGATGGTGCCGTGAGCCGGGCTCGAACCAGCGACTTCAAGATCTTCAGTCTTGCACTCTCCCAACTGAGTTACCACGGCGTGGGTCTTCCCTATTGCGAATTCCGTTATAAATGTTCGCTGTCCCCGTCATCTCGGGACCTTGCCCTTGGATGATCCGCCGCTACCGGTCACCGGTCCCGAAGCCATCTTGAGGAACGCTTCCTCTGCAGATCTCCTGCGGGCCGCGCCGTATCTCCGCAAAGAGACTGACAGCGCCAGGGACGCAATGCCTGCGGATATGGCAGCAGCCACCCATAAATAGGCGTGATCCCCGGGCCAGGACCCGTATGCCAGATAAACTGATATGGCCGCCGCTGCCAACAGCAGCGGCGGCAGTGCCTTCGCGTATCGGGGGATCTCAGATCTCGTCATCTTCCAGGAAATCTTCCTCCGTCTCGTCAAAGGCCACGGGCTGCAGTGCGATGACCTTGTCACCGTTGCGAAGATCCATTATCCTGACGCCGGCGGCGTTGCGACCCGTCACTCGTATATCGCCGACCTTGATACGTATGATCTTGCCCTGTGTGCTCACCACCACCAGCTCGTCGGTCTCCTCGACCTTCCTGACGGCTATGACTCCGCCGTTCCTCTCCGTGGTCTTCAGGGTTATGACCCCCTTGCCTCCACGGTTTATCTTGCGGTAATCATCCACGCCCGATATCTTGCCATATCCGTTCTCGGACACTGTCAGCAGCATATCCCCGGGTTTCACCACGGACATCGAGACGACGAAGTCGCCGTCGTTCAGCGTGACGCCTTTGACCCCCATCGTATCCCTGCCCTTGGACCCGACCTGTTCCTCGTGGAATCTGACGGCCAGACCTTTGTGGGTAGCGATTATTATCTCATCTTCCCCATCGGTTATGTGGGTCTCCACCAGCGTGTCGGTCTCCCTAAGCTTTACGGCCTTTATCCCTCTGCGCCTGACATTCTTGTAAGCACTGAGGACGGTCTTCTTGATTATGCCCTCCTTTGTGCAGAATACCAGGTACCTGTCGTCCGGGAAATCGCTGGCACATATCGTGCTGACGACGTTCTCCCCTTCTTCCAGGTCGGATATCATATTGACGATCGGCTTGCCCTTGGAGTGCCTTCCGCCTTCCGGGATCCTATACCCTTTGAGCCAGTGCAGACGGCCGTGATCGGTCACGAACATCACGTAGTCGTGGGTGGAGGTGACGAACATGTTGGTCACGAAGTCCTCCTCCTTGGTCTCCATCCCTATAAGCCCTACGCCGCCCCTTCCCTGCTGACGGTACGTCTTCAGAGGTATGCGCTTGATGTAGTTGTCACCTGTTATCGTTATGACAACATCCTCTCTGGGTATGAGGTCCTCCTCGTCCGTGTCTATGGGGTTCGGATCTATCTTCGTGCGGCGCTCGTCGCCGTAGGTCTCCTTCATCTCCGAGAGCTCGTCCTTTATGATCTGGCGCACCCTGCCCTCATTGGCGAGGATGTCGCGGAGATCCGCCATGAGGATGGCCAGTTCCCGATACTCTTCTTCTATCGAGTCCAATTCCAGGCCCGTGAGCTTCTGCAGCCTCATGTCCAGTATAGCCTTGGCCTGCTCTGCGTCTATGGACAGCAGTTCCTGCAGGCCGATCGATGCCTCCTCTCCGTCAGCGGAAGCACGGATGAGGGCTATGGCCTCATCCAGCTTTCCTATCGCGGTCATAAGGCCTTCCAGTATGTGGTGCCTCTTCAAAGCCGCATCCAGATCGAACTGAGTCCTGCGGGTCACCACGCTCTTCCTGTGAATGATATACTGCTGGATGAGCTCCTTCAGCGTCAGGAGCACGGGCTTGTTATCCACAAGAGCCAGATTGATCACTCCGAAGGTCTGCTCCATCGAGGTCTGCTTGAACAGGTTCTCCAGAACGACATTGTCTATGGCGTCCTTGTGGAGCTCGATGACTATCCGCATACCGTTCCTGTCGGACTCATCGCGCAGGTCCGTGATCCCTTCCAGGGTCTTCTCCTTGACCTTGTCGGCTATCTGCTCTATGAGCCTTGCCTTGTTGACCTGGTAGGGGATTTCGTCCACGATTATCATGGTCTTCCCGTTGCTCTTCTCTTCGAAGTGGGTGTTGGCCCTTACCTTGATCTTTCCCCTTCCGGTGGTGTAAGCGGCGTATATCCCGGAAAGGCCGTATATCGTCCCTCCCGTGGGGAAGTCGGGGCCTCTCACGAACTCCATCAGATCGTCCGCGGTAACATCCGGATTGTCCAGAGTGTGAGTTATCGCATCCACCACCTCGCAGAGATTGTGGGGCGGCATCTTGGTAGCCATACCGACGGCTATCCCGTCGGAACCGTTGACCAGGAGGTTAGGGAACTTGGAGGGCAGAACCGTAGGCTCCTTCAGGGAACCGTCGTAGTTGTCCGCGAAGTCCACCGTGTTCTTCTCCAGGTCGGCCAGAAGATCGGATGACATCTTGGCGAGACGCGCCTCGGTGTAACGCATGGCCGCCGCCGGATCCCCGTCAATGGAACCGAAGTTCCCCTGTCCGTCCACCAGGGGGTACCTGAGGGAGAACGGCTGTGCCAGCCTCACCATCGCATCGTATGCGGCGGTGTCCCCGTGGGGATGGTACTTGGCGAGGACCTCTCCCACCACCTTGGCGGATTTCTTGTAGCCTCTGTTGTGCCACATGCCCATATCGGACATGGCATACAGGATCTTCCTGTGAACGGGCTTGAGCCCGTCCCTGGCATCCGGCAGCGCACGGCCCACGATCACGCTCATCGAATAATCGATGTAGGAGCGCTTCATCTCGTCCTCGACGGTCTGATCTATGACCTTCGGGACCAGGGTATCATTGTTCTCTCCGTCCATGATCTCACACATCCAGGTTGACTACCTCGTGGGCATGCTCGATTATGTATTCCCTTCTGGGCTCGACGGCATCGCCCATGAGTGTAGAGAACAGCTGGTCGGCCAGCATGGCATCCTCCACCCTCACCTTCTTCATCATCCTGTTGGCCGGGTCCATGGTGGTCTCCCACAGCTGGTGGGGGTTCATCTCTCCCAGACCCTTGTACCTCGTGACGTTGCTGCCCGGGCCGAACTCGGCCGCGGCCGCCGTCATCTCCTCTTCCGTGTAAACGTATCTCTCCTTCTTGCCCTTGGAGATCCTGTACAGCGGAGGCATCGCCAGGTAAACGTGGCCGTTGTCTATGAGCGGCCTCATCTGCCTGTAGAAAAGCGTCAGCAGAAGCGTGGCTATGTGAGCTCCGTCCACATCAGCATCGGTCATTATCACGATGTTGTGATATCTTATCTTGGAAACGTCGAACTCCTCGCCCAGGCCTCCGCCTATCGCTATCGTCAGATTCTTTATCTCCTCGCTCTGGAGGACCCTGTCCTGTCTGACCTTCTCCACATTGAGGATCTTGCCGCGTATCGGCAATATCGCCTGGAACATCCTGTCCCGGCCCTGCTTGGCGCTTCCTCCTGCAGAGTCCCCCTCCACTATGTAGAGCTCGGATTTGCTCGGGTCCCTCTCGGTGCAGTCCGCCAGTTTGCCCGGCAGCGATCCGGACTCGAATACGCTCTTCCTCCGGGTCGCGTCCCTCGCCTTCCTGGCGGCTTCGCGGGCCACGAATGCGGATACGCACTTCTTCGCGATGATCTCGGCCACCTTCGGGTTCTCCAGGAAGTGCTCTGCCAATTTCTCGTTCATAAGAGACTGCACGGCGGTCTTCGCCGCGCTGTTCCCCAATTTGGATTTGGTCTGCCCCTCGAACTGGGGCTCTGGCATCTTAACGCTGATGACCGCGGTCAAACCTTCACGTGTATCGGCCCCGTCAAGGGATTCGTCCTTGACAATGTTCTTCGCCTTGGCGAAATCATTTATCGTCTTAGTGAGGGCGCCCCTGAATCCCATCACGTGGGTCCCCCCTTCTGTTGTGTGTATGGTGTTAACGAAGGGTACCACCATCTCGTTGTACCCGTCCGTCCACTGCAGCGCGACCTCCACCATTATGTTGTCGACTGTACCGGTAATGTATATCGGCGGAGAGTGTATCGGTGTCTTGGTCTTGTTGAGGAACTCCACGAATTCCGAGACGCCGCCCTCATAATGGAATATCTCGCTCCTGCCGGTCCTCTTATCCTCGAGCTTTATGGCCACATTCCTGTTCAGGAATGCCTGGTTCCGGAACCTCTTCTGCAGCTCCTCATACTCGAATACCACGGTTTCGAAGATCTCCGGGTCCGGATAGAATCTGATCTCCGTGCCGGTCTTGTCGCTGTCCCCCATGATCTCCACGGGCCCGTCGGGTATTCCGATCTTATAGCTCTGCCTGAAGATCTTGCCCTCCCTGTGTACCGTGGCTATCATATTCGATGAGAGGGCGTTCACGACTGAGACACCCACTCCGTGGAGGCCGCCGGAGACCTTGTAGCTGTTCTTGTCGAACTTGCCTCCCGCATGCAGGCTTGTCAGGGCAAGCTCGAGGGCGGATCTGCCCTTCTCGTGCTGTATACCCGTGGGGATTCCCCTGCCGTCATCCTTAACTGTGCAGGACCCGTCCTCGTTTATCGTCACGCGTATCTTGTTGGCGTATCCCGCCATCGCCTCGTCCACGCTGTTGTCCACCACTTCGAAGACCAGGTGGTGGAGGCCGCGGGTGTCCGTGCTCCCGATGTACATCCCGGGCCTTTTCCTTACAGGGTCCAGGCCCTCAAGAACTACTATACTGTCCGCGCCGTAGCCGTCCTGCTGTGCCGCATGGTCGCTGAAGGGCTCATTTTCATTCCCATCCATAACAATCAAATCCTGCGCTCCGGCGCAACGTCTCACCCTATGCGCTCTCTCTATATATTGTGTGCGCACGCGTGCGTGCGCGAGAAGGTTACGGCGCAGAGGATTAATACAGATATCCGATATCCAAAAGCGAGATGACCACGATAATGGAGGACGCCCGCAAAGGCGCCACGCCCCTCATACGAGCCGTTGCAGCTAAGGAGAGGGTTGACGAAGAGTTCGTAAGAAGAGGCGTAGCCTCCGGCAGAATAGTCATTCCCTGCAATCCCCGCCACAACCCCGTTCCCGCCGCCATAGGCGAAGGGATGGGCATAAAGGTGAACGTAAACCTGGGAACATCAAGGGACATGCCCGGAATGGAGCCGGAGATCGAGAAGCTCAAAGTGGCCCTGAAATACGGTGCGGACGCCGTGATGGACCTGAGCACCGGCGGCGACGTGGACGCCATAAGGGCCCGCATACTGAAGGAATGCCCCGTCATGGTGGGCACGGTGCCCATCTATCAGACGGGATTGGTTGCCGCAAGAAGGGACGCCGTTGTCGAGATGAGCGAGGACGACATATTCAACGGCATAGAGAGACACGCCAAGGACGGTGTGGACTTCATGACCGTTCACTGCGGTATAACAAAGGAGAGCGTGGAGTGGCTAAAGACCTCCGGAAGGACCATGGACGTGGTCTCCAGGGGAGGTTCCTTCCTCACAGCCTGGATCCTTCACAACGGGGAGGAGAATCCTCTCTACAGGAATTTCGATTATCTTTTGGAAATGGCGCGGAAGTACGAGTTCACCCTGTCCCTCGGGGACGGTTTCAGGCCCGGATGCATAGACGATGCCACCGACTCGGCGCAGATATCGGAGCTCATGGTTCTCGGCAAGCTTGTCAAAAGATGCAGGGAGGCGGGTGTCCAATCCATGGTGGAAGGCCCGGGGCACGTTCCCTTAGACATGGTGGAAGCGAACGTCGCCCTGGAGAAGAGCCTGTGCGACGGAGCGCCTTTCTACGTCCTCGGACCCCTGGTGACGGATATAGCTCCGGGGTACGATCACATCGTGGGCGCGGTGGGGGGCGCCGTCGCCGCTAAGGCGGGCGCGGACTTCCTGTGCTACCTTACACCGGCAGAGCACCTGTCCCTGCCGGATGCCGACGACGTCAGAGAAGGGCTCATCGCTTCCAAGATCGCCGCCCATATCGGGGATATGATGCGCGGTAAGGGAAGGGAACTCGACACTGCGATGGCCAAGGCCAGGAAGGCTCTGGACTGGGAAGCGATGTTCAAACTGTGCGTCGACGAGGACAAGGCCAGAGAGTACAGGTCCCGCGGATGCACTGAACTCAACGACGGATGCAGTATGTGCGGGGACATGTGCGCCATAAAGATCGTGGACAAATACCTCAAGAAATAACAGATCTGGCACTATAGAATGTGAGTGGAGCCACTGGAGGGAATCGAACCCCCGACCAACTGATTACGAATCAGTCGCTCTACCTCTGAGCCACAGTGGCGCGTAATCAGCGGAATGAGGATATGGTTTTAAACCTTTACCCCTAGAACCTGATTTATACGCCCAGCACCGATTAAGGCAGGAACATGAGAATAGAGCTGTCTGTAGACCTCAATGCAACCCTTGGATGCGGCCAGGCCCACCGCTGGTTGAAGAAGGACGGACGATGGGAGGGAGTCCTGGAAGACAAGATCGTCACCCTCGAACAGAGAAAGAACGGCTTCGAATGCGAGGGCACCTCTGACAAGGAGATGATCCTCTCCTACTTCCGCGCCGAGGACGATCTGGACGAAATATACGATGACCTCTCCAAAACGGATCCCCACATGGCAAGACTGACCGGTGCGTGCCCAGGGCTCCGGATACTTAGGCAGGATCCATGGGAATGCACCGCAACGTATCTTCTGGCGGTCAACGCCAACGTCAAGCGCATAGGCTCCATGGTGGAGTCCGTATGCAGGGAATTCGGAAGGGACCTTGGAGGAAGATTCTCCTTCCCGAGACCGGAGGAGATTGACGGAGGCTGCGGGGACATTTGCCGGTGCAGACTGGGATACCGGGAAGGCAGGTTCCTGAAACTGGCAGGATCTGTAAGATCCGGAGATCATGATCCCCTGTCGCTGACGGGGCTCGACTATCGGAGCTGCAGGAAAAAGCTGATGGGGATCGAGGGCATAGGGCCGAAGGTCGCAGATTGCATCTCACTTTTCGCCTATGGGCACATGGAGGCTTTTCCGGTGGATGCGCGCATAAGCAGGCTGATGAAGGACATATACGGCGTATCCGGCAACTACTCAGAGGTGGCCGACGAAGGCAGAAGAAGGTTTGGGAAGTACCCGGGCTACGCCCAGGAGCTTCTGTATCACAGTGCTATTATATTCACATCACAGGCACAGGACGGCGGTTTGCACCCCGTCTGAACCTCGTATATGCGGGCCAGCATGCCCGTGCTCTTAACAACTGTGCAGATCCTGCAGATCTCCGTTGCAAACTCTGAATCCTCGTCGCAGATCCTGGTAGCGGCCGCACGTATCTCGTTCTCGAACTGAGGATAGCTGGGACTTTCCTCGATCAGGGGGTTGTTCCCTCTTTTTTTCCTCAGATACTGGGATATCGCTGCGTCCGTCACCCCGAATTTGCGCGCGACCTGCGCCTGTGTCATGCCGTGTGCCTTCACCAACTCTCTAGCGACCTCTCGACGTATCGTTGGCAGAACGTACCATACGACAAGCTCGCAGGGAATCTTCATGCATTTGACAATCCCTTAACTATATTTAACATCGACAGAAAAACTGTTCGGATTGGGCTCATCTTTGATTCTTGGCACCGGGGTTCATCTTGAGATAGAATTCCGAGGCGTCCCAATACTTGTCCTCGTCCTCGTCCTTTTCGCCCCTGTCGATCCTCACTCCCATGGATACGGCAATATCCTTCACGGCCGCAAGGGCTTCGTCAGTGCCATCGAACTCCTCCACTTTGGCATCCTCGGATGTGATCCTGCCCCTGAATCTGCCGATGGTCTCCGTTCCCTTGAAAACGGCGCTCAGGGAGGTCTCCGTCCTGCCCATATGCCTGAGATATACGTGCAGATTGTCCTGGGTGTTCAGTATCGTAAATCCGGATGCCTCCGGGATGGGCTTTCCCGCATCGGCGGCCAGCATCCAATAGACCGTCGGGCTGCCTTCCTCGAAGAAGCCCTTGGATAGGAAACCTTCCTCCTCCAGGTTCGCCAGGGTATCCCTGACCGAGTGCATCTTCCTCTGCTGCAGGAAGTAAGATAGGGTTTCGGCCGAGAATATCCCGAACTCGCGGAACAACTTCCTCGTGACCTCTTTCAACGCCTCCCTGTGCCCCATTCCGTTATCGGGCACCTCTACGTAGGCGCCGGACGGGTTCTGCGCTACCGCGGAAGCTTTCGACAGATTATTCAGCCCCTCTGCGGTCCTCTCCGCGGAGAGGGGAGATGCGTTGATTATGGCTTTCCTGTTCACGGGCTGCCTGTCCCTTATGATGGCGAGGACGGTTCTCATGTCCTCGTCTGGCTCCTCGCCCTTGGCTGCTCTGTACAGCGACGCCGTCTCCAGGGTTGTGTACCCTATGTACGCCGGGACGAGGGCGGTCCTGACGAGCCTCAGAGCATCCGCCTGCTTCTTGATCGTTGTCCTCTCGTCGATCCTGGAGAATATCTCTGAGTCGTTCCTCACATAGCCGCGCACGGAGACGGCTTCCCCGACCGTCTCGAATCTCCTGCCCTTCAGTACGCGTTGCCTCGACAGCACGTATGAGAGGACCTCGTCCGGACTGAAGGTCCTCGGAACGAACCTGCCCTTGGCATAGAATCCGTTCACCAGCACGTAGCCGGCATTCTCCATGATCCCGGCGGCCACAGGACCGCATTCGGAGGCATCCTTCGACAGTATCTCCCTGACCCGGACGATGTCCGTTCCCTTCATGGCGAAGAACTCCATCATCTTGTCCAGTGCCCTGAGCGCATCCGGAAGGTCATCCGGATCGTCCAGATCGACGGCACGGACCTCTATGCATCCGGACATCTCCCATATCTCCATGGCGCCCATCACCGCGTTGCCTCTGACCAGGGGGTATATCCATCTGTCACCGTATCTCGCAGCCAGCTCAGCCCACTTGGAAGCCAGGTCCGGATCGTGAAGCGTAAGGAGCCTGACCTCGGTGTCCGGAGAACGGCCTTCCCTTATCAGCGGGATCTCGTCGGACATCACCAGCATCGGCGTCTGACCGTCTCCGACCAGTATCGTCTCCGCCCCGTTCCTCGATGCGATGCTCGCGGCCGCCTCCGGGGAGATCCCCGTGAGGAACCGCATCGCGGTCGGGGGAATTGGGCCGTAAGCCTTCACGGCCTTTATGACGGCCCTCTCTATCGCACTCTCATCCAGCTCTGACGGCCTCTCATAGGCCTCATAGCGGTTCTCGGTGCCCCAATCCTCCCTTCCGTCGAATCCCCTGACGACCAGGAGAGCGCGGTCGAGCCTCATCAGGGATTCTCTCAGGGCCTCCTTTTCCAGGCCGGTATCCTTGACCAGCTGTCTTAGGGTCGCCGTGCCCATGCTCTTTATCACAGAGAGCAGGTCCATGTCCTCGGCTGCCACTGGTTCGTCGCGCCTTAGGGATGCGTAGACTCTTGCATCCTCATCCAGAATGAATCTGACCCTGCCTCTAACGAAGCGCCCGAGTCTGATCTCGCCGGAGGAGCGCATGTCGTTCCATTCCTGCAGATCGAAGCCGTCGACCCTGCTGAACACGTCTATCTCGCTCCCGGCGAACTCATAGAACTCAAAGAACTCCCTTATCCCGGGGAACCTCCTGCCCTTGGACGCCCTGTACTTCTCTATCGACTCGTGATCGAAGACGTTGTCCTTCCCGGACCTCAGCCTCATGTGATCTATCTTCAGCATATACTGATCCCCTTCAGAGATCAGGAAGCGGCCGCGGACCACCTCTCCGGAGGCCGTCATCGATTCCAGGGATGTGCTTACCGAGGGCTCGGGCATGGAAAGGGCGAATGCCGTTTCTTTAACCGTTACGGGTGCAAAGCACTCCAGATGCCGGGTTATCACCCTGTCGCAGGAATCCTCGGTGCTCGGGAACCCTTTATCGTATCTTTTGAAGTACCATCTGTTGTTGCCTGTCACCCCTATCCTGGTGACCAGGTACATTGACTCCAGCTTCCTCATGGAGCGGTACACCGTGTCCGCATCCATCTCGGTAGCTTCGGATATATCGCTGAGCGCTGTTCTCTCTCCAACCGAATCCAGCACCGCCCTGTCCTGCTCGGTCAGGTCCCTCTCCTTCCGGGTGGCCGATGCATAGTATGGGATCTCCTCTGCGGGCATCACATATGCTTCGTCGAGGAAGACCGTTCCCAATGCTCCTTCTTCTATGAGCTCTCTGACCCACGCATCCACCGTCTTCTTGTCGGCATCGCAGTAAGCGTAGATGTTCCTGCCCCTCTCCTTCAGGGCCTGCAGCGGGCCTGTGCGCATCAACAGGGGGACGATGTCCGATCTGTCCGCCGCCCTGCCGATCTTCTCCCTGAAATACGGAACTATCTGATCCTCTTCGAACTCGAATTCCTTGACCGCGTCTCCCAAAGCACGATACAGCACCTTCCTGTGCAGCTCCCGGAGCAGCGCAGAGCGGTCCTCCATCAGAACTATATCGGAGAATCCGGAGAGGATGATGGAGTGGGCAAAGGGCGACGGTGTCCCCGTGAAATGCTGGACCGCCATCCTCATAGTCCCGGAATCCAGTTCCTCCAGCACCACCCTGGCGTTCTTTATGTCCATGTCATCCTCGAGGACCTCCCTGTAGGTCTCCTCGATGACCGGCATATTATCCATATCGCCCAGGGCATCCAGGAGATAGGATGAGCGGGTCTGCTGCCTGTTCACGGATATGGGACGGCCCTGGTAGTTCCTCAGTATCATGAAGCTGCGCGCCGCCGTATGCCTGAACCTGAGCTTGAATATCTCCGAATTCCTGACGGCCTTCCTGAGTATGGTCTCCAGCTCTTTCGATGAGAGCATCCCCGGGATCCTGGACACGTCTATCTTCCTGGAGGTCCCTATCATGAAGCTGTCGTCGGACATCGTCACCGATGCGTTGGTGCCTGTGATGTTCGAGATCTTGTAGGCGTAGCCTCTGGAGAGCGCATCGTTCACCCTCCTGCCGAAGGGGAAGTGGAACACTATGCGCTGGTTCCCGGACGGGTCTATGTACTCCTCTACGGAAAGAACCCTGTCATCCGGTATCATCCCGGCGACGGCTTTCTGCTCCCTGAAATATGATATTATGGACCTGGCAGAGCCCTCGTCTATATCGAAGTCGGAGACCAGACGATCCATGAGCTCGTCCTCTCCTTCTTTCTCGAGGATCTCGGCGGCCTCGCCTCTGAAACGGGCTATATCCATGGAAAGATCGAAGCTCCTTGGGAGCATCTCGCCCGCCCATGACGGCACGGTGGGCTTCCGGCCTGATGCCTCCTTGACATAAGCGGACATGCCCTTGGACCTGACGAATTCGAAGGATCTGCCGCCGAGGACGAAGATGTCTTTGGGCGCGAGCCTCTCGACGAACTTCTCCGACAGCTCTCCTGCCACTGACCCGTGGCCCGTTATCACCCTGTAGTTGGCCTCCTCCGGTATGGTGCCCAGGTTCAGGTAGTAGATCATCCTGGCACCCCTCTTCCTGCCGAAGACCCCCTCGCCCTCATCATACCATATCTTCGAGTACACGCCCTCGTACTCGTCCTTGCTGCCCAGATACCTGAGCACACTGACGAAGGACTCCTTCGTGAGATTGCGGTAGCAGTAGGAACCCGTTACCAGTCTGTAGGCGTCATCGACGTTCCATCTGTTCCCGAGGCTCATGCCTACCACAGTCTGAGCCAGCACGTCCAGTGGATTCTCCGGTATCCCGACCCTGTCTATGTCCCCTCTGTGGGCCGCGCGGCACATGACAGCGCATTCGACAAGGTCGTCCGGATCGAAGACCAGAAGACGGCCTTTGGCCACCTTGCCCATGCTGTGGCCGCTCCTGCCTACCCTCTGAAGGCCCTTGGCAACGGACTTCGGGGAACCTATCTGGCACACCAAGTCTATGGACCCTATGTCTATGCCAAGCTCAAGGGAAGTGGATGATACCACGCACTTGATCTCCCCTGCTTTGAGGCGCTCCTCCACATCCAGGCGCGTTTCCTTCCCAAGAGAGCTGTGGTGCACCTCTATGTTGTCCAGGCCCCTCTCCTTGAGCTTGTAGACGACGCTTTCCGCCCCTGACCTTGTATTCGTGAAGACCAGTGTGGTCTCATGGGCATCCACCAGCTCTTTCAGGGTATCGTACATCATCGAATTGACCATGTCAGACGGAAGGGTCGTCATGTCCTCCGTAGGGCATATCACCCGAAGATCCAGCTGCTTCTTCGTGTCGGACTCCACCAGGGTCACTTCTCTGGGCTCCCCGTTCTCGCAGCCCCCGAGGAATCCGGCTATGGCCTCCATGGGTGCGAGAGTGGCGGAAAGGCCGATGCGGGTGAACCTGTTCTCGCAAAGCTCCTGGAGGCGCTCGATGGTCAGCGAAAGGAAGGCACCCCTCTTCGAGTCGCATATATCATGTATCTCGTCCAGGATCAGCCACTCGACCTGGGTCAGCTTCTCTCTGAACTTGGGGGCCTCCAATATAAGTGCCAGCGACTCCGGGGTCGTTATGAGGATGTGAGGCGGGTGCTTGAGCATCTTCTGCCTCTCGTATTGGGAGGTGTCCCCGGACCTGACCGCGACCTTGATCCCGGGGGGCTTCATCCCGTTGGCCTCGGCCACCTCCTTCATCTCCTTCAGCGGGGTGTTGAGATTGCGGTTGATATCGTTGGCGAGGGCTTTCAGCGGCGAGATGTAGATGCAGTATATGCGCTCCTCCAGCGTTCCCTCGCTGTCATAGCGCACCAATTCGTTGATTATGCTCATAAATGCCGTCAGGGTCTTCCCGGATCCCGTCGGCGAAGACACCAGTACGTTCTTCCTTTCGTGTATGATCGGCACGGCTTTGGACTGGGGGTCCGAGAGACGGTCGAACCTCTCATCGAACCAGGTGGAGACCAGAGGCTCCATGAGCCCCATCACCTCCTCCTTTGTATACGCCCTATCCGATCTCAGCATATTGCTCCGCCTAAGTCTGTGACCTTATACATTGAAGTTTAATTCTTTTTGGGTGCAACAATAACGGCTTCCAAAAGAAGTGAACAGATTAATATCCAAAGGATACAATCGGAAACAATATGAGGAAAGGGGTTGCACTTGTCGTCATCGCCTTATTCGCTATGACTTTAGCCATGCCTTTCCTGACGGAGGACTCCTCAGCTGACGTATCTTGCACGGTTAACTTTGACAAGAATATTTCTTCCGGGGATGATGTTTCCGGTATACCAATCGCACAATGGAAACCGGTTGTAACCGAACTTCCCAAATTGGTAGATATTCCGGTTACATACAAAACAATGGATAATCTGTGGCGCAAAAACTCAGATGGTGACTATTATGTGTTTGCAGGATGGAATACAGACCATGACGCCGGCGTGGGACTAGAGAATGTGAATCTTACCAGCGAGACTACCACACTTTATGCTGTATGGTTGCCCGGTTTCGATATAACTGGTTATTTGACCGTCGACGGCGAACCTTTTAACAAGGACGGTACTGCCGCAGACACTTATGCCCGAGTGATAATAGACGAAAAAACCTACAAATCTTTTGAATCCATAAGCGCAGACGGAAAATTCAGTGTCACTGTCCCATCCCGCGTTATAACTCCTGGCACTTCATACGGCGTACCTTCCGGACAATATTATGTAGGTTTCTATACTTCAGGACAGGAAGAGATACTGAACTACAAGATACAAGGAATTCCAAAAACAGTTACATATAATGATGACCCGGGTGTGGCAGGAAACAAAAGATATGTATTAACTATGGATGAAACAAAGACCTGGGACACCATTACGGGTTACGATTACGCTATAACAGGATCTGTATCATCCAAAGACTGCTTTGTCTTGTATTACCTCAACGAAACGGCAGTTGTTTCTGGGATGATCATCTCAAATAATAGCAACTATACGATCTCCGGCGCAAAGGTTGAGATCATAGATGGCAACGGAGATGTCGTCAAGAACATAGATGGGGAGGGGAAAAGCTTCGTTCTTTCCGAAAGCGGCCACTATACAATAAGCAAATCCCCTGTAGGAAACTACAAAATAAGGATCACCGCCCTTGATTATGAGATTCTAGAGTCTGAAACGGTGACCATATCTTCCGGCAGCACAAACACGTTCAACTTCAGTCTTACACCGGAAGCAACACATACCTACCTGGGATTTGATCTTCCACACTTCATGATGGTCGTGGGCGCCTCCCTATCTGCTATGCTTCTCTTATCTGCGCTGATCGTCAGACGCGCCGCGAGAAGGAATCCGTCCCTGCTCGAGGAAAAAGAAGAATGATCATCTGACCAGGGACTTCCTGACCTCTTCATACAGGCTGTTGCCTTTCGCATCCATGGCCACGACCAAGGGCCCCAGGCGGTCCGCTTCGAATCTCCACATGGCCTCCGCCATGCCCAGGTCCTGCCATTCTACGCCTGTGATCTTCGACAGTCCGTTAGCCAAGGTTACTGCGGCACCTCCGGTGGCCGCAAGGTAGACGCAACCAACTTCTTCCATCACCTCGGAGACCTCCTTCGACATGCCGCCTTTTCCGATGACCGCTCGTATCCCGAATCTTCTTATCATCTCCGGCGCAAGAGAATTCATCCTGGCACTTGTCGTGGGGCCTGCTGCCACCGCCTTCCATTCCCCTTTGCCGCCTTCTATGATCGGACCGCAGTGGTACAGTGTGGAGCCCTGGAGCTCCGAAGGCGTTCTCTTGCCTTCACTGAGATACTCGAGTGCCCGCATGTGCACGGCATCCCTTCCGGTGACCACCGTGCCGCTTACATAGACCAGGTCGCCGATCTTCAGGGACCTCACCGTTTCCTCTGAAAGAGGCGAGCGGAGGATCAAGGCCTCGCCCCCTGGAAATACTCAGTGGTTCCGTCGGAATGGAACCTGACCGACGCGCGCCTGGTCGCCCAGCATCCGATAGCGACTGCCACCGGAAGGCTCGCCGTATGGCAGTGCGCCTTCCTTAGCCGAACCGCCAGCACCGTTGTGTCTCCGCCCAGCCCCATGGGCCCCAGGCCGCTGGAGTTGAGTTTCACGAAGAGCTCCTCCTCCATCTTCGCAAGCCTCTTGTCCGGGTTGTCCGAATCAATGGGGAACAGGAGCGCCTCTTTCGCCATCTCGATGCATGTTTCCGCTGTACCCCCGATCCCGACGCCCACCACCGTCGGCGGGCACGACTTGCCGCCCGCATCCAGAACGGCGTTGACCACGAAATCCCTGATCCCTTTCTCCCCTTCGGATGGATTGAGCATCGCAAGCCTCGTCATATTCTCCGATCCGGCCCCTTTGGGCATCACGGTTATCTGCAGGAAATCATCGCCCGTGGGATTGTATCGTATGATCGGCATCCCTTCGCCCAGGTTATCCCCGTGATTCTCCCGGCTCAGGGGGTCCACCGTATTGGGCCTGAGCGGTATCTCGGCGGTCGCCCTGCGGAGCCCTTCCCCTATCCTTCCGGCAACGGAGGCATCGAACGCGCCCGATACGTAGAATACGGGAACCCCTGTGTCCTGGCACATCGGCCTGCCTGTATTCTCCGCCTCCTTGACATTGTCCATTATGGCTCCCAGCTGAGTGTAAGCCACGGAATTGCTCTCCCATCCTGCGGCGGCCTCCAGGGCCCATCCGATATCCAAGGGGAGCTTCGTGTTCGCTATGCGCAGTATCCTGACTACCGCGTCCTCCACGCTCTCGGGCATTCTGATCATGATAACCTAATCCGTTGCGTATATGAAAAACAAAACGGTCTCAGGGGAAGTACAGTATCTCCCCTTCCACATCCACGAACCTTACGGTCTCCCCTATCTCCTCCCCTTTCGGAGTGACGACGATTATCGTCTCGTAAGTGACCGGATGCAGTATCTCCGCCTCCCCGTCCTTCGAGAATACCACGGTGGCTGTCCCCATCTCGGCCCTTTTCTTGAAGACCCTGACCCTTACCATGTCCGCTCTCGGTACGAAGATCGTCTTGAATCCCTGAAGCGCCATCAGCTTCGCGCCGCTCTTACTGACGTATGTCAGCTTGTACAGTTTCCCGTCGAACGTGACCGCGTCCCCGACCCTGTGCTCGGGCAGACGCACCAGGAACGTGACCCTGTGGGTCTCCGAGCCGTCGGCGGCCTGTCCGACCAGGGAGAACGATTCCTTGGTCTCCGCGCCGTAGCGGTCCGCCAGATCCCGGGAGATGTTCTTGCCCAGGGCTATGGATGACAGCTTGATATCGATGCCCCCGGTCACCTCTGACACGCTGGTGATGAATAGCCTCCTGTCGGTCTTTGACTGCCCCTCCACCTCGTTCCTGACCCTTCTGACGACCTCGTCCCTGAGACTGTCCTCCAGGGCCCCGTCGCTTCTTATCTGCAATATTGCCTCGTAATAGTTGCCCAGCTGTCTGGAGCATCTCTTGCACACCGTGTTCTTAAGCCTCACCAGGGTGCTTGCCTCGGCCCGGACCTCTGTATCTCTTATCGCCAGGTCCGCCTCCAACTCCACCTTGTATGTCTTTTGGTCCTGACGGGTGATCCTTGTGCCGACGCTCAGGACCCTGGCCTCCTTTATGACAGAGAGCTTCGCCAGTGCGGCCTCCTCCACGGCGTCCGCCGCCTCCTTCTCCACCCATGCCTTGTTAAGACTGAACTCCTCGCAGTTGGTGCACACCTGGAGATCCACGTGGTGTGGCAGCTTGGCCAGCGGCTTGTCTTTGATGAAGCATTCCACGCAGGCCCCGTCAACGGTCTTGTCGGTATCCTTGCCGCATTCCACGCAGAAGATCATAGCTTCACCGCCTGCGCATGCTTTATTCCGTCTATGATCAGGACGCATTCGGGGTCCACGAGGCCCTGCTCGACGGCCACCGCCACCGCTCTCTCCCCTACGAGATTGATCACGGACACGGACCTGAGTCTCTCGGCCAGCGTCTCCTCGGAGACCAGCTCCCCCATGTAGAATTCCTCAGAGACCCTTAGTCTCATCCTGCCCTCTCTGAACTCCTTGCCTATCAGGTCCTCGTCGCAGGCGGCCAGGAGCATGTCCTCTTTACCGACGTGTATTCTTACTGCTATCATATCATTCCAACAACGCATATCTGTCGGACGAGGGATTGTAGACCTCACCCGAGTTCCTCATCTTCTTCAGCAGCTCTCTGACCGTATGGCCCGAGATGCCGTCCTTGCTGACCAGGGATATTATCTCGCTCTCCGAGATGCCGTCCTTGCCCGATGCGATGACTATGTCGCGCACGGTCCTCATTCCGCTCCTGTCCTTCTTTGTGAAATCCGACGCCATCCTGTCTATCTCGAAGGTCCCGTCGGTGTTGGCCGCTATCTTGCCCAGATAATAGCGGACCATCTCTATCGCTCTCAGGGCGTCCTTGGCCTCCACTTTCGGACTCAGCCTGGCCCTGGCGGATGCCTCGGAAAGGCGGACATAGGCCTCCAGTTGCCTTGCGGTTATCGGGACCGACGAGTTGTTGCCGCTGCCCATCTTCCTTATTGAGAGATAATCCTGCTCTATCAGCTCCTGGGCGTTCTTTGTCATCACCGGGATTATCCTCTTGGAGTACGCCACGTACTTGCGGATCATCTCCTCGGAGTGGACCGGTCTTATATCGTCGGTCTCCGCCAATATGCTCTTGGACTCCTCGCTCTCCGTGTCCCCCCGCATCCTGACCTGCCCCCTGCGATGAGCGTTGAGTATGTGGCTCGTTATGTCCTTGTCCCTCTTCTCCTCCGGCTTGTCCGTCATCACGAATATAAGGTCGAAACGGGACATGAGCGCAGGAGGCAGATCTATCTGCCCTGCTATCTTCTCATCCTCGTCGAACCTTCCGTACTTCGGGTTCGCCGCCGCCAACATCGAGCATCTGCATTGGAGGGTCGCGGTTATCCCCGCCTTGGCCACGGATATCCTCTGGGATTCCATCGCCTCATGAAGGGACGACCTGTCCTGCGTGCTCATCTTATCCAATTCATCGATGCAGGCAAGGCCTTTGTCGGCGAGCACCAGGGCTCCGGCCTCCAGGGTCCATCTTCCGTCACCGAAGTCGTCCTTAACAGCGGCCGCGGTATTGTGTATCATGAACCCGGAACCGACGAAGGAGTGGGACTGATCGACCGTCAGATCGTAGACATAGTCGGGAAGGTCCTCAGTAAGCACCTCTGCGGAAACGACCGGGGAGAAGCGCATATTCTGGTCCACGGTCGCCACCATGTCCTTGTCGGTAATGCTGCCGGCCTCGAACCAGTCGAACCTGCCGTCCTTCATGGCCTGCAGCTTCGTCTCCGGGGTGATGACCAGAACATTACCGTTGCCGGCGGTCAGCCTTATCAGGCATTCCGGGGTCTTGATCTTCCAAACGTATGATATGGGATGGTACCTGAGAGAGCCCACCTGGGACATCGAGAATACCTTGGCATCCCCGGTCCTCTGTCTGAATATCCCGGGCCTGTACTCCTCGGGATCATCCATCCTCGCCTCCACGAAATCCTGTATCTTTTCTTTGGATCCTTCCAGGAACAGAAGGGTATCGCCCCTCACACAAAGACCGGCCGCGGAAGCGGACTTGCCCGACGCGTATATCCCCCTGGGGGCCAGATTGCTCATGTATCTGAGCAGCTGGGACTTCGCGACACCGGGATCCCCCACCATCAGTATGTGTATGTCCCCTCTCATCACGGTGCCGTCATCCATCTCCTTGTGGGAGCCGCCGAACAGCTGCAGTGCGACCGCTTCCTTCTCCTTCTCAAGACCGTAGATGGTCGGGGATATGGACCGGATTATGTCCTCCATCAGATCGGGAGATTGGGACATCTCCTTTATCCGGACCTCGTCCTCCGCGGTGATCTCTATCTCCTCGTACTCGTGCTGATCGAACTCCAGGGACTGCACGTCCATGAATATGTCGAAAACTGTGGACTTGTCCCTTTCCGTCTTCTGAGACGATCTTATGATCCCGTTCAGCGTTACCCTGTTGCCCGGTGTCACGAAACCCGCAATGTCGTCCTCCACGAATCCGGCCAACCTCTCGGGCTGAGCGCCTCCTCTGAGGCCTTCGGGATTCTCCTGGATCTCTATCTTCTGGGTGTCTATGTACTCAGATCGGGCGTCGTCCAATATGAATCTCAGGGCCGATCTGTTGCACGCATCGTTCACGCACATGACCGGCTCCCTCTGCAGCATTCCCCGCTGCTTGATCCTGATCTCCGAGTCGCACTTCACACATCTGTAAAGCGCAGTGGTCATCCTGGGTTTCGGCGACGTCGCCTTCCTTACCAGACCGGTTACGGCGACCATCTTGCCCAAATGCTTCGCCCTTATCTGACGGACCTCGACATTGGCATATTTCGGAAGATTCCTTATTCTCAGGTTTATCTCGTTCTCGGGGTCCCAGGACGGCGGCAGCATCCTAACCAGGACCTTCTCGCCTAGGTCCAGGGATGTATCCGGGTTCTCCAGCATGAATATGCCCAGATCCGGATTAAGGGAGTTGATGTCGGAATAGTCAACGAAGATGCTCCTTTTCGCAGGATAATTCGCTTGAACATCGGACAGCATAAGTCTGTACTCGTCCTTGAAAAGGATCTCCTCCCACCCTGCCGTCACGTCATTATCCTGGAATTTAGCGGCCATCTCTTCTCCTCTGTGTTTCTGTGAAACGGGAACATTACACCATAGTGCCCGTTCTTCTAAAGAAGTATCGGTTACGCTCGATAAAAATAAGGTACGGGGGTCTCCCCCCGTTAAGATGTTTACGGACGCCTCATGAAGAAGATCGTTCCCGCTATCACTGCGACAACGGCGACCCCTCCGACTCCGATGTACAGCATCGTGCTGTCCGCAGGGCCTTCGATCGTCCCGGTGTTGCTGGCTGCCGGGTCCACATCAGACTTCACGATCAGATACTCCGAGAGATGGTTGACATTGAAGGTGGCCATTCCCTCAGAGGCTCTGCCGTAGGATCTGAGAACGATATCGTCACCAACGACCTCGTAGACGGCGAACAGCCCGTTGCCGAAGTCGTTGCCGACGGGGTAGGACACCTGAGCTTCATCGGGCATGGTTCCGGACCCGGCGAAGCTCAGGAGCACCATCTTCCTGTCTCCGAAGACCTCCGTGGCCTCGGGAGGCAATTCGATGCTCTCCACCTTCAGCTTAAGGTTCTCTGCATCGTAGGGGTCCCAGAAGTCAAAGTACCATTTGCATACAAGGGCGCCGTCCTCGTAATAGTCGACGTACCTTTCGCCGTTCAGTTCAACCCCGGAACCGAAGGCGTAGTCAACATCGTCGATCCTCTGGTATACAGCGTCATCGAGCTCGGACCCCAAATACCCCGGATCGTCCGTCTTATCGTCGGCGATCACAGGAATGAGCATCAGGTCGTGGGTTATGACCGTGCTCTCTGTGACCAGGTCTCCCAACTGGCTGTTCATGGTCCAGGGTCTCCACCCCACAACCACCTTACCATCCAAATTGAATTGAGGGAAGGAGGATGCCGGGATCTTCTTTCCATTGGTTATGGTCATCTGGTTCAGCTTCTTTCCGTCCTGGCCAAGGAATATAACCTTGGAAACGGAGTCAAGCTCTCCCGGGATCTTGTTCCTTACGGAGTTCACGGCCCCCGAGATCGCGCTCTTCCCCTCGCCGTCAAGAATGACTGAGCCTCCTATCAGAAGCCCGAAGACCGTGGGTGCCGTCTTATCGGCTACGGGATATGTCATTGTGCTGTCATCGAAGAATATCGTATATTCTCCTGCCTCAGCATCATATTCCATATAGACAATGACCCCTCCGTTATACCCCATTTCCACTCTGTCCTCCTCCACACCGATATCAAAATAATCCAGTGTTTCCAAGGAGTCCGAACTGTCATGGAAGCTTACCGAAGCCTCTGAGATCGTGTATCCGCTGCCGGTGCTGAACACCGCAGGCAGAGTGCCCATGAGCATCGTGAATCCTCCGACGGCGTTACCGTATGTCTCGGCAGAGGCTGTCATCGACATGTGCTGATACACCAGACATCTTGGATCGGAATAGGATATCCGGGTCTTACCGTCGATGTCGGTTGCCACTCCGATCCTGGGCTTCATCGAGTCGGCAGAGGTCTCCGAGAAGACAACTTCCATTGATGCGGAGACATTGGCCCGTATCCCGTAAGTCTGGGTCTCCCCAGGATAGGATATCATGATACCGGGGTCCCCATCGATCAGAGTAATGGCTATCTTTGCATTACTGGAAAGATTGAGATCCATTCCTGCCTTCATATCCAATATGTAGGCGCTGACCTCGAAATCGGAGTCGTCCGTCTTGGTCATGTACATGTATCCGCCGACGGTGAAGGCCATTGTCAAGCTAAGATTCGCCCAGACCTCCTCTTCCTCCAAAAGGGACGGCAAGAAACCGCCGTTGTCTTCGGCGATCTCATTCTTGGCAGTCTCTGAGATGTCTGGGAACAGATACAAAAAGAGGGCGACCGTTATCTGTTCCAGATCATCCATGGAATAGGTTCCTTCAAACGGTCTCTCTCCGATGGACATGGCAATGGAAATGCTCATCTGGGCGGCCGCATCGACCTTGGCCACATAGTCCCCGTCTTTCTCCTGTATCAGCTCCATCATACCGTAAAGGGATGCAGACCCGGAAACGTCCATACCGAGCTCTTCTTCCAGGAATTCAATAACCGCGAACATGTTATACTGGGTCAGTGCGATCTCCTCACTATCGGAGATTGTGCTGTCCCCATTCAGATCGGGTGCCGTCTGAACCAGCAGAGGCTCGCCCAAGGTCAGGAATTTTTCGATACTTTCATCATCTATCTTATAATCTTCTCCCCCATCCAAAGCGAAGATGCGGATCATGTCCTCATAAGACATGTTCCCGCCTATGCCTACCGCATCGCCAACCTGAAGCAGGTTATCTGTGGTTGGAATTTCAGCATCGTCCGATACGGGCGAGAAAACAACCCCAAGAACAGAGGCCAGCATCACGGCCGCGACTGCGAGCGGTAATACTTTCCTTTTATTCATTTTGAATCACCATGTGGCGCGTGTCAAGCACCGCCACGGCGAGTTTCTACTTGTGTGTATTAAAATCTTGCATACGGGCTCGCGAAAATGCAGATAGATCTGCTGGTCTGGGTCTTTGACTGTCTACGTGTCATGGCCAGCATATCCGGGGTGTCTTCTCAGACGCCGTTCTGGATGGAAACGGACCTGCATTCGTCATCGACCCACCAAACCCACCCGCCCTTCTCGACGGAGACCTCTCCTTTCAGATATCCCAGAGCTCTCATCTTCATCAAAGATTTCACCAGGTCGTCGGGGCACCTGTAGTCGAAAAGCTCATAGAGTCTCGTCTCTACTTCTCTCGTGGGTATCTTGTCCTCGCCGAAGATGAGCCAAACATATTCGACGAACGCGGGCTGCAT
This sequence comes from Methanomassiliicoccaceae archaeon UBA381, assembly GCA_002502965.1. Taxonomy (GTDB): domain Archaea; phylum Thermoplasmatota; class Thermoplasmata; order Methanomassiliicoccales; family Methanomethylophilaceae; genus RumEn-M2. The sequence goes on from DAQS01000002.1 coordinate 423,475, forward strand.
GGTGCCTCTGTAGAATCGCCTTACCTAAAGATATATCGGCCCAGAATGAAGAGTATTGTACATCTGTTTTAAATATGCAATAAGATAACATCCTCATGGCTCAAGAGGATTACAATAGGCCTATTCTGCTTACGATAATAGCTATCCTTTCTATCCTATCTGGTATTCTAATCATCCTGGCGGGCATTCTGATGCTTGTCGGCAGCGCCATCATCTCGCTGGAAGCATTCGATGCTGGGATCTTCGCCGGTGCGGGCTCCGCGGTAATCCTGATAATGGGGATCCTGTTCACCGTTGTCGGATTCGGACTTATGTCCGGTAAGAGCTGGGCATGGTGGCTTTCGGTGATAGTGATGGCTTTGAACCTGATACTGGGTCTGATCTCCTTCAATATCATCACCATAATCATCGCGGCCCTGATATTGATCTACCTGACAAGACCCAACACGAAGGGCTGGTTCGGCATCGGATCATAGAACGGATTCCAGATACTCGTTCTGGACTCGGACCACTCCCTGGCTGTCCGTAGCCTTGGAGTAGTCCGAGAGAAGATTGCCGTTAAGCCGCATGAACTCCGGGGCCCAATTGAAGCGCCCCATGAAGGATGAGGCCTGTCCTTCCTCTCCGAGTATCACAAGCGCGGCAAGAACGGCCTCTGCGCTGTTGAGCTCCATGGGCCTCCCCCAATTCACGGGATTGGATGCCAATAGATACGGGAGTCCCCTTTCCTCTGCACCCCTGACGTGGGGGAACCCGTCTATGTTCGTCCATGTAAGGTCCATTACCACCAGCCCCTTCCTGGCACTGTGAGCATCGGCCGGCGAGAGGGCCTTCTCCGCGAAAGGGGACAGCACCACCGCTCCCTTGGGTATGGCAGAAAGGGTCCTCGCCTCTCTGGCCAGACCGAACTTCACCATCTTCTTAGCCGTGCACTTCTTGGGGTCGCACTGCCCTTTGTCATAAACGTATACGGGGATCATCTGGTCAGTTCTTCCAGTTTGTCCGGGTCGGAAAAGGTCTCGAGGACCCACACACGAACGCTCTCCACGAAACTGGATATCGTCTTTGCCAATTCCAGATCGTCCGTGGCACCTTTGTAGCTGTCCTCTCTCCTGAACCCTTTCAGTATCTGCTTGGCGTCCCAAGGCATGACATCCTTCAGCAGGTCGTACGTGCTCTCCTCGAGGAATACGATGTAGTCGGGCTTCTTGGGAAGACCGGGGAAGTCAAAATCCTTGGATCTCTGCCTCCTCATGTCATATCCATCCTGGTACATCACCGATATCAGCTCGCAGTTGATGTGGTCCTTCTTGGGCCCGGCGCTGAAGGCCTCGTACATGTCGCCATACTCTTCCCGAAGGAAATGCTCGGCGATCTGGGACTGCAGATCATTGACCTCATCGACGAATATGATCTTAAGCTTCTTGGATGTCTTCCTGCGCGCCATCTGTATCGCTCCCTGATGTCCCTTGCCTGTTAAACGTTTTCTTATGCGCGGTGCAGGTATTCATAACATATTAATCAATTAATATATTTTAAAATCTAATAATAAAATCATTGTTCGCGGAACCAAGAAGGATTTAACCGGGACGGGCGATATGGTCGCGCCACGGTGATGATCGTTTTCGAGCTGATCTCTGATGATAGACGGGCGAGCTGAGTGGCTTTCCTTCAATAGATGTAAATAAACCGCTTCGGATTAACAGAATATGGCAGTACTCCAGTTGGCATTGGATCTTATGCAGACCGGCAGGGCGGTCCCTATCGCAAGGGAATCCGTTGCCGGAGGAGCGGACTGGCTGGAGGTCGGTACCCCTCTGATAAAAAGCGAAGGAGCCGAATCCATACGCACGCTGCGCCGGGAATTCCCCGGGGTCAAGATCGTGGCGGACACGAAGACCATGGATGTGGGTTCACTCGAGGTCGAGATCGTCGTAAAGGCAGGAGCTGATATAGTTACCGTGCTGGGTCTTTCGGACGACTCCACAATAGAAGAGGCTGTCTCGGCCGCCAGGAAATACGGTGCCGAGATCATGGTGGATATGATAAACGTCCCGGACAAGGTTCGGAGGTCCAAAGAGGCAGAGGCCCTGGGCGTTTCCTACGTCTGCCTGCACATGGGCATAGATCAGCAGATGAGGGGCGAGGACCCTCCGATGGACATCCTGAAGAGGATCGTCAGTGAAACATCCATACCTGTGGCTGTTGCCGGGGGGATAACCGCGGAGACCGCCGGCATGTACGTCGAAGCTGGAGCCCAAGTGATAATTGTGGGCGGCGGCATAATGAAAACGGCAGACATAACGGCCGCAACCGCCGCAGTGAAGGCCGCTATGGGCGGAGCGAAGATAGATACGGGCCTTTCCAGGAAATACGGGGAAAACGAGCTTTTCGAAGCTTTCTCCAAGGTTTCCACGTGCAACATATCCGACGCCTTCCATAAACGCGGGGTCATGATCGGGATAACCCCGAGGATAAGATCGGGACAGAGAATGGCGGGACGCGCCCTTACGGTCCAAACGGTCAACGGAGACTGGGCAAAGCCTGTGGAGGCGATAGACCGGGCGCAGAAGGGCGACGTGATAGTTATAGACGCGGGAGGCTCGCCTGTCGCAGTCTGGGGCGAACTCGCCAGTCATTCTGCGGTGATGATGGGCGTCGTCGGCGTGGTCATCGACGGCGCGATACGCGATATCGATGATATCAAGGTCATGGATTTCCCTGCTTTCTCCAGGTCTGTTGCGCCCAACGCCGGGGAGCCCAAAGGCTACGGGGGCATCGGAATGGAGATATCCGTCGGCGGCCAGATGGTACGGACCGGGGACTGGATAATAGGGGATGAAAGCGGCATAGTGGTCGTTCCCAAGGAAAAGGCCGTGGAAGTCGCGAACCGTGCTCTCGACGTCCACGAAAGGGAGAACAGGACCCGCGAGGAGATAACCAGGGGCTCCACCCTCTCAAAGGTCAACGAGCTTTCCAAATGGGAGCCGGTGCGCTGATCACAGGCCCATCTTGTCAGCCATCTTGTTGAGCCTGTCTATGCGGTCGTCCAGAGGCGGGTGGGTGCTGAATATGCTGCCTATGCCGCCGCCCAGATGGGACGATATCCACATATGCGCGGTGGCATAGTCCTCGGCCGGGTTGGAACTGGTCGATCTGGAGGAATACGACGGAGTGTCACCTTTCAGACGGGTGAGGGCCCTGGCAAGCGCGCGCGGGTCATTTATGATCTCGGCACCGGAAGCATCGGCCAGATACTCCCTTTTCCTGGATATGCTCATCTGTATCATCAGAGCTGCGAATGGCACCGTTATGCTGGCTACCAGCGCTATAAGCACAGCGCCGGAGTTCCTCCTGTCGCTGAACATGGTGGCATAGAAGACGAACCTGGATACGTACGTGAGCAGTATCGATATGGCGGATGCCACGGACATTACCAGTATATCCCTGTTCCTCACATGGGACATCTCATGTGCCAGCACTCCGCGTATCTCGTCCTCTGGCATGTATCTGAGAAGACCCCTGGTAACGACTACCGCAGAATTCTTGGGATTCCTGCCTGTGGCAAAGGCGTTCATCTGCATGGACTCGACCACACCAACCTCCGGCATAGGAAGATCCGCTCTCATGGCCACATCCCTCACCAGGGCATATAGCCTCGGCTCCTGATCCTCTGCGACTATCTTCGCCCTGTTGGCCGCAAGTGCCAGCTTCTTCGACCAGAAGTAGGTCGCGAAGCATATCATGAGAGCTATGGCGCAAAGGGCCGCCAGGAAGAAGACGGAAAAGGAATCCGTTGCCCACATCAGTACCCAGCCCAGGGCCATCAGCAACGCTGTAAGATAGACGAACATCAAAGCGGTCCTAATTCTCCAGAACATGATCTGCCTCCCAGAAATGGATTATAACCCATTGTGTTTAGAATTTTCGGGTGACAGATCGAATTTGATCTCCGTTCCCGCATACAGGTCAGAAACAGCACGCAGACCGAATCTGGTCCGCAGCTTGGTCATCCCGGTCGGTGCGGTGCAGTGGCCTGTGTATATGTGGGGTGAGCCCCTGGACTCCAGATCGTCTATGGTCCTTCCTGTCCTGTGGCGACTGGAACCGGACAGGTGCAGCCCTCCCACTAAAGAGGCGGGCTGCTTGCCGAACATGTCCTCCACCTGGTCCATGCGCTGACCGACGCCATCATGACAGCAGCCACAGATCAGGACCGGCCCCCTTTTGGAGAGAAGCACCGCCGAGCACTCGCTGTGCTCCCCGGAAATGGGAGGCACAATGTAAAGATGCTCGCTGAGACGCAACCAGCCCTCCACGTTCTCCTGGGCTATTTTTGTGAGCCCCTTGAATACAGGGCTGCCTCTGATCCCCGTTCTGGTCTCAAACGTCTTCTGGTCCGAGAAGACCTCCAGATACTCCGTCCTGGAGTCGTTGAGCTTCCTGAGGCCGCCGATGTGATCGCTGTGACCGTGGGAGAGTATCACGCGTTTGATCTTCTCGGGGTTGACTTTCAAGGCCTTCATGTTGTTCATCAGATACCTTCCCCGGAGGCCGGTATCGAACATCGTCTGCTCCCCGTCCACATTTATGAGCAGAGAGAACCCCCTGGCACCAATCAAAGGAGTGCCCTCTATGGCGCCCTCGTCATAAAGACAGAGAATCGTGGCCTTCATAAAATGAGTCATCTGCGATTGAATAGAAAATCCTATCTGAACCCATACAATCTTTCAGGTATCTCGCCGCATATCCTGTGAACGTCCTCGACGCTCATCTCCCCGGATGCCGTCATGGCCTTGATCCTTTTCGGGACTGTGTTTATGGACATCACCGCGGAGGGGTTCCCCGGGTCGTCAATATAATCCGTCTCCAGCATGAATCTGTTGCCTTTAGCCAGTGCTTCCCGCACCGCGGTCCTGGAAGCGGGTATCGAGGGCATTATCCCAATGGTCTCTGCATCCGTGACCAACGGTCTCGAGGAATGCTTTATCACTCTGCCCGGGTCCAAACAGGCGGTGCCCGCCATCCTCTTGAGGTCTGAATATGTATGGGGCTCCGATTCCGAATGGATCATGACAGGACACCCTATTTCGGATGCCAGTTCCATTCCTCTGATGAGCACCCGATCGGAAGCCTCTGATATTTCCGGATCCACGGTAAAATGGGGCCTTCCGACCTCGCCTATAGCATCAGCCTTTCCTTCGGCGACCAGACGGGCGGCTGCCTCCATACCTTCTTTCATTATGCGCTCCGCCCTCTCCAACCCGTAGTGCTCCGCCAAAGGTATGATGAGCACCGGATAGGGACCGACCGCCACATTGATCTTCAGTCCCGTGGCCTCGCGCCCCCTCTCAGCAAGTGACAGCGTTATTCTGAAGGATCTTGAAAAATCCTCGCCTGAGGATACGGGAACCTCCCTATACGGCAGTGTGACCAGGGTCAAACCCGTGCCGCCGGCCGCTTCAAAGGCTCTCAGGGCATCCACGTTCCTCCCTTCGGGATTCAGATGCACGTGGTTGTCATAGATCGGCACCGCCATGTCCTTTCCAGGGTCGGCAACATAATTATACGTTGCCGAAACCTAGTCCGAGGACATGGATCAGAACCTCCGATTCCTCCTGAAGTCATTCAGGAAATACTACAAGGAGGAGGGGCCCATCATGCCGCCCCGATTCGCCAGAAGAGAGTTCGGATTCATGTTCTTCGACAAGAATTTCATGCAGAGGCACACGGCATTCTCAAGGTCGGCAGACCTCAGATCGATGCTGTATTCAAAGGTGCCGTCACACTGTTACTACTCAACCGCCTACTACAGGAAACCCGGCGCGCCCACGATGGAGGAGAAGGAATGGTTGGGTGCAGACCTCATATTCGACCTGGACGCAGATCATTTGGCGGGAGCTGAGAAGATGACGTACGCCGGCATGCTGGCTCAGATCAAGAAGGAGATGGCCAACCTGGTCGACTCCTTCCTCCTGGGGGATCTCGGATTCAACGAGGAGCAGGTGCAGATCGTCTTCTCCGGGGGAAGAGGCTACCATGCCCATGTGGACCTCCCCGACGTCCTGACCCTGGGCACCCACGAGCGAAGAGAGATCGTGGACTACATAACGGTCAAGGGCCTGAACATCGACTGGATCTTCCCCCATGAGAGAACGGCCACTTCTACCGTTGCCATGGGGGACGGTCTTCGAAGCAACGTCAAGACCTACCGTACGATACCGCAACCAGATTCCGGCGGCTGGAGGCTGCGCATGAGAGGGGCATTCGAAGACCTGGTGGGAGACATATGCGCAATGGAACCCTCCGATATGAGAAAGGCGTACCCTTCACTTACAGGAGTGTCGGCGAAGACCCTGGTCAATATGAAGGAGGAACTGGCCGCGAACAAGGAGTCCCTATTCAGGACCAACAGCATGGTCAATATCAGGAAGACGACCCAGGACCGCCTGATAGACATGATGCAGAATGATGTTTCCAAACGACTCTCGGGAGAGGTGGATGAACCGGTCACCGCCGATATAAAGAGACTGATAAGACTGCCTGGCTCTTTACATGGGAAAACGGGATTGCGCGTGGTTCCCCTGTCCCGTACGGAACTGGATGATTTCGACCCCCTCCTGGACGCCGTACCGGAGCAGTATTCGGATGAACCGGTCCGTATCACCATGAAAAGAGATTACGACATAACGATAAGAGGTGAAAGATTCAGCCTCAAAGGGACCACCGAGGTGCCGGAGTACGCCGCCGTGTTCCTTGTGGGCAGAAAGGAAGCGTCTATCGGCGACGGTACGGAGCCCAGAGGCGGATTCTTCTAGATCCCCATACAGCAGCAGCGGTCGTCCGTCTCAACAGCGAACCCGTTCTCCTTGGCCCACCTTACCGTATCCGCAGACGGGTTCGCTATGCGCCTGGCTCCGGCCTGTATGCATTTCATCTCAAGTCCCCGAAGGGTCCTGTCCCTCATGCACCCCAAGGTCACGGAGAAGCCCATTGCGGACATCATCATGACCGCTCCCGCCAAAGCATTCTCGTTCATTATTGAATGCTCCGTCACCGTACCGGGAGTTGGGACAAGTGCCAGTACCACCACCTCTTTGATCCCTTTCGATTCCAGGAGCCTCAGGGACAGGAAGAGGTCCTTCTCCCCGAATCCCAGGGTTATATGCGGAACCGGGATCCCGCCGGCTTCTCTGATGACATCGATCAGCTCGCCGTAGTCCTCCGGCTCCCTGTCAAGATGCATGAAATCTCTGATGATCTCCCGATCCTGATGCACGTCAACGGAGAACCTCCTAACGCCCGCTTGCACCAGCCTCTCCGCTTCCTCCTTTCCGATGAATCCTGCGTGCACATTCACCTCCAGACCTTCGGAGATCATTGTCTTCATGGTATCTGCGTAATCTGCAACGGGCACCCTGCCCGTTGCGTCCGCCCCGCCGCTTATCAACAGTCCCCTGCCCCCTGAGGTTCTTATTCTGCGGGCCTCCGCCAAAAGAGCTTCGGGCGTCTCCGCTGCCACCATGCCTCTGATGTGCAGGCCGCGGCAGTGATCGCACATCTGGACGCACCTGCCCCCTGTTACCGATACAGAAGGGAAGGATTTCCCGTTATAGCACAATATCAGCCTTTCTTCTTCCATGCGGCACACAACAGACAACCAAAAGCTTTATTCAGTAGATATAATTCCTCGTCTTGGTAATTGATATGAAGGGTTTCCGCATAAAGGGTTCTTTCAACGACGCGAGACAGCCCAATGGAAGACAGGTCTTCTCCATCGAGATAGCCGCCGAGGACAAGGATGCAGCAACAGAGCAGGCCCTTTCCACCCTCGGGAGCAAACACAAGCTCAAGAGATGGGAGATAGCACTGGATTCCATGGAGGAGATAACTGCCTCCGAGGCCAAGGATCACGTTGTTCAGTACAAGATCGGTGGATGAAATGCAAGACAACGAGCTACGCCAGTCCATGGCCCTACTTGAGGCCTATAACTCGCAGCTCGAGGCTTTGGCCAAGCAATCCCAGTTGCTGCAGATGTCCCTGTCCGAGATCGTCCGGGCCCGCGAGGCCCTGAGGGCTCTCCAGGAAACGGAGGAAGGGGAGGAAGTGCTGGTCCCCGTGGGTGCCAGCATATTCGTGTCCGCCAAGGCCTCCGCCAAACGCTCGGCCATCGTCAGCATCGGGAGCAGGGTGTCCATGGAGATGAACCTGGACGCGGCCCTGGATTACATCAAGAGGAACTCCGACGAGATCTCGGAAGCCCTGGGAAAGATCTCCGAGACCGTGAAGAGCTTGGAAGCAACCGCCCAGAATCTTGCCGTAACCGTCCAAGAGGAGATGACCAGAAGAGGACAGTGAGTCCCCTATGTTCGACTCCCTGAAGAATAAGCTTAAGAGCATTTTCAGCAAAACACCAAAGGAGGCCGTTCCCCCGGAACTTCCGGAGAGCGGTGCCTCTTCGATCCAACCTGTCCAGCCTGCGCCCTCCAGAAAAGAGGCTGCCAAACTTGCGAAACAACAGAAAAAAGAGGAAAAGACCCTATCCAGAGAACTGCCCATAGCAGCCGACTCCGGGAAAAGGATAAAAGAGGATTTCCTGGACGAACTGCTGTGGGACCTTGAAGTGGCTCTCATGGAGGCGGACGTGGCTCTTCCCGTCGTCGAGGAGATAAAGAACGGGGTCAGGAACAGTCTCATAGGGAAGAAGTACCACCGCGACCACACATTGGATGAGGTTGTGGAATTCGCAGTGAAGGATGCTGTCAGGGACGTCCTCAAGATAAACGAGTTCGATTTCGACGACTGGTTCTCCAGGCAGGAGAGACCTGTATCGATCATGTTCGTCGGGATCAACGGCACAGGAAAGACCACAGCGATAGCCAAGATCGCCAACCGTCTGATGAAGGGAGGGCATACCGTTGTACTGGCGGCCGGTGACACCTTCAGGGCAGGCGCCATAGAACAGCTCACTATACACGCGGACAGACTGGGCTGCAAGATAATCAAGCACTCCCAGAACGCAGATCCTGCGGCAGTGGCATTCGATGCCATAGACCATGCCAGATCCAGGCACAAGGATGCGATCCTCATCGATACTGCGGGAAGGATGCAGACCAACAGCAACCTTATCGACGAGATGAAGAAGATCGACCGCGTGGCGAAACCGTCCCTGACGGTGTTCGTAGGAGATTCCTTGGCCGGGAACGATGCGGTAGAGCAGGCGAGGGTCTTCGATCAGGCCGTGGGCATAGATGCCGTGATACTCACAAAGATAGATGCTGACTCGAAGGGTGGGGCGGCACTTTCAATAGCCCATACCATCGGGAAGCCCATAGCCTTCGTCAGTAACGGGCAGGGCTACGAGGATATCGTCAAATTCAGCACCGATTGGATGATGGCACGCCTTTTCGACGGTCAGACACAGAGCCGGTAGAACACAGTGGCATAGACCTTTGCATCATTCACGATATTGTCTATCTCCACATATTCGTTCGGCTGATGAAGAGAGCCCCCTCCGAACTGCCATACGTATGCATTGAGACCTCTCAGACGGAAGAAGTTGGCACAAGTGCCTCCCCCCACCCCTACCATCTCCACATCTCCGTCGGCAACGGAACGCACTGCTTCCAGGAAGACTGCGAACTCCTCGGTGTCGGTAGCCGACGGTGTGCCGGCCATGGTCCTCTGCTCCACTTCTGCCGATATCTCTGCCCCCGTTCTTCCGGAATGCTCTGCGGCAACAGAGCGCATGAAGCCGAGGATCTCGTCAGGATCCTGAGAAGGTATTATGCGGCAGTCCATCCAGAACTCGTAATTCCCGGGGATCGTATTCACATTATCCACTGTAGGAGAGGTCCTCGTAGGCTCGAAGGTGGATCTGGGAGGTCTGAAATACGCATCCTCCTTTCCGTACCTCTCCTCCAGCCTGGCCATGAGATCTGACAGGAAGTCTGTTCCGACCCTGAGGGCATTGATCCCTTTTTGAGGCACGGATCCATGGGTCTGCTTACCTTTGACCGTGAACTTGACCCAGAGCAGATGCTTCTCGGCCACCTCTATCATCGTCCCGCCTTCCGCTCCCCAGTCCGGGACGATTATGAAATCGTTCTCAGTGAAGCAGCCCTCTTTGAGAAGGTGCTCGACGCCCATGGCGCTGGTCGTCTCCTCGTCGGCAACAATAGCCAATCCTATTGATCTCCCCGACAGCCTGCCTGGAGGTATCGCCTTAGCGGCATATATCGACGATATTATCGCCTGGCCGTTGTCCTCTGTCCCCAGGCCGTAGACCCTTCCGCCCTCTATCCTGGGCTCGAAGGGGGGCGAGATCCATTCGTCAAGATTCCCTGGCGGGACGGTATCCAGATGGGAGACCACCCAAACAGTGCCTTTCTTGGACCCCTTTCTCTTGGCCACTATGTTCGGCCTGATGACATCCGGATGTGATCTGTCGGGGGTGTCATATCTCTCTACGGAGTCGAAGCCTTTCAGGAGAGTCTGCACATAATCTGCCTTCTCCAGCTCCCCGGCCCCTCCGTTGGACGGCCCTATGGCCGGTATGCGGATTATGTTGGAGATATCGGAAGCCATGGCTGACCTCGATCCTTCCACGGCCTCCAATATCCTCCTGAGCTCCATGACGAGCCCATTCCCCGAGGGATTTAATATCTTTCCGACTGACTCAGCACCGGCGAATTATCATAGTTACCGCATTCCCGCCACCCAGGCACAACGTTCCGAGGCCGTACTCCTTCTTGCGGTCCCTGAGGGCATATGCCAATGTGGTCAGCACACGGGAGCCGGAGCATCCTATGGGATGCCCGAGAGCCACTGCTCCGCCGTTCACATTGAACCTGTCCTCTTCCACTCCCAGACCTTTCATCACGGCGCAGGACGCCGTAGCGAAGGCTTCATTGTGCTCGAACAGATCTATGTCGTCGATGGTCATTCCCGCATCATCCAGGACGCGCTTGGTGGTAGGTATCGGGGCTTCCATGATCAGCTCCGGTCTGACGCCGCGCTCTCCGTAGGCCACTATCTCCGCCAGGGGCTTCAGCCCGTGCTCTTTGGCAAAGGACTCGGATGCCACGACCAGGGCCGAGGCCCCGTCGCTGAGCTGGGAAGAGTTGCCGGCAGTTACCCTGCCGTTCTCCTTGAATATGGGCCTAAGCTTGGCCAGTGCCTCTACTGAGGTGTCCTCTCTGACGCCTTCATCCGTCTCGAAGACGGTGTCGCCTTTCTTGCTCTTGATAGTTATCGGAAGTATCTCATCTTTGAACTTCCCGTTCTTGATGGCGGCGGCCGCTTTGACGTGGCTCTCATAAGAGAATCTGTCCGCCTCTTCCCTGGATATATCGAATCTCTCGGCGACGATCTCCCCGGTGAAGCCCATGTGCTGATCCGAGAAGATATCCCACAGCCCGTCGAACACCATTGCGTCCTTCACGATCTGGTCGTTCATCCTGTATCCGAATCTTGCGCCCGGCATCAAATAAGGAGCACCGGACATGCTCTCCATACCGCCTGCGAGGATGCAGCTGTAACTGCCCGCTTTGATCGCGTCGGCGGCGAGCATTGCGGCCTTCATGCCTGATCCGCAAACGGCATTGATGGTGGTGGATCCGATCTCATAAGGAAGACCGCCGTGAACGGCGGCCTGTCTAGCCGGATTCTGTCCCAGTCCCGCGGATATGACGTTGCCCATAAGGCATTCCTCCACGGCCTCCGACCCTATGCCGGCCCTTCTGACCGCTTCCTTTACTGCCATGGCCCCAAGGTCAGTGGCCTTGAAATCTGCCAGTGTTTTGCCGTATTTTCCTATGGGCGTCCTGACCGCGCTGAGTATGACCGCTTTTTCCATGTTATGTCCCTGATTTCGGATGTACATGGCTACCCTATATAATTATGTCGATTGTTCCATTCGACTATTGACGTATACGAGCCGGAACCAAACCCATCCGCTTCAATGGCTTCGAGAGATGCCTGCGGGAGGAGGCGGGAGGCTCATACCACCCGGTCTCGAGATTTCTCGGGATCGTTGTCCTGATCGTTTCCGCGGCCTTGGTGCGGCACTTCTTGCAACGGTACGCCTGCCCCTTGCCGGCGGATTTCATCTTCTTCCCGCAGACGGGGCAGTCGGGGTTGGATATCTCGATATTCTCCGCCATAGAGATGACGTGCAGCTTCTCGGAATTCAGTACCCTCGGCTCCTCCCTTATCTCACCGAGAACCGTTATCTTATCTCCGGGAATAAGATCCTGAAAAGCGTCCCGGAATCCTTTGGACGGCTCATAGGCGGCGCATGTGAGCGGTCCGTATTTTGTATCCATGTCCAACAAAAGGTGGCCTCCCCGCAGCCTTCTGGCTTTACCGGCGACCGTTCCGGTAACGGCATAGGACTGGTTCGGAATGAGAGAGTGGGTCTCTGTCAGTATGTGATCGTCTGTGCCCTGATTGGTGAGGAAGACCATCCATCTGTCCCTCTCTTCTGTTTCCAGTGCAGCGGCTGCGACGGCAAGGTCTTCCATGACGTCCCCTCTCAGACCGTAGAGGACGGGACACGGAGTTGCCGGTATCATAGCCGGCTTCTTTAACTCCCAATCCCATGAATTGAAGGTTGTCGGGTAATTTTCTTCCATCCTCATCACAGACAGGGGCTCGAAGGATCTTTCAGTCCCCCATTTCTCCTTCTTTCTATATGCCAGCAATTCGAAGGTGCTGTCTCCGGGGACCCATGACATCGCGCACATGGCTCCGATCAGTCCCCTTCCGTTACCGGTTGTGAATGTCGTTGCCCCGATCCTGTTCAATTCTTCTTCGATCTCCTTGCGGTCAAGAATGGTGGTTACCCCGCGCCTATAGAACGAAGGATCTGGACGGATATCCGAGATTATCAGACCCGAATCGGAAATATCTGAGCGGTTTCTCATAAGTACGGGTATAAGTCGTTCCAGGATCTCTTTCGGATCCGCCACCGATGCGCCGTCATGAAAACAGAATATATCGCGACCGTTTATCTCCCCTATCTTCCTGCCGGAGCTGTTTCCTGTTCCGAACTCCATTACCAATGCGCCATTCCCTCTGGTCTTCCATGGCACTGCCGGATTCAGACGCACCAGGCGGGGGTTGCCTATGAGATCCAGATCCTGCGTCAGCTCTCTAACGAACTCCGTGGCCAAATATGTGGTGCAGTTGCCTTTCACCGAATCGGTATCATCTACTGCGATGAGCACGAACTGTCATACGTATATTCGTATAAACGGGTTCGCGGTCAATGTTCAACCACTTTGTCAGCGAAGAATATGCTGCCATCGTCTGAGAAGGAACCGTAAACGGTGACTGTTCTTCCTTCGTCCGGGACGGGGCCGTCTGTGAAGCATTTTATCGCAATCCCGTCTGGGACGACTATCTCGAAAACATAACCGTTCTTTGTTTCTCTGGTATTTGAAGTGATCCCTGTTATCCCTTCTTCATCCTGATAGAATGCTGCTGCAGAAGCAGAGACCAACAATGCTGTCGTAATGAGGATCGCGAGTGTTCTGCCATCAGACATGAAATATCTCAAGAACTCAAGATATTTCTTAGATAAGACTAAGGTTAATCTTCCTTACCCGCCCACCCCTCTATTTCCGATGGAACATCCAAACCGAAAAGAGAACGTACTTCGTAAGGATCAAAGAACGTTGCCTATCACGTAAATAATTGCAATGAGACCGATTATCGCAAGCACACAGGCAGAAATCATAGTTACCGCTTTACTCATTCGAATTCACCGATTGCGGCAGTATTACCGTTCATCTATTAAAAGAAACATTTCCTCAAACGATTGAAAATCTTTCACTTTAGGAAATCAATTAATACTTTCATTGTCTGCAAGTGAAATACGGAGATTAATGGAAATTTCCTTTGGAGTTGAAAAAAATTGCAGGATTCTATCTTTGATCAATACATCAAAAAAAGAACTCCGATAATAAAGAATAAAAAAATCCTGCAAAATACCTATTTACCTGAACAATTACCACACAGGGCAGGACAAATAGATAAAATAGCATCGATCGTCTCGATAGCATTGGAAGGGGATCGTCCATCCAACATAATGGTCTATGGTAAAACAGGGACAGGGAAAACAGCAGTTCTCAATTTCATAGGGAAAGAATTGGAAAAAGCCGATTCAAGAAGAGAAAGATGCGGTTATGTTTATGTCAACTGTGAGGTGGTTGATACCCCTTATGGTATTCTTTACAACATAGGCAATCAGATAACCGTAGAAAGTGACAATAAGATCCCATTCACCGGTTGGAGCTTTGAAAAGGTATATTCCAATCTGGTAAAGCAAATAGATGATACGGATAAGGTATTCGTTGTTGTTCTGGATGAGATAGATCGTATGGTCTCGAAGAAAGGAGACGATATATTCTATTACCTTGCAAAAATAAACGAGAATCTAAAAAGATCAAAGGTCTCTTTGGTAGGTATTTCAAATGATATGAAATTCCTAGAATTTCTGGAACCGAAAGCCAGAAGCAGACTTGGCGGAGAAAGCCTTATTTTTCCGCCATACACAGCGGATGAATTGGAAGACATTTTGAAATCAAGGGCCGAGATCGCATTCGATAATGATACATTAGATGGTGGGGTCATTTCTTATTGTGCTTCTGTCGCCGCAAGAGTGGACGGTGACGCAAGAGTCGCTTTAGACCTTCTCAGAACTGCTGCGGATACAGCAGAAAGGAACGGAGATTCCAGAGTAACGATAGCTCATGTCAAATCTGCGAAGAACAGTATTGAATTTGATGCTGTTTCGGAAGGAATAAGAACGCTTTCCTCACAATCTAAGATCGTTCTTATGAGCATTACGAAGAATGTCGAAGCAGACAATCCGAGAATGACCACCGGTGATGTTTATAACAAATACAAAGAGATCTGTGATGTTCTCGATATAAAACCTTTAACTCAGAGAAGAGTCACAGATCTGATATCCGAATTGGATATGATGGGAATAATCAATGCTTCAGTCAGATCCTTCGGAAGAGCAGGCAGAACCAAAGAGATAGAACTGGCTGCGCCCAAAGAGAATATCATGATTCTGAGAGACGATCCGATGTTCAAGGATTTTGAATATTCTAAGAGCCCCCGGCAAATGAAGCTTATGTGATCAGAGGTGTTCCACCGGAAATGGAGGGGTGGGGGGGTCATCCTTCCTGTCCCGACGTTTTTCAAGAATAATGAATATAAAATCGAGAACGATCATCATTACCACAAAGAACATGGCAACGGTGTACAATTGGGCACAGAGAACAGCCCAACTATTGGCCGGGACCCTGTCGCCCTGTCCTTGGAGGTACATCTTGACAGATCCAAAGGCAGGCATCTCTCCCGTAGGCACAGAGCGGATCTCATCCACACCTATCGGATTGTTCCTGGCCACATCGCTGCTTTGATCAAGAACGGGATTCGTGGACGGATTGTCTCCTTTGGTCAGATAACCGCTTTCATGATTCAGAAGAACCAAGTTGATCTGAACGGTCTGTTCGGCATGTCCTATATTGTCGATCGTAAGCATGCCCGTCATTCCGGTATCAGGATCTCCTATTGTTACGCTATAATCATTATATTGTTTTAGGAACGGAGCGGTCCAGAGACCCGTGTCATCGTTATATTCCAACCAGAGTATTGCCCGGTGTATGACCGGATTCTGATTCGGTCCGCGATCATAGATTATCACGCTTCCGTACTCTCCGAAGGAACGGTATCCTGTGGTTGCGCCTTCAATGTATGATTGTATTTCAACTGACGAAGGGGATCTCACATAGACCATGTCACCCGGGTCTATGACACCGAACCGGCTCTCGGACCCGTGCTGCATGCTCTCAGATACGACGACAGAGAATGGAGAGTCGGCACCGGAGTAAAGATACACGCCTGCGCCTGTGGATGCGAAAATGGTTATTACGATAGCTATGACGATAAAGGTGTCCTTGGTCTCGCCTTCCACAGTTGAATATGCATCTCCTCTGATAAATGGATGATGTGCCGTCAGGAATATAACCGACCTAGAACATCACGCAATACATGGACAGGCCCGATAACGATCAATACTTTATGGAGATGGCCTTTTTGGTGGCTAAGAGATCCACTTGCCTGAGAAGGAAGGTCGGAGCCGTCGTTGTGAAGGATAAAAGGGTTCTTTCCACAGGGTACAACGGTTCGCCCAAGGGCACCATGCACTGCGAGGAGCTGGGATGCATCAGGGATCAAATGGATGTGCCTTCCGGCACCAGGCATGAGCTGTGCCGCGGCGTGCATGCGGAACAGAACGCGGTGATACAGGCCGCATATTTCGGGGTCAGCATAAAGGATAGTGCGATCTATACCACAACATACCCGTGTTCCATGTGCGCCAAGATCCTTATAAACGCGGGAGTGAAAGAGGTCATCTATTGCGAAGGGTATGTAGACGCCCTTTCGGAGATGCTTTTTGCCGAGACGAATATAATCGTCCGCGAATATTCTATGGGCAGGGTTCCGATCGTGCCTAAATCCAACGAAAGGGATTAAGTAGGTCAATCAGTTATCCGAGAGCACTACCTAGTCGGGGAGAGTACTTTGAGCCGTACTGAGATACTTGAAGAAATTAAGGGTGCGGAGACCGGAGCGAAAGCCAAGGTCGAGAAGGCCAGGGCAGACCAGAAAGTCGCAATCGCCAACGCACGCAAAGACGCCGTCGCCAGAATTCAGAAGGCGGAGGCCGAGGCACAAGCCAGATTCGAGAGCACCATCTCCGCCAAGCGCGAAGAGCTCACCAAATCCGGTGATAAGACCATCGCTGCCGGAAAGGAAGAGGCCCAGAAGGTCCGCGCCGCAGCGGAGAAGAATATTCCGAAGGTCAAGAAATTCCTTAACGAAAGCATCGAGAGGATGTTAGATGTCGCTTCCTGAGTTGATGAGCAGGGTCGTGATCGTGGGCAGCAGGGCCCAGCTCGAGAAAGCCGTCGAGGCTTTGTATGAGATAGAGACCCTCCACCTTATCGACTATACCAACGGCTCCGATGATGGATTTTCTATAGGCAGACCTCTGAAAGGTTCCCAGGAAGCCTCTGAGAGGCTTCTCAGGATAAGAGCGGCCGAGAAGGAATTGGGTATAAAGACCGACAAATCAGAGGTCGAACCCGTCCCTGTCAAGGATATAAGGGCTCAGATATCCGCCGGCAAGGTCGACGAGGTAGAGAAAGAGGTCTTTGCCGCTGCCGATGAGAGGAACAAGCTCGTACAGAGGATCTCCGACCTGGAGGCCGTTCACAAGAACCTCGGCTTCCTTTCCAGGCTCCCTCTGGATCTTGAGCTTTATTCCGGTTACGATTCAATAAAGGTGTTCGTCGGGACTTTCAAAACGGACCCCTCAGAAGCCCTTCCCAAGCTGGAGAACGCCGAAGTGTTCATAGCCGGCGGGAAGAAAGAAGTGCCAGTGGCAGCGGTCTTCATCAAAGCGTCCGATTCGGACAAAGCATCCTCGATGCTCTCCGATCACGGATATGTAGATATACCCGTTCCCGAGGGATCGGGCTCACCGAAGGCCATGGCCGAGACAGTCGAGAAGGAGATCGCGGGAGCACGTGCGAGGCTCGAGGAGATAGGCACCAAGATGGCCGAGCTCTCGGAGAGGCACGAGGCATTCCTTGCGGCATCCGACGAGGAGCTCTCCATACAGGTGGAGAAGGGAGGGATACCCCTCAGGATTGCCACCAGTGACTACTCCTTCGTCATAGACGGATGGATACCGGCGGCTCAGGTGGAAAGCGTGAAAGCGGATCTCGAGGCGAAACTCGAAGGCACCGCCTACGTGGAGTTCCAGGAGTCGAGGGGCAGGAACCAGCACGATTCTGACAAAGCGGAACCGCGCTTCAAGACCGCACCTTCGAAGATGAAGAACGGCAACATGGTCAGCAAGTTCGAGTACCCCACAAAACTGGTATCGACACCTAGATACAACGAGCTGGACCCGTCAATACTCATGGCGGTATTCCTTCCGTTCTTCTTCGGATTCATGGTGGGAGACGCGGCGTATGCTCTCCCCTTCATAATATTGGGCCTTTATGGCATAAAGAACGCCAAGAGCAAAGAGTTCAGGGCGATAGGCACTGTTCTCTTCTTCGGCGGCATATGGACCTTCATATTCGGCTTCTTCTTCTTCGGAGAGATGCTGGGTATGCACTTCGTCGGCAACAACCCTCTCGCACCCGGCGAGATGTCTGTGAACTGGCAGTACCTGCTTAACATAGACAGCTACCCCGAGTGGTTCATGAGCATCATACCCAACCACGGTCACGGTATAGGGAAGCTGCACGATGTGACATTCCTGCTGAAGGTCAGCGTGTACATGGGAGTGGTTCACCTGATGGTGGCCTATATCATAGGCTTCTACAACTCCCTCATACAGCACGGCTTCAGGAGTGCGCTGCACCACAAGGGCGGCTGGATCTTCGTCCTCGTCGGTCTTGTCATGGTGTGCTACGCCCTGACCGAGCTCCTGTTCTACTCCAAGCCAATGGAGGGAACCCTTCTCATGATAGTCGCCGTCGGGGCCGCGATCCTCCTTGCAGGAGTCGTGCTCGCATGGCCGGCGGAGAAGGCTCAGGTGATACTGGAGATGCCGGGTATCGTCGGGAACATCCTGTCGTACACGCGTCTGGCAGCCATCGGTATGTCCAAGGCGGGCATGGCGCTGGCATTTAACTACATGTCCATAATCATGATTGGTTCCGGAGGGGACATAGTCAGCTACATAGCTGGATTCTTGATCTTCCTTATCGGGCATCTCATGATCTGGGTCTTGGCCATCCTCTCGGCCGGTCTGCACTCTTTGAGGTTGCAGTTCGTCGAGGCGATGAACAAGTTCTTCGTGGGCGGCGGTAAGGATTACGAGCCGCTCATGGTGAAACGCAAAAACACAAAAGTCGTAGAAACAGAGGTATAAGAAATGGAACTTGGATTGATAGCAATTGGAGCGGGCCTTGCAGTCGGTCTCACCGGTATCGGTGCCGGCTGGGCAGAGAAAGACGTGGGCGCAGCGGCAGTCGGTGCAATGACCGAGGATGCTAGCCTGTTCGGTAAGGGAATGATTCTCATGGTTCTGCCTGAGACCATCGTTATCTTCGGACTCGTCGTCGCTATCCTGGCTGTGTTCGTGCTCGGCGCTTGAAAGTAAAATCAGGAGCCGTCCCATGGCATTAGATAGCGTGAAGATGGAGATCGACCGCTCAGCGGACGAGGCGATCAAGGCCGTGAAGGCCGAGACCGATGCGGAAATAGCCCGCATCAACGCCGACGCTGACGCCAAGATCACATCTATAAAAGAAAAAGAGAACAAGAGGCTCGAAGAGTCGATAGTCCGCCTCTCTCGCCAGGAGATCTCGAGCACCGAGCTCGAGAGCAAGAAGATAGTCCTGGTCGAGAAGAAGGAGATCCTTGAGGAGGCTTTCGCAGCGACCCTTGCCGATCTTGAGTCTGCGCCAAAAGAAAAGAAACTGGCACAGTACAAGAAGATGGTGGAGGCCGTTAAGCAGGCGATAGAGAGGCCGAAGGCCTATATGTCCCCTGCCGACTCATTCAAAGCCGCGGACCTCGGCGTGTCCGAGATCGTCAAAGATGAGCGTATAACCGGCGGGCTGATCCTCGAGAGCGAGGATGGATCCGTGCAGGTCGACATGCAGTACAAGACGATCCTCAAGACCGTGTGGGACCGCGAGATGAAGAGCCTCTCGGATACACTCTTCGGGTGAAGAGCATGTTCGGGCGCAAGGGAAAAGAGAAGAAGGGCAACTACGCATATGCGGTAGCCAGGGTCAAAGCGAAGAAGGCACAGCTCATGGGGGAGGATACCTACTCCAAGATGCTGATGATGTCTCTGCCTGAGATATCCCGCTTCATAGGGGAGTCGGGATACCAGAAGGAGATAGCCACCCTCGCCGGAAGGTATGAGGGAGTAGACCTGATAGAGCACGCCACGTACTCAAACATGGCCAACTATTTCAGGGATATACTGAACGCTACCACCGGGGAGCTGCACGATATGCTGGCGTCCTATCTCGAGAAGTGGGACATATGGAACTTCAAGGTGATCCTCCGCGGCAGGTCCTTCGGGATGAACGCGGACGACATCAAAGAGGACCTGGTCCCTGCCGGGGAGCTTGACCAGCAGGCGCTGGAGAAGCTCCTCTCGCTGGAGTCCGAGGAGGACATAATAATAGCCTACGGCAGAGCCGCCGGCGTTGTCTTCCCGGCAGATCTGATATCCGCCTATAAGGAGAGCGGGAACCCGTCGGAGCTGGAGGACTTCCTGGAGAAGGACCACTACGACACTCTGCTGAGAAGCATAGACCCGTCTTCGAGACCCACGCGCCTGTTCCAGGACTATATCCGCAAGGAGATAGACATCACGAACGTGGAGACGATCCTGAAACTGAAGGCAGAGGGAATACACGGGGAGGAAGTAATGAAATACATCATCCCCGGCGGAAAACAGATTGACAAGAAGCTGGCCACACAGCTTGCCAATGCCGAGACGCTCTCGGCGGCGGCGAACGATTTGGCGCCACTTGATTTCTACGACGATATCAAAGAAGCGCTGGACGAGACCAATTCGCTCAGGAGTATTGTGGCCGGGATGAAGAAGTACCACATAAGACAGGCCAAGACGTTCTCGCATCTCTATCCCCTGTCCGTTATCCCGATCGTAGATTTCATGATCCACAAGGAGAATGAGGTCAACAACATCAGGATAATAGCCAGAGGATTGAACAGCGGGCTCGACACGGATGTCATAAAAGAACTACTGGTGATCTGATGGAAATAGCGGTCATAGGCAATGAGGATTTCGTGCTGGGATTCAGGCTTGCCGGCCTGAGGCGCATCTTCGTGGCCACCCCGGAGAACTACGGGGAGGTAATGAAAGAGGCGATGTCCGATCCGAACATAGGCATACTCGCCGCGGACGGTAAGGACATGGACCTGCTTCCATCGAACGTTAGACAGAAGGTGCTGGATTCCATCCAGCCCGTCGTCGTCCCGGTGGGAAGAGGTGAAACCGACCTTCGTGAGAAGGTAAAAAGAGCGATTGGCGTTGATTTATACAAAACAGAGGATGAATAGATGAGCAAAGATGGTGTAATCTACAGGGTCGCCGGACCGGTCGTAACGGCTGTCGGTATCTCCCCCCGTATGTACGATGTTGTGTACGTAGGGAACGAGAACCTGATGGGCGAAGTGATCAAGATCGTCGGTGACCAGACAATCATCCAGGTCTATGAGGAAACGTCCGGCGTAAAACCGGGAGAGCCGGTTACCAACACCGGGCGCCCCCTTGTTGCTGAGTTGGGACCGGGGCTGCTAAGCTCCGTCTACGACGGCATACAGAGGCCCCTGCCCCTTTTGAGGGACAAGACGGGAGACTTCATTTTCCGTGGGGTCACGGCACCTGGATTGGACAGAGAGAAGAAATGGGAGTTCAACCCCGTTGTCAAGAAAGGCGACGCGGTATCTCCCGGTCAGATCATAGGTACGGTCATGGAAGGGACCATAGAGCACAGGATCATGGTTCCCCCAGGACTCGAAGGAAAGGTCGAGGACATAAAATCCGGAAGCTTCACGGTCGAGGAGACCGTGGCCAAGATAGGCGGTCAGGACATCATAATGATGCAGAAATGGCCCGTCCGTGTCCCCAGGCCCGTTAAGGAGAAGATGCAGCCGGACATACCCCTGGTCACAGGCCAGAGGGTCCTGGACACCATGTTCCCCCTGGCTAAGGGAGGAGCAGCCGCCATCCCCGGCGGATTCGGTACCGGGAAGACGGTCACACAGCAGCAGCTGGCCAAGTGGTCCGACGCAGAGATAGTCGTCTACATCGGATGCGGAGAGCGCGGCAATGAGATGACAGAGGTTCTCACGGAGTTCCCCGCACTGGAGGACCCCAAGACCGGGAACCCCCTGATGAACAGGACCGTTCTCATCGCCAACACATCCAATATGCCTGTGGCCGCGAGAGAGGCCTCCGTTTACACGGGAATGACCATCGCGGAATACTACAGGGACATGGGATACAATGTCTCCCTTATGGCAGATTCCACCTCCAGGTGGGCAGAGGCCATGAGAGAGATATCCTCCAGGCTGGAAGAGATGCCCGGAGAAGAAGGATACCCCGCATACCTGGCAGGCAGACTGTCCGAGTTCTACGAGCGCGCGTGTCGCGCCATGTCCCTTTGCGGGAAAGAAGGATCCATATCCGTCATAGGCGCGGTCTCTCCTCCCGGAGGAGACATATCCGAGCCTGTCTCGCAGAACACCCTGCGCATTGTGCGTGTGTTCTGGGCCCTTGACACGAAGCTCAGGGAGAGGAGGCACTTCCCTGCCATCAACTGGCTGACGTCCTACTCTCTTTACAACAAACAGCTGGCACAGTGGTACACCGACGAGGTAGCTGTGGACTTCCCCGCTCTCAGAGAGTGGGCCATGCTGACCCTGCAGAGGGAGTCAGAGCTCCAGGAGATCGTCCAGCTGGTCGGTTCCGATGCTCTGCCCGATGAGCAGAAGGCCACCCTCGAGGTGTCCAAGATGATAAGGGAGATATTCCTTCAGCAGAACGCTTACCACCCGGTGGACACGTACAGCCCCATGTCGAGGCAGTATGTGATGCTCAAGCTGATCAGGAAGTACGCGGACCTCTCCGCCAAAGCGGTACAGGCCGGCGTGCCCCTGGACAAGTTCGTTTCCATACCTGCCAGGCAGAGGTTCATCAGAGCGAAGCTCGAGACGAACATCGATGCCGAGCTCACGGCGGTAGGCGAGGACATGGACGCTCAGTTCAAGGCCCTGGGGGTGTGATAGATGACAGAAGTCAAAGTATCCAAAGAGTACAAGACCATCTCCGAGATCGCGGGACCTCTGATCTTCGTCGAGAAGACGGAGCCCGTGGCCTACGATGAGCTGGTCAGCGTCAAGCTGTCCGACGGCAGCATGAAGAGAGGCAAGGTCCTGGACAGCTCGGACAAGATAGTCGTTGTCCAGGTGTTCGAAGGGACCACCGGCATAGACAGGAGCGCATCCGTTCGTTTCCTCGGCGAGACGATGAAGATGCCCGTTTCCAAGGACATGCTGGGAAGGATCCTCTCCGGTGCGGGAGACCCCATAGACGGCGGACCCCCGATAAACCCCGAGCAGAGGCTCGACATAACCGGAGCGGCCATCAACCCCTGGGCAAGGGACAGCCCCCACGACTTCATACAGACGGGAATATCCACGATAGACGGAATGAACACCCTGGTCAGGGGGCAGAAGCTCCCTATCTTCTCCGGGTCCGGTCTTCCCCACAACGATCTGGCACTTCAGATCGCGAGGCAGGCCAAGGTCCGCGGGGAGCACGAGGAGTTCGCCGTGGTCTTTGTGGCCATGGGTATCACCAACGAAGAGAAGCAGACCTTCATGAAGGAATTCGAGAGGACCGGCGCACTGAAGAATGCGGTGGTCTTCCTGAACCTTGCCGATGACCCGGCAACAGAGCGTATCGTCACCCCGCGTCTGGGACTCACCACCGCGGAGTACATGGCCTTCGAGCTGGGGATGCAGGTTCTCGTCATCATGACGGACATGACCAATTATTGCGAGGCGCTGCGTCAGGTGGGTGCGGCCAGGGAAGAAGTGCCCGGAAGGCGCGGTTACCCCGGCTACATGTACACCGATCTGGCACAGCTGTACGAGCGTGCGGGAAGGATAAAGGATAAGAAAGGGTCCATCACCCAGATCCCCATCCTCTCCATGCCCGGCGACGATATCACCCACCCGATCCCTGACCTGTCAGGATACATCACCGAGGGTCAGATCGTCATGTCCAGGGACCTGCACCGTGCAGGCATATACCCGCCGGTCAACGTTTCCTCGTCCCTCAGCAGGCTGATGGGCGGAGGAACCGGCGAGGGAAGGACCCGTGCGGACCACAAGGGAGTCTCTGACCAGTTGTATGCAGCATATGCAGAGGGCAAGGACCTCCGCGGGCTGGTCGCAATAGTAGGTAAGGAATCGCTCTCTGAGAAGGACAGGAAGCTCCTGGACTTCGCGGATCTGTTCGAGGATAAGATCGTCCGCCAGGGCGCAGACGAGGACCGTTCCATAGAGGATACCCTTTCCATAGCTTGGGACATACTCGGTGCCCTTGACATGGAACAGATCACAAGGATCGACCGCAAGTACATAGAGAAGTACCTGAAGAAGAAGGCGTGAGAGATATGCCAGCGCACGAGATCACCCCCACCCGCTCGGTCCTCCTGGACCTCAAGAGAAGGATCAAACTGTCCCAGAACGGGCACAAGATCATGAAGATGAAGAGGGACGGCCTCATCATCGAGTTCTTCGAGGTCATGGAGAAGGCCAAAGAGATGCGCGGCTCGGTAGTCTCCGACTACCAGGCGGCCATGGAGAAGATAGCCATAGCAACGGCCGTAGAGGGAGAGATCGCGGTCAAGAGCGCGGCCTATGCCATCAAATCCGAGCCTCAGGTCGAGGTCGGCAGCAAGAGCATCATGGGGATGACCGTCCCCAAGGTAGAGGCCAAGATAGCGCGCGGTAACATCCTGAGCAAGGGTTACGGCGTGATATCC
Organism: Methanomassiliicoccaceae archaeon UBA381; assembly: GCA_002502965.1. Taxonomy (GTDB): domain Archaea; phylum Thermoplasmatota; class Thermoplasmata; order Methanomassiliicoccales; family Methanomethylophilaceae; genus RumEn-M2. The sequence goes on from DAQS01000002.1 coordinate 448,117, forward strand.
ACCTCTGCCTACATCGAAGAGGCCTCCGAGGCCTTCGAGAAGCTCCTGGTGACCCTTGTCCGCGCAGCGGAGATAGAGACCACTATGAAGAAGCTCCTTGACGAGATCGAGAAGACCAAGAGGAGGGTCAACGCCCTCGAGTTCAAGGTCATACCCGAGCTCCTTGAGGACAAGAGATTCGTGGAGTTCCGCTTGGAGGAGATGAGCAGGGAGGAGACGATCCGCCTTAAGTATCTCAAGGGCAAAGGGGAGAAAGCCTGAAGATGTGGCTTGAGGACTGGTTCCTGTCTTTGAGGGAGGATCCCGAGAAGCTAGCGAAGGTCTTCAAGACGATCTGGATAGTCTCCTACTCCGTGCTGATCCTCGGGTTCTTCCTGATAATCTATGCACTGCTCTTCCTATGAAACCCCTTAAGAAACACAATTTTCTTACTTTCTGAAATCGTGCATATCCACTTTGCCTGTTCCCAGATGGACTATTGGCATTATTCCGGGGTCCGGGTTGAAGTTGTGCATCTTCTGATACTCGGTCTGATCCTGCCAGGTGGATGCGTTTATCATCTTCACCCCTCTGTACTCTGAATAACCGGCCCCGTGGACATGGCCCGTAACGAATATGTCCGGGACCGTTCCCATGGCCAGATAGTCCTTCTTCTCCGGTGCGAGAGCGTTCCTCTGGCCGTATATCGGCGACAGATGGCGCATAACCAGCATCTCCTTCATCACATCAAGGGGATTCTCGTAGGTGAGCTTCTGCACCCCGGAGATCCAGTCGTCTATGCTGCGGCCGTGGTATGTGAGCACTGTGCGGCCTTCTATGTTCAGATAGACCGGGTTACCGGCAAGCAACACGTTCGAGTCGAACGATCCTGTGAAAACGGAGCTCAGGGCGGGCTGGGGTTCGGCAAGGCGGCAGGCGTCGTGGTTTCCCGGTTGCACGACCACTTTGATGTGGTCCGGTATCTCCTTGAGGTGCTCTCCCAGGGCCTCGTACTGCTTGTATATCCCGGTTATGCTGAGCTCCTGCTCCTGCCCCGGGAAGATCCCGATGCCGTCCACCACGTCACCCGGGAGCACTATGTAGTTCAGCTCCTTCTCCTCGGAGTTCTGTTTGAGCCATCGGATCATCTTCTCCCAGGTCTTCTCCAGGAAGGTGCAGCTTCCGATGTGCACGTCCGAGAGGAACGCCACGGAAGAAACGTTATCGTTGGCCGTCCATGAATTGTTGGAAGGCACGTCGGGCCACACGATCTGGTCGGCGATTATCATCTCTCTTTTCCTTCCGGGCTCCTTGTTGCCCGGCCTGCCGATGATACCTATCACCTGGTCGTTGACGTACACGTCGTTTATGGCCGGCGTGGTGTTCAGGACCAGTACCTTGCATCCTGTGCCCTGGTCGTCCTCTACGGTCAGGATCTTGTGGCCGTTCTTGGTGTCCTTGACATCTCCGACCATGCCGATGATGCGGACCTCCCTGTCCATCCCCAAGGCCCTCTCGATGCTCATGGTGCTGCCGAAGTCCCGGTGCCTCTCGATTATCTTCTTTAGTATGGAGTAACGGCTCTGGAAGTACCTGACGAAGTCGTCCAGTGTGCCCTCGCAGGTAGAGTTGCCCGTGATATCCGAGTCCGGCACTATCTTGAGGTCCCCGAGACGTTTGTTCGGGGGCCTCACTGTTTTGAACGACTGGCTCATTGCTTTGTCGCCGGAGAGGAAGGCCTCGATGTCCGCCCTGGTCAAGAATGCAGAGCTCTTGGAAACAGCGTCGAGCACATTATTGAGGAAGGGCACCGGATCTGAGGAGGAGAGAACGATCTCCAATGCATCTGGTGAAAGGAACACATCCCTCCTTGCCGCAGCGCTCAGAACCTCTGGCCTCATGATAGGAAAGAGATGGGACGAGCCTATAAATGTTCACTGTCCACAGGTTCGATTGTAACAATTAAAGCCATGTGGAACTTATACCCGCCCGATGCCTTCGGTCAGGATAGTGAGCAGGGTCAATCCGAGCGAGGACCCGGACAAGGTGAGAGAGGCGATCCTGCAGGTATTCCCCGATGCCGTGGTGGAGACGGACGGAGGATATGCCAGAGGAGAGGCCCAGAGCCTTGGTAATTTCGGGCTCATGATCCGCCGCCAGAAGATATTGGATACGGCCAGGGCCATACTTTTCAAGGGGGTGTCCGGCGACCGTACCAGGTTCCTGCTGAATAAGCAGGTGGCATTTGTCGGTAAGATATCATTCTGCGACAGAGGTCATGTATTGGGGCCCATAGAGGTCACGGTGACGGATCCGGAAATAGAGGCATTGATAGACAGGACCGCCCCGACGACGGTCGACGGTATGGAAGTGAGAAATTGATCGGAGTGTCATCTACAAGTTTCAGTGCGTACAAATTCGAAGATGTGTTGGAGGAAGTATCCAAGGAGTTCGAGCATTGGGAGATATTCTCAGAAGCTGAGCACTATGTACAGAACATCTCCGGAATCTTGGCGGTAATGGCGCCCTCCTACGACCTGAAGTACTCGATACATGCACCTATATGCGACACCAACATAGCGTCCCTTAACGAAAGGATGAGGGAAGCCTCCGTGCTCGATCTGCTGTCGCTGGTGGAGAGCGCCCTGAGCCTGAACATAACTACCATAACCGTTCACCCCGGCGTCTATTCCCTTGTGGTCCCGGACCTGGAGGAGAAGTCCGTGGCGGCGGCGAAGAAGTCGCTTAGGACACTTGACAGGGTAATGGCCGAATACGGCATAAAGGTGGCCGTTGAGAATATGCCCAACCTGGACTTCATGCTGGGAAGGACACCCCAAGAGCTAGCGGATCTCGTGGACGGCACAGAGCTCGGGGTATGCTTCGATATAGGGCATGCCAACACGGTAGGGGACATAGACGGGTTTGTCGATCTTCTCGGCAGCAAGTTCGTCAATGTGCACATACATGACAATCTGGGCAAGAGCGACGAGCACCTGGTCCTGGGCGAGGGGAACGTGGATTTCCGGTTGACGCTGAAGAAGCTGTCCTCTTACAAAGGGAATTATATCATCGAATCCAGGGATTTCCCGTCGGCGGTGGAGTCCAGGGACATCCTGCGTCAGATGCTCTGATCCCTAGCGAACATATCGAGGAGGAAGCGGTATCCGCGCAGCACGTAGGATATAAGGAAGTAAAGACCCAGAGCCAGAGCCGGGAACATCATCATGCTCACGCTGTTGATCTCCGATCCGGAGAGCCAGGTTCCCGCGGACATAAGGTTCACTGTGAAATGCAGCATTATCGATGCGTGCAGCCCGTACTTTGAGAACAGGTAGCCACATCCCAGACCGAAAGCGAAGGTGGGGAGGAATTTCCACAGCCCCCAGTTGGTCAGGTGTCCAGCGCCGAAGATGAAGGAAGAGAACAGTATGAAAACCAACGCCGTCCTGTCTATACCGAACCCTCCGAGAGCCAGCTTCCAAGATCTGTCTTCTTTCCCCGACATATATGCGACTATCGCCACAGGTACCCCCAGCATCAGGAAGCGGCAGAGCACCTCTTCCCAGACGGAAGCCTCCACAAGGGAGAAGAGCACAGCCCAGACGGGATAGCCCTCCATATCAACGGATTGAAGGTCCTGCCCCATCAGAAGGACCAGGGATATGATCGACATTTGGAAGGTCATAAGGGCCGCGAAGAGTGTCGACATCCTGAAAAGGGCGGATTCCTGGAAGGGAAGATATTCACGCTTTCTTATCGCCTTCCCGATGTTCTCTGGCACATCCCTGAACAAAAGGAAAGCGGATATGAAGCAGGCCGCCACCAGAAGCACGAAGTAGGTCTGAAGCGCAAAACCACCGATCGGGAAGATATTCACGATCATGGGTACGATTATGAAGATGTAGGTGCGGGCGCCCGCCAGGGCTCCCAGGGTCTCGGAGAACAGGACCCCGACGACTATCAGTTCATATGCTATGATGTAGGTGCATAACAGGCACATCGCTGCCCCAAGTGCCAGACGCAGTGTTATGCGCTCTCTGAGCGCCTTACCGCAGTTGGGGCAGAACCTGTTGCCGGCAGAGCGGCTCTCGTCACATCTGTCGCATGCCATATGAATCCACCAGTATGCATGCCACGTCCTCTGCCATTTCTGTCTCTATGAACGCGGCGATCCTCTTCCTTTTATCGAGGGCTTCGAACAGTGCTCCCGCCATATGCTCCGCCCTTTCGCATGCCAGTGCGTTGAAGCCCTTTATCCTTCTGAACCCGCTTTCGAAGTCCTTCACGAAGGCTTCGGGGGAGGACATATCGAGACCCCCTTTGGCTGCGGACCTGACCAGGCCGCGCTCCTTCAGAGTCTCCAGGAGGGAGATGTTCCGGCAGTATGCTTCGGTGTATTCTGCATCGTCCATGTCTGCAGGTATCAGTGGAATGTTTTTTTCAGCGCAAAGATCCACAAGGGCACAGAATATCGGAGAAGGGTTGCCTATCTCTCCGAAAGATGAAAGGAAATGGCCGTATACGGCATCGGCATCGCTGATCTCCGCCTCTCCGAGCTCTGATCTGGCACTTATGGCGGATATGTCCTCCGGGCCCAGGGATGCCGCCGCCGCGTCATAGCTTCCATTAAGGACGATGTTCACTTTAGGAGACTCAGAAACCAGCCCTTTGATCACAGGAACGATATCTATGGTCCCCTTCTCCGAACCGAGAGTCCGCATTACTCCCCGCTCCGGGTCTTCACGAGATCGGTGAGCTCTCCCTTGTCCTCCATGTGGTTCAGTTCCTTCTTGGTGACGACCACAGTGGATTTGATGTTCCCCGGGCCCCTCTCATCGTCGACGACGATGATGGAATGCTTCCCGAAGATCACTGATATGTCGGATGCCAGAGCGGCCCTCTGCAGCATCTTGTCCGTCTCTCCGCCCAGACCCGTAAGTATAACGGTCCTGTTGTCACGGGTTATCGCCTCGAAGGGGCTACGAACCACAGGGGTTATGGAGAAACCCATCCCCAGCAGATGATCAAGGACCACCGATCCGGTCCTCTCCTCTCCGGAAAGCTCGTGCCTCCCAACCCTGTCCCCCCTGAACTCGAAGGGGTCCACCGGGCGTATTATCGGTGCATTGAGGTACTCCTCTATCCGTATGGCCGCATCTATCATCGCTCCCATTCCGGATTCGTACATCTGTATTGTCCTGCGGGACACCCCGGCCACCTCCGCCAGGGTCCCCAGGCTTATGTCCCTGCTTTCCCTGATCTCCTTCAGCAGGACGCTGTCCAGTTTCACGTACAGGCCTCCCGGAGCGGCCATCACGAAGGGGGACTCGTCCCTCAGGACGTAGTCGCTGAGCGTTTCGTTGGATATGATCGGTATATCGAAGCGGGAATACACGATCCCCGGCTCCAGGATGCCGGCGCTGGACTTCTCTCCTATGACAAGGGGGGTCGCTCCGAGCATCTCGGACAGGACCTTCATCTCCTCGGCATTCTCCCGGGAAAGGGCGTCCACGTTGCCGAGGACCTTCACGATGAGCATGGTCTTGTTCCTACTTCCGACTATGTCGAAGCATACGCTGCGCAATGCCATCGGCGGGGAGAGTCTGTATCCCGCCCTTCCCAGTATCGTGCGGGCCGTGTCTATGAGATTATCTCTGCTCAAGATAGAACTCTAACGTTCCGCGCTTCTATAAATATTTAGGTAGGCGGAAGATGGGCGGTCCGGCAAGAGCCAGACCGCCTTTTCGGTTTTAGAACCTGTCGTCGTACTCGCCGGCCTTGACGGCAGCCTGGAAGTCCTTGGGCTTCTTGCCGTCTACGGTGATGCCCACGGTTACCGCGGCACCTACGACCTCGAGGACCCTAGCCTTCTCGCTTGCGCCCAGAAGGCTGTCCTCTTTCATCTTGGCAAGCTTCTTCGCTTGGTCAAGGGTCAGATTTCCGACGAAATCCTTGGTGTTGTTGCTGGATCCCTTGGCGAGACCAAGCTCGCTCTTTATCAGAGCGGACATCGGCGGAGTTCCCACCTTGATCTCGAAGGACTTGTCATCCGCTATGAGTATCTTCACGGGGACCTTCATCCCGGCGAAGATCTTCGTCTTCTCGTTAATGGCCGCTATTATCTGGCCAGTGTTCACACCTTTCGGGCCCAGAGCGGGCCCCAGTGGCGGGCCTGCGGTTGCTTTCCCACCGTCTACCAACGCCTCAACTGTATCTACCATTGTCATCTCTCCTTTTCAATAACTCTGACGCTGTCACCATTGACCGTGAGCGGTATGGGGACCATGGCCTCGATTAGTTCCACCCTGATCTCCTCTTTGCCCTGATCAATGTACTGTACCCTGGCCTTCTCGCCTTTGAACGGACCGCTGATCAGCTCGACCAGATCCCCTTCCGCGATGCCCACTACAGTGGACAGCGGGGTAAGGTAGTGGTCTATCTCGATCAGTCCGGTCTCACCCTCGATGAACGAGCGGGCCTTCCTTATGTCCCTGGCCTTCTCGCGCATACGGTCGGTGTTCATGCCCTCGACGAATATGTATCCTCTCAGATTCGACGGGCTGAGCATTGCATATATGTCCTTCTCGCCCAGCAGTGCTTTGGCGTTGAGACTGTCGACGACACTCCTTTCCTGGTCTATCTGGGTCTTGAGGATCATTATGGATTGAACGGCTCTTGCCCCGAAGGTTATGCTGTTCTGGGCCCCTCCGCCGGAGGCGGTGACGGTGACTGAAACGTAATCTCCGTATCTGGCACCTTTCGGGCATATGACCTCGAGGTAGAATTCCTTGGGTTTGCCCAGGGGGATGTCCACCCTTGCCTCCCTCTTGCTGCGGTAGTTGTCCCATATGGGCCCGGCGGGCTCGCCGAACTCAACGTTCCAGTCCGGGGAATCGGAGCCTTCGGGCCCCGTGGAAATATCGAAAGTGAATTGGACGTCTATGGCGTCGGTCGAGACCTCGAACGGCCACTTTACGGCCATCCCTGCGCCCAGGTCCTTGTTGTCATTGTTCCCGATTATTGAAAGCGACATTTTATCCCTCTTGCATCAGAAGTATCCCGGAAGATAGGTCATTAGCCACATTATGGCGAATCCCGCAGCACCGATCACGATTATGCCGAGGCCCGTGATCATGAGGATCTTCCTGTACTCATCGGAGGTGGGCGTACGGGCCATCTTCATGATTCTGCCGTACTTCCCCTTACCGATGCTGCGGAATTTGCTGTCTATCCGCTCCTGGTACTCGGAAATTTTGCTGCTGTCCATCTCCCTAGTCTCCTGGCGTGCGTTACCGCATCCGTTCCGTCCCTTACCGTTACCACTGACGTTAAAGGATGGAAACAACCCCATTACACAGCACCCTCGGTTTAAAGGTTTCGGTGTCTCAGGGGTGTATGCAAAGCAATTATATATTGAGTCCCGATTGGGCTTGACAGTTTAAAACAGGTGGGCCCCATGGAAGAAGTTCTGTGCAGCATCGAGATCATAAAAGAAAACAATGACTTTGTAGCGAAGATTCAGAGCGACCTCGGAGGCATACGCGAGTATAGGTCGGCATATTTCGAGGACGTGCTGGATCAGTTCGTCATAGACCTTCAGGAAGAATTCGAGTCCATCTGATCGGAGCTGATTCAATGGCAGCGGCATCGACAGAAAGCAAACTTAAACAGATATCAAACGAATTGGAAGCACGCCTGGCTAACGACAGCGGCGTGCCGAGGAACATAAGGAAAGGGGCGAACGATGCGGTTGCTCTCCTCATGGACAAACAGAAAGACACAGATCTCAAAGTATCCAGTGCGATAAGCATCCTGGCAGATCTGTCCAACGACTCCAACATCCCGATGGATTCCTGGAGCGTAATAATGCAGATCCTCTCAGAGCTCGAGATGGTTCTGAAGTCCCTCAACTGAAGCGTGAGCTTTTTTATGTGCGGTCGGAGACCGCGGGTTTGAGTTGGCGTGAGAGACTGGATTCCGGTCTCTCATTTTCCATTTCTGCTTATTGATCTTACATAATGGATACGGCATCCGGTGCGTCGTCGATCAGGGGGATTCAGATGATGCCGAGATGCTCAATCAGGATCGCCGTCCCCATGATGATGAGGATGGCGCCTCCTGCGAGCTCGGCCTTCGACTTATATCTCGCGCCGAAGCGGTTTCCGATCTTGACCCCTGCCGCAGACATTATGAAGGTCGTGACACCGATCAGAATGACCGCGGCCACGATATCCACTTCCAGGAAGGAGAGACCGACTCCGACCGCCAGTGCGTCGATGCTGCTTGCAACGGCAAGAGGCAGCATGGCCTTCGAAGCGAAGGATGCATTCAGTCTTTCGACGGTCTCTCTGGACTCCCGGATCATGTTGATGCCGATCAGAACCAGGAGCGTGAAAGCTATCCAATGGTCCACGCTTTCCACGGTCTCCCTGAAACTGGTCCCCAAAAAGAACCCGAGGAGCGGCATGAGGGCCTGAGCGCCGCCGAACCACAATCCGGCAAGGATAAGATGCTTCCTTTCCAGCTTTTCCACCGAGAGACCTTTGCACATCGCGATCGCGAAAGCGTCCATTGAAAGACCGACGGCCAAGATCAACAATTCGGCGGGATTCATAGTTCGGCACTTCTATACAACATTCCTCGGTATGGCCTTTGCGCCTGTCTGGGATGGCCGGATACGGAACCGTATCGTTTTTGATGCTTTTGGGGTGTTGCCGGCACTCCCCTCTTCCCGGGCCTCGCGATCGGGCGGAGGATCATTGTGCCGCCGCCTTAAAGGCGGATCTCCCCTTGAGTGCTCTCAGTGTTCGGCAGATATGCCGATGCTGACCTCACTCCCACTCGATCGTCGCTGGGGGTTTGTCCGTTATGTCGTAGGCGACGCGGTTGATGCCCTCCATTTCCAAGGTTATGCGCTTCGATATGGTATTCAGCACATCTGCTGGCACATCTGTGTGGGTAGCGGTCACGGCATCTGTGGATTCCACGATCCTTATGACCGCAGTCTTCCCGTATATCCTGTCATCGTTGCGCACTCCCACTGACCTTATGGGCAACACGATGGCGAAATACTGCCACGGCATCTTCATCTTACCTGCGTCTACAGCCTTCTTCACTTCATCCTCTACTATGAAGCAGGCCTCACGGACCAGGGCTATGTTCTCGGGGGTGACCTCTCCCAGGCATCTCACTGCAAGGGCAGGTCCGGGGAAGGGCTGTCTCTCCGAGGATTTGACATTTAGTTTCCTGGCGACCATTCTGACCTCTTCCTTGAACAGGTCCTTCAGAGGCTCTACCAGTTCCATATCCATTTTCTCTGGGAGCCCGCCTACGTTGTGATGCGACTTTATCAGCTTCTTCCCGTCACAACCGGATTCAATGCAGTCCGGGGCAATGGTGCCTTGCACCAGGTATTTGGCACCGAAGCCCTTCGCCTCTCTTTCGAAGACCCTTATGAACTTCTCTCCGATGATCTTCCTCTTCATTTCCGGATCGGTTACACCCTTCAGGGCATCGAAGAACTCTTTCTGAGCGTCGACGATCTTGAAGTTCATGCCGATCTCCGTCAGCATGCCCTTGACCTCGTCAGGCTCGTTCTTCCTCATCAGACCCGTGTTAACGAATATGGCCAGTAGATTGTTGCCAAGAGCCTTGCTAGCAAGGGCTGCGCATACCATACTGTCCACTCCACCAGAGACGGCGATGATCGCCTTCCCGTTGCCCACCTGGTCCTCCACTGCCTTTATTTTCTCGTTTATGAACGGTTCTGCTTTAAACATCCTTTTCTACCTCCGCAGAGTCTTTTTCGACCTTCGCCGCCATCTCCTCGCGGTATTCGGTCAATTTCTCTCTTAGATCTTTGTTGCCGACGGCGATTATCTGGGCCGCAAGCAGGCCCGCGTTGTCCCCGCGGTCCAGCCCTACGGATGCAACAGGTATGCCGGGGGGCATTTGCACAACCGAGAGCAGGGCATCCAGGTTCATCTTCCCGCTCACCGGGACGCCTATGACGGGCGCCGGGGTAAGTGATGCTACTACGCCGGGAAGCGCGGCGCTCATGCCCGCTATGGCGATGAACACGTCGGCACCGGAGCTCTTGACGAGCTCAGCGACCCGGTCCGGCGTCCTGTGGGCGGATGCTACGGCAACAGAATAATCCAGGCCGAATCTTTTCAGAACATCTACAGCTTTTTTAGCGACGGGAAGGTCGCTTTTGCTGCCCATCAGAATCAGGACTTGGGTCACAGCGGAAAAAGTACGACATAGAATATAAAACCTACCACGCAAACGTAGCACCTACAAAAATCATGGTATGTGAAAGTGCGTATCCAATCCATATATGGGAAAGTTAAATAATACCTACCTTATTGCACGTATGATGGCTCGGTCAGCCCAGATGGGACAAGGCCGATGTTAGAAAAAGGAGAATAGAAAATGGATTGGATGTCATTCTTGACAATCGTCGTCTTCGTTTTCGCGCTGGTTATGCTCCTCGCGGGCATATTCACGGCCTACTTCGGCAGCGGGAAAAGCAGAGTCGTGGGATTTGTCCTTCTCGCCATAGGTCTCATCATTGGCGCGGTATGGGCATACTTGGTGGGATACAGTGACATTGCGCTCTTCGCCGATGTGGCGGCATGGGATGCAATTTACGAGGCAGCGGTCAATATAATCGCCGCTGCGATCGGTGCACTTGTCGCCGTCGGGATATTCCTCGTCGCTGTGATGAAGAGCTAAACGGGAGACTGTCTCCCTTATCAAAACCTATTCCCAGATTCTCTTTCTGTGGTCTCTGGCCATGGGAAGTCTTTTCTGACTCAATATATTAATATCAACGTAGGGTTTAAATATAAGTTGCTGTTTGACCTACTAAGCGGATAGATAAACCTATCTGTTGCGGAGTATGGACATGGAACTTTTGGGAACTGTTGCGGAATCTGATTCTAAGAAGATGATAGTCCGCGGCGGGTCCCTACCAGAGACTGGGGACTCCGTGTTCGATTCGCGCAAGAGGAAGGTTGGCACCGTCAGAAGGGTCTTCGGTCCTGTGGATTCCCCGTACGTTTCCGTGACGTTGTCGGGGGGGTATGAGGCCCCGGCCGGTGTTGAGATGTACTATTCGAAGGAGACCAAATATGGCAAAGGTAAGAGAAGGGGCTGAAGAGATAGAGGTGTGCTCCGAGTGCGGCAGCAAGCACCTCGTAAGGGATTACGAGAGAGGAGAACTTCTTTGCGAGGACTGCGGACTCGTCCTTGACGACCAGCTCATAGACCAGGGTCCGGAATGGAGGGCCTTCGATGTGGAGCAGGGCGAGAAGAGGGCCCGTACCGGCGCTCCGATGACCTACACCATCCACGACAAAGGTCTCTCGACCGAGATATCGTGGAAGAACAAGGACAGCTACGGCAAGAGCATACCCACCAGGAACAGGGCTCAGCTGTACAGGCTCAGAAAGTGGCAGAGGAGGATCCGCGTATCGAATGCCACAGAGAGGAACCTGGCCTTCGCGCTGTCCGAGTTGGACAGGATGGCATCGTCCATGGGACTGCCCAGGAATGTCAGGGAGACCGCCGCGATGATCTACCGCAAAGCGGTCAACAAGAATCTGATAAGAGGAAGATCCATCGAAGGCGTCGTGGCCGCATCCCTGTACGCAGCGTGCAGGCAGTGCGGGGTGCCCAGGACCCTGGACGAGGTTGCCGGCTCCAGCCGCGTAGGCAGGAAGGAGATCGGTCGTACCTACAGGTTCATGACCAGGGAGCTCAAGCTGAAGCTCCTGCCCACGAAGCCCCAGGACTACGTGCAGAGGTTCTGCTCCGAGCTGAAGCTCAGCGGAGAGGTCCAGACCAAGGCGGCGGAGATCCTGAAGGACGCATCGGACAAGGAGCTCACATCCGGCCGCGGGCCTACGGGCGTTGCGGCGGCGGCGATCTATATCTCGTCGATCCTGTGCAACGAGCGCAGGACCCAGAGAGAGGTGGCCGACGTGGCGGGAGTGACAGAGGTCACCATAAGGAACCGTTACAAGGAGCTCACTGAGAAGCTCGGCATAGAGATCCAGCTGTGAGCATCCCGCTCACAGCCTAAACCACTTAATCACAACGTATTCTATTTTGTCGGCAACGCAGCAGAAGACCATCTCCTTCTTCACGCCGCCGGCTATCCTCACCGCCCGGGATATCTCCGGCCACGTCATGGGAGAGTTACCTGATACAGCATGTGCCAGATATCTGGCGTGGAGCTCGTTCGGGGATTTCTCGTACATTCTGAAATGGGTTCCGTACTTGAAACCGGTCTTGACGATCAGGCCCTTCTCTCTGAGGTCCTCGTACGCCCTGAGCCTCAGGCTGAACTCGTCCTGGGTATTCTTGCCGTACTCGGTCAGGGAGTCTGAAGATATCAGGTCCCCTGCGGTGTCCCGTACGGAGAGGCCCCCCCTTCTCATAAGATAGCAACTCTCTATAAGGGAGAGCTGCAGCATGTTCTGTATGTCCTTCCCGAAGAAGCCAAATCCCTTCAGCCGGTCTGCGTCCTCTTTTTTGAAGACGAAGACCCTGTCCCGTATCATCTTACCCTCCACGCATGCGTCGGCATTCGTCCTCACGCCGCCGCTGACGTTACCTTCGGACATGATGTAGTACGTCAGGTCGCCCTCTTCGTCTACCACGCCGTAGAGCAGCTTCTTGCCCTTCTTCGCGGTCTCGGCGATCTCCCTTCCGAATTCGGCAGGATGCATCGCCGATCTTTCCGATACGGCCCTCACGAGGTATGCGGGGCGGGAACTGCTCATGGTCTCCCCCCGGGGGAAGACGGACATGTCGAAGCTGCCCGTTTCCATCTTCACAACGAATCCGCGCTGGCGGATGTCCCTGTAGACCATGTACTTGATGTCGAACTCGTCGTACTTCTCCGAGGAGTAGTCGAAGAGCTCAGGGAAGGAGACCTCCCTCCCTCCGGAGGTTATCTGGATGCGTCCCGCTTCCAGCAGGTACGTGGCCTCCACCAGGTCCAGTTCCAGACCCCCGCCGCTTAGAGGGTAGCCATAGTTGCCTTTGTTGTAGATCTGGCAACCTTCCTTCTGGTCTTCGATGACCACTGCGTCGTCCCTGAGCTCTCCCGGCATCACCTGGTTGTACCGATACTGCGTATTTATTGATTCACACCGCAGATTCTTCCAGTTTCCCCGCCAGGAACTTCTCGTATCCGTTAAGATCGAGCAGTCCGTGGCCCGAGAGACAGAACACTATGGTCTTCTCCTCCTTGGAGGCCTTGTACTCTAGCGCTTTGTCGATGGCTGCTTTTATCGCATGGCACGATTCGGGTGCGGCGATTATGCCCTCCGTCTCGGCGAAGATCTTTCCCGCGCGGAACGTGTCCGGCTGACTGTAGGACCTGGCGGTCATGAATCCCTGATCCAGGGCCGCCGAGACCAGCGGCGCCATGCCGTGGTATCTCAGACCTCCTGCGTGGACGGGACTCGGTATGAAGTCGTGGCCCATTGTGTACATCATGAGCTCCGGGGTGAATCCTCCGGTGTCCCCCAGGTCGTATTTGTACTTCCCGGAGGTCATGCTCGGTGCCGCGTCGGATTCGGCGGCAAGGAACTCGCAGTCCGTCTTACCTTTGATCTTCTCCCCTATCAAGGGGAAGGCGAACCCAGCGAAGTTGGACCCTCCGCCCGCGCATGCTATCATGCAGTCAGGCTCTATCTCGCCGATCTTCATCTGCTCTATCGTCTCCAGCCCGATCACCGTCTGATGCAGCATGACGTGGTTCAGCACGCTGCCCAGTGCGTATTTTGTGTTCTTTTGGTGGATCGCCATGTCACAGGCCTCGGATATGGCTATTCCGAGGGACCCAACGGTGTTCGGAGTGGCCTTCAGGACCCTCCTACCGTATTCTGTCTGATCTGAAGGGGAGGCATGGACCGTGGCGTTGTACAAGTTCATGACAGTCTTCCTGGCGGGCTTCTGGTCGTAGCTGCCTCTTACCATGAAAACTGTGCATCCTATGCCGAACAGGTTGCAGGACATGGCCAAAGCGGTTCCCCATTGCCCGGCGCCCGTTTCCGTTGTCAGGTTCTCGACGCCGTCCTTCATATTGTAGTATGCCTGAGCCAGGGCCGTGTTGCCTTTATGGCTGCCCAATGGGCTCATGTCCTCCCTTTTGAAGTAGATCTTAGCAGGGGTCTTGAGATATCTTTCCAGGCGGTAGGCCCTCTGAAGGGGGGCCGGTCTGTTAAGATAGATCAGATTCTCCCTTACCTCTTCCGGAATCCGTATATGCTTCTCCAGACTGACCTCCTGTCTAAGTATGGAATCGCAGAACAGTGGCGACAGGTCCTCAGGGCCTGCGGGCTTTCCTGTTCGAGGATTCATGGGTGGATCCGGTTTCTTCGGCAGGTCCGCCATCAGGTTGTACCATTTCTTAGGAATGTCTTCGGGATTCAGGCGTATAGCTGCATCTTTTGGAATCATGAGTATGGGATTTACAATACATATATTTGTATTTATTGTTCATTGTTGTATATTTATGTACAATAATGCTCTTTACAATAGGTAAGCAGGGGGAATTTTTGATGCGACCTTGTGCATATACAGCGGAGACCTAAAGGACTCGACTAGGTCTCCTCTCTGACGGTTGTGGGCAACATTTACGGTCGATCATCAAACACAATCTGAAACTCTCGGAAGACCGAGGGCACACGCGTTCTGCGAGTCGGGGCCGGAGTATTTACACGCCTTGATAATCTCTGTTCTCAATACAGAGCGCACCTTTGGAGAGTTCCTTGAGGTGCGGTTCTTTTCTCATAATTTGGGATTTAGGTCAGTATAGATTCTATGGATCCGGTGTGTGCCTTTAGAAGTCATCAGAAAAAACGTAACATGGCATTTGGAAGTCATCGTAAAAAGCGAAATAAAGCCTTAGAAAGCGAGTCAAAAATCGCTTACTTATATATTCTGAACGAAACTTGAAAACATTTAAATAGAAGAACAAACCAATATATGGTTATGAACTCAAGGTTGACAACCGAGGGATAACATGAGCGATCTGGACACACTGCTTTCGATAGTTGAGAATCCGACAAGGAGGAAGATACTCGGAGCTCTTGTGCGCGAGCCGCACTATCCTTTCCAGCTTTCGAAGGCACTCGGGATAAGCCAGCAGGCGGTCATGAAGAACCTTTCTATGATGGAGAGGGAAGGCCTCGTCGTCAGCTATCGGGAGGCCAGCAGCATAGGCCCCACCAGAATAGTCTACGAGCCAAACGCAGAGTTTACCCTGGTCATGGACATGCGCAGCGGCATGTTCCGGACAAGACTGATCCTACCGGAAGAGGAGGAGATGCCCCAGGCAGCTCAGGAGGACTACGGGCCGGAGGAGGCCAGGAGGATGATCTCCGAGATAGATGCGGAACTGGGCACACTGGAGCGCAGGCGCCTGGACCTGTTGAGGGAAAGGGAGGGCATAATGCAGTCAGCCTTATCGAAAGCTGAGGACAGGGACAGGAGTTTGCTGTATGAGGTCCTGGATTTCCCGGATGCCACAATCGCAGAGATATCGGCGAGGATGAAGAAGGATGCTGACGAGATAGAGGATATGATCACATTGAGAGGAATGAAAACAAGGAGAAAGGAGGTAGTGAGAAATGGCTAAGGACAAAGCATTGAAGGTCGCAGAGCTGAAGCCCGGAGAGACGGGAAGAGGTGTATCCCGCATAGACCCAGAACTGATGGACATATTGGGTCTGAAGGTCGGGGACATAATACAGATAGACGGTACGAAGAAGACCGCGGTGAAGGTGCTGAGGGGGGGCCCGGAGGACGCGAACCGCGGTATCATAAGGATAGACGGGTCCACCAGGAGGAATGCCGGGGTGGGCATAGACGACAGGGTGGACGTGAAGAAGATCACCGCCAAGAACGCAACGAAGATCACGTTCTCCCCGACAGAGCAGCTGAGGCTCCAGGGCGGAGAGGAGTTCCTGCGCCAGAACATGGAAGGCCGCGTGTTCGCCAAGGGCGATGCCGTGACCCTCAATGTGATGGGGAACAAGATCGATCTGATGGTCACATCCTTCGCTCCGACGGGGGAGGCGGCCATGATGATGGCCGACACGGAAGTGAAGATCTCCGACAAGCCCGCCGACAAGGGGGCGGACGTGCCACAGGTGTCCTATGACGACATAGGCGGCCTGGGGGACGAGGTCCACAAGCTGAGGGAGATGGTGGAGCTTCCCCTGAAGCACCCGGAGCTGTTCAAGAGGCTGGGGGTCGAGGCGCCCAAGGGCGTGCTGCTCCACGGGCCGCCGGGCACCGGGAAGACGATGCTGGCGAAGGCGGTCGCCGGGGAGACCAGCAGCAACTTCATCTTCATAGGCGGGCCGGAGATCATGAGCAAGTTCTACGGCGAGTCCGAGGGCAAGCTCAGGGAGATCTTCCAGGAGGCGGAGGAGAATGCGCCCAGCATCATATTCATCGATGAGATAGACAGCATAGCGCCCAAGCGCGACGAGGTCACCGGCGAGACGGAGAGGCGCATAGTGGCTCAGCTGCTCTCTCTGATGGACGGGCTGAAATCCAGGGGAAAGGTCGTGGTCATAGGTGCCACCAACAGGCCGAACTCCATCGATGAGGCGTTGCGCAGGCCAGGAAGGTTCGATCGCGAGATAGAGATAAAGATCCCGGACAGGGACGGACGCCTGGAGATCCTGCAGATCCACACAAAGGGCATGCCCCTCGACAAGGATGTAAACCTGGAGGAGCTGGCGGACAAGACCCACGGGTATGCCGGGGCGGACCTGTCCGCACTGACCAAGGAAGCGGCCATGGCCGCTCTGCGCAGGGTGCTGCCGGATATCAACATGGAGATGGACGAGGTATCTGCCGAGGTGCTCAACAAGATCAATGTGCAGAGGGACGACTTCAGGGAGGCCCTGAAGGGAATGCAGCCCTCCACCATGAGAGAGGTGCTGATCGAGAAGCCCAACATAAAGTGGGAGAACATCGGCGCCCTCGAGGATGCGAAGCAGGAGCTGAAGGAGGCCGTCGAGTGGCCTCTGAAGTACGGAAGGGTCTTCGAGCACATGGGAGCG
This sequence comes from Methanomassiliicoccaceae archaeon UBA381, assembly GCA_002502965.1. Taxonomy (GTDB): domain Archaea; phylum Thermoplasmatota; class Thermoplasmata; order Methanomassiliicoccales; family Methanomethylophilaceae; genus RumEn-M2. The sequence goes on from DAQS01000002.1 coordinate 465,195, forward strand.
AAGCCTCCGAAGGGCATACTGCTCTACGGACCGCCCGGCACCGGGAAGACGATGCTGGCGAAAGCGGTCGCCACGGAATCGGAGGCGAACTTCATAGCCGTCAAGGGACCCGAGTTCCTGAGCAAGTGGGTCGGGGAGTCCGAGAAGGCGGTGAGGGAGACGTTCAGGAAGGCGAGGCAGGCATCTCCCTGCGTGATCTTCATGGACGAGATCGACTCCATAACCCCGGAGAGGGGTGCATCCCACGGAGACAGCAACGTCACCGAGAGGGTGATATCCCAGATACTCACGGAGATGGACGGGCTCGAGGTCCTGAACGACGTCGTCGTCATAGCGGCCACCAACAGACCGGACATCATGGACCAGGCCCTGCTGCGACCCGGAAGGTTTGACAAGAGCATATACATCGGCCTTCCGGACAAGGAGTCCAGGGAGAAGATCTTCGGGATACACACGGCAGGCAAGCCTTTGGCAGACGACGTGAAGCTCTCGGAGCTTGCGGATAAGACTGAGGGATACACGGGAGCGGACATAGGGGCCATAGTGAACGAGGCCGTCATGGCATCCGTGAGGAGGATCGTCAGGGACGGAACGGTTACCGAGGGCGAGATAAAGACGTCCAAGGTGACCAAGGCCGACTTCGAAGCGGCCATCGAGAAGATGGGCCCCAAGTCCAGGGAAAAGCTGAAGGAGTACGGCAAGGAGAAACAGTGAGGTGAGAGACATGATAGACATATGGAGCGACTGGGAGAGCCTCTTCAGGAACTTCGACAAGAGGTTCAAGGAGATGCTCTCGGAGGCGGGGGATAACGTGAGGACGTACGGCTACACGATGTACCAGGGCCCGGACGGGGTGCCGCACGTCAGGGAGTTCGGCAATGCGGTGGGGGAGTACACCCCGCTGCCCGCGGGAACGAGAGAGCCCTTCACGGACGTGACAAAGGAGGACGACAAGGTCCACGTGACCGTTGAGCTCCCCGGAGTAAGGAAGGAGGACATAGACCTGGAGCTGACGGACAGCACACTGACGGTATCGGTGGACACGGAGAGCAAGAAGTTCGCGAAGAGCGTCGCGCTTCCCTGCGATGTGAAGTCCGATACGGCTAAGGCGGAGTACAATAACGGTATCCTGGAGGTCGTGATGGAATCCAAGAAATCGTCCCCGAAGGGGAAGAAGGTAAGGATCGACTGATGCCGGTTCGGGCGGGCTTGCGCCCGCCCCCTTCAAACATAAAAATTCCTTCAGTTATATTTAGTTGAGAGTTGCTTATCGGCCAATATGGACGGGGCAGTTGAGTACGGAGTTCTCGGTTATTCCACAGACAACATCGGGGACGATATACAGAGCATCGCCTCGTCAAGATTTCTTCCGAGCATAGACCGGGTCATAAACCGTGAGAGGCTTCACAGGTTCGACGGTCCTAGAACGAAGGTCATACTCAACGCGTTCTTCCTGGATTCTCCGAAGCATTTCCCCCCTTCTGACAGGATAGACCCTCTTCTGATATCCATGCACGTGACTCCCGTGATGAGGAAAGGGTTCATCAAAAGGTCGAAAGAGTATCTGATAGAGCACGGACCCGTCGGATGCAGGGATATGACGACGCTGAGATGGCTGGAGGAGAATGATGTGCCAGCTTACTTCTCCGGTTGTCTTACGACGACACTTATGTCAAATCCGGAGATCGAGAAGCAGGACTACATAATCGCAACAGACCTTCCGGACGAAGTTGTGGAGTACATGCGCAGCGAAGCGGACTGCCCGGTCTACACCCTGTCCCACGATTTCAGGCCTGTGTTCGATATGCGAACCCGTCTCGAAGCTGCAAAGGTGTTCCTCTATCTTTACAACTCGGCAAGGTGCGTGGTATCACGCAGACTGCATGCATCAGTGCCTTCTCTGGCCATGGGTACCCCGTCCCTCCTTCTCGACATAGATCTGGAACGTTTCGGGGGGAGGTTCGAGGGAGTCAGGGAGCACGTAAGACAGATGTCTGTCGAGGACTTCCTGGACGGGAAATACGATATCAATTCCCCGCCCCCCAATCCTACGAGCCATATGAAGATCCGCAACGATCTCGTGAAGAGATGCGCAGAATTCACCGGCTACGATTCCGGGAGGTCATCCGTGACAGTTCCGAAGATACCTGAGATAATGTGGATGCTCCGGAACAACGAGAATGATCACCGGAGAATGTTCTATAAGTATTGGAAGAAAGAAGCCCTTGAGATGTTTTTCGATAAACACATCAGAGGACGCAGGGCCGAGGATATGGACTGATCATTTCAGTTCCTCATCCAGACTTTCCTTGAGCTTCTTCGGGTTAAGGGCATCCGCCATCATCATGACGTCCTCCCTCCTCAGTTCCCCCAGTATGAATGAGGATGCTGCGTATGATAGCAGACAGACGGCTCCGGATATCAGAAGCATAAGTATGCCGTCCGCATCGAAATACCGGACGAAGGCTGCCAGGCAGAGAAGGGAGACCGCGGCAGATGCCAGATGCTTCCAGAATTTGGAATAGAATCTTATCCCCACCTTCTGGCGGATTAGGTATGCGAGCAGAACGGTCAGGAAGGCATATCCTGCACTGAGGGATATTGCGGCCCCGACACCTCCAAGTCCCCCCAGTTGGAATCCGAGTACGTTATCAGGTATGAGCAGGGCATAGCCGCAGATCACCACCACAGCGTATGCTATCACGGCCTTGCCGTAAAGTGCCACCCTGCCGGAGGCATACAGGACCTGAGTCAGCATGCCTGTGAATATGAATGCGACGATCATCACCGAATGATAGGAGAGAATGACTCCCGCCTGCCGGTACCCGGCGCCGAAGACCAATGTGCTGACCTCCGGGCCCAGAACCATCAGGAAGATCACGGGAGGGAGGATAAGCATGGCCATGTACCTCTCCGCGGTCCACATGGCTCTTTCACCCTCCTCCGGGTTCTTTCCTATGTCTATCCTGGAGAGATGAGGCAACATGATCCTGTTCAGGGAGCCGCCGAAGGATGTGAATGCCCACACTATGCCCATGGATGCCGCATAGAATCCCACCTCAAGACTGCCGCTGTATATTCCGACGAGGACCTTGTCGAGATAATCAAGGGAGGATATGAGGAGGATCGAGAAGGACAGAGGAGCAGCGAATCTGATGTACTCCTTTATGTAAACGGGACGGACCAGTCTTATCCTCGGTCTTCTGAAGAGATAAACAGCCAGGGAGAAGGAGATCAGGGTGCCCAAGAGATAAGCCAGGGAAAGCACGGCAGGTGAGACCTTCATGACAGCCAGAGCCATCAGGATGAAGCTTCTGGCGACGTATTCGATCATGAACACGGAAGACGATTTCCCGCTCTCGAGCCTGCCGTCGAACATGCCGGTCAGGGTCGCCTGGATATCCTGGACTATGTAATATGCTATGAAGACGATCACAACGAGCACGGTATCCCGGCCCACGCTCCCGTCTCGCATGCTGGCATATATGAACGCGGATGACAGGGCCGCCATTACAAGCACAAGACCCAGCTTGACCGTCAGGTATGTGGAGAAGCATGCGTTCTGATCCCTGCCCTCGGCGACGAATTTCATGTTCGCAGTGTGGAAGCCGAGGTCTGTGACGGCATTGAAGAAGGCGACGAAAGCCATCCCCCACATCATCACACCGTACTGGTCACCCACGTAGCGGGTCATGACCATCAGCGCCACGAAGGACATCAGCGAGGCTACGACCTTCGAAACGACATTCATGACATATTTGTGGATCAACATTCGATCTGTCCCGTAATCCGTGCGATGTCTCCACATTGCTTCCGTTGCGGTATAAATGTTAGTCTCTCGGGGCGGCAATATGCCAGGGGACCGTTGCCAAAATCGCCGTAAGAGATCCCCATCGCTAAATGTTATATACTCCCCCCATATTACGAACGTCTGCTTGTAGGAGGACTAAACATCCGCATGCACTACAAGGAGGAATTGTATTGGCAGAAAAGTCAACCGTAATGGCTGTGCAGAAGGCACTTGAGGGTGCCAAGAAGCGCAAATTTACTGAGACGGTTGAGTTGGCCATCAATCTCAGAGATGTTGATCTGTCTGTTCCCAAGAACCGTATCCAGGATGATATCATCCTTCCGAACGGCCGCGGGAAGGCGATCAGGGTCTGCGTGATTGGTGGTGGCGAACTAGCTTTGAAAGCCAAAGACGTGGCCGACCTCGTGATCACCCCTGAAGAACTTCAGACGATCGCGGACAACAAGAAACAGGCCAAGAAGATCGCGAACAGCATCGATTACTTCATTGCCGAGGCGCCGCTCATGGCGGTCGTCGGTAAGAGGCTCGGTGTGGTTCTCGGCCCAAGGGGCAAGATGCCTAAACCCATCCCGCCCGGAGTGGACCCGAGCAACATGATCGACGCTCTTCGCAGGACTGTTTCTGTCAGGACCAAGGATAAGATGACCTTCCACGCCCCTGTGGGAACGACGGAAATGCCCATCGAGCAGCTGGCCGATAACATCGAGACGCTTCTGAAGCGCATCGAGGTCAAGCTCGAGAAAGGCAGGATGAACATCGCTTCATCCTACGTCAAGACCACTATGGGTCCGTCTGAGAGGTTGTTCTGAGGAGGTTCGAAGAATGGCACACGTCGCATCTTGGAAGAAGGACCTGGTGAAACAGCTGGTCGAAGGCATCGTGAAATACCCCGTGGTAGCCATCGTAGACATGCATGGCATCCCCGGACCCCAGATCCAGTCCATGAGGGCTGGTCTGAGGGAGCACGCGGCCCTCAGGATGACCAAGAACAACCTGATTCTCCTGGCTCTGGACGAGGCGTCCAAGCAGAAGCCCGGTATCGAGGCGCTGAAGGAGCACGTGCACGGACAGTGCGCGATAATAGCTACCGATCTGAATCCCTTCAAGCTGTTCAAGCAGCTTGAAGCGACGAAGACAGCCGCACCCGCGAAGCCAGGCCAGCACGCGCCTTATGACATCGTGGTCCCGAAAGGGCCCACGCCGTTCGGACCGGGCCCGATCATCGGGGAACTTCAAAAGATTGGCCTTCCCGCGTCGATAGACAGCGGGAAGATAGTGATTAAGAAGGAAACGACACTGGTTAAGGAAGGCCACGCCATCCCCGCCGACGTCGCTGGGATGCTGCCCAAGCTGAACATCCTGCCCATGATAGTGGGTATGGATCTCAGGGCCGCATTCGAGGAAGACACGCTCTACGGGAAGAACGTGTTGGACATCCCGGAGAATTACTATTCTGATATGTTCGCTACGGCCGCATTCAACGCCCGTGCCCTGAGCATGGCGATCGCATTCCCCACAAAGGAAACGATCACGTCGCTCATCGCGAAGGCGTTCAGAGAGGCTCTCGGCCTCTCTGTATCGGCCGCGATACCAACCAGAGAGAACATCGACATTCTTCTCGCGAAGGCCGACGCCCAAATGCTGGCGTTGGCCGCCGCAGCGGGATACGCGAACGACAGCATATCGGCCAGGCTCAGCGCCCGTGCCGTAGCGGCCCCGGCCGCGGCTGTCGCGGCTCCCGCGGCGGAAGAGAAGAAGGACGAGGAAGAGAAAGAAGAGGTCAGCGAAGAAGAAGCAGCTGCTGGCCTCAGTGCATTATTCGGCTAAAAAGGAGGTTGAATAGAATGGAGTATATCTACAGCGCTATGGTGCTCTACTCTGCAGGCAAGGACATAACGGACGATGCAATCGCCGCTATACTCAGTGCCGCAGGTGTTGAGGCTGACGCAGCCAAGATCAAAGCTCTGACCGCTTCCCTCGAGGGAGTAGACATAAAGGAGGCCATTGCAAGCGCCTCCGTTATGGCCGCTCCCGCCGCCGGAGCAGCGCCCGCAGCCGCGGCCGCCGCTCCCGCAGAGGAGAAGAAGGAAGAGCCCGAGGAAGAGGCTGTCAGCGAGGAAGAGGCCGCAGCCGGCCTTTCTGCACTCTTCGGATGATCCTTTACGGTATCACGAAGCTCCAAACCATTTCCCTAAAAATTATTTTTCAGGTCTTTGACCGTTCTATATATAAACCCGTGAACATCTGTCAGACAGAGAGAGGCCCATGGCATCCACAGAACGCGTGACGATAAGGATACAGTCGGACAAACTGGCGCTCCTCCAGAACCTGGTGGACAGCGGTGAGTTCGAGAGCATATCCGATGCGATAAGGGAGGCCATGGATGTTTTCATAAAATCCCGTTTCACTCCGGAGAACATCGCCAAGATAACAGTGGACCTGCCCAGGGGGAACGTCACTGAACTGGAGAATCTCATCAAAGAAGGGGATTCCGTCTCCATCGACGATGCGATAAGGAACGCTGTGCGGGAGTACACCCGCGCAAGGGCGAAGGATCAGTGATCTATCTTCTTCACAGAGTCCTTGAAGACTCCGAGGATCGTGTTATACTCCCACTTCGTGGGGACCGCACGCCCCATCATCCTTCTGAACATGACCGACGTTCCTTCGCGGCGGTGCTCCGGATAGTCGATAGCGTCCAGAAGCTCGTCGAAGTAGGCGAACATCCTCTCTTTATCGGAGTCGTCGGCGGGAGTGGGCCTCTTTACCGCGTCACCGAACAGCTCGTAGAAGATTATGGCGGCGGCGTGGGAGAGGTTCAGTGTCGGATACTCCTTGTCGGCGGGTATATGTATCAAAAGATCGCACCTGGCAAGCTCCTCCTGCAATAACCCGGTGTCCTCTCTGCCGAGGACCACGGCTACCTTGTCGGGGTAGTCTTCAAGCCTGGAGGCGAATTCCTTAACGGTAATGGGGACGCGGACATAGTTGTGCTCCCCTTCTGTGACGGTGTCGCTGGTGCCGGCTGACAAGAGGCATCCCTCCAAAGCTTCCTCTAACGTGTTGACGATCACGGCGTTCTTCAGCACGTCAATGCCGTGGACGGCTCTTATCTCTCCTTCATCGCCTATAGCGCAGGGTTCCACGAGATAGAGCTCGTCAAGACCGAAGTTGGCCATGGATCTAGCTATCGCTCCGACGTTCCCTTCGAATTTGGGTCTGACAACGACAATTCTGACGCTAGCCATATCGAACCATCAGTCCCATTTTCTTACTTAATCGTATCCCGAGGGACAGCCTTTTCTGGATCTGTTCATATGCAGTGAAGAAAAAGTCATATCGGCAACAGGTTAAAAACAGCCAGGTTCTGAAAGTCTTTACAATTTTTCAGAAATTAGTATGGATTGTAAAGACTTTTGTAAAGACCCACCTCGCATGCATAGGAGGAACATCCTCGGCAAACCTAATTAGGCATTCCTGCATATCGTCCAATCGTGACCATCCCACGCAATCATCCTCGCTATGAGTCCCTCATGAGGAGAGAGCGACTCGCGGAAATGGTGGAGCGGGGCTTAGCTACACCCACCGGGCTGATATCCCACGGCAGAGGAGAGGCTTACGATTATCTCATGGGCGAAAGGTCCATACCTCCGTCCCTGGAGTCGGAGAGGGCCGGCGCTGCCTATCTTCTCAGAGCGAGGAACCCCGTGATATGCGTCAACGGAAACGCTGCGGCGCTGGATGCGGAGAATCTCATAAAGCTGGCGAGATGCGTCGGCGCGAAGATAGAGGTCAACATATTCCATCGCACGGAGGAGAGGATGGAGCTTCTGATCTCCCATATGGAGGGACAGGGCGCCGGGGAGGTCCTGGGAAGGGAGCCGGATGCCAGGATACCCGGGCTGACCTCCGACAGAGCATTATGCGTCAGGGAAGGGATCTACGATTCTGATGTGATACTAGTCCCGATAGAGGACGGGGACAGGGCGGAGGCCCTTGCGGACATGGGCAAGATCGTGATATCTATAGACCTGAACCCTCTGTCAAGGACGTCCAAGGCCGCCGCGGTCCCCATATCGGATGAGATAACCAGAGCTCTGAAGAATATGATATCCTTCGCAGAGGAAATGAAAGGCAACCCGTCGGCCATCGACGGGGCACTGGGATCCTATTCGGGAGAACGCTGCCGCAAGGAGACTGTAGATTACATATGCGAATCGCTTATGTCGGAGAGAGGAAGATGAACGAACTGTCACGGAAAGGATTGGCAAAGCTGCACTGGGCCCAGGAGCATATGCCTGCGCTCATGGAGATAAGGAACAGATTTGCCCGGGAGAAGCCGTTCAAGGGTCTGAAGATAGGAATGGCCCTGCACACGGAGGCCAAGACCGGGATGCTGGCGGTCACCCTCGCGGAAGGAGGGGCGGAGATCCGGCTGGCCAGCTGCAACCCCCTTTCGACGGACGATTCCGTCGCGGAGGCCCTCAGGAAAGAGTACGGTCTTGAGGTACATGCCAAGAAATGGGAAGGACAGGACGAGTACTACTGCAATCTGAACACGGTCCTGGATATGCATCCGGACTTCGTGATAGATGATGGTGCGGACCTAATCGCGATGCTGCACACCACCAGGAAGGACGCGCTCTACAATGTGAAAGGAGCCAATGAGGAGACCACCACAGGCGTGATCCGCCTGAAGGCCATGGCGGCCGCCGGTGCATTGCGCTTTCCGGTGATGGATGTTAATGACGCGAAGATGAAGTTCCTCTTCGATAACAGATACGGGACCGGGCAGTCGGCCTTCGACGGATGGATGACCGCGACGAATCTGACGGTTGCCGGGAAGAGGACCGTGGTCGCAGGCTACGGATGGTGCGGCAAAGGCGTGGCGATGAGAGCGAAGGGGCTGGGCGCCATAGTCGTCGTTACCGAGGTGGACCCGATAAAGGCCATAGAGGCCAGGATGGACGGCTTCGAGGTCATGCCCATGGCCGAAGCCGTAGGAGTTGCCGACATAGTGATAACGGTCACCGGATGCAAGGACATCATCAGCTACGATCACGTACCTCTGATAAAGGACGGCTGTGTACTGTGCAATGCAGGGCATTTTGATAACGAGATAAGCAAGAAGGCCCTGGACAGCGAAGCCGTCGGTGTGACTAGGGTCAGAGAATTCGTGGATAAGTACGAGATGAGGGACGGAAGGACGCTGTATCTCGTCTCCGAGGGCCGCCTGATGAACCTGGCCGCCGGCCAGGGACACCCGGTGGAGATAATGGACATGAGCTTCGCCACCCAGGCGCTGGCACTTGAGCATCTGGTCATCAATCACAAGAACATGGAGGGGAAGGTCTATGCCGTTCCGGATCACATAGACCAGGCAATCGCACGCATCAAACTGAAGTCGATGGGCATCGAAATAGACTCATTGACAAAGGAGCAGGTGGAGTACATATCCGGATGGGAGGAAGGCACTTGAAGCCGTTCCTCTCCGTTTACGGGCATGTTTCCATCGACAAGATAATCTCTGTCAAGGATTTTCCGCGCCTCAACACTTCCATAAACGTTCTGTCGAAGAAAACGAACATGGGCGGGACCGCTTCCAACATCTCCTACGTGGCGGCGACGCTGGGAGTCCCGACCATGCTGTGCGCATTCATCGGGAAAGATTTCCCCCAAGAGTACAGGAAGAGGCTGAAGGAGGCAGGAGTGATGACCTCTGGGATGATCGAGACTGAGTATGGAACTTCCGAGGCCCTGGTGGTCAACGACAGGAACTTCGATCAGAAAGTGCTCTTCTATCAGGGCCCCCAGGGCTGGGCCTCTAAATTGGAGATAGATCTTTCGAAGTACGCCAAGGGCTCGGAGTACGTGCACTTCTCCACCGGGGAGCCGGATTACTATATATCACAGATGGAGAAGCTGAAAGAGATACCGTACATAGCTTTCGACCCCGCCCAGGAGATCCATGAGATCTGGGACAGGGAGAGGTTCAACAGGGCGCTGGCACTTTCGAACATCTTCTTCTGCAACGAGCACGAGTCCGTTTCCGCGGAGAAGTACACAGGCGGTACCCTGGACGAGATAAAGAAGCATCTGGTCGTCCGGACGGACGGCCCGGAGGGGAGCAGGGCGTTCATTGACGGGAAGAGAGTCGATATACCTGCGGTGAAGCCGGACAAGGTCGTAGATACCACCGGGGCCGGGGACGCCTTCAGGGCGGGGTTCTACGCCGCCAAATACAGGAAGTACGGTACCGAGGAAGCCCTGGTCATCGCCGCCGCCACGTCCTCATTCGTAATAGAAGCCTACGGTGCCGTGGAGAACGTTCCCACCTGGGACATGGTAATGGAAAGAGCAGAAGACTATCTGAGGAGGATCTGAGATGCCGCTTATAGCGATGACAGGGACGCCGGGGACGGGCAAGACGTCCGCGGCCGAGTATCTGAGACAACGCGGATATGAGATAATCGATCTCAACGCGTTCATAGCCGATAACGGATTGCTGGGAGAAGAGGATGCGGAGAGGGACACCAGGGAGGTGGACATCGAAAGCATGCGCACGCTCTTCTCTAAGAGGAGCAAGCTGAGCGCCATAGTGGAAGGGCACCTGTCCCATTTCCTGGGATGCGATATAGTCGTCGTATTCCGCTGCCATCCGGACGTTCTCGCAGAGAGACTGAGAGCCAGAGGCTATCTTGAATCGAAGGTGAGGGAGAACGTCCAGGCCGAGATCCTTGACGTAATACTATGCGAAGCCGACGGTTCGAAGGCCAGGGTCTTCGAGATAGATACGACGAAGCTGACGCCTAAGGAGACCGCCGAAAGGATGGAAGAGATAATAAAAGGCAAAGGGAATCATCAGGTGCCAGGCAGCACGGATTGGTCGGGGGAGACTGACAGATGGTTCTAGACGGGCACAGGGACAAGGCGGACTTCGCACTGACGCCCGTCGCCAAGAAATTGATAAACGTTAATCCCAACATGATATCCTGGGCAGGCCTTCTGCTGGCACTTCTGTGCGGGGCATTGCTGTACTTAAGCTACGATCATCACATCCTTTTGATAGTAGGTGCGATAGTCGTGCTCGTATCCGGCTATTTCGATGCGTTGGACGGCAAAGTAGCCAAGCTTGCAGGCAAAGCCTCGAAGCGCGGAGACTTCCTTGATCATGTCTTCGACAGATACGCTGACGTCTTCATGATCGGGGGGGTGGCGCTCAGTGCATGGTGCAATCCGATACTCGGTGCACTGGCACTTGTCGGTGTTCTCCTAACATCATATATGGGAACACAGGCCCAGGCCGTAGGTGCGCCCCGTCTTTACGCGGGGCTGCTGGGAAGGGCGGACAGAGTGGTTCTGAGTACATTATTCCCGATAATACAATACGTGATGATCGTTCTGGGATACGGCTCTGTCACGATCCTGGGGATAACGGTCACCTGGTTGGAGATGATGGTGATCTACTTCGCCGTCGTGGGGAATCTGACGGCGATACAGAGAGCCATAGTCACGTGGAACAATATGAAGGAAATGTGATCATTCCTTCTTATTCCCGGACCTCGTCTTCGCGCGGTAGTACTTCAGCGGGTGTGTCATCCACTCCCTCGCGCACAGTGAATCCGGGTTATAGCATATGCCGTTCGTCCTCATGGTCCCGCACTCCGGCGGGGTGTAACCATCTCCGCCGGTGGACTCCCCGGTTATGTGCTTTACTTGGTAGAGTGTCATGGACTCGTTGAAATCCGGTGACCGGGAGAATAAAGCCATCATGCCCTCGGTGGTCATGCCTATCGCATGGAGGAAAGACACCAGTGCGAATCTTCCTGCGTGGGGGAGATTCACAGCATTCTGAACGTTGGCGAGAAGCGTCCTCATGCAGGGCGGGAGATCCCCTTCCTGCAGTTCGCCTGTCATCTGAGGATTGAATCTGTTCTTTATCTCCGAAAGGGAGGCGCCGATGCGCTTGACGTCCTCCGATACAGACGCCTTCACATCGTCCGGAACCGACAACGGAAGCTCCTCCTCGATCCGGTCCTGAAGGGCATTCTGAAGCAGGCGGCCGAACTTCTCATTGGCAAGGAAAACGTAACCGTTGAACAGCTCCGAATTGACAAGTTTCCAATCCTGGCTCTTTATTCTGGTGGAGAATGTCAGGTAATCCGGGAAGTGCATCTTCAGCTTGTTGTCCTGGAAAGTGGAGTTCACCCCCAGCGCCCCGGCGATATGAAGTACGGTCGCAGGAGTCTCATCACCAAGGAGGCGGTTCAGGCGGACCGATTCCGCCAGGGCGTACCTTTTCGTCAGGAATCTGTCATTAATGACGGAAACAAGCACTCTTGCGTACGGGTACGAGAGGATGTCGTTCAGTCTGTCGTAGTCCTTTACCAAAGGAGAATAGGAGACCTCCGAATGCAGCAGAGCCTCTTCAACCCGGGCAAGACCTCTGGCTCTCGCCTCCTCGTATATCGATCCGCCGAAAAGGTCCCCAATATCCACGGAGTTCTGGGTTATGGCTTCGGAGGCTTCGGCCAGGAACGGATATTTCGCGGGGAGTAGGAGATCCACAGATTAAGAACACGAGCCGGATATTAATCCATTGTCGGCATAGTTTCTTCAAAGAAGTTCCGCCATGTACAGAGGCAGGTGTATAATCCCATCTTTCACCATCAGGTCTTTCTGATAAAGTATGTACGGCTGTCCGATACGGCCTTTGAATTTTTGCGTGAACTTATCAAGGGACGCATGTCTCCAATATACGGAGGATTTAACTTCGACAGGGCAAATTTTTCCGGCGACCCTTATCAGGAAATCTATCTCCATGCGGTTTTCACTGTTATCTGCATCATTTCTGGAGTAGAAGTAGAGGTCGTGCCCGTTGGAATGTAACATCTGAGCTACGATGTTCTCTGCGAACATTCCTTCGTTTATGCCCAATTTGTCGAAGAGAATGGATTTGTGGAGGTCTGCACTTTCCGTTCTTCTTAGTGATATCGAATGGGTCATCAGCAGGCCCGTATCCGCCATATAGCATTTCTGGGTCATGTGGTCCAAGTTCATCGTGAGGCCGAAGGAGGGGTCCGTAGAGTTGAAGCACTGGTTGATTATCCTCCCGTCGGCGAGCCACATGAATGCGTCCTCGTAGGCCCGCATCCGTGCCTCTTTGTTTATAGATGCCAAGCTGAATTTCTTCTCTTTCTTTGAAAGCTGGGAAGGTATTGTGTCGAAAATCGCGGTGACCTTGGTCTCATATCCTGTTGCGAATCTTGCCACGTCCCTGCGGTATAGGTCCAGGATGTCCTTCTTGATCCTGTCGACTCTTGAAAGATCCCTGCTCGTCACATATTCCAGAACGGCCTGCGGCATGCCTCCCACGAGCATATAGGCCCTGAAAGAGTTCATTATCTTCCTGTGGATTGCATCGCCTGAGGGTTCGAGTCGGTTGAACCTGTCCCTTATGAAGGGCATCGTTGTCTCATCCCCGAATGCCCATAGGTACTCCTCGAAATCCATAGGGTCCAGGGCCAGATGTTCTTCTTCTGATGGCAGTACGATCCCGGTTATGTTGCGCCTTATCGACATGAGGGACCCGGTCTCGATATAATCGTATCTGCCGTCTTCCACCAGGTATTTGATCAGCCCTCTGGCCTTAGGGTAGCACTGCACTTCGTCGAAGATTATTGCGGACTCCCTCTCGTAGAGCTTGGTGCCATAGAACGTAGAGAGCTTTAGGAAAAGCTCGTCAAGGTTGTGCGAATCCTTTTCGAAGGTATCTTTGATGTCCGGATGCACGTTGTTGAAATCGATCAGAATGTGGCTGCGGTATTCATTCTTCCCGAATTCTTTTACAAGATGGCTTTTCCCCACACGCCTAGCCCCGTCAATGAGAAGTGCCGTCGACCCTTTGCGGGTGTCCTTCCATTCCAGCATCCTGTCGTATGCTTTCCTCTTCATGTTAGAGGTCGCCATCATGTTAGTATTGAGGTAGATGATATATAAACATGCACGAAAACGATGTTACTCAACATCAAAATATGCACGAAAACTAGATTACTTAATGTCAGAATATGCACGAGAACGAAGTTACTCGATATAGAAAAAGAGGGAAGACCGATCACGGATCAGGAACGGAATCGATAAGAACGGGAATCATAGCAGCATATGAAACTTTACGGAAACACATACGAACGAATTTCATTCCTTCATCAAAAGAAGTCTTCTGAGGGGTTCCGAGACGGACGGTTCATCCAAGGTCTCGGCCAATCCGTCGAAGTCTTCGAAAGGTCTCCCCCTGATTATCGCCGCCGCCCTCTTCTTTCCGATCCCGGGAAGTGCGGACAGTGCCGCCATTGAGGCGGTATTCACGTTGAACGGGTATTCCACGCCGGTAACGGACCGGAATCCCCAATCGGTGATCGCTATATCGTAGTACTTCCCGATCTCCAGGGGATACGACACGCCTACGAGCAGAGGATACGATCCGATCTGTCTTCCGAATGTGGTGCCGCCGTCGGACAGCTCCATGAGAACGTTCCTGAGCACGGTGCCGTAAGGCACCACGCGCTTCAGCATCTCCCTGTCGATCTCCTCCCTGATCGTCTCCTTGTGCTTCCTGAACCTCTTCTCGTTTATCCTGACGTTGAATTCCCTTCTGACGGGAAGGACCTGCCTTATGTTTATGCGGCGGAGGATCAGGCCTTCGTCCCTTACCTTCCTGAGGAACTCCAGGTTCTTATCGTAGGTTCCGGCGGTCTCGCCGTCCAGACCGGCGATGATATTGATGCCGGGGAGAAGCAGGGGCATTCCGTTCGCCCCTCTCGATGCGCCGATGCGGTTTATCATGCGTATGGCGTCAATGGTCCTTTCCGGAGTGGCGTTAAGATTGTTCGCCTCTATCACGCTGATATCTGCGCTCTCCATGCCTAAGGCGAGAACGTTGCCCGGGGTGCAGCATTCCGTCAATATCCCGAGTATCTTCTCCGATTCATCGGGATACTCGGATATGACGGCCGGATTCGCATTGTCCACATGCATCACCTCGAACTGAAGATCCCTAAGGCCGAAGAACAGCTTCCGGACGGCATCGGGGTTCGGACGGGGTATGCCGCTGTCATCCTCCGATCCGTAGGATACGATGCACGTTTGGCCGCCTACGCGTACGTTGACGATGCCGTTGCGCTTCAATTCCGCCGCTTCCCGAAGGATGTCCTCTGGTCTGCGCATAAGGGGTCTTCCCTTCAGAGGTTCGATGCAGTAGGAGCATCCCCCCGAGGCGTAGCGGTGGCATCCCCGGTACGTCTCTATCTCCGCCACAAGCGGCCTCGGGTGATCTTGGTGCTGCTTCACTATGGATGCGCCGAGGACCATCCAGCGGTTCCATTCGTCCAGGGTCCTGTATCTTTCCTTTCTCTCTTTGTAGGAAAGTATATCGAAGATCGCAGCGGCGATATCCTTTTCCGATACTTCGTCAAAGAATCTCGATGCGGGTGATGAGCAGGAAGAACCGCCCAGGATGCTGTACGATCCGATGGAATGTGCAAGGTGCATCAGTTCCTTGGAGGACATGGGCATCGACCTCAGGTACTTGCCGGGAACGGTGTTCCCGGATATCACGGCAACGAGGTCGGCGTCCGGTATTCCTTTTCCAAGACGCAGCATGTCCGCTGTGATGTACGTCACTTCGTGACCCGCGTCCAAGGCGGCGCCGGCGGCGGCCCTGACGATCGGTGAGATGTATGGAGGCACGCCCAGGGCGGCCGGGTCGTCGATATAGCCGTCAACTATCACAGTGTTCTGAGTATCTGCCATGCACGGTATCCGAGGTTCGGTTAGATATAAATAGAATATTTCTCCTAGTCCCCTTTTAGCGATTCGAAGCCAGACTACGAATTTCGTAGAAAAACATAGGGGAGAATTACGATGACAGGAAAAGAGAGAGAGCTAAGCGTGGAGGAACGCCTCGCGAAGGCGAAGAAGCCGGGAGAGGACGCGAAGATACTGCACAAGTTCTACGGCGGGAAGATCGAGACTGTGCCGAAGGCCTGCGTGAGATCGTTCAACGATTTCTCCATATGGTACTCCCCCGGGGTGGCGGAGCCCTGCAAGATGATAGCCCAGGACCCCGAACTGGCGTACGAGCTTACGTGCAAGTGGAACACCGTCGCCGTGGTATCCGACGGCACGAGGGTATTAGGTCTCGGGGACATAGGCCCGGAGGCGGCGATGCCGGTGATGGAGGGCAAGTCCATGCTCTTCAAGTATCTGGGAGGGGTGGACTCCGTTCCTATTTGCTTGGACACCAAGGACCCGGACAAGATAATCGAGACTGTACGTCTGATAGCCCCGTCCTTCGGAGGGATAAACCTCGAGGATATTTCCAATCCAAAATGCTTCGATATCCTGGATGAGCTGAGAAGGGACTGCAAGATCCCGGTATGGCATGACGATCAGCAGGGCACGGCCACCGTAGAAGTCGCGGGTGCGATAAACGCCTTGAAAGTGGTGGGCAAGAAGTTCGAGGAGGCTCATTTCGCCATAGTCGGTGCGGGAGCCGCGTCGCTGGCGATAGCGAGGCTTCTCCTCGCGACGGGAACGAGACCCCAGAACCTGTGCATGTGCGATTCCACCGGGATACTGAATCTCGAGAGGGAAGAGCTGAGGACCAAGTACAGGCAGAAATGGGAGATCTGCGAGAAGACTGACGGCGCCGGGAAGAGGGGCGGATTGAAAGAAGCGCTGAAGGGCGCCGACATCGTCATCGCAGCATCGAAACCGGGACCCGGGACGATCCCGCCGGAGTACATTGACGGTATGGCATCAGACCCGATCGTATTCGCGACGGCGAACCCGGTGCCTGAGATATGGCCTTGGGAAGCGAAGGAGCGCGGTGCGAAGGTGTTCGCCACCGGGCGTTCCGATTTCCCGAACCAGGTCAACAATTCCATGGGATTCCCGGCGATATTCCGCGGTGTGCTCGATGTGAGAGCTACGACGATAACCGACAATATGTGCCTCGCGGCGGCCAGGGAACTGGCGAAGTGCGCCGAGGAGAAGGGGATACACGAGGAGTACATCATACCCACCATGTCGGAGACGGAGGTCTTCTACCGCGAAGCCGCAGCCGTGGGAATGCAGGCCCAGAAGGACGGCGTTGCGAAGCTGAAGCTTAGCAGGCAGGAACTGTACGACAAGGCGAAGTTCATGATCGACCGTTCGAGAGGCTTGACGGCGAAGATGATGAAGGACGGTTTCATCAAGGACTGCTCCGGAGTCGTGGACTAAATCTCTTAGGGGCCGGAAGGCCCCTCTCAATATTTTATTCTTGGAACGGTTTTTTCGTGATTTGAAAGATTCAGACCTTATTCTCTTCTAATGCCTTCAACTTATTATGAGAGAAGACGTCTCCTAAGGTTGCCGACTTTCTGAACCATTCTTTAGCCTTCTCTAAGTCTTTCTTAATGGATTTTCCTTCCAGATACATTGTGCCGAGTGTACGGATGGCGGTGACGTCACCGCCACCGGCAAGTTGTTCTATGCGATTAAGAGCGTATTCGAATGATTCCTCATCAGCCTGTTTTGCGTCATGCATTCTTATGATCGCAAGTGCAGAATGCATGTTCCCCTGTTCTGCAGCGGACATGAACCATTTCAAAGCCTCCGGAGCATTTTTCTCGACCCCTTTGCCGTCACGGTATATCTCGCCCACCATGTGTTTTGATGCGGAATCACCGAATCTCGATGCGGTTTTAAGCCAATGAAGGGCCCTCTCGGAATCGGGTTTGACAACCGTACCGTTACGGTAGAAGGAGCCCAGTGTTCTCATCGCAGAAACGTTACCTGTAATGCACATATCCTCCAGAGCTTTCAAAGCAGCATCAAACGTCTCTTTGTCGGCGGTTCCCGCACCGAACATGTTGATGAGGGACACCGCAGACCACATATTGCCCGCCCTCATGCCCTCTTTGAACCATCTCACGGATTCTTCGAGGTTCTGTTCCACCATGGTTCCGTCGCGGTACATCTCTCCCAGTTTATGCATTGAGGCAGGTGTGCCGGATACTGCTGCCGCCTGAAGATATTCAACAGCTTTCTTTCCGTCAGTTTGCACTATGTTGCCCGAAGCATACATGTTCCCGACGACATTAGCCGCCCAAGAATTCCCTTTCTTTACGATGTCGTCTATGGATCTGACTGCAGTTTCAAAAGCAGAATCATCAGCAAGACCCAGCCCGTAAAGATTCAACATAAGAATCGCGGATGATAAATGCCCGTTGTCCGTGGCGGAATTCAGAAATGACACGGCTTCAGGTATGTTCTTACCGTCACCTTCGGAAAGCATCAGACCCATCTGGTACTTCGAATTCGCGTCGTTGTGCTCGGAATTCACTGAATACCATTTCATCCCGATCTCAGGATCGTGCACGCCGTTCTTAGCATGGGAGAAAGAATCAGCCAGGATATTTATTTGACGGAAGAGATTGTGCTCGGAATACAATCTGAGCCATCTGTCCGACTCGTCTTTGTTCTTATTGACGCCTTTCCCGTCACGGTACATCATCGCGACCTGATATATCGCATCCGGGTTGTTGTTCTCCGCGGCCATCCTGTACCATTTGAATGCTTCCGACTCGTCACTTTCGACTTTGACGCCGTCACGGTACATGTTACCCAGCATAAGCTGGGATTGCGCATGCCCGTTCTCCGCGGCCTTTTTCAGCCACTCTACATGTTTTATGCTATCGCGCTTGGGGCCGTTGCCGTCCCGGTACATGATCGCGATCTGGTACATCGCATTGATGTTGCCGCCGTCAGAGGATTTTTGGAACCATTCAAGGGCTTTCGACCGTTCTTCGTTGTTCCAGGCCGTCTTCATTATAAGGTCTGCGTAATCGTAATACAGAGACGGATTTCCAGAGGGCAGCAATTTCATGAAATCTTCGGCCACCTC
>DAQS01000002.1:484118-497221 GCA_002502965.1 Methanomassiliicoccaceae archaeon UBA381
ACAGGTCCAGAGCCTTTTCGCGATCCTCCGATTTCCCTTCGGCGATGAACATGTCCGCAAGATTGATCTTTGCTTCCTCGTTCCCGTAGCCTGCCGCTTTCTCGAACCATGCCCTTGCGTGCTCCGTATTTTTGTCGACATTTATTCCATCGCGGTACATGCATCCCAGAGAATTCTGAGAAGCAGGAACTCCGGATTCTGCAAGTTCCCTTATCACTTCGAAAGACTCCGCCAGCTCCGTCTCATAGTGCCCGCATACAACGTTAGGCGCGCCGATCTCCCTGATTTTTCCTCCGTCGATCCACGCGACCCTGTCGCACATGTCCCTCATTGTTGCCATCGAGTGCGAGACTATGATTATCGTTTTTCCCATGTTCTTCATGTTGGAGAAATGTGCGCCTGACTTCTTGCTAAATGCCAGGTCGCCTGTGGAGAGCACCTCGTCCAGGATAATAATGTCCGCATCCACGTTGATCATAATCGCGAACGCCAGGCGGGAAGTCATTCCCGATGAATAGACTCTGATTGGGAGATCGATGTAGTCTTCGAGTTCTGCATACCTTATTATGTCATCCACTCTGTCATCAATCTGCTGTTTAGTGAACCCGTACATCGATCCCTTGATGTAGATATTCTCCCGGCCACTGAGGTCCTGATGGAAGCCCATCCCAAGCTCGAGTATGCTCGCAACCCGCCCGTTGATATCTATCGTGCCAGAATCGGGTTTCATGATCATTGAGATCATCTTCAGAAGGGTGCTTTTTCCTGACCCGTTCCTTCCGATGATGCCAAATACTTCTCCTTTTCTGATTTCAAGAGTGATGTTTTCTATTACATTTCTGATAACCTTCTCGCTCCTGCTGAATAGTTTTTTCTCATGGTTGGCGTCTGCTTTAGTAGTAAACGTCTTGCATATGTTCCTGATAACTATCGCGTTCGCGACCATCATATCCTCTCTGCGAATCCATCTTTGAGTTTCTCGAAAACGTATGCGCCTATAACTAACATTACCAACGAAAGCATAGTGCATACGATTAACAATTCGGCGCTGGGCATTACTCCCCAATAGATTATTTCATGCAAGCCTTCTACGTAGTATGTCAGTGGATTGAACCATATTATCTTTGACAATATTCCGGTAAGCGAATCAATCATGTAGAATATCGGTGTGACCCAGAACAATACCCTCGCAAATGCAGTTATCAGATATTCAAAATCTCTCGAGTACACCGATATTGCCGATGTCAGCAATATGGTTCCGAACGAGAATACGAACATCGTAATTATTACAAGAGGGAGCGCCAACATTCCTTTAGTGCTTAAGGGAAATCCTGTTATGAGCATCATAATAAAAACAATTACATATGCTATCAGGAACACGATCAATGTATAAGCTACCTGGGAAAGAGGCAACAGCTCACGGGGAAAGTACATCTTTTTTATCATGCCGCCGTTGGACGTAATACTGGATGCCCCCCCTATCAGATTGGTATTCATGAAAGAGAATGGAAACATTCCTACGCAGAGGTACAGCCAATAGTACGGCACACCCCTTCCCATAAAATTCTCAAATACGATATAAAAAAGCATTACAGAGATGACAGGGGTTAGAAAGTTCCATGCAAACCCCAGTACAGAATTCTTATACTTTCCGAAAAGATTCTTCCTCACTAAAGAGTAAAACATGAATCTGGAACGATACAGTTCACTGAATTTTCCTTTAACTGCATCCATTGATATCGTAGTAAGAGTCCTCCTGATCTAATAATAATCTATGTTTCGAACCGATTGCTTACCTTTATAGTTTAGTCTATATCATAATAAACCCAATTCCACTAAAATGTCATTTGGACACACCTCTGATATAACATTTCCATGGTCTTGAAGCGATTGGATACGTTTTTATATTATTTATAAAAGCATGATAATAATCATAAAACTGCGTTGATCTAATTGAAATACCAAATAAGCGCACCATCTACACTTAGCATAAATTAATAATTATAATGCCTGTACGAGACAGTATGAAGATATCGGTGATAGGTGCCGGGTACGTTGGCCTTTCGCTAGCCGTGCTTCTTTCTAGGAAGCATGAGGTCGTCGCGTTGGATGTAATTCCAGAAAAGGTCGATATGATTAACCGCAGAATCTCACCCATCGCCGACAGAGATATCGAAAATTATTTTTCAAGCGAAAAACTGAACCTCCTTGCCACTTTAGACTACGAGGACTGCAAAGCCTCCGATTATTTTATCATAGCAACACCAACAGACTATGATCCGAAATCAAATTCCTTTGACACTACCCCAATCGATGTGGCCTTGGACAATATCGAAAAAACTTGTCCTGAAGCAACGATTGTAATAAAGTCCACCGTGCCGATAGGTTATTCCAGACGTGTTCGTGAAAAAAGAAAAATTGCAAATCTGATTTATTCACCCGAATTCCTGAGGGAGGGGCGTTCGCTTTATGATAATCTGCATCCTTCAAGAATCATAGTCGGAACGGCGGACATGGACGGGGGAAGCGCGGAACGCTTTGCGGATATTATTAAAGGCTGCTCGTTAGAGAATAATGTCGTCGTGTTGATAACTGGATACACCGAAGCCGAATCGATAAAACTATTCTCCAATTCATATCTGGCAATGAGAGTGTCGTTCTTTAACGAACTTGATTCTTTCGCCGAGATTAACGAACTTAACTCGGAGGACATCATACGGGGCATATCGCTGGACCCAAGAATCGGAGATTATTACAATAACCCTTCTTTCGGTTATGGCGGTTATTGCCTTCCCAAGGATACAATGCAACTGCGTTCGAGCTATGGAAACACCCCTCATACACTTATTTCGGCCATCGTTCAATCTAATGACGACCGCAAGAAGTTTATCGCTGACAGGATTGCTGCGATGGTTTCCTGCGATTCGGCCACGATAGGGACATTCAGACTCAACATGAAGGCCGGATCGGACAACAGCCGTAAATCAAGCATCCTCGATGTGATGGAGATCCTAAAAGAAAGAGGGTTTGATATCATAGTATATGAGCCAACGCTTATGCACGATTTCTTTCGTGGATGCCGTAACATACGTGATATTGAGGAATTCAAGAAACATTCCGACGTCATCGTCGCCAATCGCCTTACAGACGAACTTAAGGATGTTTCAGATAAAGTATACTCGAGAGACGTTTACAGCAGAGACTGACTCAGACAGATTCATCGTTCTTGAGATAGATTGCCTTCAACATCACATGTGTAAATAATGTCGCTGTTCCAATTAAATACATCTTTTTATTAAACATTTCACTGTTGAAGAACCCTGTGGCTATGGCAAATTGTTCCGGATTCTTTCTATACGCCTTAGCATGCTTCATAAACAGACGAATCCAACCTATAGCCCTTCTGCATCTATCATTACTTATGCTTTCTATGCTATGGTGCTTTATTCCAGCTATTTCGGGACAATAATTTGCATTGTGCCTCTGTAATATCCTGATCCAAAGATCCCATTCTTGATTTGACACTAGAGCTTCGTCAAAACATCCCTCTTCAAAAAAGACCTTTGAGGAAACCAATGGCATAGATGTGCATCCGATAATATTCTCTCCCAATATTCTTACATTGAGACTGTCACCCTCTGGTGTACACTCGAATAATCGGGTAATGCCCCCGCTTGCGTTCTCTATTTCGTAATTCGAGTAAACCATCGGAATATTGTCATCAATAATTTTTATCTGACTCTCCAACTTTCGGGGAGCCCATTCATCATCATCATCCAGGAATGCGATATATTCTCCCCCGGATAAAGAGGCACCGTAGTTCCTTCCGTAGTTATTAGATTTGCCTGGCAATTGAATCAGTTCTAAATCCGCCACCATTATTGATTTAATATAGTCGGATATTGCGGAGGAAACTACAGAATCTGTGTTTGTATCCACGACAATTATTTTTGAGGCTACATGAGTTTGACCGAATACGCTATCTAGTGCCCTTTTGAGAATTGAGGGGGACCTATTGTGCGTAGTCAATACCACAGCTATCGTTGGGGAGCGATTCATAGTGATCTTCCTTAGATAATGGACTATTATCGTTGACAACGTCTATGTGAATTTTAATTAAATATTATTCTTCCTCTCCCCCGTCTTTTATGATAAAGGCAGGAATAATAAGGGCGTTCGCCAACGATGATATGAACTCATATATTTCAAACATATTTATGTTCCATAACGGTTATTAACCAACAGAGACTTGCCAGATTTATGAGAAACACGGTCGATTCGATTGCAACTGAAGCCATCAAAGCAAATAATCCCGAGGGTGTCCGGTTCTGCCCTGTGTGCAGTTATTCTGGTAAATTCGAACCTTTTGGAATCGAACATCCAAGGCCAGACGCGAGATGTCCAAAGTGTGGATCGATTGAAAGGGCAAGATTGTATTACCTTTTCCTTATATCTACGGATTATCTAAAAATGAAATCCTGTCGTGTTCTCCACGCTGTACCAGAACAGTGCATCAAGTACAAGATTAACCACTTACCGAATATAGAATATCATTCGCACGGCCTAGGCGAGTTGAAAAAAACGAGCTATGAAGACAACAGTGTAGATGTTATACTTGCAAATTACGTTCTGGACAGAGTAGATGATGACCTTGTGGTCCTTGATGAGATGAACAGGATATTATCTGGCGACGGAATTGCGATGCTAAGCGTCCATATGAAGAATGACGGAACATCGGACGTCGATTCGATGCCCCGGCGCTATGGTACAGATTACATTGAACGTATCGCGGGGCACGGATTTGACGTGGAAACGATTTTAGCGAAAGATTTATGCGGGACTACAATATCTTACATGTATGGCATAGATCCAAAGGATATAATTATACTCGCTAAGAAAAAAAATAATTCCCGAATGAAAGACGCCGAGTGATGATATGGCGGGAACGCCTTTATTGTCTGTGATTGTTCCAGTTTACAATTCATCTGAATTTATTAGCCAGTGTCTTGATAGTTTAATTGCCCAGACTCTGACCGATATAGAAGTCATATGCATTGATGACGGATCAAACGATGGATCTCAAGAAATAATAAAAAATTACTCAAAAAAGGACACCAGAATCAGGTTGATCGAGCAGGAAAATCTGGGAGCTGGAGCAGCGAGGAATAACGGCCTCCGGCTGGCCTGTGGGAAGTACGTGCATTTTCTCGACTCCGACGACTGGCTGGATTCCAGAGCGTACGAAACTGTATGCGATAAACTGATTAATTCCGGAGTGGAGGCATGCGTATTCCAGAAATTTCTCTATGATAATGTGACGGGAGTTTCAACTCCGTCGGTAAAGGCTTTTGATGCAGATGACTATATTACAAATTTTGATAACAATCCCTCATTTTTCATCCACAATGTCGTGGTTCCTTGGAACAAAATCTGCAGGCGCGACCTGATAATTGACAATGGAATTTGGTTCGACGAGATAAAATGCGCGAATGACCGTTCGTTCTACTTCAAGCTTATTCTTTGCGCCCGCGACATAATGGTTACCAGAGAAATATTACTGTATTATCGGATCAATAATAGTAAATCACTGATAGGCACGACCCGCTCCAAGTATTACGACGCGCACTTTTATGCCTTTGATTCGACCTTTGCGGCCTACAAAAATAAAAGCAATGAGATAAAGAGGCTGGTAATCGACGCTGCCCTGATTGATATGTTCAGATTCTACGACAGGGCACATCCCGTCTACAAATTCCGTATTTATCTGCAACTACATGCCTTTTTTCAGACAATGGATATGTCAAGCTTCAATGGATCGACCGGAGGATATTCATGGTCTCACAGGTACGAATTTATTAAAAACCACAAGATGGGTTTCTTGCCCCTGTACTTGAAGAATTTTAAAGATAGGCTTATGTCACACATGAATACCATCAGATGGACAGGAAAACACAGTGAAACTCCTGTTCACAAGGGCTTGATCGTTTCCCTGACTTCCTATCCCGCCCGAATAGATACCGTACATAAGGCCATCATTTCGATATTTGAAAGTACTGTACTACCTGAAAGAGTCATTTTATGGCTGGCAGAAGAACAGTTTCCAAAAAGGAAAGCCGACCTACCCAAGGGTTTATTAAAACTGGAAAAGAGCGGGCTGGACATAAGATTCTGCAAGGACCTCAAGCCACATAAAAAATACTTTTACACTATGCTCGAATATCCGGATAATATAGTCATCACGGTCGATGATGACATTATATATGATTCCGACATGATCGATGCCCTCCTAAATTCTTATGAAAGATTTCCTGATGCGATTTCGGGAATGAGAGTTCACAGGATGACTTTTACGGACGGAAAGGTGGATCCGTATAATTCATGGATTATAATGGATAAAACCCTATACAGAAACCCTTCTATGTTCGCGATAGCTACTGGCGCTGGAGGTATACTATACCCTCCCAATATAATTTCTAAAGAAGCGTTCGACGAACAGGCAATAATTAAGACGTGTCTTTTCGGGGACGACCTCTGGCTTAAGATGAACGAAGTACTAAACGAAGTTCCCACGGTACTCGCGGGCACAAATAGAAAGCTCAGATACATTGACGGGACACAAGAAAGTTCACTATGGCTGGATAACAAAATAGGAGGGAGAAATGACCGTCAACTTGTTGATATCGACGCCGAAATCAGAGAGAAACGTAATGTCTCTCCGATAGGACTGCTTGCATCCTATGGTCTCCCAGGCAAGACCGTCTCCTATCTTGCTGATTGCTCCTATTTGAAAAACATAGGTGAACTCGTTGACTTTAGGAAAACAATGGGGCCTGGCGAAGAATTGATATGCTATAACATACGCAATCTTAAGGCGCTTTCTGAGCTACGCGGATTGTTTTTTTATGACCTTTCCGTCAAAATGATACCAAACAACACTTCGTTCGACACTCCGTTATTCTTTTTGTCTAAATGCGCCGAGGGTAAATACATTCAGAATCTCCTATTGAAAACTGGAACGACATCAGACAGGAGGCCCTACAGAATATCCAGAACCTTTTTGAAAAACAGTGAGACATACCATCTGAACGATTCGTTTTCAATGTCGATATTACGTGGCCGCGAAGAGGCAATCGATGGAGCGCCATCTATATCAGAATCAATCTCCATCGATTCCGAGCTCTACAATTCTCGTTCTGTCCTGATGCTGAGAAGGACCGCTAAAATCTCTGGAAACCTTTCGAGGGGAATCAACTATTACTCCAGAATGGTTTTTGATTCCGTTGTCAATAACAAAGAGTACGGAGAAGAACTTGCAGAACTTAATATTCACTCCGTTTACGACTGCAACCCCTCCTCGATTAATAAAAACCTATGTCCTCTTTGTGGTAATCCATCTATCTTCAAGCCATACGGTAAGAGTCTAAGGGATAATGCCATGTGCCCGGAGTGCGGTTCGCTGGAGCGGCACAGGACGGCAGTATTGGCACTAAGCAGGTTACCTTTGGACCATACTCCCAAAGTACTTTTTGTTAACTCTCCGGCGACTATGAGACCAACACTGAGAGAATTTAACATTGAAATGTGCGGCATCGACAAACTTTCCGAACTGCCTGGAAAGTATGATGTAATTATTCATTGCCACACTTTAAAGAAGGATGGAAATCCAGACAAAACCATATGGGATACAATATCGAAGCTGAAAAAGCAAGGCATCGTGCTCATAACATTACCTGTAAAAAACACTGGAAAAGAAATGCATTATATATCGGAACTCGGAACGGACCTGTATAACTACATGGAGATGCTTGAACTGCGCGGGCTCGACGTAGACATCAGATGGAATATCGATAGCTACGACCCTGAAACCCTCGGCCTTTATGGATTGCGGGGCGATGACCTTATCCTGGTATGCACGCTAAAGGAGTGACACGCGATTATTGCTGTGTCTTTATTCGTTTATCTCAGGACCGACCTTTTCCACTATCGATTGTAGTTCAAGCCTTGCCAGACCGTTAGTTAACAAATCTGTACACAGCGCATAATGATCTGACGATTCGTCATTGCTAATTATCCTGACCTGGTCAATTATGGATGAAATCTTGTAGTACAGCGTCCTCATCCTTCCGGCAGAACTCAGATTTGACAAAATATAGTATACCAATCCATAGCCTGCTTCTTTGAAATAATATCCACCTCTAACACGAAAAAGTATTTTTAATTTGTTTATCAACCTCAAAACCAGATCTTCATTGGTTCCATGGTCATTCACCTTGTTATTAATTACATACCCTCTATTCTTTGTCGACTCGACCCATTTGTCCATCGTTTCTTTAGGTTTGACCGCGATGTTCTTGAGATAATATGCACGATTTCCAATCAAATTGTATTCGTTTTTGAAAAAATCGACATTGTCTTTTTCGCTGGCGAATGGTATCTCCACCAGGAGGGGATTCAACGCTTTAATCAAATCGAGCTCCAATCTCGCACTCCGAAAAGTATCATGCGTTATATGATAGAGTTCGAACAGTTTTTTGCTCTGAAGAGGCATCCAAACAAACGTCCCATTATTATATTCGGGCTCTGGGTTGAAATGATATCCGTTCCTATAAAAAAAGTAGATTAAATCATATTTTTCCATAAAGGAGGAGCCGGTAATTTTGTCCATTTCTTCGGTCAATCTTTCAGTGAAAGTCCTGTGTGTGCCACTAGAGTTGATTATCGATGATGACAACACTTGTTTTTGCCACACTGCTTCAGCCATGCTTGAACCGTTTTCAGAGTATTCCCCTACGTCATCAAAATAATGTCTTGAATACTCTGGTCTTGCGAAGGCGTCGCCCGTTCCCCCAGTGATTTCACATACCAATTCTGTATGAAGCGAAGACCCCACGCCTGAGTAGATTGTACCTAAGAACTCGTTGCGCCAAAAAACATCCGAATCAAAAAATTCTCTCTTGTTCGCCTGAATTTTTTTATTCATGAAATGGTAGCTATAAAGGGAATTTAAGTCCACTGCGAGCTTTACATCTTCATCTTCAATCTTTCCGCGCGTGTTGATATATATTTTGTTTGAATCGATTTTTAATGACGTTAGTGCTGCGAACACTACTCTGCTATCTAAACCACCGGTCAAATCTATCATGACCTCTGGAAAAGAAATAAGTCCGCAACGAACGTTCTCTCTCACTTCATCCGCGGCTTCCCTTATTTTCTTTTCATATTGTCTATAATCAACATCGTTTGTACAAGATAATATTCTTGAAACTTCTGTGTTGACGCTCAGGTTTATATCATTACCGCAGATGAATACTTCAGACTCGGGAGTGAGTTGCGTTATTTCCATAACGTCCATCTGTCTTACAAAATTTTGTAGCAAAACATAGTTGAAGGTCGTTAGATACAAAAGTGTTTTTTCGTAATCGAATGAAATATCGTATCCCATACGCACTAATAACCTGAGAAGCGTGCCATATCTGTTGGATAATATGTATTCCCCGCTATATTCGTACATATATATTTTTCCGTATGAACAAAAATCCCTAAAGAAATGAAGTGTGCCTTTATCTTTATCGATCGTCGCACATGTGAAACATCCATAGTTCTCATCAGAAATATCGCGACCGCATAATTCATCTGGCCCGAATAATATTCTATCACCGGACTTGACAAAACCTGAAAAGCACCTTACGGAGTCTCCGGTGGTGATTGATTCTTCCGAGAACAATGATATCGTACCCAACTCTTCGCTCTCAATTCTGGTCGCCTCCGTGAGCCCGAATTCAGAAACATATCTTGTTATATCAAACGTAGATGAGCCGATATAGACAACAATATCTTGAAACGGATTCTGTCTTCTGGTGTGGGCCAGAGAGGGGACGTAACTGATTGGTGAATCTCTGATATCTTCCGCAATTTTTTTGAAAGTGTCTGTGTAGTATTCAACCGTGTTTGACTTTTTATATTGGAAATGATCGCCGCAGTGTACATAGCCCTGTATCAGATATGCTCCGTTCTTCTCGACTTTATAATCAAATGTGGGCTCTTTTACGCGACCAGAATTGAAGATTACCTTATTGTTTCTGATTATGAAGAAGCGGTATGTCAACATTTCTTCATTGATTTCTCTAAGGCGTCCTTTCGTTTCTATCGTACTTTTAATCAAATCGTTTTCCAACAAAATATTTACATCGAAATCAGAAAGGAAAATTCGCTCTTCCAATGAAATTACTTCGTCGATCCCATTCGATAATTCACTATAATAATCATTCTTACCCTTAATCTGTATAGAGTGAATGCCAGCATACTTTTGCCTTATGTAGAACGATAACTGTTTCATTATCTGGTTGTCTCGTCTGTTTTCTTCATTAGAATCGGAGAGGTACCTCTCAACAAGTATCATTTTCTTAACTGGATTTGCATCCATTATAGAGCCATATTTTTTGAAAAACTCCTGTGAGATTTCCTCATAACCTCGTTCATTATTGAGGTCGACATGATTTTTCAGCATGATGACAGACATGCTGCTTATGAATTCCTCGGGCTCGCAATTGATTTTTGATCCCGATGCCCTACTCAACCTAAATGATCTCAATTCCGAATATTTTGTAAGTGCTGCTTCTAAATCTGCGTCGCCGCCCAATAATAATAAGTGATTGCTGAATGATAGCACGCGCTTTGATGGCGTCCCGCATTTATCAACATTTCCGTTTTGATGCGATATTTCTATTCCATAAGCTTTTGGTGATAGCGAGCTCTTTTACTGGCCCATTTATTTTTGTTATCAGAAACTTTATGTACCTACTATGTCGCCTTGACTGAATTCCTTTAACATCTTCACAATCAAGGTAAGCCTTCCCAGGACACCCCATTGCCGGACCGTTTCCAGTTAAGCGACGACAGACCATAATTTCCTCCATTTTGGAGTTCGGTAATGCATGTCCCAAAAGGACGTCGAACCACTCTTTCTTAGCTCAGTTTACAATGCAGATTTGGGCGCTCGTTGTGCCGTCTTATCATTTATATTTCGGGGAGTGTCTGAATAAATTTATTAACCTTTACTCCCATGCCAACTCGTGTAAGATAACATGGAAGGTAGACTTTTTATTACCCTTGGAAAACCACGGTCCGTCCGCCTGTCAGATCAACATGTGATGATGTGCGACTTAACGTTCTCTGATGGTTATGATCACAAT
The DNA here is from genome assembly GCA_002502965.1 of Methanomassiliicoccaceae archaeon UBA381. Lineage (GTDB taxonomy): Archaea > Thermoplasmatota > Thermoplasmata > Methanomassiliicoccales > Methanomethylophilaceae > RumEn-M2. Next base: position 495,311 of record DAQS01000002.1, read on the forward strand.
ACGGCCAATGGAAATATCCGTACCCTTTGGTATAGTGTTCCCGAGGAATATGGAAAATATCTCACTTCTGACCGTATTGATGCATTTCTGGCTCTAGTATTACCATGTGCGATGAAAGATGGATATGATATATATTGCGAAGCCCCTTGTTCTGAAACGCTTTTGCATAACATTGAAAAATGTCTGCTGCCTCCTTTAGTAAAAAACAACAAACACTTTTCAAAGATTAATATAGAGTGCGGAACTCTTCCAGACTTTGTGTCTAGTGGAGCCGTGGGGACTGGTATTTCCTTGGGCGTCGATTCAGCTTATGCTATCGATGACTATCATTGTTCTAAATTCAAATCGTTCAAATTGACACATCTTTGTAATATTTCATGTGGGGGGGCATATTCACGGAGCGTGTTCAATGAGATGGAGCTATTATCAGATGAGCTCGGGTTGCCCTTGATAAATATAACATCCAACAGCTTGAATGTATTTAGGAGTCAATTTTTTCACATGCACCACTCATTCTATAATCTCTCCTCAGTATTGGCGCTTGGAAAATTATTCAGTAGATACTTCTACGCGTCTTCGGGTTATGGTGCCGATTCATTTTCTTTCACCGAACCTACTGATTATGATTGTTGTCTTTATGATCCCGCGATTGCATCTAGTTTTAGCACGCCTGGATTGCGTTTTTATAGTCAGGGCTTCAGCAATAGCCGCAAAGAAAAACTATTATCCATTTCTGACTCCTTGGTAAAAAATCATCTGAATTGTTGTTGGAATATCTCCATTACAAGGGCGGGGGGCCATTGTGGGTGGTGCGACAAATGTATGAGAACGATGGCAATCTTAGAAACGATGGGGATTTTGAGCAAGTATTGTTCCGTGTTTGACGTCCAAGAATATGATAAATTCAAGAAAATATACATAATGAATACAATTGTGAAAAAAAACTCTCCATATTACAAAGAACCATATGAATTCTATAAAACAAATTATCCTGAGTTATTTAAACAGGCCAAAGAAGATTTATCCAAACCTGAGAATAAAGGCATTTCAATATTGCAGTATGCTGTAGAGAGCGGATCGCTCTCAGCTTATCGCCTGTTGATCGGGGGGCTAACCAATGGTAGGCTTGGAGGCCTTACAATAAAACAAGATGTTGAACAAGCTATCGAATTGGCCGAAGATTTATATATGAAGTCTAGTAAAAAAGAGGACCGACATTTGTTAATTAGATCCTTATTTGAATCTAAAGAGAAACACGCAAAAAGAATTGTTGAATTATACGTTCCAGGAGACCCTGCGGACATTGCCCTAATCGTGGCAAAATCATTAGATGCATCAAATAATCGTAAAGCCTGCATAGATCTTCTTCGTAATTATGATGATGATGAATGCAGGAGGTACCTTTCTTCCAGACTAAAATATTGCGGAAAGAATAATCATAAAGAATCGATTGACATTCTAGAAGGCTTATCCAGAAAGGGGGATCTTGATTCCGTTGGTGCACTTGCCCTTGAATATTACAAAGGCGATATTGTCGCCAAAGATGTGGGCAAAGCCATTACTCTGATGAATTCTGCAGTTACTAAGAAGTGGTGCAGACGCTACCTTATCGAGTGGTTATTGTATTCCAATGACATCGATTGCATAGGGGAAGCCAGCCTTCTATGTAAATTCGATCTAGATGATTCTAATGTACGTGAACTATATCAATCTTCGATTGAGATGTTGAAGTCGTTCTAAACCATATTCGATTGCCATTTGTTGCAATCAACGATGGATAGCATAGACCCTAATGACCCAGTGTTCATAATTATTTCCGTTTCAACCTGAGCTCGACAGAAACTGATGCAAAGCGACTGCCGTTTATGAATACTGGCCGTAAGGTAAAAGTGTCCTGAACGACAATGCTTA
>DAQS01000005.1:0-186 GCA_002502965.1 Methanomassiliicoccaceae archaeon UBA381
AAAACACCGTGACCTTCAATGCCAACGGAGAAAAAGGAGATACCCCCGCGCCTATCTCCGCCGAGTACGGCTCTGAGGTGACCCTGCCAGACGTCGGAGGCATGTCCAAGGAAGGATACACTTTGGACGGATGGTCCGAGACGGCGGACGGAATTGCGGTAAACCTGCCGTACAGCATGCCTCTGA
>DAQS01000005.1:330-271171 GCA_002502965.1 Methanomassiliicoccaceae archaeon UBA381
TATGCTGTATGGGGCATCAACCAGTACACCGTGACCTTCAATGCCAACGGAGCAACAGGAGATACCCCCGCGCCGATCACCGCCGACTATAATTCCGTCGTGACGCTTTCCGGCGTCGGCGGTATGTCCAAGGAAGGATACACATTCGGCGGATGGTCTGAGGCATCGGACGGAACGGCGGTAACCTTGCCGTACCGTATGCCTTTGGACGGGGACATTCTCTATGCAATATGGATATCTCCGTCCCCCGCGACGCTGTCCTTCGATCTTAACGGAGGGTCAGGAAATGTTCCGCCGATAAATGGGTACACAGGCACAATAGTGGCTCTGCCATCCGGCTCCGGAGCGACGAGACAAGGATACACCTTCTTGGGCTGGTCAGCATATCCTGATGGCGAGATCCTGCCGACTTCGTATATGATCACGGGCAATGCGACTATCTATGCTGTTTGGACCGTGAACCAATATATTCTGGATTTCCTCCCGAATGGGGCTGAAGGCTCACCCAGCACCATCTATGCGGATTATGACTCGGAAGTGACACTGCCGGGCGTCGGGGATATGTCTAAGGTTGGATACACCTTTGGCGGATGGTCCGAGACGGTGGACGGAACGGCGGTAACCCTGCCCTACCGTATGCCTTTTGGAGGAGGCTCTCTCTACGCAGTTTGGAATATCAACCAGTATAGAATAACCTGGAACTGGACTACCGAGGCGGGCCCCCAGACCATAACCGAGGACCTGGACTATGATACATATCCCGTTAAGACGGTTCCCGGGTACCAGACAGAAACGGATGTATTCACCTTCAGCACATGGTCACCTGACACAGAACCTGTATCTGCGGATGCGACATACACGGCGCAGTACACGTCGGTGCCCAGACAGTATAATGTAACTTGGTATGTGGACGGCGACGGGACTACGACGGCAGTCGCCTTCGGAGCCGTAATATCCCTGCCGAATGATCCGACCAAGACGGGATACACATTCGGCGGATGGTCCCCGGCCCTGCCGGCGACCATGCCTGCCAATGACATTTCGGTGACTGCTACCTGGACAATCAACCGGTATACTGTGACTTTTGATCCCAACGGAGCAACCGGAGAGGTTCCCGCACCGATCACAGCCGATTATAACTCGGAAGTGACCCTGCCAGGCGTCGGAAGTCTGGTCCTGACAGGATATATCTTCGAAGGATGGTCCGAGACATCAGACGGAGCGGTAATATCTGGGACCTACAGAATGCCTTCGGGCGACAAGACGCTGTATGCTTCGTGGGTATTGGATCAGTGCACGCTGACCTTCAACGCCAACGGAGCTTCTTCCGGGACTGTTCCTTCAAGCATAACCAAGAGTTACGGATTGGAAGTAACACTGCCCAGCCTCGTGGACCTCTCCAAGACCGGACATACCTTTGGAGGTTGGTCTCTGATCGCTGACGGAACTGCGATAGAGAGTCCCTACACTATGACCGGGAACGTTACGTTGTATGCGGTGTGGAACATAAACAAGTACACTCTCTCATTCAACGCCAACGGAGCTGAGGGAACAGCTCCCCCGTCGTCAGATAACGACTATAATTCGGTCGTGACCCTGCCGACTGCCGGCAGCCTACACAAGACGGGGCATTCCTTTAGCGGATGGTCCGAGATTGCGGAAGGCGAAGCGGTCACAGAGCCGTATACAATGCCTTTGGGAGGCAAGACCCTCTATGCTGTGTGGACCGTCAATCAGTACACTATAACCTTTGTATCCGACGGATCCACAGTTCCGGCGATCACACAGGATTATGGTACGGCGATTACGTCTCCGGCCGCACCGACGAAGACGGGATATACCTTCGACGAATGGTCCCCGGCCCTGCCGAATACCATGCCTGCCGAGAACATCTTGATCACGGCTCAGTGGAATGTTAACCAATACACCATAACCTTCGATACTGCCGGCGGTTCCGCCGTGACATCGATACCTAAGGATTATGGTGCTGCCGTCACTGCCCCTGCGGCACCGACGAAGGAGGGATACACATTCGGCGGATGGTCCCCGGCCCTGCCGGCGACCATGCCCGCCAACGACGTTGCAGTAACCGCAACCTGGACAATCAACCAGTACACCATAACCTTCGATACCGCCGGCGGTTCTGCCGTTCCGGCTATAACGCAGGATTATGGTACGGCGATTACGTCTCCGGCCGCACCGACGAGGACGGGATACACATTCGGCGGATGGTCCCCGGCCCTGCCGGCGACCATGCCCGGGGCGAACACCACGGCCACGGCTCAGTGGACCATCAACCAGTACACCATCAGCTTCAGTGCTAACGGGGCCACGGGTGCAGTCCCCGCAGCGATCACGGGAGATTATGATTCGACCGTGCCTTTGCCCGAAGCGGGCAGCCTTGCGAAGGCAGGATACGCATTCGGCGGATGGTCACATAATCCCGGCGGCTCGACGCTGTTGACCCCATACAAAGTGAATACGGACGAAACGCTGTACGCTGTGTGGAATATCATCACCTATGACGAACTTCCCGACTTTGAGGTGATAAGCGATATTATCAGCCAGGATGACGAGCCCGTACTTCAGGTGAAGGGAAATGCCGCCGATCAGGTGCTGGACAACACAATATTCCAAAGCATCGGCGACAAGCCCCTTACCGTGGACGTGGTTGATGACGAGGGCCAGGTACAATATTCCTGGACCTTCGAAGGCGATTACAAATCCGAAGCGGGAACGTTCAAGGCAGGTATATCCGAGGTTACGCCGGAGGGCGATCTCAGCGGTGCCATAACCTCGACCGGCGCCGAGAACCCCCTGGTATTGAACTTCGCCGCCAGCGGAGAGCTGCCGATCAACGCCACCGTGAAGTATTACGTGGGAGACAAGTACGAGAACGGAACGAAGCTCACACTGTTCTTCTACAACGAGACGACGAAGCAGCTTGAGGAGAAGGCGAAGGACCTTGTGGTAACGGACGGCTGGGTGACGCTGAGCCTGACCCACTGCTCCTCATACGTCCTCGCCGAGCCTGCTCCCGCATCAACGCCTGAGGACAGCACCATGCTGTACATAGGTATCGGAGCGGCTGCCGCAGCGATACTTGGAGCGGTTGCGTTCTTCATCATCAGGAGGCGCTGAGACAAAGAGAGCTTCAAAACCCCGGAGCACTCTGCCGCATCCGTGCGGCAGAGGGTTATTTTTAATCTAGCATAAAGAGACCATTATGATACGAATTTCGTATCAATCATTTGGGATACGGACAGGGCAGCCTTACAACCACAGTATGGCAGATCCTTGGATCTCGTGTCGGCTCATATCTTCGATCATACAGAGAGGTCTCTCCAAGGATCAGATGCGGCTCCCTTCCACAATTGAATCTGTAGCGCGATAGATCTGCGTTGCGCATTGCAATATTCCATGAATATGAACAACCGGTTCACACGTCCCTTTGAAAAATGAGAATCTCAGATCAGACATATGCGTTCATGAAGGGCCAGGAGCGCCCGGTTCAGGAATAAGATATCTGCTCTTCTCGCTCTTGAATGCCCAAATTCCCCAGAGGTACATCATGGTGCCCCCGATCACCTCGACCAGGGCGAAGCTCCAGAATATGGCCTCCAAGGAGATCGTGGATGCGAAAGCGTAGAATGCTATCAACATCAGATTGCGTATCACTGCGGACAGAGTTGACTTTTGCGCTTTGCGGAGGGACTGCAGCATGGCCGATCCAAGAGGTATCATGCCCCAGAACGGCAGGCACATGCAGTAGATCCTCAGGGCCTTCGCCATCTCCGGCTTCAGTCCCGCGGAGTCCGGGGAATAGGTGAAGGCCGTCACCAGATATTCCGCGCCGATGAAGACGGTGATCCCCAGCAGGATCACGAATATGAGTGTGGTCCGGATAATGCTGTGATAGACCTGCCAGGCTCGGTCGTAGTCCCTGCGCGCGAAGGCCACCGAGCATATGGGTATCAGTGCGGTGGCCACCGCCGTCGCGGGTATCGTGGCCATGTTGATGAATATGAAGGGCATAGTGTAGATCGCCAGGCCTTCCGGGCCGGCGCTGCTTATGACGAACCAATTCAGGAGAAGGTTCACGGCATTGATGAATACAAGCTCTGTCGTCTGCGGAGTCCCAACGTAGAGTATGTCGTTGAGGATATCCCTTCTGAATCTGAATCTGCGTAGGGACGGGCGGATATACATCTTCTTTCTCAGATACCAATATACCCCGACAGAGTTGGCTATGGTGGTGGCCGTGACGGTAGCCACTGGGGACCCGGTGACCCCCAGGTCGAAATAGAATATGAAAACTGGATCCAGTATAAGATTGAGAACTGACCCGGTAATGAGCACCGCCACGGACCTTTTGACGGCGTTCTCCGCCCTGAGCAGCCCGGCGATAACGCCGCTGAGCATTATCATCGATGAGCCCAGGAACATGGGTATTGCGTAATCGGACGCATCGTCAAGGAGGACCCCCGCACCCATCAGAGCCAGAAGAGGCCTGCGCAGGATCAGCAGGATCGGCGTCAGTATCAGAGATATCACGATTATCAGGGCTATGGCGTGGGAAGCCCGGGAGTTGGCGCCCTCATGGTCCCCCAGGCCTATGCGCCTTGCGACGGCGGTCGATCCCCCTACGCCGATCCCTGTGCCGATGCCGACCAGTATAAGGTAGAGCGCCGAAGAGAGGCCGATCACGGCCAGGGCATCGGACCCAAGGGTGGCGCACCACGCTGCGTCGACGAAGGAGTTGATCTGGGCTATGAGCAAGGCGAACCCCACAGGAATCGCCATGAGCTTCACTGCCCTGCCAGGGTTCTCCATCATGAGGGAGACATCGCGTTCCGCATCGCTTTCGGTCCTTTTGAACAACGTCATCCCTCCTTGTAACAGGATTTCGCTACCCCAGATAAAAACCTGTTGCAGCGATACCGAGCGATCTGTGGAGAGGAATGTGCCACGTATTTAATCGGCCGGGCCGATTAATGTATGAACGATGAAGAAGGACCTCAGGAAGGAAAGGAAGAATCTCTACTCCCCAAAGGCCGGCATATCCGAGGTGGACGTGCCGAGGATGAGGTTCATCGCCGTCACCCGCAAAGGGACTGTGGACAAACGTGCGCAGGAGGCGGCGGAGATCCTGTTCGAAGTTTCTTATGCGGCGAGTATGAGCCCGGCCGAAGAGATACAGCCTGAGGGATACTACGAGTATGAGATCATGCCCTTGGAGGCCCTGTTCGGTTCGAGGGATGTTCTCTTCGACCCACGTAGCAGAGATACATGGGAATGGACCATGATGGTCCGCCAGCCTGAATTCGTGAATGAAAGGTTCTTCGGATCACTCAAGGAGTCGGTGGAAAGGCACAATCCCGAATTGGATGTGAGGTCCGCATATCTCGTTGACATCGAGGAAGGGAGATCGGTGCAGAAGATGCATATCGGCAGTTACCGACTGGTAAAGGAATCCATAGCCGAGATGCTCACATATATGGAAGACAGGGAGTACGTTGCGAACGGCCCCTTTCACGAGATATACCTGACCGACCCCGGCAGAGTGGACGAAAGCAACATCAGGACGATCCTCAGGTTCCCCGTGGCCCCGAGAGTCTTCGATAAAAGATAGAAGGAAAAAAGAACGGCGCCATGAGGCGCCTAGGGTTTACTTCTTCTTGCAACCGCATCCGCACTTCTTCGCAGGTTTCTCGTCCTTTGCTTTGTCGGAGGTCTTTGTGTCAGCTTTGCCGCACGCCATCTTTCGTTCACCCCCTCTGCCCCCTGAATTTCATATTCTGCTCATAAATGTATGTCAGCTAAGCGGGATACGGTATCATCTCTTCGGGAAGCGCACCTCGCAGAAGAAGGAATGCTGATTAATACGCAGTCTCATACGTCGTTCCATGGCCAAGGAATGCACCGTTAAGGTATGTGCCGGGACCTGCGGGATGATGTCCCGCATCAGAGCGCAGGCTGACGACATGGGAATGGTCACCCTGAAGATCGAGAGCGACTGCCACCACATACTGAAGATGTCTTGGGGTCTGCAGCCCATGTTCCCTTATGGAGAGGTGGAGGCGCCCATGGGGGATACGGAGATATACAAACTGGCTACCAAGAGCCTTCCCCACGCCGCGTGTCCCGTACCGTGCGCAATGATGAAGGCCCTGGAGGTCGCCGGGGACATGGGGATACCCCGTGACGCGGAGATAGTCTTCGAGTGAAATATGTCCTGCATACCGGCTTTTGAGCGGCCATCGCCTGGGAAAGAGTAATTACTTATTGCACCAGGCCCGTGTTCGGCCGACGGTTCGGGTGAATGTTCCGATCCGGGAGTAGGAACGGCGGGCCCGGCAACCAAAAAGGATACAATGACACTCGCAGAATCTTTCCAAGGAGCAGTCGGTATCGTAGATGAGAACATTTGGTATATAGCGTTCATACTGATCATAGGCGGAGGGATCTTCCTTACCTTCAGCTCGAGATGGATCCAACTCACCAGCTTCGTAGAATCCCTGAGGCTGTCCCTGTTCGGGGCAAGGAAGACCAGTGCTAGGGCGGTGACGTCCTCCGAGGCCTTCTGGGTGGGCATCGGCGCCCGCATAGGCATAGGCAATATCGCCGGTGTCGCCATAGCCATAATAATGGGCGGGGCCGGTGCGATATTCTGGCTGTGGGTATTCGCATTCATAGGCTCCGCCAGCTGTTTCGCCGAATGCACTCTGGGCCAGATATTCAAGGAGAAGAAGTCGGACGGACTGTTCCACGGCGGTCCGGCCTATTACATAAGGGACGGCCTCAAGAGCCCCAAGTTCGCCTCTTTCATCTCGATACTTTTGATCGCCACGTATTCAGTGGGATTCATAGGCATACAGGCCACCAGCGCCAACAGCGCTTTCGTTGCTGCATTCCCCTTTGACGGTAACGATCTCCTCTTCGCGATGATACTGGCGACGGTCGCCGCTCTCATCATTTACCGCGGTGTCAAGGGCGTTGCCCGGGCATCCGCGAAGATGGTCCCCGCCATGGCGATCCTGTGGTTCGCTGTTGTGATCGTTACCATCGCATCCAACTGGAGGTTCCTGGATGACGCCGTGGTCATGATATTCGAAGGCGCATTCGGGATGGACAGCATCCTCGGCGGAACGCTGGGCGCCGCGATACTCTGGGGCCTCAAGAGGGGGGTGTTCTCCAATGAGGCGGGCATAGGCTCTGTTCCCAACGTGTCTTCTGCGGCAGACGTGGGACACCCGGTGGAGCAGGGCCTGGTGCAGAGCTTCGGGGTTTTTATGGATACTCTCATATGCACAGGGACCGCATTCGTCATATTGACGGTGCCGCAACTGGTCACTTCCACAGGTCAGGAGGGAGGAGTCCCGCTTGTGGCGGCGGCACTGAGCGCTGGACCTCTGGGTCAGTATTCCGCCGCTGTGTTGGCAATATTCATCCTGATGTTCGTATTGGCGAGCATCGTAAGCTCCTTCTCTTTGTGCGAGGCCAACGTGAAATTCCTGACGAACAAGCCGATCTATTCCAAGTTGCTGAAGGTCGTCATAATCTCCACGGTCTTCATAGCGAGCCTCGCGCCGGCAGGCCTGATATGGAGCCTGGCGGATGTTTTCATGGCCATACTGGGGATAAGCAACATGACCGCGGTGCTCCTTCTGAGAGGATACATAGCGGAAGCGTTGAAGGACTACAGAAGGCAAAAGTCCGAGGATAAGGACCCGCTGTTCAGAGTCGGGGATATGCCGCTGGACATATCAGGGATCACGGTCTGGGGAGACAGATCGGGCATAGATCCCGGAACGAAGCCCCGCATAGAGAAGGGATAGTGCAGTCTTCTTCTCCATCGGCTGATGTGTCAGAGAATATAACGGATAAAGACGCCAGAAGTTCGCAGGTTAGACGTTATGGTTTTGCATTTTTTTTACGTAATAAAGAGTAACATAGACATTTTAAGGAGGAATATTTTCTTTTTAATAAGTCTCTCGGCAATAAGATAATTAATATTGAGTGGGCCCGCCCGGATTTGAACCGGAGTCAATGGCTCCCGAAGCCACAAGGATACCAAGCTACCCCACGGGCCCACGTATTTGAGTGGAATGCCATCCCTGATAAAAAGTTGTTGCCCGGTCCCGCTGTATTTCCCAGCCACAGCTGACTGGGGAATCATATGCTTCTCCGGATGTGGTGCTGTCCGGTCCGCTTTCGCAGGTCACGGGTATTGATTTTAGGCCATCATCCGTCTCAGCACGTATTGGAGTATCCCGCCGTTCGCAAGGTACTCGATCTCCGCCGGGACGTCCGCCCTGCAGATTGTATCGAACTCCAGGACCTTCCCGCCCTTGTACGCCTTCACCCTGACGTATCCCTTCGGCTCCAGCCCTTCCAGGTCGATGTCGTAGATCTCCGAGCCGTCCAGTTCCAGGGACTGCGGTGTCTGTCCTTCAAGGAACTGCAGCGGCACTATGCCCATTCCTACAAGGTTAGATCTGTGTATCCTCTCGAAGGATTCTGCGATGACGGCCCTGACGCCGAGGAGCAGGGGGCCCTTTGCTGCCCAGTCCCTTGAGCTCCCGGTACCGTATTCCTTACCAGCGATCACGATCAAAGGTGTTCTCTCTTCAGAGTACTTGACCGATGTCTCGAATATCGTGTCCACGGAGCTGTCCGGGAAGAACTTGGAGCGGCTGCCCTCGCTCCCCGGGACTATCAGGTTCTTCAGTCGTACGTTAGCGAAGGTGCCTCTGACCATGACCTCGTGGTTGGCCCTGCGTGATCCGTAGGAATTGAAGTCCTTCTTCTCCACACCCTTCGATATCAGGTACCTCCCCGCATCCGAGCTTTCACTGAATGATCCGGCGGGAGAGATATGGTCAGTGGTTATGGAATCCCCGAGCTTCGCAAGGCATCTGGCCCCGTGGATGCTCTCGATCCCCGGTTCTTCGAATATGTTGTCGAAGAAAGGGGGATTGCGTATGTACGTCGATCCTTCGTCCCATTTGAACAGTGGCGATCCGCTGACAGGCACGGCCTTCCATCTGTCTGAGCCTTCGAACACGTTGCCGTACTCCTTAGAGAAGGCTTTGGGTGTAACATGCTCTCTCATGATCTCATTTATCTCGGCGTCGGAGGGCCATATGTCCCGTAGGAAGACCTCCCTGCCGTTCACGCGGCCCAAGGGTTCATTCTCCATGTCGATGTCCACACGGCCGGCTATGGCGAAGGCCACCACCAAAGGCGGGGAAGCAAGATAGTTCGTCTTGACAAGGGGATGGATCCTCCCTTCGAAGTTCCTGTTGCTTGAAGCTATGGCGGCAACGGCAAGTTTCCCTTCGGTTATCTCCTTCGAGACATCGTCAGGCAGAGGTCCGCTGTTGCCTATGCATGTCATGCAGCCGTAGCCGCACACTCCGAAGCCGAGTTCCTCCAGGTATGGCAGCAGCCCAGATCCCGAAAGGTACTCTGTCACTACCTTGGATCCGGGAGCCAGGGAGGTCTTCACCTTGCTGCCTACCGTTAGCCCCGCTTTGCGGGCATTCTTCGCCAGGAGCCCGGCGGAAATCATGACCGACGGGTTCGCAGTGTTGGTGCATGAGGTTATGGACGCTATGACCACCGAACCGTCTCCCAGCGCATCTCCCGCAGGGGACCTGGCCTCTTCTATTCCCAGGTCCTTCATGGCATCTGCGAATCTGTTCTTCATCTTATTGAGGGGTATCCTGTCCTGGGGCCTCTTGTGCCCGGCAAGGCACGGTTCCACGGTGCTGAGGTCCAGTTCAACGATGTCGGTGTACTCCGCTTCGCCCTCGTACCAGAGCTTCTGCTCCTTCGTGTACTTCTCGACGGTATCGATATGCTCCGGGGACCTTCCCGTGAGCCTGAGATAATCTATCGTTTTCGCATCGACGGGGAAGAATCCCATGGTGGCCCCGTACTCCGGGGCCATGTTGGCGATCGTCGCCCGGTCTGCCAGTTCCAGGTCGCTGTAGCCGGGGCCGAAGAATTCAACGAATTTGCCTACGACGCCCTTCTTCCTGAGGATCTCCACTATCGTGAGCACAAGGTCGGTGGCGTTCACGCCCGCTTTCAGCTTGCCCGTGAGCCTGAATCCTATGACCTCCGGGACGTTTATGTAGCTGGGCTGTCCCACCATGACCGCCTCCGCTTCAATGCCGCCCACACCCCAGCCGACAACGCCGAGGCCGTCTATCTGCGTGGTGTGGGAATCTGTGCCGAAGCATGAGTCAGGGTATGCGGTCTTCTCGCCATCTTTCTCGATGACATGCACCAGCGGCGAAAGGTACTCGAGGTTCACCTGGTGGCATATCCCGTTGCCCGGGGGCACCACACGGAAGTTGTCGAAGGACATCTGGGCCCATTTGAACAGGGCGTACCGTTCTGCATTCCTTTCGAACTCCAGTTCTTCATTGAGCTCTATGGCGTCGGGCCTGCCGGAATGATCTGTCTGAATGGAATGATCTATGACCAGATCGACGGGGACGAGAGGATTGATCAGTTTCGGATCCTTTCCCAGAGCCTCGACGGCCGCTCTCATGGATGCCAGGTCCGTCACCGCTGCGCCGCCGGTCAGATCCTGCAGCAATACTCGTGCGGGTATCCACGGGATATCCTTTCCCGTATCGGCCGTGGGGCTCCAGGATGCGATCGTCATGACGTCATCGTCGGTTATCGTCCTGTCGTCCCTCTGCCTGAGAATGGATTCGACTATGACGCGTATGGAGTAAGGCATCTTGCCGATGTCCTTTATGACGCCCTTCTTCTCAAGCTCCCTGAGCGAGAATATTGTCAGTTCTCCCTCGGCCGTTTGGATCCTCTTCTTGCAGTCTCCTATCCTCATGTCCGTTACCCTAAAGGGTATTTACGAAGCTTATATCAATCTTTACCGAACCGATGATATAAGCATGGGCAGATAGCGAAGCATGGGCTTGGACACGGGCATCCTGATATGGATCCAGGATAACATGAGGTCCGCGGCCGGCGATGCGGTCATGGAGTTTTTCTCTCACAGTGCCGATCTCTCCCTGATCTGGGTGTTGATAGGTGTCGTTCTGTTGCCGGACAAACGTACCCGAAGGATGGGCCTGGTGGTTCTGGCCTCTATGGCGCTATGCTATGTCCTTAACGATCTGGTGCTGAAGGAGATCTTCGAAAGACCGCGTCCTTTCGTCGCAATCGAAGAGTATTTTCCGTTGGTCGATGCGCCGGGATACTCTTTTCCTTCAGGGCATGCATCGAGCTCTTTCGCCGCAGCCACGGCAATACTGTTGCACAACAGGAAGGCGGGCGCTTTGGCGATGATATACGCGCTAATGGTGGCATTCTCCAGGCTGTATAATTTCGTGCACTATCCTTCCGACGTGATCGCCGGGGCCCTGCTGGGCATAGCCTGCGCTGTGTCGGTGTTCCTTATTGCAGAGAAAATGTATCCCGCCGGGGGCTCTGCCTCCGGCGGGCAATGAGTTTCAATCCTTCTTAGCCTTCTTGTCTTCCTTGTCCCATTCATCGAAGAGCTCGGCAAGCCCCCTCTTGGCGGCAGACCATGAGGGCACTCCTCCGGTGAGAACGGCCACCTGCATGGCCTCTATGATCTCTTCCCTGGTCGCGCCGTAGTTCTTTGCCACCTTGGCCTGGGGATAGACACAGTCGTCGCACATCCTGACCGCTACGCAGGCAAGGGCGATGAGCCTCTTGGTCTTCTTGTCCAACGCACCGTCCTTCAGGATGACCTCGTCCATGGTGTTTATCAGTTTCACGAACTCGGGGTTCTGATCCCTTATGGCCCTTAGGGTCTTGGGAGCGAAACACCCCATCTTGGCACGCATGTTCTCGAATGATTCCTCGCTGTTTAGTGATCTTTCGCAGTCCATGGAGTCATCACCTGTTTGCGGATTATTTATACAGAGCGGTCTTACACAATCATATGTCCGCGATACCGAAGGATGTGTCCGAGAAGCTCGTAATCGTCCAAAGGGCCCTCTTCGAGAAAAGGATACCGGCCATAATCCTCATGGAAGGCGGGAAGAGCGCAATGGTGGACCGCATCACGTCAGAGGTCCTGGGCGCTTTGGAGCCCAGGGGTGTGGAGTATCATCACTTCAAAGCGGAAGGCAAGAGGAGCAGCCCCTTCTCCACCATGGAGTACATAACAAGATCCCCGGCAAAGGGAACGATCTCCTTCTACGACAGGGGATGGTACAGCGACATCATGGACTGCACAGGCAAGAAAAGATGTGACGAGGATGAGAAGCTTGTAGAGGTCTCCAGGATGGAGCGGTACCTGATCGAGAACGGGGTGGTCATCGTCAAGATCTTCATGGACGAGGCGGAGGATGCGGCGGAGAAGTATGCGGACACATATCCTATGGTCCTGGACATGGATTGCGGATACCTGACGGATGACATAGACCATAAGGAGATGGGCATAGACGACGATGAGGTGGAGGCGATGCTGAGTGCCAGTAATACCGTTTATGCTCCGTGGGACAGAGTGGGTGTAGAGGATTTCGAGATCACGGCAGAGACAGTTGCCAGAGCAATAATCAAGAGGCTGGAGAACAGGCTGCAGTACGGGATCATTCCTGAGGACTGCCCCGTGCTGGAGCAGTATCTGAATCCCCGGGAGGATGCGGATCTAACGGCGGAGGCTGAGGATTACGATGATTCGCTTGTGAAGAAGCAGGCGAAGCTGGCGGAGATGCAGTGCAAACTGGCCAGATCCAAACACTCCCTGGTGGTTATCTTCGAAGGCTGGGATGCCTCTGGCAAGGGGAGCACCATAAGAAGGGTCACGGGAGCACTTAATCCCCGGGGATACAGCGTTGTCCCGGTGAAGGCGCCTACCGAGGAGGAGCTGTCGCGGACATATCTTTGGAGGTTTTGCGCAAATCTGCCGCGTCCGGGCCGCATAACGATATTCGACCGCAGCTGGTACGGGCGGATGATGGTAGAAGCTGTGGAAGGGCTGTGCACGGAAACGGAGTATTGCCGTTCCGCCAACGAGATAAACGCATTCGAGAAGGCGTTGGTGAATTCGGGCGCGGCCTTGGTGAAGATCTGGTTGGAGATAAGTCCCCAAGAGCAGCTGAAGAGGTTCAGGGCAAGGGAGGAGGACCCTATGAAGAGATGGAAGATCACCGAGGAGGACTGGCGCAACCGCTCGAAGTGGGATATCTATGACCGTTATGTGAACAGTATGATGAGGCAGACCAATACGCCTTGGGCCCCATGGACCGTCATAGAGTCTGAGGACAAGAAATATGGCAGGCTCAAGGTACTGGATACTCTTATTGATGCTCTGGAGAGAGCGTTGGATTGATACCGTTTCGTCATTCGACGAATAAGGTATACGTCAGTTTTATATAGGGTTGCCCTATAGCATAGGTCATGGCCCAGGAACTCGAGGAGAAGATGGCTGGCGAGGTCGCCATGTCAGCGGATCCCGGCAAGACCATGCGCAAATGGAGAGAGGAGTTCGACCTCTCCCAAAGCAGGGTCGCCGATGCCATGGGCGTCTCCTGTTCCGTCATAAGCGACTACGAGTCCGGAAGGAGAAAGTCCCCCGGCGTCGCATTCGTCAGGAAGTTCGTCGGGACCCTTTTGGACCTGGACAGGGAGGTCGGTTCCCCGACCATAACCAAGTATATGCCCAACGAGAGGGACGCCTGCATCATCGCGATGGAGGAGTTCCGGGAGGGAATACCTATAAGCGAGTTCGTGAAAGCTGTGAACGGAACCTATCTGGCATCTTCGCAGTCCTCTGAGAAGAAGGTCTACGGGTACACCATATTGGATTCCCTGAAGGCCATAATGAATCTCAGTTCGGGGGATTATGTAAAGATATACGGATGGAGCACGGACAGGGTACTGATCTTCACTGACGTGCATTACGGCCGCTCGCCTATGGTGGCGATAAGGGCCCATCCGCTGACGCCGGCCATGGTCATGTACCAGAAACCGGACAAGATCGACGAGCTGGCCATAAGGCTGGCCAAGCTGGAGGGCATACCTCTGGTCTCCACGGATCTGGAGATCGGGGAGTTGATAAAGATTTTCAAGAGAATGGAAGAGGGGATGTAATGGACGTAGGAATCGTAAGTTACGGGGCATATGTGCCCAGATACAGGATAACCCCCGAGGAGATCGGGAAGGTCTGGGGAGAGGACGGCAAGGCCATGGGCAAAGGTTTGTTCATAGTGCAGAAATCTGTGCCTGCGCCGGACGAGGATGTGGTCACTATCTCAGTGGCAGCCGCCAGGGCCATGATGGCCAGGACGGACGTGGACCCCAGGGAGATAGGCGCGCTTTACGTAGGGTCGGAATCACATCCGTATGCGGTGAAACCAACCTCCACGATCGTGGCCGAGGCCATAGAGGCAACGCCGGACCTCACGGCCGTGGACATGGAATTCGCCTGTAAGGCCGGAACAGCCGGAATACAGGCCTGCATGGGCCTTGTGGGCTCCGGCATGATCGAGTACGGGGTTGCCATAGGCGCCGACACATCCCAGGGAGCACCGGGGGACGCTCTGGAATACTCGGCCTCTGCAGGCGGTGCGGCCTACCTCATAGGCAAGAAGGACATCATCGCAAAGATCAACAGGACCATCAGCTACACCACGGATACCCCCGACTTTTGGCGTAGGGAGGGCCAGCCCTACCCCAGCCACGGAGGGAGATTCACCGGGGAGCCGGCATATTTCAGGCACATTACCAACGCGACCCAGAGGCTTCTGGCGGACGCAGGCACCAAGCCCGAGGACTACAAGTACGCGGTCTTCCACCAGCCGAACGGCAAATTCCCGACAAGGGTCGCAACCATGATGGGATTCACGGATGCCCAGATAGAGAAGGGACTGATGACCCCATACATAGGCAACACATACAGCGGTGCGGTCCCGATAGGTCTGGCATCCGTTCTGGATGTGGCAGAGCCAGACGACAGGATACTCGTCGTTTCTTACGGATCAGGCGCAGGCAGCGATGCCTTCGACATAACCGTCACCGACCGTATAAAGAAGTACAAGAGGGACGCCGCGCCCACGGTCGCCAAGATCATCGGCAACGTCAAGAACATTGACTATGCCACTTACGCCAAGTACAAGGGCAAGATAGTGATGAAGGAGGAATCTTCATGAGGGATGTAGCCATAATCGGAGTCGGAGTCACCAAATTCGGTGAGCTCTGGGACAAGTCCTTCAGGGACATAGGTGTTAACGCAGGAATGCTGGCCATGGCGGATGCCGGTCTCTCGGGAAGCGAGGTGGACGCCCTCTTCATAGGGAATATGTCCGCTGGCCGCTTCATAAATCAGCAGAACATCGGTGCCATGATAGCCGACTACGCAGGATTCGCCCTCAACCACATACCCTCGACCAGGATAGAGGCCGGGGCCGCCTCCGGAGGCATAGCCTTCAGACAGGGAGTAATGGCGGTCGCATCCGGAATGCATGACGTAGTGGTTGTCGGAGGGGCGGAGAAGATGACTGACGTGGATGATGCATCCTCCAACTCGATTCTCGATTCAACCGCGGACCAACAGTGGGAAGCATCCATGGGAGCTACCATGGCATCTCTCTTCGCCATGATAGCCAGGAGGTACATCCATGAGGGATTGGCCACCAGGGAGGAGATCGCTTCCGTTTCTGTGAACGGCCACGCCCACGGGGCGCTGAATCCGAATTCTCAGTTCAGGAAGGCGATAAAGCTTGAGAGTGTTCTGAGATCCGGCATGGTCGCAGACCCTCTGGGTCTTTTCGACTGCGCACCCATATCCGACGGCGCTGCCGCAGTGATACTCTGCCCGATGGAAAAGGCCCGAGAGTATACCGACAATCCGGTGAGAGTTGCCGCCGTTACTCAGGCAAGCGACACACTGGCACTGTTCCAGAGGGACAGCATAACCTCTTTCGCATCATCCAGAATGGCAGCGGAAAGGGCATTCAAAGCCGCGAAGCTGTCCCCTTCGGACATATCCGTTGCGGAGGTCCACGACTGCTATACCATAGAAGGTCTCATGGCCGTAGAGGATCTGGGACTTTATGAGAGAGGTAACGGAGGCAAGGCCTTCCTGGAGGGGCAGACGCTCTTCGACGCAGGCAAGGTCGCCATCAACACGTCCGGGGGATTGAAGGCCCGCGGCCACCCCATCGGAGCCACAGGCGTGGCCCAGGTCGTGGAGATCGCGGAGCAGGTCAGAGGCACCGCGGATAAAAGACAGGTGAAAGGAGCCAGATACGGCATGACCCTGAACCTCGGGGGAACGGGCTCCGCAGCGACCGTATCGATATTGGAGGGGATCTGAATGCCATCCACAGCAAGGGAGTGGAGAGAGATACCGGGAAGGTACAACATCAAAGGGTCCAAATGTCCAGAGTGCGGGAAGGTCTTCTTCCCCAAGCGCAGCATGTGCCCTCAGTGCCGCAGAGCCAGCATAGGTAAGATGGCTGAGTATAAGGTAGAAGGGAAAGGAACCGTCTACACATACTCCATTGTCTACGATGCTCCCGCGGCCAATAAGCGCATGAAGCCCTACGCCGTCGGTATGATAAGGACTGATGACGGGGTGCTGCTGACGGCGCAGATAGTGGATGCGAACCTTGAGGACATCAAGATAGGAATGCGTGTCCAGGCTGTTCTCAGGAAGATCGACGAGGACGGCCCCAGCGGCGTGATCCATTACGGGTTCAAATTCGCGCCCTGTGAATAAGGTCTCTCCGAAACCTCTTAGAAATCACTTCTTTTCTATTTCCAGCATAGCCACAAGCTCAAGTGCCAGTGATTCCGGGTCTATACCTTTCCCGTAGCGGTCTATCCCGAGAGCCCTCGCCTTGCTGACGTTCGCTTCCAGGATATCGTCGCACCTCTCGGCACCAATGGCCTCCAGTCTCAGGTCGCTTAAACTGATGACGACAGCAGCCACTGGTTTGTCGGGATCCTTGGGATTCATCTTCTTCATGGCCTTGGAGATCTGCCTTTCACCCGCGGCGTAGAGTATCATCTCGGTGGCAAGCGTCTTGGACCTGTTGGTGCCGTTGCTGAAGGCCCTGGCGGCATGTTCGGCGGCGGAGAGCAGATGCGCCGGACCGCAGACCATATCGGGATCGAAGAGGACAGCGTCCCCCCCAAGAGAGCGAAAATGATCCACTGTTGCGGAGAAAGGCCGCCCGCCAGTCAGACCGACCACGGAGAAGTCCATGCCGACGACAATACCGTATTCGTTTTTAACATATCCCGCCTGCGTGAATAGCTTTATGAACTTTCCAGGAGTACGAGGGGCATAGGACAGAGTGGTCAAATGGGAGAATGGGTAAAGGTTTCTGCTCCGGCTACTATCTCGAACATAGGTCCAGGCTTCGACATATTCGGCATGGCTCTGCAGGAGCCATTCGATATCATAGAGGCCAGGAAGATCGATTCCGGCGTCAGGATAACCGGCGTATCGGGACCGGGCTCGGACACCATACCGTGCGATTCGAAGCTTAACTCCGTCGGGATAGCGGCAGAAGAGGTCCTCAGGAGGACCGAGGCTGATTTCGGTATAGAGCTCAGGATAAAGAAGGGCATAAGGCCCTGCAGCGGCATAGGTTCGTCCGGGGCATCTGCAGCCGGCGGGGCATATGCAGCCCATCTTCTCACCGGGGAGAAGCTTACGGAGAGGGAACTGGTGCTTTGCGCCGCCCATGCAGAGGACGTGACCTCCGGCGGATTCCATGCAGATAATGTGGCGCCGTGCATAATGGGCGGTTTCACTATGATAAGATCATATGAGCCCTTTGAGGTCGTATCCATAGAGCCACCTAAGGACCTGGGCGTGGTAGTGGCCATGCCCGACGTTCTTGTGGCGACGAAGGAGAGCAGAAGGGTCCTGCCCCACAACGTGTCTGTGAAGGATCTTGTGTTCCATGTCGGCAATGCGTCCTGTATGGCCTATGCAATGACCGTGGGGGACATAGATCTCATAGGAAGATCCGCCCAGGACTCGGTCTTCGAACCCGCCAGGACGCATCTGGTGCCATATCTCAAAGAGGCCGAGAAAGTCGCGATGGGCCTGGGTGCGAAAGCATCCTTCCTCGGAGGTTCCGGACCGTGCGTCATATCCTTCTTCAACAAGAGGGAGACCGACGGCAAGGCCATTGCGGACGGTATTGTCGGCCTTTACAAAGAGAAGGGCATGAGGTGCGACTCATGGATAACCGCTTGGGGAAAAGGATGCAGGAAGGTCTGAAAATGGCTGCTCACAAGATTATGTGCTGGGACTGCGGACGGGAGGTCACGGACATGTACGCTTACACATGCCCTGATTGCGGCGGTCTGCTTACTATCAAAATGGACTTGGAGCCTCTGAAGGAGATGTCTCCGGAGGATCTCCACTCTGCGCCGCTGGGTGTGTGGAGGTATGCTCCTTTCATGCCCGTGGACAAGAAGAATGCCGTGACGATTCAGGAAGGAGGCACACCTCTTTACAGGACATGGGCCCTCGGAAAGGAGATCGGCATAAAGGACCTGTACGTGAAGTACGAAGGCGCCAATCCTACCGGGTCGTTCAAGGATCGCGGAATGACGATAGGCGTCTCCCATGCGGTGGAGATAGGCGCCAAGATCGTGGGCTGCGCATCCACAGGCAACACATCCGCCAGCCTTGCCGCGTATGCGGCCAAGGCCGGGCTCAAGTGCGCCGTGTTCCTGCCATCCGGCAAAGTAGCCGCAGGTAAGCTGGCACAGGCGATGTTCTTCGGGGCGAAAGTGCTTTCCATAGACGGCAACTTCGATGACGCTTTAGATCTGGCAAGGAAGATGTCCGAGATGAGGGCGTTATATCTGCTGAATTCGATCAATCCCTATCGTCCTGAAGGTCAGAAGTCGGTGCTCTTCGAGATAATGGACCAGCTGAATTATGATATCCCAGATAGGATAATACTCCCAGTAGGCAATGCCGCCAACATATGGGCGGTATATAAGGGCCTCAAGGAGCTTATGGAGATCGGCTGGATAGACAGGATGCCCATGCTCACGGGAATACAGGCCTCAGGCTCCATGCCGGTGACCAAGGCATTCAGCGAAGGTGCCGAGGACTTCGTCCCGGAGCAGAACCCGGAGACGGTGGCCACAGCGATCAGGATAGGCAACCCCATCAGCGGGAGGAAGGCCCTGAGGGCGATATACGACACCAACGGATATTCTATCTCCGTGACGGATGAGGAGATCATCGCTGCACAGAAGCTCTTGGGAAGGAAGGAAGGAGTGGGCGTGGAACCCGCATCCGCAGCGTCCGTCGCAGGTGCCAAAAAGCTCAGGGATATGGGCATAATCGACCCGTCCGAACGTGTTGTGTGCATATGCACAGGCAACGCTCTGAAGGACCCGGACACGATAATCAGCAACTGCGAGAAGCCCGTTTCCTGCGCCAACGACCTGGAAGCGGTAAGGAAGGTACTGGGTGCTTAGAATTCCGACAGGCGGGATTGCTTAACTTCCGCGGGGACAGGTGCATCCTCCGGAAGAGGCATCTCCTCAGGCGGCGAGCCAACATGCTCCTTCAGGCTCCTGGCCAGAGCTGGTCCTATCTTGGGCAGGGCCGCAAGCTTCCCCACGTCGACGTACATAAGGTCCGCAGTGTTCCTTATGCCGGCATCGAAAAGGGACCTGGCTCTCACCCTCCCTACTCCCTTGAGGGACACCAGTTCGATGAGCTCTGATTTCACCCCGTATCTGAGCCTCGTCATCATAGGCCTCATCCTCTTCTCGGCAGGGGGATTGAACAGGCGGGCGATCTCCGTCATGGCGTACATCAGCCATTCCGCTTTCTCGACCCTTGATCTGATATCCCCGGGCCCTATGCCCATGCTGTCGGTTATGGTGTCCTCGTCGACCTCGCTCATCCAGTTATCCAGGAGAACAGCCGTCTTAAGGGCGGCCATGAACAGCTCCATCGAGTAATTGTCATCCTCATCAGCGTCGGTCAGGAAACGGCCGCTGTACTTCTCCTCTAAGGCGAACAGGCCGTCCATATCCTTCTTGCGTGGGTAAAGGGTCATCACATCAGGGGTGGAGGCGATGGCGTGAAGGATCAGTATGTCGTCCGTATCCTGTTTCATCTTCATCACGGCGTCTCTCAGGATCACCGCTGATTTCGGATCTATGTACAGGTCGGAGACCCTCTTCCCGAAGGGCAGCACTGTAACGCTGTCGTTCCCCGATCTCTGCACCATCCCTTCGGATGCAAGGAAATCCACAACATTCTCCACCGCGCTCTCGACGCCCAACATCGAGGACTCGCTGCCGAAGAAGGTGTCGCCGATGAAATCTACTATATCCTCTTCAGATCCCACGTCCCCTGTGGCTATAAGACCCAGTATGTGGCTTCTGAGCACTATCTCGTTACCGAGCTTCGACATGATGTTCTCCGAGCTGCACCTGACGTAGTCGTTCATCAGATGCCTTGCATCGTCCTCGTTCTTGGCGATGAGAACCGACTCGCCATAAGGATCGTAGCCCGGCCTTCCCGCTCTTCCGCACATCTGCTTGATCTCCATCACAGGTATTGGTGAGTAGCCCGAGTTCGACTCGAATCGTCCGGTGTCCCGGACGACCACTCTTCTCGCAGGGAGGTTTATTCCTGCGGCCAGGGTCGGAGTGGCAAATATGCATTTTATCTCGCCTTTCCGGAATGCATCCTCCACATACCTCCTCTGAGAATACGTCAGGCCTGCATTGTGGAATGCCACACCGCATTTCACGCAGGATGCCAGTTTCTTGCCGAAAGATGTCGTGTCCGCATCCCCCTCCAGCAATCTGACGTCCTTTTCGCTGAGGGGGTTTGGGCTCAGTTCCCGCATGTCCTTGGAATGCTTGGATGCCAGAGACTCGGTGGACCTTCTGGAGTTGACGAATACTATGCATTGTCCTCCCTTCCTTACAGTGTCAGCTACGATCATCCAGAGGGGCTCCTTTCCCTCGCCTATGATCACGTCGTCGTGGCCGTCGAAGAATATGCGGCCGTCCAGGAATACGCCCTCCTTAAGAACTGTGGGGCGCCATTCGCTTGTAACGAGGTCCGCATCCAGCCACATCGCCAGATCCAGGGCGTTGGATATCGTTGCCGAGAGGGCTATTACCTGCAGGTCTCTGGACTTCCTGATCATCTTCGTCAGGGCCACCTCAAGGGTCGGCCCTCTTCCGGGATCGTGTATAAGGTGTATCTCGTCGGCTATCACCAATCCGACCTCATCCATCCAGGCGCTCCTATGGCGCATAAGGGAGTCTGCCTTCTCGGAAGTGGCAACGACTATGTCCGCATCCTGTATCCGTCTGTCCTCTGAATCCAGATCCCCGGTGCTCATGACAACTTTTATCCCGAGGTCCGCGAAGCTGTCCAGATCGTCCCTTTTCTCGGATGCGAGGGCCTTGAGAGGTACTATGTACAGAACCTTCCTGTGCCTTTCGAGAACAGTCTTCAATGCCGCCGCGTATCCGATAAAGGATTTCCCGCTTGCGGTCGGTATGGAAACCACGAGATTCTTACCGGACAGGGCCTTGGGCACGGCTTCTGCCTGAGGAGGATAGAGTTCATCGAATCCCTGGCGCTTCAAAGCATCCAGGGCCTCTCGGGGCAGGTTCAGCTCGTCCGTTCTCACGGACAATCCCAATTCGTCTGACCTATATATGCATTAACATCTTCACAGTGCCAGCATAAGATATTCCCTTTCATGGATGACCGTCATTATTCTTCGTTCGCAGACAACCCTTTTTATACGACCGCACGCTAACTATTGAAAGCGGGGTATTATATTGGAAGAGAAGAGGAGAGAGGAGATCGGGCCCGTCGACGAGTGGATCGAGGATCAGGATTTCAATACCACTGAAGAGATCCACATACCCGAGATCATGGCCGACCAGGTCATAGGCCAGGATGAGGCGGTACAGGTCATAAAGAAGGCCGCTGCCCAGAAGAGGCATGTGATGCTCATAGGGGAGCCCGGCACCGGGAAGTCAATGCTGGCCAATTCGATGGTGGAGTTCCTTCCTCAGGGCGAGCTCCAGGACGTCATCGCATATCACAACCCCGAGGACTATAACGAACCGCGGATAAGGGTGCTTCCCGCAGGGAAGGGAAGGCCCATAGTCAACGAGCAGAAGACACTGGCCGCAGAGGCGAAGCGCCAGAAGAATTCTTCTTTCCTGTTCCTCGTCTTCGGCGTGGTAATGCTCGGTGTAGTTTACTACCTTTTCACAAGGGATTCGATGCTCCTCTGGATATCCATACTCGTGGCATTCTTCCTGTATCTAGTCATGAGGAATCCCAACGCTCAGAGGCAGGAGATAGTCATAGTACCCAAGCTGCTGATAGGGCATGAGTTGAATGATAAGCCCCCCTTCGTAGATGCGACCGGGTCCCACTCCGGTTCTCTGCTGGGGGATGTCAGGCACGACCCGTTCCAGTCCGGCGGATTGGAGACACCGTCCCACGACAGGCTTGAGGTGGGCGCCATACACAAGGCCAACAAAGGCGTTCTCTTCATCGATGAGATAAACATGCTGAGGATGGAATCCCAGCAGGCCATACTCACGGCCATGCAGGAGAAGCGCCTGTCGATCACCGGGCAGAGCGAGAGGTCCTCGGGCGCTCTGGTGAAGAGCGAGCCCGTTCCCACGGATTTCGTTCTCGTCTGCGCAGGGAACCTGGATGCTCTGGAGGGGATGCACCCCGCCCTCAGGTCCAGAATAAGAGGTTATGGTTATGAGGTCTACATGAAGAACACCATGGACGACTCGGACGAGAACCGCAAGAACATAATCCGCTTCGTTGC
The DNA here is from genome assembly GCA_002502965.1 of Methanomassiliicoccaceae archaeon UBA381. Taxonomy (GTDB): domain Archaea; phylum Thermoplasmatota; class Thermoplasmata; order Methanomassiliicoccales; family Methanomethylophilaceae; genus RumEn-M2. The sequence goes on from DAQS01000005.1 coordinate 23,166, forward strand.
CCAGGAGATAAGGAAGGACGGGAAGATCCCCGCCTTCAGCAAGTACGCGGTGGCCGAAGTGATAAGGGAGGCTCAGCGCCGTGCGGGAAGCAAGGGCAAGCTCACCCTCAGATTCAGAGAGCTGGGCGGCCTGGTCCGCGTGGCCGGGGACGTCGCAGTGGCAAGGAGCGCCAAGGTCGTCACCCGTGAGGACGTGGAAACCGCAAGGAACACCGCGAAGAGCCTCGAGAACCAGATAGCCGACCGTGTCGTGGAGAGCCACAAGAACTACAATCTGTTCAAGTCCGAAGGTTCATCCGTCGGAATGATCAACGGGCTGGCAGCTTTGAACGGCTCATCGACCATGTCCGAGTTCGCAGGCGTTGTGCTCCCGATAGTAGCGGAGGTCGCGCCATCCCAAACGAAGAAGGGCGGCAAGATAATAGCCACCGGAAAGTTGGGAGAGATAGCCAAGGAGTCCGTTGAGAACATATCGGCTGTAATCAAGAAGTACACGATGACGGACATCACAGATTCGGACATACACATACAGTTCATCGGCACTTACGAAGGAGTGGAAGGCGACAGCGCATCCATCACCATAACGACGGCCGTGATATCCGCCATGGAAGGCATACCCATAGACCAGACCATGGCCATGACAGGCAGTTTGAACGTAAGGGGCAAGGTTCTCCCGGTAGGCGGGATAACCGCCAAGCTGGAGGCCGCCGCGGAAGCAGGCATGAAGAGGGTCATAATCCCCAAGGAGAACGAGAAGGACGTAATGATCCAGGCGAGATACTACGATAAGATGGAGATAGTCCTCGTAGAGAATCTGAGGGATGTCCTGGAGTATGCCTTGGAGGACGGGGACAAGAAGGATCAGTACCTGAAGAAGCTTCTGCCTCTGACCGAGAACGGTAAGTCCACTGCTAAGAAGCTTGTTCCTCCGACAGTTTCGGAGGACAGGACAAAGGCGAAAGAGACCCCCGTCCATACGGATAGTGCGGTCAGCGAGACCAGCGCCGAAGAAGTGCCAGTGATATTATCTGACAAGGTGAAGGAGCCCGGTCCAGCACCTCTGTGATTAAACATATATATCATTCGAATAATCTCGAAGAACATGGACGGGCGGGAAGCGGCCTCGGTCGCACTGCTGACATCAGCTGTGTTGATAGCGGCAGAGCTCCTGCTCGGCTACACCACACCGAGTCTCATCGCTATTGCGGCAGTCCTGCCGTTGATCCTTATCGGAAGCTATCTTCTCACAGGCAAAGGCTCGATGGCTGTGTCCGGCTTGAACACCGCATCCCCGGAGAATCTGGCCAAGATGAACGTCAAGGCGGTCACAAAGGCTGTGGGTGCCATAGTCATCGTTCTTTCCCTCATGATATATCTTCTCGTAAAGGCCAGCCAGTTCGACAAGATGTATTTCTGGATCATCTTTGCCGGAATATTCGCATTCACCATCGCAGCATTGATCTATGTCAACACAGCAGAGAGATTCAAGAGGAGGCCGGGCGATCCGGAGCAGGAGGAGTTCAAACCGCTTAGCCGGAAAGCGATCCTCGTCATAGCGGTGTCGACGATCGCATTGCTGAGCGTTACAGTACTGCTAACATTCTCGGGAAGTGTGAATGTTTCCGTAGGGGATACCCATCTTTCTGTGGACTCGTTCATGGTTAACGAGAGCATAGCGTACTCGGACATCTCCGAAGTAGAGATCATAGACGGCTTCCAGGCAGGGCAACGCATCATGGGTTTCGGAGGTTTCAGCATCCAGAGCGGCGAGTTCTCCAATGATATCTTCGGAGACTACACTCTTGCCAAGTACACCCATGTGGGAAAGGTGGTGGCTGTGCACCATTCCGGAGGGGTCCTGGTCTTCAACCAGGACAGCGACGCTTCTACGTTAGCGGTCTATGATCTTCTGACAGCTAAGATCTCCCCTTAGTTCTTCACATAGTCGTTGGCATAGAAGGCGGATACGGCCTTGTACAGCATGTACACGTCAGCCTTCGAGACGACTTCCATTGGAGCGTGCATCGAGAGCACCGGAACCCCTATGTCCACCGTGTCCAGGTTATGAACGGATATCTCTGAGGCAATGGTGCCTCCGCCGCCAATGTCGACCTTGCCGAGCTCTCCGACCTGCCAGGGGATATTGTTCTCGTCCAGTATCCTGCGCAGGAAGCCCATGGTCTCCGCAGATGCGTCGTTGGTGCTGTACTTCCCCCTGGAGCCGGTGTATTTGGACACGACAGGCCCTCTGTTGAGGAAAGAGCAGTTGTTCATCTCGAAGACCTCGGGGAAAGCAGGGTCTACAGCAGCGTTCACATCGCAGGACAGGCACATGGACCTCTGCAGTACATGCCGGCTCTCCACTCCGTATACGGATACGAAGTCCTCCAGGAAGTCCCTGAAGAAGGTCGACCTCATGCCGGTGTTGCCGTCGGATCCCGTTTCCTCTTTGTCAGCGAATACGGTTATAGTGGTATACTCCTGCCCTTTCGTGCCGATCTCGGCCATGAGGTTGGAGTAGGCGCACACCCTGTCGTCCTGGCCGTATCCTATGATCATGGACCCGTCGAATCCGAGGTCCATGGGCTTGCAGGAAGGAACGGCGCAGAGCTCGGCGGACAGGAAGTCGCTCTCCGTTATGCCGTATTTATCGTGCAGTATGCCCATAACATTGAGCTTGACTTTCTCGGATACCTTCTCGTCGGGATATGTCCAGCATCCGGCCAGTATGTTCATTTGCTCTCCTTCCAGGGCTTCGGCCATGGGCTTCTTCATCTGGTTCTGTGCCAGATGGGGCAGGAGGTCCGTGACGCAGAAACGGGGCTCATCCTCCTTCTCTCCCACGGAGATCTTCACGGTGCTGCCGTCCTTGAGGCATACAACGCCGTGCAGGGAGAGGGGGATCGCGAACCACTGGTACTTCTTGATCCCGCCATAGTAGTGTGTTTTGAAGTATGCCATACCCATGCTCTCGAAGAGAGGATTGGGTTTGAAATCCAGCCTCGGGCTGTCTATGTGGCTGACACCTATGCGCGCTCCCTCGGAGATGGGCCTCTTGCCTATAGTCACCATGATGAGGGTCTTGCCTCTGTTGACCATGTAGACCTTGTCGCCTGCGGCGTACTTGATGCCATGCTCGAATTCCCTGTAGCCGTTCTTCCTGAGCATTGGGATCACGTAATCCACAATCTCCCGCTCGGTCTTGTGGCTGAGGAATCTCTTATAGCCTTCGCAGAACTCAAGTGCCTGATCGAGGAGCGAATTGTCTATCTCCCCCAAGCTCTTCGGTTTGCTGAGCAGCTTCTCTTCGAGCACCTGTCCCTTGGTCTTCTCGTTCTCCATGCTACGATTAACTCAAGCGATGTACTTGATTGTTTTCCAGACTCAATGGAATCGATTTAGATACCGAATAACGATACACCATTCATGAGAGATTTCAGGAATGTTGCGTACGCAGATACATTCGCATTGAAGGATGTTGTATCGAAAGGAAAGGGCCAGACGATAAGTTCCGGTATCCTGGCCAAGGAAGACATTGAGATGTATCTTTATTTCCTGGACGCGGATGAGGAGATAAGCGAGATGAAGGCTCCCTACGACAATCTGATCATTGTTCTCGAAGGGGAGCTGAGAATAGGCCTTGAGCCCCCGGTGATCCTGGGGGAAGGGGATGCCTTCGTGCTTCCTCCGAACACACAGGTCTCCCTCCATGCGGATAAACCAAATAAGCATATCAGCATATTATTGCCCATGGAGCAAGAACTTATCAAGAATGTTGAGAAATCCAAGAAGATGAAGGCCAAGGACATGGTGGACTACCGCCCCGGGCAGATAGCGAATCTGACCTTGGTGAAGAGGTCCAGTCTCAATATGTCCGTCATAGCGATAGATGAGGGCGAGGCCCTCAACACCCACTCTGCGCCGGGTGATGCCATGGTATTCGGCCTCGACGGAGAAGGGGAGATAGTTATCGGGGGCGTACCACATCGCGTGAAAGAGGGAGATTCCATCGTCATGCCGAAGGATGTGCCGCATTCCGTAAAGGGCGTCACCCGTTTCAAGATGCTGCTGGTCCTTGTGAAGGACCAGTAGAACTATTTTAGATATTATTCAAACATTTTATAAAAAACTTTATCAATGGGGCATCAGCTCACTTAGTTCAGGAGCCTGTAAGTATGAGCGATGACAAGCAGAGGAGATGCGCCGTATGCGGCGAGCCCGTGGTCAAGATCCGCGTAACGAAGGATGTCTGCGGCATATGCGGAAAAGGATTCAGCAATGAGGACCTGTGCCCTGCCGGGCACAGGGTATGCCCGGAATGCCGCGGATCCATGACTGTCGATACGATAAACAGGATTTGCCTCTCATCCGCATCCCGTAACTCGTACGAGATACTTATGGCGATAATGTCGGAGCCGCCTCTGCGGATGCATGATGCCAAGCACCATATGGCCGTAGGCTCTGCCCTTTTGGCCGCTTACCTCAATTCCGGGGGAACGGCGGACCTCGATCCTGCACTCAAAGAGATACAGAAGAGAGGCGGGTCAGCGCCGCCGGGTGCCTGCGGTTTCATCGGCAACTGCGGTGCCGCCGTCAGCGCCGGAGCCTTTTACAGCGTGGTCACGGGGTCGAGCCCGTACAGTGAAGGCTCTGTATGGGGGGATGTCAACATGCTAACGGGGAAGTGCCTGCTGGCGATGGCGGAGGTCGGCGGCCCCAGATGTTGCAAGAGGAACTCGTTCATAGCAATGGGTGTCGCCGTAGCGCAGGTCCGCGAGAAACTGGGCATAATAATGGAATATCCCGAGAAGATAGAGTGCGGGTTCAGCGACAGGAATGAGGAGTGCATAAAGGAGAGATGTGCCTTCTATGCGAAGAAATTAGAATAAGGTGTTTCTGAGATCGCAGAATGAAGTTTATTTCTGCTCTCTGGGATCCGGGGCGTTAGGTGCGCAGTCGCCTGCAGGTGTCTCGTAAAGAGGCAGGGCCTTGGACCGATTCACGCTGAGCACTCCGTTTGGCACATCGAGGAAGTCGGCCAGATCCTGATCTGAGATATAGTGGCCCTCCGCTATGAGGGCTCCGTCATACTCTGCCAGAGGCAGAACTCCGATGCCCTTCCCGGATACCAGCTCGAAAGCCTCGCCTTCACCCTTCACATCGGATGCGGACTTGCAGTCAACGTACTTTACGCTGATGCCCGCCTTCTTCAATTTCTCCAGAGACGCCATTAGCCTCTTGGAGTCCGACGCGTTCTTCTTGCGGGCTTTTTCTGAATCATAGATGATCATTTGGGCCTTCATCATATTGAAAGTGCCTTTTTGGTATATTATCGCATTGTAAGCAAACAGCATATCCGTAGATTCTAAAGGTCATCTATGCGCAGAGGTCATATGCCACATAATGGAAGAATCCCCCACAGCTTTTGTCAGTACGTTACCGGAAATTCTTTGTCGCAATTCTCATTAAATTTGTTGGGATGTAGACATTTCATCCGAATGATCTATGTTTTCGATGGACCTGGTTCAGGAAGCACAAAGGAGATATTGTCATCGTTGTTCGTTTGTGATGGTGCAATTGTGATTATGTAAGGTTGAGAAAACATCATTTGTTGTTTTGTCATCACGATTCGTGTGCTCTTTTCCGGAGTTTAGATATTTCGAACTCTGTCAGGAAAGTATGATGATGCAGACGAATTTTCAGAATGTGACGAGGGAGGGTATGAGTGCGGATGCCGGGATTCGAACCCGAGTTCTGACCTTGGCAAGGTCAAGTGATAACCAGCTACACTACATCCGCAGTAGAGACGGGGATAATATTGTCTCATATAAACTTTATCTAAACTCAGGCTGCTGGTGTCCCTGTTAGATAGGTATTTAAAAGATGTTCATCTATCATTGGCCGCATAATAGCGATGTCTGGGTCAGTCCCAGGCAGGAGATTTATCATGATCAGTGATTTCATCGAGATAGGCGTCAAAGATGACGTTGCAAAGGCGATAGCAGAGATGGGTTGGGACAATCCGACACCTATACAGAAAGAATCGATCCCGGCAGGCATAGAAGGGATGGATATGTTCGCTCAGGCCCAGACAGGAACGGGCAAGACCGGAGCATTCGGATCCATAATCCTGGGCAGAATAGAGGCCGGAGGCAGGATCCCGAGGGCGATCATACTTACGCCTACCAGGGAATTGGCCAACCAGGTCTCTGAAGAAGTGGGCAAGATGGCCAAGTACTCCGGCCACGAGGTCGTGGCCATATATGGGGGAGCGTCCATCGAAGGCCAGATCTCCAAATTGGAGAAAGGGGCGGACATAGTGGCCGGAACCCCCGGAAGGGTCAGGGACATGATCGACCGCAGGGTCCTCAACCTCGCCGACATAAGGATCCTGGTCCTGGACGAGGCCGACCGGATGCTGGACATGGGATTCATAGAGGATATCGAGTACATAATGAAGGCAATGCCCCCGGAGAGGCAGATGTTGCTGTTCTCGGCAACGCTGCCCGAAGGCGTCAAGAGGCTTGCGTATGACTACATGCCGAAGCCGAAGGAGATAACTGTCTCCAGGGACGAGGTCGTTCTTGATCTCACCAAACAGTACTACATAAGTGTGGGTAGAAGGAACAAGACCTGGGCCCTCTGCAGGATATTGGATATCGATAAGCCCAAAGCGATAATATTCTGTCAGACCAAGAAGATGGTCGACATCCTCGAAGAGAGGCTGACCGGTCTGAAATACAAGGTAGAAGCGATACACGGCGATCTCCCTCAATCCCGCAGGGAGAAGGTCATCAGGGACCTGAAGGAAGGCAGGATAGATCTTCTTATAGCAACCGATGTGGCGGCCAGAGGCCTCGATATAGATGATATCGAATATGTGATAAACTACGATATGCCGGATGATGTGGACACCTACATACACCGCATAGGCAGGACGGGCCGCGCCGGCAGGGAAGGTGTGGCAGTATCCTTCGTAACATCTAACGAGGAATATCTCATAAGGGAATTCGAGGCCCGCACGGCCATGGAGATAGTCAAGAGGGATGTGCCGGACAAGGATGAGGGTGAGAGGGACACGGTCAGAAAGGTCGTAGACTACGATCAGTTGTCCGATCCCTTCGGAATGGTCAGGTTCGAGATCAACCTCGGTAAGAATGACGGTTACGGGAAAGTGATGCTTGCCGATTTCATAATACGCAACGCGAGGATACGCGATGCCGCCATAGGCAAGATAGAGGTCGGTGCGGACTCATCAGTCGTCGAAGTCCACAGGGACTTTGGCAACAGGATGACCATGGACCTCCCCAAGTGCAAGCACAAGGGAAAGCGCATAGCCGTTGAGGTCCTGCACTGACCTCTGAGGTATCACCTCTTCTTCACCATCTCCTCGGTCTCCGAGATATCCTCTTCGATCATACTCTGGATACTGTCGGTCTCTGCCTTTATGTCCTCGGGCCGGGGTATAGGTCCCAGTATCTCGTCGGGATCGCCTATGTTGGTTCTGACATCCTTTAGATCTGAGACTGCCCTGTCGGGTACGTTCGCAGCGCTTCCCATATACTGGGATATGCCGTCAACCAGGTGAGTCAGTTCGATCGGGAAGAAGATCTTCGAGGATTCGCCTTCGCCGACCTTTTGCAGGGTTTCCATCGAGAGCACTGACAGAGCCTTGGAATCCATGCTTGCGGCGCCTACGGACAGTATGCGGAGCTTCTGGGCCTGACCCTGTCCTTCCAGGATCGTGGCGAGCCTCTGCCCCTCTGCTTCCAGTATCTTGGACTGCCTGAGACCTTCCGCCTCCAGTATGCGAGCCCTTTTCTTACCTTCCGCCTCCAGTATGGCGGCCCTCTTCATACCGTCCGCCTGAAGGATGGCCGCGCGCCTTCTTCTCTCGGCGGAGGTCTGCTCTTCCATGGAATCCTTGACCTTCGCGGCCGGGTCCACTTCCCTTATCTCCACGGCCTCCACCTTGACTCCCCACTTGTCGGTGGACTCGTCCAAGGTGTCCCTGAGTTGAAGGTTGATCTTCTCCCTGTTCGAGAGTATCTGATCCAGCTCCATCTCTCCGATCACGGATCTGAGGGTGGTCTGTGCCAGATTGATGGTGGCGATCCTGTAGTTGGTGACCTCGAAGTACGCTTTCTTGGGGTCGATGACCTTGATATAGATGATCGCATCCACATTCACAGGGGAGTTGTCCTTTGTTATGACCTCCTGCCTGGGAACATCCAGGACCTGCGTACGCAGGTCCAGCTTCACAACGGTATTGATGAGGGGGAATACAATGTTCAATCCCTGATTGAGGATCCGGACATATTTTCCGAGCCTCATGTATATAGCCTGCTCGTAGGGCTGTACGATCTTCACACCGCTCACGAGCACTATGACAGTGCCGAATATCGCAAGGAATGCGATTATTGGGATAAGGAGGTCCATTGCCATAATGAGAGTATACGGCTCATCTCTTAAAAAGGGATTATACGCACTCTTCCACGCGCACGTGAACGCCTTCGCTGTGAATGACTATGACCTTCTTGCCTGCGGGTATGGGGTCCTTCGAGGTGGCGCTCCATATCTCGCTGTCTATCTTCACTTTTCCCCTAAGGCTGCCTGGCTCTGTATCGACGGTGACCACACCCTCCCTCCCGATGAGTGTCTCTGCGACTGTCGTGGTGGGGGGCTCGGGCTCACCGAGGCGCTGATAGACCTTCAGCGTGATTATCGTGACGGGCACCGCCAGCAGAAGACCCACAACGGGAGAGTACCAGCTGAAGAGGAAGTCTGGGGCGAATATGCCTACTATTCCAAGGAACACCAGGATAGTGCCAGGTATCAGCATGAAAATGCCCGGGCTGAATGCTTCCACTATTATCAGAAGCGCACCGAGGATGATCAGCAGCATGGCAATGGTGACTTGGTCCATGAAGATATCAATACGGGGTGCGTATTTAACCATGACGACATCGGCCGCCAGGTCTCCGTTCAGGCGGGATCACAGGCTTATGGCTATTAGCAGGTCCCCGACCTGGATAGTGTCAACGGCCCTTCCGTCCAGCATAAGTCTCTTCTCGATGTCGAAGAACTCCGGCCCCAGAGCGTGGGTCACGTTGCCGACGGTGATCTCCAAGGCTCCGTCCTTGAGAGCCTCCATCACTTCTTTGGCCTTCATGCGGGAGACTGCCGCGGTTATCTCTTTAGCATCGGCTTTGAAAGCAGGTCCCAGCTTGGCGTAGACGGGCTTGACCCCTACTGCCTCCTCGGTCAGGTCTGCCTCCTCGGCTATGACGATCTCCTTTGCCTTAACCGTCTCCGTTATGTCGGCTTCAGCGGCAGAGAGGGCGGCGGCCCCGCTGCCTATTATCTCTACCGTGTCTATCTCGGCATTCAGCGGCATCTTCTTATCGGATTTCCATCCTCTTATCGCAGCTATGATGTCCTTCAGAACATCTCCTGTCGACTCGGCCCCCGCATCCCTGAGGATCGGTTCCGGCCAGGATGTCAGATGCAGGCTGACGGTGCCCTCGTGCCCCGCGAAGCAGGACTGGTACACATCCTCGGTGACGTGGGGCAGGAACGGTGCCATCATCTTGAGGGAGCCGAGGAAGACCGTGTAGAGCGTATATCTGACGGCGTCATCTTTCCTGGACTTTACCATCTCCACGTAGTGGTCGGCGAACTCATGCCATATGAAGCTCTCTACCTCCTTCATCGCCTTGTCGAATTGGTATTCGTCGAAGAACGCAGTGGCTTTAGCGACGGCATCCGAGTATCTGCCTAGTATCCATCTGTCCGGGAGCCTGAGCTCTCCGGGCCTCTCGGGTTTCGAATCGAAGAACCGGGAAACGAACTGACCCAGATTGAAGATCTTGTTGCAGAGCCTCCTTCCGCGGATCACGTCCTTCTCTCTGAATGCATGGTCAATGCCCAGGGAGCATGTGGCGGCATAGTATCTCAGAGCATCTGCGCCATACTCCTTCAGTATGGGTATGGGGTCGATCACATTCCCTATGGACGAATGCATCGGGGTGCCGTCCGGGGCCATGATGAAGCCGTGTATCATTATGTCATCCCACGGTCTGGACTCTTTGAGCTGCTCGCTCCTGAGTATGGAATAGAAGGCCCAGGTGCGTATTATGTCGTGGGATTGGGGCCTCATGGACATTGGGAACAGCTTCTCGTGGAGATCCGCATCCCTCTCCCAGAACGTATTGTAGAGGGCGGAGCCGGAGGAATCCATCCATGTGTCGAAGACATCGGTGCTCCCTATGAGCTTCCCGCCGCAATCGGGGCATTTCTCCACAGGGGGCGCATCCTCGGTGGGGTCGCAGTAGCACATCTCCTCTGTTGCCGGTACGGCGTAATCGCATCTCTCGCATTCCCATACAGGTACGGGGGTGGCGAATATGCGCTGCCTGCTCAGGACCCAATCCCATTCCAGAGAATTGACCCAGTCCTGCAGTCTTGTCTTCATGAAGGCCGGATACCAGTTTATCTTGTCAGCCTCTTCCAATACCCTGTCCCTGAAGTCCAGTGTCTTCAGGAACCACTGGGGCACCTGGAGGAACTCCACCGGCGAGTGGCATCTCCAGCAGATTGACACATTCTGCTGGTTGTCCTCCTGCTTTATGAGCTCTCCGCTCTTTGCCATATCCTCTATGATCGCCTTCCGGGCCTCGGGGACCGTCATGCCGGCGTATCTGCCGGCCAGAGATGTCATCTTTCCCAGCTCGTCGATCCCCTTCTCCATCTCCAGACGGTATTTCATGACCCATTCCAGGTCATCCTTGTCGCCTATGGTGCAGATCATGACGTTCCCGGTCCCGTATGCGGGGTCTACCTTCGGATCGGATATGACCGGTACCTTTCTCCCGTAGACGGGAGTGATGAGATTCTTGCCTATGAGGCCGGACTTGCTCTTGTCGTCCGGGTGAACCGCCACCATCTTGCATGTGCACAGGAGCTCGGGCCTTGTGGTAGCTATGAGGACATGCCCGTCCTCGCCCTCTATGTTGAACTTGATGTAGTTGAGCTTGCCCAGGTTTTCCCTGTACTCGACCTCCGCATCGGCCAGTGCCGTCATGCATCTCGGGCACCAGTTGACCGGGAAGTTGCCTTTGTAGACCAATCCCATTCTGAAGAGCTTCACGAAGGAGATCTGGGTTATCCTCCTGTAATAGGTGGCGTCGGTCTGGTAGTATATGCTCGGGTCCATGCTCTCCCCGAGTATCTCGAAGTGGTGCTTCATCTCCTCGATGAAGCCGTTGGCGAAATCGGAGCAGAGCTTCCTGTATTCCCTGCGTGGGAGGTCTAATTTGGTTATGCCGTGCTTCTTCTCCACTCGGACCTCTATCGGCGTGCCGTTGACGTCGAAGCAGAGGGGGAAGAACACATTGCACCCTCTCATCCTTCTGTATCGGGCAGCGAAATCGATCAGCGAATAACCTGTGGCATGGCCCAGATGAAGGGAGCCTGACGTGTACCTGGGAGGATTGTCTATGCTGTATACGGGCTTGTCGGATCCGGGGTCGAATCGGTATACAGCCTCTTCCTTCCACATCTTCTGCCAACGTTCTTCTATAGATGCGGAATCATATTGGGCCATTGGGGACACCTATAGAAAAGGTGTTGAAAAAGGTTTGCGAAAGGTTTCAGCGCTTTCTTCTGCGGTAAGTGCGGCGGGCGTCCTTTGCGGAGGCCACTTCGGAAGTCATGCGCTTCATCAGATCGTTGACCGTCTTTATCAGGTCCCAGCCCACCTCCTTCAGGCTCAGGCTGTAGTTGTCAGTGGCGAGCCTGGCGGTGATGCTGTACTTGTTATTCTCTCCCTTGTCCTTGTACTTGGCCACATGCATGGTAAGGGAGGACGGCTTGCTGATCTTGGCGATCTTCTCGACCTCTTTGCCGATCGTATCGTAGATCGAGTCGTGGTATGACTTGTCGTTGTCGTCCAGACCGCTGATCTGAACGTAGAGGACCTCCCTTTCCCTGCATGCGGAGATCAGCTCAACTATGTCGTACTGGGTCAGTATACCTACGAGCTCTTCGCCTTCCAGGACGGGCAGCGTGGATATTTCGTTATCGATCATTACCCTCGCGGCGGTGCCGACGTCATCGTCCCAGTTCACCGTCTTCGGCGCTGTGGCACATATGGTGTCGATAGGCACGGACGCTCTTTCCTTCTTGGAGCCTGAGGCGTCCCCGATGGTCTTTGCATCGCTCTTGCGGAAGTGGTCCGTAACCTCGTTCATGCCGACTATCCCAACTACCCTGCCCGCGTTGTCCACGACCGGCACGGTCCTTATGTCCAGGCCGGTCATGATCTCGAGAGCGTCATCAAGCATAGCCGTGTTCTTCACGGACTCGACGGGGTTGCTCATCAGCTCCCAGACCTTGATCTCCCTGAACGACTTTACCTCAGCCGCAGCTTCCAGGAGAGCGGACCTGGAGATCGTACCTATCACCTTCTTCCCTCCGGAATTCAGGACCGCCAGCTGACGGCTGTTGCTGGAGATCATCATCTCCGCCACATCGGTGATGCTCATGCCCTTAGAGACCGTAGGTGGTCTTCCTACGAGTTTGTGGGTCTTTGTGTCAAGAGAGACGCTTCCCTTCTTCAGCATGGTGCCGTAGCTAAGCATTCCGACGTATTCGCCGTCTTCTATGACCGGCACATCATAGTACTTTGTTTTTCGCATCAGCGATGTTACATCGCTTATGCGGTCCTCGGGGCTTGCCTTCGGGAATTCGGTGCTCATAATGTCTTCGATCCCCTTGCTGTTGATCATAGATCTAAGCATGGAGAGCTTTTTCAGATCCTGTAGGTCTTCAACTCCCAATTTCACACCTCTTATTTGCAATCGTTTAGAAGGTAGATAAAGGATAGCGAACTACCGTTCCGAAGGGCGGTCGGAAGCTCAGAACGCCGTTACAGGAAGGCCCGGCCAGGATGCTGGCTGGGCAAATCCGGAAAGGTATTAAATAAGATGGCCTCACGCGTCTTCCCGTAGCATGTCCCGTATGCGGTTCTCCACATCTTCTATGCTGAGGCGCACCTGCTCTTTGGTATCCCTGTACCTCAGGGTTACGGTTCCCTTGTCCTTTCCTTCCTCGACGGTCTCGTAATCCACGGTTATGCACCAGGGCGTTCCGATCTCGTCCATGCGGGCATATCTTTTGCCTATGGTGCCGGCCCCGTCGTAGACGGTCTCTATGCCTGACATGCGGAGGTCCTCGGAGATGCTGAGGGCGATGGAATCAAGGCCGTCCTTCTCCATGAGGGGGAACACCCCCACTTTTACCGGGGCCATGCTCGGCCTCAGGTGAAGCACCGTGTAGTCCTCATTTTCGTCGTGATCGTAAGCATGCTCCAACACCGAGTAGAAAAGTCTGTCCAGTCCGTAGGAGGGCTCTATCACGTGGGGTATAACCCGTATACCGGAGACCTTCTCTTTGACAAGGACGACCTCGAAGAAGTCTTCCGTCAGATCCACGATCTCGCCGCCGACGGTGACTGTTATCCCGTTGTTCCTTACGTCGGATGGCTTCAGCGCCTCTATGGCCGCCGCTATCTCCTTAGCGCGGTTCTTGAATCTGGGCCCAAGCGCCCTGTGCTTGGCCTTGACCTTCTCCTCCTCCACTTCCCTGGGCTCGTCGAATCTCTTGAAATGGGTGAGCTCCTGCCCCGAGAACTTGGCGTGCCTGGAAAGGTCCCAGCATCCTCTGTCGGCAACGCCGGTGACCTCGGTCCATCCGTACGACAATTCCACTTCCGCGTCCCAGCAGTCCGCAGCATAATGGGCCATCTCATCCTTCAGGTGCTGTCTGAAACGTATCTTGTCCTCTTTCACGCCGATGGATACAAGCAGCTGCTTTGTGGCATACACGAAGTATGCAAGGACCTCGTTCACGATGATATTCCTGTCGACGGCCTCTCCCACGGTGACGGTGATTTGCCTGCCGTCCTGGGGTATCAGGGTGAATTCACAGTCCCTGACATCGTCGAACTTGTTCCAGCTTTTATCTTCCGGATCAACGAAGAGCTCTACCTCCATCATGTTGAACTCCCTCATGCGGATCATGCCCTGGCGGGGAGCTATCTCGTTGCGGTACCCGCGTCCGGTCTGTATCACGCCCAAAGGCAGCTTCTCACGGTTGTATCTGTAGAGATTCGGATAGTTCACGAAGATACCCTGGGCCGTCTCCGGCCGCAGGTAGCCGATCCTGTTGGATCCGGGGCCTATGTTCGTCTTGAACATGAGGTTGAACTCCTCCACTTTCCCCAGGTCCCCTTCGCATTCCGGGCATTTTATCCCGTGCTCTGCGAACATGCCCTCCAATTCTTTCGCCGAAAGCACGTCGGGATTCTCGCAGAAGCCCTTCACAAGATGATCTGCCCTGAATGGGGACTCGCATTTCGTGCAGAAAGTCATGAAATCAGAGAATTCATCTACGTGCCCAGAGGCCTTGAAGACCTCTTTCGGGCTCACCGTCTCCGAGTCTATCTCTACGAAGCCTTCTCTGCCTTTGTAAAGGGCGCGCCATTTCTCCACTATGTTGTTCCTGAGCACGCAGCCCAGGGGGCCGTAGTCGAACATACCGGCCACTCCGCCGTATATCTCGAAGGAGGGCCAGATGAATCCTCTGCGTCTGCAGAGGGTCAGGATATCCGAAGCATCAGCCATCTAGCTTACCAACTAGGGCGTAGAGGACATCGATATCGTATATCATGCCTATGAGTTCGTCGTTGTTGCCGTGAACTGGCAGCTGGCCGAAGTCGTTGACCTTCATGATCTTGGCCGCATCCGACAGGGACGTCTTCTTGTAGACGGTCGCCGGGTCCCTGACCATGGCATCCTCTACGAGGTACTCCTTTGGTATCTCCTTTTGGGTGGCCACATAGAACAGGGGCATGACATTGCGGTATCCTGCCAACTTCTCGTATCCCTCGTCAAGGCCCAGCTTCGAAAGGGCCTCGGAGTCCCTGCCCTGATCCAGGAAGAGGTCACGGTCAGTGAGTATTCCCACGAGCTCGCCGTCGTCATTCAGTACCGGCATCGCGGGGACATCGCTGATCCTCATCGCGGGGACGGTGTATGAAAGAGGCTCCTTCTCATAGGCAGTGACACATTTCATGTTCAGAACATCCTCTGCCTTCATAGGGGTCTTCATTGCGACTATCTCGTCGAGAAGGTCGGTAGGGGTGACTATCCCCACGAGCTTGCCGTCATCCACCACGGGAAGGCGGTGGATCCTCTTGGATGTGAAAATCTTCGCGGCCTCCGCGATGGTCTTGTCCGGGGTTATCGTGATTATGTCCTTCTTCATGATGAGGGAGAGCTGATTCTCCTTGAAATTCTTGAAAACATCCCTTCTGGAGACTATCCCCACGAGCTTGCCGTCGGAGGCCCTGACAACGGGCAGTCCCGTCAGCTTCTCGCGGACCATCAGGTTTATGGCGTCGTTGCGGCTGCCGGGGACCTCGACTACAATGGGGAGGTGCATCATGACCTCTGCTATCGTCTTCATTGGCGACCCTCCGCGGGCTTCCCCACCACAAGAACGGGACTGCTGGAGTATCTTACCACCTTCTCGGCGACGCTTCCCAGCATGAGCTTCGAGAAACCGGTCCTGCCGAGCGTTCCCATGACGACGAGGTCATAGTCGCCTGACATCTCCACTATCGTCTTAACGGGTGTCCCCTCGACGACCTTGACATCTACTTCCACGCCTCTCTTCTTACCTTCTGCCCTCACGTATTCCACGGCCTCCTTGCCTTCCTTCTCCAGGACGGTGTAAACATTGAGAACAGCCGTATCCATGGGCATGTTCGAGAAAAGGGCGCGGTCGAGCACGTAGACCGCTGTTATCTTCGCACCTATTGCGGCCGCCAGATCTATGGCCTCCTTTACCGCGAACTTGGTGTACTCACTTCCGTCAGTGGGTACGAGTATACTCTTGAATGCCATTGTCAGCTCTCCTTTGTAGACCGGGAGCGAAGCGTACGACCTCGATGCCGCAGTTTCTGATGCGGTAAACGGCCATATCCGCCTCCGCTCCAGCTCTCAGACCGATATTCGCACCATCATTTAATATCTTCTTCCCGCCCTCGGCCAAGCATCTGACCGCATCCAGTCGGTCTCCTCCCTGGGACATCAGTACGTTCGTGAAAGCATCGAGCTCCGCGCCGGAATCGGCATCGCAGAGCATGGCATTGTCCGTGCCCACCGCTACCCGCACCCCTGCGTCCAACATGTCTTTTATGGGCGGTACAAGGCCGAAGTACATGTTCGACCGGGCGCACACGACTATCGGGACATCTGAATCGGCACATTTCCTCAGATCCTCCTTTTCGGATGCGCACATATGCACCAGAAAATCCGGTTCGAGGGCCAGGATCGAGTCTATGTCATCCCTTCTGTTCTCCGAGGCGTGCAGTGCGAACATCTTCCCTGCTCTGTGGGCCGCTTCGGCGAGATTTTCCACATAACGGTGATCCATGTCCCGCATTCCCGAGATCCCAATGCCGTCCGCCATTCTCAGGAGGTCGTCCGTTTCGTTCTGGTCGAATGCCTCGGAGACAGGACGGCCGAGTATCACGGCGCTCTCGGACGCCTCTCTCAGCATCCTGCAGCCCTCTGTTCCCCCCTCCCTGAAATCAATGAACCCGGAGAACCCCCCCGCCAGCAGTCTTTCGGAGAATGCCCTCATGCCGCTCACGAGCTCCTTTCTCGGAGTCCCTGAAAGGAATCTGTGCTTCACTCCGTTCGGAGGAGCCACAAGCTCCTCAAGTGAATATCTGCGGTCCAGGCAGAGCCCTGCGTCGCCAATGTGCGTATGCGCGTCTATTGGTGCAGGGATGACGAGGCCCGAGCATACAGGGGTCCCCGGGCACGCGCCCTCCACGATCTCGGCTATCCTGCCGTCTTCGATAACTACGTATCCGGCCAAGATGCCGTCAGGTGTCCAGATATCCCCGGATATGTAGTCCATGCCACACCCACGCTCTGCACGGTTAAAAAATTCACCGGCCTACAACACTTCTTCATTTCCGAAGTGCAAAAGATATTATATCGCGCTTCAATACGTGAGTCCGAGGTATTGAAATGCCGAAAGTGAACGTAGATGAGTGTGTCGGATGCGGCGCCTGCGTAGACGTTTGCCCCCAGGACGCAATAGTTGTCGATGATGTCGCAGTCATTGATGACGACAAATGCGTAGACTGCGGTGCATGCGTTGACGAGTGCCCCTCCAGCGCCATTGTCGAGTGAGTCGCGCCACAAGCGCTGACCCACACCTAAACCTTAAACCCCCTAAGTTTTTACGCCCAATAAGGCTTCTTGACGAATTTAT
The DNA here is from genome assembly GCA_002502965.1 of Methanomassiliicoccaceae archaeon UBA381. Lineage (GTDB taxonomy): Archaea > Thermoplasmatota > Thermoplasmata > Methanomassiliicoccales > Methanomethylophilaceae > RumEn-M2. The sequence continues at coordinate 40,518 of DAQS01000005.1, forward strand.
ATGCGGCTACGGCGGCGGTGCCCGCCTCTCCGCATCCGGTGATGATCTGCTTGTACTTCCCCGGATAATCAACCACGTCACCGCAGGCGAATATGCCGGGCCGGGTCGTCCTCATCTCGAAGTCAACCTTTATCAGGCCAGATTCGGTCAGGCCCACGCCCCATCTCTTTATGTCCTCCAGGTCAGAGGAAATGCCTATGTTGATCACTGCCAGGTCAGCCTTCAGATCGAAGGTCTTGCCGTTCTGCTCGATGGTGACGGATCTGACGCAGTCCTCGCCGTTCACAGATACAAGCGCGGCATTCATGATCCTCTTGATTTTGCTCTCCTCCAAGGCTATGACATTGCTCTCGTCGGCCCTGAACTCGCCTCTCCTGTGCACGATGGTCGTGTCGGTGACGGTCACCGAGACGAGGGCCATGTCTATCGCGCTGTTGCCACCTCCGAACATGACCACCTTTTTACCTACAAGCTCCTCTTTGACAGGCAGGATGTATGTCAGGCCTCTGCCTTCGAACTCCTCCTCTCCCTTGACCCCCATGCGCTTGGGTTTGAACGTTCCCATGCCTACGGCTATTATCACGGATTTGGTGTGATATTCGCCTTTGGTGGTGACGACGACGAGCTCTTCATTCCCGTCATTTATGTCCATGACCTTTTCGTGGCTCCTGATCTCGCATTCCAGAGACTCAGCCTGAGCATGCAGCTTGTCCGAGAGCTTCCTGGCCTGTATCCTCTCGAATCCGGGATAATTATGTATTCCCTTTTCCGGGTATAGGGCTGTCAGCTGTCCTCCCACCTCCGCGGCGTCAAGGATCAGGGTCTTCATCATCTTGGACCTGGCATAGATGCCGGCAGTGAGGCCGGAGGGACCAGCGCCGATTATGATGACATCGTAGGTCATTCAGCGGACCTATCCGTTGTTATTATAAAAATTGTGTCCACAGCCTTTGCGGTTCGCACAGCCGTAAGCTTATAAATATGCGGTTTTCGCAGAATTGGTTATGCAATACGTACGTTTTGCCTCACGCGAGCAGAATGTCAGGCACCCCAAATTTAATAGGCTGCAATGCGATGCGATCATCGGTGATTGCAGTATGACGAGTGATTACGCCGAGGACATCCTGAACGTGGTGCTGGACGAGATAGACGACATCATACTCATACACGATTCCGAGCATACGCTGGTATGGATGAACAGAGCCGGGCTGTCGAAATTCAAAGTCACTTTGGACGAGATAATCGGCAAGAGGTGCTATACGCTCTTCGGAAGGAACAAGCGTTGTGATGACTGTGAGATCACGGGAACCGTCCTACAGAGAGAGGCCAGGAAGAGAGCCATACCTGCCACGGGAGAGATCTACGACTGTCATTCAGTGCCTTTGTACAAGGACGGCAAGATAAATCTCGTAGTGCAGCATCTGACCTGCGTGAACAACACGGACAAGCAATAAATACGCATTAGGGATTGTGGGGAGCATGTCATTCGGCATTATGGATTTCAAATACCTTGTCCTGATGAGCGCCGTATATCTGGCGGTCCTTCTCGTTTACAACATAAGGAAGAGCAAGGCGAAGAACTGACCGTGCGCTCACACCATTGTTACTTAAGTCCTTAAATAGCGTGCGGTAGATTTCGTTCCGGTGACGAAAATGGTATCGATTCCAAAGAAGGTCATGGATCTGGTCGCAGACAAGGAGTCCGTTAAAGCGGTAGTATCCTCCGATGCGTCCAATCAGCCCCATGCCGTAGTGGCGGGGAGCATAATAGCGATAGACGAAAATACGATGGCTGTGGGCGAGATCCTCATGAAGAGGACCAAGTCCAACCTCTCTGTCAATAAGAAGGCGTCCTTCCTCGTCGTTAAAGGCATGGAAGCTTACACGATAGACGTGGAGGTCCTGGACCGTCAGACGAGCGGCCCGGGCATCGACCAGATGAACCAGGCTCTCAAGCCCATGAAGCTCCACGCCAATGCGCTTTGGGTATTCAAGGTCACGGCCGTCTACGATTCCAGTGCTACGCCCTCCGCGGGAACGAGGATCGCATAAGCGGTCCTCTCCCAAACCATTTAACCTTCTTCATCTCATCTCAGTGACGTGGTTTGGCATAGCAAGACATCCATGAGGACCCTTTTCTTCCTGGGGGCCATGACAGCATTCTTCGGTCTCGGGGCCATAATGATGGATTTTACCCTGCCGGGTGCGATACTGCTCTGTCTGGGCGCGGGGATCGTTGTGATAGGCATGACCGGGCTGACCACCCATATGAAGGTGGAGATGAACCGCTCTAGGAAGAGATGACGGCCTTCCGGCCAATGAAACAGACCCAGTTCCTAAGCTTCTTCGTCTTGGTCTCCACGGACATTCCCGCGGCTTCCAGCATTGCCTTCATTTGATGATTCTCGACGACATTGACTCCGTAAAGCCTTCTGTTCCTTTCGTTGATCCGCCTGAAGAACAGATTGGGATAGGATTCTGAGACTATCAGTATCGTCCCGCCGGGAGCAACGGTCCTGCATGCCTCCGCGATGCTGTCTTCCAGATTCGGCCAGAAGAAGTAGGTCTCGAAAGCGGTGACCAGGTTGAACTGCCCGTCCCCGAAGGGAAGCCTCTCCACAGAGCCCTCCATTACACCGCATCTCCCGGATGCCATGAGATCAGAGTTGGTCTCGGATGCGGCGGTCACCGATTCCGGCGAGTGGTCAAGGCCGGTTATGTACGCCTTCGGGAACATATCCGCCATCAGGGACATCTGCATACCGCCCCCGCATCCGATATCCAGGATCCTGGAGGGTTCGCCGTCCGTTATATGGGAGAGGGCCCACTCCGAGAGCTTTCTGTGATGTCTGTTCATGGAGCGTATGACCTCGCGGCCCTCCTCTCCTTCTGGCTTCCCGTACTGAGTGATCCTGGTCATATTGAACCAGATATGAATATGCGTTCAAAAACAATATGTTTGGATTAAGGGGTTTGATCTGATCCGGGGTACAGATCAGTATCTGCCGCGCCTTTCTTCTCTTGGCGGGGCGTGCTTCTTGTAGCAGTCCTTGCAGTAAACGGGCCTGCCCTGCGTAGGTTTGAATGGAACCTCGCACTCCGCGCCGCAGTCCGAGCAAGTTGTTTTGTGGTACTCTCTCGGCGGCTGGTCTCTGTCTCTGTATCCCCTGTTTTCGTAGGCCATTTTTATTCCTCTCTCGGTAATTCCCGATAATCTCCTCTTCCCCTGTTCTGGTGGCCGAGGGCATATCCTAGAATGCCTTGGAACGGTGTAGTCCGATTGTGTTTATAAACCTTGGCAGATTAATTTCCTTAAATCTCTCTATTCTCGAGGGCTTCCTTGAGGATTGCCACCTCTTCCAGCGTGAGTGTTACCCCCTTTCCCATCTTATCTCCTTCAGGGGACCATTCCCTTATGTCGTATTTGGGGTCCCTGTCATTCCAGCTTATAAGGTTCAGTTCTTTCCTCCATCCTTTGGAGGATTCGGACAGGACCGCTATCTTCTCGACGATCTCATATTTGAATTCAGCCATGATTGACACCCTATGGGTAATTGTTTAATGCGATGTATCTGCAATTATATAAACAATATATTTTCGCAGGCAAAACCTCGCGCGCGTAATCATTTGACGGACCGACGAAAATGTTTATTAGTCCAGTCCTGCCTTATCCTGTCATGTCATTCTTTGACGAAACCAAGAACTTCGGCCTGATGGCCATGATCGCGGGTCTTGTAATGGTGCTGTCAGCTATCATATGGGTAGTGAACGGCTTCGAGCTGGGCCTGATCGGCATGCTCATCGCGGGCCTGCTTTTGCTGGTCTTCGGCCTTGGTGTGTACCAGGGAGAGTCCAAGCTGAACATAGGATCGCTGTTTGATGAAGGTGTCACGTCCAAGTTCGGACTTGTAGTCGGATTCATCATAATCGTCGGTGTCGTTGACATCGTCCAGGGAATATTCGCAGTTAACATCATATCCATCGTGATCGGTGTGCTGCTGATCCTGTTCGGCCTTCTGATGAAGATGGACCTGTCCCCGATACTGAAGAAGATCATATGGGTCATCCTGCTGATCGTCTTCCTGCTGGGAATAATCGGCGGTCTTCTCGGGCTTGTAGGCGCTTTCGGCGGCGAACTCCTCTGGGTAGTCCTCAACGCCCTGAACGCTGTTGCGTACCTTGTGATCTACATCATGCTCTTCCTCTACATGCTTTCGCCTGAGGTCAAGAGCAAGATGTCGATGTAAGATCGGCAGACCAGAAGCTTGCAAACCACTTCCATTTTCCTTTTATTCCCCTGATTAAAGCTGATGCTGTATTGTTTTTCGGCGATGATATTTTTAACCAGTTCTGCTTATGATAAAGACATGACTTTAGGATCCCCCTCGCTGATGCAGGGGAAGGTACGCACGGTGAATTTGCCGGCAGGGATGTTTTGATGGCGCAGGTCCTTATTACAGTCTCTTTGTTACTGGTCCTGCTGATATTTCTGTCGGCATTTTTCTCCGCTTCGGAGACCGCATACACCAGCGTCAGCCGCATAAAGCTCAAGAGTATGGCTAAGGACGGTAACAGGAAAGCTGTCAAAGTCCTCAGGATGACCGAGAATTATGACCGACTGATATCCACTATACTGATCGGGAACAACACGGTCAACATTACCGCATCCACCCTCAGCGCATGGCTCTTCACCGTCCTCTTCGGCGCAGCACTGGGAGTACCGCTGGCCACGCTGGTGATGACCCTGGTAATACTGACGATCGGGGAGATAATCCCCAAGAGCTTGGCCAGAGCTAATGCGGAACGCCTGTCCGTCAGTCTCTCCGGATCCATGGGCGTTGCCCTGAAGGTGTTCGTGCCGCTAACCTGGCTCTTCGAGAAGCTCACATTCTCTCTGGCAAAAAGATTCAACGGCGACGACGACTCCCCCTCCTTCACAGAAAGAGAATTGGCCACGATCGTGGACGAGATAGAGGGAGAGGGGGAGTTGGAGAAGACCGAGAGGGATCTGATCAAATCCGCCATGGAGTTCGACGACAAGACCGTGGATACTGTAGTTATACCCCGTGTCGACATAGTCGCCGAGGATAAATCCGTCAGCATGGAGGAGCTTAAAGAGACATTCCTGGCATCCGGATATTCGAGGGTGCCCATATACGACGGGGACATAGACAATATAATCGGGGTAGTCTACGCCAAGGATTTTTACAACAAGCACTTCCAAGGTTCGGATTTCAAGATATCCGACATAATACGTCCTGTTAAGTTCATACCTGAATCTACTACGCTGGCACATGCTTTGGCAGAGATACAGAGGTCCATCGTGCAGATGCTCGTGGTGGTGGATTCCTACGGAGGCACCGTAGGCATAGTCTCCCTGGAGGACCTTCTGGAGGAGCTAGTCGGTGAGATATGGGACGAGAGCGACGAGATCAGGCACACAGTGGTCAAGGAGAGCGACGGCAGCTACATGATCACCGGCGACGCCAACATATTGGACATAATGGAGGAGCTGGACCTCGACCTTGACCTGGACGGGTATGATGAGCATTCCGCAGGCGGTTTCATGCAGTACAAGCTCAACAGGGTACCCATAAAAGGGGACAAGGTATGGGTAGGGAACGCTCTCTTCAAGATCCGTTCGGTCAGGAACCACCGGGTGAGGCTTATCCAGCTTCAGATCACAGAGGAGCCGGAGAAGGATTACATGGACCCTGAATGATATCCGACAGGAAGTTCTCCATCGCCGCAACGGCCTTGACCTTCCTCGCCGGATGGGAAGCGATCTTACCTGTTATTGAGACGACATCCCCTCCCCGGGAAGCGGCGTATACACCCTGAACGGCCTTTTGCTTATCGAGTCTGAGGTAGAAGGTGCAATCGTCGTCAATCCTCTCTCCGAGATCACTGATCAGATCTGAGAGAAGCTCCGGACCAAGTGCGGAGAAAAGGCGCCTGGTGTCCTTCTCCCTGCTTATCTTGGTACTCATTATAGCGATCCTGTTGCCGAAATGGCCCTCGGTCTCTTCCAGAGCGACGTTGCCCTCTCCTGCTAGTGCCTCCATGACCTCCAGCAGAAGATCTTCCCGCTCTGTCGCATGGCAGATGGTCATGACCTCGACCCAATGGAACGTTTGCGCCATGATGCCCGCAACGGTGTGCCCGTATCTATTCTTTGCCACACCCTGAATTGAAACCCCGATCTGGCCAAAATCTATATATGGGGTTTCAATCTTGACTGACATCCAATTGGGCCCGTAGCTTAGACTGGCTGGAGCGCCCGGCTGATAACCGGGAGGTCAAGAGTTCAAATCTCTTCGGGCCCACTAAGGACGCTTTTCTGTTCTGTATAGGAAGCAGCCAGTTTACTTCAGGAGCTTACATCTCGTATCTGTGCAGCATCTCAATGAATTCCTTTGAGGGAGGTTCCACCTTCTTGCCTACGGGGCATACAGCGATGCATCTGCCGCAGGGTGATATGCCCTTCTTGGCCAATGCCTCGGACCTTTCGACGCAGAGAGGCTTGTTCAGACCTCCGGGATATGTATCGCCGCTGAGAGCGCCGGCGGGGCACTCCTTAACGCACTTCATGCACTTTGTGCACAGTTCCTTGCCTATGGGCTTACCTGCAGGGATGTCTGCAGAGGAGATCACCGAAGTGAATCTCACTCTCGGTCCGTGGGTCTCGGTGAGCAGCACATTGTTCATCCCGAACACCCCCATCCCGGCCAGATAAGCTGCGTGGCGGTGAGAGAAGAAGGACGACGGGTCCTTTTTGAGGCCCTCTATCCCGTGGTACCCGTCACGCGGGATGTAAGCTGCATCGTATCCTGCTGCATCGAGCATCGTCGCAATGCGTTGCGCGGTCACGTCCAAAAGTGTGTTCAGGGTCCTGTAATGCTCTCTGTAGTAGATGGACGGCGCCGTGTGCAGTATCGTCGGGGATACAGGCACCCAAAGGACCAAGACGGAAAGGGCAGAGGGCATTATCGCTCTGGGTCTATGGGCCGGCGGTATCGCTGCGGATACCAGCGGATCCGTGTCCCACGCGGTCGCATCTGCTACTGCGAAATGGGGCCATATCTCCCGGATCCTATCAGTCAGATCGCGGTCTTCTGTCATGGCACCATATTATCGAATCAGAGGTATTGAATATATCGCATCCGTCGGAATCTGGAAAGGTGCGCTTAGAAATATCCGTGAGGGAATTAAGAACCCTGCCGCATCACGGCAGGGGTTGGTGCGGTCATCAGCCGAGTCTTGCAGTCAGGAAGAGCCCGGTTCATCCGCATCGTGAGATGCCGACCGGCCATTTCTCAACCAACAGATGTGCCTTGTCGTTCCTGTCTTCGCCGCAGATCCTGTCGTTATCCCGTTTTGAAATTTGGTCTCACCTCGCTGTAGAATAATCTCTTTACTACTATTTATAGTAGACTATTCTACGAAATTCGTATTTTTTACAAAGAAAAAATACATTATACGTAGAATGTGTGCTGTTTCACTTTAATTCGAAAACATCTTTTCCGTCGCCGCAGACGGGGCATTCCCAGTCTTCGGGCAGATCTTTGAAGAGAACACCCTCTTCTTCCTCATCGTAGATGTATCCACATGTGTTACAGATGTACTCAGCCATGATATCGACCGTCTGTATCTGCATTTCGGATATAAATCGGTGCTTCGTCAAGGAATTTATACGCCGGCGCATGTTAATGCCCTCATGGATCTTGATGCGCTCTTTGACAAGGCCCGGGTCGCGGAATCAGAGGGGGATTATGAGAAGGCGATCGGCTCATACAGTGCCGCCGCGGAGAGAGGCCACGCCCGGTCGCAGTGCGCTCTGGCCGAGCTTTACATGAGTGGCCGTGGTGTCGAGAAGGATCACGTCCGGGGCCGTATGCTCTTTCAGGCGGCCGCGGATACGGGGTCCGCAGAGGCTCTTTACGGTCTTGGGGTAATTTATTGGGGCGGCTACGGAGTCGAGAGGAATGAGAACAAAGCCATCGAATATCTGGGCGCCGCGGCGGACAAAGGTGTTGTCGGAGCGGCCGCGGAGCTGGGTATGATGCACTACTTCTCAGAGAACAGGGACCGCCTGTCAGCGCTGATGAGATTCATCCAGGCGGCCGAGGCCGGCGATGTGACAAGCATGTATATGGCCGGTGTCATGTACGACGAAGGCGACGGGATCCCTGCTGACAGAAATGAGGCAGAGAGGTGGTTCGCCGTCGCAGCGGAAATGGGGGTCCCGGAGGCCAAGTTCAGGCTTGCGTCCATCTATCTGGAGAGAACGGATGCAGAAGGCCGAAGGGACCAGGCAGAGGCCCTTTACAGGGAATCGGCCGAATGCGGTATGACCGAGGCCATGTTCAATCTCGCCGCCATGCTCTGCGAGAGGGGCGATTATGCAGAAGCGGTCCGCTGGTACAGGTCGGCAGCGGAGAAGAACGATCCCGATTCCCAGTTCGTTCTGGGAATGCTGTATCTGGAAGGAAAAGGCGTCAGGAAGGATACGAAAGAAGGGATCACTTGGCTCAGGGTCTCTGCAGATAACGGCAACGAGAATGCAAGAGAAGTGCTGGCCAAGGCTGGGAAGGACAGGCACGGCTGAGGTCAGACGACCCTTTTATCGTACACCTCGTCCCTTGTCCTGCATATCTCCGATACCAGATATTCCAGGTACTGCGGGTCCTCTTCTATTTCTCCCTTCACCAGATCGCGCAGAAATATGACCAGATCGCTCAGGACGAAGACCGCCTCATATTCTTCTGCGCTTACGCATCCTCTTTTCATTTTATCACAAAATAGCATCGCACCTCTTTCGATATATGAGCCTGAGGCTACAGTTAAACTTATTTTGGTGCAGGTAGGGGTGTCATCCGATGTCCGATATGCGGTGCATCTACTGTCCCACCCATTTATCCGTTATTTGGCGGACAGTATCTCAATACAGTCATATTTTGAAAGAGCCAGATATGACATTCTTACCAATATCAGCTTAACTGCGGAGGAAAAAGACCCTGCGTACTCAGACTGGGTATCTCAAAAAAATGTTAAATGAGATTAGCGTTTACGGGTACTCATTATATGAAATCTGATTTGGACATATCTCGGGAGGCCAAGGTCAGGCCCATTGCAGAATTGGCCGAGGGGATGGGGATCCCGTCTTGCGAGCTGATACCTTACGGCAGGGATATGGCCAAGATCCCCCTCGACGTGCTGAAGCGCTTCAGTGACAAGGAGGACGGGAAGCTGATCCTCGTTACGGCGATAACGGCAACGCCGGCAGGCGAAGGGAAGACCGTCACTACGATAGGTCTTATTCAGGGGCTCAGCCGTATAGGCAAGAAAGTGGTGGGAGCCCTCCGGGAGCCTTCTATAGGTCCGATATTCGGTATAAAGGGGGGTGCCACAGGAGGAGGATTCTCGCAGATCTATCCGATGTGGGACATAAACCTTCATTTCACAGGAGACATACACGCGGTTGGCAGTGCCCACAATCTGCTGTCGGCAGTGACGGAGAACCACATAGCCAAAGGCAACGAGCTGTGCATAGACCCTACAAAGATAACACTGAGGAAAGCCATCGACATGAACTGCCGAGAGCTCAGGAACACGGTCGTGGGCCTTGGAGGCAAATCGATCGGAGGTGTGCCCCACGAGAGCGGATTCCTGATCACATCCGCATCGGAGATATCCGCAATTCTTGCGCTTTCCTCCGACAGAGAGGACCTCAGGGAAAGGCTGGAGAGGATAGTCGTAGGGTACACATACGACGGTCGCGCGGTCACCGCGAAGGAGCTGAACTGCGTAGGGGCGATGATGGTCCTCCTCAAGGACGCTATCAACCCGAACCTGGTACAGACCCTGGAAGGGCAGCCTGTGTTCGTTCACGGATTCCCGTTCGCTAATATAGCCCACGGATCCAACAGCATAGTTGCGACAAGGGCCGCCATGAAGCTGGGGGACTACGCTGTGACGGAGGCCGGGTTCGCGGCAGACCTGGGTGCGGAGAAGTTCATGGACATAGTCTGCAGACAGGCGGGCTTTTCGCCGGACTGCACGGTGATAGTCGTTTCGGCAAGGGCGCTCATGATGCACGGCGATGCCGATATCGGTGACGAGGGCACCATGACCATAGAGGCCATGAAGAAAGGGTACCCGAATCTGGACAAGCACATATCCAATCTTGGGCTTTACGGCGTACCGGTCGTTGTGGCCATAAACCGGTTCCCGTCCGACACCGACGAGGAGATCGCCGAGATCAGGGCCCACTGCGATTCTCTCGGCGTACCCTCTGCGGAATCCACGGTTTTCACAGAGGGCGGCAGGGGCGGCATGGAGCTGGCTCAAAAGGTCGTAGAGGCCATCGGGAAAGGGAAGGACTTCAGGCCCCTGTACGGGAACGAGCTTACGATAAAGCAGAAGATAGAGAGGATAGGCTATGAGATATACGGCGCCTCGATGGTGAACTATCTGCCGGCGGCGGAGAAGGTGATATCCTCATTGGAAGCGGCGGGCTACGGAGGCCTGCCCGTCTGCATAGCGAAGACCCAGGCGTCAATAAGCGACAATCCCTCCAGGAAAGGTGCCCCTACTGGGTGGAAGCTCACGGTCAGGGATGTTTACGTTTCCGCAGGGGCCGGCTTCATAGTCCCCATATGCGGTCAGATGACGCTTATGCCCGGGCTCCCCAAGAACCCTGCGGCAGAAAGGATAGATCTGGATGCCGAAGGCGTGATACGAGGGCTGAGATGAACCGGAGGATAAGCGATGGATGATTACTGCGTGGGCATAGACCTGGGCACAGTCAATACAGCTTTGGCCTATCTGGACGGCAAAGGCAATTTGGAAATTGACAAGAGCCAGGACGGCTCCGTAACAGTTCCGTCATCGATACTCTTCACAGACATGGGAAAGATAGTGGGCTCCAAGGCAGAGGCCCAGGCGCGCATAGAGGGGTACAGCAACTTCGTCTCCGGCTTCAAGAGGCAGATGGGGACAAAGTACACCAGGACCGTGATGAGCTCCACGTACACCCCGACAGAGATGTCGGCTCTGGTGCTCAGGAAGATGCTCATGCGCTTCGAGGCCAATCACGGTGTGATGCCGACCAAGGCCGTTCTCTCCGTTCCGGGGGACTACGGCGTCCCGGAGAGGCAGGCCACCATACAGGCGGGCAGGATAGCGGGGCTGGAGGCTATAGAGCTGATCAACGAGCCTACGGCCGCCTGCATAGCCTACTGCAAGGAGAGCAGGTTCAGGGAGGGCAACCTGATCATATTCGATCTGGGAGGCGGAACGTTCGACGTGGCGGTCATAAAGGTCAGCGATAACAGATTCAGCGTCCTGGCTAACGAGGGCAGCAGGAATCTCGGAGGCAAGGATTGGGACCTTCATCTCGCCAACATAATCCAGAGGAAGATCATAGATGCGTACGGCATGACGCAGAAGGAGGCAGACCGCAACAGCAAGATGAGGAAGGACATAGCCGTCGAGGCCAGGCGTGTCAAGGAGCTACTGACTGCCAGGAACCGGGTGACGGATACGATAAATGTCAACGGGATGCCTGTAACCTACACAGTAAGGCGCGAGGAATTCGAGGATGCCACCCATGAGCTGAATCTGCGCCTGACCACAATGATGCTTAATGCCATGAGATCCGCCGGTCTCCGGGAGAGGGACATCTCCAGAGTGGTGATGACCGGTGGCGAATCGCAGATCTCGGCCATGATGCGCTACGTGGACGATGCATTGCCGACGGTCAGGACGGACATCTTCGAGCCGTTCACATCCATGGCCAAAGGTGCCGCTCTGTACGCGGACTCTGTCTTCTCTGACGGCAATCTGGTCGTGGAACCGGTCCTCAGCAAGACTCTGGGGATAAAGGCGGGCGTGGACGGGAACGAGACGATATACAATATCGTTTTCAGGAGCACTCCCCTCCCCATGACCCCCGAGGCTGTTTTCAGACCCAAGCGGGATGACCAGAAGACCCTGGAGCTGGAGATCTACGAGACGAAGGCTAATCCGGGGACGTATTACACAGGCCTGCCCTACGGCTTCATGCTGAAAAGGTTCGAGATCCCCCTTCCCGGGAAGATCTTACGAGGCAGAACGAAGATGAACGTGCGTTTCGCGGTCGATCCGAACGGATTGATACAGATGTTCGTGGAATGCAACGGCCATGTAATAGAATGCGATATGAGCAACGGCATGTCCATGCTCCCGGCCCAGATAATGCAGTCCAAGAAGAAGGCGGTGAATGTCATATGAGCGTCCACAGAGGTGTCGACCCCGTGTTCGCTTACAAAAGGGCGTTAGAGCTCATAGATGACCCTGATGCGCAGGGTGAGGCATTGGAGCTTATGAGATACTCGGCCGAGGCGGGCCACCCCGAAGCAGAGGCGGAATACGGTTCCATCCTGAGCGAAGGGTATGTTGTGGAGAGGGATTACGAGGAAGCGCTGGAATGGTTCAGGAAGGCCGCCGACAAAGGGATGGATTCCGCCATCTACGAGGTTGGGATGGCCTATTTTGATGGCAAGGGCGTGGAACAGGACAAGAATGAGGCCTATTCATGGCTTCTGATGGCCGCAGAGTTGGGATATTCTCAGGCCCAGATGCAGATCGGCAGGATGCATGAGTATGGTTATGGTGTGAATAAAGACCCGAACGAGGCTCTCAGATGGTATGCACAGGCCTCGGACAGGGGATTGCCGGAGGCAAGGGTCGCAAAGGCCGACATGATGCTCCTCTCAGGGGGGGCCAATGCGGATTTCCACAAGGCCATGAAGCTCTACAGGCAGGCATCCGATGCAGGCCATCCAGACGGCGATTACAAGCTGGGGCTGCTCTACTATAGAGGCAAGGGCATCCCCCAGAACTTCATGGCCGCGGCAAGGTCGTTCAGGAACGGCGCGGAGAAGGGTCATGACGGATGCGGGTATATGCTGGGCAAGATGTACGCGGAGGGCCGGGGCGTTGAGAAGGACAAGAGCACGGCCATAAAGTATCTGTCCACCGCATCCAGGAAGGGGAACGCGGAGGCCAAGGAGTATCTCATAGAACTGACGTCCAAGGATAATGTGATGTGGGACGACGGCAAGCCGGAGGAAGAGGAGTTCGTCCAGCTGAACACTCCGGATCTGATGTCCAAGTCCCGTATACCGATCTCCGGCATATCAGACATAAATCCTGATGTGCAAAAAAAGAAGAGAGGGTTCTTCTCTAGATTCAGAAAATGAACAATAATATACATTACTGAATATTTTCAGTACAATGTTAAATAGTATCCGATCCATCGCGGTGAGGATACGTTATGATGAACGACGACCAGTTGCAGACGATCCTGGCAGGACTTTCGGACCTGAAGGAGAGAAGCCCCTTCTACAGAGAAAAATACAAGGACCTGGACCTCAGCGCCGTAAGGTCTGAGGAGGACTTCCGCAAGCTCCCCATGACAGACAAGCACGAGCTCAGGGATGCGTATCCCCTGGGGCTGCAGGCCGTCCCGGAGAAAGAGGTCGTGAGGATACATTCCTCGTCCGGCACTACCGGAACTCCTGTGATAATACCGTACACAAAGAAGGATGTTGACGACTGGTCAAAAATGTTCGAAAGGTGCTACCTTATGGCAGGAGTGACCGAGATGGATAGGATCCATATCACACCCGGCTACGGCCTCTGGACCGCGGGCATCGGGTTCCAGGCAGGGGCGGAGAGGGTAGGTGCGATGGCGATCCCCATGGGGCCCGGGAACACTGACAAGCAGATCAAGATGATGCAGGACCTGAGATCCACCGTCCTGTGCGCCACATCGTCTTATGCGCTTCTTCTGGCAGAGGAGATCGAGAAGAGGGGTGTGAAGGAAAGCATACACCTGGAAAGGGCCCTCATAGGATCAGAGCGCTGGGGAGAGAAGATGCGCAAAAGGATCGCATCGGAGCTCGGTGTCAGGCTCTACGACATATACGGACTGACGGAGATATACGGTCCCGGTGTAGGCATAAGCTGCGACTGTGACTGCGGCATACATTATTGGAGCGATTACATCTACATAGAGATCATAGACCCGAAGACCGGGAAGAATGTGCCAGATGGCGAGATAGGTGAGATAGTGATAACAACTCTGCAGAAGCAGGGAGCTCCTCTTATCAGATACAGGACTCACGATCTGAGCAGGATAATACCCGGCAAGTGCGAATGTGGATCAGAGTTCCCCCGGATAGCGACCCTCATAGGCCGCACGGATGATATGGTCAAGGTGAAAGGTGTCAACATATTCCCCGGGCAGATAGACGAGATCATAAGCGAGGCCGAAGGTGCCAGCAGCGAATATCAGGTGATCATAGACCATCTAAACGGCAGGGATATAATGACGGTACTCTTCGAAACGAAACTTTCGGCAGAGGAGGGGGATGCCCTTGAGAGCAGGGTGTGTGACATGTTCAAGTCCAGAGTCGGGCTGACCATAGTGGCCAAGGCCGTGCCCATGGGCGACCTGCCAAGGAGCGAGAAGAAATCGAATAGGATATTCGATAACCGCTACTGATTCATCTGTTGTTGCCGCCTACCATAACGAGATAGGCCAGCAGAGCCTCCAGCTGTATGCGCTCGTTGCTCCCCTCTATGATACGGAACTCGATCTCCCCGGTCTTGTCCATGAGGCGCACCTTGTCGCTGTCGCTTATGCCAAGTTCGAAGAACGAGCCGTGGATCTGCTTGATTATGTCCTGCCCGGAAAGCCCGTAGCCGATCATTATCTCGTCGAGCATGTTCCTGGCCGCCACGAAATTACCAGATATGGCTGTCTCCAGCATATTCTTCACTTCCTCGGGATTCGCGATCCCCACAGTCTGGTAGATCGTGTCCATGTCGATCAGCTTCCCCATGGATGCTGCCACCTGGAGTGAGTTCACCGCCCGTCTCATATCGCCGCGGGACACATGCACAAGGCCTTCCACGGCCTCCGGTACGATCTTGACCCCTTCGGCGGCCACCAGTTTCTCCAAGAAGCCCTTCACATCCTCCTGGGTCAGGGGCTTGAACCTGAAAACGGCGCACCTTGACTGAATAGGATCGATTATCTTTGATGCGTAGTTGCAGGAAAGGACGAAACGGCATATGCGGGAGTACTTCTCCATGGTCCTTCTCAATGCGGCCTGGGCATCCGTGGTCAGCGCATCAGCCTCGTCCATGAATATGATCTTGAAGTCAGCTCCTCCGAGGGGGGCGGTCCTGGCGAACTCCTTTATCTTGCCCCTGACGACATCTATTCCTCTTTCGTCCGAAGCGTTGAGCTCCATGAAGTTGCCCTTCCAGGAGTCGCTATAGAGCTCCTTGGCAAGTGCCAGTGCGCAGGTGGTCTTACCTGTTCCAGCCGGGCCGGTGAAGAGCAGGTGGGGCATGTTGCCGGTCCTGACGTAAGCCTCGAGCCTCTCGGTGACGTGCTTCTGTCCCACGACCTCGCTGAGGGCCTTGGGTCTGTATTTTTCAGTCCAAATCTCATTCATCGGGATCCGCATCCTCCCTAACCTGGTTCAAAGTGATAAATGTTCCCTGAAAGCCCATACACGTTTATCAATCACAAAACCATACCTCGTGACATGAAGCTCAGTCAGGCCTATGAGTTGGCCATTAAGACGGGGATCAAGCACGATCCAAGGCCCAAAGAGGAGATCGAAAGGGTCCTGAGGGAGGCCAAGGACGCCCGGGACGGGGCGAAGAAGGCAAAGAAGCATTTCGATGAGGAAAGGCTCTGGAACCCCTATGCGGATTCGAGATTCTCATGGGGCGACGGCGATGCCGAGGTGAGCAGAATACTCTGGGGCATCGACATAGGCACGGGGGAGATGGTCCTGGCCGACAGGCTCAGGGAGAAGGGGGAGCGTGTGGACGCGGTCGTAGGGCATCACCCGCTGGGTCTTGCAAAGACGTCCTTTCCGGAGGTCATGTGGATGCAGACTGATATGTATCACGAGGTCGGGATGCCCATAAACGTGGCGGAAGGGATAATGGCCCCCCGGATGAAGGAGGTCCTCAGGAACGTCATGGGATCAAACTACAACCAGTCCGTGGATGCGGGAAGGCTGCTGGGCATGCCAATAATGAATATCCATACTCCGGCGGACAATTGCGTGCAGAGCTTCCTGGAGAAGAAGTTCTCGAAAGAGGACCCGAAGCGTCTCAAGGAGATAATCGACCGGCTTATGGAAGAGCCAGAGTTCAAGATCGCGGCGGAGCAGAACTCCCCTCCGAACATAATATGCGGAGATCCCAACGGGCGCTGCGGGAAGGTAATATTCAAGATGACGGGCGGGACCTCAGGGCCCAAGGAGGTCTACGAGAAGATGTCCCAGGCAGGGGTCGGTACAATAGTCGGGATGCATTTCCCCGACAGTCACATCGATGAGGCCAAGAAGCACAATGTGAATCTGGTGATCTCCGGCCATATGGCATCGGATTCCCTGGGCATCAACATAATCGCTGACGTCTGGGAGAAGAAAGGGATCGAGACCGTCCCGTTCTCCGGCCTCATAAGGGTTAGCAGGAATTGATATGTTCCCCCGCAAGGCCTCCGTGGTGATCAAGGACAGTCTGAAACTGTCCTTCGAGTATGTTCCGAAGGAGCTCATCCACAGAGAGGCCCAGATGGATCAGCTCCTAATGTTGTTCCGTCCGGTGGTTGAGAGCGGAAGGTCCGAGACGGCATTCCTATCGGGCAGCGTCGGAACCGGCAAGACAGCCACGGCCAAGAGGTTCTGCGCAGACATCATGCGCTACGGTGCGGAGAATAATGTGCCGATAGACTATATCATAGTCAACTGCAGGCAGAGGCCCACCGAGGCAGGGATACTGCTGCACTTGGTCAGGCACTTCGATCCCGGCTTCCCCGACAGAGGGTTCTCTCCGTCGGAGATGCTTAGGACTCTAAACGGGCAGATATCCAAATCTGGGAAGAAGCTGATAATAGTCATCGACGAGGCGGACCTTCTCCTGAAGAAAGGGTCCGTGGATCTGATATACCAGTTGTCCAGATTCAACGAGGAGACGATCAACATACAGTCCTCGGTGTCCCTGATACTCATATCCCAGGAGTACATAATGGATAAGCTGGACGAGGCATCCATATCCACATTCAAGAGGTCCAATGCAGTCCGTTTCCCCAAGTACACGTCCGGGGAGCTCAAAGCCATCGTCTGCGCCCGTGCGAAGGAGGCGCTTCGTGAAGGAGGGATAAGGGACGACGCCGCAGAGCTTATAGCGGACATAGCCTCGGAATGGGGTGACGCGCGATATGCCATAGAGCTTCTCGATATGTCGGCCAGGAAGGCCGAGATGCTACCCGCGGGCGTTGTGACAGCGGAAGAGGTCAGGGCCGCCAAGGCGGAGACCTATTCTGTGGTAACGGAATCCAAGCTCGAAGTCCTGGACGTGAACCGTCTGATAACCCTTCTTGCGGTCGCCCGCTCGATAAAGGACCAATCCTATGTGTCCACGGCAGTGGCGGAGAAGACCTATTGGGTGGTGTGCGAGGAGTACGGGATAACTCCGAGGAAGCACACCCAATTCTGGTCATATCTGAAGGACCTTGATCATCTGGCACTTATATCAACGCAGAAGATGGCCGACGAGGAGAAGGGCGGCAGGATATCATACATATCCGTGCCGGACATACCTTCCAAAGAGCTCTCAAAGAAGATAGAGACGATATTGGATGCGGACCTTCCTCCAAGGCTGTACAACACATCCTGACCGAAACTCCTTTAACCGCAACGTTTGTGAGTATCATCATGGAATGTGATCTCTGCAGCTCCCGGGCCGTTTCATACATAAGGTACAACGGCTCCCATCTTTGTGCCGCGCACTTCAAATCCTACGTTGAGCGCAGGGTCAAGAAGGAGATCAGGATCCAGGCAGACCTGAGGGCCGGGGACAAGGTGGCCGTGGCCGTATCGGGAGGCAAGGACAGCATGGTCATGCTCAGCATAATGTCCTCCGTGTTCGACGGCAGGAACGGGATAGAGCTCTGCTGTGTGACGGTGGACGAGGGTATAGAAGGCTACAGGCCTCCGAGCGCGGACATCGCCGAGGGATTCTGCGCGGAGAGAGGCATAGAGTTCCGCAAAGTATCGTTCGGGGATACGTTCGGTCTGACGATGGATCAGGTCGCACCCCTTTCCGATGTAGGGAGCCCCTGCACTTATTGCGGCGTCTTCCGCAGGAAATGCCTCAATACTATGACGAAAGAGATGGGAGCGAAATATCTGGCCACAGGGCACAACCTGGATGATATGGCGCAGTCGATCATGATGAACTTCGTCAGGGGGGACGTGGAAAGGCTGGCCAGACTGGGGCCTCACAATATTGTGCAGCCGGGGATGGTCCCGAGGATCAATCCTCTGAGATCTCTCCCCGAAAAGGAGAGCCTGCTCTACGCGATGCTCTCCGGCATACCGTTCCATGACGGAACTTGCCCTTACTGGGAGGCGGCACTTAGGAATGAGTACAGGGACATCATCGACGGACTGGAGGCCAGGACGCCGGGCACCAGGCACAGTATCCTGTCCTCTTATGACAAACTTAGGCCTATGATACAAGGCGGACGCGGGCCCTCCAAGATGGGGGTGTGCGAATGTGGAGAATCCACTTTGGGGAGCAAATGCAAAGCCTGCGAGCTCTCTGATAGGATGCACCTCAGGATCAAAGGTCCTTGAAAGGTACCAGATCGCAGCAGCCGCAGGCGAAGCACATTGTCCTGAACTGAGATGTGCCCAGTCCGTGCTCCGCAAGTACCCTCTTCTGGATCTTTGCCAGTCTGACGATCCTGTCAGCGTCGGCACCGGCGGGAGTCCCCAAGGTCTCCGATATTCGTACAAGCTCTTCAGAACCCGCTTTGAGCGGTCTGAGTCCAGGGACCACACCTATGGCGCACAGTTTCTCCATCACGGTCTCGACATCCTCGTCGGTCTCCCCGAGACCGACGATTATGTTCGATGCCACTTTCCCTCTCCCGAAGACGGAGACGGAGTATTCCAGCATCTCTAAAAGAGCATCCCGGTCCAGTCCCGGGCAGGCAAGATCGAATATGTCCCTTCTCGCCGTTTCCACGTTTATCTTCATCTCGGATACGCCGGCATCGCTGAAAGCATCTATCTGGCTCTTCTCGTTGACATACGGCTCTACGCCGATCGGCAGATCCGGGAATTCCCTGTGCAGCACGGACACGCATTCAACCATGTCCCTGACAGTCTCCCCGATGTTACCGACGACGCCGCTCGTGACGGCTATACCTCCGATCTCAGCGCCCTCCGGTAGCCCGCGTATCATGGAGACCATCATTTCTCCCGATACCCTGCTGCCGTTCTCCAGGTTCGGGGATCTGCAGTAGATGCACCGGAAAATGCATCTGTTGTCCATATTGAAGAAGGCCTGGCCCGGAGCATGGAAGATCACAGGCTCTATCGTGACATCGTCAATGAAGATCCTTCCGCCTCTGTTCAGGGAGTATCCGTCCTCCTTGACCACCAGCTCGAAATCCCCGCCGGATGCCACTATGCCCTTCTTCACTCTGGTGCCGCCGAAGGCGAATACCGCGCCGCGTTTCCCGGCACCGGGGCCGGCAGTGGACCTGGAGATCCTGAAGGGCATTCTGAACCCATCAGGTATTCGCACATCGCCTCCGAGTATCAGCTCTGCTTTCTTCCTAGCTAGGCCCTCTTCCATTTCACACCGTCCGCGGTATCCTCCAAAACGATATCCGCATCCGCCAGTCTGTCGCGTATCTCGTCGGCCATTTTGTACTGCTTGCTCTTCCTGAGCTCTCCGCGTATGGCGATGAGTATGTCCATGACTTTGTCCAGAGTATCGTCCGAGAGCCCTTCCGACGGATAGATGCCGAGCATTCCGTCGATTTCTCTCAGGAAGGATAGCACCCTCTCCGCGCCCTCCGAAGATATGGAACCGTCCGCCAGAGCCTTGTTGGTCTTCTTGGCCAGCACGAAAAGCGCCTCTATGGCGCCCCGGCTGTTGAAATCATCGTCAAGAGACTCCCTGAATGATGCGCGTGCCTCTTCCGTCTCCGCGACCATATCGGAACCGGCAGCTCCGGCCCTGGACCTCGACTGGAGATCGCGATAGTTGTTCACGAGACGTTTCAGCGATGCGGAAGCCTCCTCAAGCGCGTCCTCGCTGTAGATAAGCGGGCTCATGTAATGGGTGTTGAGGAAATAGAACCGTATGGTCTGAGGGTCGTACTTCGAAGCCACTTCCTTCACCCTGAAGAAGTTCCCCAGGGATTTGGACATCTTCTCCCCTTTCACCTGCAGCATGCCGTTGTGCATCCAATAGTTCGCAAGGGGCTCTCCCGTGCAGGCCTCGGTCTGTAGGATCTCGTTCTCGTGGTGAGGGAAAATGAGGTCGTTGCCCCCTCCGTGTATGTCTATCTTGTCTCCGAGGTGGCTCCTTATCATGGCAGAGCACTCGATGTGCCAGCCCGGCCTTCCTTTGCCCCAGGGCGAGTCCCAGGATATCTCGCCTGGCTTAGCGCTCTTCCATATGGCGAAATCCATCTGGTCCTTCTTCATGGGGTCCTCGGCGATCCTGCCGGACGATTCCATATCGTCAAGGCTCCTATGGGTCAGGCGACCGTAGTCCTTCACCTTCCTGACTGAGAAATAAACGCTTCCATCCTCCGCCTCGTATGCGAAGCCGTTGTCTATTATCTCCCGGACCATGGCGATTATGTCGTCCATGCTCTCGCTGGCCTTAGGGTATATGTCTGCCCTGCCGATACCTAGGGCCTCGGCGTCCCTGAAGTATTCCCTGATATATCTTGCGGAGAGCTCCAACGGAGGTATGCCCGCCTCGTTGGCTCTGTTGATTATCTTGTCGTCAACGTCAGTGAAGTTGGTTATGTGGGTGACCTCGTACCCTGAATATCGGAGGTACTTGACCACCATGTCGAAGACGATCATGCTGCGGGCATGGCCCATGTGGATGTCGTCATAGACTGTCACGCCGCACACGTAGATCTTGACCTTCCCCTGATCTATGGGGACGAAATCTTCCTTCTTACCGGTCAGCGTGTTATGGATCTTCAGAGACATGGTCGCATTCGGACATTCACTATCGGTTTATAAAGTGTGCTCGGAGACGCTGTTCGGGGTCTATCCCTCAAGGTGCTCCAGACGTTTCCTGAGCTCCTTTATCTCCTTCTCCAGCTCGGAGAACTTCTCCTTCACCGGGTCGGGAAGATCATCGTGCCTAAGCTCCGTGTCCACCGAGACTCCTTTGCGCTTGGTTATCTTGCCCGGGACACCTACGACAGTGCAGTCGTCTGGCACATCTTTGACCACGACGGAGCCGGCACCTATGCGGACGTTGTTGCCTATCTTTATGTCGCCCAACACCGTTGCGTTGGCACCTATGACGACGTTGTTCCCTATGGTGGGGTGCCTCTTGCCCTTGCTGGTGGAGACCCCGCCCAGAGTGACGCCCTGGTATATCATGACGTGATCGCCGACCACGGCCGTCTCACCTATGACCACGCCGGTCGCATGGTCAATGAAGAATGACCTGCCTATCGTGGCACCCGGGTGTATATCTGCCCCGGTCAGCATATGCGCCTTATAGTTTATGGCCCGGGCCTCCTTCCGATTGCCCCGCATCCACAGATCGTGGCTCTCCCTGTACATCGCGACCGCGTGCAGTCCGGTGTGGTAGTTGACGGCATCCTCTTCGTCGATGATGGCCGGATCGTGCTCCATCACAGCGGCCAGGTCCTCAGGGAGTATTTTCATATCGTTCATTCGAACATCCCCGTGCTTATATACCTGTCCCCGCGGTCCGGCAGGATGGCCAATATCCTCTTCCCTTTGACCTCCGCCGCCAGTTCCAGCGCGGCACGCACGGCGGCGCCGGAGGATATCCCTGCGAATATCCCCTCTTCCTTTGCCAGCATTGACGCCGTTCTCATGGCATCATCCGTAGAGACGGTCACGACGGCCCTGACATGTTCTCGGCGGTAATTCTCCGGCACGAAGTTCGCCCCTATCCCCTGTATGCCGTGCTTTCCGTGGAAGCCGCCGGTTATCATCGGGCTCTCAGCCGGCTCCACGCCGACGACGAACGCCTTCGATCCATAGAGGCTCAGCCCCTCGCCTATCCCGGATGCGGTGCCTCCGGTGCCTATCCCGGCAACGATAGCGTAGACGTCCGGCACCTGCTCCAGTATCTCTTTCGCAGTGCCGGTGACATGGGCTCTGATGTTGGCGGGATTGCTGAATTGCCTGAGGACGAGGCCGTTCTCCTTCTCGGCGATCTCATCCGCCTTCTCTATGGAACCGGACATGCCGTCCGCTCCGGGGGTGAGAACAACCTCCGCCCCGTAAGCCCTCATCATGCTGATGCGCTCGGCGCTCATGGTGTCAGGCATGACGATGACCGCCCGATATCCCTCGGCCGCGGCCATCATGGAAAGGCTTATTCCCATGTTGCCCGAAGTAGGCTCGACTATTGTCCCTCCCGGGAAGATAAGTCCGCGGGCCTCCGCATCCCTGAGCATCGAGAGCGCGGCCCTGTCCTTTACGGAGCCGCTCGGGTTATTGCCCTCTATCTTGACGAGGACCTTGGACGGCAGACCGGCCGTCAGTTTCTTAAGCTCAACGACCGGCGTGTTGCCGACCAGGCCTGCTATGCCGCCTTCAGTCATGCGCTTCCCTCCGTAAGGGGGAGGATCAGGACATCAGACCGACTGCCCTGAGCTCCTCGGCTATCTTGTCAACGGCACGCACAACATCTGGGGGTATCTTCGCCCCTGTGCATACCATCTTCCCTGATCCGAACAGAAGAACGACAACCTTGGGGTCGTCCAGCCTGTAGACGAGTCCGGGGAATTGCTCAGGCTCGTACTCGACCTTCTCGAGGCCGAGGGTTATTGCCACCGTATTAAGGTTGATCTCCTGTCCGAGGTCCGCGGATGCTACAATGTTCTGCACCTCGATCTTGGGGTCGACAGTGATGAAGATGTTGGCCTTCTTCAGGTCCTCTTTCACCTTCTTTATCGCTGCTTTGACCTCCAGGTAGCTCTTGGCGCCGGTGCAGACGACCTTGCCGCTTCTGAAAAGCAGAGTTGCGGTCTTGGGCTCTTTGAGCCTGTACACGAGCCCGGGGAACTGCTGAGGGTTGTATTCCGCTCCGTCGAGGGCATCCTCGATGGCGTTAAGATCAAGTTCCTGTTCCAGGGAG
Source organism: Methanomassiliicoccaceae archaeon UBA381 (assembly GCA_002502965.1). Taxonomy (GTDB): domain Archaea; phylum Thermoplasmatota; class Thermoplasmata; order Methanomassiliicoccales; family Methanomethylophilaceae; genus RumEn-M2. The sequence goes on from DAQS01000005.1 coordinate 63,765, forward strand.
GTAGAGGCTACAACATTCTCAATATTCATTTTTGACATCGGATCACCTTTAAGAGGGTATTTAAAGGGTATTTATATACATTTGCAAAGAAGGGCCTATTCTCGGTACAAGGGCCCGATCCCGGGCTATGAACTACGCGTTTCTCACATACGCGCATGGAAATATATTTTAAGGGTGGGCCGATAAAGAGCCGATAAAGATGTCTAACGGTTACCCAATCGAGATACACGGCTTGAGAAAAGCCTATGGGAGCTTCGTCGCCGTAGACGATTTGAATCTCAATATCGAGAAGAACAGCTTCACAGGTTTCCTCGGGCCCAACGGCGCGGGGAAGAGCACGACACTCAAGATCCTCACCAACCTCACCAAGGCCTCCGGGGGCAACGCCCTCATCAACGGAATCGACGTGAACGCCAATCCGAAGGAAGCGCTCAGAGGCACCGGCACCGTCGTGGAGACCCCTGAGTTCTATTCCTACCTGACGCCTGCGGAGACCTTCCGTTACATAGGCGAGATAATAGGCATGAGCTCCGAGTCGATAAAGACCCAGACCGACGAGATATTGGAAGAGGTCAAGATGACGGAGTGGAAGGACAACAGGATAGGGACCTTCTCCAAGGGCATGAAGCAAAGGATCGCCATAGGTCAGTCGCTTCTTGATAATCCAAGCGTCATCATACTTGACGAGCCTACGTCAGGTCTGGACCCCAGGGGGACGGCGGAGATGAGGCAGATCCTGAAAGGGATCAGGAACGGCAAAAGGGACCTTACCGTGCTGATGAGCTCCCACATGCTGTATGAGGTCAGCGACCTATGCGACCGCGTAGCCATGATAAATCATGGGAAGCTGCTGCTTCACGACGAATTGGAAAAGGTCATGTTCAGCTCAGGCAGGAAGGTCGTCCTCAAAACCGTTGGCAGCATAGATGAAGCGGTATCGAAGCTGAAAGGGCTCAGCAACATATCCGACGTCACCGTTCTGGGCAAGGAGATAACAGTCCGTCTGGACGGGGACCGCGAGGCCCAGGCCCAACTGATGAAGGAAGTCGTTTCCATGAATATAGGGATATACAGTCTCGCTCAGAGCGGGAATACCCTTGAGGACAGATACTTGGACATCATAAAGGAGTCGAGGTGATACAATGTCAGGGAATTTATCGGATGATCTCAGGCAGGCCTACGTAGTAGCAAAGAACGAGTTCGTGAAGTACGTTCGCGGCAAGAAGATAATACTGGTAGGTCTGCTTCTTCTCTTGGTATGGGGCCTCATAACAGCATTGCCCGTCCTTTTTAATGAGAGCATGACAGCTAAGGATCATTTTGCCGGCTACGTGTCCTTCATCTATCTGTTGGTAGTAATAATTGTGGCCATGTTCGCCTCCGGCGCAATATCTTCAGAGTATGAGGAGCGCACCGCTCTGGTGGTATTCACCAGGCCGATAAAGAAATGGCCTATTTTCATTGGGAAGCTGTTCTCGGCGCTAATCCTCGGTATAGCGGCAATGGCACTCTACTATCTAATGTCGATAGTTGCCATATTCGCGTATACTCAGGAGCTGCCACCGAACATACTGCTGTCTCTGGCATTCGCGATACTCTATGTATTCGCGGCTACGGGAGTGGCAATGATGTTCAGTTCCCTGGTCAAGAAGAGTGGAACATCGGCTATCCTGACGTTCTTCTTCCTATTTTTGATCACGAATATACTCTACAGTATGCTTGCCGTTTACAACGTCGAGCCGTGGTACATAATAGACTATGTCTATACTCACATATCCAATGCCGTTCTTTACGGCACCAATGTGGTACCGCCTGTTTCACAGGAGTTGTTAGAAGGCATGACTATAATGCAACCTGGTTACGATCCTCTCAAGGCCACCGGTGTGGCCGTAGCGTGGGGAGTCGTGACTCTGGTCGTATCATATCTGCTCATGAAGCGCAGAGAGATCTGATCAAACCCTCGGAGAGTACATGGCATATGCGGAGGCATGTGCCAGTACTTTCCCCCTTATTTTTTTCATAAGCTCGTTGAGATAGAATCCATCGCTGAGATCCAAAACAGAGGATAGGGCGAAGATCCTGAACCTGTACTCGTGCTCTCTGTCAGGAGGAGCCGGCCCCCCGTATCCCAATGCCTCCTTTCTCGTAAAATCGGAAAGCCCGCTGTGCCAGCTGTTGGTTCCCTGAACAAAGTCGCCTCCCTTCAGGCTGGCGTTCTCCTTCATCCCGTGCTCTCTGAGATTGGCGAAGCACCAATGTATCCAAAAGAAACCGCTAACCGGGACGGAGTCCGGATCGTCGAATATCCCTGCGAGGCACACGGTTCCGGGCGGCACGTCTTCAACCAGGAAACCGAAGGACCTGGTCGGCATATCCTCTCTGAACTCAGAGCCCCTGCAGCCGAATCTGTCGTCCAGGATGCCGTTCTCAACACCGAGGATGCGAACTTCCATGAGGATATCATAAACGGATATAGTGATAAAACTTGTCCGGAGAAGCAAAAATGACAAGTAAATCAAAAAATGGGGTCGGGAGGGAGATTTGAACTCCCGTATGAGGATCTGCAGTCCACCACATGGCCCCTATGTTATCCCGACACGCAGTTTCCACCAATCCAGTATTCCTATTTCTACTTTATTGCATTCCACCTATCCCGGACATCAGATTTATACCGTGGGAGGCATCACATGGCATGCATTGCAAGGATGTGTCCTTCAGAGAAGTTGATTTTCCACTTACGGAAGAGAATATCGCACGTATGTTCGGATCCTGGAGCGCTTACACACGGACAGAGGAAATGGTCCTGATCAACGGCAGCGATCATGCAACGGTGCGCATAGAGAAGGAGAAGGGGACCGGATTGTTCAGGCCCGTGGTCTCCTTCGAGATCGTCTCTCTGCCGGATAATACGGATCTCATCGAGGACCACGCCCTTGACGTTCTGAATGTGCCAGCTATGGCCCGGATACAGGCAGGGCATCCCGGAAGGGCAGTGGTGGTGAAGGGGATGTTCGATCACGTGAGCTTCGTCTTCGGATTGGAGCCTGTAAGGCTTAGGGTCATAGACAGCGTTCCGCCTTCCCCTTCAAAGCTGTCTGTCCTTGTGCAGAAAGCTCTCGACTCGGGATTCGTTGAGCATCCGATAATTCAGGAATGTGTGGATGTAGATATGGCTGTCCTCTCAAAGGATGTGACCTCCGGTCCGATCATGTTCCCGTGCGCGGTCTCCGGTTTGAAATCATCCGTACCGGTATCCTATTTGGACTCCGCACCGGATGCGGATGCGGATGTCACTCTGGTGGGATGCCATCTTTCCAAGAGGATATTCGAATCCCTTTACGGCTTTGAACCAAGGTTCATAAACACCTGCCCTGCCGATTACGCACCGAATGACGGCGTGAAGACCATAACGAAATGCTGCAAGGTCAAGAACGGGCACCGCATGGAAGGCGATCTCGTGTCAGTCCCTTGGGGGGCAACGATCCCCGAGGTCGCAGAGGCGCTTAACGCGCTATTTGCGGAAGAGTGACCTTCCTCTGTTGAAGGCCTCATAGCCTTCTTCGGCCCTTCCGGTCTCGCACAGCATCTTCCCGAGGGCGTACCATACGTCCGGATCTTCCGGATATCTTTCCACATTGTGCCTAAGCTGCTGTTCCGCTGAATCGAGCTTCCCCTGTCTGCGAAGCCTTTCCACCTTGGAAAGACCGCTCGTTTCCTCGTCCAGGGTCTCGATGTATTTCTTCCTGGCAGTCTCTATGAGAACATCCAGAGAGTTGGCGCTGAGCCAGGGGTATCTGCTTCCTAGGATCTCTTTGAATTCCTCAGCGGCCGCCGAATCGAGCTTGGCGTCGTATCCCGAGAAAAGTTTGGAAGGGACCTTGACGGACAGGCTTCCGTGCATTATCTCCAGCAGGTCCTGCATCCTTCACCTGAATAGGACCCTGGTGCCGCAGGGGTCCCTGTTGGCATGCCCGAAGTCCTTCATTCCCGAGATCTCCCCGCAGGTGAAAACCGGCCCGTCGGCGCATACTCTCTTGTCGTCTATCATGCAGGACCCGCAGATCCCGCACCCGCATTTCATGTACCTCTCAAGGGACATCTGGCACTTTATGCCGTTCTCGACGCAGAACTTATGGAGGAAGAACAGCATGATCTCCGGTCCGCAGGCCAGGATCTCGTCGTATTCCCTCTCCTTGAGGATCTCCTTGACCAGCTGCACTGCGTTCCCGCAGAACCCCATGCTCCCGTCGTCGGTGGATATCCAGGTCTTACCTGTCGCCTTATCGGCGGCCGGGAGAGCGAAATCCAGTTCCCCGGCGCTTCTGGCCGCCAGCGCGGTATCCAAACCGTCCGCCATCATGGGCAGCACGGGAGCTATCCCGATGCCTCCCCCCACTACCAGGGTCCTCTTCCTGTCGTTGACTTTGTATCCTCTGCCGTAGGGTCCTCTTATACTGAGCCTGTCGCCTGTCTCTTTGGCCCCCAGGGCCTCGGTGTCCTTGCCTATGATACGGAAGGTGATGCTCTTGACATCTCCGACCGAAGACAGGGAAAGCGGGATCTCCTCCATTCCCGGCGCCCACACCATGACGAACTGGCCGGGCTCCACGGTTCTGTCCCAATCGAAGGAAAGGGAGCATATGTCACCGGATCTGCTTTTACCGGTAACGGCCACTACATCATTCATGTGCCACACCTACCATATCCTTCACAGAGGGATATCCGTACTCCCTCATGAAATCCCTCAATCCTTCGTTGACCTTGGAGAAAACATCCAATCCTTTGAGCACCGCGGTGCCTATCTGAACGGCGGACGCTCCGGCCATTATGTACTCCAGGGCATCCCGGTGGCTGCAGATCCCGCCGACCCCTACAATAGGTATCGTCACAGCGCTGTAGAGGTCATATACCGCTCTCACACCCACGGGGCGTATCGCGCTTCCCGAAAGGCCTCCGAAGCGATTGCTGAGGAAAGGCCTCCCGAACTCTGGTATTATCTTCATGGCTCTCAGGGTGTTTATCGCGACTATCGCATCCCCTTCCGCCTCTTCCACCGCTTTCCCTATATCCTTTAGTATGTGGGTGTTGGGTGTGAGCTTCGCCCATACGGGTATGCTGACAGCATCCTTAACGACGGAAACGATCCTCTTGACCATGTGGGGGTCCGTTCCCACCTCCATGCCGTACCCGGCGGCGTGGGGACATGAGAGGTTCAGCTCCACTGCGCATGCGCCGTAGTCCTCCATGCAGCCGGCCAGCTCGGCGAATTCCTCCGGTGATGATGCGTAAACGGATCCGATCACCCTTCCGCAGGCGACGGCCGTCCTCATCTCTTCTGCGTATACCTTTATCCCGGGGTTGGGAAGGCCCATGGCATTCAGGCAGAATGCTTCTTCTTCAATGAAGTTCGGATTCGCATGCCCCGGGTTCGGGCCCGTGCCCACGGACTTCGATACAACGGCCGCGGCACCCGCCCTCAGGATGCGGGCCATGCCTTCCCCTGTCTCATCCATTATGCCGGATGCCAGTATGCAGGGGTTGTCGAGCGCGAGGCTCCCTACGGATGTCCTGAGGTCCATGTCAGCTGATTGGAATCCAAGGCTATTATAATTATAGTTCGCCGGAAGGGACGGAAACAATGAATAACACCGTCGGCAATAGGCGGTCCCATGGACGTATCCAAGATAAGGGCGGATTTCCCTACTGTCAGGAAAGGCAGCTCCGTCTATCTGGACAATGCATGCCAGAGCCTGAAGCCGGATCAGGTGATCAGGAAGATGGTGGAGTACTATGAGGAGTACCCGTCATGCGGAGGCAGGAGCGTCCATTCGATGGCCACCCGCGTATCCACCGAGGTCGATGAGACCCGGGAGAAGATGGCCAGGTTCTTCGGGTCGGACGACCCGAGATGCTTTGTATTCACAAAGAACGCCACAGAGGGCCTGAACACGGTGGCTCTCGGCCTCGATCTGGGGTCAGGTGACGTGGTGCTCACATCAGATACGGAGCACAATTCCAATCATGTCCAATGGTTCAGGGTTCAGGAGAGAGGGATAAAGCGCAGGTTCTTCCGGACATCCGAAAGAGGCGAGTTCGACATCGAGGCCTACAAAGAGGCCGTCACCCGGGATGTGAAGGCGGTATCGGTTACCCAGACAAGCAATGTCACCGGGGTGACATACCCGATAAAGGAGATGGCGGAGATCGCCCACGACGCCGGAGCGGTAATATCCGTGGACGGCGCCCAGGCTGCACCCCATATTCACGTGGACATGATCGATCTGGACGTCGATTTCTATTCGGCATCCATGCACAAGATGCTCGCGCCCACGGGCGTGGGCATGCTGTACGGGAAGGAGGAGGCCCTGAAGAGCCTGAGACCTCTGATGTACGGCGGCGGGACCGTTGGTCTCACCACCTACGATTCAGTGAAGACGTCCCCCGCGCCGGAGAAGTTCGAGGCGGGGCTTCTCAATTATTCCGGGATAATAGGAACGTCGGCGGCCCTGGACTATCTGTCCGATATAGGCATGAAAGAAGTGGAGGCCTACGAAATCTCCCTGCAGAGGATCATACAGGAAGCGATAGAGGAAATGCCCGAGGTCTCGGTCGTCGGACCGGAGGACCCCGCTTCCAGAGGAGGCATATTCTCGTTCAACGTGAAGGGCCTGTCGTCCCATGATGTGGCCGTTATGATGGACAGCATCGGCGGCGTGATGGTCAGGTCCGGCATGCACTGCGCCCACCCATTCTTTGAATCTAGGAACCTGGAGGGGTCCGTCAGGGCATCTGTCTACATATACAACGACCGCGGGGACATAGAAAGGTTCCTGTCGACCCTCAGGAAGATAATAAAGGCCTTCTCTAAGTAAGACCCAGCACCTCTATCTCAACGGCCTGTCCGTTCTTTGTCAGCCTCAGAACACTGTTGCATGAGTATGTTCCTTCAGATACAGTATCGCATAGCATGGCGGCCCTGTATGATGAGCCACCGCACTCCATAATCACGAAGTGCCCTTCGAACCGCAAAGTGGACGATGTTGTCGGAAGAAGCTCTCCGGCGCAGATCGTAAGAGCATCTGATCCCGAACTCCCGAATGAGTCCACCAGGGCGGCAATGCTCTCCGCCTGGGAGGACATTCCGGCTTCCACCCTGTCCTCGTGGACGCTATCCACGAAGGGGATTACGGAGGCCAGCAGAATGATGCCGCATATGCCCAGGGCAACCCTGGACAGGGTGAACTCGATCATGCGATCACATCTATCACCGGATATCCGTTCCCGCCGTCGGAACATCTGACGAGCACGGTGCATTTCCCGGACAGCACTGCACTGTCCGAGAATCCGACGGAGGGTTTGTCCATGTAGTATGTGTAAACGGTCTTGTTCCCCATGATCCCTCTGACGGAGTACGCTTCTCCGCCGCTTCCGCCTATAGATATGCTGCACCCGGCGGGAATGTCCAGGTCGACGGTCCTGCACGACCCCTCTCCAGAGAAGTAGACGGTCGCCGCCGCATTCGTTATCCTGCCGACCTGATTCTCTAGGGCGGCGGCCGACGTCATCTCTTCGTTATGCTCCAGGGCCGATCCCACTAAGGGTAGCGAGGCTGCCAGAACCGCCATTACCACCACTATCCTTATGGGCAGGTCAAGGACCGCCCTTCTATTCATCTTCAAGCGATCACCGCGATCCTGCAGTCCCCGTTCTCGCCGTATCCGGCCTTTGACACGCTGACATCGATATGCCCCACAGGCGAGTTCATTCTCACGTATATCGATCCGAATATCGCTTTTCCGTTGATGTCTGTCGTGGAGTATACCGTTCCGCCACGTCCGTCATTGGCCCCCAGCCCCGTTATTACGACGGTAGCCCCTTCTAAAGGGTTGCCGTCCTGATCTGTGACGTAGACCGAGAACCTTTCCTTAGTGGATCTGTTGCCGTTGTTATCCGGGCTTCCGAGGGGGATGCTGTCGTTGTCCACGGTCACATCCCCTATGGACTTCGGCATCTCTATGTCGTTCATCCATCCCACCACTATCGAAGTTCCGAGAGTGGCGATCACGATCAGTATCATGAGCTGAAGGGGCAGACCTTCGATCCCTCCGCTTTTGTCCCTGCGTATTCTGCGGACCCGCATTATGCGTTTCATGATGATGTCTCGCAAAGCGGGGGGATAAAAGCGGACAGTTACAGTTAGCCTCTTAGGGGGATCTTCCTGATAAGGGTATGAACGGCCTCCGATGGACGCAGGGTGCTCTTCATGACGTTCACAGAATCGCAGGTGAACCATCCGAAGGTGGCACTCTTGTTCCCGGATACGAGACCGCCGACATCGGTGCCTCCGCTCATGCGGGCCAAGGTTATGTGCGGTTTGAACTCCTTTCCGTCGTAGCCGACCCCTGCGGCATCCAGCGAATTGCGCACAGCCTCAGACAGCGCGGCCATCGAACCGTCGTCGCTGGCTCCGACCCAGACGACCTTCGGCCTCTGGGGATTCGGAAATGCGCCCACGCCCCTTAGATCTATGCGGAAGGCCCCGATCCCCTCCACGGCTCCCTCCACGGCTTCACACACTTTTTCCGCGTACTCGGCATCCAGGTCGCCTATGAATACCAAAGTGAGATGTCTTTGCTTGTCCGGGACTGGACGCGCTCCGCGTATCCCGCCGATGTCCTCTGCCACAGATTCAAGGGGGCCCAAATGGGGCACCTCGATTGAGACGAAAAGCCTCACCGGGTCCATATGCATTAATCCGCAGGCGCTCTATTAAAATTAACGCCTTTCAGCAAGGTCACCTGACCCCGATCAGATTGTATGAGGCCGTTCCCAGCCCCATCTTCTCCGCATGCTCCAGGGCGATCCGCCAATCCGTTCCTTCGTTCACGTCGGCGAAGATATCCCTGCCGCAGACCTTCCTCCCTATGGGTTCCTGGGCCGCGGAGAGCCGGGCGCATGCGGCATCCAGGGCCACCGGGTCAAAAGATGCGAATATCCCTACATCAGGTATTATCGGAGTACTGTTCCCCCCGTGGCAGTCGCAGAGCGGGGAGACGTCACATACAACGCTGATGTGGAAGTTCGGTTTACCCTGGACGACGGCCGCCGCGTACTCGGCCATCTTCATGCCCAGCAGGTCCTTCGAGGAATCGGGGCCCGCGCTCACGGCATCGAAGCGGCAGGCAGATATGCACATGCCGCATCCTACGCATATACTGTAATCTATCACGGCCTTCTTCTCAGGGAAGGATATCGCGCCGTGGGCGCACGCTTTGAAGCACTCCCTGCATCCTCTGCATTCATCCCTGTCGATCAGCGGTTTCGCCTCAGAGTGCTGTTCCATCTTCCCCCTGCGGGAGGCGCAGCCCATTCCCAGGTTCTTCACCGCGCCGCCTATTCCGGTGAGCTCGTGGCATTTGAAATGGCTCAGGGATATGATGACATCCGCCTCGGCCACGGCCCTCCCGATCTTCGCTTCAGTGACATATTCGCCGTCTATCGGCACAACGGTCTCGTCTGAGCCTTTTAAGCCGTCCCCGATTATTATCTGGCATCCGGTAGTGAGAGGGCCGAATCCGTTGGCGTATGCGGTGTCCAGGTGCTCCACGGCGTTCTTCCTGCATCCTGCGTACAGGGTATTGCAATCGGTTAGGAATGGTATGCCCCCATTCTCCCTTACCATATCGGCCACCACCTTGGCGTAGTTGGGCCTGAGGAATGACAGGTTGCCGTACTCTCCGAAATGCATCTTGATGGCGACGAGCTTCTTTTTCAAGTCGATCTTGCCGATCCCCGCCGCTTCGCATACGCGTCTCATCTTCTTCAGAAGGCTGTCGTCTATGTCCACTTCCATGTCTGTGAAGAACACGTCGGAACCCGTTATTCCCGTCATGGGTGCCAGTATGGCCTTTTCACTCTAATAAATTGAGTTCTAGTAACTACGAGTTTCGTAGTGGAGGTTATAGTTTCAAATACAGAACCGATATATTCCGTAGATGACGGTCATCCGTCGGGAGAGATCCGCATGTACGTAATGAGCCCATACACAGGCAAGCTTCTGGAAGACAAGGAAGCCATAGACAAGTACAACAATGAGAACAGGTGGGGCTTCGAGGTCGCGGTAGATCTCGGAGAATGCGACCTCAAGCTGATATCCAGCAAGGAGCATATAACCAACTTCGCCATTGACCTCGCCAAGCACATTGACATGAAGAGATACGGAGAGCCCATCGTGGTTCGTTTCGGTTCCGAGCCCAAAGTAGAAGGCTACTCCCTGGTGCAGCTGATCGAGACCTCTATGATCTCCGGTCACTTCGCAGAGGACACCAACAGGGCCTTCATCAACATATTCTCTTGCAAAGAGTTCGGCCCCAAGGATGCGGCGGAGTTCTCCAAGAAGTACTTCGGTGCCAAGAAGATGGAGTACTCCATCGCATACAGGGATATCTGAGCTCAGATCCCGAAACATCTTACTTTTTCTTCAACCCAGCTTTTCTGTCATCATATTCGTGCCAGAGCGTACCGCTTAAACCCATATGGGGTTAGTCCCGTTAATTTTTATCCTTAAAGTATAAACGAAATACTTGTGTGTTAAAATCTTAACTTTTATATCTGATGAGAGTCTCGTAATCCCAGGTGCCGCAATTGAACTGGAATTTCAAGATGTGGGGAGCCGTGCTGGCGGTCATCATCGTACTGTCAGCTTCCGGCCTGGTCCTCTCGCAGCAGGAGTCGGAGGGAGAATCCGTCTCCATAATATCCCGGGTCAATAACGAAGGATCCGGTATATTCGTGAGGAGCGACATAACAGATAATTTTGTGACTATAGATGGTACAGGAGCCGTAACTTACGATCCTGATGATTGGAGAGGTACGCTTTTCATGACGCCGGGCCCCTCTTCCATTCAGCATATGATGCTTATGCAAATAGTTAAGGATGAGATGGGGTTAAGTTTCGTTCAGGATGGACAGGGCGTTTCGACCGACGGAGTTCGTTGGACGCAAAAGGCACCGGGCCAGATGTTGGACTGGATGATGAAAAATTCCGATGTGACCGGAGGGATCGCATGGGAGCCCCATTACGCCGTCGCAGTGGCATCGGGAGAATGCAAGAGCATTCTGAAGACCAGCGATTATTGGGAGGGCCATCCGTGCTGCGTTGTGGCAGCGAACAATTCCTATCTGTCAGATAACTCGGTTGCGGTGACAAGGTTCCTGGCCGCTTACGTGGAATCGGTTCAATGGATGCAGAGCGTCATGGATAACGGTTCCAGTGACCCGAATTGGAGCTATTTGATAAGTAAGGCTATAGAAGTCGGGACACCGGAAGATCCCATGACGGACGCAACGGCAGAAGCCGCTCTTAACAACATATTATACGCATATGAGCTGGACGACCTCAACGATCAGTTGGCCAATGTGGTAGAGACCTATGAGTCTCTGGGTCTTGTTAATTCTAGCACCCTCACGAATGCGGGATACGATACACCTTTGGACTTCACGAACCACCTGATCAACGGAACATATCTGGATACAGTGTTCAACGACAGCGAGCATCTGGATCTGAAGACTCCTGCGGAGATGGGTGTAGTCGGCACGGGATCTGTGCGCATTAAAGTGGCATATCTCGCGGCTGACGTGCACCAATTGGCTCTCCATGTGGGTATAGCAAAGGGTTTCTTCAGCGACTACGGGATAGAGGTTGAATTGGTAGGGCCTTTCCTAGCGGGAGGAGAGGTAATGAATGCGCTTCTGTCAGGTCATGTGAATCTGGGTTTCGTGGGATCCCCGCCCGTGGTCTCGTCGTCCATAAACGCACTGAGGTGAGAAGATGGATCTGGAACTATTGAATTATGATGAGAACGACAAAAGTCACAGATTCATCAGGAAGATGGTGATCTCGGCCGTTTCACTTGTGGTGTTCTTCCTAATATGGTGGAATCTCGCTCTGTTGTTGAACAATCCCGCAGTGCCCACTCCCAGAGAGACATGGGATGCTATGCTGTATCTCTTCGACAAAGGGGATATGGTGTCCGGTATGACAATGTGGGGGCACATGTCCATAAGCCTTCAGAGATTCATAGCAGGGTTACTGATAGCATTGGCGGTGGCGGTCCCGATGGGTCTGCTGTTGGGATATTCCAACACGATCAACGAGTTCTCCTCCCCTACGCTCGAGATACTGAGGCCTATAGCTCCGATAGCGTGGGCACCCATATTCCTCTTCACCGTGGGATATGTATGGGGACCTATCCTGGTGGTCTTCGTGGGGATATTCTTCCCAATGCTAACCAATACCATATTCGGAGTCAAGAAGATCGAGCCGAACTGGGTCGATGCATCCAAGACTCTGGGGGCCAACAAGCTGCAGGTATTCACCAAGGTGATGCTCCCGGCATCCGTGCCTTATGTGATGAACGGGCTGAGGATAGGGATGGGTGTCGGCTGGATGTGCATAGTCGCATCTGAGCTGTACGCCTCCTTCGGCGGTGGCGTAGGATATTTCATAAGCATACAGGCACAGTTCGGATATTGGCCCAACGTGTTCGTGGGCATAGTATTGATCGCCATACTGGGTCTTTTGACCACCGGCCTCTCCGACTACGCCTATAGGACAATAGTGAAAAGGATGGGGATAGAATGAGCGGGGACATATCGATAGCCAATCTCAGCAAGACCTACAAGACTGACGAGAAGGAGACAGTGGCCCTTGCGAACTTCTCCCTCGAGATAAAGAAGGGCGAGCTGATAACCATAGTAGGTCCTTCCGGATGCGGTAAGACGACGATACTGCGTATGATAGCGGGACTGATGGAACCTACGTCGGGCACGGTCACCGTAGGAGGCAAATGCTGCCAGGGCCCCGGGCCCGACAGGGGCATGGTCTTCCAGGATTTCGCCCTGTTCCCGTGGCGTTCCGTAAGGAAGAATGTGGAGTTCGGGCTGGAGGTCGCAGGTGTTCCCAAGGCGGAGCGGAGGGAGCGTGCGGAAAGGTACATCAAGTCAGTCGGCCTTGGGGGGTTCGAGAACGCAATGGTCCATGAGCTCTCGGGAGGCATGAAGCAGCGCGTGGGGATCGCCCGGGCCTTGGTGACGAAGCCCGATGTGATACTCATGGACGAGCCCTTCGGAGCCCTGGATGCCCAGACCCGCAATATAATGCAGACCGAGCTGCTAAGGATAACGGATAAGACCGATACGACGGTGATATTCGTTACTCACTCTGTTGACGAGGCCGTGTACATATCAGACCGCATAGTGGTCCTGACCAAGCGCCCCGCCAAGATAAAAGAGGTGATCGAGATCCCGTGGCCTCACCCCAGGGACAGGTCGTCCCCGGAGTTCACAGCCCTGAGGAAGAAGATACTCAAGATGCTGGAGAGCGAGAACATCCAGCCCGATGGCAGCACAGGGGCCGTTGCGTAAGGTGATATGAGAGAATACGAGGCATACATCTTCGATTTCGACATGACCCTGTTCAACTCCTTGAAAGGGGTGGAACTAGCTTATGCTAAGGCGTTCAGGTCCATAGGTGTACCGTTCAACGTCGCCGACTGCAGGAGGTATGTCCAAGAGCCGTTGGATGTTACCGCGGACAGGTTCGTTCGCTCTGAGGCCGAGAAGAAGAGGTTCATAGATTCGTTCATTGCCGAGTCCAGGGCATCCATGGCCTCCAGGACGGATCCGTATCCTGAGACCGAGGAAGTTATAGGTACTTTGCACAGCAGAGGAAAAGGCCTCTCGATAGCTTCCGGCAAGATGAGGGAGCGCATCGTCGCCATTCTCCTGAAGCATGGCCTTCTGGAAAGGTTTGACAGGATTGTCGGGTATGACGACGTGAAGAACCATAAGCCGGCACCGGACGGGCTTCTCAATGCCTTGAACGAATATCCTTGGCTTGAGAAGAAGGACGTATGCTATGTGGGGGACAGCCCGGGCGACATGTTCGCAGCGGAGGCTGCGGGCATAGATGGGATATACGTTCCCAGAGGGCCCGTGGCCGAATGCCCGTACACCTTCATGATACGGGACCTGCGGGACCTTATGTGAGGGCCTGCGACAAACCCTATTTAATCCGCTGCTCCGATGACGGCGGCATGATAGTATACATCCTCGGAGGGTTCTTGGGAAGCGGGAAGACGACATTCCTCAAGACGGTCACAAGGCATTACCTGGACTCGGGGAAGAAGGTCGCCATACTCGTCAACGAGATGGGTGACATAGGCGTCGACGGCAGCACTCTGAGGTCCGAAGGATTCAAGGCTGTGGAGCTCCCGGACGGGTGCATATGCTGCACTCTGACCCAATCTCTGTTCGAGGCGGTCGCAGGGATCAAAGAGGAGATCGATCCGGATGTATTCATCGTTGAGCCCACGGGCCTGGCGCTTCCGCAGAAGGTCAGGGACACCATAGTCAGCACCGGGACGGATGTGAAGGACATCAGCATAATAGGCATAGTCGACGTGCCGCGTTTCGATATATTCCTCGAGAGGAAGAAGGAGTTCTTCCTGGAGCAGATCTCGGAGTCCGATATCATCTTGGTGAACAAGGCGGACGGTCAGCCTGCGGAGAAGGTCGAAGGTATTCTCTCTTTTCTGAAGGATTTATATGACTTACCTGCGTTAGTTGTCTCCGGGAAGACCCTTGAAGGGGTCGACAGGTTCTTGGAGGCACTGAGATGAAGACGTCAGCGGAGATGGCAGGAGGAACCGCAGTCGGTTTCAAAGGCAGGATAAGGGGATTCAATGCGGATGCCGAGAGGCGCTTGGGGGTCATGCTCATGGCCATAGGCAGATGGGCCGAGTCCGAATCCGGTGCGATGATCGGCCACATAAAGATGTCCGTGTCCACCGACACCGGCGGAATAACCCTCAATCTGACAGATCTCTCCGAGGGCGTGCTGCACCACGGCACCCTGCGCCCGACACGGGAGGCCGAGTTCCATATAATGGCCGCCCTGACGGACGTGGACAGGAGCGAGCTGGAGCACGAGATCATGCATGCGATGGACGACTCCGGCGTTTTCCTGGACTTCGACCACCGCGGCCACAGTCACGATCATACTCATGACCACGATCATGACCACGAACACGTTCATGATGAGAACTGCGGTTGCGGATGCAGAGTGGATGTCCAAGACGAAGAATCGAAGTCACCGGAAGAAGATGAAGAGGAGCCCCGCGGCAGATGCTGCAGGCGCAAGTATGATTTCAGATAGAATGAGATAATGGTGCGGGGGAAGGGATTTGAACCCTCGAACCGCTGAGGACAGGATCCTAAGTCCTGCGCCTTTGGCCAGGCTTGGCTACCCCCGCGCGCATCTCCCGTATATCGGTTATAGTTATAAATCCGCCTCGTAATACAACCTCCCACCGGAGGCGTGAAAATGGCAGACATATTATCGAACAGCGGCACGGACTTGCTGCTAGGGAACGAGGCGATAACCAGAGGGCTCATCGAAGCAGGGGTGAAGTTCGCCTCCACATATCCGGGGACACCCTCGTCGGAGATAGGAAACAATCTGGAGAAGATCTCCCAAGAGGTCGGGATGTACTTCGAGTTCTCCGTGAACGAGAAAGTGGCGATGGAGACGGCAGCGGCCGCAGCATCGTCCGGTGTCAGGTCCATCGTGTTCATGAAGCATGTTGGTCTGAACGTAGCCGCTGACCCTATGATGACGTTGGCATACTCCGGCGTAAGGGGCGCGATGCTCATACTCACAGCTGACGACCCGTCCCTTCACAGCTCCCAGAACGAGCAGGACAACAGGATATACTCCAAGCTGGCACTTCTGCCGATGATGGAGCCTTCCACTCCTGCCGAGGCCAAGGATATGGTCGCTGAGGCATGCAGGGTATCCGAGGAATTGGAACTGCCTCTTATATTCAGGACGACAACCCGCGTGAATCACGCCCGCGGGATAGTAGAGTTCGGCACTCCTGAGGAAACGTCTGCGAAAGGCCGTTTTGAGAAGGATACAGCAAGATTCGTCAATATACCCGCATTCGCGAAGAAGAACAGGGTCAAGCTGTTGGATCTCAACAGGAAGGCAATGGCCCTTTCGGAGGTATCGCCTCTGAATTTCATCGAAGGGGAAGGAGACACAGGAGTGATAACTTCGGGTGTTTCTTACACATACGTCAAGGAGTACATCAAAGACGTACAGATATTGAAGCTGGGATTCACGAACCCGTTGCCGGAGAAGAAGATAGCGGAATTCATCAAAGGCAAGAGCAGGATAATAGTGGTCGAGGAATTGGAACCGTTCCTGGAGGATCAGGTCCTGAGGATATCTGCCCAGAATAAGTTGTCCGTTCCCGTGTACGGGAAGAGGAGCGGCCATCTGCCCGTGGAATGGGAGTACTCCCCGGACGTCGTCGTAAGATTGAAGGACCTGGTAAAGATGGATGAGCCACCGGTACCGCTGAAGCCTGTGGACATAAAGCTGCCCGGAAGGCCGCCGACCCTGTGCGCCGGATGCCCTCACCGCGGGATATTCGCCGCAACTAAGAAGGCCATGGGCAAGAGGGAGGCCGTTTACTGCTCGGATATCGGGTGCTACACCCTCGGTGTGCAATCCCCCTTCGACATGGCTGATTTCATCATTTGCATGGGAGGCGGGGCTGGTGCCGCAGGAGGGTTCGCCCAGGTCACCGATCAGAAGCCGGTGGCCTTCATAGGAGACTCCACGTTCTTCCATTCTGGAATACCTCCGTTGATATCTGCCAAGTTCAACGGCCACAAACTGGTGATGGTCATAGTGGACAACAGGACCACGGCCATGACGGGGCATCAGCCCAATCCCGGGACCGGAAGGGACTTCGGAGGAGTTACCACCGAGGCCCTGGACATCGAGTCGGTCGTCAAAGGCATAGGCGTGGACTTCCTGGCGACCGTGAATCCCTACGATGTCAAAGCGGCATCCAAGGTCATGAAGGAGGCCATCGACACGGATGGCGTGGCTGTTGTCATCTCCAAGATGGCGTGCCCTCTGGAGCTTAAGAAGCAGAGGACCCTGGTGATCAGGGAGACCAAAGTAGATCAGAGCAAGTGCATCAAGTGCTACACCTGTCTGAAGACCATCGCATGCCCCGCGCTGGTGAAGAGAGGGGACGAGGTCCATGTGGATGAGGTGCAATGCATAGGTTGTGGCATGTGCGCTGACGTGTGTCCCAAGGATGCCATAGGGGTGAGACAATGAGATACACGATACAGATCGTAGGCGTCGGGGGGCAGGGCGTGCTCCTGGCCTCCATGGTCCTGGGCAGCGCCGCCATGAATGCAGGCTACAAAGTGGCGATGAGTGAGGTCCACGGCATGGCGCAGAGAGGCGGCAGCGTCCTCTGCACCCTGAGATTCGGCGATGAGGTCATCAGTCCCCTGGAGTCAGCCGGAGGAGCGGATCTCCTGATGGGGTTCGAGCCTGTCGAGACCTGCAGGAATGTATCCCTGGCGAACAAGGACACCAAGATACTGATGAATCTCGACCCGGTGTATCCGTCCATGGTCGCCGCAGGGTTCGAGGATTATCCGAATATCGAAGAAATGGTCAATGCAGTAAAGGAGAGGACAGAGAACCTTGTGACGATAGACGCCACATCCATAGCGATCTCCGCAGGTAAAGCGGTGGCGGCCAATGCCGTGATGATAGGCGCAGTGGCCGCAGCCAAGGGGTTCCCCCTGTCCAAGGACCTTCTGAAGGATATGCTGGCCAAGAATGTGCCTCCCAAGTTCGTGGACCTTAACAAGAAGGCCTTCGACATGGGCTACGAGCACATGTCCAAGCAGAAAGGATGAAAAGGGCGTGACGCCCGGCCCTTTTTCGGGCCGGGCGTTCAGCCCGAACGGCTCATTCTCTCCGAAGCACAACCGCGACACCGATGACAATGAGCAGCAATGCTCCGCCGGCGATCGCCAGGACAACGGGGTCGCTCAGGAGAGCCAGCACGGCGGGTTGCGGTGTGGATGCTGCTTCGTTGCTAACGACACCGACTCCCACGGCGTTCTCGGCTGCGATCCTGAATTCATACTCCGTTCCGTTGATCAGGCCGGTGACGGTCATGGTTAAGGTATCCGTATCACCGAACAGGGTCCAGTCCGCTGCTCCCGCGGCCCTGTACCATATTTTGTAACTGGTGATCGCGCTTCCGCCGTTGCTGGGTTCGGTCCACGTGAGTACGACCTTCGTATCGCCGGCCGCTGCAGTCAGGGAAGGAACCCCGGGTACGGAATGGGTAGCTGCGGATGCCGATGAGAATTCTGAGGCTCCGACGAAATTCACAGCCTTAACGCCAAAATGATACTCTGTTCCGTTATCCAGACCGGTAACGGTCGCGGTCAGGGTACTCACGTTACCGAACAGGGTCCATGAACTGCTTTCCGAATCGATTCCGAACCAGACCTCGTATCCCGTGATCCCGTCACCGCCGTCATTGGCAGGAGCAGCCCAAGTGAGGGATGCGCTTCCCACTCCTGCAACGGCTTCAAGACCTGTAGGCGCACCCGGAGGGGTGACGGCGATCAAGGTCATCTCCGTCCAGGGCGATACATCAAAGCCGGTCTTGCCGTAGATATAGTAGATCGTGAGGTCCGTGCCTGTATTCGCCCAATCGGTGCCGACGCTTGGCGCATTCCCCTTGAATTGTATAGAGGTCAGATTGGAGCAGCCTTCGAATGTGTCGTTGCCGATGCTGTTGACACTATCAGGTATGATCATGTCGGTTAGTTCGGTGCAGTTCTTGAATGCTGAATTGCCGATGCTTGTGACGCTGTCAGGTATGACGACATCAACTAATTCAGAGCAGCTTTGGAAGAGGCTATCGCTGATACCAGTGACTCCATCTCCGATGGAGACGTTTGTCAGAGATGTGCAACCAATGAATGTGTTTGCACCGATGCTGGTGACGCTGTCAGGTATGACCACGCTGGTCAGACCGATACAAAGGGCGAATGCGCTATCACCGATACTGGTAACTTCGCTTCCTATGGTCAAATTCACAAGGGAGCTGCATATGGCGAAAGCGGTGTCTCAGATGGATGTAACTCCGTCGCCAATAGATGCGTTTGTCAGAGAGCTACAGCTCGCAAAAGTGCTGATACCTATAGATATAACACTGTCAGGTATAGTAATTCCAGTAATATCAAAATTATTTTGGAATGCGTTGTCATCGATATATTTCACCGGCACCCCGCCAATCTCATCAGGGATGATCACATCGCCACCAGGGCCGTTGTATCCTGTTATTTTGAAGGTACCGCTGTACAGTTCTCTTATGAATAGTTGTTGCTGCTCAGGTGATACGCCGTTCCACGGGTCTGTGAATCCTGTCGCATCATCGAAGTAATAGACTGAGAGCAATGTATGGGTGTTTGTAACCCAATATTGGCCAACATTGGCCGGTGCATTGCCCATGAACTTGATTGTTCGAAGATTGGTACAGTCTATGAAAACGCCGGTACCAAGCGTGCTGACTTTGTTTGGTATGAAGATCTCTGTCAGGGATGCGCAACCCTCGAATGCGTAACTGCCTATGGAGACGACGCCATTCCCCATCACGACACTTGTCAGGGACGTGCAACCCTCGAATGCAAAATTGCTGATAGAGACCACGCCATTCCCAATTACGACACTTGTCAGGGACGTGCAGTTCTCGAATGCAGAGTCAAAGATGATAGTCACAGTGTTCGGAATAGTGACATTCTTCAGTACGGCATTGTTTATGAAAGCCGAGTTTTCGATATATCGCACCTGATTTCCATCGATCATATCTGGAATTGTCAGGGATTCAGCAGTCCCCGTGTATCCGGTTATGGTGACATATCCGCCTGCATTGACTGAATACAGGAATCCATCCGAGGTCTCCGCCCCTTCCACATCGAAGACCGAGGCTGAGGGCAACAAAGCTATCAGAACGATCAGGGACACAGATGCCAAGCACATCTTCTTCCACATGGGGATCGATTAATCTACCGCGTTGTCCGAGATATAAAGCATGCTGTCCCATACAGCCGTTCCTGTGCCGGGCCAGCCTTGAAAGACCGTACAGAATGATGTCGGTTTATGATATTCGGGTTCCCGGGAGCGAGTATAAAACCGTATCTCGGAGCCGATATCCGTACGTTCCATAAGACGAAGAGTCCGACGAAAGGCGCAACCTTCACACAAGGCTCAGTCCGTCATCACGTTGCCGCCGACCGCTCCCGTGGATGTTGGGACCCCTGCGTCCACTATGAGGGAGTCCAGGTGCCTGAGCTGCTCCATAAGGACCTCCACGGTCTTGGTCCTCTGCCTCTTCATGAAAGAGATCACGCTCTTGTTGACCGCCCTGTAGGCATCTTTCAACGCCATATCCGGACGGTTCTGTAAAATGAGGTCGTTCTCCACGCTGACGGTCATCGGACAGACGGCCCTCAGTTGGTTCATTCCGCCTTTAGCTGCCCGCCCCCTCGCGCTCTCGAAAGAGAAGGGGTTGATAGCAATGGAGAACGTTATAAGTTTCATGCGCTGAGCTATCTCAGCCACGACGGGCGCCGCGCCCGTCCCGGTGCCGCCGCCCATGCCGGCGACTATGAACACCATGTCGTGCCCCTCGAGGGCATCGCATATATCGTCCATGTGAGCCTGGGCGCATCTCCTGCCCAGCAGACTGTCGCCGCCGGTACCCTGACCCTTGGTGACATTCCTGCAGATGAAAAGCTTCCTGTCCGCGCTCACGGCCTCCAAGGCCGCGCGGTCAGTGTTGATCGCGATGGTGTCCGCAGAGGCGAAATCCCAATAGACGCTGTTGACCACGTTGCAACCGGCCCCGCCTACGCCGACCACGGCTACGCGCGGCTCGATGACAGTGTCCTCATTGTCGAAGTCGTTCGCCATTGTTCCCATCCCTTTCATTGATCAAGACGTTTCAACAGACCTGGGAAGAGTAACGGATCCTTACGGATCCGAGATCCCATCCCTCCTCCAGGTCTATCCCTTCTGAGTCCTCATTTCGTCACCAATTCTGATGTGGCAAGCCGGTATGCGTCGTGGGCGACCTTCTGGTCCGTGTTCTGCGGACGCAGGAACTCGCGGATCTTGAGCCTGATGAAATCAGCCGCATCGAATGCGTCCCCGCTCTTGACCACTGCATCTATTGCCATCATCTCCGCTTCGGTGAAACGGACGAGGATCCCGTCGCTTTCTGATACCGCAACATCAGCATCCCTATTGATGTATTCGCGGACGGCATTTCTGATGAACATGGACTGGCTGCCGATCTCCGGGTGCTCAGACAGATAAGAGTCCATGTCCTGGACCTCATCTGCTCCCATCCTGAGCGTTATCTGCCTTCCCACGTTCATTTTCAATGCCTCTATCAGCCCATAGAGCCCATCCCTTCAGGCTTGAATGTGAAGACGTAATGCGTGTATTTAATGGTTGTCTTACATTGCATTACATCTGCAATGCAGACAGGGAATACGCATTACTGAGATCAGATACGCTAGATCCTCTGCGTCCCACCCCATGTTTTCGCATACTTATATAATTAAAGCACTCTTTGAAGTGGCATCAAATCCGAGGGTGTCTGTAGTTGCCTGATTATGAGAGCATAGAGAGGAAGTGGCAGGTCAGATGGTCTGACCGAAAGCTCAACGAGTCCGAGAGGGACGAAAGACCGAAGTTCATGATCATATTCGCATATCCCGGTGTCACAGGATATCTGCATGTAGGTCATATGAGAGGATACACCTATGCGGACGCCATCGGCAGATACAAGCGCATGACAGGATACAACGTCCTGTTCCCGGTTGGTACCCATGCCACGGGGAACGGCGCCATAAGCCTCGCCGCCAGGATAGCGGCGGGGGACAAGGACATAATGGATTACATGGTAAGGAACGGATGTCCCCCCGAGAAGCTGGAAGGAGAGCTCAGGGATCCTCTGAATGTAGTCTGGTTCTTCAACGGCGTGTATCAGGAGGAGTATTGGAAGAGATTCGGCTTCCTTGCGGATTGGCGCAGATTCACGTGCACCCTCTATCCCGATTACTCTAAGTTCATGCAGTGGCAGTTCCGCAAGCTCAATGAAGCCGGTCTCCTCATACAGAAACCGTATTTCGCGCCTGCCTGCCTCTCGTGTGGCCCCGTGGCCGTCGATCCTTCGGAAACGGATCTGTCCAAGGGAGGCAACGCGGAAACGCAGGAATTCACTCTTCTCAAGTTCAGATCCGGCGACGAGATCCTGGTGGCGGCCACCCTGAGGCCGGAGACCGTCTACGGACAGGTCTGCTTCTGGGTGAATCCCGAGGTGGAGTATCTCAAGGTCCGTAACGGCGGAGAGACATGGATCGTGTCTCCTCAGGCATACGAGAAGCTCAGCCATCAGAAGGACGGTCTCGAG
Source organism: Methanomassiliicoccaceae archaeon UBA381 (assembly GCA_002502965.1). Classification (GTDB taxonomy): domain Archaea; phylum Thermoplasmatota; class Thermoplasmata; order Methanomassiliicoccales; family Methanomethylophilaceae; genus RumEn-M2. The sequence goes on from DAQS01000005.1 coordinate 86,144, forward strand.
AGCATAGGGGCTGTGAAAGGCTCGGACCTTTTGGGCCGCACATGCATCGCGCCCATGATCCACAGGGAGATCCCCGTCCTTCCGGCCGCCTTCTGCGATCCGGACGTGGGTACAGGGATGGTCACATCGGTGCCGTCCGACGCTCCGGATGACTGGATGTCCCTTACCAAGCTCAAGGAGGACCACTCCTATATGGAGAGATACGGGATTGCCAAGGAGACGATAGATGCCGTCGTCCCCATCTCGATAATCTCAATGAAAGGCTACGGGGACTTCCCTGCGCAGGACATCGTAGAGCGCATGGGCATAGAAGAGGCGGACGATCCCCGCCTGGAAGAGGCAAAGAAGCAGGTCTACAAGGACGGTTATCACCTCGGTGTGATGAAGGACATTTGCGGCGAGTTCGCAGGTATGCGCGTCGAGGAGGCCAAGGAACGCATGAAGCAGGCCATGATCGACTCCGGGGAAGCAGACGTCTTCTTTGATCTCTCCGAGGAAGTGGTATGCAGATGCGGCTGCAAGGTCGTGATCAAGAGGATAGACGACCAGTGGTTCATAGATTACGGCAACGAGGATCTCACCCAAAGGACCTCCGATCACTGCAGGACGATGACGATCAACCCTGTTGAGTACTATAACAACGTGCACGCGGTCCTGAAATGGTTCAGGGAGAGGGCGTGCGTGCGTCTCGGCAATTGGCTGGGGACCAAGTTCCCATTCGACGAGAGATGGATCATCGAGGCCATATCGGATTCCACGCTCTATCCCGTCTATTACCTGATATCGATGTACGCCAACGACGGGCGCATCGAACCGGAGCAGATGACAGAGGCGTTCTTCGACTATGCGATACTGGGCAAAGGGGATGCAGAGAAGGTATCCGGGGAATGCGGCATAGACACGTCCCTTCTGAATGAGATAAGGGCGGAGGTCCTCTACTGGTACCCTCTGGATATGAACCTGGGGGGCAAGGAGCACATGACCGTGCACTTCCCCGCGTTCCTGAAGAACCATGTGGCGATACTGCCTCCGGAGATGTGGCCCAAGGGAATAACGGTCAATTGGTACATCACAGGCAAGAAGAGCAAGATCTCCAAATCAAAGGGCGGTGCCCAGCCGATCCCGGGAGCGGCGAAGAAGTTCGGTGCCGACGGGATGAGGTTGTATTACGCCCACATAGCATCCCCCTTCGCCGATGTGGAGTGGGACGAGGACAATGTGATGTCCTATTCGCAGAGGATAGACAGGATCGCTTCGTTCATAGGCGACCTGTCGTCATACAGAGGCTCCGCGACGGAGATGGATGCATGGCTTGTCTCCAGGATGAACACCCACGTGAGCACAATACGTTCGGCCATGGAGAGGTACGACCTGCGGCAGATGGCCACGGTGGCGTACTTCGAGATATTCAACGATCTCAAATGGTACCAGAGAAGGGGCGGTGAGAATCCAGAGACGATATCCGAATGTCTCAGGACATGGATAACGGCCATGATGCCGGTGACCCCCCATATGGCGGAGGAGATGTGGGAGGCCGCGGGATTCGATGGTCTCGTTTCCGAGGCACAGCTTCCCGAGGCAGGGGAGCGTTCCGTGCCGGCCGAGTACGGCGAGGACCTCATAAGGGAGGTCATGTCCGATGCCCAGCAGATAATAAAGGTTACGGGGATCGAACCGAAGCGCATGGTGCTTTACACCGCGCCGTCATGGAAGATCGGGATCTTAGGCAAAGCTTTGGAGTTACAGGAGAAAGGGGAGCTGAGCATACCGTCCCTGACGAAGGCATGCATGTCCGATCCCGACATAAAGGTTCACGGCAAGGCCGCTTCGGACATGGCCCGTAAGACGGCGGAGGACATGATGCGCCTGCCCGCCGGGAGCATGAGGCCCATGTTCGAATCGGATGAGAGGGCGCATCTGGCCGCTGCGGCAGGATTCCTGTCCAAGGAGATGGGCCTGGAAGCCGAGGTCTATTCCTCGGATGAGGAAGGCAGATACGATCCAGGCGACAAGGCGAGGATGGCAGTGCCGGGAAGGCCGGCGATCTACCTGGAGTGATTCAGCCCCATCTTTTGTAGAGGTCGTGCTCCAGCCCCAGTTGGTCCATGCATCTTCCTACTACGAAATCGATGACATCGTCCAGAGTCCGGGGGTTGTGGTAGTAGCCCGGGTTCGCATCCAGTATGCAGACGCCGTTCCTGGCGAGCTTCAGCTCGTTCTCCAATATCACGGCGCTCTTCGGCGTTTCTCTGATCACGAGCACCAGTTTCCTGGATTCCTTCATGGCCACGGCCGCAGCCCTGGTTATCAAGGTGTCGGCCAGGCCGTTGGCGATCTTCCCGAGGGAGGATGCGCTACAGGGGACGACGATCATGGCATCGAAGCGATAGCTGCCCGAGGATATGGGGGCGAAAAGGTCCCCGTCGTCGTAAACGGCGTCTGCCAGTTCCGCCAACCCTTCGGGGCCGCACTCCAGTTCTGTAGGTATCATGCTCTTGGCCACATCGGACATGACCAGGATCTTCTCTCCCGGAAGCTTCTCGAGGAGCCTTTTTCCGTACACCGCGCCGGAGGCGCCGGTCATGGCCACGACGAATCTCATACCGATGCATAGCTCGGAGTGGTTAATAATGATTGACGATGCGGCGCCGATGGATTGATATATCTCGAGTGAATCCTCCGTATCACGGTTATTGCATCTTCGGGTGCGCCGTGGCAGGCATTTCGCCTGCAGGTCGCACGGGGGCCAGTGCCGAACGTGCGAAGGGACTTCTCATACCACTTGTAGCAACGCTTATATACAATTCCCATATACCAGACCTTATCGTCGTGCGGCATACGTCCGCGCGGCTCCGAGAGGTAGAAATCAATGGTAACCGTCTATGACGTCCCTGCGGAGAAACTCATACTCAAGACGGCCGAGAAACTGAAACAGAACTCGGCCATCGAAGCCCCTGAGTGGGCCGAGTATGTCAAGACCGGCAGGCACACAGAGAAGGCGCCCGTTCAGGATGACTGGTGGTACACAAGGGCCGCCTCCATCCTGAGAAAGCTCTATGTGAAGGGCCCCATGGGAACTTCCAAGCTTGCAGCCGAGTACGGAGGGTCCGCGGATAACGGATCCAGACCGAACAAAGCTGTCAAGGGCAGCCGCAACATAGTAAGAAAATGCATGATCCAGCTTGAGAAGGCCGGATATCTCGTTCCCAAGGAGAAAAAGGGTCGCATGATAAGCCCCACCGGAATGTCTCTCTTGGACAACGCCGCCAAAGAGGTACAGGACGAGATGAAATCATGAGGATGTGAGCAGCATGGAAGATCCTGAACTGGAAGCGATAAGGCGCAGAAAGATGGCTGGCATGCAGTCCAGCCAGCAGCAGATGGCGGCTCAGCAGCAACTTGCGGAGAACCAGCGCCAGCAGGCCGAGGCCCAGAAACAGGCGATACTCAGGCAGATATTGGAGCCCGCAGCCAGGGACAGATTGGCTAACATAAAGCTTGCCAACCCCGCGTTCGCCGACTCCGTAGAGATGCAGCTGATACAACTGGCGCAAGCCGGGAGGCTCAGACAGATGGTATCGGATGCCATGCTGAAGGACATACTCAGACAGATCGCACCTCAGCAGAGGGAGATCAACATCGAGAGGAGATGACAATGACCAACAACAAACCCCCAGCGATGAAGGCCAGGCTCAACAAGGCCGGAAAACAGAACCGTCGCGTGCCGGCATGGGTGATGATGAGGACTAACAGACAGTTCCTGCGCCACCCCAAGAGAAGGTCCTGGCGCATGACCAGCCTTAAGGAGTGATCTATATGGCAGACGAGAATGAGAGAATCATCACGATACCCCTCAGGGCCACCAAGATGGCGCCAAGGACGAGAAGGGCCAAGCGCGCCATCAAGGAGATCAGGGACAACATCGCCAGGCATATGAAGGTGGATGCGGAGAAAGTCTGGATTGACACAGGCCTCAACGAGAAGATCTGGGAGAGGGGCATACAGAATCCCCCCAGCAGGGTCACCGTGAAAGCCGTGAAATTCGAGGACGGTCTCGTAGAGGTATCCCTGTCGGAGTGATCTGGTTTGATGCGTCTATCCCGTTACGGCGGCAGTCCTAACATAGGTGTATTCGCGGCGGCGAACGAGAGCTTCGCATTGGCAGCTGCCAACAGCGACGATCAGTTCGTAAGGGACCTAGAGGAGGCCCTGAACGTCGAATGCACCAGGATGACCGTGGCGGGATCGTATCTCATCGGATCTCTCACCGTAATGAACTCCAACGGCGCCGTCGTCTCCGGTCTTGCTGAAGAGCATGAACTGAAGACGATACGCCGTTTCTTACCCGTTCTGGCGTTGGACGACAGGCTCAACGCCGCGGGGAACAACATTTTAGCGAACGATAGCGGGGCCATCGTCAACCCGAACATGAGCGATCCGTCCCTCAGGTCCATAGAGGATATCCTGGGGGTGGAATGCGTCAGGTCCGCCATAGCAGGAATAGAGACCCCCGGCGCAGTGTGCCGCGTGACCAACAAGGGCATCGCGGTCCACATGGGCGCGTCCGAAGAGGATATGGCCCTCATCGCCGATGTTCTGAAAGTCGAGCCTCACAAGACCACACTGAACCACGGCAGCAGGCTGCTGGCGCCGTGCGTTATAGCGAACTCCAAAGGCGCCCTGATCGGAGACACTTCCACACCCATCGAGATGGGAAGGTTGGAAGAGGCCCTGAAGCTGTACTAACGGTCGAATACCCAGCATTCCTTGTATTCGGAAAGCTCTTCCCGGGCCACATCCACGCAGTTCCCCACATATTTCACCGACTCTTCCGATACCATATCCAGAAGATAATCCACATCTTTGATGGGAAGGGTCAGCCCGCCTACCCTGTAATGCATGGGGACGGTTACGCCGGGTCCCACGGCCCTTATGAATTCCTCGATCTCCTTGCTCTCCATCGTATAGACGCCGCCTGTGGGTACGAAGAGTATGTCCACGCCGGATATGGAATTCAGGGTCCTGGCCGAAGGCACGGCTCCCAGGTCCCCGCAGTGACAGACCGTTATGCCGTCCATCTGGAACTTGTACATTGTGTTGAGTCCCCGCTGCGTTCCTTTTGCATTATCATGGTATGTCTCCATGCCCGTGAACTGCAATCCCCGGGATTCGAACCTCCCGGTCCTGGACTGGAATATCTTGAAGTTCCCGTTCACCACCCTGGAGGCGCTGTGGTCGTAGTGGTCGTGGGAGATCAGCACTATGTCCGCACTGACGGACGGCGGTCTTATCCCGAGGGATCGGCCGTCATGGGGGTCAGTGACAATAGTGGTCTTCCCGTCACTTATCTCAAAACAGGAATGCCCATGCCATCTGATTCTCATATTCCCTCATAGAGCTCTCCTTTTCAAAAACCTTTGTCGGAGTTACGGGTGAGCCCATGTAAAGGATATAATACACTCAAACAGATTCGGTCGTGTGAAGAAGACCTTAATCCTCGTTGTCGACAGGGACAACGACTTCGGCATGAAGGGCGGAGTTCAGACGCCCGCCATAGGGATCGAGGCCGCCCTCAGAGCGTCCATGAGCCTGGGTGTTTCAGATCCGGAGGATTCGGACGTCAATGCCTTGTTCGCGGCCATCAATATCTACAACGATCTGGAGAAGGACCGCAACGTGGAGATAGCCCTGATATGCGGAGACCAGAAAGTGGGACCGAGATCGGATGCGGCCATAGTCGACGAATTGGAAGAGGTCATCGAGAGGGTCAGGCCCGACAGGGCCATACTTGTGGGGGACGGGGCGGAGGACGAGTACGTCTATCCGATCGTGTCCTCCCGGATACCGATAGATTCCGTCAGAAGAGTGTACGTGAAGCAGTCCCCCGGTCTGGAAGGAGCGCTCTACATAATCACCAAGATGATAAGGGACCCCCAGAAGAGGAGGAGATTCCTGGCGCCCATAGGGTATTTCATCTGCCTCATAGCCCTGATATATCTGGCAGTCCCGGTCTACGAGATCTACGTGGGCAATAAGATATTCCTGTACGATCTGGCGACTCCCATAACCGGGCTCGTTGTCGGATCGACCATCCTGATGTACGCATATTCGATGGTGGACAGGCTTCTGGACAAAGTGGGCGTTTGGACCGCCCACGTAAGCTCAGGCAATATAGCGGCTACTTTCTCGCTTCTTTCCGTGTCCATGTTCCTGATAGGAATATTCCTAGGGGCCAATTCAATAAAGTCAATCGTTGATAACAACATAGTCTACCTGGTCCTGATATTCGTATCCAATGCCCTGTGGCCCATAGTTTTCGGTGTCTTCCTTGCTGATCTCGGTGTTGTGCTGAACAGCTACATCAACGAAAAGAAAGTATCCCGCTCTTTTATGATAGGTACAATCACGGTCTTCGGCCTGGCGTTCATAATACAGGGGGTCCTGGACTTCATGAGGAACTATCTGGGGTACGGGGCGGTCGACGATATCGTGGTGGCCATCGAGATAATCCTCGGGCTGTTCTTCACCATTGTCGCCAGTCTTCTGCAGGTATCCTTCAGGAACCTGCCGGGCCCCGCTGCCGAGGAAGAGGAGGCCGCCGACAATGCGGCCAGATGAGTGGGGGAGAATATACTCCGAGATCCTGGAGGATTTCGGATATTCCCAGATTGAGGACGAGGCATCGGCAAGGCTTCTTGCCGCGGTCATGATCAATGCGGATCTTATCGGAGAGGATGAAGCATCCCTGTTCTTCGGAAGGGAGGCGACGGTCTTCGGGCCGGCGTATAAAGAGCCTGTTTCCCGGGACAGGTTCCCTGGAACGCTTATCTCCGCAGGGGATGCGACGACCATCCTTATAAAAGCCGGAATACGTCCGGATGTGATCGTCACAGATCTCGACGGGTATATCCGCAGTCAGAAGGAAGCCTCCAGGATGGGTGCTCTCACATTCATCCATGCCCACGGTGACAACTCTGACAGGATAATGGAGCACGCAAGGGATTTCTCCGGCCCTGTCGTTCTGACCACCCAGTCCGGCCCCTTCGGCCCTCTGGTCAATTACGGTGGGTTCACGGACGGCGACCGCGCCGTCTGCATCGCGAGGCACTTCGGGGCGTCGAGGATATATCTCGCGGGCTTCGATTTCATGTCCCCTGCAATAAAGGAGGGATCCGACCCGGCCGTCAAGGCCAGGAAGCTGAGATGGGCTGAGAGGATAATAGGTCCGGATTCCGATGACATAATCAGATTATGATCACCATCATAACGAGCATCAGTCCCAGGAATACGATCCATGTTGTTACGCCCGTCACGGCTCTCGTATACCTTTCTCTTCTTTCGGAGGACATGCCCGTTTTCTCCAGTATGTAATCTATGCCGCCCATGAAGAGGAACCCTCCGTCGAAAGGTATCGCAGGGAGTGCATTGGACAGCCCCAGCACGAGATTCAGCCAGAATATCCAGAAAAGGATGCTTATCAGGATCCAGAACACCTCTGCGGGGAGCACGTCCGAGTCGTACCACCACTGGGTACTCGCCGGTATGGGCGCGTATCCGCTCAGGGGCGCGCCTATGAAGGACAGGGCGGACATCGTCCCCTCCGATATGTCAGTGGCCCCGTGGAAGGGATTCATGCCCTTGGCGAGATTCTCGTTGGGTGTGGTGAACATGAATCCGGAGGTGTTCACCGATACTCCGAGGAATCCTATCCCGTCATTGCTGCCCAGGGTAACCTGCTTATCGATGGGGATGCTGTCATCCGCCGTTTCTGTTACTCTTAGAAGGCACACATCCCCTGGTCTGGTGGTCCCCATGAAATCCATGAAATCATATATATTCCCGAATTCCACCCAGGCCCCGCCCTCGGCCTGCATGGCCATAAGGTACATGCCGTCGGTCACTCCGGCGTCCGAGGCCGGCGTTCCGGAGGAGACATGGGCTATACGCACGCCCATAGTGACATCGGCCGTACCGCCTTCGTTTTTGTAAATGTACGTCACGTCGTATGCGCCGTATGCGCTGACCGCATCTCGGAACTCCTCTATAGTGGCGATCTGAGTCCCGTCTATGTGAGTGATGAGAGCCCCAGCAGGTATCCCCGAGTCGTAGGCGAAGGTACCTCCTTCGATGCTTGATATCGCAGGATTATCTCCGTATTCGGAGGATAGCCCTCCTGACATGGCTCCTGTCATTAAGAGGAAGCACAGTGCGGCGACTATGAAGTTCGTGGCTATTCCCGCCGCATACAGGTCCATACGGGCCCTGCGGTTCCCTTTGGACACATCCTCCTCGTCCGGCTCAACGAAAGCGCCTACGGGGACCACGGCGTACAGCAGTCCGGAGGACTTGACCTTCATCCCGTTGGCCCTGGTCTGTATCCCGTGGGCCAACTCGTGCACCGCCATGGCGACCACGAGACCTATCACGCCGTACACCAGAGGCAACATGGGATTAAGGCCGGGTATCGCCAGAGCATATTCTATCCCTATTCCGCTGCGCCCTATCGCACTGGGGATGAGAAGCATGTTCAGGGCCATGACGAAGATTATCACGGCCATGAGGAACAGCGCTATGATCCTCGAGACGAGTCCGAAGACGCTCCAGAACCTCCTGTGCTTGGAGAGGCGGTCCATGAGCCCCAGCCCCAACTTCGTCTTTATCATGATGGTGGGGCCGTAAGGCACGATGCCCCGGGCATGCATCCTGTCGCTTTTCCTGACGTAGAAGTACAGGGGCACGTAGATGGCGACCAGGACGAGCAGTATGATGTAGGCGGGATCCATGTGCACCTTCATCCGGCGTTATGTCGTAGCGTATTAAATCATTGCGTAAAAAGAAATATGCCCCGGGTGAGGGGGCAAAAGGGTTTGTGGGATGGAAAGTGGTTTCGTCAGAAGCACTGTCCCTTGTTCCTGTCCCTGAGTTCCCCTATCTTCCCCCTGTTCCATCCGGAGATCTTGGAGAAGAATCCGGTCACACGGGTGATGCCCTCTATGTTGCCGGACCCGCACTTGGTACAGGTCTCGGTCAGGCCCCTTGTTGTCTGTCCGCAGTCGAGACAGGAGGTGAACTCGGGACTGAAGGCTATCTGGGTGTTCTGGGTGTTGCGGAATGTCTTGACCACGAAGGCAGCCACGCTCTCCGGTGTCGGTCTGGACTCTCCGAGCCATATGTGTGACAGGGCGCCTGCTTCGATGAGGGGGTGGAACATACCCTCTGTCTTGACGCGCTCTATGGGGCTGATATCCGCTCCGACGTTCAGGTACGTGGAGTTGGTGTAGTAGACGTTGTTGGTCCCCAGGTTGCCCTTCACGACCTGTTTCGCCTGCTCCGGGTAGTCCTTGAGGTCCAGCTTCGCGAACCTGTAGGCTGTGGACTCGGCGGGGGTCTGCTCCAGAGGCAGCTTGATATTGTGCTCGGCCGCCAGCCTGTCGCATTCCTTCTTCATGTAGGCCGTGACCTTGAGGCCGAATTTGAGGGCCTCCTTGGACTCGTGCATCTCCTGGCCGATGTGATACTGCACCATCTCGTTCAGCCCGAGGACGCCCACCAGGAACCTGGAGTTCTCTATCATGTAGTAGGGGTTCCCGTCGAGATTCATCGAGAGCAGGGAGAGGGGGCCGTGGTTGCCCATGTCCATCAGCTGCTTCAGGAAATCCTTCTTTTGCAGGTGCGCTTTCACGGAGGTCTCCAGCAGTTCCGTTATCTCGGAGAACAGCTTCGCATCGTCGTGATCTGCGTTGTATGCTATCCTGGGAAGGTTGAGGGTGATGTTCTGCATCGCCGTGAATCTCATCTTCCAGGGCTCCCTGACCAGCTCGAGGTCCTTGGCGTCGAGATTGATCGCCAGGCGGCAGCATTCTGAGATCCTCGCGGTCTCTCCGCGGTCGAACACGAAGTACGAGTTGCCCATGGTGGCCGCCAGTTTGCTGATCTTGAAGAGGAACTCCTCATGGCCCGGGGTCCTGAAGAACTTCTCAGTTATGTGTATATCAGGCTTGGGGAAGAAGAACGGGCGTCCCATAGCATCTCCCTCCAGATAGACGTCTATCAGCGCGTTGGCGAAGGCCTGTGACTCCTTTTCGTAATCCTCGTAGTTCTTTCCGGTGTAGACTCCGCCCGGCCCTATGGCTGGTACGCCGACGAAGTGGCCCGGGGTCTCCCAGTAGATGTTGATGTCGCTGAATATGGACTGCCCTCCGCGTGCGACCGCCTGCTGGGCGAATTCGTACACGAGAATCTGGGCGAGCTGCTTCATCCTCCTATCATCGACACCCACCAGGTACGGGGCGAGGAACGTGTTGAAGGCATCCCAGCCTATGGCTCCGGCGAAGTGGCCCTGAAGGGCCGCGGAGAACTTTATGATCTGTTCGATCAGAACCTCTGGGTGCTTGGCGGGCTTGGCTATGGAGAGCGCGTTGGGAAGGTTCAGACCGAACTTCTTGACGTACTCCATGGACTGGCCGCTGCAGTAGGGCCTGTCCACCATGCCGAGGTCATGGACATGTATGCTCCCGCTCATGTGAGCATCCGCAACATCGGGGGAGAAGACTTCCAGCAGAGCAAACTCCTTCTTTATGTTCTCTGCAAGGGTCAGGTTGGTGGCCTCAGGGCCGTGGGGAACATTGGCATTCTCTTTGTTGGGAGACATTATGATCTCCCTGGCGTCATAGATCGGGGTACCGAGACGGGTATGCTGCTTGCGTACGCTCTCAAGTCCGTACTCCATCAGCTTTGCGTTGGTGAGCTCTCTGATCAGGGGAGCCGTGATGTACTCTATGTCCATCTTGGAGACCATCTTCTCTACTTCCCTGGCGACGATGCGCGCAGTCTCCTCGTTTATATCGGTCTCACGCACGAGTGCATCGTATATCTTCTGCTTGTCCCACTTCTTGAGCTCTTCGTCGGACGTCCTGACGAAGAGTCCGATCTCTGTGGACTCGGTCTTCGAGCCCTTCATATTCTTCAAATCTGCAATCGTGTTCATATCTATCGCACCCCCATCCTTTCTCATGGCGAGCAAGTGTACCTTTCCCATTCATGCGATGCATATAAAGGGATTTCTGAACTTGAATTGGTAAAACGTTAATGGCTATTAATTACCTATTTAGTTATCTTATTTGTTATCAAGTACATATGGCCAGATGTATTTAATTTGATCGAACATGATGATTCAATCCCTGTTTATCTCAGATACTTTCACTTCTGTCAGATCCGTTCACGTCCTCCTGTTGAATGCTCCTCATACGTGACATCTGAAGCAACGAGCGGCCCCCGTCCACTCTGTCTTCAGAGATCGGGGAACATACTTCATGCTTTGACGGAGGACGAGACCGGGCATTCGCGGACCAGCACTGCATAACTTTAAGTTATCAGATCTGTTATCAACTAATTGCGATGCATAACGTTGATAAGGACTTCAACAGGATAGTCATCGATTCTCTCGGTAAGGACGGAAAATCCATCAGTGCCCTCACGAAGGACCTGGAGGACAGAGGAATAAGACAGCACCGTCTGATCGTGACAGGATATCTGAGGGCGCTTACGGACATGAACATCCTCAGAGAGCGGGAGGTCCCGCCGTCCAAGATCTATCAGCCTTTCAAGGCCCTGCCCGACAGCATATACGAATCTGTGGGCAAGGCCTGCAGGAAGATCGATCCCGATGCGGACGAGCTTATCCTGTATACGCTGAGCAGGCTGTTCAAAAGACCTGTCTTCGATACAGAGCTGAAGCTGGCCGGCGTGAACAGGCCCATCGGCAATTCCGCATCCGATAACGAGACCAAGGAATGCAAGAGGATAATGGCCCGGGCGGGCAATGTCGTAACCAGTAGCAATGCGGTCCATCCCTCCAGGGAGTTCCCGGACAGGATGACGGAGGTCCTTATGGAAATGGTGTTGGACATAAAGGACTGCAGGCATGTGGTAATGGAGACCAGACAGACCAAGCTGAGTTTCGAGTGACAACTATTTATCATAACTCCCTCTTTAGCGTCAGTATGGATTTGGACGGGGCTGTGAAGGCCATAAGGACGTTCCCCGGGGTCACGCGTAAGCGCACGATAAGGGAGATCGTCAGGTTCCTTCCCACGGATTCCTTCAGATCGGTCGCGGCCTCGGAAGGAGAGGATGCCGCCGCAATAGAGTTCGGTGATGATTACATACTCTTCGCCGCAGACGGGATAATGGAGTCCCTCGTCAAGACAGATCCTTTCTTCGCAGGCTACTTCGCAGTTCTTGTCAACGTGAATGACATAGCGGCCATGGGAGGGAGGTCCCTGGCGATGGTGGACGTGATGTCCATAAAGGAGGATCAGGCCTGTGCTCAAATACTCAAGGGCCTGGAGGCGGCCGTCAAGAAGTTCAATGTGCCCATCGTGGGGGGCCACACCCATCCGGACTGCGGATATCAGGCCATAGACGTCTCCATACTAGGATCGGTCCCCAAGGCCGACATAATCAGGAGCGATACGGCTGAGGAGGGCGACGATATAATATTCGCCATGGACCTGGACGGTCATTTCCCCGCGAGTCTGCCCTATGCATGGGAGACCACCTTCTCCAAGGATGACGATTACGTGCAGAGGCAGATGGCCCTACTCACCGAGATAGCGTCCGAGCACATAGCGACGGCCGCGAAGGATATGAGCAATCCGGGATGCATAGGCACGTTGGGAATGTTGTTGGAGGCGTCCGGCAAAGGCGGGTACGTGGATATGGGCAGGATACCGGTCCCGGAGGGCGTGGACTTCATGCAGTGGATCCTGGCCTATCAGGGCTACGGATTCGTGGTGACGTGCCGTCCGGAGAACTCCGCGCGCCTCGTCTCCCTTTTTGAATCAGTGGGCGCAGCTGCCGCGATCGTAGGCAGCATAGAGAAAGGAAGCAAGCTCAGACTTGTGTCGGGCAAGGAGGACAGGGTCCTCTTTGATTTCTCCACAGACATGATAACGGGCTGCAGGCCCAAATGTAAAAGATGAGTGCCGGACCACAGGGGTTGTCGCCACTTCCGCCGTAGGTTTACCGCATCGCGCCTCAACCCCGCTACCCTGCGAACTTCGGTAGCTCAGGGTCAGACTGCTCCCGTCAGGGCCTGGCCCGTTCCCCCCGATTAGCGCACGGACAGCGACCCTCCGGCCGCCCTCGATACGCACACCGATCCCGCAAGACAGAGTCTCATAGGTAACTCTGCGGGCCTGCGACTTCCATGTACGCCGCCCCCTGCTGTCACCTCCGCGTATTGACGGTTTCGGATAGCAGGATACGCCAAACATCCCGGTCAAGCCCGACAACGTTCTAACCACGGCACGCTATATAATTCCTTGCGGTTTCGGCGGCCCGAATGGATAGCTCTGCACGGCATTGGGGTGTCTGGCTTAGACAGGGATTAAATACTGGTTGTGAAATCTCGTCCCAACCGTGCTAAGTGTTAGCACGTTACATATAGGAGACGGAATAGATGCTTGGAATCGAGGACCCGTGGGTGTGGGGCGGATATGTGGCCTGTTTTGTGACGGCGGCCTTCTGCTGCATCTACGGATGGATCAAAGGGAAAAGTGATGAGGAATGAATGCGGCCATCTTCATCTTGATAGCACTGATATTCGTGGCCATGACGCTTCTGCTCGGGTACTTCGGATACAAGCACACCAAAGACAATGAGCATTTCCTGATAAACACTGAGAAGAACAACCCTCTGATCATTGCCCTGTCCTACGGCGCCACGTTCCTCAGCGCATCGGCGATAGTGGGTTTCGGAGGCCAGGCCGCCAAATACGGTCTGTCCATGGTGTGGCTGGTCCTATTCAATCTGTTCTTCGGGCTGGCAGTGGCGTTCATATTCTTCGGGAGGAGGACCAGACGCCTCGGGAGGAAGGAGAAGGCATTCACATTCTCGGATTTCCTCGGCAAGAGGTTCAAGTCCCCCATGATCAGGACGCTGTCCGCGGTGATAGTCATGGTCGGAATGCCGATATACTGCGCGGCCGTGATGCTGGGCGGAGTCAACTTCATCGAGGCGGTGGTGGGCCTGAACAAGGACGTGGTCCTAATTGGGTTCGCGATAATCGTTGCGATATACGTCACATACGGCGGTATTATCGCAGTAATGTACAACGATGCCCTGCAGGCGGCCATCATGTTCGTCGGCATGGCCGTTATCTTGATCTTCACATACTACACTTTAGGCGGGGTCGTAGAGGCCAACACGGCCCTGACCGATCTCTGGGAGACGGTGCGTAACGGTGGAGGAGCCAACGCCTCCGCTTTGGCGCCCCTCGCGGACAAGGGCATGAACGGCTGGACCGCATTCTCATCCTTCGGTTCGGAGGTTTGGCTGACAGTCGTCACGACATTCATGCTGGGAGTCGGCATCGGTGCCATATCCCAGCCGCAGCTGGCGGTCAGGTTCATGTCTGCCAAGGATGACAAATCCCTCAACAGATCCCTGATAATCGGAAGCATATTCATGCTGATGATAGTCGGTTCCGCTTACACTGTGGGTCCGCTCAGCAATGTCTTCTTCTTCGAGAGGTTCGGGGAGATATCCATCGTATACGAGAGCAATCCTGACATGATCATACCTACGTATGTGCGCGAGCTGTTCAGCGGGGTCATGTTCGGGGACATCTTCGTCTCATTGTTCGTTCTTGCGGTCCTGTCCGCATCCATCTCGACCATGGCCGCCCTTCTCCATACGATGGGGGCTTCCGGAGGATACGATCTTTGGTCCCAGGTCGAGGAGAGGAAGGGAAACAGGAACCCAGGCATGTCCATGAGGCCCAACAGGATAATGACGCTGATCATGACCGTGGTCGTAGTGCTCGTAGCGTATATGATGCCGGGGAACATAATCGCCAAAGCGACGGCGGTCTTCATGGGTCTCACTGCGGCTACGCTGCTGCCGTCCTATGCGTACTCCCTGTACTCCGAGAGGCCGAATCTCAACGGAGCTAAGGCAAGCATAATCGTGGGATCGATATCATGGGCATTCTGGGCCTTCTTCGTTAACAAGGGGGTATCCTCGGTCATAGGGCTCTCCCGTGCCCTTTTCGGCACGGACAGCCTGATGAGCGGGCTGTGGCCCTTCGTCGATCCGCTGATAATATCTCTGCCGCTGTCGATAACAGCGCTGATAATCGGTTGCCTTGTATGGCCGTCATCCGGAGAGGACGCCGTCGGGACGGAGGCCGTGACGGAGAGCTGATCAATCCCAGTTCCTGTTGTCCGTCACATGGCTGGACTTCCCTTCGAACCTCTGAAGGGTTCCGGGAAGCACCAGCTTTATGTCCGCTTTGATATTCAGGACCTCTTTGAGCCTCGAGGAGAGCTCGGATCTGTATCTGGCAAGCGCGATCATATCGTCGGTCAGGTGCTCCTCGTTGAGCTCCGCCTCAATCAGCATATTGTCCATGTAGTTGGCGTTGGTCAGGGTGATGTGGTAGAACGGGCTCAGGAAAGGCATCTCACCTATCACTGCTTCTATCTGGGAAGGGAATACGTTTATCCCGCGGACCACGAGCATGTCGTCGGTCCTACCGGACAGCCTGTCGAGACGGGGGTGTGTGCGTCCGCAGGCGCACTTCTCCCACATGAGGCGGGATATGTCCCCTATGCGGTATCTGATGATGGGGAAGGCCTCCTTCTTGAGCATGGTCACGACCATCTCCCCTCTCTCGCCGTCCCTGCACGGCTCTCCCTTCTCATCGAGGATCTCAATGAGGCAAAGGTCTGCCCAGACGTGTATCCCTTGCTGCTCGCTGCACTCGAGGAACATGGGGCCGGACATCTCGCTGGCCCCGTAGCAGTTGTGCACTCTTATCCCGGTCCTCTCCTGGAGCTTCTTCCTCATGCTCTCGGACCAGGGCTCCCCTCCGGCGATGGCCCTTCTGACCTTTGTGTCCCTGCGTATGTCCACGCCCTTCTGGTCGCAGATGTCCGCTATGTGGAATATGTATGAGGGGGTGCCGGCAAGGGAAGTCACGGGAAGGTCGAGCATGAGCTCGATCTGCCGGTTGGTGTTGCCCGTGCTGGTGGGGAGGACAGTTGCGCCGATCTTCTCTCCCGCGGCGTGAACTCCCAGGCCGCCGGTGAACAGCCCGTAGCCGTGGCTGTTCTCCAGCATGTCGTCCTTGCCCATCCCGAAGGAGGTCATCCCTCTGGCAAGGGATTCTGACCAGTTCTCCAGGTCGTTCTTGGTGTATCCCACGACAGTGGGCTTGCCTGTGGTGCCTGATGATACGTGCACTCTGACCAGTTCCTGGTAGGGCAGCATGAAGAGCTTATCCGGATAGTTATCCCTGAGGTCCGATTTCTTCATGAAGGGCAGTTTGCGTATGTCATCGAGGGTCCTGATGTCACCGGGCTTGACCCCGGCGTCATCCATCCTCTTGCGATAGAAGGGGGAGTTCCTGTACACGTTATCGATCTGCTTCTTCAGAAGCTCAAGCTGAAGCTCCTTCAGCTCATCCACGGGCATTGTCTCGATTCTCTCGTTCCAGAAAGTCATCCTTATCGCTCCCACAGTGTGCTATTAGATAGCACGGTGCTTTGCCTTAATGATAAACAGGATAGATAAGATTACCGTTCTCTCAGAGTTTTGTTATACCGACGCCGCGATACATATGCGCCCCTGTCGGGAGCCCGCTTCCGCCAGGGCATCCAAGGAGTGTGACGACATGCCGGATTTCGGTCATCCGTTCTCGGGATTGGCTAACGACGAGAAGCTGACGAAAGCAGAGCTGATAAGGGCTATACGTTTCATGATAGCCGCGGAGTACGAGGCCACGCAGCTCTATATGCAATTGGCGGAGTCCACGGACAACGAGCTAGCCATAGCCGTGCTGACGGATATAGCGGACGAAGAACGTGTGCACGCGGGGGAGTTCATGAGGCTCCTCATGGAACTGGATCCCGATGAGGCGAAGTTCTACGCCGAGGGGGAGGAAGAGGTGGAGGAGATAATAGAGGAGCTTAGGAAGAAGTGATCCGGAGGAGCCATCCCGGGCACATCCTCCTCATTCCAGAGGGATGGACCCCATCACCCTGAGCTTCCCGCCTTCCAGGTACATCATCAGCGCCGTGTCTCCGGGCTTGTGGATGATCTGGGATTCCAGTGCTATCCTGAGATCTGGATTCTTGGGATCGCCGGAAGAGGATTCCACCCTTCCCGGAACCATCTGCATCCAGTGCCCGACATGGAGGACCATGCCCTCCTTCACAGGAGATGGCCAGAACTTTACCATCCTGGCCCTTCCGGAAACGGACCTGGTCATCTTGACCGAGCTGTCCGTCGTCAGAACATATCCTCTGTCCAGCTCGTCGGAGTCGATGCCTCTCAGGGCGAGACCCACATGGTCACCCTGATAGGCGAAGTCCGCGTCGATGTCGTGCTTCTGTATGGATTTCAGGACGACTTCTTTATCCAGGGGCAGCACGCGCATCTTGTCATGTTTCCTGAAATACCCGTCTATGACAGATCCCAGTACCACTGTGCCCACTCCTTTCACGTTGAAGTGGCTGTCCACAGGACAGGAGCCGCGGGAGCCTTCTCCGGGCACCTTGGAGAGGGTGCCTGCGAAAGAGATGAGCATCTCCCTCGTCTTCACGGCATCGTCCTCTATGTGCTCGTAATCAGCGAGGCATGTTCCGGCCAGAAGAGGATCGAGCTGTTCTTTCTGAATGAAATTCCTCAGGACGATCCATCCCTTGTTCAGGCCCACGGAGTCCAGCATGACGATCGTCTCCCCGAGGCGGGCGTCCATGGCGTCCACGACCAGGATGGCGTACTCGGACATGCTGGCCGCGTAGAATAGCGATGACAGCTTATCTGGGTATTTTGACGGTTCTATGAGGGTGACCGAGTCGTTCCCTTTCTTTATCTCGTAGAATGTGACGTCGGTCACAGTGCCCTTCTTCCCTACGGACGGGGCGAAGTCCTTGCCGCCCACAACGGCTACGTTGATGTTGCCCATATGGATCGACTCAGATATCGCTCTGGGAGAGGCATCTCATACCGGCCTTCCCTATCGCCTTGGCGGCCGCTTCCGGATCATCCACCCTTAGGAATATGGACGGGCCGTTGCGCCCCGTGTATGCGTAAGCGTACTCTATGTTGACCTTCGCATCGCCCATTATGTTGGCGATCCTGAACAGACCTCCGGGCTGGTCCTCTACGGAAACGGCGATCACATCGGTCTGCCTGACCACTATATTCCTCGCCTTGAGCTTCATGCATGCTTCCTCCGGGTTGTCCGCGATGGCCCTGAGCACTCCGAATCCGGAGGACTCGGCTATGTTGAATGCCTTCAGGTTTATGTTGCACTCCTTGAGAACCAGCGCTATTGAGGCCAGGCTCCCGGGCTCGTTGTTCACGAATATCGATAGCTGTTTGATGATGTTTTCCTTTGCCATCAGAACTTCCTCCTGTCCGTCACCCTGCGGCTCTTCCCTTCGAATCTGGGAAGGGAGCCGTACTCTTTAAGTTCCACGTTAACAGAGACGTTGAGGTATTTTCTCATATCGCCCTCTATGTGCCTCTTTATCGCGACCACATCCTCCATCTTGTCGCTGAAGGCCTCGGGGTTTATCTCCGCCTGAAGGGTCATGACGTCAAGGGAGTTCACCCTGTCCACGATTATCTGGTAGTGTCCGTTGACTGACGGGCACTTCATAAGGACGTGCTCCACCTGGGACGGGAACACGTTTATCCCGCGGATTATGAGCATGTCATCGGTCCTTCCGGATATGCGCTCTATGCGCGGTGACGTCCTTCCGCATGCGCATTCCTCCTCGAATATGGTGGTGACATCCTTGATCATGTATCTTACCAGGGGGAATGTCTCCTTGTTGAGCATGGTTATGACGAGCTCCCCCTTCTGCCCTGGCCCCAGGACCTCGTGGGTCTCCGGGTCGACCACTTCTACGTAGGCCATATCGCCCCATATGTGCAGTCCCTTGCGCTCCGCGCATTCTGTGAACATGGGCCCGGCCAGTTCCGACGTCCCATAGATGTCGTAAGCGTTTATTCCGAGGCCGTTCTCGATCTGGGACCTCATACCCTCGGTCCATGGTTCCGCCCCCAAAAGGGCCTTCTTGAGCAGGGTGTCCCTGCGGAAGTCGACCCCCATGCGCGCGGCGACGTCGCCCATATGTATCAGATAGGACGGGGTGCACGCTATGACCGTGACGCCCAGGTCCATCATCAGCTCGATCTGGCGCTCTGTGTTGCCGGTGCTGGACGGAAGAACGCTGGCTCCGATCCTCTCCGCTCCGTAGTGGAGGCCGAGACCTCCTGTGAACAGGCCGTATCCGTAGGAGACCTGGACTGTGTCATCGCTTGTTATGCCGACAGAGGTCATGGCCCTTGCGAGGGATTCCGTCCAATAGTCCAGATCATGCCTGTTGTAACCCACCAGCGTGGGCTTGCCCGTGGTCCCGGACGAGACGTGGTATCTGACCACGTCCTTCGTGGGGATGCTGAACATCTTCGTCGGATAATTGTCCCTGAGATCGTTCTTAGTCATGAAGGGCAGTTTGCTGATGTCCTCCAGGCAGGTGATGTCATCGGGGCGCACTCCTGCAGCCTTCATTTTATCATGATAGAAATCGTTGAATTCGTAGAGCCTCATGACGAGCGTCTTCAGGCTTCTGTACTGAGCCTTCTTCAGGTCCTCGATGGGCTTGCATTCCGCGTCAGGGTTCCAGAACATGTCCTTATCAGGACCCAGTTAGCACTTCCCCGTATTTATTTTGAACAGATATTCGGTAAGTAGAAGAACAATATGCCATATTGATGAGGGCATGAGCCTGCTGTCTGAGACGGAGACACTCCTGGACGCCACCAAGGTATATGCCGAATCGGTCTCGGATCTGGCGGACGGGAAGAGGGACCCCCTCCCCATGAGCCTCTGGAACATTCACAACCGGGTGCGGATGTCGGCGGAGATCCTGTCCTTCTATTCGGGATTCAGGACCACGCCGGAGACGGAGGGGGAGCTGACAGAGAGGATGGTCGTGGTGACGAAGGACCTGTTCGTGGATGTGGTGTCGGCCATTGAGAAGGCATCCAAGGACGCAGTGCGCCTCTGTTCGGACTCAGGTATCGCAGGGAGGGTCGGCAGGGACACCCGCAGGATCAATCTCAGATCGATAATCGATGCCTCGAAGGAATCGGGTCTGCTCTCCGAAGGGGATGTGGGCGAATGGAACGATATACTTTTGATACGAAATCTGGCCGTTCACAACAACGCAATGGCGGACAGGCCCGCCGTGTGCAGGGTAGGCAACATATCCATATCCTTGAGGCCGGGTAGGATGATGAAAGGACCCCAGGAGACGTATGTCGTCCTGACGTCCAGAGCTGTCGCTTTATTCCATACGTGGCTTAGATCCCTGGTCACTTCCTGACTATGCCCTTCTCTGCCATTCCGACGGCTATCTTGAGCATCTTGTGCATGCACGGCTCGGCATAGAAGTCCCTTCTCTGCTGCAGCGCCGAGTACATGTCGTCCGGGTCCTTGCCCTTCAGGTCCTCTATGCTTCTGATTCCCAGGAGATACATCCCGATGCAGCATTTCTCGCTCACTGAAGGCAGTTTCATAAGTTCCGCGACAACGTCTTCCTGCTCGCCCATAACGGTGTTATCTTTGTGTTGCGATTAATAGCCTTGGGTGCAATATAGAAATACGGTTCCCGGGAATCAGGTGCCATGGAGGATCAGAGAGAGGCCTGGAACAGATTCTACTCAGATAACCGCCGGCCGTGGCGGGGCATTCCCAGGTACGATCTTCCATTCCCGAAGGGATCCAGGATCCTGGAGGTCGGATGTGGCGGCGGGAAGACCGCCAAGGCTCTCATGGAAGAAGGCTATTCCGTCGTCGGGGTGGATTTCTCGGAGGAGGCGGTCTCCGAGTGCGCATCGCGACTGGGAATAGAGGCCGTATGCGCAGGCGTCTGCGACCTTCCCTTCGGGGACGGGGAGTTCGACGGTGTGTCCCTGGTCCACGTAACGGAGCATCTCGGCCCGGGGGAACGTTCGCTGGCTGCATCCGAGATCCTTCGCGTACTGAGGTCGGGGGGCGCAGTATTCCTGAGGACATTCTCCGAAGGGGATCAGAGGGAATCCAAAGGCATCAGGACCGGGGACGGTGCGGTGATCCGGGGCAACGGCATAGCATACACCTATGCGGATGCCGACGGTATCAGAGAGATGTTCTCAGATTTTCGCGAAGAGCGCTTCGATATCGTAAGTGAGACAACGCGTTATGGTGCGGAGAGACGCAGGATAGAAGCGGTCTTCGTCAAACCGTAGGTGTTTTATCGGAGTCCCGCCGATACTGCGTTCATGAGATGCCCCAATTGCGGACACGAGAATCCGGAAGGGACCCTTTTCTGCGAGGAGTGCGACTGGAGGATAGACCAGGCCGTGCGCATGAAGCTCGGTGTGAACTCTGTATATCTGGCTTACATATCCGTAGCCCTGGGCGCAGTCGCGGCCATAGCGGCCTTCGCCGGTATAGGCGTAGCCGGTGTCGGGCTGGGGGCCGTGGGCATGTTCCTCGGAGGATATTGCATGACGGCCGTGCGCATATCCGGTATAAAAGGCAAGGTCAAGACAATCCTGATGGCCATAGCGGCCGTTGCCATAATCCTCTCGATCTTCGGGTTCATATACGGCATTACCGTTCTATGACCTTCGGGAGTTACGGGCTATGTGCTCCATGAACGCATCGGAGTACAGGGACGGTTTTATTATGTGGCCCACTCCGGGTATGCGCAGTCTGCGGCAACCGTCTATCTGATCGGCCAGTTCGTCTCCCAGCTTCGGTTCTACCATTATATCGTCCAATCCGTGGATCGAGAGTGTCGGGGACCGTATCATTTTGGCCCTGGACCGGGTATCGAACTCGTCCAATGCGCTCAGCTGATGCAGGAGACCGTTGACGTTGACATTCTTTGGAACGGATACGCCGCTGCCCCGGGACTCCTTCGTCTCGAAATAATCTGTGGTGAAGCAGAATGCATTGATCATCATGCCTATGTAGTCCGTATCCGCGCCCTCCGATGCGGCTTTGACTATACCGTTCATGAAATAGCTGGATCTTGCGGGCCTTCTCATGTATGCGGACACAAGGGTCAGGCTCTGGGTGCGGTCAGGGTTCTGTATGGCGAACTCCTGGGCTATATGGCCCCCCATGGACCATCCGAGGATGTGTGCCCTGTAGACCGACAGGTGGTCCAGAAGTGCCGAGACATCGTCGACCATGTCCTGCCCTCTGAAGGGTCCGCCGTACTCGGTCGCACCGGCCCCCCTGTTGTCAAGAACTATGACCTTGTGCTTTCTGGAGATGGTCGGGATCAGGGCGTGATAGAAATTTATGTCGCCCCCGAATCCTCCGATGAGCACAACGGCCTCGCCGTCCCCTTGGACGCTGTAACTGAGCTTCACACCGTTAACATCTGCCGCGGGCATCTTATCGCCGAGACCCAAATGATGCCGTTATAATAATCTTGTTGATTTTGAGCCCGAAAGACCCAAATCCCAGATCCCCGCATTGCCGTGCAGGGCTGTCCGGCGATCAAAGAAAGGGAACTGCCACAGTATCGGACGCAGCATTTCTAGATCGTCCCGTGAGAGCGCTCCACCTTATCATGGTAGAGACGGCCTTCCTAGGCTAACATTTTATCTTAAGAGCATAATTCCAAGTTTCAACGGAGACAGTACATGGATAATACAGGTAAGCTTGGCTTGAGGGTGAAGAAATACAGAGAGGGGCTGGACCTGACCCGGGAGCAGTTGGCTGCGAACACGGGCCTCAGTATTCAATTCATAGAGGATGTCGAAAGCGGCAGCATATACCCGCCGCTGGGTGCCATAATCAAACTGTCCCGCGCCCTAGGTCAGAGGGTAGGCACGTTCATGGATGATCAGTACATCAAGGACCCGGTCATAGTGAAGCATGATGCCAGAGCCGAGGAGACCTCCTCCCACAGGGGAGCCGAGGGCCACTATCGCTATTTCCCCCTGGGTAAAGGCAAGACTGACAGGCATATGGAGCCCCTCTTCATCAAGATCGGGGTGGACGAGGTGAAGGAGCTGTCGTCCCATGAGGGCGAGGAGTTCATAATCATCGTCTCCGGGAAGGTGCTGGTCAGATACGGCAAGGAGGATCACATCCTTTCGAAGGGCGACACCGCATACTACAATTCAGTGGTTCCGCATTTCATAGGGGCAGTCGACGGCCCGGCGGAGATATTCGCCGTGC
Source organism: Methanomassiliicoccaceae archaeon UBA381 (assembly GCA_002502965.1). GTDB lineage: Archaea > Thermoplasmatota > Thermoplasmata > Methanomassiliicoccales > Methanomethylophilaceae > RumEn-M2. The sequence continues at coordinate 109,410 of DAQS01000005.1, forward strand.
TCTACGCACCGGACTGAGGTGAGCATTTGGTCTGCATTCCCCGCAAGGAGATAACTACTGACGAGAGATTGGGCGACCTCCTCGACAAGTGCATAGCCACCCACCCCGACAACGATGCCCTGGTCTACGCGGACAGGGACTTCCGCCTCTCGTGGAGGGAGTTCGGCCAAGAGGTCGACAGGGTCGCCAAGGGCCTGATGGCCATGGGCGTCAAGAAAGGGGAGAAGATCGCGGTCTGGGCCACCAACGTGCCGGACTGGATCGTTCTGATGTTCGCATCCGCCCGGATCGGGACCATATTCCTGACGATCAACACCAATTACCAGTCCAAGGAACTGGACTACGTCCTGAAGCAATCGGACATGGAGAACCTGATACTCATAGACGGTGTGAAGCACTCCGATTATGTAGGCATAGTGTACGAACTCGTCCCGGAGCTGAGGACCCAGCCTAGGGATTCCTTCCACAGCGAGAAATATCCTCATCTGAAAAGGGTCATCTTCATGGGGCCGGAGAAGCGCCGCGGGATGTACTCTATGGCTGAGGTAAAATCCATGGCCGCGCAGACGACCGACGGGGAGTACGAGGAGAGGAAGGACTCCGTGAACGTCCACGATGTCACCATGATGCAGTACACCTCCGGGACCACGGGCTTCCCGAAGGGCGTGATGCTCTCTCATTTCAATATAGCCAATGACGGCTATTGGATCGGCGCGAACATGAACTACGGGCCGGAGGACAGGGTCTGTATCCCGGTTCCCCTGTTCCATTGCTTCGGATGCGTCCTGGGTGTAATGGCATGCATCAACCACTGCTCTACGATGGTGGTTTGCGAGACCTTCGACCCGATCATGGTGATGAACTCAGTGGAAGCTGAGAGGTGCACGTCGCTCTACGGCGTCCCTACCATGTTCATAATGGTGATGAACCACAAGCTCTTCCCTAAGTTCGATTTCTCCAGCCTAAGGACAGGCATAATGGCCGGGTCCCCGTGCCCCATCAAGACAATGGAGGAGGTCGTGGAGAAGCTCAACATGAGCGAGATAACCATAGTCTACGGTCTTACGGAGTCCTCTCCTGGAATGACCCAGACAAGGTACGACGAGCCTTCATTGGAGAGAAAATGCAGCACGGTGGGCAAGACCCTCCAGGGCATAGAGACGGCAATACTCAATCCCGAGACCAACGAGATATGCGCCGTGAACGAGGTGGGGGAGTTCTGCTGCCGCGGCTACAATGTGATGAAGGGATACTACAAGATGCCCGAGGAGACGGCGAAGGCAATAGACAAGGAAGGCTGGCTCCACTCCGGGGACCTAGGCCTAAAGGACGAGGAAGGATATTTCAAGGTCACCGGAAGGATAAAGGACATGATAATCCGCGGCGGGGAGAATATATCCCCCAAGGAGGTCGAGGATTACCTCTACAACATGCCTGGCATCAGGGACGTACAGGTCGTCGGCGTGCCCAGCGTGAAGTACGGGGAGCAGCCGGGGGCGTTCATTATAAAGAAGGAAGGCGTCGATATGACCGAGCAGGACGTCATGGACTTCTGCAAAGGGAAGATAGCATGGTACAAGACACCCAAGTACGTCGCGTTCCTGGACGAGTTCCCGATGACAGCCAGCGGGAAGATCATGAAGTTCAAGCTCAGAGAGATGGCCCACGAGCTGTGGCCGGACGCATGAGGTGGAAGATATGAAAGTAGTGGCATTCAACTGCAGTCCACATAAGGACGGGAACACGGCCCGCATGCTAAGGGCCGTTCTGGAAGTATTGGAGGCGGAAGGAATAGAGACGGAGCTCATCCAGGTAGGGGGAAGACTGCTCCAGGGTTGCACAGCCTGCGGCACGTGCAAGAGGGACAAGAATCTAAGATGCTCTCTTCCGGACGACGGCATGAACGAGTTCGCGGAGAAGATGACCTCCGCGGACGGAATAATAATCGGATCCCCCACATTCTACTCCGATCTTACGACGGAAGCGAAGGCCCTCATCGACAGAGTGGGTTACATGAACGGCGGTGCCGGGAATCGCCTCTGGAGGAAGGTGGGCGCATCCGTGTCGCCCGCCAGACGCGCAGGGTCCACGCACACGCTGGACAGCATCAACCACTTCTTCATGATCAACGAGATGGTGGTCGTGAGCTCTTCATATTGGAATATGAGCCTGGCACGTCTTCCGGGGGATTACGAGAGCGATGAGGAGGGAGTGCGCACCATGCACAACCTGGGCAAGAACATGGCCTGGGTCCTGAAGAAGCTGGGGAACTGAAGATGGCCGTTTCCAAGAAGAGGATATTGTTCATCATAATGGACGGGATGGGGGACAGGGCATGCCCGGAGCTGGGCGGGAAGACCCCGCTGCAGGCAGTCGACACGCCGAACATCGATTGGTTCGTGTCGAAGGGCAACTCGGGCATCATGGATGTGATATCCCCGGGCATAAGGCCGGGGAGCGATACCGCCCATCTCTCTCTTCTTGGATACAATGCCAAAGAGGTCTATACCGGACGCGGGCCCTTCGAGGCCGCCGGGATAGGGCTGATCGGCAGGAAGGGCGACGTTGCATTCAGATGCAACTTCGGAACCGTTGACAGCGACCTTAACATCCTGGACCGCCGGGCCGGGCGTATAAAGGCACCGGATACGACCGAGCTTGTGAGGTCCCTGTCCGATATAATGATCAAGGGGGTAGAGGTCACGGTCAGAGAGGGGACGGAGCACAGGGCGGCACTGCTGCTCAGGGGCCCCGGGCTGAGCTCCCTTGTTACTGACGCAGACCCCCACGATACCGCAAAGGTATTGGAATCGAAACCGTTGGTGCCCGAGGCGGCCCTCACTGCGGAAGTGTTGAATGAGTTCGTCAGGATATCGTATGAGAGGATGAAGGATCATCCGGTGAACAGGAAGAGGAGAGAGGCCGGGCTCCCGGAGGCGAACATACTACTGCCGAGAGGTGCGGGTTCCTTCCCCGACATAGACCCATTTCCCCAGGTGAACGGCATGTCCGCAGCCTGTGTGGCCGGTGTCGGCATGATCAAGGGCATATGCGGTGTCTGCGGCCTGGATGTGATAGACCTCCCTCCGGCATGCACCGGCGGGTCCGATACAGACATGATACTCAAGACCCGGATCGCCCTGGAGACCCTGGAGCATTACGATTTCGTTCTTATGAATTTCAAGGCCCCGGACGTCTGCGGCCATGATATGATGTATGCGAAGAAGATGGAGGTCATCCGGAAGGCGGATGTCGCGGCGAAATACCTGAGGGAGAATATGCCCGAGGACATGGTCGTGGTCTTCACGGCAGACCACAGCACACCGTCCACCACAGGCGACCACACTGGGGACCCGGTGCCTCTCACCATCTATACAGACGGCATGATCCAGGACGATGCGGAGGAGTACAGCGAGTACGGCTGTGCGAAAGGCCGTCTCGGACGCATCAGGGGGCATGACCTGTTGCCCATATGCATGGATCTTGCCAACAGGTCCGAGAAGTTCGGCGCCTAATATATGCAGACGACGACCTTGAGAGGCCCACCGGCCGTTGAGTACTCTGTCTCATAGTATGACGACACTCGGCCGCCCCCCTCACCCGCTGTCATGATCATGCCGCCGAATTCCATCTCGACGAAGAAGGACCTGTAACCAGGTATCAGGTCCCTCATGACCCTTTCCGTATACTCTTTGGCTTTGGTCACATTCCCGGAATTTATGCATGCAGCCATAAGATCGGATACCGGCGCCGTGTGAGCGTCCGTCGTAGGGTACAGGTCCGAGACCCTGAGCTCTGCGGCGAAGAAGCTTTCTGTAACCTCCTTCGAGGTCATCGTCTCCGGCTCTTCGAAGGATGCGTACGCGAACAGACCTGCGGACACCAGGATCATGACAGAAAGGAAAACCATCGCATCCAGAGAGGATAGCATCCCGCCCCTGTTCCTGATCAGAGCCATACGGCCACCTCATAGACCACTGGCACGCTTCTGCCCCTGTCGTCCTTAAGCAGTATGCTGCCGGTTTCGCAAAGTACGTCCCCCTCAGTGGGAGAGCCTGCAGTTCTCTCGTATACTTCGGACCCTCCGGCGACGTGGGCCCTGAGCCTTATGCACGAGAGGCCCGCGAAGTCCTTTTGCGCTTCCATCTCATAGGTCACCTCACCCACAACCGCGCCGTCGGAAACTGACAGATTCTTCAGATAATCGGTGCATATATCAGGCACCGCCTGCTCCTGGGACCCGGCCACGGCCAGGGCGCCGAGGAATACGGACAGTGCCACTGTCACGACCATCATCGCCGCGACGGCCTCCATGAAGCCGCCCTCGGCGTTCTTGCCCATTCTCATAGCATTTAAGACGCCGCCGAAAGGGTATTAAAGAAAAGAGCTACAGTTAGAGGTTACACCCCGCGGAGATAGTGCCCCGTGTTGAGGGTCCCGCCGCAGAGGCGTCTTATCTCCTCCGTTCTCCCCGTATCCCTTCTGTGGAATGCGGAAGCGACCTCGGATGCCAGTCTCACAGGCCTTTTCCTGAGGTCTATTCCCAGGGAATCTATCCCGTAGCGCTCCAGTTCTCCCACGCGGTCCAGGAGCATCGTGTCCGAGGAGTTGAGTATCCTGGCTCCGACCCCGTCCCTGTACACGGGGAACTCGTATTCCCGCTCATCCCTGAGGACACATTGTGCCAGGTGGGGGTCCCTGGTGAACATGAGCTCCGTTCTCCCGAAAACCATCTGCTCCACCCTCCCGGGATAGTATAGGGCGGTCTCTCTGATCTCGCTGCGGGTCATCTCCACAGACATAGTCGTCTGATGAAGGACGTTCGGGAAAGCGGAGTTGAACATGTTCAGGGTGTAGCTCCCATAGATCCTCCTTCCTTTGTAAGCCTGGATCTGTCCGGGGTTGTGCACCATCACAGGATATTCGCCGGTGTCGGTTTTGAATGGCTCGAAGCGGGGAAGGACCCTTACGAACTCCTTGCCCGCCTTTGTGCATGCAGACTCGGCTTCCTGTATCCCTTCGCCGTCGTAGTATATCCTGTCCGCATAAGGAAGAACAGCATCCAGAACCTTCATAGAAGATACGTAAACGGAGATATCGGCCCTCTTTGTAAGACGCTCTGCCTTTTGCATTCCGATCTCTGGCACATTTCTCCTGACCTTGCCGCCAGAGAGCTTGGGGGCCCTGCCGATCAGGTTCTTTATCTCATCCAGCCGGGGATCGTAGGTGCGGTATACATCGTACACGCCGTCCGGTATGGCGAAGGGCGCTACGGCCCAATTCTGGTCGGCCACCTTGAAGCCTCCCACTTTTGTATCGGACTTGAACAGGGATATCCCGTCCTTGAAATTGATATCGGTGCCCTTTATCGAGAATTTCTTATTCTTCACTTCGAAGGAGCCCATGAAAAGACCCCTGTTGTCAGGGTAAGAGGACTGCACCAGGGAATCCGCACCTCCGAGATATCCCTGGCAGAATCCCCTGTTGAATACCGTCTTGAGAAGGGACACGGTATCATCCAGATCCTTGCCAGTCATCCCCTTGTTAGCCAGGGAGTACGCTTTGGAGGAAAGGTAGGCATAGGCCGGGCTCCTCATGCGCCCCTCTATCTTCAGAGATGCCACGCCCGCATCGCGCAGTCTTTCCATGGCCTCCATCCCATAGATGTCAGCGTTGCTCAGGAAATACCCTTCGCCCTCCGGCAGACGGTACTTCTTCCTGCAGGGCTGGGCGCACTCTCCCCGGTTGCCGCTCCTGCCGCCGACGATGCTCGAGAACAGGCATCCCCCCGACATAGAATAACACATGGCACCCTGTATGAACACCTCGGTCTCCACAGGCGAGTCCTTGACGATCCCCTCTATCTCCTCCAGGGTGAGCTCCCTTGCGAGTATGGCACGGCTTATACCGTTGTCGGCGCACCACTGAAGCCCCTCTTTGGAATGTATGCCCATCTGGGTGGAGGCGTGCTTCGCTATCGGTATATGTCTGATGGAATTCAAAAGACCCAGATCCTGGATTATCACGGCGTCTGCGCCGATGTCCTTGAGGAATTGCACATATGAGACCGCGGTACCCATCTCGGAGTTCTTGATTATTGTATTGACCGTTACGTTAACCTTGACACCGTGCCTGTGGGCGTAATCCACGGCACCTTCCATCTCCGTATCGGTGAAATTCTTGGCGGAGGCTCTGGCCCCGAAGCTGGGCCCTCCCATGTAGACGGCATCGCATCCGCCTTTTATTGCCGCTACCAATCCCTCGGGCGATCCCGCAGGTGCAAGAATTTCCATGCGCTTCTATTCAGTGCACCTGTAATTAAGGCTTCCTGACTAACTGTACGGTTTCTTTTTAATAGAACCTCAAAAGGGCTCTTTCTCTCATGAATCTCAAATCTATGTTCGGCTTCCGCAGGAGGACCGAGGAGAAGAAGGCATCAGACGTTCTGAGGATAGAGTGCGATGACTGCGACGGAGAATCGGACTATGGGTGCGACATGTGCCTGCGGTGCATGAGGGCCCGGGTCATCGGATCCGGCGAGCCGGAGAGGATAGTCCTCCACAGAGGTATGGACAAGGAGTACTCCGGCGATGCGGTCAGGATATTGAATGATCTGTCGAGGATCGATCTTGTTGCCAAGGATGCATTCTGCAACGGAGGCGGCAGATGCCTGACGTGCCCGAGCTCCATGGACAACCTGATGAAGGACATCTGGGCGGATTTCCCGGAAATGGACGTGGACCCTGCCCGGAAGATCCTGGACTCCTCATCTTTGGATGACGACAGATGCGCCGCCTGCAATATACGTACACACAAAGCCATTGATAAGATCGAAGCGATGCTGAAAGAGGTCTCGGATGACATAGTCAAATCCGCATACAGAGTGGTGGGGGTCTGAGGATGGCCCGCATCATGGACGAGAAGGCCTGCGGGGACATATTGGCGTATGACGAATTCCCAGTCAGCGGATCCGAGTTCCCGGAGGATGCCCCTAATAGACCGGATTGTGTGGAGAGGAGTTCTCAGACCCCTACAGTATCCGAGAGCCTGGCCAAGATAGGCAGGCGCTGCGTGAGAAGGAAGCCCGCCTATGCGGACACATGGGCCGTCGGAGATATATCCGATACGGAGGTCCTGGAGACCTACGGCCTGCCGGACGGCAGGGTTACATTGGTGAGGACTGAGGACGGAGAGATAGAGTACAACATGATACCGGACGAGTATTCGTATCATGGCGAGATAGGGGATTCCGTATCCGCAGCCATAGATCACGTTCGCGACACGTACCGGAAGAAAGGTGGCAGCATGGACAGGCAGACCGTCATGTACCTGGCCGGGGAGTTCCTTAGGAAGAGGTTCGAGAATGCCGAAGGAGATGTATCGGGGATAATGATATCCGATCTCTGCGAGACGGTACACAGGCATACGCTGGGTCTGGGGATATTCGACGTTCTGATGCGGGACCCCCGCATAGAGGACATCTATATCGATGCACCCTGCGAGAACAACAGGATCCACATAACACTGAATCAAGTCAGCGGGCTCAATTCCCACGTCAGATGCAGGACCAACCTTGTGGCGGAGCCCAAGGAGATAAGGAATCTCATAAACGTGCTGAAGAGGGAGAGTGGCCTGCTCTACTGCGAGACGAATCCTATATTGGAGACGGACATGGACGGCGGCAGCGCGAGAGCTACCGTCGTGGGGTATCCGCTCAGTCCAAACGGCGACTCCGTGGCGATAAGGAAGCACTCCCGGATGCCGTGGACCACTACCAGGCTCATAGCCAACGGGTCCATCGATCCGTACACGGCCGGTCTTCTCTCATTCTTGGTGGAGAACCGGTCCACCTTCCTCATCTGCGGCGCCAGGGGCTCTGGCAAGAGCTCCCTCCTGTCGGCCCTGCTCTTCGAGTTCCCGGTATCCCAGAGGATACTGACGATAGAGGATACCATGGAGTTGCCGGGGGAGAGGATGAGGTCCATGGGATACAAGGTGCAGTCAATGCTCATCGATGACCGCATGGAAGGGGACGCCAAGAGGAGGGCGGATGAAGCGCTCAGGGTGTCGCTCAGGCTAGGGGAGTCGGCCATAGTGCTCGGAGAGGTGAGGGGGGACGAGGCAAGGACCCTCTACCAGAGCATGAGGACGGGTCGTGCCGGCAGTTCCATTCTGGGGACGATACACGGTGACTCTGCAAGATCCGTTTACGACAGAGTGGTCCACGACATGGGGATATCCCCTGAGGCGTTCATGGCCACGGACTTCCTGGTGACCATGGGCTCCTTCAGAGGAAGAGGCGAGGAGAGACAGGTCAGGAGGCTCTCGGAGGCTGTGTCCACAGGGTCCAGGCCGGGAGAGTTCATCGATCTGTCATCTGCGGCCGCCCTCACATCGTCCGGTGCGATCCGCAGGATAATGTCGGAGATAGGGATAACCGAGGCGGAGATGCTGGAGGAGATCTCGGTGAGGGCGGCCATGAGGGAGTTCCTCTCTGAGATGTCCAAGAGGCACGGGGGCGGATTCCTCGGGCCGGAGTGGATAGTGATGGCCAATGATTTCCTGTCCAACCATCTGTCCTCCGGGGTCACCTCCTACGACGATATAATGGGGGCTTTCCGGCTCCGCTTCGCAAGATTCGGGGGTGAGGGGGAATGAACGCGAGAGAGCAGTTCTCCGTGATAGCGGGGGTGCTCTCCGTCGCTGCGGGTATGATCCTGACCGACATCTGGGGCCTTACAACTCTTCTCAGTGCGATCCCGGCCCTTATACTGCTACCTGTCGCCGTTTACGTGTCGATGTCGGAGCATAAGACCGCATGCAGCCCCGAGGTTATGCTGAACGAGGCACCCACAGTGATCGGCATGATGTCGGTCTCGCTGAGATCCAACGGTTCCCTGGACTCGGCCGTAAGGGATGTGGCCGCCAACGGGCCCAAGAACATCGCTTCCCTCTTCGCCGGGATAGTCCGCGATGCGGACTGCAGGAGAACGGACGGCATAAACCAGGGCCTTCTCGATCTTCTGTCATCGCTGCCGTCCCAGCTCTCGCCCTTCAGGAGAGCCGTGCATATGCTGATAACCGCCGCCGACACATCCGACGGTGTAAGAAGATCGGAGATGATCGGGGATGCGGAGGAGACCGTCCTTACCGGTCTCAGGCTGATGGGGGAATCCTACAGCTCGAAGCTGAGCACTCCGTGCATGCTGATATTCGGTCTCGGGATAATGCTGCCCATGATCCTTGTCTCGATAATGCCGATAATGGGCATGGGCAGCGGAATGGCCTTGGATCCGACATCTGTGGCATTCATAACCCTGATCCTGATCCCGGCACTGGTGGCCTTTGCCGTTATGTCGATAAGGAGCAGGAACCCCTTCGCCGGGAACGCTTCGGGGAAGCCTTGGAAATATACCATTACGATGATGGCAGCTGTGCCTTTAGTCCTCGTCTGCATGGAGTCCGGCATGGGGATCACGGAATGCATCACATTCCCCTTCGGGCTGGCCGGTGCGCTTACAGCGGCTGCGGTCTACCCTAAAGTGGCCGCAGAGACCAAAAGGAAGAGGTCCGAGGCATCTCTGAGGGATGCTCTCTTCGATCTCGGGAACAGGCTGATATCCGGCGAGAATTATGAGAGCGCGCTTGTGGGATCGTTGAGTGCCAGGAAGGACTGCGCAAGGATCGCGGGATCCCTGTCAAGAGAGATGGTACTGTGCAGAGGAGATACAGCATCCGCCATATCAATGGCCCTCTCTTCAGTATCTCCTTTCCTGGCCTCCAAATACGCAGATGTGCAAAGGGCGTCCGAGAAGGACCTGCGGGAATCAGGAAGACTTGCGGTGAGCGTGGCTCACCAGCTGCAGGACCAGGAAGGAATAAGGAACGGGATAGAGAACAAGCTCAAGAGCACCCTGGACATGATGACCGGGACAGCGTCTGTGTTCGCTCCTCTGATACTTGGGATGAGCATGATGATGCTTGCGCCCATATCTGAGATGACGGGCTCCTCAGGAATGTCCGGGATCGCCGGTATCCTGCCGATATACCTGGTAATGCTTGCTGCCCTCATATCCGTCCTGACGCCTGCTCTGACATCCAGAGGCGGCCCCGACACGGTGTTCAGGTTCGGCCTGATGGTTCCGATCTCGTTAACGATATTCTACGTTCTGTCGCAGATGTCGGTGTGAGGAAACAGAATTATATCCTCCGGGGAATCAGAGAGTGTGAAGACCGAGACCATCCTCTCCGCGGTACTCATATCTGCGGCGGCATTGACGGTGCTGATGTTCGCGGCGCCCTTCAGCGCTCCGTACGGCGCATATGCCGGTCTCGGCGGATCTATAGGGATAACCGATCGGCGTTGGAGCATCTTCTTCCCGGATGTGCTGTATGCCTTCGGGGATATGGTGTGCCATCAGCAGGAGGGCAGGTCCCTGATATTGAACGGATCGCAGATGCCCCTATGTGCCAGATGCACGTTTGCGATCATGGGTGCAGTGCTGGGAGCTTTGGCGGCAATTTTGCATAAGGGCTTGAGCGCAAAGCGCGCCATGATCGCGGGATCCATTCTCATAGCGACCGCCGCTGCCGATTGGGCGGTGCAGGCATTCTTGGGGACAGCCTTCATATTGTCCCTGGCGGTCACGGGAGCGGCGGGAGGAACGGGTCTGTCCGTTCTCCTTTACGGATACCTGGAATACGGTAGCGGGGAGAAGTGAGGGGGCAAGGGCTGAAGCCTTGACGCGCGGCCATCCTGTTCTTGCAGTTGAGGTGCATAGGATTAGGTATCTATGCATGCCCGAGGAATGGACTTACGCACTACCCTCCTCGTTTCAACATGAGTGAGCGTATATTTTAAGGGCTCTGAAAACAGAAATATATCGGGGATGCATGATTGGCCGTCAATGGAATATCAGGACCATCCCGTGAACGTCAGGCGCAGGGTGTTGGCTGCTGCGTGCATAATGGCATTCATATCGCCAGCGATGGGGATGATGGTCAGTCTGGCACTTGTATCAATGGGCAACGATCTCAATGTAGGGGCCCACAGCATGAGCCTGATCGTTACCACGTTCTTCGTGACCTCAGTCATATTCCTGGTGCCTGCGGCCAGGCTGTCTGAGATATGCGGTAAGAAGAAGGTCGTCTACGTCGGTCTGTTCATAATCGTGGTCTTCTCTCTGCTGGCTTCGGTCTCTTGGGATTTCGCATCCCTGCTGGTGTTCAGGTCCGCCATGGGCATAGGGACCTCATTCATACTTACGGCCAGCGTCTCCCTGCTGACGGATGTGTACCCTCCCGGCAACAGGGGCACAGCCTTTGGCCTGAGCACGATGTTCGTCTATCTGGGCGCACTTACGGGACCGATGCTGGGCGGGATCCTCACCGATGCACTCGGATGGAGAAGCACGTTCTACATAATCACACCGCTGGCACTTGCGGCAATGCTCATGCTCGCCAATTTCAGGGAGGGGGCCCCCGCATCCGAGGGGGAGCCCTTCGACTACAAGGGGTCTGTTGTCTATGGGGCCTCAATCGCGCTAATAATGTACGGGGTCTTCACACTGCCGTCCCTGACCAGTGCGGTGCTTATCGCCGTGGGTCTTTCCCTTCTTCCGGTCTTCGTGCGCATAGAGAAGACAGAGAAGTTCCCGGCGCTCAGACTTACGATGTTCTCCAATAAGGGCTACAAATCGGCCTCCGTATCGCTTTTCCTCAATTATGCCGCAGCCAATTCCGTGGTGATGATGGTCAGTCTGTACCTTCAGAGCGTGGGCGCCCTGACCGCCTCGGAGGCCGGCATGGTCATGCTGATACAGCCCTTATTCCAGGTGCTGATCTCCCCCTTCGCGGGAAGATACAGCGACAGGCTGGATTGGCGCATACTGCCTACCGCCGGCATGCTCGCCGCATTCCTCGGTCTGCTGACGCTGTCGACCCTGGATATTGGGACCCCTCTGTTCGTGGTCATGATCGCGCTCATATTCACAGGGATCTGCCATGGACTCTTCGGGGCACCCAACACCAACGTGATGATGGGACTGTGCAGAAGGGAGGAGAGCAGCGCTTCCGCTTCCGTGATAGCTATAATGAGGCAGTCCGGGATGATGGTTGCCCTGGGAATAGCCATGTTCATGATATCAATCTTCATGGGCAGCACCGACAATCTGGTGCCTTCGACATATCCTGAATTCGTAAGCGCAAGCCGTTACACATTCCTTGTAACCGCTGCGCTGGCACTTATCGGCGCAGTCATAACCTGGCTATACTATCCGAGAAGAGGCAGAGCATAGCAATCTGGAAGAAAAAGGTTATAAGCCATAAAGGCATGAGGCTGTCCGCAGAAGTCGAATGACAGCTGCCTTTTGAGGGAGTCAGATTTCTGGAAGGTATATCATATGGCTGAAGACGCTTTAAAGACCGGGACGACGACGATCGGCCTGAAATGCAAGGACGGGGTCATCATGGCATCTGAACGCAGGGCCACGATGGGCCACATAATAGCCCACTCCAATGTTCAGAAGGTCTACAAGATCGCAGACAACATAGGCATGACGATCGCAGGCCTGGTGGGAGACGCCCAGCTCATGGTCAGGTACGCCCAGTCGGAAGTAGCCCTCTACAGCATGAAGAGAGGGGAGCCCATGTCCGTCAAGGCCGCATCGACCCTGGTAGCGAACATCATACGCCAGGGATTCTACGTTGGCCTGATAGTCGGAGGGTACGACAAGACGGGAGGTCATGTATTCAGCATCGACGGTGCCGGAGGGCACATAGAGGACAACTACATGTCCGTAGGGTCCGGATCCTCCTTCGCCATGGGCGTCATCGAGGAGAAGTACAAGGAGGGCATGACGCGCGAGGAAGGCATAGATATCGCCATAGCCGCTCTGAACTCCTCCATAAGAAGGGATTCCGCATCCGGGGACGGCATGCTCATATCCTTCATCGGGCCGGACGGTTTCGAGTCCATGCCCGAGGAGGCTATAAGGACGCGTGCCGCAGAGCTCGGGTTCAGATATCCCAACTGAAAAGCTTCATCAAACACCTTTACCAAACAAATTCCATACATTATAGACAGGGTTCGAGATGAATACGGACAGACTCTTCGACACGCTACGTGAGGAGATACGCAAAATAGTGCCAGCAGACATAGACATATCGGGCATCGAGTTCGAGGGGCCGATAGTCGTCATATATTCCAAGGATTTTGAGAAGTTCTCCGAGGATGCCAATATAACCAAGCAGCTGGCCAACCAGCTTAGGAAGAGATTCGACATAAGGCCAGACCCCAAGTCCCTAGGTGATTCCGACGATGTGGAGGCCAGGATAAAGGAGATGTCCCCGGCGGATGCCAATATAACAGACATGTTCTTTGATTACGATACCGGAGTGGTAATGGTGGAGGCCATCAATCCCCATGTCATAGTGGGCAAGGGGGGACAGCTGCTCAATGAGATCAGGGCCGACACAGGATGGAACATAAAGCCTGTCAGGGCCCCTCCCATAAACTCGAAGACGATCTCGGACGTAAGAGGCTATCTGAGGCACAACAGGGAAGAGAGGACCGAGATACTCAGGCGCATAGGGCGCAAGATATCGAGACCCACCCTGGAGTCCGGGGAGCAGTTCGTCAGGATGACGGCCCTCGGGGGATTCAGGCAAGTGGGCAGGTCTGCGACGTTGCTGCAGACCAAGGAGAGCAGGATACTCATTGACTGCGGATTGGACCCGTCCAGCGACGGATTCCCTTACTTCAACGTCCCTGAGATGCAGCCTCTCAGTGAGATTGACGCAGTGGTGATAACCCATGCCCACATGGACCACTGCGGCATCCTCCCCGTGCTTTTCAAGTACGGGTATGACGGGCCTGTGTACTGCACACCCCCCACCCGGGACCTGATGGCCATGCTCCAGCTGGACTTCATCAAGCTGGTGTACGGGGAGGCGAGGAAGGCGCCCTATGAGGCGTCCCACGTCAGGAACGAGATACTGCACGTCATACCGATAAATTACGACAAGACCACAGATATATCCCCGGATGTGAGGCTCACTTTCCACAATGCCGGGCACATATTGGGGTCAGCGATAGCGCACTTCAACATAGGCAACGGATTCCACAACGTCGCATTCTCCGGGGACAACAAATTCGAGAAGACCTGGCTCTTCAACCCCGCGGTCAATAAGTTCATACGCCTCGAATCCCTGGTGATCGAATCCACGTACGGAGGGGCGAAGGATAACCAGCCCAGCCGTATGGAGGCATCCCAGGAGATGCACGATCTTCTGCAGCAGGCCACGGAGAAGGGCGGTAAGGTCCTGATCCCTGTCTTCGCCGTGGGAAGGTCCCAGGAGGTGATGCTCGTGATCGAGGAGATGATGCGCACCGGAAGGCTGCCCCAGATGCCGGTCTATCTGGACGGAATGATATGGGAGGCCACGGCCATACACACGGCCTACCCTGAGTTCCTGAACAGCAGCCTGAAGACACAGATATTCCAGCAGAACGAGAACCCCTTCCTCTCGCCGATATTCCGCAGGGTGGAGACCTCCGCCATGAGGGAGGAGATATGCCACTCCCCTGATCCGTGCATTGTGCTCGCGACCAGCGGTATGATGACCGGCGGGCCGGTCATGGAATACTTCAAGGAATGGGCGGACAATCCGCTTAACTGGCTCTTGTTCGTCGGATATCAGAGCGAGGGTTCCACGGGAAGGACGATCCAGCGCGGCAGGAAGGACATCACCGTGCACGACAGGGGCAAGAACATAAAGCTGGATGTCAAGATGAACATCGAGACCGTTGACGGTTTCTCGGGCCACTCGGACCGCAGGCAGCTCATGAAATACATATCCACCATGGAGCCCAGGCCCACAAAGGTCATAATCGGGCACGGGGAGGACAGAAAATGTACGGACCTCGCCTCTTCCCTGTATCAGAAATACAGGATAGAGACGAAGGCCCCGTTGAATTTGGAGACAATAAGGCTGAAGTGATCAGTCCTTTTCGTCTTCGCTGCCGCATCCGCAGCCGCATCCGCAGGAAGACTCCTCGCCCTCATCATCGAAATCCTCACCCAGGAGGTACCTTATGATCTCGAGCTCGTTGCATATGGCATCCGTGAGGTATGTAAGGGATCCGTCAGACACGAAGCTGCACCTGCGGCAGTCGCCGTCACGGCATATGAGGTTGTTGATCATGCAGCGCATCTCTTCGGGGTCCAGGTAGGCGAACTTCGCTTCAACTTCGGGCACGTCGATGGTTTTCATGATTAGAGCGTAAGCTTACGCAGGATAAAAAGAGAATAGGTCCCACCATGAGGTGGGAAATGGGTTTCACCAGTTCTGAGCCCTGATCTCGAAGTACGCCTGAGGGTGCTTGCAGGCAGGGCACTCCTTCGGGGCCTTCTTGGCCACATGTATGTACCCGCAGTTGCGGCACTTCCACATGACGACCTCATCCCTCTCGAAAACGAGCCCGTTCTCGATGTTGCTGAGGAGCTTCAGGTATCTCTCCTCGTGCAATTTCTCGATGCCGCCGACGCTCTCGAAGGCCCTGGCGATCTCGACGAAGCCCTCTTCCCTGGCGACTTTAGCGAAATCCGCATACATGGTCGTCCATTCGTAGTTCTCTCCGGCCGCCGCATCCTTCAGGTTCTGGATGGTCATAGGGACACTTCCGCCGTGGAGCTCCTTGAACCAGAGCTTGGCGTGCTCCTTCTCGTTCTCGGCAGTCTCCATGAAAATCTCTGAGATCTGCTCGTAGCCTTCCTTCTTGGCCTGAGAGGCGTAGTATGTATATTTCGTCCTGGCCTGACTCTCTCCGGAGAATGCCTCCATGAGGTTCTTCTCCGTCTTGCTTCCCTTAAGCTGATTGGCAGTCATCTGATTCACCTGTCTCCGAATGCCCTTCGCTATTATTTATTTACAGCGTTAAATGCAGGCCAGTGCACAGAGATCATCTCCTTTTGAAGAACCTGCGTTTCTTCTTCGGCGTCCCGTCAGGGTTGAAGCGCCTCTCCATGAGCTGTATCAGCGCCCTTTCGGCCTTGGCATCCGCAGGGTCGTAGGAGAGTATGGTCTCCAGCTGCTCTTTCGCATCCGCGGGCCGGTCCATGTCCCCGGCAAGAAGATACGCGTAGTTCATCCTGTAATCGGGGTTCTTCGGCTCCAGGGCTATCGCCTTGAGATAATGCTCCTCGGCCCTGTCGAAGTCTACCAGCTGGAGTTTGCAGAAGATCGCGTAGCTGTTCATGAGGTCCGCATCCCTTGGGCAGTGCTCGATGAGGTAGCGGTAATGCCTGTCGCATTCCCTGATGTTCTTCCTCTTATCCTTCAGGACCGTGACCAGGGCCTTTCTGGCATTGTGATTGTCCGGTTCCAGATCCAGTATGACGTCCAACTGCATCATGCCGTACGATCTGCTGTCGGAGCTGTATACAAGGATCTCCGCCAGCAGGAGGCGCGGCTTCGTGTTGTGGGGGTCCTTCTCCAGATAGGACTCGAGTGTGGACACCGCACCTTTGATGTTTCCGCTGTCCCTCTGCCGCCTGGCTTTGGACATCGCCTCGTAAGCCTCATCCGCCATGCTGCCGGATACAGCGTCCGCGGATTATAGTTTTGCATCACTACGCCGTTGATTAATTTGTTTTATATAGAAATAAGGGGGTCCGAATTCATGAATGGCAAGAGACCCCTAACAAGCAAGAACGGAGCACCGGTCCCGGATAACGACAATTCTCTGACCGCAGGGTCCAGGGGCCCAATGATGCTTCAGGACACATGGTTCCTGGAGAAGATGGCCCATTTCGACCGGGAGGTCATACCCGAGAGAAGGATGCACGCCAAGGGCTCGGGGGCGTTCGGCACATTCACAGTGACGCATGACGTCACGAAGTACACGAAAGCGAAGGTATTCTCCGAGATCGGGAAGAAGACCGATGTGTTCGTAAGGTTCTCCACCGTTGCCGGGGAGAGGGGAGCCGCAGATGCTGAGAGGGATATACGCGGATTCGCCGTGAAGTTCTACACAGACGAAGGGAATTGGGACCTGGTCGGCAACAACACCCCCGTGTTCTTCATCAGGGACCCTCTGAGATTCCCGGACCTGAATCACGCAGTAAAGAGGGACCCCAGGACCAATATGCGCTCCGCGCAGAACAACTGGGACTTCTGGACCCTTCTTCCGGAGGCCCTACATCAGGTCACCATTGTCATGTCCGACAGGGGGATCCCCGCAAGCTACCGTCATATGCACGGTTTTGGCAGCCACACCTTCAGCCTCTACAACGAAGAAGGGGAGCGCGTGTGGGTCAAGTTCCACTTCAGGACCCAGCAGGGGATAAGGAACCTGACGGACCAGGAGGCCGAGGCCGTAGTCGGCAAGGACAGGGAGAGCCACCAGAACGACCTCTACAACGCGATCGAGAACGGGGACTTCCCCAAGTGGACCCTGTACTTCCAGATAATGACTGAGGAGCAGGCCAGGAACCACAGGGAGAATCCCTTTGACATAACGAAGGTGTGGAGCTACAAGGAGTACCCCCGCATCGAGGTGGGCGTTATGGAGCTGAACCGCAATCCTGACAATTACTTCGCCCAGGTAGAGCAGGCCGCTTTCAATCCGACCAACCTCGTCCCGGGAATAGGCCTGTCCCCTGACAAGCTGCTCCAGGGAAGGCTCTTCTCCTACGGGGATGCGCAGAGATACCGTCTCGGCGTGAATCACGACCTTATACCGGTCAACTCCCCCAAGGTACCGGTCCACGCATACCACCGCGACGGTCTGATGCGCGTGGACGGTAACTACGGTTCCGTGCTCTCATACACCCCCAACAGCTATGACGAGTGGCTGGGCCAGCCCGAGCACAGGGACCCATCGCTTCCGTTGGAAGGGAATATGGACCGCTACGAGCCGAAGGAGGATCCCACCGATGACTGCTTCTACCAGCCCGGGAACCTGTACCGCCTTATCACCGAGGACAAAAAGGCCCTTCTGATAGAGAACACGGCAAGGAATATGGGGCCGGCGACAGAGAACATAAAGTACCGCCATGCTGCCCACTGCTATCTCGCGGACAAGGATTACGGAACGCGCATCGCCAAGGCCATGTCCCTGAACATGGATGAGGTGATCCGCCTCTCCGGGCTCAGCCATGCGGAGCGCATGAAGGCGACGAGCTCAGTATGAACAGGGTCAAACGCACGGCGCTGGTAGCGGCAGGTTCTGTCGCGATGGTGATCGGGGGCATCGGCGTGGTAATGCCGATCCTCCCCACCACACCCTTCGTGATAGTGGCGGCTCTGTGCTTCGGCACCAGCAGCCCGAGGATGTACGGGTGGCTCACAAGGAACCGCTATTTCGGCGAATACATAGAGAACTACAGGGAGGGGAAGGGTGTGTCCCGCAGGACGAAGGCGTACGCCCTCATCTTCCTGTGGTCTATGCTGATCGTCTCCGCCCTGATGATGAGGGGCGGGATCGTTGCGATAGTGCTTCCTATCGTGGGAGCGGCAGTGTCAGCCCACATACTGCTGCTGAAAGGCAGGGACCGGTCCTGCGCCGAACAGTCTCGGTGAGACGGAGCTTTGCGAAGCATAATAAGCTCTTATCGACATACTTAAATAACATGGCAAACGAAGAGCCAAAAACCGATAAAAAGCCGGCCGAGAAAGAGGAATCCGGGACCGCGCGTAAGAGGAGGCAGGTCGTGTCGACCCATCCCGACGGAGGGTGGCAGGTCAAGCCCGAAGGTGCGCCCATAGCCACAAAGCGTTTCAAGACCAAGGCGGAGGCGGACGAGTACGCCAAGATCCTTGCTTCAAAGCAGGGAACGTCCGTCGTACGCAAGAAGAAGGACGGGAAGCTGCAGAAGAAGCTCTGAGCCCGCGAAGGCAACCTATATTTACGCTTCGCAACATGAGATTGCATGGTCGACCGAAAGGGGCTGAAGAACAGAGGGCGCAGCCGCGCTGATGTGGATGACAGGCGCAAAGCGGTGTCCGATCTCACGGAGACTAAGCTGGAAGCGATAGGGGATTACACCTTCGATCCGGAGCTGGCCTCCAAGAACATAGAGAACATGATCGGTGTGACCCAGGTCCCTCTGGGATTCGCAGGCCCCGTTGTTATCAGGGGCGATCATGCCGGAGGCCCCTTCTTAGTTCCCATGGCCACGACGGAAGGCGCCCTTATCGCCTCCGTCTCCAGGGGCATGTCAGTTATATCTGAATCCGGAGGAGCCAGAGTCAAAGTGCTCTCCGACGCTATGACCCGGGGCCCGGTATTCAGGACCGAGGGCATAGACCATTCCGTGAAGGTCATCAATTGGATATGCGATAACGCAGAGGCTGTTGATGAGGCCGTTTCCGCCACCACGAAGCACGGCAGGCTCCTGACGATAGAACCGTTCCCCAACGGCAGGAACCTTTTCCTCAGGTTCTCATACGACACAGGTGACGCCATGGGAATGAACATGGCGACGATAGCCACAGAGGCGGTGTGCAGGTTGATCGAGAAGGAGACAGGAGCGGTCATGGTCTCAGTATCCGGGAACATGTGCACTGACAAGAAGCCGGCCGCCATCAACGCTATAAACGGACGGGGGAAAGTGGTACTCGCAGAGGCGACCATACCCGGTTCTCTCGTTGAATCGAAACTGCACACGACGGCCGCCGCCGTGGCGGAGACGAACATAAGGAAGAATCTGATCGGCAGTGCGATGGCAGGCAGCACGGGATTCAACGCGCATGCCGCGAATATGGCTGCCGCCGTTTACATAGCCACCGGGCAGGACCCCGCCCACGTGGTCGAGGCCAGCCTTTGCATGACCACCTGCGAGGAGGTCGACGGCAACCTGTACATAGCGATAAGGATGCCCGCCGTGGAGGTCGGGACCGTCGGAGGCGGGACAAGGCTCCCCGCCCAGTCCGAGGCGCTGGAGATCATGGGCTGCAAAGGAGACGGCAAGGCCAGGAAGTTCGCCGAGATAATCGCGGCTACGGTGCTGGCAGGCGAGCTGTCCACTCTGGCCGCTCAGGCGGCAGGGCAGCTGGGCAGAGCCCACAAGGACCTGGGACGTTAACTCCTGAGCTTCGGCTCCGGGATCGGGCTGCGTCCCGCCACCGCATCCAGGAAGTTGTCCTCGAGGCGGATCTCCCTCAGGTCGGTGGAATCGCTGAACCTCTCGGCGATCTCCCCATCAGGGGTTATGAACATGCTCTTCCCGCCCATCTTCTTCCCCGGGTCCTCTCCCACCATATTCACCAGCATCACGTAGATCTTGTTCTCTACGGCACGGGCAACGGCGATCTTCTCCGTCCTCGCCATCTGCTCTTCGGTGAAAGCGGCAACGGCGATCACGATGTCAGCACCGTTCTCCGCATAGCGCCTGGGTATGATATGGGTGCAGAGCTCCTGGCCCGTGCATAGTCCGATCTTCAGGCCTCTGAAATCGAACATGGTCGTGGCGTCCCCCCATTCGAATATATCTGTCTCGTCGAAGACGCCGTCCGTGGTCGGCACCGTCTTCTTGTGGGTCACTATCCCGTCCGGACCTGCGAACAGAACGCAATTGTACAGCTTGCCGTCTATGATTCTTGGCGCACCGAACACGATGCCGCAGTTGCGCTTCCCGGCCATGGTCTTCATGTTGTTCACCACCATGTCCGTGGTCTTGTCGGGCTGCATGCGCTTCACCTCGGGCACATAACCGCTGCAATACATCTCCGGATAGACGAAGATGTCCGAATCCACGTTGTTGACCCTCATCCTTGCCTTGAAGAAGTTGGTCATGGGATCGTCCACGAATCCCCTAGCCTGAACCATGGTGATTTTCATGCTCATGGACTTCGAATCCATTTGCATTGTTATCTAATCTTCTGTCGGCCGATATTGGAAAGTCCTTAATATCCACCGTCCATAACGGCAGTAGTATGCCACTGATCAATTTCGACTACAATGATCTGTGCTCCCTTCTGGGGGAGGAGGTGCCGAAAGAGGTCCTCATCGAGAGAATACCAATGATCGGCGCGGACATGCATGGTACGGAGGGGGATTCGGATGATATGTCTGTTGAGTTCTTCCCCAACCGCCCCGACATGTACTGCGTGGAAGGCATAGCCCGCAACATGAGGGCATTCCTCGGGATAGAGCCGGGGATGAAGGAGTATGAGGTGGAGGATACGGACATCCTCGTGACCGTGGACCCCTCTGTGAAAGGTGTAAGGCCCTATATCCTATGCGCCGCGGTCTTCGACGTGGAGATTGACGATCAGTTCATCAAGTCGCTGATGGAGCTTCAGGAGAAGCTCCACATGACCATCGGCAGGAAAAGGTCGAAGCTGGCGATCGGCGTTCACGATCTTGACAAGGTGGTCCCGCCCTTCGTATACAGGGCCGCAGAACCGGGGGAGATAAGATTCGTGCCCTTGGCATCCGATGAGGAGATGGATCTCGGCGGGGTACTGACCAGGCATGAGAAGGGCAAGGCATACGCCCATCTTCTGGAAGGGAAGAGCAGATATCCGGTCATAACGGATGCCGGCGGCGACGTGCTGTCATTCCCGCCGATCATCAACGGCGCCCTCACCACTGTGACGACGGAGACGAAGAATCTGTTCGTCGATGTTACCGGGATCGACGGGAAGGCGGTGAAGAGCGCTCTCGATATAGTAGTGACGGCAATGGCCGAGAGGGGAGGCTCCATCGGTTCGGTCACCATGTCCGACGGGGGGTCGGAATCGCAGTCCCCGGACCTGTCCCCGTCATCTTGGGCCATATCCGCATCCGAATGCGCCCGTTTCCTCGGAAGGGATATATCTCCCGAGGATGCGGCGGATGCCCTGCGCCGCATGGGAATCGACGCCATGGCGGAAGGCGACGCGGTCTACGCGGAAGTGCCATCGACCAGACCGGACATAATGCACAGGGTCGACCTGTACGAGGATGTTGCGATAGGGTACGGCTTTGAGAGCTTTGGGGGCACACATTCAATGACCCAGACAACGGGTTCTCTCATGGCGGAGACCGCTGTTTCGGAGTCGATGAGGGATATTATGTTGGGTCTCGGGTTCACGGAGGCCGTGACGCTGACACTGAGCTCGGAAAGGGAGGAGTTCGGCATATCCGGGATAAAGGAAGAGGATCTTGTCCTGATCATGAACCCGATAACCGAGGACCACACCTGTCTCAGGGCATCCCTCTTTCCCAGTCTGATGAGGATACTCAGGCGCAACAAGCGCAGGGACCTGCCTCAGAGGATATTCGAGGTTGGCGACGTGATCTCCGGCTGCAGGAAGCGCAGGCACCTCTGCGGGGTGGTCATGGATTCCAGGTCCTCGTTCACCGAGTCCAAGTCCTATACGGAGGCCGTGCTAAGGGAGATGGGCACCGAGTACCAGCTGGCACATTGCACCGACAGGACATTCATACCAGGCCGGGGGGCGGCCGTCATGGTGAACGGCGAGAGGATAGGGTCCTTCGGGGAGGTCTCTCCGGAGGTCATAGAGGGATTCGAGATAACGCATCCGGTCATGATGGTGGAGCTGGACCTTCAGTGGTTCATAGACGCCCGCGGGGGAGGTGTTGTCTGATGGAGGTTGGCGACAAATTCCCTGCATTCAGGCTCCCGGACGAGAACGGGCAGACATTTGACTCGGCCATGCTGGAGGGCGTTATGTTCGTGGTGTACTTCTACCCCAGGGACAACACTCCGGGGTGTACGAAGGAGGCCCTCGGATTCAGCGAGATCTACAAGAAGCTGATGGTGAGGAACATACCGATAATAGGCGTGAGCAAGGATTCCCCGGAATCTCACAGGAAGTTCGCGGACAAGCACGGACTGAGATTCAAGCTACTCTCGGATCAGGAGCTTGAGCTGATAAAGGCCGCAGGCGCCTGGGGCAAGAAGATGATGTACGGCAGGGAGACGGAAGGGACCGTAAGGTCCACTTACGTAATCGGCAAGGACGGAAGGGTTGAGGCGGTCTGGCCCAAGGTCCGGGTCGAGGGCCATGCCGACGAAGTATATGCGAAGATCAAGCAGCTCGTCGGATGATCACTCTTCCAGGGAATAGGGGCGGTTTATCACGGTGCCCTTGCGGCCCGGATCGGATACGGGCGCGGGAAGACCGGTCGAGGATGCGACGATCACCGCTGGGCGCGAAACGAATCTTACTCCTATCGTACCCGTGTCAAGATCCTTCTTCGCGGCCATGGTGCCGTTCTCCATGCGCAGATCCATGCATCTGACACATATCCCTGCATCCGCCTTCGCGGCGCACAGGGACGCCAATTCCTCTCCCGCGCGGGTATCGGGGAACAGCAGAACGGCGGCGTTTACCCTTTCTGCCACCTCCATTATGGCCGAGGCCCACGGAAGAGGGCGGTATCCCCGGTCCCTGTTCCTCATATGGTACAGTGTATCCACCCCCAGGGCGAATATCTCCTTGAAACGTTCCTTGATCTCGACCCCTCCGAAGGCTGTGGCGAAAACCCTGTCGTCCGATATGTTGCGGGCCAGCGTGAGAATTCCTGCCGTCGAGGCATCCGGGACCCCGTCCTCCGTCTGTATGAAGACGAGAATCCCTTTTCGCGTGTCCGTATTCAGATCGTAATGTTCCAGCATACCCGGGGGCAGGCGGTCCTCGCCGTCGGAGCCGGAGCCTCCCGGGCAGGTGCTGCAGGATCCGCCAGAGCATCCTTCCGACATCTCAGCTCACCTCCTTCGAGATGAGCACCTTGGAGCCCTTGGTTCCCACGGAGAAGACCCCGAGGCCGAGATCTATGCGATTCAGATGCCTTCCTTCCCTGATCTCCGCCACGGCCTCGGGCCATCTACCTCCGGAGACGGAGAACACGGCCTTCCAGGAGACTTTGCTCTCGGTGCCGTTCTGTATTATCCTCAGGGAGCCGTCATCCGATCGGTCGATGCCCGAGATGTTGAACACGGGCTCCATATCGCATCCCAGGGCTATCCTGGCCGCAAGGGACGAGGGGCTGCCCTCCGCAGAGGATGTGCCGCAGACGACGTAGTCGCATGGGAACACCTTCTTAATGAGAGCGACCGAGATCCTCCCGGACGCCCTGCAGTCCGAATCCGCGAAGACCGGATCGTCGAGATAGTATGTGGCGTCAGCCTCCCTCAGGCTCTCCCCGGAATGACCCAGTATTGCCACCGCCATCTTCCCCCCCGTGATGTTCCTGAGCCTGAGCGCGGCTCCGGCGGCATCGCCGTTCATATTCCCGTTGGTGAGGAGAAGTATCCTTACGCCCTCGTAGGATTCCGCTTCCTTCGTGTCCGTTTCGTCCTTTATGATTATCATAGTTCCCTCATGCGGGGTATCATGGCCGCTTTCACCGATTGCTCGGTAAGCTCCTTCCTGTCGATGAGCCCTTTGCTCAGTATCCCGACGGCGCCTTCCGATCTTCCCCTGTTCTCGCCGAATATCTGTTTCATCGCCTCTCCGACGGTAAGGCCGCTTCTCACCAGTTGTGCCACATCATCGGGGTATCTGAATCCGGAGCTCATCCCTATAGTGACGGCTCCGTCCTGCGAAACTATGGCGCAGTGCTGCACATCGTACAGGCCGTCATACATCTCGAAGACGCCGGCTTCTATCCCGACGGCCATCCAGTGCCTTCCCAGAGCGTTCTTGGCCCTGTTGACGGCACCTTTCAGGGTCTCCTCCCCGAAAGGTTGCTCCGGGACGCCGCTGTCCGCGTCAACGGCGGTTATGGTCACGTCCCCGAATACTCTTTCCATGACGCATCTGGCCGCTTCGACCTTCACAGGATTTGTCGACCCTACGGCGATGTCCCTGCCCTTTCTGCCGCTGCGTCCGTAGACCCCGTTCCTTATGCCGGTGGAGCTTATCCTCTCCCCGGCGTCGTTCTTCACCATGGGGACTATAGAGAATTCCAGGGGCTTGAGCCCCCTGCTGCGACGCTCTTTGTTCACAAGTCTGCTGTTACCCAGGGTCTCCTCGGAGATCACCAGGATCTCCACGTCATCCATGATATCCCGCGGACCGTAGATGTCGTCTATGTCGAATATCATCCATCTGCCCTCTTTGGAGGACAGGTACTCCTGCAGCACCTTCCGTCTGATCCAGAGGGGGTTGACGCTCTTCCTCCCCGCGGAGGCCATGGCGTCGCTGGTTATCCCGACGAGCACGTTGTCGGATATCTCGAAGGCCCGATCTATCAGAGCCTTGTGGCCCGCATGGAGGACATCGAAGGTCCCTGCGACAGCGACCTTCATAGCATCAGCGCAATGACTATGACCATGAGCGCGACACCGGCGGCCCAGATCGCAAGGAGCTTGCGCTTCTCCTTGTTAAGTTCCCTTTTCTTCTCCTCTTTGCAGCCGTCGCCGCAGTACCTGCCGTCGCCCGTGAATGCTCTGCCGCATTTCAGGCAGTGCCTGTGCTGCTGCGCCCGCTCAGATTCAGCCATGGCCGGTTAATCGTGTCCGAATAATATAAGCATCGTACGGACTAGGCCCTGCGATCCATTTCGTTAAGCACCAGGATCATGCAGTGGTTCGCATGGAGGCTCAGCGGTCCGAGTTTTATCATGTCGAAATCATAGGATGACATGACGGCTTCCTCCTCCTCGGTCAGGTCCTTGTCGTCGCCCAGTATGAAGCACGGATTCTCGGGGAATCCGAATTCCCTGACGTCCTTCCCGTCCTCCCGCAGATACACGAATCTGGAGGTTTTGGAGAGCTCTTCCATGAGCCCGGCAAAGGACATCCTCGACACATATATCCCGGGAGAGGCCCGTACCTCTGTGTCCCCCACCTTCTTCAGCAGGGCGTTCCTTATCAGGGAGGCCGTGCTCCTTTCGTCAGGATTCAGATATCTCAGCTCCCTGCCGGATATCCTAACGGTCTTTGGCGCAGCCTCGCCTCCCAGGAGTACAAGGTAGAGCTCCGCGTCCTTCCTTATGTTGTGGCTGAGGAAGAATGCGGAGTTGACGCACCTCACGAGCACGTCGAGCCTTCCAGCCCCTCCGGCTATGTCGTCAAGTTTGAAATCGGCGGTGGTATGGGCCCTGTGCCCTATTATCACGAATCTTATCAAGGGATCACTCCAGGGAGTCCAGGTCGGCGCCGCCCATTTGCTTCATCATCTGCTTCCGCATCTTGCGGTTCCCCATGAAGGTCTTCACCGTCTTCTTGCTCTGGTTGTACTGCTTGAGAAGTTCCCTCACGTCCTGGACGGATGTACCTGAGCCGCCGGCTATCCTCTGAACGCGGGAGGATTTGATCAACGACGGGTCCTCCTTCTCCTCCAGGGTCATGGAGTCCATTATGTAGCGGTACTTCAGCAGCCTCGCCTGGGTCTCCTCGTAGTTGATCTTGTCCTCCATCTTGCTCATGCCGGGGATCAGGGACATCACCTTCTGCAGGGGCCCCATCTTGTTGATCGCCAGCATCTGATGGTACATATCGTTGAGAGTGAACTTCCCTGACATCATGCGGGAGCTGATCTCCTCCATGCCGTCCTCGTTCTGCAGTTCCTCCTTGGCTATCTCCATGAGGGCCGAGAGGTCGCCCATCCCCAGGAGACGGGATATGAAGCGGTTGGCATCGAAGGGCTCCAGGTCGCGTATGTGCTCGCCGGTACCTATGCATACTATCCTGGCGGATGTCTTGTTCACGGCGCTTATGGCGCCGCCGCCTTTGGCGCTGCCGTCCATCTTGGTGAGTATGACGCCGGTGACCCCCACGGCCTTGTGGAAAGCCTCGGCCTGAGGGCCGGCCTGCTGCCCCACCTGGGAGTCCAGAACGAGGAACCTCTCTTCAGGCTTCGCCACAGCGGATATGTCCTGGAGCTCCTTTATCAGGTCGGCCTCCAGGGCATGCCTTCCAGACGTATCGATTATCACGACCTTCTTGTCCTTGAAGTGCTGCATCCCGTTCTTCACGATCTCGGCGGCATTCTTCTTCCCCGGTTCCCCGTAAACGTCCACGCCGACCTTCTCCCCCAATTGGCTGAGCTGCTCGTACGCGGCAGGTCTGTAGATGTCGGCGGCAATGAGTCCGACCTTGAATCCCTTTTTATTGAAAAGATGAGCGAGCTTCCCCGTGGTGGTGGTCTTCCCCTGACCGTACAGGCCGACCATCATTATCGTCTGGGGCCCCATTCTCAGCCCCTCGTCGCTCTTGACCAGGTTCACTAGCTCCTGGTAGATGATGTTGATGACGTGCTCTTTGGGGCTCTTCCCTGCGGGCGGCTTCTCCTGGGAGGCCCGGGTCTCGATCTTCTTCGTAAGCTCCAATACCAGCTGTACGTTGATGTCCGCCTGCAAAAGGGCCCGCTGCAGGTCCTTGACCACGTCCTTTATGAGCTGATCGTCCACGGACGTGGCGCCCGTCACCCTGGCGACGGCGTTCCTCAAAGATTTCCCTAGCCCCTCTAGAACCATGTGTGAGGCTATGAGACGCGCCCGTAATAAAGATTTGCGGTAGAAGTTACGGGAAGAGGCTAGCCAGTCAGAAGGGATGGGATGCACTCTACAGGACTAGCCTTTTTTCCCATTTGCTTCATTACTCAGTCTGTATTTAAAGTTGTTGTTACTGTACTCAATAAGAGTCGATAGGTCTGTTAAAAGTTAGTCTGGGTGGGCGGTTATTCCGCCCACCCAGACTTGAAAAGGTTCGTTTCAGAGGTAGCCGGATTTCTGAAGGATCATAAGGTCCTCTGTGTCCAGGACCTTCCCCTCCTTGAAACGGGCGAAGAGATCGTTTGCGGCCTTCTTGTTGTCCGCGTCGCTCTTCCTCTTGCGAGCAGCCCTCTGCTTGCTCTTGATGCTGTAGACGTCCTTGTCGGATTCGTGGTAGCTCTTGCTCTCCTCGATGAAGAGCCTGTGCTCTTCGTCCGCTGCCTTCTTGGACTCTATGAACTTGGCCTGGGCCTCGTCGGCTTCCTTCCTTACGGCGTCAGCCTTCTCATAGAATTGGATCATCGCATCGTGCTCGGCCTGGGCCTTATCCGCATACTCGGATACGAGCTTGTGGTGGACCTCGGCCTGGGCCTTCGCCTCCCTGAGGGCGGTGGACTTGTCGCGCATGTCCTCGTTCTGCTCGCTGCTCTTCTCTATCTCGCGGATCTGGTCGTCCAGTGCCTTCAGGCTCTTGACCAGGGCTTCCTCCTCCTTCTTCTTGAGGACCTGCGTCTGCTGCTTCCTCTCGAGATCGGAGAATTCTTTCTTGAGCTGTCTAAGTGATGGCTGATTCTTGTCTGCCTGAGGACGGTCTTTCCTCATCTCGTGGAGTTCCTCGCTCAGTTTGGATACCAGCTTGTTGCACTCGTCCCTCAGCTCTTTCTGCTGCTGGACGTTCATGTTGAGAGAATCGCGTTCCTCTCTGTGCTTGCCTGCTTCGTCGATGTAGCTGCGCACCAGGGCGTTGAGCTCGTCCCTCTTGGCGACCCATTCGCGGGTCTGCTTGTTGAGATCGTCCCTCTTGCGCATATGCCTTTCCGCAGCGTTGTTGCTAACACTGCGTTTCTGCTCCAGTTCATCGAGGCGTTCCTCGGTCTCCGGAGTGACCTCATCTTCGTTCGTCTCCGCATCGACCTGTTCGGTCTCAGGGGAGATCTCATCCTCGCTAGTCTCCATTTCAACCTGCTCGGTCTCCTCGGATGATTCCAGTCTGTTAATGTCCTCCTCAAAATCTGCCATGTATAATCTCCATGCTTTCGTAGTCACCGAAGTCTGAGTCTCGGCACACTCAACAAAAACACCGATGTTAGACTCCTTTATAAAAGTTACGTGGGAACGGCTCGTGCGCAAGACCATCGTGCGTCTGCGTGGAAATTGCTTTATAACAGCAAGGGATGGCGAAGGGCGTTATGAGCAACATATGCCCATTGGACTACAGATACGGCAGGGACGAGATGAGAGCCGTATTCGGCGAGACCAGCCGCCTGCAGTACCAGATGGATGTGGAGGCGGCCCTTGCCCGGGCCCACGCATCCTTGGGGACGATACCTGAGGCCGATGCGGAGGAGATAACGCGCATCGCTAACCTGGATGTCGTCAGCATAGACAGGGTCAAGGAGATCGAGAAGGAGACCAGGCATGATGTGATGGCCATGGTCAAAGCCCTGACGGAGAAGTGCCGCGGGGACGCGGGGAGATTCGTCCATTACGGGGCAACATCCAACGATATCGTGGACACGGCCACGGCCCTGCAGATAAAGGAGGCCCTGCGGATCATAGAGGAAGGCATAGACGGGCTGACCCTGACCCTTGCGAAGCTGGCGAAGAGGGAGAGGGACACCCTCGAGATCGGGAGGACCCATGCCCAGTTCGCCATACCCATAACGTTCGGATTCAAGATAGCCGGTTACGCCCAGGAGATGCTCAGGCACAGGGAGCGGATGCAGCAGCTGAAGCCGAGGGTCTGCGTCGGCAAGATGTCCGGCGCGGTGGGCACAGGCGCTGCGCTGGGAAAGAAATTCTTCAAAGTCCAGGAGGCCGTGATGAAGGATCTCGGCCTCTCATACGAGCCTGCGGCGACACAGGTCGTGGGGAGGGACCGCTACACGGAGCTGATATGCCTTCTCGGGAACATAGCGACATCCCTTGAGAGATACGGCACGGAGATCAGGAATCTTCAGAGGTCGGAGATAGCCGAGGCCGCAGAGCCCTTCGACCAGGAGAAGCAGGTAGGCAGCTCGACCATGGCGCACAAGAGGAACCCCATGATGTCCGAGAATGTCTGCGGGCTCGCCCGCATCGTAAGGTCCGTGATAACGCCGACCTTCGAGAGCCAGGTCCTCTGGCATGAGAGGGACCTGTCGAACTCAAGCGCGGAAAGATTCGCGCTGCCCCATGCCTTCGTTCTTCTGGACGAGATGCTTTCGAAGATGGACTGGGTCTTCTCGGGACTGACCGTGGACAGCGACAGGATGCTCAGGAACATCGAATCATCCCAGGGACTTGTCATGGCCGAGGCCCTGATGATGAGGATGACCGAGAAGGGCATGGGAAGGCAGGATGCCCATGAGCTGATACGGGAGGCCTCCATGACCGCCATGGGCGACGGGAGGCAGCTGAGGGATGTGGTCGTGGAGGTTATGGCATCCAGGAATCTCAAGTTCATGACGGAAGCGGAGATAAGGGATGCGATGGACCCGTCAAAGTACACCGGCGGTGCCGGGGAGATCGTCGACAGGACCGTTTCAGACGTGGAGAAGGCACTGAAGAGGAAGGTCTGACGATGGAACCTGCCAAGAAGGCCAAGGTGATCGCGGCCGCAGTGATAGGCGGCATACTGGGAGCGGCCATGGGTGTTTTCCTGTACTTCTCGGCGGATATGCCCGCAGCCTTCGTGCTGGTACCCCTGGGCATGCTCCTGGGCGGGGCCCAGGCTTATATGATGCCGGAGAAGGATTAGAGCAGTTTCCTTCCCGCGCCATCGCCGGACTTGACGGAGTAGACCTCCTTCACCTTCAGCCTGATCAGGCTCTTCGCAGGGTAGGTCTCCTTCTTGGCATGGGCGATCTTCACGGCCTTCTCATAATCCTTCCCGGACGTTTCGATCTCCGCATCGCATTTTATCTGGATGGGAGCACCGGACTGGCTCAGGGCGGAGAATGAGAGCTTCGGATTCTCCTTCAGGTTCCTGAGGGTCTTATCCATATAATTATCGATGAGCCAGAATGTCTCCTTGTCGTCCTGCAGGAACAGCATCCCGACAGGCACGACATTAGGCACTCCGGCCTTGGATGCCGTGGCCACCATGAATATCTTAGTCTCTGAAAGCGTTGCGATCATCTCTTCGGTCAATTTCACCATTTTTATCCCTGCGGTTGTACTGCCGTGCGCAGTATAATTATATGTTCTTCATGCCGAGCAGACGTGCCGAGTTCGCTAAGGCGATCATCGATACCCCGACGTCCGCGAAAACGGCAGCCCACATGCCCGCAAGACCGAACATCGCAAGTGCCAGTACAGAGAATTTGACGCCGAGTATGAAGACTATGTTGCCTCTCACGATCTGCATGGTCTTCTTGGATATCCTGATCGCCGAAGCGATCTTCGTAAGGTCGTCATCCATTATCACGACATCCGCGGCCTCGATGGCGGCACCTGAGCCGGCGACGCCCATGGCTATGCCAGCATCCGCCCTTCTGAGCGAAGGCGCATCGTTTATCCCGTCCCCGACGAAGATGGTGCCGCCTGAGCTGCCCTCCATTATATTTTCGAGCTCGCGCATCTTGCCGTCCGGCAGAAGCCCTGCACGGACATCCTCTATTCCCACCGCATCGCCCACCGCTCTGCTTACCGAGGGATTGTCGCCGGTGAGAATGGCCATACGCCGTATGCCGGCGGCTCTGAGCTCCGAGACGGCCTCTGCGGCCCCCTCTTTGACTGTGTCAGTGACGATTATATGCCCTATGTACTCCCGGTCCACCGCCACATGGACATTGGTGCCGCCCCCTTCATCGGCGCAGAAGTCCGTGCCGATCTCCTCCATGAGGGAGCGGTTCCCCGCATGAACGGTCTTTCCGTTGACCCCGGCCACTATGCCCCGCCCTGCGAGGTTCTCCATATACTCCACTTCCTCCGGGCCGATATCCATCCCGTACTCGGCCTTGATGGTCTCCGACAGGGGATGGTCGGAGTACAGCTCCGCCTTGGCAGCCATCTCGATCACGTACCCTTCCTCTGCGCCAACGGCGTGCACGGCATCGACGGAGAATCTCCCCTCTGTCAGCGTGCCTGTCTTGTCGAACACGGCCGTATCCGCTCCCGACAGAATCTCCAGGTAGTTACTGCCCTTGATCATGATCCCGGACCCGGATGCGCGCCCTATCCCGCTGAAGAAGGCCATGGGAACGGAGATCACCAGGGCGCAGGGGCAGGAGACCACAAGGAACGTAAGCCCCCTGTAGAGCCACAGCTCCCATTGCCCCGTGATGAGCGTTGGAAACACGACAAGGGCTATGGCGGAAGCCACGACCGTGGGCGTGTAGTATCTGGAGAATCTCGTTATGAATTTCTCGGTGTGCGCTTTCTTGGAGGCCGCATCCTCCACAAGGTCCATTACCTTGGTTGCCGTTGATTCGGAGTAAACAGCCGTCACTCTGATCCTTATCATATTGGTAAGATTCACGGAACCGCTGAGGGCCGCATCCCCCGGACCCGTGTCACGAGGAGCGGATTCTCCTGTGAGGGCCCTCATATCAAGTGACGTACGGCCCTCTGTCACGGTCCCGTCCAGAGGTATGCGCTCCCCCGGCTTGATGACGAGCACGTCCCCGACGGATACGGTATCCGGGTCCACTGTCTCGATGGATCCGTTGATCTCAAGGTTCGCGTAATCCTGCTGAAGGTCCATGAGGTCGGATATCGATTCTCTGGCTCTTTCCACGGCACGACTCTCGAATATCTCTCCGACAACGTAGAACATCATCACGGCGACGCCTTCCGGATATTCCCCGATGAGAACGGCTCCCGCGCTGGCGACCGTCATGAGGAACCGCTCGTCCAGGAATCTCAGTCTCGCTATGTTGCTGAATGCGCCCAGGACCACGTCGTATCCCACTGCCACGTACGCTGCCAGCAGCAGTACGGTGAAAAGATCCGGCGGAGACCATCCCAGATAATGCCCCAAGGTACCGGTAACGAACAGCGGGAGCGCGACGGCGAGTCTCAGAACCTTCCCGCTCATGTCCTACCTTCTTCTCACTGAAGCCTTAGGCTCTATCCTTCTCACTATGCGCTCAGTCTCGGAGGTGATACGCTCCATATCCTTCTCTGGAGCCTCTATCGTGAGCTTCTTGGTCATGAATGCCATATTCGCGGATTCGCATCCGACGATCCTGCCCACGGCCTCCTCTATCTCGGCGGCGCATTTTGCGCAGCAGAGCCCCTCCACGGTGAACGCCTGCTTCACTTCAAACCTCCCGGATATGTTCCGTCGCAGTTCTGACGACAGTCCTCACGTGATCGTCGCTCAGGGAGTAGAATACGGATTTGCCGTCCCTGCGGGATCTAACAAGATTCCCGCCCCTCAGTACCCTGAGCTGGTGGGAGATCGCCGACTGGGTCATCCCCAATGCCTCGCTGATGTCGCATACGCACATCTCCCCGGTGCCCAGGGCCAAGAGTATCCTTATCCGGGTGCTGTCGCTGAAGAGCCTGAAGAAATCGGATATGGCCTGCATCTCGTCCTCGTTCTCAACGGCAGCCTTCGCCTTCTCTATGGAAAGGGGGTGGGGAGGGCAGCCTTCATGCGCAAACTGCGATTCTTCGTCTATCATATGAACATATGTTCAACTGTTTGATTGTATTAATATCTGTTGCAAAGCCTCCGGGGATTTGGTTCGTGTTCGCAGACGCACCTCTCCGATTCGAATATATACGGAGTGATTGTGCGGGCACATGTGAAGGATCCGGCAGACGGCGGCATGAGGTCAGAGGAACTGAAACCGTACTCCAAGAAAAGGCTGTACATCTGGCTGATGTTCTGTACGCTCATAATCGCATATTTCTTCGTCTACTTCCACAGAGTATCCGTCAATGTCGTCGGCGGGGACATCATAGATGAGCTCGGAGGGAACGTATCATTCCTCAGCTCGATATACTTCTGGACATATGCCGCCATGCAGATACCGGCAGGCCTTCTGGCCGACAGGTTCGGCCCGAGATGGACTTCCGCCTCTCTTCTTGCGGTGGCGGCCCTGGGCTCGGTCATCACCGCTTTCAGCAATGATTTCACTGCCGTTATGATCGGGAAGATGCTCATAGCGGCAGGGATGGCCGCTGTGTACATACCTCTGCTCAAGGTCATAGCCGTCTGGTTCCCCAAGGAGTACTTCCCGCAGCTTACCGGCATAGTCATAGCCGTGGGCAATCTGGGAGCGATAGCGGGTTCCGGTCCCCTGCGCATGATCGTCGATGCCGTGGGATGGAGGGAGACGTTCCTGGTACTCGGTTTGATCACCATGGTCATGGCGGCCCTGTGCGCGGCAGTGGTAAGGAACGGCCCTGCGGTCAATTACAATAAGGGCAGGACCGCCGAGATCTTCCGCGGCCTGAGGATGGTGTTCTCAGGAGGCAGGAAGTTCTGGCCCATGGCGATATCCTACTTCCTGATCTACGGTTCGATAATGGTATTCCAGAGCACCCTCTCCTACACGTACTTCGTCACATTCTACGACTTCCTGTGGGGGGCGGCCTGGCTTGCCAGCATGATAGGCATAGGCAAGGTCCTGAGCACCGTGCTAACAGGGATACTCATCGGAAGGGGCATAGTGAAGTCCAAGAGGCTCACGATGCTGTACGGGACCATGGGATACGCCGCAGTGTGGGCGGTGCTTTGGTTCTTCGCAGGGAAGATAGAGATGTACTGGTTCTGGTTCCTTATCTGCTCCCTGTTCGGTTTCCTGAGCGGCATAATGTCCCTTTCGTTCACCCAGGTCAAGGAGTGGTTCCCCGTTTCCGTTGCGGGAGCGTCCACCTCCGCCATGACGGTGTTCCTCTTCCTGGGCGCCTCACTGAGCACGACACTGGCCGGTTTCATAGTGTCCAAGCCCTATGCCGTGGAGGACTTCTCTCTGCTGTGGGGATTGATGCTGATCTCCACCGTCGTCGCTCTGTTCTTCATCTACATATCCAAGGAGAACATGGGCGACGAACCCGTCGGGGATTGAAACCTTTATATCCTACGCTGGAATGTTCGGGTCACAATGGGCAAGTAGATCAGCCCGGTAGATCGCTGCCTTCGCAAGGCAGAAGTCGCGTGTTCGAATCACGCCTTGTCCACCATTATCCATCTTATCCTGCGACAAGAAAGGGATTAGTATTTTAGTTGCACCTTTTTTTATTGCATTCTAAAAATAATGAATTATCGAATACGTCTCCCAAAATTTCAGTTAGCATGTTTTCAAATCCTCTGGAATTGTCCGGATATCCAGAAAGGAAATGAGCATACTCGTGTAACATTACTGCAAGGAATCCTTTACGTGATTTCAATACCGAACGCTTGATGATAATCGCGTTCTGTGAAGGGTCCCATGCTCCATTGGCCTCTTCTCCATAATCTGTGATTTGAATTGTTTCTGAGATCTTAATATTCACCCGCGGGCGATTGTAATATTCGTAAATAAACTGAGTTACATCTTTTCTATAATTATAGACTTCCTTTTCCGCGGGAGTTAATTCATCTTCGTTGATGAAATGATAGCGAAAACTTTCACGGTATTCAGTTCTCACAGTTTCAAACGTTTGAACCGTATCACGAATTTTAGAGAATACGGAATCATTCACCATAAAAAGTTCTTTCCCACTTTCGGTTAATATCTCTACCTCTTGATTTGAAATTGATGCTCTTTGACCAGGTGTCATAAATACAACATTTCTTGACTCATTTAGTGTCTTAGTTGCATATTCAGCTACATCGACCCAGTTTGATTCATCATGATTCTTGCCCGTCATTACTTTTTCGAGGTCCTCGATAAGAGGGCGAAGCACAGCATAGGAAATGCAGTTCTTTAGAATATTCTTTACCGTCTCAGAGTAAGCCGTACGCCCAACATTTGAACGTTCGCGATTAAGTGCTTTTTTCATCTGAGCATTCATTGTTGTAATATTGTAGGAAAAGAGGAAATTCGGTTCTTTGGTGATTTGTACACCATTGGCATATACAATCGATTCCGAAAAATTCGTTTTGCTGTACACTTCACCATATTTCGTTTTCTCTAGCAATTCAAGATTTTTATTAAATATCAAAAACATTGACTTTGCTTTTTCAACATTCGATTCTGTTACGCCTTTGATGACGAATTCTGTTCCTCGCATGTTTTGATCTCTGGGAGATTTAAACGACGCATGGAGAGTCTCTATATCAAATCCTGCCTTTTTTTCCATAGCGATTGTTATTGTTGCGTATTTGGAATAAATGGCAACATCGACACCATGGCGATAGAATACTGCCAATGCATCTTTGAGGCCGACACCGAACTTTCCTATTAAATTCGAATGCGAAAGTTTTTCTTCATTTTCTTTCTGTGTAAAATGATATTGATTTAATCCACGACCGTAATCGCGAATTTTGCATATGCCGTTGTTAAAACTGATTTCAATATTTTCTGTATTGGAGATTGTTTTTTCATCTAATGCGTTTGCAATTACCTCACGTAATGCATGTTCAATTTCCCAATGTTCCAATATATGTTCAATGTTCAGATCAAAGGACTCTGTCATCAATTTTTTAAGTATACACGTCTAGTTTAATCTTTCGATGTTATAGATTACGCCACGAAGACGTGTCTACACTTCAATTTTGGGATTAAAAGATCAAAAGTTAGATGAAAAGCAGATCTTATCACGTAAGTTCATGGCGTAAGGATTACGGTCTTCTCGGTAAGGTATTGCTCCAGGGCAGCAAGTCCATTCTCGCGACCTATGCCGCTGTCCTTGCTGCCTCCAAAGGGCACTTCCGGAGGTATTCTCATATGGCGGTTGATCCACAGGATGCCGCATTCTATCCTGTCCGTGGCCTCGCATGCCGTTTTCAAATCCTTAGTCCATATCGAGGCCCCCAATCCGAACCTGGAATCGTTAGCCATGCGTATCGCTTCACTCAGATCCCCGAACCTCACTATCGGAAGCACTGGGCCGAAGATCTCCTCGGTCATCAGCACGCTTTCAGGTTCCGGGTCTGTGATCAGAGTCGGTGAGTAGAAATTTCCCGGCCCCTTTAGTCTGGTCCCGCCGGTGATTATGTTCCCGCCGTCTTCGACGCTCTTCACGGCATCCTCCATGTCCCTGAGCCCAGAGGCGCTGTTCAGCGGCCCCATCGTCGTTCCTTCAGCGGCACCGTTCCCTACTTTGATGGCTTCCGTCCCTTCTTTGAGCCGGGAGACGAATTCGTCGGCGATGCTCTCTGCGACGAAGAGCCTCTTGACCGCCGTGCACGTCTGGCCGCAGTTGAAGAATCTCCCTGAGATCGCGCCTTTGACAGCCCTCTCCATATCAGCGTCCTCGCAAACGATCATCGGATCGCTCCCTCCCAGCTCAAGGGTCAGTCGCGTTCTCCGGGGATTGATCATTTTTGCAATTTTATCCCCGGTTTCGGCAGACCCGGTGAACGAGAGATGTCCGATCCTTTCGTCTGCTGCTAAGGCAACGCCCGCGACGGCGCCGCTCCCGGTGATCACGGCTAGAACATCTCTCGGAAGTCCGGCGCGGAATAATATGTCCGCCATTCCGATGTTAGTAAGCGGAGTGGCAGACGCCGTCTTCAATATCACCGTGTTGCCGGTCACCAGTGCCGGGCAGACCTTCCATGCCATTATCAGTGCCGGCATGTTCCACGGGATTATCGCGCCGCATACTCCCAGCGGGCTCTTCTTCGTGAACGCATAGCCGTAATCCGCCCTCGGCAGAGTACGGCCGCTGATCGTTCCCGCTATGGAAGCGTAGAATTCCATGACCGCTGCGGCCCCCAGTATCTCATTCCCTGCCTCATGCAGAGGCTTGCCCTGCTCGGCCGTCAGGATCGATGCCAATCTGTCCTTTTCCTGTCTCACGATCTCCGCGGCCTTGAACAGGATCCTGCTTCTTGCCGCGGGACTGCATCCAGACCATCCGGCGAATCCTTTCTCGAGAGTTCCGACGGTATCGTGCACCATCTCCTCTGTGAATTCCTGCACCTCTCCTATCTTCCTGTTGTTGGCGGGGTTGATAACGTCCATGATCTAACCTCCTGAGCTGAGCCTGTCCATCAAGGCGTTGGCGAATGATACGGTATCCGCTGTTCCTCCCAGGTCCCGGGTCTTCATGCCTGATGATATGACCGCGGCTATGGCTTCCTCTATCTCCTCTTGACATCTTATCCCGTTATGCTCGAGCAGCATGCCCGCGCTCCTCACAGCCGCAATAGGATTGGCGATGCCCTTCCCTGCGATATCGGGGGCACTGCCGTGCACCGGCTCGAATAGCGCATGTCTGTCGCCGATGTTGGCGCTCGGGAGCATGCCGAGTCCTCCGACGAGATGACCCAGCGCATCGCTCAGTATATCTCCGAACAGATTCGTGGTGACTATCACATCATATCTTTGAGGGTTCTGTATCGCATCGAAGGTCAGGGCATCGATGTATGCAGTCCTGTAAGGTACGCCCATTTCCTGCGCCACACTTATGCATGTGTCGCGGAAGAGCACATCCGACTTCATGACGTTGGCTTTGTTGCCTATCGTCAAAGTCCCGTTCCTGAAATCCTTCAGCAATATCCCGCATGCGCATCTTGCTATGCGCTCGCTCGCTTTCTTCGTGACCACCCGGAGGGTCGTGGATCTTTCCTCGCCTATCTCCTCTATCCCTGAATACAGGCCTTCGGAGTTCTCGCGCACAACCATGATATTGAAACCCTCTCCGTATACCGGCCTAAGATTAGCGTAAAGACCCAGATCCTTCCTTACTCTGAGCATCACGCTCTTGTATCCCGGGTCCGGAGGAGTGGTCACGGCCCCGAAGAGGATCGAATCCGCCCCTTTGAGGGATTCGATGTCATCATCGTCACATCCGACCCCGCATCTCTCCCACTTGCCGTATCCGATGTCCGCTTCGAAGTATTCGGCATCAGGGGCATAGTGTTGAAGGACCCTGACGGCCTGGGGTATCACCTCTTTCCCTATGCCGTCGCCCCTGACCACCGCGATCTTCATTTCTCCCGTCTCCTGAGCTCGATGATGCCGCCCGCATCTATTATCTCCTTCATCCTTTCAGACAGTTCCAGGGCCCGGTATCTGCGTCCGCCGATCTCCACGGCAGATTCCTCAAGGGAGACCGAGATCTCCTCACCGTCTTCGCATGTGAGGCCTCCCGGTATCTCGAACATGGGGATGCCCCGGTTGATGGCATTCCTGAAGAATATCCTGGCGAAGCTCTCCGCGACCACTGCGATGACGCCCGCTTCCTTGAGGGCTATGGCGGCCTGTTCCCTCGATGAGCCGCATCCCATATTCTTCCCCGCGACGATCACGCTGCCCTTCAGACGGGAGGCGAGACCCGGATCCAGATCCTCGAACGCATGCTCCGCCCAGACAGCTTTGTCCTTCGTCCTGAGATATCTGCCGGCTATTATCTGATCCGTATCGACATCGTCGCCGAGCCTTATCGCGACACCCTTCATTGTAGGTCCCCCGGCAAGGCTATCTCGCCCTTCAGTGCGGAGAATGCCGCGGTGGTAGGCGACGAAAGGAAGTATTTGGCGCCAACGCCCATGCGGTTCTTGAAATTCCTGTTGGCCGTGGACAGCCCCGTTTCGTCTTCTCCAAGCACACCCTGGTGGGCTCCGAGGCAGGGACCGCATCCCGGGTTGCCTACCACGGCCCCTGACCGGATGATGTCCCCGAGAACGCCAGTTTCCACAGCCTTGAGGAGAACGGCCCTTGAGGCGGGCACGACGATGGTCCTCACCTTCACCTTCTTCCCCTTCACGATGTCCGCGAAGCGTTTCAGATCCCCGTATCTGCCGTTGGTGCATGTGCCTACGAATATCTGATCCAGCGGAGTCCCTTCGAAATCGGATACGGGTCTGACATCATCCACTCTGTGGGGCACCGCCAGCAGAGGTTCCATATCATCAAGCTGTATGATTTCCTCTCTTACGTAATCGCAATCCTCCCTCTTCTGCGGGACCGCATCCCTTCCGTAGCTCCGCAGGTATCTGCAGGTAACGTCGTCCGCGTAGAACAGACCCGCCTTCGCGCCCGCTTCCACGGACATGTTGGATATGGTCAGCCTGTCGTCCATCCCAAGGCCGTTATCTCCTGTGAACTCTATTGCCTTGTAGGTAGCCCCTCCGGCCCCCAACAAACCTACGTAACGGAGGGCCACGTCCTTCGCCTCAACGTATCTGGGAAGCTCACCCTCTAGTCTGATGTTGATGGTCTCCGGTACCTTGAACCAGGTCTCGCCGGTGGCCCAGATCGATGCCATGTCGGATGCTCCGACCCCTGTGGCGAAAGCCCCGAAGGCACCCATTGTGCAGGTATGGGAATCCGCGCCCACGACGATCTCGCCGGGGGTGACGATGCCCTCGCTCATCACCTGGTGGCATATCCCTTCCCCGATGTCATGCAGATCGATCCTGTTCTCCTTTGCGAATCCCCTCAGCTCTGCCTGCAGATCCGCCGTAGTGGAATTGTTGGCCGGCACTATGTGATCGTAGACTATCGATATCCTGTCCGGCCTCGTTACTGTGCCGGCGCCCATCTCCCTGAATGCCGTCAGGGCCTGGACGCCCGTCCCGTCATGTGCCAGAGCTCGGTCCACTGTCACATCGACGAAGCTTCCCGCACTGCCTTTCAGTATCTTCTCTGATAATGTGCTCAATCACTTCGTCCCCCTGGCATTGCGGATGAGCTCCTTGAGGACATTGGAGGTTATGGCGCATTTCCCCTCGCTCCTCTCCTTCACATCATGCAGGACCCTGTCGATCTGGGAATCATCGAGCTCGCATCCGAAGGTTCTGGCTATGTGCTCCAGGGCTCTTCTCCCGGTGTGCTTCCCCAGGACGAACCGCTGTTCGCCGCCCACCATCTTCGGCGGGAAGTATTCGTAGGTGTTGCTGTCGACCAGCAATGCTGCGATGTGTATGCCGCTCTCGTGGGAGAACGCATTGTCGCCCACCACGGCCTTGGTCCTGGAGACGGAGAGGCCGGAGTACCGGGAGACCATCCCGGAAAGGTCTCTGAGATGTGTCAGATCGTATCTGTCCACTCCGCCCTTCATCCTCAACGCCACCAGGAGCTCCTCGAGGCTCGCATTGCCTGCACGCTCGCCTATGCCGTTCACCGTCGTGTGGAGCTGGAATGCACCGCACTCTGCCGCAGTGAAAGCGTTGGCGGTTGCCATTCCCATGTCGTTATGGAAATGCACGCACAGCCTGTTCTTCAGGTCCTTTGTCAGTTCTCTGACCATATCGGCGGTCTGCAGGGGAGTGAGGCATCCTACGGTATCAGCCAGGCTGCTGTACGTGGCCTTGTGCTCGTAACCCTGTCTGAACATCTCCTTCAGGAATGAGATATCGGTCCTCGAGCCGTCTTCGGCGGAGAACCTCACCTGCAGTCCGTGATCCACGGCGTGGTCGACCGCTTCCAAAGCCTGTGCGAGCATCTCCTCTCTTGTCTTCTTGTATTTGACCTTTATATGCAGGTCGGATGTGGCGAAGAAGATGCTCACCAGGTCCACGTCGCAGCCT
The DNA here is from genome assembly GCA_002502965.1 of Methanomassiliicoccaceae archaeon UBA381. Lineage (GTDB taxonomy): Archaea > Thermoplasmatota > Thermoplasmata > Methanomassiliicoccales > Methanomethylophilaceae > RumEn-M2. Next base: position 150,644 of record DAQS01000005.1, read on the forward strand.
ATGGCCGCATCCACATCGGATATGATAGATCTGGAGAGACAGCATATGCGGGCACCCAGTCCGGCGTGGGAGATCCTCTTTATGCATTCCTTCTCGCTGTCGCTGACGCTGGGGAATCCCGCCTCGATGACCTCGATGCCTATTGCGTCAAGACCGTGGGCGATGTCAAGTTTCTCCTGACACGTGAATGATACCCCGGGAGTCTGTTCTCCGTCTCTGAGCGTTACGTCGCATATCTCAATATCTAATGGTTTCATGTTTTTCATCCTCCGGACACTTTGCTTCAAAAATGAAAGTCTTAGGTTTGATCACTGGCTCTTTTAGAATGCTCATATCATCGAATGTCTGCGGGTCTGCCCACTGTATGTATCTCGCAACATCGGCTATATCCCCGCCCGTCATCCCCATCCTTCTGTTCTTCAGTACAATGGTCAGAAGAGGCAGCTCCTTCTCGTACACGTCTGCCAGGGCATTCATGCCCGAATGCAGTAATGCGTAATCCCCGGTTATCGCTATCCCGACGGAACGTGCGGCGACGGCGACGGACGACCCCAATCCGTAGTTCGCTATTCCTATGCGATAAGGGTCCTTCATAGCCAATAAGACACAGCCGGTGTCCAATATGACATCTATTCCCTCTTTGGAGATATACTCAAGAAGAGGCTTGTAGGGGCAGTTCCTGCAGAATGTCTTGCTGTATCCCTTGATTCTGAAGGTCTCCGGTTCGTTATGCTCTTCCTTGAACAGCCTGTCGGCCTGTTCGGCACGGCCCCTCATGGTGAGGTCTCTGTCTGCCAGCCTTCCGTATCCCCGGACCTTCGGTACAACGGGGATGCAACGGTCGTTGATAACGGTTCTAAGCTGCAGATCGGTCACTCTCAAGAGTGCCACTCTTGAAAATCTCTCTGATTCTTCGAATGCTCTTTCGAGACTGCCGTAGGCATCTTCCATACGCAATTCAACCAGCGGGATCGAGGCCACTTCCGAATAAGGTCTGGTATCCTGGCGATTCTGCGAGCCTTCGGCCATGGTATCGTCGCCCGATATCAGGACCACTCCGCCTATCAAACCCTGAGTGGTGGCGTTCACCAGCGGGTCCGCAAGGGCGTTTACACCCACGTTCTTCACGATCACGACGGACCTTCTCCCCATCAGAGAGTCTCCGAGCGCATATTCCATGGCTGTTTTCTCATTTATCGCAAAAACTGCATCAGAGTATTCGGCAAGTTCGGTTATAGGGTAGCCTGGCACCGAATACGATGTGTCGCTCAGCGCTCTTATGCAATCGGCCAGTAATCTTCTCATAATGGGTCGATTCTCGTACCAGATATCTGCACATCCCTATAGCCGTATATTGATTTTCATATTACGGCACCGTCCGTTAGCGAAGCTATCAGGAGACCTGTTCCGAGGCTGCCGCTCGGTCATCAGCGATCTTCAACATCAGCACCGTGATGAAGGCTGCAGCACACGCGATCGCAGAAAGCGCGAACGCAGGAGTGAGGTCCGAGTCCGACACCAAGGTGGACAGGAACGGGAACAGTAGCGCAGAGGCCCCGAATCCCAGGGTCACCATGCCGTAGTTCGTTCCCATATTCTTGGTGCCGAAGTGATCTGCCGTCACCGCTGCGAATGTGCCGGAAGCACCTCCGAAGGCCAGGGAGATCAGTGCTACGCACACCAGGAATAGGATCCCGTGGGCGAATATCATGGCGAGCACCCCCACCGCAGTCATCGATATTATCAAGAACAGGGCCTGCGTGCGCCCTATCCTGTCGGACAGCCACGTTATCAGGAGACGCCCGGATGCGCTGAATAGGCCGGTGATGATCACTCCCGACACTGCGTAGCTCCCCAATCCCCTCTCCGTCGCCAGGGTGACCAGATGGGGATTCAGGACGAAGAACGCCGGGAGGGTGAAGAACATCGCAAGAGTGATAAGATAGAACGTGCGCGTCCTCAGTACTTCTCTGGGTGTATACTGCCTCTGCTCCAGGTTCCTTTTGGCGGTGATGCCCGGCACCGTGTATCCCGCGGGGGGGTTGCTGAGCATCAGGGATGCGGCCACGCAAATGATCATGAATGATATGCCGAATATCATGAATGTCTCCGGTACGCCCACATCCTCCAGGAGGAAATTCGCCAGAGGCGAGAATATCACCAGGGAGAATCCGAAGGAGCCCACCATGGCCCCGGTGGCGAACCCGCGCCTGTCTGGGAACCATTTCTGCACACAGGCCACTGTGCATGAGTAGACGATACCGACGCCGACGCCTCCGGTGAGGCCGTACGTGAGGTAGATCAGATCGGCCGATCCCGGACCGAGGAATGCGGTCGCGAGTATGCCTCCGGACATCAGCAGGCTGCCCAGGGCAGCGACGGACCTGGGTCCGAACCTGTCTTGGAGATTGCCTCCCAGGAGCATTCCCACCACAAAGGCCGACAGCATCACCGACGATACCAGGGCTATGTCTGCCGAGGATCTCTCTAGATATCCGGCCACCGGGACCTTGAACACGGCCCACATGTAGATCACCCCTGCGCAGAGCTGGATTATCATCCCCGCGATCAGTAATGCGTAGCGTTTCCTCGGTGGCGACTGGTCGTTATCCATGTAAGGTCCTCGGTTTTGTTGGTGGCCGTCAAGTAAGTTATCGTATAAATAAATCTTGTACATCTATGTATGATTGTATACATTATATGGGATGTCTGAATTGAATTCAGGTGTCGCACATAAGGAAACAGTATGGATGCGGGCGACGGAATGTTTCGTAAGGACACTGTGCCTCATGCTCAGTGAATCGTATCGAAGGGGACTTGACACATAGGATTATCAACAGATACGAAAATAACAAAATATGTTCTCCGATGCCGGTATGCCCCGTACAGCTGTTTTATCGGGTATCGCCCTGGTAGCATGCTTTACAGCCACTTGGGCGATCGCAGCAGTTCTCGACGGAGGGTGGGTGTTCGGAGTGAACATGATCAGTGATCTGGGTGTTTCTACTTCGTTCGCACACTACGTCTTCGGGTGGGGAGCCATACTTACAGGGATCTTTGCAGCATTGGCAGGATTCGCCATGTCCGCCATGAGAGAAGGTGCGGTCGGTAAGGCACCGTTCCTTCTACTTGTGTTCGCAGGCGTCATGCTCATGCTGGTCGGCATCTTCAACGAGCACACGGCACCGCATCTTCCGAGTGCCGTAGCTCTTTTCGTAGCCGTTTGGATATCCATGATCATATTGGCGGCGAGGGACCTGCTGGGCGGAGAGCGCCTGTTCGGTTGCCTGAATGCGGCATTCGCGGTTTTGAATCTGATCCTCTTCGTTCTCACACCCCTGCCTTTGTTCGAGGCTTTGGGAGTGATCATATTCATGTTGTGGACGCTGATGCTATCCTATGCCATCCTGAAGGGAACCGACGGATACGGGGAAGCGCAGGTCACAGAAGATCTTTAAGCCAGCCGTATCCCTCTTTTTCCATTTTGTCATAGGGTATGAATCTAAGCGCCGCGCTGTTGATGCAGTATCTCGATCCGCCCTTCTGAACGGGGCCGTCCCCGAACACGTGCCCGAGATGGGCATCCCCCGATCTGCTGCGCACTTCGGTCCGCACCATGCCGTATTTCTGGTCCTTCTTCTCGACGATCACGTCAGGCGACACCGGGGCGGAGAAGCTGGGCCATCCGCACCCGCTGTCGAATTTGTCGGAAGACAGGAAGAGCGGCTCTCCCGTGGTTACATCCACATATAATCCCCTCTCGAACATGGAATTGTACTCTCCCGTGAACGGCGGCTCTGTGGCGTCTTCCCGGACGACGGAATACTGTATCCTGCTGAGCTCTTCCATCAGATCCTCATCGGCCTTCCGAGGATATTCGGGAACCAGATTGTAGCGCTTTGCCTCCTCGAATAATCTGGGGTTGATGTGGCAGTATCCTCCGGGGTTCTTGTCCAGGTAATTTTGATGATGTTCCTCCGCCCCGCACCAGTTCTCGAGGGGGCCGTGCTCCACGGCGGGTCTTATGCCCAATCTTTCCCCGAGGGAGGAAAGAGACCCCTCCACGGCGGTTTTGTCGCCGTTATCTGTATAATAAATACCGGTGCGGTACTGTATTCCCCGATCGTTCCCCTGCCTGTTGACGCTCAGCGGATCTATGATCCTATAGAAGAATTCAAGCAGATTCGTCAGGGACAGTACTTTCTCGTCGTAAACGACCCGGACGGCTTCCGTGTGACCGGAGCCCGAGCAGACAGAACGGTAATCCGTCCGGTCGGAATCGCCGTTAGCGTATCCCGTTTGCGTCTTGACAACGCCTCTGATCAGGGAGAGATACTTCTCAACGCCCCAGAAGCATCCTCCGGCAAGATAGATCTCCTTCATTCTACACCGTATAAGAATCGTTCCCGTCCGTATAAAGGAGGTACTGATAAGCGATAAATACGGTTGCCGCACTGACTCATCATGGACCTTCTGGAGATCCTTTTGATCTCATCCACTGTGTTGATGCTGCCTGTGATAATGGTCATCTTCGGATGGGTCTTCAGGACACATCCGCCTAAGGATATAAACTGGGTCTACGGCTACCGCACGAAGAGGTCCGTAAGCAGTCAGGAGGCCTGGGATTTCGCGCATGCCCACATAGGGAAGGTCTGGACCTACGCAGGAGCGGTGATGCTGCTGGCAAGTGCGGTCTCCTTGCTTTTTCTACTGAATACGGAAGGATACGACTACTGGATCGCAGGTATGCTGCTCCTGTTCGCAGAGATGGGGATCATGGTGGGCACAATACCGCTGACGGAGAGCGCCCTGAAGAAAGAGCTCGGGGTGTAGATCATTCCAAGAGCTCTTTAACATAATTGGGCAGGGCAAAGGATGCCGCGCGAACCTCTTCGTTGAAATATCCCGTTTCGATGCCGTCCATGCGTCCAGGCACCGCGTCCCCCGAGGGACTTACGTCCTTGGATGCGAAACCGAAGAGCCAGTGGCCCGAAGGATATGTGGGTATGTACGCCTGGTATACTGTGCATATCGGGAACACCCTCTTCATCTTGCCGTGCATCTCCCTCACGACGGAGGCATTCTCTTCATAATAGGGGCTCTCATGCTGGTTCACCAGTATGCCACCTTTGTTGAGTATTCGGTCGCAGTCCCTGTAGAACTTCTCGGTGAAAAGGCCTTCCCCGGGCCCGGTGAACGGGTCGGTGGAATCGATGATGATCAGATCGTACGTATCGCCGGTCTCGGCGACGAATCTTATACCGTCCTCGATATGCACGGTCACCCGGGGATCGCCGAGGCCGGAGGCCACGGACGGGAAGAATCTCTTGGACGCTTCGATGACCTCGCCGTCAATTTCCACCAGGTCCACTTTCTCGAGGCACCTGTGCCTGACCAATTCTCTGACGGCCCCGCCGTCCCCGCCGCCTATGACCAGTGCCCTCTTCGGATCTCGGATAACAGACATGGGAACATGGACGATCATCTCGTGGTAGATGAACTCGTCCTTTTCCGTCATCATTATGTATCCGTCCACTACGAGTATCCTGCCGAAGGTCCTTGTCTCTATGACCTGTATCTTCTGATACGGGCTCTGATGCTCGCAGAGGATCTTCTCTACCCTTATCCTCAGATCTGTCCCTTCGGATTGCCGCTCCGTGTGCCAGAGATCCAATTCAATCTCCTCCGGCAAGGCGTTCGAGGTAGATCTCCTCAACCTCGTCCCAGAGCAGCCCCTCGTCCTTCCAGCTCAAAAGATCTCTGTGCATCATACGGGTATAGTAAGATCTCAGCTCCGGGGTGTTGAAATCCTCTGAGACGTATTTCTCAAGGGTCCCATCTCCGAAACAGCTCTGAAGCGAGCCGATCTCCCTGTCGATGAACACCTTTCGTCCTTCGACGTCCCTTGTGTAGCCTCTCACATTGTAATCCAGTATCGCTATATTGGGCGAGAAGAATTCGAAAAGGCTGTCGAGGACCGTGAGAGGCGAGATGTCGCCGCAGGTGGACACGGAGATATCTATCCTGAATGTGGACATCCCGACGGAGCAGTGGTGCTCGGGATACGTGTGAAGGGAGATGTGGCTCTTGTCAAGGTGTGCGATCGTCTTCTTGTGAAGGTTCGTGTCCTCTTCCGCCAGGAGCAGCAACGCCGATGCTCCGTGCGGCTCGTAATCGTAGGTGGAGACGTCGAGGATCGTGGCGTCTATGTCCCTGCAGACGCCTTCCATGATACTCATGAGCTTCGCAGAGCTGTAATGTTCGTCCACAAATGATATGAAATGCTTCTTATCCGAATCCGTTGGGGTATGTTCCACTATGTAGAGGTTCAGGTCTAACGATTTGGCCAGATTATTGAAGCCGTGCAATTCTATGGTTTTCTTCTTTCCCATAACTCCGCCCTCCCTTAGAGTGAGCCACAGGCGCGGAGCCAGATATATCGACGATGTTTAAAAGAGATTCCCTTCGACTTCTTTATCATAGCTTTCTGTTAGAAGCGTTGATGGGGCCGGTCCGACGCCCTATCGTCGGACCGGCTGAGAAGAAGCTCACTCCAGTATCGGATATCTTGCCACCAGGCTCTGCTCCTTCCACCACTTTCCGAGACCCAGGACATCTCCGGCGTTGGAGAGGTAGAGGGCCCACAGCAGGAATATGTACATTATGTGGTAGTCCACGATGGGGTTGGTGGAACCTGCCTTGGTCAGCGGGAAAAGGGACACGTACATCATGAGCAGCAGGAGGGTTCCTCCCACTGCGGCGATCTTCATGCCTATTCCGAGTATCAGAGCTATACCCAGCAGAAGGAACGCGGCCATGATCACAACATCCAGTATCTGTACGATGGTAGGATCTGCCAGGAAGGACAGGGTATCCGTTCCGTACGTCAGGAAGCCCTTGGTGGGGGATCCGCCGTTGATCATCGCATTGGCTGATGTCGTGCTGAACCCGAGACCGAACATCTTGTCCAGGAAGGACCAGAGGAACATGAATCCGAGCAGTATCCTCAGAATGGCCAGAGGCAGCAAAGCACCGTATGATATTATTGTCTTTAGAGCAGACATATGAGATGAATCACCATCTTAGATTATATAATCAATATGTGGGATCTCTCAGGGGCCAGTGCCTACGGCGCATCAGGACTCCACCTTGAAGAGGAAGTCCACGCTGAATTCGCTCATGATCTCCATCTGCTTCTTGGTGACCTTCGTATGTATGGGATTCTTCTGCCCAGGAATGAATATGCGTTTTATCTTGGACATCTCCTCGACTATATCCCGCATCGTATAGCCGGACAGCATAGGCCTCTTGTTGATCATGCGGCATAACTCGCAGGACACGATCAGTGCTATGAATTGAAGGAAGAGGCGGCCGCTCATGGCGCTCTCCATATACAGCCTCAGGGAGGAGTTGTCCTCCTCGTTCCTGACATTGTCGAACATGCTCTCCACGCGGTCCTTCTCCATATAGGAGCAGAGGGCATCCTCGGGGCTCCGGATATGGCTGGAGAGCACCACGGAGAATCCCGCCACATCGTTGTACTTCATCATGGCGTCGCTGTTCAGCTCCACGATCCTCTCCCCTTCCGGAGTATTTCGCGTATAGAAGTACTTGTCATAGAAGTAATCGTGCTCCTCGACGAGCTTCCCGCTCTTCAGCTCGTTGTAGCAGTCGTCCACGAGTCCCAGGAACGTAATGAATTGGCTCTCGGCCTCTTGGCTGTCGAAGAAGATGTGAGTGTAACATTTGTGGCCGTTCATATACCCAAGGAGGGACATCACGAAAAGCTGCTTGCCCAGGATGTTCTGGGAATTGTCGAGACTCATTATCTTGTCCTTGACGCGGGATATTGATTCGTTGGAGAAGCTGAATTCCGGATAGGTGCGCGCAAGGAACCTGTTGCGCTTCTTGTAAAGGTACTCCAGGCTCTCCTCGCTCACGAAGGCCCTGTCGACCACCAGATGCATGGCCTTCCTGCTGCTCCACTCGAAATTATCCGCCACTTTGGATAGGGCTGGAGCTCCCATCGTCCCCCCGGGACTGACCTGGAAATAAAGGGGGAGCCTCTTCTTGGCCCCGACTATCACGTAGAGCCCCAGTTTCGAAAGGTCCTCCATGACCAATGCCGCCCTGGTCCTCAGACGGTTGTTCCCTTCGTTGACGGAGGATATCGACACCGTGTTCATCAGCTCCATCTCCCTCTCGTTCTGTCTTTCGATCCAATCCTCGAAGAAGCGCTGTTGCATCTCGTCGTCCATTTCGTTGAGGAGGGTCCTGAGGTTCTTCACGGACAGGGCGTCGTTGGATAGGCAAAGGTTCTCTTCGGACCAATGTTCGCATCCAGTGAAGCAGTTGCCCTCAGAGAGTATGTACTGCGCGCAAGTCAATATGCGCCTCCAGTTCTTCGGGGACGCCGCGCGCAGGGATTCGCTCAGACCGATCTTCTCACAGGTCTGCTCGAAGAGCATGCTGAACCCGACGGATCTGACGATGGCGGATTCCTTTTCCCTCCTCTGGCGGTTCGGGAGTATGTCGCCGGTCTCGGGGTCGAGATGGCCTATGCACTTTCGTTTGCATACACATCTCTTTTGATCCTTGTCCCATACGGATTCATTAAGGTACGCGTAAGTTTTGCCTGTTCTCTTATTTTTGAGATAAACTATTGACGACATGTTATCAATTGTATAACTTTACCATTATACATAGGATATCTTGATTATACATAGAACAGATTGAACATATAAAAACAATTTCCCAGAATCAATTATATACAGTAAAAGCAAAAGAACGGTGTTAACTCTAAATCTAACATATTTTCGACATCGAATCTTGTTGAAATTTTCAAAACTGAAATTGAAAAAAAAGATTTAATAACAATAAACTTTATAAGTAAGTTCGAAAGTTGATAGCTTTTCTTCATTTCTAACCGTATTTATGCTACATAGATTCTATGAATATTCACGGGCTTCGGCTCTCCTCGGAGGGCCCCGTAGCCTGGGAGAGGATAGAGAAATGAGCAACGCAAAAGTCGACTACGGAGCGATCCTTAGGAGATATGACGCCGAGTTGGAGAACGTAAGCACTCCCGAGGCCATAGCTGCTAAGATGCTTCCATCGGACCCCCACCTCAAAGAGGTGGCGAGCACGGTGCTTTACATGAAGATCAGGGACGTAGGACCTGTCGTAATGAAAGCACTGAAAGAGGGCATAGAACCCCTCGAACTGATAAACAACGGACTTGTGGCCGGAATGGAGATCGTCAGTGATCTCTACGCTCAGCATGTATACTACCTGCCTGAGATCATGATGGCCGCCAAGACAATGGAGATAGGCATCTCTATCGCGGAGAAGCAGATCCCCGGCGGAAGGAAGACCAAGGGGAAGGTCATCATGCACGCCGTGGAAGGCGATCCGCACGACATAGGCAAGAACATTGCAGCGGTCATGATGAGGTCCTCCGGGTTCACCGTCGTGGACCTCGGGAAGGACATCGCCGTGGACGATGTTGTTGCCGCAGTCAAGAAAGAGGTGCCCTTCATGATCAGCGGCACAGCCCTTATGACGACGACCATGACCGCATGCGTATCCATCGCGGAGAAGCTGCAGGCCGCCAAGATCAACATACCTGTCATGGCTGCCGGCGGTGCGGTCAACAGGGATTTCGCAGAGTCCTTTGATCTGGGCATCTATTCGAAGAAGGCCCCCCAGACCCCGGCAATAGCGGACAAGATCCTGGCCGGATACGACTGGAAGAAGATCAGGGAGAACTGGGACGACATAGTGGAGGGGATTTGAGATGGCCAAGAAATTCACAAAGATGGCATACAGCAACCCGGACGAGATGGTCTTCGGTCATTCGAAGTCTCCTATCTCCTACGGACTCGGCATAAAGGTCGGAGCAGGCAGGGTCATACCCGAGCTGAACTACGCACCCAGGCCCGGAAGCGAGAAGAGCTCGGAAAGGCTCAGAAAGGAGTATGTGGACTACATATCGAAGGATGCATTGGACAGGGCGATCACCTTGGGATTCCCTGACCTTCAGCTGGAGACCGAGTGGGTCTCCCAGATGGCAAGACCTGAGATGTCCGCCCCCGTCGTCGCCGGGCAGAGGGACCTGATACAGAAATACCACGACGAATACGGGATCAACCTGGCCGTAAGGCACACGATCCCCGACCAGCGCGAAGCGAGTCAGGGCCTGAGACTGGGAATGGACAAGGAAGCGTCCTATCCCGAGCACTTCATGACCTGTGTCGAGACGGCCTGCGAGAACGGGGCGAACGTCCTGTCCGTCGAGTCCGTCGGCGGAAAAGAATTCGCCGACTACGCGGTCACCCACGGAGACATAACGGCCTTCCTGTTCGGAGTAGGCTACCTGGGCTCCATGGATATGGAATACTGCTGGAAGCAGATGGTGAACATCGCCAAGAAGCACAAAGTGGTTCCCGGCGGGGACACGAACTGCTCCGGTGCGAACGTTTCCATGTTCATGGCCGGCGGTATGCTGGACAACGATGTCCAGAGGACCTTCTCCGCTGTCACCCGCTGCATATCCGCCGCGAGGACGCTCGTCGCTCCAGAGTGCGGTGCGACCGGGCCCGATAAGGACTGCGGGTACGAGGGAGTGATCGTGAAGACCATAACCGGACTGCCTGCGGCTCAGGAAGGGAAGAACTGCCAGTGCGCGCACGCAGACCTTCAGGGAAACCTGATGGCCCAGATCACCGACGTATGGTCCAATGAGTCCGTGGAGTACCACCCTGAATTCGGAGGTTCATCCGTCCAGTGCTGGCTGGGGTCCCTCGGTTACGAGGTCTCCCTGATGAACACGGCCATACAGATGGGACAGCAGAAGACCCTCAGGGACCTTTACATGGTGTCCGATAGGACAAGGGGTCCGGAGGGCTACGTGCTCGCCTATGACAACGCCTGGAAGGTCGGCAAGGCAATAGCGGAGAACGGTGACAACTACTACCTCCGCGCCAAGGCCGCTGCCACGACCGGTGCGAAAGTCATAATGGAAGGGTACGACAAGAAGGAGCTGGTCCTGACGTCGAAGCAGCTTCTGGTCCTTAAGAAGATCATCACGGAGCTGGAAGGCCTCCCGGACAACGAGGATTCCTTCTACGAGTACTGCGTGAAGAAGTACAAGGACGAAGTGCCCGACTTCAACCCGAAGAGCTACGGGCTCTGAGCTGTAAAACACGAAAATTCGGCTGGGGAAGTGGCCATGTCAGTCGGCCTGCGCTCCCCCAGCCGACAAAAACCTTTTTCTGGCGATCACAGAGCGGGGGAGCTGAAAATGGGATACGGCATATCGATAGACATAGGCACGAGCGGGATAAGGAGCCATGCGGTGGACCTGTCCGACGGGAGGATACTCTCGACGGCGATGACATCCAGGAACCCCCTTCCCGGGGCCAATGTCATGGACCATCTGACATTCTGCATAAGGTACGGAGAGGGCCTGGCCCATAGGATCATGATGTCCGCGGTCAACAGGACCATCGGGAATCTGAAGGTGGACCTGAAGAATGTCGAGAGGGTCGCGATATGCGGCAATCCGATACAGCTGTCCATATTCCAGGGGATGGAAGTGGACGACCTTGCCTTTGCCGGAGAGACTGCCCATAGAGTCAGAGGGATAAAGGCAAGGAAGAGGGATTCGGCGGAGATCCCTGCGGCGGATGTCGGGCTGAACGTTCCCGACGGAACGCCGCTTTTCGTCCCCCCCGCCATAAAGCATGAGATAGGCGCGGATGCGCTGGCAATGATGTATAAAAGTGATTTCCTCGAAGGGAAGGGCATCAGGATGGTCACGGATTACGGCACGAACGCCGAGATGGCCCTGAATGTTGACGGGGAGATATATACAGGGTCGGCGGCCGCGGGCCCGGCAATGGAAGGCCAGTCTGTGGAAATGGGCATGCTGGCCTCCCCGGGTGCCATATCAGATCTGGAATACGAGTTCCAATGGCGCTGCATGGTTCTGAACGAAGAAATGATCCCCATGCCGGGGGACAAGATAGATCTGGGTACCGGATATGTTGTGGAAGAGGGCGATATGCACGGCAAGGCCGTGGGCATAACCGGGACGGGGGTAGTTGCGGCGGTGGCTGCGGTCATGCACGGCAACATGTGGAAGAAGGGTAGGCTTGCCGGAGGCTCTCTGAGGCTGCAGGACGGAGTGACCATAACCTCCAACGATATATCGGAGACCTGCAAGGCAATAGGGGCGATAAGGGCAGGTCATTTCACACTCATGGAGCATGCAGGCATAGGATTCGCGGACATGAAGGAGATGATCATGTCGGGCGCTTCCGGCACATATGTCGATGCTGAGAAAGCAAGAGAGGTCGGAATGGTACCGCCTCTCTGCCAGGACATATACCAGATAGGAAACACCTCTCTGGCTATGGCCACGGACATAATCAGGAGGCCTGAGCTGTTGGACGAGTTGCAAGGGATCGCCGACAGCATCAGGTCCAATCACGTCATGTTCGCCACGGACAAGGTGTTCGAGGAGATATACATCCAGGAGCTGGGCTACTGGGAGGAGGGCATGACCATGGAGACCTATAACCGCAACCTCCGCACGGCAGGTATACAGGAGCTGCCAAAGCCTAAGGGCGTGCCGAACGTCCACAGGATAGTGGTCAGGGACATACCTGTGCTGGGGGATCTGGGCCTTCACCTTTTCGAGGACATAGGCACCGAGCTGACCGCGGAGTTCGAGGGCTGCACCCTCTGCTATAACTGTGTCGAAGAGTGCCCCGAGGACGCGCTCCTCTTCAGGGACAGGACCGCCGTGGTGCTGACCAAGAACTGCCTGGGGACCGCATGCGGAAGATGCCAGCTGAAATGCCCCGAGAAAGTATTCAAGTACGGGGAACTGAGGATCTCAGAGGCCGATCTCTGAGAACGCATCCTCAAGCCCCTCACCCGTAAGCCCGGATATCTGTATTATCCGGGTACGCGGGTTCAGGGATTCTAACCATGCGGATGCCGCTTTGATCGATGCGTTGTCCGCTTTATCTATCTTATTCAATAAGAAGAGATCAGATCGGGAGAGCTGCATTCTTAGGAAGTCCTCCTTCTTCTTCACGAGGGTCTTGAACCTGAAGGCATCGCATATGCCCACAATCATGGTGAGCTCCGGTTCTATCATGGATGTTCGAACCATCTCTTTGATCTTGTGAGGAAGTGCCAGACCGGTGGGTTCTATTATTATGAGCTCGGGATCGAAGTCCTTCTTTATCTGTATGAGAGTGTTCTGCAGAGTGCCGACGAGAGTGCAGCATATGCAGCCGTCGAAAAGCTCTATGGCATTATAGCCTGCATTCTTCACGGTGGAACCGTCGACACCGATCTCGCCCATCTCGTTTATTATCATAACCGTGTTCCCTTTGGTGCGTTTTGCCATCTTCATGAGCAGTGTGGTCTTACCGCTGCCCAGGAAACCGCCGACTATGCAGACCTTCATAGAACCATATAGCCAGATGCATATTTATTACTCTCTCAGCCTATGAAAAATGTTTTATATCCCGGACCTTAAGGGGCTACCTATGGACAGCCTCTATTTCGCTCTTCTATCCTTGTTATGCCTGGTATTCCCAGTTCTGATGACCGTCGCGGGATACTTCCTCGGCCGCGGATCGTCTTCCGGACTGTTGCGTTATATTGGGTATTCGTCCTTCAGGTCCAGAAGGTCCGAGGAGGCCGGGGTGTTTGCCGACAGGTACACCGGGAGGACCATGCAGATCGCGGGAGCCGCTCTTTTTGTCGCGGCGGCAATAATGATCTCGATCTCCGCATTCGGCGTTATTCCTGGGGAGGTCCTCTCTTGGTTCCTCATCGCGGAGATGGTCACAATGGTCGTCGCCCTGTTACCGACGGAGATTGCACTTATGAAGAGGTATGGTTAGGCCCTGTGCTCTTTGGAACCCAAGTGCTTTAAATAGGATGATCATACGGCCTATTCGCTCGGATGGACATCTTTAACATAACTCTGCAGAACGAGACCTTGGCTGTCGCATTCTTCGCCTTGGTCTTCATACCCGCCATAGCAGGTATAGTGCTGGGCACCGTCTTCAGGTCTGCCCGTATAGCAAACATGATCGCCGGCCTATGCATCGTGTCCTGTGTTGCCGGCGTGTTCGCATACCCGCTCTGGAGATCCGGAGTTCTCCTTTCATATGCGCTGCCAGTATCATCCGCCGTAGGGGAGTATACACTGGCAATAGATCAGATCTCCGCGGTCATGATATCCTTCTCGTCTGTAATATTCATGCTCATAGTCGTGCACGTGGTGAAATCCACTTCCGATTCAGGCTGCAGATACAGCGGGCTGCTGAATGCCCTGTTCCTCGCCGTCTTCTCGTGCATGGCGGCCGACAGCGTTCTCGTTCTTTTGTTGTCCTGGGAGATGATCACCCTTGCTACATTCTTGTTGTCGAAGAAAGGCAATAACGATCGTGCCAGATGGATGTTCTTCGTCATAGCCCACATCGGAGGGCTGATCCTGATATGCACTTACGGATACATGGCATACGCAGCAGGGACCCAGACACTATCGCAGTGGAATGGTCTGAGCGCATCCTTGGGGCCGGGCGCATCCATGGCCCTGGTCTTGATGATCGTTATGGGATTCGGGACCAAGCTAGGCTTGATTCCTTTCCATGCATGGATGCCGAACCTTTATGCAACCGCACCGATCCATACCGCGGCACTGCTGTCAACTGTTTGCTCCAATGTTGCGATATTGGTGATATTCAAGAGCATATTCTTATACATCGGCGTCCAGGAATCCATGTCAGTTGTCGCGTTCATTATAATCGGGGTCGCTGCGGCCACTGCGCTCTGGGGGGCCTTGGAGTCCCTGGTGCAGAAGGAGCCCAAGAAGATACTCGCATATTCCAGCCTGGAGAACATGGCCCTGGTGGTCATGTGCATGGCCTTGGGCATGATATATCTCACAGAATCCCCGGTCTTCGCGAAACTGGTTCTTATAGCAGGTCTTCTGCACACTCTCAACCATTCCGTCTTCAAATCGCTGATGCTCATGACGATCGATACCGTGGAGGACTGCACGGGAGAAAGGAACATAGGGAGGATGGGGGGACTCGCGAAAGCGCTGCCGATACTTGCGGCTGTCTCGCTCATAGGGGTGCTGTCCATGGCTGCGATACCTCCCACCAACGGCTTCGTCAGCGAATGGCTGATGATCCAGTCTCTCATGGGGGCGGACCTGGAATCCAAGGGCATGAGCCTGCTGATCCCGCTTGTCCTGGCGGCAGTCGGCATATGCGGGATGATGATGGCCGCATCCTATGCGAGGCTGTACGGTTTCATATTCCTGGGCAGACCCCGCTCCGAAGGAATGCGGGACCCGAGGCCCATGAAGAAGGGAACGGTGTTGCCGTTGGCCATACTGGCACTTTTGTGCTTGGGCATGGGATTCTTCGCCACGGGGATAATGGACGTTCTCGCAACGGGCGTAATATCCGTGACGGGCGTCTCCCCTTCACCGGGCTACAGGAGCGTCATGTCCGGAGAGATGCTGCCCCTGGTATTAGGTGCCTTCATAGTGGTGACCGCAGTCGTCATACTGTTGGTGATAAGGCGCGGTAAGGAGAGGGAGGTACCTACGTGGGGATGCGGAGAGAGCCTCGGAAAGGACATGCAGTACTCCTCGATAGGATTCTCCCAGCCTCTGGTCAGGGTATTCCATCCGTTCTACGGCGATACCACCGTCGTTCGTGATACGAGAGAGGGCGGCAAGAAGACCGTCCACACAGAGTTCACGGAGCCATTCGTAAGATATCTGTATAAGCCCTTGGGCAATGCGATCTCCGCCCTCGCTGAGAAGGTGGGCAAGACCCAGACAGGGAACATACAGACGTATTTCGCATACATACTGGTGACCCTGCTCGCAGTATTGCTGGCGGTGAGGATATTATGAATCATTTCGAGATCATGCTGATGATAGTTCAGTTTGCTGCGCTGATACTCGTCTCCCCCCTGATCGCCGGAATAATAGGGAAGATCAAGGCCCTCATGCAGCACAAGGTGGGAGCCAGCGTACTTCAGCCTTACAGGGATCTCCGCAAATTGATGAGGAAGGAATCGGTTGTATCCGAGAACGCATCCTTCCTGTTCCGCCTTGTGCCTTACATCTCCATGACGGCCATGCTGCTGCTGGCGGCCATGACCCCCTTCATCTACACCGGGGTGATCGCGCCCTATGCAGACGTCATAGCCATGGTCTACATATTCACAATGTTCAGATTCGCCATGGTCCTGGGGGGACTGGAGGGGGGGTCCGCGTTCGGAGGTATGGGAAGCAGCAGGGAGGTCATGATGTCCGTTCTGATCGAACCGTCGCTTCTGATCTCCATCATGACGCTTTCTGCTATGACCGGGGTAGGATTCGACATAACAGACATATCCCATTCGATAAACTCTGCGGGGGCCACCGCCATATCCCCCGCGCTTCTGTTGGCCGGCGCGGCCTTCGTGATAACTATGGTCGCGGAGAATACGAGAGTGCCCTTCGACAATCCGGATACGCACCTCGAGCTGACCATGGTCCATGAGGGAATGCTGCTGGAGTATTCCGGGAAGGGGCTGGCCATGATGGAGATGGCCTCAATGCTCAGACTTACCATATTCATGGCCCTTCTTGGGACCATGTTCTTCCCGTGGGGTACTGCCATGACCATGTCCTTCACAGATCTGGCTCTTTCAGTCTTTGTTATGGCGGTCAAGCTGCTTGTGATCGCATTCGGGATCGCTCTTCTGGAGAGCACCGTTGCGAAGATGAGGGTCTTCAAGATGCCCAACATGCTGACGGCGTCCTTCGCGCTGTCACTTATGGCGATGATATCGCTCTACGTGCTCTGAGGTGTTGAAATGGACCCGATACTTACCAGCAATCTCATCGACATCTTCGCAGTATGCATGCTCCTCACTTCCGTATTGGCCATGGCCAGCACAAGGATGCGCCCTCTGATCAGGCTCTTCATACTCCAATCCTTCTTCCTTTCGGCCTTCGAGTTCACAGTGGCCTATTCCCACGATGAACCGCACATCTACATCATGGCGGCCATGACATTCGTTGTGAAAGTGCTGGTGATCCCCAGATTGCTGCAGTACATAATGGATCATATAAAAGTGGAGGAAAAGATGGTCCTCTCTGTCGGGATACCCGGTTCCATGCTGTTGTCCGCGGCACTGATCATGTTCTCATACTATGTGTCGGAGCCTCTGGTCGCTACACTGGCGACCGCTGAGAGGAACACACTCGTCCTTTCGTTCTCGATCATGCTGATAGGCGTCATGATGATGGCGACCCGCAACAAGGCCGTCAGCGAGGTCATCGGGCTGCTCATGGCCGAGAACGGGCTGTTCTTGGGGGCCATCGCCCTGTCGAACGGGATGCCGTTCATAGTGGAGCTCGGGGCATTCTTCGATGTCCTGATGGCCGTGATAATAATCGGCATATTCGCATTCAGGATCAATAAGTCGTTCGATTCAGTGGATGATAGGCTGCTAAGGAGGCTCAGAGAAGAATGATCGTTACGGCCATGGTCCTGATACCCATAATCGCAGGGCTCCTGTGCCTCATCCCCCTGGGAACGAGGAACCTCTTCCGCATAGCAATAACCGGAGCGCTGGCATCTGCCGCGGTGGCCGTTTATTGCTGTCTGCCCCCCCTCAGAGGTGAGACCGTAGATACATGGATATGGTACGTGGACGAGCTGTCCGCGTTCTTCCTTATGATAACAGCGATCATATCCCTGTTGGCTGTGCTATATTCTAAGGACTATCTGGCTGTGGAAAGGGAGGAGCAAAGGCTCAGTTCCAGAGAGCTCAGGCGGTTCTACTTCACATTGCTGGTGTTCATATCCGCAATGCTGATCACCTTCGCCGTTAGGTCCGCCGCCCTGACCTGGATAGGGATCGGCGCCACGACCCTGATATCCGCATTCCTGGTAGGGCTTTACAAGGATCAGCATGCCACGGAGGCCGCATGGAAATACATCATGCTCTGCTCCGTAGGCATAACTCTGGCACTTTTCGGTATAGCCATGCTCTACACAGCATCCTCGGGATTGATATCCGGGGACGCTTCCTTGGAGTGGCCTGCCCTGGTCGCCAATGCCGCGAACCTGAATCCCGTCTTCATGAAGTTCGCAGCGATATTCTTCATAATAGGCCTCGGGACCAAGGTCGGTTTAGTGCCTTTGCACTTTTGGCTGCCGGATGCCCACAGCCAGGCCCCGAGCCCCGTCAGCGGCCTGATGTCAGGGGTGCTGCTCAACTGCGCCATGTACGGCATAATGAGATTCTATATCGTATCAGAGATAGTGAACCCCGGATTCGCCAAGACATTGCTCCTGCTTTTCGGCCTCCTGTCCGTTATTGTCGCCGCGGCCTTCATACTGATATCCAAGGATATCAAAAGGATGCTGGCATATTCCAGCGTCGAGAATATGGGATTGATCGCCATAGCTTTGGGAATAGGGACCACAACAGCCCTCTTCGGTGCCGTATTCCTTATACTGGCACATTCTATAAGCAAACCTCTGATGTTCTTCTGCTCCGGGAACATAACCCAAGCTTACGGTACCCGGATCATGTCTGAGGTCCGCGGAGTCTCGGGAAAGATGAGATTCACCGGATTCTCCACCACCGCCGGTGCCCTAGCCGTTGCCGGCGCCCCGCCCTTCCCATTGTTCATGGGAGAGCTCATCATAATATTCGCGGCCATAGGCTCTGGAATGTACGCTTTGGCAGGTGTTCTCGCACTGCTGCTTGTGATCATATTCGCCGGACTTACGAAGAGCATATTCCCGATGCTCTCGGGAAGCACTGGTAAAGATGTTTCTGAGTACAGGTCGATCACGCGCGCGCTTTCGATCCTCGCCCTGTTGGCCGGCGCGGTGTTCTTCGGGCTCTTCATGCCCGAGTCAGTGGAAAGCATATTCCACAATATGGTCACCATACTTTCGGGAGGAATGCCATGATCGTAACTGATTCCACGTCTTGTGACCCGGCTTTGCTGGCACAGTATGTTAAGACCCATTGCGACGAAGGATGGAGGATAATATCCATGTTCGCTTCCGAGTCATCTCCGGGAGCGACCCTCAATGTTCTGCTGCGCAGGGGCGGGGAGATCATGGGGATAACCTCCGATGTCATCGATTCGTATCCCGCCGTGACCGTCCAGGTCCCCGCCGCATCGGTGTTCGAGAGGGCGATCTACGAGATGAATGACCTGCATCCGGAAGGCCACGGGCATCTGGTGCCGGCAATATATTGGAGGAAAGGCGACGGGCACCCTCTTCAGAAGGAGCCCTACAGCACCGTCAATGAGATAAGGATCCCAATACCCAGCAATCTGATAAGGGGCACCGGGGTCTTCGAGATCCCCGTGGGCCCGGTGCATGCCGGCGTCATCGAACCGGGGCACTTCAGGTTCAGCGCGGCAGGCGAGCCGATACTGCATCTGAGCGTTCATTTGGGATACACCCACAAAGGCATCGAGAAGCTGATGGAAGGCCCCGTTTCCCGTAACCGCATCCATTTGGCGGAGAGGATATCCGGGGACAACGCCGTAGCTCACAGTCTCGCCTATGCCCACATCATGGAGGGTAATGCGAAGATACCCGAGAGGGCGTGCCGCATAAGAGTAATACTCTCTGAGATGGAAAGGATACACAACCATCTGGACGTTATCGCGGGATTGTGCACCGATTCCGCCCTCTCTGTGGCGGCATCATACGGGTCTGAGGTCCGCGAGGAATTCCTGAGGGCGAATCGGAAGATATTCGGCAACAGGCTTCTGATGGGCAACATAGTCCCGGGAGGGGTCAGGAAAGATCTGTCCGGTGAGGACCTGTCGGAGCTCGAGAGCGCTGTAATGCGGGTGGGCTTTGGGGCTAAGAAGCTTGACAATTACATCAGGAGGACCCCTTCCGAGGTGGACCGCCTTGAGACCACTGGCATATTGAGCACAGAGAACGCCCTCAGATACGGGACCGTGGGAGTGATAGCAAGGGCCAGCGGGGCAATATCGGATGTCAGGGCGGAAATGCCTTATGATGCATACGGAGCCCTGTCCTTCAATCTGGTGCACAGGAAGAACGGTGACGTGATGTCCAGGGGCGCCGTCAGGGTGGATGAGATAGCCGAGTCCGTAAGCCTCATACTTCAGTGCATATCCGGTATGGGGGAAGGGGAGATTAGAACTGATTTCGAAACGCCGGACGGCCTTTCCTGCGGGATAGTGGAATCCCCGCGGGGAGAGCTGGTCCACAGCGCAGACATAAGGGATGGGGAGATATGGAGGTACAACATCAGAGACCCCTCCTTCGTCAACTGGCCGTCCTTGGAGGCTGCGGTGATGAACAATATAGTCCCGGACTTCCCGCTGATAAACAAGAGCTTCGGGTTGTCTTACAGCGGGAACGATGTTTGAGGTGATGATATGATAAGGAAGAGTCTGGCTAATCTTGTGTCGTCGAAGCGGCCCGCCGAGTCCTTGGAGCAGATGAGGTCCCGCCCTCTGATGATGCCCTTCATAAACGGGGATTGCGACAGCTGCGGCGGATGTGCCGATGTCTGTCCCACCCGTGCCATATCCTTATCGGACGGATGGACCATCGATCTGGGGAAATGCATATTCTGCATGGATTGCGCGGATTCATGTCCCAGATCATCTATAATGAAAGTGCCTGCACCGCTGTATGCGCTCAGACGCGAGGATCTGATATTCAGCGTATCGAAGCCTCCCAAGGAGTCTGAGGGCATCGTGGATCAGGATAAAATAAGAGCACTGGGCCCGTCAATGGCCATAAGGGAGCTGGATACAGGCTCCTGCAATGCCTGCGAGGTCGAGGTGAACTGCATGTCCAACCCTTATTATGATATGGGGAGGTTCGGTCTCAAGATAGTCGCATCTCCCAGGCATGCGGATGTGCTGCTTGTCACAGGTCCGATGACGAACAACATGCAAAGGGCGGCTTTGGAGACCTTAGAGGCAACACCTTCCCCGAAGGCGCTTGTAGCCATGGGAACATGTGCCATATCGGGCGGGATATTCGTAGAAGGGGACGTCCGCGGGAAAGGGATCGGCGATACATTGGATGTGGATCTCTTCATACCCGGATGCCCCCCGCCTCCCGAGAGGGTCATACTGGCTTTATTGAAGGCCTTCGGCAGAGGTCAGTGAACGATCACGACGTTGCATTTGGCGTGGTTCACAATATGCTGTGACACGCTTCCCAGTACGGCCCGGTCTATGATCGTCTTATCGGATCTGCCTACAACGATGATGTCGCATCCGAATCTGGAGGCCGCGGCCAGGATATTCTCGGCCGCCGGCCCCGGTTCTATGACGGAATGAACCTCGATGCCCGCCTCCCGGGCCTTTGCCTCCGCTTCTCCCACATAGTTCTTCACTTCGGCGAACTCGTCCTCACGCTCTATAACGTCTCGGGAAACGATGGACGAATAGATGTAAAGAGGCAATCCGGACATCTCGGCGTAGTTTATCGCGAAATCCAGGGCTCTCCGCGCTGCGGACCTGCCGTCATACGCCAGAATTATAGGCATAACCCGGAATCGATGTTGCTGATAAATAGATTCTACCATGTTTCATCGCGAAGCGCAAGACCTAATAGACATTAGAGCGATGGGCGCGATACGGTGAATACGCTGAAGGCCCTGGAGATGCGCAATGTTTCCGTCGTGAAGGACGGCAGGACGATACTCGATTCGATCGATCTGGAGATCGGTACGGATGAGAACGTGGCCGTCATAGGGCCGAACGGCTCCGGGAAAACGACCCTGATCAAGCTCATCAGAGGGGAGGTGCTTCCTTACTATGAGGAGGAGGATCCTGCAGTAATGCGCATATTCGGAATGGAGAACTGGAATCTGGAGGATCTCAGGAAGAGCATGGGCATAGTTTCCATGGATCTCCAGAGCAGGTTCCCTGCGGATACGCCCCTCTATGAGGTGATGCTCTCCGGCTATTTCGGCAGCATGGGGGTCTTCAGGAACCACAAGGTCACGGAATCCATGGCATCCGGTGTGCTGGATGCGGCAAGGACCATGGGCCTGGAGAATATGCTCGATGCGCTGGTGGGAGTCGTATCCCTGGGAGAGATGCGGAGGGCCCTGATCGCCAGGGCGCTGGCCCCCCGGCCCAGGATGCTGGTCCTCGACGAGCCGATGACGGGATTGGACGTTGTCATGAAGGACCGCTTCAGAAGGATGTTCGATATAATGATCCCGTCAGGGATAAACGTGATGATGATAACCCACGAACTGGAGGATATCCCTCTTGGAGTGGAACGGGTGATAATGCTCAGGGAAGGGAGGAAGATGGCCGACGGCCCGAAGAACCGGGTGCTCACCTCCGAGAACCTCTCCCGTCTTTTCGACGAGGATATCGAAGTATCAGTGTCGGGAGGGATCTACAGGATGATGCTGACGGGGTGATCCGATGCCGTGGAAATGCTCAGAATGCGGCCGCGTGGAGCACGGTGACATTGAATTCTGCACACGGTGCGGTGCCCTGAGGGCGGACGGATATGCGTATCCTGTTTGCGAGAGGTGCGGACATGCTCTTGCGGAAGGGTCTACGTACTGCGTCAACTGCGCCCGGTCAGGAACCGCATACAATGCAACGGAGGACAGACTATACTTCATAGCACTGATATTGGCAGCGGTCCCCGGCATGTTCGGAATATTCGGATTGGGGCACATATTCCTGGGAAGGTGGGTCAAGGGCCTGTCCTTTGCCTTCAGCAGCATGATGCTTCTTTATCTGACCGGGATATACATCGAGAATCCCCTGTATCTGAAGTGGCTGGACGTTGCCTCCGTGGCGATATATGCGGTCCAGTTCCTGGATCTGCTGATCTCCAGAAGGCTTCGGGAAAAGGTTTAATGCGCATCGGACGATGATGAGAGAATGACGGAGGATTGGACCGAGAAGTACAGGCCGAAGACGGTCAAAGGAGTTGTCGGCAATCCGAAGGCGGCCTCCGATCTGCTGGAATGGGCCAAGGATTGGAGCAGCGGAGCCCCGAAGAAGAAGGCCGCCGTTCTGATGGGCCCTCCGGGCGTCGGCAAGACCACTCTTGCCCTGGCCCTCGCATCGGAAATGGGCTGGGGGCTGGTGGAGATGAACGCCTCCGACCAGCGCACAGGCGGGGCTATACGCTCCGTAGCACTGAAGGGATCCCTCTCCAACACGTTCAGCGATGCCGGGGATTATTTGGATACGAAGACAGGCGGCATGAAGCTCATAGTCCTCGATGAGGCGGACAATCTGTTCGGCAATGCCGACAGGGGGGGGATACCCGCGATATCGGAACTCATAAAGGAGACGAAGCAGCCGGTGTTGCTCATAGTCAACGATTTCTATGATCTGAGCAAGAAATCCTCCGCAGTGAAGAATGATACGCTGCAGATCAAGTTCCAGAAGCCATCCGCATCCACCATGGCGAAGACCCTCAGAGCTATAGCCGAAAGCGAGGGAGTGAAGACCGACGACCTTGTTCTGAGATCCATAGCGGAGAATGCGGGCGGAGATATGAGGGCTGCCGTCAGGGACCTGCAGTCGGTGGCCGCCGGAAAGAGCGTACTTAACGTCAACGATGTGGGGAATCTGTCCGAGCGGACGGCGAGGAAGGACATGTACGATCTGATGTACGCCGTCTTCAGGAAGGGCGATCCCGTTGCCGCGAGGAAGGCATCCTTCGATATCGAGGAGGAGCCCGGCTTCACCCTGCTGTGGGTGGAGGAGAACCTGCCCTACGAGTACACCGATACAGGGGACCTGATAAGGGGATGCGAGAGGCTTTCCAGGGCGGACATCTATCTCGGAAGGGTCCACAGGCGCCAGTACTACGGGTTCTGGTCCTATGCCATGGACATGATGACCGCAGGCATATCCGATGCCAGGCGCACCAGCCCGACCAACAGAGCCAGATTCAGATTCCCCACGTATCTGATGAAGATGTCCAGGAGCAAGAGCGTGAGGAACATGAAAGACTCCATCTCGGGGAAGCTGGGGGGATATCTTCACACCTCAAAGGCCCGCATAGCCTCGGATGTATTGCCTTCTCTGAGAGTCACACTGAAGAACGATCCGGGGCTCAGGGCCTCGATGCTTAGGGACGTCGGCCTTGAAGAAGAGGAGCTCGCCTTCCTGCTGGATACCGGCGTGGACTCCCCAATGGTGAAGCTGGCGAAGAAGGATGCGGAACCGCCCAAGGCGCCCGTGAAAGCCTCCCGGGAGACGGCAGAGGAGAAGAAGGCGGAGAAGCCCAAGCCGGCAGCAGGCCAGAAGAGCTTGTTCCAATTCTGAGGTTATTGTATGGATAAGGATTACAGGGCGCTGCTGGAGAAGCAGCAGTACAGGATATACCGAGACCACTCCGCGGTGAAGATGTGCCACTGGCTGAAGGAATCCCTGATCCACGGGAGGACTTGCTACAAGCAGGATTTCTACGGCATAAAGAGCCACCGCTGCCTCCAGATGACCCCGGCCATAAACGAGTGCTCCCATCAGTGCGTTTTCTGCTGGAGGGTCCAGGGCAAGGATTTCGAGGTAAAGGAATGGGCCGAACCGAAGGAGATGCTTGACGCGCTCATAGAGAAGCAGCGTAAGCTGATAACCGGGTTCAAGGGCGACGACAGATGCAACAGGGAGATGTACGAGGAGGCACGGCTACCCAACCAGGTGGCGATATCCCTGGCCGGAGAGCCCATCACATACCCGCATCTGTCGGATTTCCTGAAGGAATGCCACTCCAGGGGGATGATGACGTTCCTGGTGACGAACGGGACCTACCCCGAGCAGATAGAGGCGCTGGACACTCTTCCCAGACAGCTCTACGTCACTGTGGCCGCTCCGGACAGGGACACCTATAGGAAGGTCTGCATTCCGAAGATAGATGACGGGTGGGAACGCATAATGAGGACCTTGGAGTTGCTCCCGTCATTGGATACCAGGACGGTGGTGCGTCACACCCTTGTGAAAGGGTGGAATATGCACAACCTCGAGAAGTACGCGGAGCTGGACAGGATCGCAGATCCCGACCTCATAGAGCCGAAGGGATACGTTTTCGTGGGGGGCTCGAGACAGCGCCTTTCGATGGACTGCATGCCATCCTTCAAGGAGATACGGGAGTTCTCGGATGAGATAGGCTCCGTTCTCGGGATGGAGGTCCTGAGGGAGAAAGAGGACAGCCGCGTTGTTCTCTTGGGTCGTCCCGGCATCGAGCTGGACGTCACCAAACTGTACGGGTCTCAGAGATAGAAAAAGACCCAGATCGCCAATGATGTGTGAACCGCCATTGCGAGATAGATCAGTATGAACCAGTTCCTGCCGATCGCACATCCGGTACTGCTTATCGAGATACGGGCTCCGAAGGGGCCGAGCACGGAAGCGGTCAGCAGCATCCTCCGCGGGGTTTTAGGCTCACCGCATATCACCCTCCGCCTGTCGGATGCGAATGCCACGGCCGCAAGTACATTGAAGAGGATATATGCCGCCGCCAGAAGCAGACGGAACATCAGCTCTTCTTCAGGGACTCTATGTACAATTCCAGTTTGGACCCCTCTACGCCGAACATCTTGCGGGGCTTGTTGAGGTATATGCTGTCGGCGACCCCGAGCTCATTGGAGATCTTCTCCAACTGGTCCTCCGCCTTCTTATCCTTGAAGGCGCAGACCAGGTACAGACTGATTTTGGGCATCGAATCCCTGTGCTTCTCCGCGAATTCCCTGATCGTCTTAGAAGGGCTGCCGCCATAGACTCCGCTGCCGAGTATAACCCTGTCGTATTTCGACGGATCCGCATTCGGTTCTTTGCTAAGATCAACGGCCTCCGCACCGATTCTCTCGGCTATGTATTTGGCTACTTTACCTGTCGAACCCATTTTTGTGAAATAGAAGACCGCGTCTGCCATATTTATCAGATGACGGATGAGAGTCATACGCCTAAAGCATTTCTGTTTATACAAACCGAACGCGGGGAACCCATCACTTGCCGTTGTTCAGATGCTCGATGAAGAGCTCCAGCTTAGATCCTTCCATCCCCATCATTCTGCGGGGGTTATTGAAGTACACGCCGTATCCGACACCCAATTCACTCGATATCCTCTGGAGCTGCTCGTCGCCCTCTTCGTCCTTGAAGGCGCAAACCAAGTACAGACTCACTTTAGGCATAAGGTCTGCGTATTTGGTAGCGAAGTCGGATACGGTCTTGGGCACTTTGTGCAGATAGACCCCGCTGCCGAGTATCACCCTGTCGTATTTTGACAGGTCCGCATTCGGATCCTTGTCAAGGTTGATGGTCTCCGCGCCAATATTCCTTGCAATGTATTTCGCGACGCCCTCTGTGGCGCCAGACTTCGTGGCGTAAAAAATCGCACCCGTCATGTCCTTCGTGCGACGGATGCGATATGAATAGAATATGTTTTGCTTCAGAGCTTCGCGCCTATCGTTTTGGCCTGATCCATGACTTCCGCATCGCCTGATGCGTCCGTCGGTGCACCGCTGTTCCCGCGGACTATCCTCCCGACAGTCTCCAGGCCGTAGTACTTCGACCATATCTTCTCTATCCAGTCTGCTACGCTCTTTGCGCCATCCAGGCCGGACATGCAGGTAACGGCGATGGCCAGCTTCTTTCCCGTAGGCATGGTGGATCTCATGCTGCCGTCAAGGAAGCAGTACAGCCTGTCCATGAACAGTCTGAGCTGGCCGGAGACCTCTCCGTAGTAAGTGGGGCTGGCGATTATTATGGAATCCGCGCCTCTCACATCATCCAGTATCTGAGCGTGGTCGTCCTTTGTTATGCAGAATCCTTTCTTCTTGCATGCGTTGCAGCCCTGACAGCCCCTCGCGTTCTTCAGATCGTTCAGTCTGTAGGTCTTGATCGTGTTGCCTTTCTTCTTTGATTCCTCGGCCATGGCCATGGCGATGGTCTCGGAATTCGCCCCTTTGCGGGGGGAGCCCAGAATGACTAATGTAGTGGTCATTTTATACCGAGTAACATTATGTTAGTAGCTATATTTATCTCTTCTTAGTTACATTATTATAGTTACAAGCATGTGCGTTACCCATGCAATCCCGCCGGGAAATGCCCAGGATGGACTGCGCGGTTGATGCGGCCATGTCCGTCCTAGAGGGCAGATGGAAGAGCACCATACTGTGCGTTCTGGCCAAATGGGGCCCGAAAAGATTCAATCAGCTTGTGAAAGCCATTGAAGGCGTCTCCCCGAGGATGCTGACGAAGCAGCTGAAGGAAATGGAGAAGGACGGGATCGTGGAGAGGAGAGCATACCTGGAGGTCCCTCCCAGAGTCGAGTACTCCATAACCGAGAAGGGCATGTCCCTGGCACCGGTGCTGGAGGCCCTGGCCAAATGGGGCCGCGAGAATATGTTCTACAATCTGGTCGAGTTCGATACCGAAAAGGGTACGGTTACGCGCGATGAGGCCTTGGCAGACGAGAACTAGGCACAGCGGATTTAAGCAGCCTAGGCCATCAGGGATGCATGGGTTATTTGGTGAAGGAGATAGGGCCCGAGGATACGGCCATACTGCGGCGGAAGTACGAGAGCCGCAAATTCCATTCAGGGAAGGCCGATATATCGGGAATATGCGTGAAGCTTTACACTGAAGAGCACCAGGTCATGGATATGTGGGTGGACAACTTCTACGCCATGAGCACCAGCGTGAAGTCCCATGCCCGCATAATCTCTGTGAAGGAGGAGGACAGAGGGATGGAGGTCCTCTACGACAGGTCGACATTCACTGTTTTCCTGATCAACTTCGATTACTACGGCTGGATAAAGAGCATAGCCCTTGCCGTAGCCGCGGATCTCCTGGAGGATTCCCACTCCATACACAGCGTCCACGGGGCGGCCATAGACCTGGACGGCGTCGGCGTCACGCTCATAGCGCCTTCGAAGACAGGGAAGACAACCCAGTCGTGGGGCCTTCTCCGTACCGGCGATTCCCGCCTGATAACGGACGACTGGTACTTCGTCAGGCTAACCTCCGGGAGACCTTTCGTTACCGGATCGGAGAAGAACTGCTACATAGACGCGGACATAGGGGACGTATGGCCGGAGTTCAAGCCCCTGGTCAGCACGACCAAGTTCGACAACAAGGGCAGGGGAATAGCCAACATCCGGTGGGTAACAGGGATAGATTCCGTCACGGCCACAACGTCAATGAGGCATGTGATACTATTGAAGAGGGACAGAGAAGATGAGCGCATAGTCAGAAAATTGGACCTGGACGAGGCCCTGGAGTACATAGTCAGCAACGATTTCTGCAATCCCCATCAGATGGTCAGGGACGAGAGGAAGCTCAGGATAAGGACCGATTTCTTCAGGGAATTCTTCGGGAAATGCACAGTGTTCCTTGTCAACACAACGGGCTCCCCGGAACAGACCCAGATGAGCATAAGGAAAGCCATCAACGAAGCTGAATGCGGACGGGTCTGCGAAGTGTGATGCTGTCCTCTTCCACGAGGCAGTCGTAAGCCAGGACCTTCACGCCCCTTGCTTCGGCTTGCTCCACCGCATCCCAGAATCCCGGATGCAGGGAGCCTTCCGCAGACAGATAGTCAACGTCGGACATCTGGATCACGAAGATCAGATACGCTCCGTATCCGTCATCTATGCAGTCCGCAAGCCCCCTGACATGCTTGATCCCCCTTTCCGTCGGAGCGTCCGGGAAGAATACGATCCCGTCCTTTTCCAAAGTTACGCCTTTCACTTCCACGTAAGCCTTTCCGCCCTCGTGCTCCACACAGAAATCGAACCTTGAATCTCCGTATGTCGTCTCTGCTCTCAGAGAAGAGATCCCATCGAAAAGACCCAGATGGGGCAAGGCCTCGGCGAGAACACCGTTCAGGACCTGACTGTCCATGTTTATCAGCCTGTCTCCTTTATAGACGGCGATGACGTCGAATCTTGTCGCCCTTTTTCCGGGCAAAGCCTCGCTGAGTATGACTGTCGCGCCCTGAATCAGTAGCTCTTTGCATCTGCCAGTGTTCTTCACATGACACCTGAAGACACGCTCAGAACCATCCTCTCCAGCGATTTTCACGTTGGCTATGAACCTGTTGGGTCTGTCCACAAATGTCCCCGTGATTACCCTTCTGTATCTCATTCGACCGCCTTGTTCGCATTCAGAATTTCTTGGATATATCCAATAAATTCTGAATACTTATATGTATGATTATAACGAGAGACATAATGTTGCGTAGACAACGGAGAGATCACAGGTTCAGGAGTCCCCTGCACCAGCCGCTGTTCTTCACATGGCAGACTATCCCTCTTCCATCGAGGGAGACCACGGTCATGAATCTGATAGGACGCCCGAGGAACGCGGCCTTTTCGGTCTTCTCGTAGCGCACTGCCGTTCATGGGCAAACCTCCTTTAAGGTTTTTCCGCACAGCAGAGAGCTTCAGGCATCTGGCACATCGATAGGCGAGCTCAGGAATACTGGCCTTGGCACATGGGTTCTAAGCCTTCCCGAAAGAGCCCGCTATGGTAATATACGAAAAATGCATAACGAATCATGTAGCGAATGGGATGCTGCACGGACCCGCGAAGGGGCTCTCGGGATGGAGTCCGGGTCCAAAAGAGGTCAGGGGGGAATAGCATCAGCGTCATAGAGGCAAACGCGGATATCAACGCGAGCGTAGGTTACGCAATGTGCCGCAGCTCCGCAAGGATAGTCAATTCCATATCCGCAAGGAATCCGGGCAGCGCGGTAATAGAGGAGCTCAAGATAACGGTCAGATCGGAGCCGCCGTTCCTCCGGGATACCGAGTATATATTCACGAACGTCAGACCGGGGGAGGTCGTCGATGCCGACAATGATGCCGTTTCCCTGAACGAGGATCTTCTTGCCAATATCACAGAGGAATCAGAGGGCTTCGTAAGGGTGGAGACATATGCGGACGGCATCAAGGTCTCGACCCGGGACCATCCGGTCACCGTTCTCCCCTACAATATGTGGCCTGGCCACGATAATGCGGTGTTGATATCCGCATTCATCGACCCAGACAGCAGCACTGTGTGCGGGATCCTCTCCGAAGCTTCCGGCAGGCTCCGCGAAAATGGAGGAAAAGGCATTTCCTACGGATACGGGGAAGAGGAGCGTAACAAAGATGTCATATCGGCGATCCACACGGCGATACGTGACCGGGAGATAAGGCCGACAGAGCCGGAAGGGGACCGGCAGAACGGAGGGCAGAGAATCAGGACCGCCGCCGAGATCGAAACCGAAGGAGAGGCCACACCGGTCGAGATGATGACGCTGTTCGCATCCGCACTGGAGTCCGCAGGTCTCGATCCCGTGCCCATCTTCACTGAAGGAGGGACACATTTGGGTGTCTGGGTCACAGAGGACAGATTCCCGGATGCGGTCGTATATGACGAACAGGTCATCACAGCTGCCGTAGAAAAGGGGGCGGTCATGCTTTTCGATCCATTCTCACTCTATGGCACCGAATGCTTGACGGGGTTGACCGCGGAGGTGCCAAAGGAGTTCCGTTATGCGGTGGACGTCATGAGGTCCAGAGAGACCGTGGGGCCAATGCCTCCCAGGGTCTTCATCGGCGGAAGATGGGAGGCGGACGATCATACATTCCTGCTTGAGGAGCAGAGTATCTGCAGAACGTACAGCAAAAGGGAGCAGTGGGAGAGGAAGCTGCTTGATATATCGGTAAAGAACAATCTCATCAGCCTGAGGAGGACCCAGAGGGTGCTGCCTCTGATGCTCGACGATACCGCGGCATTTTTGAGCAAGATCGGGAACGGGGAGATGACCTTCCGCGGGAAACCGGGGGGATGGAGCGGAGAGGACCTCTTCGAGAGGATGCCCTTCGAATCCTCCAGATACACGGAGAACGCCGCCGGTGCGGTCAGGGAGTCCCTGGGCAGAGGGGAGATCATCGCGCCAGTTACGGATAAGGAGCTGGAGAGGGCGATCACATTCCTTTACAGAACATCGAAGAAGGCCATGGAGGAGGACGGGGCCAACTCCCTGTTCCTTGCCGCGGGCGCTCTGAAATGGATCGACGGGGAAACTACACATTATGCGCCCCTGGTGCTGATCCCCGTTTCCATTGACAGGAAGGTATCGAAAGGATACTTCCTGAGCAGAAGGGACGAGGACGTCGTCTTCAACGTCACCATAGGGGAGAAGCTCAGAACGGAGCACGGCATGGACATCGACCGCGTTTACGATATGGTGTCCGACGAGGTGCCTGATATGAAGCGCATCATGCGCTCCGTCAGAGAATCCGTTAGGGGAAGGCAGGGATGGGACGTGGTGGACTCCGTCTCCATAGGGATATTCTCCTTTGACCAGTTCGTGATGTGGAATGACCTCAGGGCGATGGGCGATGCGATCTGCGATAATAAGATCGTCAACAGCCTCGTACGCTCCAGGCTGTCCTGGGATGCCAGGGAGATAGATGACAGCGCAGACCCGTCCGGTCTGTGCCTTACGGTCCCGGCGGACGCTTCTCAGGTAAGGGCCGTCAGGGCATCCGGGGACGGGCAGTCCTTCGTGCTCCACGGGCCGCCGGGGACGGGGAAGTCCCAGACGATCACCAACATAATATCCAACGCTTTGCACGACGGGAAGACCGTGCTGTTCGTCGCCGAGAAGATGGCAGCCCTGGAGGTGGTCCAAAGGCGCTTGCAAGAGATAGGAATAGACAACCACTGCCTGGAGATGCATTCCAATAAGACGGAGAAGAGGAGGGTCCTCGATCAGCTCAGCAGGGCCCTTGAGCGCAGAAGGACCGTGGACCCGGAGGAACAGGCGGCCAAGACGGCGCAGATGGAGAGCGCCCGGGAGGAGCTGGACCGCTATGTCGCAGCGCTGTATGCCAAGCAGCCCTCTGGCCTGAGCATAGCGGAAGCGATAGAGAGATACGAATCATACCGGGACGTCTCTCTGTACGATATAGAGCTGGACCCGAGCCTGCTGTTCGAGGCGGGGCCCGAGGACCTCAAGAAATGGATGGCGACCGTGGGGCGCATGGAACGCAGCAGGAGGAACCTGGCAGGATGCCCCGCATATCCTTTCTCTTTGATCGGGTGCACGGATACGTCCCTTTCCCTGACATCCGAGGCAGGGACGGTATTGAGAAGGCTTGCGAACAACAGCAGGAGCCTTATAGCCATGAACTCCGAGGCCGAATCCTTGGGGATACCCATCGATATACGGGACGCGGAAGGTCTAATCGCCCTGATGGAGGATATGCGTTCCGCGGACGCGGGGATGATAATGAACGGCCGCATCAGGGACATACCGTGGATAGCCTCGGAGCTGGCCGAGGCCGTCGAGAGGTCGGACTCCCTCATGAAGGAGATGACCCGCATGGCCGCCGAGAGCGCCTTCCGTTTCAGTGAGATGATCACTGAGTCCGTTATGCGCATCGATACGGCTAGGAACGCCATCGTCGCCTCAGGCTACTCCGGCGACCTGTCGGCCGTGGACCGCAGGATGGAGGACCTGCTCTTCATAAGAGACATATCGGACGAGGCCGCGGCAGGCTTCGCGGCATCCAAGATCTACTGGAAGCCGTACATGATCGAATTCAACAAAGAGAACGATATCGGTTCCAGGTGGAATGCAGCGAAGAATGCGCCGCTGCTACGGCGTTCCAGAGCCAAAAAGCAATTCATGGAATCGATACTGCCCATGCTCATCAACCCCCGGACAAGGTTCAGGAAGGTCCCCCGGGCCCTGAGGAGCGTGGATACGGCGATAGAGAAGACACGCCTCCTCAGACAGGTGGCCGAAGGCCGCATATCCGGGGACGGGGCGAAGATTCTCAAGGAGCAGACGAAGCGCATCAGGGAGTACGGCAGATTCGCCGACAGGCACATCCCCGTCATAGAGCGCTACGGCGGCGACCCGGGGAAGGTTGCGGAGCTCTTCGCCAAGCTCAAAGACGCGGAAGGCCTGTCCAGGGAACTTGCGGAGGTCGGCAGGGATTACAAGGAGAACAGAGCGAGGGCCAGGGAACTCCTCTCCCTGGAATCGGAGCTCAGCGCACCGGAGGATTGCCTGAGGTTCTGCGATGCTATGCTCTCGTCCATAGGAAGGCTTCCCGATTGGACGCGGTGGAAGAGCTCGTGCACGGAGGCGGGGAAGCAGGGACTGTTCTCGGTGATAGAGGCAGCGGAGAGGAACGGAGGCGTGAAGCTGGAGGATTCCTTCGCAAGATCCCTCTACAGGTCGATAGCGAGAAGGGGCATAGCCGATTCCGACGACCTCAGGACGTTCAACGGGGACAACTTCGAGCTGTTCGTATCCGATTTCAAAAGGATGGATTCGGAATGGGGCAGCATCAACCGGGAGGTCCTGAAGCTGCGCCTTCAGGAGAACGTGCCGTCCAAGCTCGATACGTCGGCGGAAGGGTCGGAGACGAACATACTCTATAGGGCGCTGACAGCTCAAAGGACAAGGAAGTCCCTGCGCACCCTGTTCGGGGAGATACCTAACCTGCTGCAGAGGATATGCCCGTGCATGCTCATGAGCCCCCTGTCTGTGGCCCAGTATCTGGAGCCGGGCAGGTTCGGATTCGACATGGTCATATTCGACGAGGCGTCCCAGATACCGACGCACAAGGCCATCAGCGCCCTCGCCAGAGGTGACAGCGCGGTGGTCGCTGGGGACCCGAAGCAGCTTCCCCCGACCACGTTCTTCGAAGCGCGCATAGAGGACGGGGACGAGAACGCCGAGGACATGGAGAGCTTCCTGGAGGACTGTCTAGCACTGCCGATGCCCAGCACACATCTGGAGTGGCACTACCGCAGCAGGCACGAGAGCCTGATCGCCTTCAGCAACAGGACGTACTACGGCAACAGGATGCTCACCTTCCCGTCCCCTGATGATATGGCGACCAAGGTATCCCTGAGGCAGGTGGACGGCGTCTACGGCAGAGGGGGCACCAGGACCAACGAGATCGAGGCGAAGGCCGTAACGGAGGAGATCGTCCGCAGGCTCAGGGACCCGGAGCACAGAGGGCAGAGCATAGGCGTCGTCGCATTCAACAAGAGCCAGCAGGAGATGATCGACGATCTTCTTTGGTCGGCGATAAAGGATGACGACGTATTGTACAGGGCGGCGACGGAAGGGAACGAGCCTGTGTTCGTCAAGAACCTGGAGAATGTCCAGGGCGACGAGAGGGATGTCATCCTGTTCTCTGTGGGCTACGGCCCCGACTCAAGAGGAAAGGTGTCATCCAATTTCGGACCGATAAACAAACCGGGAGGGGGACGCAGGCTTAACGTTGCCGTTTCGAGAGCCAGACAAGAAATGGTCGTGTTCTCGTCAATGAGATCGGATATGATAAAAGTGGAGGCCACCACGCCGGACGGCGTGAGGCAGATGAAGGGCTTCCTGGAATATGCGGAGAACAGTGGCCGTTTCAGAGGCACAGAGCAAAATCCGGAGATGTCCGCCCTTGCAGGCAGTATCGCTAAAGCATTGAACGAGAACGGATACAAGACCCACTTCGGCATCGGGAACTCTAAGTTCAGGATAGACGTGGCGGTGATAGATCCGGTGAGACAGGACCGCTACATAATGGGGATAATGACCGACGGCGACAGCTATGTAGCTTCCAAGAACACCAGGGACAGGGAATTCGCCAGGGCCGACGTCCTGAGGAACTTGGGATGGAACATCGAGAGGGTATGGTCCGTCGAATGGTTCTACAACCCCGAGGGAACAGCGGACCGCCTTCTGCGCGCATTGGACGACATAAGGTGCGGCAGAATGCGGGAATCCGTTACCGTGACGGATTACGAGCCGCAGTATGTGGAGACGACAAGCACCGATACGGCGGAGCGCTTCTCCGTCGCGGAGATCATTCCCCGTATAATATCCTTCGAAGAAGCACTCGGCAACGAGGTATCCATAGCGAACGCGGCCTACGGGATACTCGCAGAGGAGGCCCCGGTCACCGAAGGAAGACTGGTGAGGCGCATTGGGGAGGCGTTCGACATCAACCGTCTCACGCCGAAGAGCAGAGAATCCATATTGGAAGTGCTGGGAAGATCGTGCACCAACACGACGTTATTCGGGAGGGAGCGCACTTACTGGTCAAGGGTGCAGTCCCCTTCAGAATACAGGTCATACCGTACGCCCGGCTCCGTTTCGGAGCGCAGGGGCATCGACGAGATCCCTACAGAGGAAGTTGCGAACGCCGTCGTAGCGGTAGCAGAGAGCAGCATAGCAGCCGACGAGGGCAACGTTCTCAAAGCGGCCGCGAAGGAGCTCGGATTCCCCCGAACGGGTGCAAGGATAAGCTCCGTTATGGCCGAGGGCCTGGAACTTGCCGTCAGACAGGGCCGCGTCATAAGGGGGAACGGCGTGGTCCGGTTCAAGAAGAGATGATCATCCGCCCATGAATGTGGCCATCACAGTGACGGTCCATCCGATGGTCATGAACATCAGGGCCATGCCCCATCTGTTGGCGCCTATGTGCCTGCTCATGCCGTACCCGACGAAGAAAAGTGCTGTAGCACCTAAAGCAGATGCGGTGAAGAGCGCCGTACGCAGGTCGGGTATGAGAAGTATCGGTATCAGCACCGGAACGGCGGCGAGCACCGTTATCACGAAGCTTGACACGCCTGCCATGTACAGGTCCTTACGGTCCTTTGCAAGCTCTTCGTTAGATTCCACTTCCGATGCGAGGATCTGCTGTATTATCCTGCATTCGTCCTCTTCCCTGACCGCATCGACTATCGTTCCGGACAGATCGTCCTTGACCATCGCCCTGTACTTGGAATCGTTGTTCTCCCTGCTGCGTTCGAGTATCAGCAGATCCCTCTTCCTCTCCAGGCTTCCGACAAGTATGATCACGAGGGCATCGATCACGCCCCATGTGAAATTCATCGAGAATATGACGATCGCCAGCCGGATATTCGACGCGAATGTGAGGATGCCTGCCTGGGCGGCATTGACGAATATCATCGCCATTATGAATCCGTACAAGGACTCCTGTATCGCCAGTCCGGGCCCGGTGTGGGATACCAATTTTCCGGCTACCGGGAAGGGCATGGCGCACCAATGCGCGTATCCGTAAAAATATTATCGCCGCTGATTTACGGCGCCGAGTATGTATTCCACGATCTCAGCATCTGCGTCAGTCCACTGAGGGGTGACTCCGTTAACGAGGTGCTCGTCATACCATTCTGACGCGGCATCCATCCACGATGAGATCTCCGGCGGCTTCCTGACCGGAAGTATGAAGCAGTTGTCCTCTGACGGGATCCAGGTGGACGGTTCCTCGTAATCTTTCTCCTCAAGGAATCCGACGGCGAACACTACGGTGTCGATGCCGCTGAGCTCCGCATAAAGGGAAGCCTGCATAACATAGGATCCAGGGACCTTCGAGATAGCGCCGTCATCATCGGTCCATGATCGGCGATTGCCTGCGGTCTTCACTTCCAGCACCGCGTAGCGCTTCCTTTCGGCTATCACGTAACCGTCCACCATGCCGCCGAATCTGCCGCCCCGGGGGAAGTGCTCGAAATTGCACGAGAACTTGTCGACCGGTTCCTCGATACCTGCGACAGGGATCCCGCCGAGGGCCTCGGATAATCTGTTTTTCCCGTCGGTGCGCAGGTAGTTCCTGATCTTCGGCTCTATGATCGACCCGGCTTCGAGATACTTGTTCGTCTCATATTTGCTGTATATCCCCGCCATGGCGAGGGCGGCGGAGAAGGGCGTGTCGAAATCGTTGCATTGCAGTATGGTCCCCAATCTGGAACCGGTGATGCGGCGCAGCCATCCCCCCTTCCTGAATCTTATGACCTTTGCCTCACAGTCTATCTCCTCGATCAGGGAGGGATCGAACTTTATCTTCGCCGTTGCCATGATGAAGGGATGGTTCAGCTCTTATTTAGAACGCTCCGGGTTACTGTATTCGATACGATCCCGTACTAAAGAAAAACAATAATTATGCATGCTGCGTGGCCGCTTCACACCACTCGTTAAATATCCATTTTCAGATTGTGTTCCGATCTGACATGAACGGAGAACACATCGCCAAACTGTCCAGCGCACTCATTCCATCTATTTGCCAAAAGATATTCTGCGGGGGCGCATATTGATGAGCGATGTCAGAGTGGCACTGGTGGGTGCCTGCGGGAAGATGGGCAATCTGATCATACGTCGTCTCCTGGTTACTGACGGTGTCTCATTGTCTGCAGCATTCGACCTGGTGAATATAGGTAAGGATGTCGGCGAGGTCATCGGCGCAGGGAAGCTGAACGTTCCCGTATCCGATTCGAAGGACCTCTCATCCGTTCTGAAGGAGACGAGGACCGATGTCCTCGTCGATTTCACTATAGCTCCGGCGACCGCTGTGAACGCACCCGTCGCCGCGGCTGCAGGCGTTAACCTCATCATCGGTACAACGGGACTCACGGCAGAGCAAAAGACGAATATCACTGACGCCGTCATAAAGAACAACGTTGCGGCAGTGATATCCTCTAATTATTCCATAGGCGTGGGGGTCTTCTTCAAGCTCATCAAAGATGCCGCCCGGTATCTGGGCAATGATTACGACGTGGAGATAATCGAAGCACATCACAACCAGAAGAAGGATGCGCCCAGCGGCACCGCGATGACCGCAGCGGAGATAATCAGCAAGGAGATGGGCGGGAAGGATCTCGTCTTCGGACGCGAGGGTCTCTGCCCGCGCGGTAAAGAAATAGGGATACACGCGGTCAGAGGCGGCGATATCGTTGGTGATCATACAGTAATGTTCATAGGCAACTCCGAGCGCATAGAGCTGCACCATCAAGCCCATTCAAGGGAGATCTTCGTAGGCGGAGCGGTCATGGCCGCGAAGTGGGTCGCCTCCCAGAAGAAGGGCGTCGTGTACGAGATGTCTGACGTATTGAATTGACTTAACGTTACGATGGAGAACGCGTAATAGAATAAAGTGCGATTAGCGGTCGCTCGAGTGTCGAGTTCAAACAATTATCAAAATCTAAATCTCGGTTCTTTCACTGTTTCTTTCCTTTGAGTTCAGATATCTCCAACAGCTGCTGGTAAGATTCAATCCTGTCAACCTTCACTCGATTGGTGCAATATGTGCTGTAAAACAGCCTGGTGAAATTGATCCTCTCAAGATTCAGACAAAAAACTTTATTCGGTGACATGACAGGACCTCCGAGGCCCAACATGATGAAGACTGTGTCTTTTGTGTTGTAGTATGTGCGTTTGTAGTTTTTCAGCTGTCCTTCCGTGCACCATGTTATGTTACCCAAATCCTCTGTCCTGGATCTGTATTTGCATTCCACCCAGAAGCTTATTCCCGAAGATCTTTCTCTGAATCTCAAGTCGGGGAACTTCATCGATTTGACATATTTTCCATTCGTATCATCATTTGTTGGGGTACGGTGTATAAGTTCGAATCTCTCCGGATCGAACATCGAGACCACATAGCTCTCAAAATCATTTCCGAGACGATAGAGGAAGCGCCTTTCCCTCTCCTCTTCAATTTTCTGTACGCGGAGACGTTCTTCTCTCTCACGCCGGAGTCGGCGCTCGGTTTCTCTTCTTTCGCGGCGGGATCTCCACCAAGATAAGATCTTCTGGATGAATGACATTTGAATCTGCATGCAATTTTTATTCAAAGTTTAGAAAGTCCAATATTTATATCTATATCCACTTCATATAAATTGACGTTCTGGACAAAGTGCCGAAATCTCGTCCGGACCGTTATGATTGGAGAGGTTGTTAAAGTTATGTCCATGTCTTCTGTCCTTAAAGCTTCCCTGTTCGCAATCGCCCTCGTGGCGGCGTTCTCGTCCCTCTTAGCCGTTTCGGAAATCGATACTGCAGAGGGCGCGGAGCCCGGTACTTTTTTTTTCGGAAGGTGATCTGGAATATGAGGTCATCACCGCCACCACCGCGGAAGTCGCAGGTTTCGACGGCCCGACCATAGCGGTTCTGGTAATCCCATCTTCCGTGACGCATGAATCGGTAACATACAATGTGACGTCCATCGGCAACTCTGCGTTCGAATACTGCACGGGCCTGACGTCTCTGACGATATCCGAGAGGGAAGAGAAGAGATGCCTTCCGAACTCCCTTAGCCTTATGCATCCCTGCCCGCCTTCGACGGTCATGTGATTGATCACATACTCAAGATACGGCTTGTCCACCATGCTGTCGTCATCCAGATGGCAGATGTACGTCTCCCTGCCGTATCCCTCCGTGCGGAGCCATTCGTTGCCGTACTGCATGGCCCGCATCTTATTCCTGGATCCGTTCGGGCACACATAATCCTTGGGAACGGTGATCTCCCTGCAACTGTATGAGAACTTATCCCTGTGCTCTTTGATTACGAAGATCTCAAGACCCAGTTCGTAACCTTTGATATTCGATATTATCTTCTCAACAACATCCGTGGCCATGCCGTTGGTTGTTATGACGACGATCACGTTGTTGGGCTTCTCCAACATCGGGTCCTTCTCAGCCTCCCTGATGTCGTTCCCGAAGAGGCTGATGATCATCAGGTACATTTGATATATGGCGAATGGAAAATACGAAAGAACTACTGCGGCGAAAGCATACTGCAATAGGGACCAAGACGTGAGTTCCTGAGAAATCATCGTTAACGGCATTTCTTTCACTATCCGCGCCTTATCGGACCATACGAGCGATATGACGCATTCTTAACTTTAGTTGGAACTATTCTATATCTGTTTATCTTTCAGATACAAGTCAAGAGCGATCGGCTCCTGCTCCGTGTTCTCCGACCCATGCCATAATAATATGTCATATCTGGCACTTTCCAAATGCCGGTCAGCAGCTTATTCGTCAGGACCCGTCACTTCGTCGCAGATGGATTTGATGTACTGATTATAGTACAGTCCCTTCTCTTTCGCCAGGGCTCTTATGACATCCGTGGTCCTTGACCCGTACTGAGAGGACTTCTTCACCCTTCCAGCTATCGAGGGATATCCCAGATCCGCAGCGATCTCCTTCAGGACGGACTTCCGGGAGTCCAGGTCCTTTGGTCTCAGCACAGCCGGATCTATTCTCTCCACCTCAGACAGCACAGCGGGGTCGAGATACGGGTACATCAGCTCCTGATGGAAATGGGCCGCGATCGCCTTCTCGCACGGAATGGAGACGTTCAGGAGCCTGTCCACGCTCGAGTTCCTCAATGCTTCGTACTCTTCATAGGTCTGATCGACGAACTTGGCGCACCCCATGAAGAATTCGTCGGCCCCCTGCCCCGTGAGTATGGTATCCTCTTTCGACGTTCTGCAAACGCAGAACAGCTGCAGCTCGTACGATATCGTGAAGGGATCGGATACGCCGGCGGCGGCTATCAGCTCGGCTATGAGCGACCTTGTGTTGTCCTTGGAGATCCTCACATGCGTCCAGGGCAGTTCCAGTCTCTCCGAGAGGTCCTTTGCCATAATGACGTCGTGAGAGCCT
The DNA here is from genome assembly GCA_002502965.1 of Methanomassiliicoccaceae archaeon UBA381. GTDB lineage: Archaea > Thermoplasmatota > Thermoplasmata > Methanomassiliicoccales > Methanomethylophilaceae > RumEn-M2. Next base: position 191,182 of record DAQS01000005.1, read on the forward strand.
TCCGTGCCGCAGGTGTAGAGCCTCACGGAATCAGCGTACTTCTTCGCCACGGCGGCCGCCAGACCGGAATCCAGTCCGCCGGAGAAGGCAACGCCGATATCCCTGCCTTCCGTGCTTTTTCGTATGGATTCTACAATGGAGTCTCTCAATGCGCCGTATCTGAAGGACACGGAGCGGGGATAAGGGTCATAGATTATAATGACAGACGGCTAAGTTCATTGAATGGCAATCCTCTGAACGTTTTGTACGAAGCCGAGTCTGCAATGATTATTATATGTCCGAATGTTGACTGGTCAATCATATCGGTGACGTCCCTATGGATTTCAAAAGCAAAGAGATGAGAGGCTGCAGGACCACCCTGATCCTGATGGCATTCGTGGCATTGATGATCATGTTCATAGACATCATGCTGGTCCCGGCACTGCAGCACATATCTGTAGGCTTCCCTGATTACGCGGGATGGATCTCATGGATCCTCTCCGTCTATCTTCTCGTCGGTGCGGTCCTGAACCCCATCGTAGGAAAATTAGCGGACATATACGGTAAGAGAAGGATGCTCATCGTTACTTTGGTGATATACACCGTTGGACTGATCGGATGCGCTCTTACCTATAGCAATTTCATCTGTCTCATCGCCTTCCGCGCCATGCAGGGCATCGGACTGACGGTGTTCCCTATATTCTACGGCATAATCCGGGACACCTTCCCCAAGGAGATGGTCCCCATGTCCATCGGCATCGTCAGCGCCATGTTCTCCATAGGCGTCTCGATTGGTCTGCTGGGGGGCGGATGGATAGTCTCCCAGTTCGACTGGCAGTACTGCTACTACATAACGGCGCCTCTTTTTGTGATCCTTATTCCGATATTCTACTTCAAGGTCCAAGACGCAGGGATATTCGTAAAAGGAAGGAAGGTTGACACCGTCGGTGCCGGTTCCCTCTCCATATCAATACTGTCTCTGCTGATCGCTTTGACGATACTGGAGGAACAGGGCCTTACCAGCCCCGTCGTCCTCTTCTGCCTGACGTTATTCGCCGTATCGTTGGTATCCTTCATATGGTGGGAGCGCAGGGCAGAAGAGCCTCTAATGAAGCTCAGTCTGCTCACCGGGAATGGCGCGGGAGCCCACGTGACCGCGTTCCTGTTCGGGATATCGATGTTCATGCTGTTCCAGACACTGCCGTATTTCCTCAGCGGCCCCGAGATCTACGGCGGATTCCGTATAGAGGATACATTCGACATAGGGCTGATAATGATGCCCATGGCCGTAATGGGTCTGATATTCGGTCCGCTGGCAGGCAAATGGTGCAGGAAGGCCGGCAATTCAATAAGGATACTGGCAACAGGCATGTTCCTGTTCGGCATCGGGGATCTGATGCTCATAATCCTGCTGAAGGCCTTCCCGACAGAGATATGGACCGTTGTTCTGTCAATGTCAGTTGCAGGTGTGGGTAATGCCCTGGCGATGGTGTCCATGATCAACGTCGTAGTGGAAACAAGTCCTGCAGAGGACTTCGGCATAGCATCGGGCATGAACACCATGTTCCGGCTGATCGGAGGGTCCATCGGTCCCGTGCTCGGTACCGCCATACTCTCCGGTTTCGTTGTCTTCGAGATGTACGGACTGAGATACTACGGATTCGACGGTTACGTATGGACGTGGGTTGCTGGTATGTTGTTCTGCATCATCGGCGCGATATCGGCATACATGCTCAAGCCGAAGAATGACGGCGTTTGCGCTCTCACGTCCCAGTAGGTTCCAGACCCTTTACATCAGATGTTAAGGGCGCAAGAGCAGGGAAGAGCATTCTTCCCGGAGGTCTTGCACCCGTCCTCGATCCGGATATCGTGTTGATCGCGCGGTCATTGCGATGCATATCCATCCAACCTCAGAAAGGTTATCAAAGATCCTCCGTTGAGTTGAACCCTTCCCGTCCGTACTTCTTATGGAATTCTATCTCCATCATGAGATGGGACACGGCGGTAGCGGCTATCGCCATTATGACAACGCACGAGAAGACGACTGGATCCAAAGCTCCCGTCATCACTCCGATCGTCGCTATGACCATCACCACTTCAGCCTTCGGAACCATTCCCCAGCCGATAAGGTTCAGGGACTCGCGTTTCAATGATCTGTCGCCCAGCTTCGCCCCCGCAGAGCAGGCGAAATACTTCGCCAGTATCGCTATGGCTGATATGGCGAAGGCGAAAGCGAGGACCTCCAGGGACATCAGGTCGCTGAGTATGACCCGTATTCCCACGCTGATGAAGAAGAACGTCATGAAGAACTCCTTGAGAGGCTCTATCTCCCGAATAAGATTCCACTCCTCTGCATTGTCGGCGAACATCATGCCTGCGAAGTACGCACCCACTATCACAGAGAGGCCGATCGCATCCGCCAGTATGGCAAGGGCGAAGCATACTCCGATACCGACGAAGAGCATGGTCCAATCCGGGTGCTCTTTGCCACGGTGACGGTTTATGTAATCGTGTATCCTGGGCATCACGAATAGGCACACGATGAGTGCCAGCACTACGAATATCAGTGCCTTTGCGATAGTTAGGACAATTCCTGCGGGAGAGGTGTCCCCTACGGCCAATCCCGATATGACTGCCAGGATTATCAGCGTCAGTATCTCGGAGATTATGGCTGCGCTCATTATTATCTTCCCTTCCGGGGAATTGGAGACATTCAGATGCCTGAGCACATGAGCCGCCACGCCTGCGCTTGTGGTTATCAGCACGGTGGCGATGAACAAGGTCGAGATCGTGCTGCCTCCTACGAAAAATACCAGCAGCAGCCCGAGGGTGAACGGCACCGCGATGCCGAACAGTGCTGTCAGCATGGCGGTCCTTCCGACCTTCAGAAGATCGGATACCCTGGTCTCAAGACCTACCGTGAAAAGGAGGAATATTATCCCTAATTCGGAGAAGAGCATCAGAACGTTGTATCCTTCGCTTCCTTCGGAAGTGGGGGTCTGTACAACTATCCCGATCTGCTCCAGGAGATTCCATCCCCCCAAACCTGCTATGACCAGGTTGGCGGCGATGATCCCGAAGACGATCTCGCCCATCATCCCAGGGAGGTGGAGCTTCTCAAAAATGAAGAAGCCCACATTGGACAGGAAGAAGAGCACGAACAGCATCACGACCAGTGATATTACGTCCATATAATGGGCAGGAAATGATGTGATAAAAAACCAAAGGTTCGAAGCAATGAATGCAACGGAAGCAAATGCAATAGAAGTCGATTGGATTATGGCGCGGAGAGGGAGATTCGAACTCCCGAGGCAGATGCCACCGGTTTTCAAGACCGGCGCCGTGGGCCAGGCTTAGCTATCTCCGCTTAACGGTTTCATGTCATTCCTTTATTTAAAAGTGGACCAAGCATAACTTGGGAATAATCAAATAGAGACGCCACCTCTGTAATGATGTCAGAACGTGCATTTGCACGGAAGGGCGGGCTGATTATGAGAATAATGCACACTTCCGATCTGCATATCGGGAAAAGCGTTCACGGATTATCCATGCTGGATGATCAGAAGCACATTCTGGAACAGATGCTCGGGATAATAAAGAATGAGAAAGTAGACGTGCTCGTCATTGCCGGCGACGTTTACGATAAAACGGTGCCGAACGAAGGCGCGGTATCGATATTGAACGGATTCCTGACCCGATTGCACGAGATCAACTGCCCTGTCTTCATCATTCCCGGCAATCACGATTCTGCGACAAGGATATCCTTCGGCAGCACGCTGCTGGCGAAGCAGGGCGTGCATATAGCCGAGGAGTTCGCAGCCGGCATGGAGAAGCATGTGCTGAAGGACGAATTCGGAAATCTGAACGTCTATCTTCTGCCCTTCTTCAAACCGTCAATGGTACGCTCTTTGAATCCGAAGGCCGAGATAAATAATGCGGATGATGCCGCCAGAGAGGTCCTGAGAGCGACTGAGATAAACTCATCGGAGAGGAACATACTGGTCGCCCATCAGTTCGTCATCAGCCGGGGAACTGACCTGGATCTCGGAGGATCGGAGGAGTACAAACCCTCCGTAGGCGGTGTTGACTGCATTTCTTATGATATGTTCTCAGATTTCGATTACGTTGCACTGGGCCACATACACAGGCCGCAAAAGGTCGGAAGAAGCAGCATAAGATATTGCGGTTCTCCTTTGAAATACTCGGAAAAAGAGGATCGGGATGAGAAGGGCGTTGTCATATTGGACATCGGAGAGAAGGGTGCGGTATCAACAAGGAACGTTCCCCTTGTTCCGATAAGGGACCTGCGTGTGGTAACGGGAACCGTGGAACAGCTGAAGGAGAGATCCGTGGTAGAATCCGGTAATCCTGATGATTACATATATGTGAATCTGACCGAGGATACTTCCGATGCAAGAGCGAAACTTGCAGAGGTCTATCCGAACATAATGGGCATTGCCATTGTAAGTACTACCGGAAGCGGGGAGCTGCCGGAAATGACCATTGAGAAGATCAGGGGACTGGACCCTGTTGAATTATTTCGCAACTTCTATGAGGACATGAACGGTGAGGAGATCGGAGAGAAGCAGGAGAAGATATTCTCAACCGCCTTTGAAAGAGCCATGGAGGATCTGCAATGAGGCCTATACGTCTGGAGATGTCAGCTATCGGCCCGTATTCCGGGAAGGTCGTAGTCGATTTCGATAAATTCGGCAAAAGAGGTCTGTTCCTCATATCCGGGAGCACGGGCTCCGGGAAAACCATGATCTTCGACGGCATAACGTTCGCGCTGTACGGCGATACAAGCGGAGAGAACAGGGACGCCGATTCACTGCGCAGCGATTTCTCTGACGAGGATACGGAGACTTACGTTGACTTTACATTCGAACATCTCGGAAAGACCTACAATATACGCAGGTCCCCGCCCTACATGCGCAAAAAGAAAAAGGGAGAAGGCTACACTCAATCTTTGAGGGACGCTTTGCTGGTACTCCCCGATGGGCGCAGGATAAACAAATTCCAGAACGCTACAGATGAGATCATCTCCATCTTGGGAATGGATCTGAAGCAGTGGAGGCAGATCGTCATGATCGCCCAGGGGGAGTTCATCAGACTCCTGACGTCCAGTACGTCCGATAGGGAGAAGATATTCAGGAACATCTTCAGCACAGAGGTCTATGAGAAGACGGTCATTCGGCTGAAGGATATGGCGGATGCGCACGCTCTGGATTTCGGTAAGGAATCCAGGGATTTCGACAGTATGGTTTTCAAAATAGATGCGGGTGATGACGCAGAATTGGCGGCAACCCTGGCCTCTTTGCCGAAGGTCGATCTCGTCAATAAGAATGTCACTATTTTCGCGGCACTGGAGAAGCACATAACAAATGAAACAGAGCGCACATCCTGTCTGTCATCGCTTAAGGAAGATGCACGGAAAGCATATACGAATTCTATTCAGGAATTTGAGGCGGGAAAGAATCTGAAAAAGGATTTTGACGATCTTGAAACGAAGAAGAGAGAGAAAGAGGAACTGCTTCGGATACACGAAGATATGGAAGCACTGCGTAAAGATTACGGGTTCAATAAAAGTGCCAGTAAAGTAACTCCTCATTACGCAGCAAGGAACAAAGCGAGATCAGAACTGTATGAACTAAGTAAAGAGATCCTCGGATTAGCAGAAGAGGTTGAAGTTCTTCGTAATGATATGGAAAAGAAGAGATCCGAGAAGATAGAGGCGGAATCTCACAACATTGAGCTTAAAGAATTGGATACCAAGATAATCAATATCGAAAACAAGATGGAAAAATATTCTGACCTGGCACAATGCATCGAAAAGAAGGATGAGTACAACAGGGAACAGAAAAGCCTTCAAGATGAAATCACAGAAATAAAAGAGAAGGCAGATGATGCCCTGGAATCTAAGAGACCGCTGATAGATTTCGTGAATAATAACACGAACGTCAAGGAATATCTCAGAGAACTTTCCAATCGCCTTTCAGGGATAAATGAATCAGAAAAAAGCATAAGCTCTATGAAGAGGATCCTTGGAACAATAGAGGATAAAGAAAGGATATTGGAAGAATACGGGAAGGCGCTTAATTCCACTCTTGAGATCTGCTCCGAATCAGACAGTAAAATATCCCGGATGGAGAAGGCATTCTACAAAGCCCAGGCCGGAATATTAGCAAAGAGTCTGTTTGACGGCGCACCGTGCCCTGTTTGCGGCTCTCTTGATCATCCCAAAAAGGCGATCGCACCTGAAGATGCTCCGGATGAGGAAGAGATAAGAAATGCAAAATCAGAGAACGAAGTTCTGAAGAGGAAACGAGATGATATATCCGGAGAAATAAAATCCCTGAGATCAACCGTTGCCGCAAATAAAGAAGAACTGGACCGCACACTCTCCAATTTCGAACTCAGTCTGGGGGAGAACCCTTCAACAAAGGATTATGTGGAGATCATAGACGGCCTCCAGAGAAGCTTCCGTGATAAACGGGAAGAAATCGAGCCCGAATACAAGCAGACGGAAGAACTGGCAAATGAATATGAGACAGTATCTCAAAAGCTCAGGAATGTGGATGAGGAATACAATGATTTAAATGACAAATTGAATGAACTCCGGCCAAAACTGCAGGATTTGAACGTCAAGATAGGTAATGCATCAACAACGATCGAGCTCATCCAGAAGGATCTGGAATATTTGGATGAGGAAGCAGCCCGGAATGCATTGGAAGAAATGCGTATAAAAAGCGACTCCCTCAAAGAAGAGATCTCGAAAGCGGCAGAAGCATACAGCAAATCTCACGCGGACTGGAAAGGAAAGGGTTCGATCTTGAATGACAAGAAAGAGAATGTCCTTCCTCGAAAGGAGAAAGAGAATGAAGAGCTGGAGGACGCTTTTCTCAAAACTTTGGGAGAGCACGGATTCAGAACCGAGGAAGATTATCTTTCCGCAGTGGTTGAGGAAGGAGTGCTGCAATCAAGAGAAGTAACACTCAACGATTACGATCAGAAACTGAGAACAGCCGAAGGGCTCATACAGTCCTTGAGCAAGAACGTAGATGGGAAAATAATACCTGATCTGGATCTTTTAGAGGCCGAATCCAAGAGTAAGGACGAAGAGTACAATATCGCCGAAAAAGCACATACAAATACAGAGAATCGGTTGAATAGCAACAGATCAATCAAAGAGGACCTGGAAAGAAAATACCTGGAATATGACAGAAAAACCAGGGAGCACCGCATATACAAAAAGGTCTACGATACTGCCTCCGGGCAGATCACAGGAAGCTCTAAGATCAGACTCGAGCAGTACGTTCAGGCTACTTATTTCGACAGCGTGCTCGCATATGCCAATCTGCGGCTCGGCACAATGACCTCCGGCAGATATCTGATGGAGAGGAAGAAGGATGCGGACGAGAAAAGGACCCAGACCGCCCTGGACATTGTGGTACTGGATCATTACACGGGGAAGAGAAGGGACATCAAATCCCTTTCCGGCGGTGAATCCTTCAAAGCCGCACTGTCACTATCTCTTGGTTTATCAGACGTGGTTCAGAGACTTGCCGGAGGGGTCAGGATAGATGCGCTGTTCATCGACGAAGGGTTCGGTACCCTTGATTCCGATTCACTTAGCCAATCGATCGGAATATTGGAGCAGCTTACTGAAAGCGACATACTCATAGGGATAATCTCCCACGTGGATATCCTGAAGGAGAAGATAGACAAGAAGATTATCGTCAGAAAAGGACATCAGGGGAGCAGCGTTTCCGTAGAGGTAGACTGATATTTATCATTGAGATTGTACCGGCGAGGGGAATCTCTTTTCAGACCATATCCTGTCGGCCTTGGCGGTCATCACCATGAACCATACATTCTCCGCCAACAGCGAGACCACGCTGGGGAGGACGGCTTCCTGCATGCCGGGTAGGAGGACCATAGCCATGGTTATGCACAATCCGGTATTCTTCCAGGCAGATGCGGAGACGTAGACCACGGACCTCCCTCTTCCGGAACCGGCTCTCTTCGACCATTCCCAAGGTATCACCGTGGTTGCCACAAGCCTCAGCGTTGCAAGTCCCAGTACCGCCAATACGAGCCACGGATCGTTGAAGAATACATCCCTGTTGGCTGCTATCGCCAGGAACACAAGGAGCATCATCATGGCATTTATCGAGATGGTCTTCGGTTCGCTCTTAAGATGCAGCTTCCTGATCAGGAATGACAGACCGAATGGCACCGCTATGAAGAGCACGATGTACTTCAGTATCTCCAGGGGACTCACCGCGTTGCCTATCAGAACAAATGAGAGTATCGGAGTAAGTGCCAGAGAGATCATGTATATCGCAGTTACAGAAAGAAGTGCCAGCTTGACGTCTCCCTTCATATAGATGGCACATACGACGACGGCTATGGCACAGGGGATCGAAGCGAACAGGGCCCAGCCGTACCACACCTCGGGGTGGGAGTTTATGAACGGAAGACCGACGAGTATCGTCACGCCGGTATTCAGCACGAAGCAGCACAGGAAAGCGATGAAAACGTCCTTCCTATTCTCGGTGAAATCCTTCCGGCTGAACTCCAAGCCGTCCATGGACACGCTCATCTGTATCATGAGCACAACTATCATCAACAGGGAGAAGTTGACGTCCTCCCTCGGCCCCACAGCAAAGCCCAGGACTATGCCGATAGCGATCCAATATCGCACATTGAGCAGCGGCCCCGGAACAGCCATGGACGGATGATTACAGGCTTTGCTTAAAATCTTCTCCTTCGAAGAAGAACTCCACCGCATCGGCCACCGGGTCCTGAGAGAGCTTGGCTCCTAGCTCCGAGGCGTATTTAGATGCCCTTTTGTCCAATATCACGGCCATCCCCCTGTCCGTCTCCGCTCTTATGAGGCGGCCTATGGCCTGCTTCATCTTCCTTGTGGCAGGTATCTCCGTGACGTACTTCCAGCCGGTCCACGGGCCGTATCTACGGTCGAACATGTCAGACATCGCCCTGGATTCAAGGGTTGGCGGAGGGTACGGTATCCCGACGATTATGGCGAAGGACAGCTCCTCCCCGGGGAAATCGATGCCTTCGGCGATCGAACCTCCCATCACGGTGAAGAAGACCCCGTTCCTGCCGTTCCTGAATGTATTCAGAGCGGTCATCGTCCTCCTGGATTGCCCAGACTCCTCCCAGTACATCGGCTTCCTGACATCCCTTTCCAGGAATGGGCGCATCTTGTTCATCATCCCGTAAGATGTGAAGAATACCAAAGTGTTCTTGTTCACCGTATTGCACAGCTTCGCGATCCTCTTCTCTATCCTTGAGAATATGCTTGGATCCGCGTTCATCTCCTTGTATGCGGTCGTGACGTTGCTCACATAAACGACGCGTCTGTTCTCCGGCGGGAAAGGAGACGGATAGACTGCAGTGAAGGTATCGTTGGGAAGCCCCATGACCCTCACGTACTGGTCCAGCGGCCTCAGCGTTCCGGACATGTGTATCCCGCCCCCCGTTGATCTTAAGAAGCGTGTCACGTCGTCCGGGTCAATGCATGCGGCCCTGAGCACCTCTCCGTTCTCTCCCGCCTCGACGATACGGACATATTTGCTGTGCTCCGACGATATCCAATTCTTAAGTGCCACACCCAAAGTGTAGAGCTCGGAGACCCTGTTCTCGCCTTTCTCCAGGAGGAGGTCTGTCCTCTCGAGCCCGAGATCCACCATGCGGTCCACGGAGCGCCTCAGATCGTCGGCATCCATCACGAAGCGCTTCATCATCCTGGACTCCAGCTCCCCCTGGGGAACCAGAGCCTCTTTGTTCTGTATCGTGAGGCTGTCGTCCGCTATCCCTCTCAGTGCGGTCTTCACATTGCCCACGAATTGGCTGAGGGTGGCGCTCCCCGTCAATGCCACGTCTGTCCTGAACGTTGTGCATTCGTCGACCGCGGCTTCCACCAGCCTCATGGGAATGGAGAAGCTCTCCTGCTCCCTCGCCGCATCCACAAGATTGTGAGCTTCGTCCACTATCGGAACTATCTTAGTCTCTTCGGCCACGTCCATGTTCTTGAGGAGATTCGACCTTATGTCCTCGGAAAGTATGTGAATGTAGGGCGCCACGACCACATCAGCATCCTTGACCAGGAACTTCCTTGCCTCGTAGGAGCAGGCGCCCAAACCCTCGCAGTATGCATCCAGCTTCTCCGATGTGGGGAATGTCTCGGCGCAGTAGGCACCGATGTTCTTTATCTCGTGCCTCATCCTGTCGAAGAAGGGGCATCCGCCCGCCTGATTCTTCGTGCTCTTCGCCTTTCGGTCCTCGCACAAATTGGACAGGACATTCGGAGGTATGTCCTCGTATCCTTCCAAAGTTCTGAGAAGTGGGCAGGATCTCCCTCTGCCAGTAAGGGTCATCCCGGAGACGGATGCCACAGAGGATATCGCTTTCAGCTCCCTCATGACCTGATCCGTCTGCGATATCGTTCTTGTGAGGTAGACGATCCTCTTGTTCCTGGGCTTCGCGTGCCCCAATGCGGAGGACAGTGCTATTATCGTCTTGCCCGTCCCAGTTCCGGATTCGACCACGGCGTGCCTTCCCGCATCCAGGGCGGCGGTCAGGCTTCTCACGGCATCTATCTGCCCCTTCCGGGGCTTGTAAGGAAAATATGGGGCGGGGAGGCTGTCCTTATCCAGTATCTCCGGGCCGTTCTGCGGTTTCTCCTCCGCAGCGCTGCCTACGAAGGTGCCGCATCTCCTGCATATCGCCGAATTCGGCGGTATGAGATTACCGCAGCTAGCGCAGAAAAAGGCCATGGGCGTTAAACTCAGGGCCTTTATTTAAACTGCGCCGGGTTCCTGCAGCATACGGGACATCAACCTTATCTATTGCGGAGAGATTGGCGGAATGCATGCAGAAGCCCGAAAAGAAGGACTATGCCGCCATGGTGCTCAACCTGAAAGAACTCCTGCCGACCCAGTCAGTCGAGAGGATGATGCGCCTGCTGGTTGAGCTGGAGATGATGATCGATGATTACGACAGATACATCACCATAGAGTATCTCGCAGGGAACTACTCATCCAACAAGCATCTGACGGCCATAATCCTAAGGGGCCTGGGAGACAGCGAGATCATGGACAACATGGTCCGCATGAGGGACGAGATCAAGACCGAGATCAATTCCCGTAAGGGCAGATGATCACTGAGGGTCTATCCCCAAGTTGATCAGGCTATCCTCTATCCCGTCCACTCCCATCTTCATGGCCGCAAGGAGGTGCTTCTCCGCCTCTTTCATCCTGCCCTCTTTCATCAGTGCGGACGCTATGCCTTGGTGTATGCTCACAAGGAGCTCGACATCATCAAGCTCGTTCCTGTCGAACAGCATGTCCAATATGTCGGCCGCCGCAACATGATCAGAGACGAACTCGTCGATCCTCTCCGCCTCTTCCCGAAGGTCGCCCCTGCAGACATAGGACATGGCCAATTCCATTATGTCCTCCAAATCGCCGGCACCGTAGAGCCTGGAGCCTAGGTCTATGGCTGCCCCGTAATACTGCTCGGCGGATTCCTTGTCGCCCGTTTCTTCCAAAACCTTCGCTTTGAGATTGTGGGCCTCCGTGAGCCTGTTGAGGCACCACGGGTCTTCATCCCCCCCGAGGACGGAGACGGCCTTATCCAGGAACGGCAGGGCCTCGTCCTCGAATCCTGTATCGATCAGGTCCTCGGCGCAGTTGAGGCACATGGTGGCGACGTCGTCCGGATTGTAGTATCTGGTAGTGCCGTCAAGCTCATCGAGGCGGGAGACGATCATCCTGTAGTCGTCCGCCATTCCCTCCGGATCGGAGGAGAAGAGGAGCTGCCCCCTGTTCTCGAACGCCTTAACATAGAGCCCCGGTTCGACCTTGCTGCCGGCGGCCTCCATATCTACGATTATCTCCACCGCCGCATCCATGTCCGTTATCGCGGACACGTAGGATTCCATCAGCATCAGCACGCTGCCGCGGTTTATGTAAGCGAACAGAAGCTCGGACAACGGGCCCGTCCCCTCCAACTCGCTGACCTTCCTGTTGTAGTCGGAGAGCGCCTCCTCCAGATGAATATCCAACGACGGCATGCCGGCTCCATTGCGGTAAGCGATAAAAAACCTTCCAAAGAGGATTTAGGCAGATTTTATCTACATATAACAAATGCGCTTTGCCATGCAAAGACAGCAGCGCGTTGTCGCCATACACGACATATCCTGCTTCGGGAGATGCTCTCTCACAGTGGCATTGCCGATAATCTCCTCCGCCGGGATAGAATGCAGCGTCATACCCACGGCGGTGCTGTCCACCCATACGGGCGGTTTCACCGGTTTCACATACAGGGACCTCACCGAAGACATAACGCCAATTGTGGATCACTGGAAGACCCTGGACCTGAGATTCGACGGGATCTACACAGGATTCCTCGGTTCCTTCGAGCAGATCGACATCGTATCGGATACCTTCGACCGTCTCCGGGATGAAGGGACACTGATAGTCGTCGATCCTGTGATGGCGGACAACGGCCGCCTTTACTCCATATTCCCGGAGAACTTCCCCACAGGCATGAGGAAGATATGTTCCAAAGCCGACGTCATCATACCGAATATAACGGAAGCATGCCTTCTTCTGGGCGAGAAGTACGTCGAGGGACCCTATACAAAGGAATACATCGAGGGTCTCTTGAGAAAGCTGTCCGCCATGGGTCCGAAGAAGGTGATCCTAACAGGCGTCTTCTTCGATACGGAGAAACTTGGCGCGGCCGCCTACGACGCCGAAACTGACAGAACAGACTACGCATTCCGCGACTGCATACCGGGATACTATCACGGTACCGGGGATGTCTTCGGATCCGCGACCGTGACCGCCCTCATATCCGGGAAGAGCCTGGCAGAGGCCAACAGGATAGCCGTGAACTTCACTGTTGACAGCATACTGAGAACAAGGGATGCAAAAACCGACATAAGGTTCGGAGTGGATTTTGAATCCGGCATACCGAAGCTCCTGAGGGCGCTGGGGATAAGAAGATGAGCGGGGACAGGGAATCTGCCAAAGAGATCGCGGAACTTGCGAAGGAGATATGGGCGGAGTGCTTCGGAAGCATCCTCCCTCCCGGACAGACCGAGTATATGATCGAGAAGTTCCAGTCAGAGAAAGCGATACTGCGGCAGATGTCCGAGGGATACATCTACGACACAATATTCTTCGGCGAGCGCAACGTGGGATACAGCGCCATAAAGGTAGAGGAGGACCGCGTCTTCATAAGCAAGATCTATCTCCTGAAGAGCTTCAGGGGCAGGGGCCTCGCATACGAGAGATTCCAGGAGATAGAGGCGATCGCCAGGGACCTGGGGAAGCCCAATCTCTACCTAACGGTGAACCGCAACAACGAGTCGGCGATAAGATTCTACCGCAGCATGGGTTTCTTCGTCGACGATGAAGTGGACAAGGATATCGGAGGCGGATTCTTCATGAACGATTACATCATGAGAAAACTACTCTGAGATCACCACGGCCGCGCCGGGGCAGATCTTCTCCACCTTCACGACGCAGTCCTCTTCATCCTCCCGGGGCTGGCGCTTGATCTTGGATATGAGATCGTTGTCAAGCTCGAATATCTCCGGGCACTCTTCCTCGCATCTCCCGCAGCCTATGCAGTCCGATTCAATTATTGAGACTATCATATCGGTCACCATGCAAGAATCCCGCTGCCAGGATAATGTACTTTCTGTTCATTGAAAAAGAACATAGGGGAACCACCTGCCCAGGGATCGATGACAACAACATAAAATAGGCCCCCGATGTAGTATGGCGCGTGTTCATACCGACTACCGCCGAAGAGGTGAGCCGAAGGGGCTGGAAGAGCCTCGACATAATACTTGTCTCAGGGGACACCTATTACGACAGCCCCTATAACGGAACGGCGATAATCGGTCACTGGCTCATCGAGAACGGGTTCAGAGTGGGTATAATCGCCCAACCCAAAATGGATTCCGGCGACGACATAACCCGCCTCGGATCACCCGAATTGTTCTGGAGCGTCAGCTCCGGGTCGGTGGACTCCATGGTCGCCAATTACACCGCGACCAAGAAATTCAGGAAGGAGGACGATTTCACTCCCGGAGGTGTGAACGACAGGCGTCCTGACAGGGCCGTCATAGCATACTCCAATCTGATCAAGAGGCACTCGAAGGGAAGGCCGATCGTTCTGGGCGGGGTGGAGGCAAGCCTCAGAAGACTGGCACATTACGATTTCTGGTCCGATTCCATACGGAGGTCGGTCCTCTTCGACGCTAAAGCAGATGTTATAACATACGGCATGGGGGAGCGTTCGAACCTGCTGCTGGCACAACATATGAGGGACGGCAGGGACTGGAAGAATGTCAAGGGGATATGCTACATCTCCAAGGAGGTGCCGGAAGGTTATGAGGTGCTCCCTTCCTACGAGGAATGCGCCGCGTCCGATGAAAGATTCACAGAAGCGTTCTGGAAGTTCTACCGCAACAACGACCCCGTTACCGCCACGGGACTGGCCCAGGGGCACGGGGACAGATATCTGATACAGAACCCGCCCCAGCCGCCCCTCGACCGGGAGATGCTTGACCGCGTGTATGAGATGGACTTCGAGAACGCGGTCCATCCTTACTATTCGGTACAGGGTCACGTTAAAGCCATCGATACCGTGAAGAACTCGATCACCACCCACAGGGGATGCTATGGGGAGTGCAACTTCTGCTCCATCGCCGTGATGCAGGGTAGGAACGTGATCAGCAGAAGCAGGGAGTCCATACTCCAGGAGGCAGAGCGCATAGCGTCGGCAAAAGGCTTCGACGGTGTCATACGCGACGTTGGCGGCCCGACCGCCAACATGTACGGGTTCGAGTGCCAAAAAAAGGCAAAGGTCGGCGCATGCCCCGACAAACGCTGCATCTACCCGGAGATATGCAGATGGATGCCCGTTGACCACAAGTCTCAGATCGGGCTCCTCAACGATATAAAGAATATCGACGGCGTGAGGAAGGTCTTCGTCGCTTCAGGCATACGCCATGATCTGGTGGTCGCCGACAAGAAGCACGGGGATGAGTATCTCGAATGCCTCTGCAGGGACCACGTATCCGGCCAGATGAAGATCGCGCCTGAGCACGTATCCCCGTTCGTCCTGGATATGATGGGGAAACCGGGCCCGAAGGATCTTCTGGACTTCAAGAAGCGCTTCGATGCCGTGAACGAGAAGCTTGGCCGGGAGCAGTTCTTAACATACTATATGATGGCCGCCCATCCCGGTTGCGGCGAAAGGCAGATGGAGGAGCTCTCGGAGTTCTGTAAACGTGAACTTAAAACGAATCCCGAGCAGATGCAGGTCTTCACCCCGTCGCCGTCCACAGTATCGACGCTGATGTACCGCACCGGCAAAAATTGGTTGGGTGGGGAGTTTATTAAATCCGAACGTTCTATGCAGAAAAGGAAGAAGCAGAAGGACACAGTCCTTAAGGCTCGCAAGAGGTGATTCCATGGATTACGGAGACGTCAACGCACTGAAGAAGATGGCCGATACAGGAGACACGTATGCGATGGCACAGCTTGGGATCCTGCATCTTACAGGGAACCGTGTGGAGCAGGACTACGAGAAAGCGTTCCTGCTGCTTCAGGATGCAGCCCTGTCATCCGACGGGGAGGCCATGCTGCATCTTGGCAGCATGTACGAGAACGGATACTTCGTGGAGAAGGACCTCTGGACCGCCATGAGCCTTTACAAAAAAGCGTACACCCTACTTGTCCCCGGCGCCAGGAAGGCCCTGGGCAACATATATGATGCGATAGCCGAAGGCCTTATGCTCACCGAGGGCAAACTATTCGTAAGCCCCACCTTCGATATGACGGCTTGCTGCGAGAAGATGAGGGACGGCGTCAGAATGGGAAGGATCCTACTGCTGGAGGACGCCTTCGGAGTCGGTCTCTTCCAGTCATCCCTAACCCAGGACTCGCCTCTCTGCGAATGTCCCTTCTGCGGTGCGAAGGTAGAGGTGCTGGAATGCGACTAGGCATCGTGGCCTGCGATATACTCAAGAACGAGATAGAGCACCTGACGAAGGACGATCCGGATTTCGTTAAAAGGGAGTACCTGGAGTTCGCTCTTCACGTTTATCCCGAGGATATGAGGATCAAGATAGAGGACACCGTCAACGCCCTCAAGGGAGAGGTGGATGCCGTCTTCGTAGGATATGCTGTATGCAGCTCCCTCCAAGGGCTTACCAAAAAACTGGAAGTGCCCGCGGTCATGCTGGAAGGAGCGGACTGCATAGATGCGCTCCTCGGATCCCAAGAGTATACCGAGGAGAAGAAGATCTGCACGGGAACCTGGTTCTCATCCCCGGGATGGGCGGAGCAGGGCGTTGAAGGGATAATCAAAGAGCTTCATCTGGACTCGGTGGAAGGATACGATCCGAAGTTCTTCGTTGACATGCTGTTCCAATCATACGAAAGATGCCTTTTCGTGGACAGTGGCGTCGGGAGAACGGAGCACTACAGGAAGAAGTCGGAAGAGGTGGCAGAGTACCTCGGTTTGAGGCACGAATGCAGGACCTGCGGTCTGTCGAAACTGGAAGAAGCTATACGCAAGGTGAAGGAACTGGGCGCGTCCCTGGCATCATAATACCGGTAGCTATTTGGCTGCGAAATATACTTGCTTTAGTGCATGGATTTGAAATATGGGGTTTATGAGCAAATCATAAACGAGGCCATATCTGAAGCTCTGGAATCTTTCTCTGAGGACTCTGTCGAAACACGTGAGATTGAAAAGGAAGAGGGCCCAGCGATTTTAGCCAGATATATGCAAAAGGCTTTAGAATATGGATTGAACATAATCAAAGAGCGCTCTAGATCTCAAAAAGGTAATAATAAAAAACTTCATTCTGAAATTGAGGCTTGCAATAACATCTTACATCTTTTGTCTGAAATCACAAATGAAAAAGATATTCTCAAATGGAAAATAGGGAAAGATGGCGAGCAACTTTATTCTATCTGGAATAAAATTGTTGAAGAATCTAAGAAAAAGAATAGGCCCAATACCTCTTTATCCATCAGTTCTCTTTTAACTGGATCCAACAAAGAACTATCTTTTTCAGAAGAGCTAGCTAAAGAGATTCAAACCGCAGATGAAATAGATTTCCTTGTATCTTTCATAAAACACACAGGTATCGTAAAAATTTTCAAAGAATTAGAAGACTTCACGAGATCTGGTGGAAAATTAAGGATCATCACTACAACATATATGGGCGTCACAGACGACTATGCCATCAACAAATTATCCAAATTACCTAACACTGAAATAAAAATATCATATGATTCTACGAACACACGCTTACATGCAAAATCCTATATTTTCAAAAGATCGAATGGATTCACAACAGCATTTGTCGGGTCCTCCAACTTGTCCGGTGTTGCGCTTACGGATGGAATGGAATGGAATTTGAAAGTAACGAATCAGGACATGTCGCACATAATAAGCGCTATAGATGCCACCTTTGAAAGCTATTGGAATTCGAAAGATTTCGAGATCTTCGATTGGGAAAGAGATGGCACAAGATTGAAGGGCGCCCTCAAAAACAACAAAATAAGAATCTTCAAAGAACCAGGCATAGGGAGCGGCCTCGAGTACAATATTGCCAAGATAGAACCTTATCCATTTCAAGAAGAAATACTTCAAAAATTGGAAAGGGACCGGGCCCACGGAAGAAAAAGGAATCTCATAGTGGCCGCCACTGGAACGGGGAAGACGATCATCTCAGCGGTAGATTACAGACGCTATGTTTCGAAAAATCAAGGCAAAAAGAACAGACTTCTTTTCATAGCCCATAGAAAAGAGATCTTAGAGAGGAGTTTAGTAACATTCAGAATGGTCCTCCAAAATAGAAACTTCGGAGAGTTGCTTACGGGGGATGAAACACCTCAGAATTATGATCATTTGTTCGCTACCATACAATCTCTCAAGAAGATCTATGAACATGTTCCAGTGGATTATTTTGATTATGTTGTAGTAGACGAAGTTCATCACGGTGCGGCGGAAAGTTACGAACGACCTTTGACATACTTCAAGCCGGATATCCTCCTTGGATTAACTGCCACGCCGGAGAGAATGGATGGACAGGATATCACAAAATTCTTTGACGATACTATCGCGACTGAACTTCGACTGTCTGAAGCGATAGATCGATCACTTCTGGTTCCGTTCAACTATTATGGGGTTACAGATCCGGTGGACATCTCCCAAATGAAATTTCAACGTGGCAGATATGATGCCGCCGAGTTAGAGCAACTTTATGTCGGCAATAAAGGACGCATCAACGCCGTGCTTAATGCAATAAATGATTACAGACCAAACCTAAATGAGATCAAGGGCCTAGGATTCTGCGTTTCCATAGATCACGCAGAATACATGGCTAACGAATTCAATGATGCTGGAATCTCCTCTATAGCATTAACGTCTAGATCCCCGCAGGAAGTGCGTGAGACCGCCCAGACCAAACTTGTGAACGGCGAGATAAAATTCATTTTCTCAGTAGACCTGTATAACGAAGGAGTAGACATTCCTCAAGTGAACACAGAACTTATGCTCAGACCTACAGAGAGCATGACTATATTCATTCAACAACTGGGTAGAGGTCTCAGAAAAAGTGAAGGAAAAGAAGAACTTCTTGTTCTGGACTTCATTGGACAAGCACATAAGAGCTACACAATGAACGAAAGAAAGTTGGAATATCTTACGGCAGCTAGTAGCAAGACAGTATCTGCAAAGATAAAACAAGGTTTCTCCGGTCTACCACAAGGCTGTTTCATAAAATTGGAGTCGGTTGCAAAAGAATACATCTTAGAGAATCTAAAAAATACTGTTCTAAATAGGAAAATGCTTACAAAATATGCGAGATCCTTCGAATACGATTCTGGTGAAAAGATCAACCTCAGCAAATTCTTAAGATTCTATGATCTTAAACCAAAGAGCATCTATTCGAAAATGACCTTCACCGGGCTGAAAAAATTTGCTGGATTTTCCGAGATGCAATTTGATGAAGAAGAAGATGACAGATTTAAAAATGGCTTATTCAAACTATGTGATATGAATAGTAGAAGATGGATCGATACCATTAAAAGAATGCTATCTGGCACATATGATCCTGAAGATGATATTGAGATAAAGTACGCTACCATGTTGTATTATTCGTTTTACAACACACCCGTCAAGGAAAATGGTTTCGATAACATCTGGGACTTCGTCGAATCTCTAAGGGAGAAAAAAGATTATTGTATGGAAATAAAAGAACTGATGAGTATTCTTTGCGAAACGATTCCGTATGAAAACGAAAGTGTGGATCTCGGTTTCGATCACACATTGGATTTGCATTGTGAATATACTCTTAATCAATTGCTCTCTGCGATAGGAAAAACTACTCCTGACTATGTGTATCCGCTGAGAGAAGGTGTTCGGTATTTCGAGGATCTACAGGCGGATCTATTCTTCGTGACGTTAGATAAAACAGAAAAGGATTACTCTCCAACCACAATGTATCGTGATTACGCTCTCAATGAAAAGTTGTTCCACTGGCAATCTCAGAATGAGACCAGCGAAGACTCTACAACAGGGAGAAGATACATAGACCATAGCAAGAAAGATTCCAAAGTTCTATTGTTCTTAAGAGAAGGTAAAAAGGACCAATACGGGAAAACCACCCCATATACATTCTTGGGAAGAATGGATTATATGAGCCATGAAGGCGAAAGACCCATGAGCATCAAATGGGAATTGGAAAAACCTATGCCCTCTTGGGTATTGGAAAAATCAATGATCATCAGAAGCTGATTCGATAATCAAAATATAGCCTCTTAGCCATCTCAGCTCAATGTTCGCCGACGCCGTCGAGAAAGCGATGAAATTCACAAGACCTGTGATCATATCCTACAGGACCCTGGACGGTACGGTGGTATCCAGCTGCGCATCCTTCGTAATGCTCAATCGCGAAGGGTGGATGGTCACAGCCGGGCATGTTTTCGACTCCATGAGCCGTCTGAACGAGGATACGGAGAAGATAAGGCAGGCGAATGAGGCCAACGCCGGCGGTACTGAACACATAAAAATGGACCCAAAGTGGGTCACCAACCAGTCCTTTTGGTGGGGATGGGACGGCGTGACCATCAAGAACGTGTACATCAACAGGGAGATAGACGTGGCCATCGGCAAGCTGGAGCCGTTCAATTCGGATTGGATCTTGGAGTATCCTGTGATGAAAGACCCGGACACGATGCGCCCGGGAACGAGCCTGTGCCGCATCGGATTCCCGTTCACGAAGAGCACTACAGACTTCAGCGAGAAGACCGGAACATTCCATATACGCGAGGGGGTCCTCCCGATGCCCTTCTTCCCCAACGACTGCATACACACCAGGAACATCTACATGGGCAGAAGCTCCGACGGGTACGACATGTCATACATCGAAACATCCACCCCCGGCATGAGAGGGCAGTCCGGAGGGCCGATATTCGACCGTACCTGCAAGATCGCAGGCATACAGGTAAAGACAGCCCACTTACCTTTGGGGTTCCACCCGACGATCAGGAAGCCCAGCGGCGAGGTCGTTGTCGAGAATCAGTTCATTAACGTTGGTTTGGGCGTTCACGTCAGAACTCTGACGGAGATGCTTGATTCTTTAGGCGTCAAATACACATCGGAATCCAGGGACAAAGGATTCAGGGTGAATGATTGATCTATCTGACATATCCGAATACGCCTTGATTCGAACTTGAAGTCTGTTCGATTATTCTACATTTGTTTATCTCTGAGCTCGACACTTGATTCTGTTTTCAGGAGAATTTGACACTCGAGCATCCACTGATCATACTTTATTCTATGTCACGTTCTCCATCCGTTTCCTTGAGAATACGAGAATTGAGAGTCTCGGGGTTCGATTATACGCACCTCGTCGCCTGCTTTCTGTCGTAAATATAAATAACCGTCTAATTCTATAACGAGGGGATGATGAATCTTGTGTCGAGCTCAGGATAATCGATGATATCAACTAGAAAAGATAGAATTATATACGTAAGATACAAACCTCAGCTAGGCATGTAAGGCTAGGGGGCAATGCCGGCGAGAAGTCGACATCCCCTAGCGTTGCCGCTTTCCTATCTTCTCTGACTTTGTATACTTCTTCAGGACTCTGAAGCTTCTGCTGTCATTGTCCTCGGCCATACGTCCTACAGCGCCCGTAGGGAAGTCATTAAGCTGCAGAAGCGGTTCATCTGAAATCCTGAAATTGAGCTACGCATCCGATGATCACTGATGGACGAGTTCGAGGTGCTCGGGGTAGAAGACCCGTGCACCTCAAATATCTCCCTCACGCGCTTGGTTGTGACTTCAACACTCTCTTATCGAATCGACGAACTTACATAGCCCCGGTTACAAGACATCCGTATTCTGCGGTTAAGCGTATCTTTCCAGCAACAACAACTATCCAGATCGATGCTGTCTAGATATCAGAATAACTTCTCTGTCGAATCATCAGATCCACGGAACAATATCGCATTATCATCGCGACAGCATTCTAAGAAAAAGAACGGGAAAGACTACAAGTTTTCGCATCATTGTGTCAAAAATCAAAGGTTTTCAGAATGATTGCACCGGATGTCGAAGTCATGTTCAGGATTATCCTGTCTTAGTTAATCTCTGTAAAGAAAGATTATTCCCAACTATGCAAAATGCGATCTTTGATGTCGTCAATCAGAAAATGAATTAAGCCCCCTCGCCAATACCCAGATTATGCCGTTCGCACTGGAAGGAAAGATATTCGACGGCCCCCTGTATTTGGGCACGGACAAGCTGCCGGCATCGGCAGGCATAGCGCTGATCTGCACCGAAGCGGGCGAAGGGGTCAAGATCATGAGCGTTCTCTGGGGGGACAACCTCGAATCCATAATAACCGAGAACCCCAAGAACGATTGCTGGAAGAAACACGCTTACCACGGAAGGGTGGATATCTACGTATACACCAAGGACTCCACCGCCGGTGAGAGGGAAACCTACTGCAAGATGGTCCTCGACAAATACAGGAAATGGATGTTCTGCGAGGATACGCCGAAGGTCGAGGACGACTTCTAGAACAGGTTCAGCATAATGATCATAAGTCCCGTGGTCACGACGGCCATGGGTATTCCTATGGCCATAAGTCTTATCAGATCGATCTCTACCCCGTAGCGCTCCGCCGACTCCGCCGCGATGACGTTGGCCGCAGAGCCCAGGAACGTGGCGTTGCCCCCTAACGTCGACGCTCCGGCTAAGACGTACCATAGGATCTCCGGGTCCGGAGGCATAAGATTCGAGAGCAGCATCACCGCCGGTACATTACTGACCAGATTGCTCAGCACCAGGGAGAACAGCGACAACGACAATATCGTAGGCGTCTCCCCCGGCCCGAAGCCGGGGAACAGGGAGGACAGCTCACCCAGAAGACCGGAGACGGAGACGCCCTCCATGACCACGAACAAGCCGATGAAGAAGGCGATTATGGACCAGTCCACCCTCTTCACCACCCACGGGCCCTGTGTATGATCCTTGGATAGAACGACAATAACCGCTATGACTGCGGCGCACACCGCCGGAACATACAGAGGCACCCCCAAAAAGCTGGAAACGATGAACCCGGCGAACATGGCCATCGTTATGAATATCATGAAGCGCAGCCTTGCGTTATCTATCTCCGCAGGCTCCTCCTGATGGATCTTGGTCTCCACGTCGATCTCTATGCGCTTTCTGAATACCGCATACAGCAGAAGATACGCCACGGGCATGCACACGACCGCCACAGGCGCCAGGTGCAAAGAGAAGTCAATGAATCCAAGACCTGCGAAGGAGACGATGTACGCATTCTGAGGATTGCCTATGGCCGTGGCAACACTCCCGATGTTGGCGGACATCAGCATCCCCACGATGAAGGGGATCGGGTCCGCCCTGATCTTAGCGCACGTCCTTATGACGATGGGTGTGAACAGCAATACAACCGCATCATTCAGGACCAGAGCTGCCAGAAGAGCGGATATGCCCATTATCCCGGCCAGTAACGCCTTCCGGGACCTGAACCTTTCAACAAGGATCTTGGAGATCACTTCGAAGAGACCGCAGTACTCGAGACCTACGACAAGCACCATCATTCCGATAAGCAGGAACAGCACATCGAAATCGACGGAGCGCCACGCTTCTATCAAAGTCACCACGCCCAAGAGGATCATGAGGGTCAGACCGACCAAGGCCGCGACCCCTCTGCCTATGCGCAGCTTCCCGGGCAACCGGACCATTATCAGCACGTATGTAAGTAAGAATATGATCAGAGCAACGTGCATGGTCTCCACATAGGACCTTCCATAGCAGTACGGATTTATATCCTTTAGATCACGTATTTTTTGTCGTTGTTTTGTGGTGTATTATAATTTAATGTGATTGCTTTATTAAGTTTATTTATTGCACAGTACTCTCACCTGCGATTTAACACCCATAAAATATAACGATGTTAATTTTTTTATATTCGTAAAATATAATTAACAGCGTTAAAAAAATAACATGTAACAATTAACAATGTTAAACTAAACAGCGTTAATTTATTGGAATTAGATGTTCGTTATTAATTTAGCTGATTACTTTATTCATTAAATTTATTTTAGACATATTGTTTTTTGATGAAAAACATCACAAATGGATGGAAAAAATATCATTTTTCTTCAAAATGGCCAAAAATCGACGAAAAATGCTGATTCTTCTGTAAAACCGCTAATATTTCCGTCCACGACGGTACCCCGAATATCAACTTGAAATAGGTAATTTCGAACTATTTAGGGTACACTATTCGTTAAAAACAACAAAGTCTTCCTTGACCTCTTACATTACATTAGATATTCAAGGGAGAAGAGTGAAAAACAATCAGAGATCGTAAAAAAAATAAGCTTATTTTC
Source organism: Methanomassiliicoccaceae archaeon UBA381 (assembly GCA_002502965.1). Classification (GTDB taxonomy): domain Archaea; phylum Thermoplasmatota; class Thermoplasmata; order Methanomassiliicoccales; family Methanomethylophilaceae; genus RumEn-M2. Next base: position 215,163 of record DAQS01000005.1, read on the forward strand.
TTCAATAGGATATTAATTTGATATTGTTTTAATTTGTTTATTAAATAAAGATATTTACTTAATTTTTATTGTTGTATTACTTCAGATGAATTAACGTCGTTAAAATTTAGTTATAGACACATAATAAATTAACAGTGTTAATAAAATGTAGCATAAAATAAAATTTGTATGTAAATCAAACAGAAAAATAATTATGATAAAAATAATAGTTAGTTAAGATATAAGATTTAATTATATTGTATATGCATGCAAACATCAAGATATGAAAACCATATGAGGTATATTGCACTCAGGCATATTCACTATTATTCCTATCAAAAATTAATCATTCGATTTACATAATTAGAGGGGAAAATATTCGTCATTTACCGCTTCCCTGATCAGACCTTAACAGCCACGATCTTCAAGCTCTCTACCGGAAGATTTTGATATTGCCTCTCAGCAATCCCAATATCGTCGCTGACACGATCCAAATAAAAACCTGCATCTCTCAGTAGCTCCAAGTAGTCATCTCTGAGGATCGCACCCCCAACACACCCTGTTATCAGTTCCTCGTCATTCCTTTGTTCTTCTGTAAGCTCTTCCAGGAGGACCATATCTGAAATGTACATTTTTCCACCTTTTCTGAGCACCCTGTAAGCTTCATTGAAAACCTTCGATTTATTCGGCGTAAGATTGATCACGCAGTTACTCAGGATCAAATCCACTGAGTCACTGTCAACTGGCAGTTCTTCGATATCCCCATGTCTGAATTCGACGTTGGTAAAACCGTTCTTCTTCGCATTACGTCTTGCTTTTCTTATCATGTCCATCGTGATGTCCACGCCGATGACCTTTCCTGAATTCCCTACCTTTCCAGCTGCAAGAAAAACATCCATTCCCGCTCCGCTTCCAAGATCGAGTACTATATCGCCCAATTTAATGGCACCAAATGCACCCGGATTTCCGCATCCGAGTCCGAGATTGGATTCGGGCAAGACCTTCAGCTCCTCGTCAGAATAACCTAGGGAAGCAGAGATTCGTATCGGATCGTTAGAGACGTCACCATCGCAGCAACTGCTGCCACAACAGCAGGATCCCCCCTCACGTGCAATCTTGCCATATGCCTTCTTGACCGATTCTTTGATGATGGACCCTGTGTCGCCTACTTTGTTGCAGGCACAATCGCCCTTGGCCTCGATTCCCATGTTTAAAAGGCGACCTTTCATTTCGTCGTTCTTTATGTCATAGATAATGTTGCGACCCCTCTTTGTCCTCTTGACTATGCCGGCTTCGGTCAAGACCTTGAGATGCCTGGATATGGTTGTTTGATCTTTGTCCTTCATCTGTTTAAAGTCACAGGCACAATGTTCGTTACTCAGTAAGAATCCGATAATGTTCAACCTGGTTTCGTCACCAAGTGCCTTGAAGAATTTTACACGCTCTTCTACCATATTATCATGAATGTATGTACATATATACATAGATGATGCCCATCAATATTCCTTGACGTTTGTTCTTAACTTTCCATCCGCAGTGTAATATTTACGGCGGAAATAGAGTGATAGATTGACCAGGCTTATAAGAACGGGCACTTCCACCAGCGGACCGATCACGGCCGCGAAGGCCACCCCGGAACCGATGCCGAATACCCCGACGGCCACGGCGATCGCCAGCTCGAAGTTGTTGCTGGCGGCTGTGAATGACTGGGATGCCGTATGCGGATAATCGAATCTCGATCTTATCGAGACCCAGAACGATAACAGGAACATTATCAAGAAATAGCACAGAAGTGGGATGGCTATCCTGACCACATCGAACGGCAGCTGAACTATGTACTCTCCCTTAAGGGAGAACATTACCACGATGGTGAAGAGCAGCGCCAACAGAGAGATCTTTCCCATGACTGGCATGAACGTCTCATCGTACCACTGCTCTCCTTTCCTGGGCATTAAGACGTAGCGCGTTGCTATTCCACCCAGGAAAGGAATTCCCAGATAGATCATGACGCTGATGGCCACGGATGCTATGGATATGTCCACCGCCACCCCGGAACCCGGAGATACCACATCCGACAACACGGTTATCAGGAAATATGCATAGAATGAATACAGCGCTATCTGAAACACAGAGTTCAGAGCAACAAGAATTGCTGCGTACTCGGTGTCCCCCTTTGCCAGCTGATTCCACACAAGAACCATTGCAATGCACCTTGCCACGCCTGTGAGTATCAGACCTATACGATACTCAGGCTGATCCGGAAGGAATATCCAGGCCATGGCGAACATGACCATGGGCCCCACCACGTAGTTCAGTATCAGGGAGGTACCGATCATCTTCCTGGTATCTCCGCCGTGAGCGATCTTGCCGAGCTGCTCGTACCTGACCTTGGCCAGCGGCGGATACATCATCAGTATTAGGCCTATCGCTATCGGTATTGAGGTTGTTCCGACACTCATGCGTTCCAGATAGGATGCCGAGTCTGGGACCAGATACCCTAATCCGACCCCTAAAGCCATTGCTATGAAAATCCACAATGTCAGGTATTTATTCAAGAAACCAAGCTTGGCATCTCTGTCGCGCGCGGCTGAAGAATCAATGTCTCTTGCCATTTACTCAGATCCGATGATTTGATTTCTACTTAGATTATCGAAATGATGACAATACGACATATTTCTAATCTTCTAACTATCGTTAAATCAACACGATCATCAGATTCTCATTCCATATGATGAATCAAGATAAAAGAGAAAAAGGAAAAGGTTTGATTGAAACCGTCTAGATTCAGGATCAGAAGATCTTGAACTTTCCGCACTTGGCGCACTCCTCAGTGAGTGCAAGGCCGAGGTAGGTTGCAAGCAGGAAGTCAAGGATACCGAATATTCCCATTATGAGGAACATCGTCTTCATAGAGTCCGTCGTGTCCGCGTTAATTGCGAGACCGAGGAACAGGAAAACCATAGCGGTTATGACAAGTATTGCAAGCAACATCTTCGGGGTTCCGGCCAGGAAGGCCCAGATCGCAAATATCAGATAGAATATTGCGATGACTACCCAGAGGAACCAGCCATCCAGCGTAAAGCTGAACAAGTCAGCGAATGCTCCGCCGAATGCTGCAACGAACAGAAGGCTAAGAGCTATCCATCCGAAAAGGCTGGCACCGAAGTTGCTGCCCGCTTTGTACGCATAGAATGCGATCAGAACGAGCGCAAGGCCACCGAACAAAGCAACCGCAAATACTCCGCTGGCAATCATGGGGTCAGCTGTCGAACCTCCAAGCGCATTATACTGGTCAATACCAAACAATCCTACGACAAGCGTTATGAAACCGATAAACAACAGTCCCATCGCTGTAGGGTCAATACGTGTCTCAGACATTTTTTGCTCCCAGTCGTACCTTTAAAGTGCACGACTGAAATAACAATTGGCTTTGTAAAATATATAATACTATCTCAAAATCATTTTATCTGAATGCCCTAGAACATATTGACTTTGTTAAAAGTAACACGTGGGTGTTAACCCCCATAAATGGACGAAACAGCGACGACTAGAGCGGCACCCAAGAACAGTGCAGCTATAAGGAAAGCCATGATCTTTGATGAGGTACTCTTCTTCACAGATAGCCTAGCGGACTGCTTCAATTAATATCTTACTGGTTTCCGTCCGGAACGTGAATCACATTCCTCTTCGCAGGATCCCTGACCTTCGAGGCCATAAGATCCTGTACCCCGTTGAATCTTTCCGGGGTGACAGCGCGCTCTGCCCCGTGCTCCTGGAGTATGCCGTCCCAGCTCATGTATCCTGCATATACCGTATTGTGAAGTATGTTCCTCAGATTGAACTTATTCCATGGATTGCCTTTCCTCGTCAGCGTCCCGAGACCATTGAGTCTGTAAGCGATCGCATCCAGGGTCATACCTCTTTCATACATGGCGAATATCTCCTTCACGACAGAGAGCTCATCTTCCGCCACTGTTAACTTCCCCTCCTTAATTACGTAACCGAATGGGGGATTGAAACCCATTATGCCTCCTCCCGTGGATGCCTTCTCCTTCATCCCCATGTACGTCCTCTCGCCGATCTGCTCGCTTTCCAGTTGCGCTATCCGTTGTATCATGTCCATGACAAACCGGCCGACCGCGTTCCCGGTGTCTATCTTGTCATAGGTGGATACGAAGTTCTGGTTGTTCTTCTTCAGATCGTCCATCATCTCCATGAAGTTCCTGCTGTTCCTGTGGATTCTGTCCATCTTCAGAACCACGAGGGTATCCCACTTCTTCCGCTCCTCTTTAGAAAACATCTGCCTGTAAGCTTTCCTGTTGGTATTGCGGCCCGAGAAGCCATCATCTATGTATTCACCCGCCACCTCCAAGTCGTGGGCCGTACAAAACCTTCTGAGGCTCTCCATCTGGGCTTCCAGGGAATGCCCGAGCTGGGCCTGCTCCTCGGTCGAGACACGGGCGTACAGCGCCGCACGTTTCCTGGTTCCCTCTGCCATGACCGTAGGATATGCTGAATGGAATAAAAAACAAAAGCGGAGGCTTAGCCACCGCTAAATGATTTGAAGTGTGACCTTTCGATCACACTTTGGTTGTCTGGATATGACCGTTTATCGCCTCGTACTGATCTGGGTCGATGATGGCGCAGTGCTCCCCCTGCCTGACGTTCCCGTCCCACCTGACGTATCCCGCGTACAAGGGGTTGTGCAGTATGTTGAATACAGACTGCTTGTTCCACTTCCCGCCCTTCTTCGCAGGTATCGATGCATCGTTCAGAGAATCCGCAATCGCCTCCATGGACTTGCCCTTGGAGTACAGATTGTATATCGCCCTGACCGTGTACATCTCGTCCTTCTCCACCTCTAGCTTTCCGAAGCTGTACGTATACCCATAAGGATGTCCCGAGCCGAGAAATCCCATCCCATATTTCGCCTTGTGCTCCATGCCGAATCTCACCCTTTCGCCGATCTGTTCGCTTTCCAGCTGGGCGACTCTTTGCAGTATATCCCGCACGAATCTGCCCATAGCGTTAGATGTGTCGAATTGCTCCTGGACGGAGCAGAAATCCTTCTTCGACCGCTCGAACTCGTCCATCATCAGGGCGAAATTCTTGCTGTTCCGATGGATCCTGTCCATCTTCAGAACCAGGACGACATCCCAACCGTCCTTTTCTGACATCATGCGCCTGTATTCGGGACGATTCGCGTTGCGTCCTGACTCGCCTTCCTCACGGTACCTCCCGGCGATTTGCCAGTTCTCATACTCGCAATATGCCTCAAGGCGCCTCATTTGAGCATCTAGCGAATAGCCTTCGTTTGCCTGTTCCTCCGTAGATACTCTCGTGTAGAGTGCGGCGCGCACACAGCACCCGCTTTCCATCCCATTTTCTACTATCGAATTGCTTTTATTTAAAATCGTCTGACGAATGTCTGCCTAATAGGAAAAAACGTCAGACACTCACAAAGATCGCAATATTTCGATATAAAAATAGCAAAAAAGAGATATGCCAGGTGAATAAAATAAGAATGGGGCTTTCGCCCCTATTTTTAGTGTTTTTACATCATTCCGCCGATGCCGCCCATACCGGGGCCGCCCATGCTCGGGTCTCCCATGGGGTTCATCGGGGGCGCCCTGCGGGAAGCTATGACATCGTCGATCCTCAGGATCATGTTCGCAACTTCCGCGGCGGATTCAATAGCCTGGATCTTCACCCTTATAGGCTCTACGACATCTGCCTTCAGCATGTCAACTGCCTCTCCTGTGTTGAGATCGAGGCCGTAATTCTTGCCGTCCTTCTTCTTCTCGTGGGCGTTCTTCAGCTTGATGATCGCATCTATGGAATCGATACCTGCGTTCTCCGCAAGGGCCCATGGTATGATCTCCATGGCCTTGGCGAAGGCATTGATCGCAAGCTGCTCTCTTCCTCCGACAGTGGACGCATAGTCCGCGAGCCTCAGGCCGACCTCTATCTCGGCCGCACCTGCGCCTGCGACAACTCTCTTGTCCTCTATTGCCACTCCGACGACGCGTATTCCGTCCTCAAGGGCCCTGTCCACCTCATCGATGACGTGCTCGGTGCCGCCTCTTATGATGATGGTGAGTGCCTTGGGCTCTTTGCATCCGGTGACGAAGGTCATGGATTCAGTGCCAACAAGCCTCTCGTCGACGAGCTCCGCGAATCCGAGATCGGAAGCCTGCATCTCGAGTATGTTCCCTACGAGGCGTCCGCCGGTGGCCCTTGCAAGGTCCTCCATGTCAGACTGCTTCAGGCGCCTGCAGACGAAGACTCCGGACTTGGCGAAGTAGTGCTGCACGAGGTCGTCCACGCCCTTCTGGCAGAATACGACGTTGGCGCCGGTGGAAACGACCTTGTCCACCAGGCTCTTGAGGTAGGACTCTTCCTGGTTGAGGAAGGACTGCATCGCCATTGGGTCGGTTATGCTGATCTCGGCGTCCATCTCGGTCTTCTTGTTCTCAAATGCGACAGAGATCAGTGCTATCTTGGCGTTGCTGACGGATTTGGGCATACGGGAGTGCACCCTCTGCTTGTCAACGACGATACCCTCAACGAGGTCCGTGTCCTTGATCACTCCGCCGACCTTCTTCTCTACCCTTATGTTGTCTGTGTCGACCTTTCCGTCATCGCCCTCGATCGCCCTTACGGCTTTGACAATGACGTCCGCCAGGTGGCCCTGCTCGCCGCCCACGGATTTGCCCACGAGAGCGGTCATTGCCACTTTCTTAAGCATCTCGTCATCGACAACGTCCACTGCCATGGCTTTGATGACCTCGACCGCTTTGTCGGCTGCCATCCTGTATCCGCTGGTTATGACGGTGGCGTGTATGTTGGAATCTATAAGGTCCTCGGACAGTTTGAGGAGCTCGCCGGCAAGAACGACCGCGGAGGTCGTCCCGTCACCGCATTCGGTATCCTGGGTCTTTGCGACCTCGACGACCATCTTGGCCGCGGGGTGCTGTACGTCGACCTCTTTAAGGATCGTGACCCCGTCGTTCGTGACGATCACATCGCCCATGCTGTCAACAAGCATCTTGTCCATGCCCTTAGGTCCGAGTGTGGACCTGACTGCATCGGCTACCGCCTTTGCGGCCGCGATGTTGTTGAACTGCGCCTCTTTGTCCTTGCTTCTCTCCGTGCCTTCTTTCAGCACGATAATAGGTTGATTGCTTCCCGAGCTGTACATCAATACAATCTCCTTACTGGTCATCAGTAATTTTGTTCTTCTATATTAACATGTCTATTTCTGCGACACTGCCAATGAACATCAGGCATACTGTGTGGCTGCACTTATGTTTGATTCTATTATCTAATAATCGATTATGCTTTAATACCGTACTCGATAAGGGAGACACATGAATCCTGAGAGAGGCCCCGACCGGCGAGAGCTGTTCCTTTCCGTACTTTCAGGAACACCTTCAAAGGATATACCCGTTTTCCTAAGGGACCTCACTCTAGGACTGGATGCGCTGAGTGTCGAAACAAATGCGGTATTCGGTGCGAAATACGATGCAAAATTGTCCGCCGCCTGCGTTCTGGAGTTGCAGAATCGCATAGGACACGATGCCGTGGTCGGATGCATTCACACCTACAGCCTGGAGGCCTTCGGCGGCACAACAGTATATCCTGCGAACGGAATACCCTATCTGTCGGATCCCCCCTTCTCGAACATAGACCGAATACATGGATATGTACCAGAGGATATTTGTGACGAACTTCTGAAAGGTATGCGGGAATCCTATCGCATCGTTCGGAGGAAGGCCCCGCACCTCGCCGAGATCATGAACATAGGCGGTCCCATGAATACCGCTGGAAATCTCAGAGGACTTGAAACGCTTATGATGGATATCATCCTGAACCCGGACCTGGTCTCTGAACTTATGGAATTCTCCGAAGGGATTATGAAATCCACGGCAGAATACATAGGGGCGGATTGCGCTGATGCCGTATTCCTCGCAGCCGCTTCAGACAACCCGGACATGCTGGGTCTTGAGGATTTCATGAGAATAAGCCTCCCCGGCATCAAAAATATGACGAATTTCTGCCACGGCATGGGTCTCCCGGTCATATTCCATCCCCATGGACTGTTCAGCACAGAAGATCGGAAAGAGGTCCTCAGAGCATCCCTGAACACGGGCGTGGACGGATTCCAATTCGCTGAGGACAACGTACCTTCGGGAATACTCAAAGAGACATCCGGGAAATGTTGCGTTCTCGGAGGATTGGATGCTTTCAACGCCCTTCTGCTGGGTCCCGAGGAGAGGATAAACAGATCTGTGAACTCCCTCCTGGATTCTCTGTTCGGAGAGGACTACATAATGACCTGCTCCTGCTCCCTCAACAGAGGGGTGCCTATCGAAAACGTCAGAACTATGATGGATGCCACCAGAGCATACTGCGGGAGACGTGCATGAGGATAGTCTTGGTGGCAGGATCCCCCGGTTCAGGGAAAACGACCCTGATATCCAAGATCGCTTCTCCCGATATTGGGGTGATTGTCAACAACCTGGAGTCCGTGAATCTGATACCAAAGGATGTGAGAAGGGTTTATTTTCCTTTGAGGAGCCCGTGTGCCAGACCCCGCCAGTTCCTCCATTGGATAGAGAAAGTGCACAAAGAATGGGGCGTGGATACGCTGTTAGCAGAGCCTCCTGGCATGTGCACCGAGACATCCTCCCGCATACTGACGCCTGTCATAGCTCTTGGAAATGACAGGTTCGAGATCGGTCCTTTGATAACGGTCGTAAGGGGCGATCTTCTGGATAAGAACATAACATCCGATACTTCCGAGAACCTCAGGATCCGACAGCAGATATGCGAGTCTGATATAGTCGTCATATCGGCCGCCGAGAATATCGACAGGGGTCGCGCTTCAGATATTGTCCGCCGACTCAACCCTGATGCGGAAATACTTTTCTTTTCTTCTGAAACGGAGGAATCGATCGAAGATATCCGTGCCGCGATATTCTCTGAAAGAGTGCTCACAAGAGCTCTGGACCTCATCTGATCAGTATCATTTTAGTAAAAAGTCAAAAAGTAAATTTAAATATAAATCATAGCCTACGACGACGCGATGCTCCGATTATTCGCATCCGTAGAGCAAGAGATGAAGAGCCGTCTAGACGACACGGACGGCAACAGATTGATCCTCGGGGACAGGAGACCGAAGAAATTCCTGTACAGGATAGGAGTATTCCTCTGCGGGGCCGCATTCGTCATACTCGTATGGTACATCATAACGCAATGGTACAACACGTACATGGCAGAAATGATATTATTTCCAGGACCAGTGGAAACGTTCGAGCGTCTCAGAGAGTTCTTCACAACAGATTACAGGATCTTCGGGCAAAGCATAGTAGATCATACAAAAGCCAGTCTCGGCAGGTGGATCAAAGGTTTCACGATAGCTGCCATCATCGGTCTTGCCCTGGGCCTTCTCATGGGCAGCAATAATAAGATACATGAATTCGGGATGGCCCCCGTGAACATCCTGCAGCTGATACCGGGACTTGCCTGGTACCCCGTTACAATACTGCTTTTCGGGCTGAACGAGAACTCTGCCGTATTCATCATCGCCATAACAGTCATATCTCCGATCGCGATAAACACCGCCAACGGACTGCGCAAGGTCCCCAAGGTGAATCTGAGCGTTGCCAGGATGTCCGGAAGGAGCAGATCGGACACATTCGCAGAGGTCCTGATACCCTTTGCCGCACTGGATATCCTGTCCGGGCTTAGGATAGGTATAGCGAACGGGTGGAGGATGCTCATATCCGCCGAGATGGTCGTGGGTGTGGCCCTCGGGCTTGGATTCGCGATACAGATCACCACCGGTTACATCGACTACGCTTCAGCTTTCGCATGCATCGTGATAATCTGCATTATCGGCCTGATGATCGACAAAGTGGTTCTGGAGGTCCTCGAGAACTACGTACGCTCTAAACTTGGAATGGAGGAATAAAATGAGCGTGATCGATATCAAAGGCGTTTACAAAGCATACTACGAGCCCAAGCTGAATGAGGGGCGGGTCGTACTGAAGGACATCGACCTTACCATAGGTGATAACGAATTTGTATGCATAATCGGACCTTCGGGCTGCGGCAAGACCACACTACTGAATATGATCGCCGGCTTCGAGAAACCTCTCAAAGGAGAGATATTCTATCGCAACAGCAAGATACACGGCCCGGGCCCCGAAAGGGCGGTGATATTCCAGGAATACAGCCTGTTGCCCTGGATGAATGTGCAGAAGAATGTGGAGTTCTCCCTGGACAGGAAGAAATATTCTCCCATGGAAAGAGAGAAGATCGCATCCAAATACATAAAGAAGGTCAAACTCGCCGGCTTCGAGAACAGCAAGCCGAACCTCCTCTCCGGCGGCATGAAACAAAGAGTTGCCATCGCCAGAGCATTCGCGATGCAGCCTGACGTCCTCCTTATGGACGAACCCTTCTCCAGTCTCGACGAGCAGACCAGAAGACACCTGGACAGGGAGATTCTCGATATATGGAAAGAAGAGAAGAGGACCGTCGTCCTGGTGACGCACAGTGTTGAAGAGGCCCTTCTCCTGGCCACCAGGATAGTTCTCCTGACGCCGTCGCCCGGACAGATATTCAAAGAATGGCGTCTGCCCGCCGAGAAGGAGGATCTTATTTCTGAGCAGATGGCCGCATTCAAGAACGATATAATCAGGAACCTGGGCGTCTGCGCCTGTGCTAAAACGCCTGTCACAATAGACGCGCAGGAGTGACGAAAATGGAAACGAAGACAAAAATGCTGACATTTCTCGTCGTGACAATAATGGTAGCGGCAGGAGGGATATATTTCCTTGAATACGGCGGAGATTCCAATGCGGACATCACCATCGCCTGCGGTACGAAGAACTACTACGAGCCGTTCTGGATCGCCGACCATTACGGGTACTTCGAAGAACAGGGCGTAAGCGTCAAAATGCTCTATGTGGACGGTGGCGGTAGCGCAACCACCGCTCTGATGGCAGGCAGAGCGGACATAACCCTTGTGGGTGCCGATCCCGCCGTGAGGTTCATAGACCAAACAGAGGACGGAATGATAATAGGGTCCATCTCTGTCAACAAGAGCTCAACCGCATACGATTTCGCCGCATTGACCGAGTACGGGGTCGATCTGAACGATCCTGCGGGTACGCTATTGAATTCTGATGGAACAGTAAAAGTGCACACCGGCACAGACACCACGACCGGATACTTCGGAGGATACCGCGGCTATCTATACAGCGCATGGCAGGACGGTAAACTGACTGAGGATCAATACAATCTCCTCAGGTCCGTAAAGTCATCCGACAGCGACGGCGGTATCGTGCACTTACAGTTCGACAGCCAGGTCACGGCTCTCCTTCAAGACGAAGTCCAGATGCTGTGCTCCGGGAACGTATTGAACGTTACCAAGGAAACCGGTGGTGACAGTGTCACAATCCTGTCCTCCCCTTACGAGGACCCCGTAGGCGCCTGTGTTATAATCGCTTCGAAAAAGATCCTTGAACAGAAGCAGGACAAGGTCATGAAGGTCATGAAGGCCTTCGATAAAGCCTGCGCTGACATAGAGAACCCTGATACAAGATGGAGTGTGTCAGAATACTGCGCCGAGTTCTACAACGTCGGCGGATGGACTGCTAACAGTCAGAAGACATTTTTCGAATCTCAATACTGGAACATTTGCATGATGAAGGACATCGAAGATTTCCTGATCAGAAAGGCCGCACTTCTCGATTACAACGACTTCGACCCAGCGGAACGTATAGACTATTACTTCTTGGATGAGATTTATGGTGGCAGCCCTTACACATATGATCCTGGAACGGGGACGCTTGTATGACAGATCTGATGAGTATGATAAGGTCAGCCGAAGCGCAAGCCATGAAGGGAGAGTATATCGAAAAAAATACGGTGCTGGAACCCCTCTCTCTGGATCCTCTGTCGGAAGAGTGCTCCGCCTTAGGGGAAGCGGCTCGCAGAACGGCCTCAAGATTCTGCGACGACACGGCGATCGTCAGACTTGCCGGGGCAGAGGTATGGAAGAATGTCGCCGTGCATCCTGTCACGGAACAGGCCATCCGCTTGGGCGCGAACACCGTGTCCCTGGAGCTTGGTGCCAATCTGCGTGATAAGTATGAAGGAAAGAAATGGAGCACTGTGGGAAGGGAAAACGCAGTGAAAATGTTCCGGGAATCCGGATACAGAGTGGACTCGGTATACGCATACACCAGAAGGCATTGATACTTCCTCCCCAATCTGATATCTATGAGAACACCCAGAGATCTGTTCATGGAAGCTGTGAGGGGCGGTCTTCCGGCCAGGGTCCCAGTCTTCCCGCGGGACCTGACCCTGGGACTGGACGTCACAGGAGTACCGACGACAGAGGTGTTCGGCCCGCCCTATGATCCCCGTGCTTCCGCGGCAGCCATACTTGCCCTTCAGGATGCGGTGGGCCATGATGCCGTCGTCGGATGCATATTCGGATGCATGGTCACGGGATTCGGCGTTGAGCTGGGGATCCCCGAAAAAGGCGTGCCCTATCCTAAGGACGCTCCGTTCTCAGACATATCCGTATTGGATGCGGCCTCCCCCGATTCAGTAAGGGACGGTATGCTGTCCGGCATGAGGGAATCCTATAGGATCATACGCAATAAGCGAGAGGATCTGGCAGTTATAATGAACCTTGCGGGCCCCGTAACAAACGGCGGCAACCTCAGGAATATGGAAATGCTACTGATGGATATGATATCCGATCCCGATACTGCGAACAGGATCATGGATTTCTCAGTCGAGACAATAATATCCGCAATGGACTACATAGGAGCAGATCTGACGGACTCTCTCTTCCTGGCATCTGCCACGGACAACCCGGACCTCCTGGGGGACGGCATGTACAGGGAATTCTGTATTCCCGCTCTGAAAAAGATATGTTCCGCGGCGAAGGAAATGGGGCTGCCCTCTGTATTCCATCCCCACGGAAAATTCGATGAGGGCTCTTCAGAGATCCTTGATGCCACTGTGCGCTCAGGCATTGACTGCTTCCAATTCTCCGAAGAGAATGACGGATCGTCCATTATGAGAATAATAGACGGTAAATGCTCGATAATGGGCGGACCGGATGTGATGGGCACCCTGCTCAACGGTACCCCGGGGGCGATCGTATCTGACACAATGAGATTCCTGGATGAACTCAGCGATCATCCGTACATAATGTCATGCTCCTGTTCGCTGCACAGGGGATTCCCCATAGACAATCTGGCACTTATGACATCAACTGCCCATTCCTTCCTGCGCTGAAGCTGTCGCTGCAGATCGTTCTCGATCATCGCAGGACGGGTGTCAGAACCGATTGTAGGATACTATATCCTCCGGCGGCCTGAACTCGGAATGCGCAGAAGAGGGCTTCGCATCTTCTGCGGGATACCCCATCACGAGCAGCGCCACCGGCTCAAGATTATCCGGCACATCGAATTCGTTTCTCATAGCTGCCGGATCGAAGTGCATAACCCATGTGGTCCCCAGTCCGATGGATGCCGCCTCCAGCATCATGTGCGTCGTCACAATGCTTGCATCGATCTCCCCGCTGGATTTCCCGTCGTATACCCGCTTCCAGCACTCATTCTTACCATAGCTCACCAGAAGCGCCACGGGTGCATTGAAATGATATTTTGTGCACCTCGTCAGCTTCGCCAGCGCAGATCCCTCGTTTATGACGAGTATGTGCTGCGGCTGACGGTTTACCGCTGTAGGTGCCAGATGACCCGCCTCGAGAACCTTCTCCAATTTTTCCTGTTCAACGGTTTCTTTAGCGAACTTGCGTACGGAATAGCGGGCCGCCGCAAGTTTCAGGAAATCAATGCTCTTCTCCATATCCGATCCTCAGTATTCCGAATGAGATGTGCGTATTTTACGTATCCGCCCGCCTGATATCAACGGAAGACCGGCCGGACCTCTATGCCTGCGGCCTCTGCCGATTCATTTATGCGCCTCTCTGCGGACGGCGATCCTCTGAACCTCATACGCGCCAGCCTCTCTGATAGAAGAGGTCTGGAATTCAGAGAATCCATGTAAATGAGCTTAACGCCCGTATCCGCAACAGCATCTACAAAGGCATCCTCTCTTCCCTCCAGATGGTTGAGAACGGGACCTACAAGCGCATAGACGTCGATCCCTGCATCGACCAGCTCCCTTATTGCCTCCAATCTTCTCGACGGCATTGGAGCCCCGGGCTCCGTCATCTTGGATTCTCTTTCTTCGATTCCGGTGACCGTGATGCCGATCGTGCCGTCCATCTCCGACAGAAGACCTATGTCCCTGAGGATAAGATCCGATTTCGTATGCATGTGTATCCTGAAGCCCCTGTCCTTCAGCACCTTCAAACACTGAAGGGTCAGCTCCAGCTCCGACTCCACCGGCTGGTAAGGATCCGTCACCGTACCTATACCAATCACACCTTCGATATTCGGAAGCTCCAGAGCCAGGCGTCTGGCTATGTTCATCTTCGCCTTCGGGATCCTCCATCCGCCCCATTCCGCGTGCGTAACCTCCGGCGCATAGCAATACACGCAGCCGTGGGCGCAGCCCGAATACGGGTTCAGGGCATAATCCATATCAGGAAGCTTCGAAGGCGAAAGAGCGCGCCTGCATTCCACCGCCTCGTACGTTCCCGCCGAATCAGAGAAATCGAGAAGGTTAGAGATAGTCTTCGATCCTCCTTTGAGTCAGGAAGTCCCTCAGGACGCCTGAATTGGCTATCCACATCTTCCTAGGTATCTCCATCACACCGTCCACGTGGGAGAGAGCGCCTTCGAGGGAGTCGTATTTGAAGGGCTTCATCTTGAGAGCAGCACGGACATTCTCCCTCACGTTCCAAACACCGACCGGCATCACGTAACCGGGGTGCGCTTCCCTGAATATGATCACCCCCGCTGTCCTGCGTTCCTCTGTGAGGAGCTCGTTCACCGCCATCCTGGAGGCGTAATAGCATCCTCCGATCTTGGCGTACTCCTTCCTGCCGTTGAATAATTCGTGATCTGATATTATTGATACGGATTTACCGGAGGGATTCCAGGTGGTATTCGGATACCATGCCTCGATCAGCTCAAAGCGCCAGGTGCAAGGCATCATCAATATGCACCATCTGTTGTCAAGCTCCTCCCACTGATATACCCTGAACTCATCGATGGTCCTGTTGAACTTAGTTGTCTTCAGCAGATCCCTGCCTATGATGTCGTCAACGGCGGTTATGCTCCATCTGGTGGGAACGAACCTGCGGTTCTTGTCTATGCCCATGGTCCCCACGGAGAACGCCTTCTGTATCTCCGATATCAAGGTTCCGTTACGGTATGCATTGATCACGCCGTCGACGGCCTTCATATCAGTATCGTAGAAGCTGCGCTCAAGATACTTCTCGAAGCGCCCGTTGGCAGCCCTCATCTTCTCCATCCTGGCGGACGGGCCGAAAGGCTGCACCTCGTCATCCAATATCACTCTGCCCCGGGGCTTCTGAGAGAAATTGGCCTCGACCTCCACGGGTTTCTCGGTGAGTGCCAGCTCCTGGACCTGATCGACTATTCTCCCGGCAGCCCTGAAGTTCTTGGCATCTATCCTGTACTTGCCCCTAACCAGCCTGAACCGGAAATCGACTATCTCGTCAATGGATCTGCCGACCCACATCTCCGGCGTGTCCATAACAGAGGTGTCGCCGAAATCCGGCGGCAGAAGCGGCCCGATGTCAACCTTAGGATAGCCGTACCTTCCCACGAAGACCGCGGGCGGGCTGCACCCTTCCATATCCCTGGCATCTATAAGGGGCCGGGTCTTGCTCTGGCTGTAGAACTTTATCATCAGGGGGCAACGGTCCTTCCCGCAGAGGTTCCTGGACCCTTTGCATATGACGCAAAGGCCTGAGGCCGCGTCCTGTTTATTGTAGCCCGCCATGCTGTCGAAGAATTCCGTGGTCCCCGTCATGTTCCTTCTTTGCGATCCTTTATCTTCCTTTCCGAGCGGCGGTTCGCTATGAGCGCCGCCACTCCGCCTCCGCCTATCCCGTTGTCTATATTGACCGCCGTAAGGCCTGGGGAGCACGTCTGCAGCATGCAGAGAAGGGCTGCCTCGCCCTTGCCCCCGGCGCCGTATCCGGTGGATGTGGGTATACCTATAACCGGTGCCGTGGACATCGACGACACCACTGTGGGAAGGGCACCTTCCATACCGGCGACTACCACTATGGCGTCCACATCGGATTCGATGAGCCGCTTGACCGGCTCCGATATCCTATGGATACCTGCCACCCCGACATCGTAATACCTCATCACCCTGACGCCCATGGCCTCGGCCATCGCGGCCGCCTCCTCCGCCACGGGAACATCGGATGTGCCAGCCGTTATTATCCCTATCAAGCCTCTTCCCGGCTCCGGCATCCTCCCGATGACGATGATGCCGCATTCCTCTCTGAACTCCGCATCGGGGACCCTCTCCTTCACGGCAGCGAAATGATCCCTGCCTGCCTTGGACACCAGAAGCAGATCCGCCGGACGGGATGCGCATATCTCGGCGACCTTCGCCGGGGTCTTCGATGCTCCGTAGACGACCTCCGGTATCCCCTTTCTCATGGACCTTGATCTGTCCAGGGCGCAGTCCTGACCTATTCTCTCCAAATAATCCATACGCAAAAGCTTCTCGGCCTCCTCGGAAGATATCTTGCCTTGTTTATGGGTCTCCAGAACGTCCCTTATATCCATGATGCGGGCTACGCTTTCAAAAGTATTATTGTTTGCCTTAGAGCATCGTACGGTACACCTTTTTTAGTTTAGAATTGAATAATGTATTATATTCCAAACGATATCGGCACCAACATGGATCCTGATGGTTCGGAGGGAAGTACTGGAATCCTCGGGAAGGACGGTTTCTGGTTCCTTCCTGACGGTATATCATCTGAGGATCTCGTCATCGGAGACAAGGTCCCGGATTTCGAAGCGGAATCCACCGAGGGTCGCTTCGTTCTGTCAGACCGTGTGGTAATGGGGCCGGTACTGCTGTACTTCTACGTCGTGAACTACGGGAAGACGTGCATAAAATATATGGCGCTCATGAACGAGAGAAAACAGGAGCTCGATGATCTAAACGTCTCTCTTGTGCATATCAACCCGGAATCCTTAGAGAACCATCGCGCCTGGATAAGGTATACGAACTCTCTCTACGAGCACGTCAGCGATGCGAGTCAGAGTATAAGCAGAGCGTATGGGGCCATCGTGGAAAGGGCGAGGTCCCAGAAGATATTGGGAAATACCAACAGGGAATTCTTTCTTGTAGGGAATGATATGAGGCTAAAGTTCGTCTGGCGCGCCTACGACCCCATGGACACACTGCCGATGGAGGAACTCGTCAACATTCTGAGAAAAGAGATCGATTCCTTTGGGATCTGACCCGTACGTTGCGGTGATTCCTTCTTAGCACGGCATCGTATTCAAGAAGGATTTGTCTGGACTGCGCCTCGCTTCTGATAATGCTATTCGAATGGAATTGAAGAAATTAGATATATCTTGAAGAGCGCATCAGACAGATATGGACTACATCCCCGAATTGCTGGACCTTTTCGGAGATATGAAAAGCGTCGCGGTATGCTTCTCCGGAGGACTGGACAGCACCGCTCTGGCAGCGCATGCCCAAAAGGCCCTCGGAGAGGACTGCGTAGCCATAATGATCGATATGCCTACGCTGAGCGATGTGCAGAGAGAGATGGCGATGAACAGTGCCCGGGCCTCAGGCGTAAAACTTATAACTATACCGATCGCCTGGAGCGAGCTGAACGATATCTCCGATAACGGAGAGCGAAGATGCTATTTCTGTAAGAAGGCCATGTTCTCGGCGGTTAGAAGGGCAGCCGTATTGAAAGGTTTCCAAGAACTTGTATCCGGCGAGAATGCGGACGACGACTTGAGCGACAGGCCCGGCATGTCCGCAGGAAAAGAAGCAGGGGTCAGGTATCCCCTTAGAGAATTGGGTATCGGGAGATCCGCGATCGAGAGATTCGTATCGTCCATGGATCTGGAGAGAAAACCATTCAAGGAGACGTGCCTATTGACGCGTTTCCCGACGGGGACGACGGTATCGGAAGAGGACCTCAGATTCGCAGAGGCCTGCGAAGGAGCCGTGAGGGCTGTCGCAGGCATAGGTCTCGTGAGAGTGAGGATATCAGGGCGCACCTGCACCGTAGTATCATCCTACGATGAGAGACCCCTCCTATTCGACAACAGCAACGCCGTGATATCGACTCTGAAAGGCATGGGATTCAAGAAGGTCTCGCTGGATCCTGACGGATATTCCTAAAAGGCATTTGGTAACAGGAGACGATGAGTCTTCTCAGACCCGGTTGTTGCAAGGGGTCGTCTCCTGTTTCGTAGCTAGGATGACGGTTTCCCTATTTAACCACTGTGAAGGCGAAGATTTAACATTATGTTACGGCCGAACGCGATCCTGAACTCCTCTTTCATCTCATCCAGGCGCCACATCACCATGTCGATGCCCTCTTTTGAGCACACGGTCATCTCCACGTTCTTCCCGTCATCAGTGAAGGACAGGCTATCTACGGGACAGGTCCTGCTGCGATCCATGACGTCCGCATATCTCAATATCACAAGGGACATCATCATGCTGCCCAGATCCTTTTTGTCGAAGATCGACAGCATTCCGTTGGTAGGGCGAGGCATCTTCTTGTAGTGGAATCTGGCCATCAGGGCTATTGCATCTATGTCCTCTATGGCCATCCCGGGCAGCCCCGCACTCTTGACCAGCATATACGAGTATATCCTGTGCTTAGAGAATCCGAATATCTCTCCGATGTCATGAAGTATCGAAGCGTATCTCAAACGGTCGCGCCACCTGTCGTCCATGCTGTGGACCCCCGCATCCCTGAGGCCGTCGAACATGGCAATGGAATTCTTGGTCACGCAATCCGCATGCACCTTGTCGTAACCGCACCTCTTGGCAAGAGCAAGTACAGATGATTCCTTTTCATCTATGTCACCCATCCCTTGCTCCAGAAGATAATCCACATACATCCCCTCTTTGAGTCCGAGCTCGGAGACCTCTATCCGCTCGATCCCGAAGATGTACATCAGTTCCTCGGCTATCGCCCCTCCAGGCGTTATTATATCTATCCTGCCAGGGGACAGGCCCGGGAAGCTTGTCTTTGCATGGGCATCGGTCCTCCTCAGGTCCTCCATCAGTGACTTAAGCTCTGAGAGAGTGAAATACGAAGCATCGCCGTCCCCTCTTCTTACGGCGCACATGTCTGCAAGGGCCATCATGGTGCCTGAAGAGCCCACCGCCCTCTCGAAGCCTATATCCCTTACGGCCTTCGCCGATCTGTATGAATGCAAAAGGACCTCCCTCTGATAGCTTCCGTACTCACTTTCGGATATGGGACCGCCCTGGTCGAAAGGGAACGAATAGGCGTACCTCACAGAGCCCATCGCCAGACTGTCCAAGTACAGTATCTCTCTGCCCTGGCTGATGGATATCTCCGTGCTTCCGCCGCCGATGTCTATGAATATCGTCCTTTTCCCGACCCCTTTGCCTCCGGTGACTCCGAGATTGATCAGACGGGCCTCCTCCTCTCCCGAGATAACGTTCACCTGATGATCGTCGCTCCTTATGGCCTTCAGAAGCTCCGATCTGTTGGGCGCTTCCCTGGCGGCGCAGGTAGCGAATGATATTATCTCATCTGCGCCCAGACTGTTCGCGATCTGCATGAAGCTCTTTGTCACTAATTGGCATTTTTCGATCGTGCTTCGGTCTATCCTTCCGTCCTTATACAGGCTCTGACCCAGCCTCACCATCTCCTTGTCGTGGAATATCGGCATCCCTGTGGTGCCCGGGAAGAACTTGACCACCAGAAGGTGAATGGAATTGGATCCAATATCTATGAAAGCTACTGTCTTATCCTTTCCCATGCCATGACCCTCTGTTCTCTATGAACCAGGTCTGAGACCTGAAGCTCTTGCCTTTCAACTTCACTTTCACGTATGAGCCGTCAGGCATCAGCTCCCTCGCCTTCACGTTGTCCGCCAGATGATTCTTCAACAGCTTGTCCCTTATCTCGGCGAGCATCCCCCTGTCAAGGATAGGGAATAGGACTTCGACCCTCGCGATCAGATTGCGGGGCATCAGATCCGATGATCCCATATACATCTCCGGATCCCCATTGTTCTCGAAATAATATATCCGGGAATGCTCCAGGAACCTGTCCACAATGCTTATCAGCCGTATATTGTCGGATGTGCCTTTGATCCCGGGCCTCAGGCAGCACAGCCCCCTTATGTTAAGGTCGATCCTCACTCCGGCCATGGAAGCTCTGTAAAGCGCCGAGATGATGTCCTGATCCACGAGGCCGTTGGCCTTCATCGCTATGTAGCCGCTCCCTCCCGCGTTCCTGTGCCCAATCTCCCTGTCTATCTTCTCTATCAGACGGTCCTTGACGAACATGGGCGCCACCAGGAGCCGCTTGTATTCCCTGGGGCCGTAATAGCCTGTCAGCGCATTGAAAAGCTCACCCACATCCTCGCCTATCTCACGGTTGACCGTGAAGAAGGATGTGTCGCAGTATTGCTTCGCCGTACTCACATTGTAATTGCCGGAGCTCATATGGGTGTATCTGACAAGGGTGCTCCCCTCAAGTCTGACCACCTGCAGTATCTTGCAGTGCACCTTCAGATCGACAGGGCCGAAAACAACGTGAACACCTATCTTCTCAAGGTCCTTGGCCCACTTTATATTCCTGTTCTCGTCGAACTTCGCCCTGAGCTCCATGAGGACAGAAACGGTCTTGCCGTTCTCTCTGGCTCTTTTGAGCGCATTGATGATGGACGAATCATTACCGATCCTGTAAAGGCATATCTTTATGCTTTGAACCTTGGGGTCTTCCGCCGCATCTTTGACGAACCTCACCACAGTGGAGAAGGATTCATAAGGGTGGAACAAGAGCCAGTCCCTCTCTTTTATGGAGTCGAATATGTTGTATTCCTCTGTCAGCTCCGCGGGGGTGTAAGGAACAAAGGGCTCCTCGTGAAGTTTCGGTATATTGAGATTGGCGATCTGCCACAGATCCGACAGGGCTATGGCATTCTTGGCGGTGTGGATCTGACTGGGCGACAGCGAGAGGTTCTTGCCGAATATGCTCACCAGCGCCTTGGTGGCCGTTCCGTCCACGGTCATCCTGACCGGGAATCCGGTGTCCCTGTCGTCGAGGCTGTCCTCCACCGCTTCCATCAGATCACAGGCTTCGTCTATGGTTACCTTGACATCCGCATTCCTCGTCACCCTGAAAGCGTAGGTCCTCCTGACATTGAATCCGGGGAACAGCAGATCGACTGAATCCTTCACTATATCCTCCAAGAAGACAAAATCCATACCCGGTCCGTCCGACGGCACCTCCACGAAACGTTTTATTATCCCGACAGGGACCTTTACCCTCGCATAGTTCAGCTCCCCGTTCCTTTCCATCTCCACCGCCAGGTTGAGAGAGTTGTTCGATATGAACGGAAAAGGATGGGATACGTCAAGTGCCAGAGGTGTCAGGAGAGGGTGCACCCTCTCCTTGTAGAATACGGACGTCCATTTCCTCTGATCGGGTGTCAGTTCATTTATGTCCTTTATGCGGATGCCTTCCGCCGAAAGCTCCTTCCTTATGCGCTTCCAGCAGGACTCGTAGCTCTTGGTAAGCTCGCCGACTATCTTCAGGACCCTGTTAAGAACAGTGGACGGGTCCGCCTGATCGGGACCGAGAATGGCCGCCGTCGAATTGGACTGCATCAGAAGCCCGTATATACGGATCATGAAGAACTCGTCCATGTTATTATGGCATATGGAGAGGAACTTCGCTCTCTCAAGCAAAGGGACCGACTTGTCATTTGCCTCCTCGAGACATCTCTTGTTGAACTCCAGCCAAGATATCTCTCTGCTTATGTAGAGGGCGGGATCGCTAAGGTTCGGTTCAGGCATCGTTCCCCCAATTCATTATCGCAGCCGCAATAGATAACTGTGCTCAGTCGTCCAGACGCACAGACACGGATCGGCCGTGAGCCGTGAGTCCTTCCGCCGATGCTATCGTCTCTATGGTGTCCGCCAGCTCCTCGAGGCCTTCCCTGGTCAGCATCTGCACAGTGGATGTCTTCATGAAATGTGCCACATTCAGTCCTGAGCATGTCTTGGCATGCCCTGCGGTAGGCAGGACATGGTTCGTGCCGGAAGCATAGTCCCCGGCAGCTACCGGAGTGTATGGCCCTATGAATATGGAACCTGCGTTCCTGATCATGGACAGCACCGCGAAGGCATCAGCGGTCTGTATCGACAAATGCTCCGGGGCCATCTCGTTCATTATAGCCGCCGCATGTTCAATGGAATCTGTGACTATGTATCCGGAGTTCTTCATCGCCTCAGTGATGATCTTCTTCCTCTCCGCTTTCTTGACTGCGGCCTCTATCTCATTTCCCACGGCCTTGGCCAGATCCGCGCTGGTCGTCACCAGCACCGCAGCCGAAGACGGATCGTGCTCCGCCTGGGCGATGACATCTGCGGCCACAAACCTGGGGTCCGCAGTACCGTCGGCTATTATGCCTATCTCGCTGGGCCCTGCAGGGAAATCTATCTCCACCACATTCCTGAGAAGGGCCTTGGCCGCAGTAACGTAAACGTTCCCAGGTCCCACGATCTTCTGCACTGGCTCTATGCTCTCTGTCCCCAGTGCCATGGCCGCCACGGCCTGGGTCCCTCCGAGTTTGTATATCTCATCAGCACCTGCGATATCCATGGCCACAAGGGTCAGGGGGCTTACGGGTGGCGGTGTGCAGCATATCACCTCGTCAACGCCTGCGACCTTTGCAGGTATGACGCTCATAAGGGCGGTGGAAGGATAGGAGGCCCTGCCTCCTGGCACATAGCATCCGACCCTCTCTAAGGGTACGCTTTTCACACCCAGCGTCACTCCCGGGGAAACCTCGGTCAGCCACAGGTCCCTGGGCCTCTGCATTATATGAAAGTCCTCTATGCTTGCGGCGGCATTCTCCAATTCCTCCACCAGTTCCGGGGATACCTTATCATATGCCTCATCTATCTCGTCCCTGGTAACTCTGAAGGACTTCAGATCCGCCTTATCGAACTTGGCGGTCAGCTCCCGGAGAGCTCCGTCCCCTCCCTTCCTGACCTGGTCGATTATCGCCAGAACGCTCTCCGAAACATCATCGGTCTTCGAAACACGATTCTTCTGCCAGAATCCTTCATCCATTCGCTGCCACATATTTCTTCGATGGCATAACTATGATTTAAGCGTTCCATCACGGCGCAGGTGCGGTCGATATTATATAGAAACGAGGCAATCGGAGAATAGGGATAGCATGAAGCGTGTGGCATTGTCTTTCCTGGCGGCCGCCTCGGTCTTGAGCGTTCTCTTCGTCGGAACACCGGCGGCAGCATTTACCGGGTCCGAATACTCGTTCCCCAACTACTCAGTCACTGACTTCCTTAACGATGCCGTCTCTGTCTTCACAGAGCTGGCCGGCATGAGGCTGGAGACCTGGTCCGGATTCGGGAAGTTCGTTCTGGAGAGCACTTTCATAGGCGGCGCGCCCCTCACCTCTATATCCAACATATACTTCATGGTCTGTCTCGCGTTCATACTGATCTCGGTCTTGGCTGCCATAATATCTACGAAGATGTACGCCAAGAAAGAGGAGTCTTGAACGTTTCGGTGATCGGATGAATATCATTATCGTGGGTGCTGGGAGAGTCGGCTATACGGCGGCAGAAGTATTGAGCCAGGTACATAATCTTCTGCTGATCGAGAGTGATATTGACAAAGCGGAGACATCCAAGAATCTGCTCAATGTATCTGTTCTCAACGACGACGGCACCAATCCCGCAGTCATAAAGGATGCAATACGCCGCAATCAGGCGGATGTGATAATTTCCACCACCATACAGGATGAAGATAATCTCTTCATATGCATGATGGCGAAGAGGATAAAACCGGAGATAAGGACGATCGCCCGCGTAAGGAACCCTGATTATTTCATCCCCACGGGCAAGGACGGCGTGGATCAGATCATATCCCCCGAACTGATCGCAGCTCAGAAGATCTCCACTCTGGCTCTGTTGGAGAACGCTGTGGACTACGAGACCCTCGAAACGTTCAATATGGGTCTTGCCACATTCCTGGTCAGCAAAGAGAACGAGAAGATAATTGGCAGCGTCGTCATAAGCCTGGGCATCCCTGAGGATGTCAACGTCGTCGCGATATACCGCGGCGACGAAGTAATAACCGAAACAGAAACTCTGGAGCTCCACCTCGGGGACAAGATAAGCGTTCTCGGAAGCCCCGACGGCCTGTCGAAGTTCAACCAGATGATGGGCGTATATTCGGAAGCGAACGAGTTCATCATCCTGGGAGGAGGCGTCACCGGGTCCAACACCGCAGGGATACTGGAATCCAAGAAAAGATATGTCAAGCTAATAGAGCCGGATGTGGAGCTCTGCCGCAAACTGGCCAGAACCTTCAGCAATGTAATAGTTGTCAACGGGAACATAGTCGACCCCCATGTTCTTCAGACAGAGAACGTAGGCAGGGCCGACGTGGTCATAGCCATATCGGACAAGGACGAGACAAATCTTCTCGCAAGCCTCATGGCAATGAAACTGGGAGCGCCGAAAATCATAGCGAAGTACTCCATGGTGGAATATGAGGACATATTCGATTTCACCGGCATACAGACGATGATCGGTTACCACCGCATAGTGGCCAACGAGATAACTAAGACCTTGGTATCGGACGAGACCTCGCTTCTGCAGATGAAAAGGGAAGGGGAGACCTTCTTCAGCGTGAGAGTGAGTCCCAAATCCAGATTGGTGGAAGAGCATTTCGGGGATGTGAGCTTTCCCAAAGGAGCAAAGCCCACGTGCATAGTTCGTGACGGGGTTGTGATCTACCCACGCATGGACACCGTCTTCAAAAGTGGCGATAAGGTGCTTATGTTCACATATAAAGTGGACATGCAGAAGCTGAACAGGCTGTTCGGCATGAAGATTGATATAAACGTCTGAGGCCAGAGGATGGAAAAAAGCGTATTCAGATACAAGAAGGAGAAGCATCTCAGATATGATAATGCATCCCTGTATACTCTGGGCATAATCCTCCTCGGTCTTTCGCTGACTATGGTTCCTTCCCTGGCATGGACGATATACGACAAGGATCCGTACGAAGTTTTCCTCTGGCCTGTGGTATTCGCATTCGTAAGCGGCATCCTGCTTCTTTCCATGGTAAGGATGCCGGATCATGTGAACCCTCTTACGGGGCTATTCATGCTTGGCATGGTCTGGTTTGTCACCATAGTATTCGGAGCGATACCATTCATACTGTCTGGTATGGCTCCCGTCGACGCCGTCTTCGAATCCTGCAGCGGCTTCACCACAACGGGTGCCACGGTCATGACCGACATAGAGTCCTGGTCGAACGGGATACTTCTGTGGAGATCCATGACCCAGTGGGTGGGAGGAATAGCTATCATCATAATCTTCCTGCTTCTGATGCCGATGGTGGGGTTCGGCAGCAGGAATCTACTTGGCAACGAGATGACGGGCTCCGGCAGCGGGAATTTTTCCACTAAGATGAAGGACGCTGCAAAGCAGTTTGCCATAGTCTATATCGGCCTGAGTGCAATAATGGCGATCCTCCTCTCGTTCATGGGCGTGGATCTGCTATCGACTCTGTGCATGACGTTCTCATCCATATCCACGGGAGGATTCCTCAACACGGCGGACAGTATGGCCGGCGAGATGTGGTATGTGAAATGGGTGGTAATACTCTTCATGTTCCTGGGGGGTGTCAATTTCTATCTCCACTTCCGTGCCATAAACGACAGGGACATCGGGGTATATCTCCGCAACAAGGAATTCGGTTACATGCTGGCCTGGTTCTTCATCGCCAGTATAATCGCTTACGCACTGATAAGCCGGACAACATTCATGGGTGAAGGCATAGTGGAGGAGTTCAACAATATCACGGACATGGTGCTAACGGTCGTGTCCGCCGGGACATCCACAGGCTTCTTGGGAGACGTGCCGCTCAGCGCATGGCCGCTCAGCGCGATCATGCTTCTGTTCCTGATATCATTCATCGGTGCATCTTCCGGATCAACGGCCGGAGGAGTGAAGATCTCCCGTGTCATAATCTCCTTCAAATACCTGTGGAACGGCATCAAACAGATGATCTATCCTCGTGGCATCTTTGATGTGAAGCTGGAGAAGCAAAGCCTTGATGACAGTGTCGTATCATCTGCAGTCGTCATATTCCTGCTGTTCCTGGTGAGCGTGATCGTTGGATCCGCTGTACTGGTGGCCACGGGGCTGCCTTTCCTGGACTCGGTCTATACCTCGATCTCCGCACTTTGCAACACGGGCCTCGGGATAGGCGTTTACGCCGAATCCTACGGCGGGGCGAGTGATTTCGTGAAGGTATTCATGACCATCCTCATGTGGATAGGGCGTCTGGAGATAACTGCAGCACTGGCTCTTCTGACCCCCTCATTCTGGAAGGAATTCCTCATCGGAACAAGGAAGAGGATCTCCAAGCTCTAGGATATCGAGTTGCAGGCATCCAGAATGCGTATTGCCGCAGGATGCCCGGGAGATCTGTGATTGATCGTGCCGGCGAACAGCTTGGCATGGACCGCATCGCCTTTCTCCACAAGGCACATGGCCATGGTCTCCAAGGCCCCTATATGAATCGGGTCCGCCTTGAGCGCCCGGTTCCCGTAATTGACGGCCGCGGGCAGCTTGCCCTCAAGCCTCATCACATAGGCCATTACCGCAAGGGAATCCACATTCCTCTTGTCGTCCTTGAGCCTGGATTTGGCGAACCTAACGGCCTCCTTGTCTCTGCCGGCGGATATAAGCGACGAGCAGTAGGATATCGTCGCATCGTACGAATCGTCCTCCTCCGCCAGAGCGGCAGACTCGGAGACCGCTTCATCATAGCGGCCTAATGCGCACAGCGCCTCCGCCCTGAGTATCCTGGAATCCCTTGTCATCGATCCAGACAGGGCTGAGATCGCATCCTCGTGCCTGCCGGACATGAAGAGCATGCGCCCGTATTGCTCGGGGCGGTCCTTGGACATGTTCATTCTGTCCATGCCTGCCAGGGCCTCCCCTGGCATACCGAGCATGCCTATTGCGAAAAGGGTCTCAAAACGTTCGTGCACGTCGTCCGGAAGATTCTCGAGAATATCGGACAGAACCTCTTCCGTTCCGATATCGTCGCCTATCACCTTCATAACACTGGCACATCTTATGCCGACGGAAGCATCCCCCCTGTGCGAATCCGCCAACGAATGTGTCCTCATCCTTGCCGAATCATAATCGCCTTTCTTTATCAGGTCGGTTATCTGAGAGAACTCCTCTTCCGCTTCCATCGGGATGGCAGAGAACCAATACGGATAAAACCTTTATGCGGTACCGGGACCGCATCCGACAAAAGCCCATGGAGACCGCATCCTAAATAACGGTGCACGACTATCACCGCCCACGCATGAAGATAAAGACGTTCACCGTTTATGGCCTGTTCCAGACGCATGACTGCCAGTTGAACCTCTCAGATTCAGGTCTCACCTATATTCATGCCGTCAACGCCACGGGGAAGAGCACGATCCTGCGCCTCATGTACTCCATACTGACTGGCGATGAGCATACCGTTAGGGGGATACCCTTCGACAGGGCCGACCTGACCTTCGCCGAAGGGACAAACCTTGTGGTTGAGAATGAGGAGGGCAACCTCCGCATAACTGTTATACGCAACGAAGTTCCGACCCCGATCACCGTGGAGGAACTGGTCGACATGTTCGACGCTGTCTACATGTCCCCGGAGAGATCTACAGTCAGAAAGATGGACGGAAGGCTCGTGCCGGCCCTGGAAGCCTATGCCAACGAGCTGCATGACGAGATCCTGTTCGCCAAGGAGCACAAGGACCTGGTAGACCTGCTCTGCGAGGAGGACGCAGACATGACAGACGAGGAGATAATTTTCTGGTCCAAGGATCTCAAGGCCAAATTGGATTTCATAGATGAAGCAGGATTCTCCATTGACATCCCCTCCGGCATGAGATTCCCCCCGACCCGTTACGACCTGGTGGACGAGAGGAAGGCTTACATAGGACTGGCCCGCGCGATCGAGGAGTATGTGAAGAGGAACTATCTCCTGGCCGAGTCGATGATCGTGTACATGGATATCATCAACGGCCTTCTCACTGACAAGCACATCTACATCGAGGATAACTCTCACATCGGAGTGGAGATGGACAGCGGAACCTCCCTTAACCTCTCCTATCTGTCATCGGGAGAAAGGCAGATAATGATCATATTCTACCGCCTGCTGTTCCATGCAGTGCCGGGCTCGATAGTTCTGCTCGACGAGCCGGAGGTGTCTCTGCACATTTCGTGGCAGCAGAAACTGGGCGGTATATTCCTTGACGTCTGCAGGCTGAGGGACCTGCAGATCATCGCCGCCACCCATTCGCCCCAGGTGATACATGACAGATGGGATCTGGCGACCGAACTGAGGGTTAACTTTGCGTGAATACCTAGGACCTGCGGACATAGCGAACAACGTCTCCATGCTGAGGGGGGCCTTCGACGGGACGGTATTGGTCGTCGAAGGGATCACAGACTACAGACTGTACGGCAAACTGTCCGACCGGGAGAACGTGGAGCTGATCGTCGCACATTCCAAGGACAACGCCTCCGCAGTAGTGAAGGAACTCTTCCATAACCGAAAGGACGACAAGGTCCTGGGCATCGTGGACTCGGACCTGGACAAAGCACTGTCGGTCAGACGCGACCCGCCCCTGTTCCAGACGGACACCCGGGACCTGGAGGGCATGATGATCAGGAGCCAGGCCCTTGACGAGGTGATCTGGGAGTACGGGGACCGCGCCAAGACCGAGAGCTTTGTGAAGAATTATGGGGAGATCCGTGATGTTCTGATAAGCTCCGCATATCCGCTGGGAACCCTGATGCTGATCTCCGAGAACAACGGACGGGACCTATGCTTCAGAGACCTGGACTTCGGCAGATTCATAGACCGGAGGACGCTCCAATGCGACATAAGGAACATGGTCGATGAGGTGATTTACAATTCCCGCAGCCCCAACCTCGGCGCCAAGGAACTCCGAAAAAGATTGGAAGAGGAGATGGAGCATCACAGGGATCCGTGGACCATATGCAGGGGCCATGATCTCGTGGAGATCCTTCTCATCGGCCTCAGATATGTTTTTGGAGGGTACAACTGCTGCAACATGAGATGCGGTGAGCTCAACGGGGCGCTGAGATTGTCCTTCGATATGGAGCACTTTGCGGAGACGGGACTGTACCGCGCCACGAGTGAATGGGCAGGGAAAAGGGACCTCCCGCTGTGGATCAGCGGTCTGGAGTGAAATCCACTCTTTCCGTTCCGGATGCATTCTCCATGAGCTTCTGCACCTTGCGCTCGCTCTCCTCAAGGATCTTCCGGCAGTGATCCCTCAGCTTTATCGCCTTCTCGTATATCTCCAAACTTTCATCGAGATCGAGGCCTCCGGCCTCCAGTTCCTCCACCAGCGCCTCAAGGGCGCGAAGGCTCTCCTCGAACGTCATATCCTCGATCTTCTTCTCCTCATTCCTCTCTTCTTCCATATTCAGTCACCTCTTCGACCTCAGCTTTGACGAAGCCGTCCCTCATCGTAACGGTCATCCTCGACCCTGCCTTGACACCTGAAACGGACGTCACGGTCCTTCCTGTTTCATCGGTCACAAAACTGTATCCTCTGTCCAGCACCCTCTTCGGATCAAGCCCTGCGAGCATCTCCGACCTATGCTCCAGCTCCCTGGAGATATCAGCCAGCATCCTGGAGACGGAATCGTCCATCGTCTCCGAGACTGAATCCAAGGTCATCCAATGATGTTCCACCTTCTCTGCGGCCCTCTTCGGGTCCAGCTTGGCATTCAGGATCCCGTAACGGGACGACATCTCCCTCAGCTTCCCCGATACGGACGAAGCTCCCCTGTCAGATAAACGGTTCAACTCCGAACCGTATCTCTCCAGAGATGCCGCGGCGTTCCTGGGGTCCAGTCTCGCATTCGGATAGGCGAATCTTGACCGCATGTCCTTGACAATAGATGTGAGGGAGCGCGCCATCTTCCCCGTCATGAACGACAGCCCTCTTCTTATGTCATCGATATCCATGGTGCACATCACGGCCGCCATGGTCGGAGTCTCCGCATATGCGTCCGCCACCCTGTCAGACAAGGATTTGTCCGTAGCGTGACCCACCGCAGAGACCACCGGCACCTTGGAAGAAGCTATGGCTCTGACAACCGTCTCGGAATTGAATGCCGAAAGGTCCTCGGCGGAGCCTCCGCCGCGTCCTATTATTATCACATCCACATCCTTTTGGGAATTGAGGGCCTCTATGCCTGCCACGATGGATTCCGGGGCTCCGTCGCCCTGCACCTTGGCCGCAGCCAGAAGGACGTCTGCGGGGAACCTCTTCGCCACAGTGTCGATTATGTCCTTTATCACCGCCCCCGTGGGAGAGGTCGCCACCCCTATCACCCTGGGATACTGCGGCAAAGCTCTTTTCCTCTCGGCATCGAACAGCCCTTCTTTGAGCAGTCTTGCCGTAAGCTCCTCCAGTGCTGCGCTTGCCTCCCCCTTCCCGTACGGTTTCATCCACTCTATATTGAAACTCAGGGACCCGCCTTTGGAATAGAACGATGCTCCCCCGAAGACCATGACCTTCATCCCGGGCTTAGGATCGAAGGTCAGCCTGGATGCCGAATATCTGAAGAATGTGCACCTTATATTGGACTGGGGGTCCTTGAGCTCCAGATAATAATGCCCCGATGCCGCCCTGGTGATGGAGGATATCTCCGCTACCAAGGTCACGTTCCTTATATCGTCAGCCGAGGAGATCACTGCCAGGACCTTCTCGTTGAACTGCGTGACCGTCATCAGCTCTGGCATGGGCGGTCAATGGCATTGCTCCGTTAAATCCGTGACGGGTGGTCAGTATTTGCCCTGCCGCCTGAGACCGTATATTATGCGCGCCGTCATCAGAGCTAGATCCAGTGCCGTTGCGGATCCCTCAGAACAAAGGGTCGCATCATCCCCGTAGAGGGAGAAGTATGCCTTCAATATCGTCTTATTCTCCTCGAATGGCTCCCTGCATCTGAGGGAATAGGGCAGACGGGAGGAGACGGAAGGCATCACGGAGACCTCGAATGTCAGGTCCCAGGGCTCGGGTATCATGTATCTGTAGAAGACGTTGGCAACATCGAAGGATGTCACGGTCCCGCCCTTCAGTATTTCTTTGACCTCCTTCACTACCAAGTCTGCCGGATCGGCACCGGCCAGATCCGAGGACTTTATGCAGGAGTTCTTCTCCAGATATTCTGTTTTGGATCCGTCGAGCGAACCGGGCTCGTGGCGTATCCTATTCTGATACACGCTCCTTATCTCCCCGGAATCGAGATCCACAGATGCTATCCCGACCTCCGCCACCCCGTCCTTCGGATATCCGTCCTGTCCGGTGGATATCACCTGGATAACGAAAAGGTTCTCGGCCACGGACGTAACATAGCAGACTATATTATTTTAATAGGCGTTCGTGAAACGATATTGATGAGGGCAGCGAAGACCATAGACGAGCTTTACGACGAGGTTATGGATTATAATCTCGTTCTATGCAATGACGCCCCTCTTGCACTTGCCCTCGGCAACAGGGTGAGAAGGCCGATGATAGGGGTGTTCTCCATAACCCCCAGACAGCTGGCCGGAGATGTTGCCCTCCGAAAGCTTCAGACCGGCCTGGTAAGCGATATACGTCTTGTCAAACTGATATCCAAATACACCGGATACGATATCAGATTCGTCCACGGAGAAGTGGACAACATACTCCGCATGAGACGCTACACCGCCGATATCCGACCTCATCTGGGGAAACGGGCACAGAAGATCTACGATGAGCTGATGGCCATGCCCACCCTCGACAGGGTTATGGCTGAATTCGATGCCGAGAAGGACGGCATATTCGACGGTCTGAAGGTCGCTGTTATCGGCGGAGAGCTCTACGACGACCTGGATAAGCATTTCAACCCGAAGTTCGGGACCTACGATGAGATATCCCCATTCAAGAGGGGAGAGTACAATATTGATGAGATAAGGGAGCTGGGCAACGACCGGCAGGTGGCGGAGAATGCGGTAAGCCTCATCAATGAGAAGAACGCGGAGGATGTCGCCATCGTAATGGATGTGGGGGGGCAGATCGCCGATGCGGTCCGCTCTGCACTCTACAGAAAAAGAATACCGTTCATCAACTCTCTGAGCATCAAGGACCTGCACAGTGTCAGGGACTTCCTGGAATTCCTGTCATTGAGCCTGTCCTTCGATATAATCAGGGTGAAGCATGTAAGAGAACTCCTCTCCGCCTACGGCGGTTTCATGGGCAGCAAGTATGACGAATATATGCTCAGTCAATATCCGAAGGCACTCGAAGCGGGGGAAAGGACCTCCGAGCTGATGGAAGTGATGAGGAACATAAAGGACCTTACTTTCCTGGAAGTCTGCGAAAAAACCGTACGGAAAGGCAGGGATGCCGCTCAGGTGAAGATACTCTTGGATGAGATGGAGCTGACCAACGAGTTCGTAGATTCCCCGAAGGTCGAGGACATCGCTTACGCCGTGAACAACATAGGTTCCCTAAAGCACAGCGAACAAATACCGGAGAACGAAAAAAAAGGTGTCCTCCTGGTAGACTGCCAAAAGTCCGTTTACATCGACAGACCCTTCGTCATATACCTGGGAATGGGGCAGGAATGGGAAAAGAGCCCCCATGAGACCGAGTTCCTGAGCGCCGGTGAGAAGGAGGATGAGAGGGAGAAGGACACCGAGAGGTTCCAGATCCTGATGCAGCAGGGGACCGCCAGGGTCTACATATGCAATTCATCGAAAAGAGGCAACAGACCGGCGCCTTGCGTCATGTTCGGTCAGGCCGAAGGCAACAAGACCTTTCTTGATTTCTCCCAGGTCTGCAACAATCTCGTAACGGACCCCTGGTACACAGAGGATGAGACGGACCCGCCTAAGATCGGGGAGGAGAATATCGGTACGAATTTCATTTCGAAGCCCTTCTCCAAAACATCCTACAGCAGATTCGTAGAGTGCCCCCGCAAATTCATGTTCGGCACCATCACGAGGATGCCGGACAAGGACGCCACGGTCAGGGGTACAATGATACACAGCTTTGCGGAATTCAGGGTCTGCTATCCGGACAAGGTGGAAGAGCTGGGCCTCGATTACTTCGCCGACGAGATCGCCTCGGTATGCGCCGGCCTTTCTTCTCCGGAGAAATACAACATCGAACGCTCCGAAATACTGAGCCATATCTCCGGCATAGATGCCGCGGTGAGAATGATCGGAATAGAGGCCCCGAGGCTGGAAGCGCGGGGAGAGGAGACCAGGAACCATTTCATGAAGAAGCTCGGTCTCAAGGCCGTCGCTGATTTCTCGGAGATAAAATGCAGCTCGGATGACGGGCTTATGGAGGGCATCTTCGACCTCCTTTGGAACGGCACGGTTTACGATTTCAAAACGGGGAAACCCGTCAGTTCCTCGGAGATAAAATCCAAAATGGATCGCAAGAAGGATGGATACAAGGATTTTCAACCACTGTTCTATCTGGCACTTTTGGACGAGCTCTTCCAGGACAGCCGGGGTGAGTTCAAGCTGTTCTTTTCCAAAGAGGGTCACATGAATTCCGCCAAAGGCTTTGAACAGGATGTCAGGGGATTCTTCCGTACGATCAGGCTGATCGATGATAAGAAGGAGATCATCCGCGAGTATGTTGAATCGGTCATAGAAACTTTTAAAAAATACTCCAAATTCGAGCCCTGTCTGAATGCAATTGTGGAAACGGTCTCGGATATCGGAACGGATCATGTCGAGGACAACGGATCGGAAGCTCTCATCCGAACCGTTCTTTCATCAGGTATGAAGGACGCAAAGGTGCTACGCGCTGATGTGCAAAGCCTGGCCAAAAGGATCAAAAAAGACCTCTCGGATGATATCGTTGCCAAAGACGACAATACTCTTTTGATCTCCAGAAGGGCCCTGGAAGAATTCAGGATCATGTTGGCCGGAGATATGGAAAAACTTGCCGCCATGTACTCTACGAGCCACCCGGCAGAGCCTTTGCGCGATTGCGGCGATTGCGACTTCGTGGACATCTGCACAGCAGAGCCTGTCAAAGGAGGCGAAACCGATGTCTGACGCCAATGAGCAGCAACAGAAGATCATCGATCACACAGAAGGTCCGCTTGTGGTCGATGCCGGACCTGGAACGGGCAAGACAAGCACTCTGGTCAAAAGATACATAGCGCTTCTGGAAAGGGATGTTAAACCGAATGACATACTTATGGTGACATTCACCAACAACGCTGCCGCGGAGCTTAGAGACCGTATAAGGGACGCTATGTCAAAGGCGGGAAGATTGGATGAGATAAACAGCATAAGGACCTCCACGTTCGATGCCTTATGCCTAAGGATGGTCCTTGGCTCTCCGGACATAGTCAGCAGATTCTTCAACATAGATCCGATCCTCTCGAGAAAAGCCAGACTTGTGGATAACGAATCTCTTAATCGAGAGCATTTCATGCTTTTCTATTCTGATTTCATCAGAGAGCACGGCGACCGGTACCGCAGGGACGGAAATGACGTGACCGCCCTCATGGGAGGGCTACGCACAGACCTATACAAGCTTATCAACAAGATGATGGCCCGCGGCATGATCCCATTCAGATACGACTGGTTCATGGACGGCGAATCACTTGCAAAGGGCAGAATGAACAACATAGGGAACGTCTTTGCGAATCTCGACATGAAGAAGATGCGCAAGGGTGTGCTTGATCTTGCAGACAAAGATGACTATGCGGTCCCCGCAGAAATCCTGAATGCGCTGGAAAAAGAAGAGGATAGGATCCCACCCGAAATATACGAGAGTCTGGCCAATGATGATAAAAGATTCCTAATGCTGGAATTCGTAAGAGATGTTTATTTCGCGTACATAGAAAGATCAGTAAGAGACAACAGGCTCACTTTCGGTCTCACGGCCCTATTCGCCTTCGCCGTCCTGTACACGGATGAAAGGACTAGGAAGCTGCACTCGGTCGAGCATATGATGGTTGATGAATTCCAGGATACGAACGAACTGCAGATGGAGATCTGCCTGCTCCTTCTGAAAAAGCCGAACCTTTGTGCTGTCGGGGACTGGAAACAGGGGATATACGGGTTCAGATACGTCTCTCCCGACAATATCCTAAATTTCGAGGAGAAGACAAGACGCCTCATGCGGGCTCTGAACCGGGATCGGCAAAGGATCCCTTTCGAAGTTCCTGAAAAATTCTCCAAGATACCTTTGCAGGAGAACTATCGCAGCTCTGCTTTGGTGATAGAGAAATCCTTCAGGGCCCTGGATGCAAAGACCGCCAAAGATGATGACGTCGCCAGGATCGAGGATGATCCGAACATAGTAATGCTGAGAAGCTCCGGCGACCCTTTGAGGAACGAGCACACCGGGTTCGATATGATATATGGTGAGAGCTTAGAAGATCAGCAAAGGGCCATTCTGGACAAGATAAAGGACTATGTATTCAGCGGGGATCACAAAATAGCAGAGGGCGGAGGATTGCGGGACGTAAGATACGGGGATATCGCCGTCCTTTGCCGTAACGGCAAGTTCTGCCGTTCCCTGAAGGAGCTGGCTGACAAAGAAGGCGTGCACGCCTTCCTGCACGGGGATGTGGAGATAATGTCCACCCGAGAAGGGAAACTTGTCCTGGCATGGCTCAGATACGTGAACAATGCAAGCGACATCAAAGGGAAGACCGCCATATTGGCGGACATGGGCGCATCCCTCTCGTATATGGATTCCGTCCTCGGCAGGAACGGAAGCGAAGGAACAATGCCACGCAACCTATCCGATCAGAGATTGACTCTCCTGCGCAAAAGGCGCAGGCCCAACGATCTGATCACGTCAATATTCGAATTCTACGGTCTGAGCAATGACATAACGCAGGCCATAACCACCATACTCTCCCGAGCCTACTCCGGATCCCTCATAACGATATCGGATCTTATACGGCTGATAGAGGACGACATAAACAACGAGACAAAATACAATGTGGACGCCCTTGTGAATCCGGATGCGGTAATAATACAGACTGCACACTCATCCAAGGGGTTGGAATTCCCAATCGTCATCGTTGCAGGTCTTGATAACAGATCCTTCCCCAGCTACAAAGGCGACTCCGAATACCTGTACTTCGATGAGGAGCTTGGTGTACGATGTAAGAAAGAGTACTTCTCCCGAAGGGACGGGGACGTCCTCTACGAACGCATAATAAATTCATGGCGCGACAAACTGATAAGGGATGTATGCAAGAAACAGGACCGGTCGGAAGAGAGACGGCTTCTGTTCGTGGCCATGTCCCGGGCCAAGCAGTACCTTTGCCTTGCCGCGGGGAACGATCCATCCACCTTCTTCAAGCATTTCGGAGAGGGGGACATATTCGAAGGCGGCGGTTATGAGAGCGGGCTCGCATATGATATGAGAAGGAGCCAGACACCCAAGATAGCACAATACAGCAAAAGACGCAAAAACGTTTCTGTCCACGAACTGATGGAGGCTCAGGGTGCGGCCTTCGCAGAGGGGATCGACGAACTCTCTGGGAAGGGTGCTGATTACGGAACGGCCGTTCACGATGCCGCATACCTCATATCCTGCGGAATTGAACCGAATCAGGAATATCCAGAACTGGAAGAAATCCGAAGGATATTGGATTCCCTCAGGGGTGCCGAGATTAGAACGGAGATAAGATGCGCCCTGCCCGCAGGCGACGTTACGCTGCGGGGTATAATCGATGTGATGGCGGAGTTCGACGACAGAATAGAGATACACGACTACAAAACCGATGAGAACGACCTCAACCTTCCGCTGTACAAGCTGCAGCTCAGCATATATGCGCATGCGGCCATGGGAGCTAGGGGGAAGAGAGCAGTATGTTTCATCGATTATGTGTCCCAGAAGAAGAGCATCGAATTCAATCCTCTGCCCATGACGGACATCGAAGCGGCGGTCCTCAACCTATAATTATAAGGGGAACGTTGTCCGTCCATGGAATTCAGGGGCCTCAACACATCAGAGGTCAGAGATAGGGTCTCGAGAGGGGAAGTGAACTCGTCGAAACCCGAGGTCAGCAGGACTTACAGGGACATATTCTTCAAGAACATCCTCAACCCCTTCAACCTGATACTTTTCATTCTCGGAGCTATACTTCTTCTGCTGGATGATTTCTGGAACGCTTTGGCCGCGTCCGGGATAGTCATACTGAACATCACTGTGGCCACTTTTCAGGAGATCAGGGCCAAACGCAGGCTTGACAGAATAGCCCTTCTGCTGCGACCGAAGACTCATGTGATGAGGGACGGGGAAGAGATGGAACTGGATCAGAACAAGATAGTGAAGGACGACATCATACACCTTAGGCCGGGGGACCAGGCACTGGTGGACGGGGTGCTTCTTTACTCGAAGAACATGGAGGTGGATGAGTCCCACCTTACCGGCGAATCCACCACCGTCAGGAAGAGGAAGGACGACCAGATCTATTCCGGATCATTCTGCATAACCGGAGACGGATACTTCACGGTGACGGCATTCGGAAAGGATTCCTACGCGAACCGTCTGCTTTCCTCCGCCAAGAAGTTCGACCGCAAGCGCACGCCTCTGCAGATGGAGACCACGGCGATAACGATGGTGCTCATGGTCATAGCCTTCGTCTACATCGCGATAATGGTTCTGGCCAACATATTACTCCTCAAATCCCCTTTCACAACAGTCATACAGATGTCGGTGGTCATCCTTGAGATGGTGCCTATTGCACTGTTCCTGCTGATCGTTCTCGCATACATGATCGCCGCCGTAAGGATGGCGGACAGCGGGGCTCTCCTTCAGAGGACGAACTCCGTAGAATCCATGAGCCATGTCGACACAGTATGCATGGATAAAACCGGCACTATAACCACGAACCGCCTCGTCTTCGAGGAGATCGTCCCGTTCAGAGAGGACGCCTCTGTACTAGTCAAAGAATTCGTCAACGCCACGGACAGCAGGAACCGGACCGTGACCGCCCTGGAGGAAGAGTACGGTTACGAGAAAAGGGAGCCCTTGGATCAGATCGAGTTCTCCTCCGAGAGGAAATACAGCGCCGTAAAGGTCAAAGTGGGCGACGAGATAATGAACATCTACATGGGGGCACTCTCCGTCCTCGGTCCGAAAATGTCGGGAACCGACGACATGAAAGAAGTGGCGGCCTCTCTTTCTTCTAAGGGGTTGAGGACTGTCGCTGTCGGTGCTTCGCCGGACCTGCCGCTCTACGATGCGGACGGATCGCCCATGCTGCAGAACATGCTCTCTGTCGCAGTGATAGCCATAAGCGATGAGGTGCGTCCGGACTGCAGAGAGACGATCGACATATTCCTGGACAACGGAATGGAATTGAAGGTCATATCCGGCGACGATCCCGCCACCGTCGATGCGCTCTTCTCCATAGCAGGCCTCCCCGGGAACCGGATAATATTCTCCGGTGATCAGTTGGAAGCTATGAATGAGGATGAGAAGACCAAGGCCGCCCTGGAAGGCAATATATTCGGCAGGATGAAGCCAAACCAGAAAGTGGAGATAATCGAGATCCTGAAGAAGAACGGCAGATATGTCGCCATGGTCGGAGACGGTGTGAATGATGTGCTCGCCCTGAAAAGCGCGCAGATCGGCGTGGCTCTTCAGAGCGGCAGCGGTGCCGCCAGAGGCGTGGCCGACATAGTCCTCATGGATGACAAGTTCTCGGCCCTGCCCAAAGCTCTGGTAGAGGGGAAAAGGACCGTCTCTGGGATGAGGAACATATTGAAGCTCTATCTCTCGAGGAACTTTGTGCTCGCCATTATGATAGGCGTTATACTCCTCGGTTCCGGCATCGTACCCCTGATGCCGACGCAGATATCCTTCTACGCATTCATCACGGTCTCGGTGACCGCATTCCTGATGACCATATGGGCTGAGCCAACGGATGAGAAGGGAGCTGTTCTGCCGGAGGTCCTTAGCTATGCGGTACCGGCGGCCGCGGTGATCGCGTCCTTCGCCGCCCTGATTTACTTCGGGTTCTACTTCTCCATGACCTCGGGACTTATCTCCCTGGATCTGCCGGCGGGGGAGCTGGAGGCTCTGTTGAAAACGAACTACGACCCCAGCGGCGGCATTGTACAGACTGCGCAGGTGGTCTCCAGCAACGCCATGCTCCTCTTCCTGATAATCGCAGGGATATCTCAGATACTCTTCATAACGCCCCATTGGCGCCTCTCTTCCATAGACGGGAGGACACACAGCGATATCAGGCCGACCGTTCTGATGTTCCTGCTGTTCGGCCTGGCTGCTCTCGCATACAGTGTCAGACCGGCCCGTCTTGTACTCGGACTAATCGATTTCCCCCTGAGCTGGGCTCTTATCAT
The DNA here is from genome assembly GCA_002502965.1 of Methanomassiliicoccaceae archaeon UBA381. Lineage (GTDB taxonomy): Archaea > Thermoplasmatota > Thermoplasmata > Methanomassiliicoccales > Methanomethylophilaceae > RumEn-M2. The sequence goes on from DAQS01000005.1 coordinate 254,809, forward strand.
AATAGGTATAGGGGTCCTGTGGTTCTTCACGGCGCGCTATGCTCTCAGAAGGGGTTTGTTCTCCTCCCTTGCGGATATAACCATGAAATGGTACAACGAGAGGCTTGCCAAGGAATATGCGGACGAGCGCGACTAATTGCGGATCGACCACAGGCCGTACATCGATACCAACAGCCCGGAAACGAGGATCATCGACGGAGATATCACATTCTTGTTCTTATCCAAAAGATCCACGACCCTTTTCAGCGCGTCTCCGTCGTCAATGGACTCCTTTTCGACGGGGACGGCGACGGCCCTTATCGATATGTCCTCCCTCACATCCGGCACGATGATGTCGCCTGATTCTGGATCGAATGTGTACTGTGTGGCGTCCAGCATAACTTTCCCGTGCATCACCTCTATGGTCTCAGGCAAAGAGAAACCGGGTGCGGCCACCGCTCTTGCGTTCAGGGTCTGCATGCATTTCACAGTGCCCGCTGCCGATTCCAAGCTCAGATTCTCCATAAGACAGTTCACAAAGAGATCGATCTTGTGCCTGCTCACCTTCAGAGAGATATCCTTCACCGATCCCGATGCGTCATGATCCGGGGTTATGTGGATGGTTTCGGAGAAGGACAGGACCATGGTCTCATTCGAGCCGTGGCGCAGCATATAGTAGCTGTCAGAACCGACCCCGGGGGTTATCCTGAAGGAGGCTGTCGGAGCGGTGATCGCGAACACGGACCCGGAGCCGGCTGAACCGTCGGCCTCGATGCTCATATTCGGATAAAGATATTCGAAGATCAGATCGTATCTCAGATGCAGGCGCGGCTTGTTCTCATTGTCCACTGACCACATCCTCTCAAAATCCCAGTCCGCTTTGTCGCGGAAGGGCTCATACGCCTTCCACAGCATCGTTCCATCGATGTCCTCTTGGAGTTCCTGATCTGAGATTATGTTCAGCCCGGGGGATGTGAAATATGTGCCGGGGAAGGTCAACGAAGGGTACAGGGAAACGCCGACCACTCCTCCGCTGATCCTTTTCGCCGATCCGGAGTCGGAAAAGCAGTTCTTTATGATCACGTTCTGCTGATCAGTCGCACCGGCTATGCCGCCTATCCTGTAGGAGGGATACGGCGACGTCTGGAAGTTCGTATACCCGGACCTTCCTATCTGCCCGGTGTTCAGGCAGTTCACGGTCTCCGTGCCGCTCATCATCCCCGCTATGCCTCCGGAATTCTGACTCCCGCGATGACTGAACGACAGGCCAGTCCCTGCCGGCAGACCGCTTGTATCCATCCGCCCCTGTTCCTCTCCGAATACATCCCCGCCGTTCCAACATCCTATTATGAGATCCCTTTGCGAAAAGCCTGCCATACCGCCGCGGTAACAGTCGAATCCTATCTGGATCTCGATGCTGCTCCCTCCGAGATCGATGCTTCCTGTCGTGTTCTCGGAGAAGAACCTGTTCCCGCTTATCTGGTCCGAGTCATTGCCGCAGAATATGATCTCTGATCCCGAGGAGATGCCGGCCATACCGCCGATGCACGACACTCCGCTCTGATGCATCTTCAATCGGAATATCTCCTGGCCGGTACCGCCGGAAACCGAAGTGAAAACAAGGCCCTTCTCGTCGAACAGCAGTGAGGAGACCGTCCCGAAGAAAGAGGAGCTCTTGATCACGCAGTCATCGGCACTGCCGATGATCCCGCCTGCGAAGGACTCCATACGAACGATATTCTGATGGAGATCCCAGTTGGACCTTGATTCCGCCTTGCTTATATCGACGATGACGGAGGATACGGTGCCGGTCGAGGTGCAGTTCTCTATGTCCGTTCTCAGAGCATCGGCGCATATGCTCCCTGCTGAGGAGGCGGGGGTCCTGCTCTCGTTAGCGACGTTAGTTCTCAGTGACTGATAGAATGAATTGGAAGAGAACACCGAGCCGCTGCCTTCAATGGAGACGTTGCGGATGGTCGCGCCTTCCGCATATCCGAACAGCCCTGAGAACGTGTCCCCGTTCTTGTAATCCATGACTCTGATCCCTTCTATCTTGAATCCTGCCCCGTCGTAAATGCCCGTGAATGGCCTGTCCCTGCTCCCTATGGGGGAGAAGTTCCCTCTCGTCGGCAAAGTGACGGAGTCAGCATCCTTCTGCCTGTAGGAGAATGACACGGACCACGCATTATCTGATACGGTCTCATCAGTTCCGGAGAGCCCTGTGTAAGCTATGGACACCGTGGATTCGTCCAAGAATACATTATTGGGCACCGTGAAGCTCACATTCTCCGAACCGCCCTGACATGAGGCTATGTACTCGTTGACCTGTATCACCGCATAGAAGTCCGAAGGGATCCTGGCACCGACCTCGAAAACGGTTGTCTGGGATCCTCTCCGGGAGGACACCGATATCTTCGGACCGTCGTCCTCGGGGAACCGAATGTCCGCTGTCTGGACGTAATGCTTGTCCAATCCCATGCCCCCTGTGCCGATCCTGCGGAGATCCTCTTCACTGCCTATCCTAAAGGGATCGGCAACGGAACCGTCGCCCTCTTCCTCTGATGCGCTCAGGTCCTCTGCCGGAACGAGAAGGAGGACGGAAAAAGCCAGTGCTGCAACGGATGATATCGCTAAGAATCTCCTTGCCGCCGAGGACATAAGGCCACTGAAAGTAGGGGTCGTGCCTTTAAAAGGATTGACGGTCCTCGGCGGAAGTAAATACCACGGATGCTTCGTATCCGCCATGAAATGCGCGATCATAGACCTGGGGGATGAGACCGTTCCCGTGAACGGCACTTTGGAGGAGACGATGATCTCCTCGGGCAGGTCCCCCGATGCCTACATATTCCTTATCGGCGGCATCCCCGTTCCCGAGGACACGGTTCCCGCGGAAGGTATTGTGATAACGGCGATCAGGGTCGCATCAGGCGGATGAATCCTTTGATAGATACAGCTCTGCCGCCTGGCCGAATATATCCTTTATTCGCAGGTCGTCCGCATCCGTGATCCCTTCCTCCTCGATCCTGTCGCATATGAACCTGGCCACATCCTTGTCGTGTATCATTAGACAGGGGCTGCAATCCCATACCGTATCCCCTCTCCTGCGCCGGATCTCCTTGCCGAACCTCTTGTCCATGCACGGGTAGAACGGGCAGTAGCAGAACGTGCAGTCCTGACCTTTGTAATGGCATGGGTAGTACTCACAAGTCTCGTCCGAACCCAAATAGCCCCTTTCTATCTCCTCGTTCACCTTGCGCTTGATATTTCTCATGTACAGAGGATGATTGGCTCCGAACGATATAAACGGAATGCGGGGCGGATATCTATTTCACGATGGAACACTATAGGGGCGTTATGGACCCAGAGGACGGATTCCCGCCAATAAGCGGAACTTGGCTGAGCAAAGCGAAGAAGCGCTACGCCTCCGCATTCATCAGCAGCGGGGGGGACAGGATACCTGTCGATCCCATGATGCTGTCACATGCCTCCGTCGTCAACGGGTACACCATAAGGGAATTCTATGAGAAGCCCAGGCTGGCCGTGAGGTGCATGGCATATGCCCAGGAGCTCTACGACCTGCTGCCGGTAACGAAATACTACTTCGCCCACCCATGGCTCCCGGAGCTGGGCGTAAAACTCAAACCTATGGATTACACCGCGCCCGTTCCCGACAGCATAGTGGTGAACGAGCCCGAGGACGTGGACAGGATCCATATACCTGACAGCGAAGAGATCAAAAAAGGCTATTCCTTCCCCAGATTGTCGGATGCGATGGACTACACGAAGAAGAACATGCCGGAGATGTTCGTCCCTCTAGCATATTGCCCGGAGCCCGTCGGCTCCGCCGCGGAGCTCTGCGGTCTGGAGCAGTTCCTGATGTGGACCATCACGGACATAGACCTCTGCAAGAAGCTCATCGACATATACGTGGAGACGGCGGCCACCGGCGCGGGTGTCATCGCGGACAGATACGGCAGCGCCGTGATAAACACCGGCGCGGTCTTCGAGAACAGCGACACAATGGCTCCCGCCACCATAGCCGAGATATCGCCTCCTGCATTGGACAAGCTGGTGAGGAAATGCATGAAGAACGGCGCAGGACCTCAGATATTCTATCATTTCTGCGGAAATCACAAGGACGACTATATGCTCTTCAGGGAGAAGATCGTCTATACGCCCATGACCATAATGCAGATAGGCTACTGGGACAGGGAGATGTTCCCCGCCAAGGTCCTGAAGGATACCTTCGGGAGGTTGGCGACGATCATGCCCTCTGTGGATACGAAGCTGTTCGTCATGCCGAATCAGAAGGCCATATACGATCTTGCCGGGATGCAGCTCCTGGGCGGCAGGGACAGCCCCAGCGGATGCATACTCGGGACGGCTTGCGAGGTGCCGCCATTCTCCCATCCCAGCAACATACATTCTCTCGTAAGGGCCTCCCAGGACTTCGGAAGATACGGCGACTGGTGAGCATCAGCATTTATACGCTGACAAGGTATATTTCTCGATATGGGAGGTTCTTTCAGATTCATTCACTGTGCCGATCTGCATCTCGGGAGCAGATTCGTCGGAATAGCCTCCCTGGATCCAGAAAAAGGCAAGAGGATGAGGGGATCCACCTTCTCCGCCCTCAACAACATCGTGAAGAAGGCGAAACAGGAGAGCGTAGATTTTGTTGTATTCTCCGGGGACATATTCGACGACGGGAACGAGACACCGCTAACGCGGGTCAGTTTCGCCGACGCTCTGAGGGATATCGGAGTCCCCTGCTACATAGCCTACGGCAATCATGATTACGCCAGAAGATGGGCTGATTCCATTCCTCTGCCGGAGAACGCCTTCGTGTTCCCAGACGAGGCGACCTGCTTTCACTATCCTTCAGAAGAGGATTGCGTCGCCAAAATATACGGCATAAGCCACTCGGTGAGGCACGTATCCCGGGACCTCACAGAGGGCATAAAGGGAGACAGCGGGATATTCTGCCTGGCCGCGGTGCATTGCGATGTTGATCCGCCGGCCGGCTCGGAGACCGCTTATGCTCCCTGCAGCCTCAGGTCCCTGCTGAACAAGGGAATAGACTACTGGGCACTGGGTCACATCCACAAGAGGAGCGTACTCAACGAATACCCCCACGTAGTGTACCCAGGCAACACCCAGGGAAGAGACATGGGCGAGAACGGCAGGAAAGGCGCGTACCTTGTCACCGTCAGGGACGGCAGGATCTCGGACTTGTCATTCTTCCAAACGGGAGATATCGTTTGGGAAACCGTCGAGATGGATATAACTGGCAGGAGCGACGTGAACTCCCTGGTCACGGACCTGATCCCCTTAGCTCAGAGCAATATGTTCATACGTCTCATCTTGAAGGGGCACGGCCCCCTGGACCGTATCCTGCGTTTGGACAGACGGGGCTTCAGAGAACTTGTGGAGGCAAAGACGGGATGCGAGTGCGCGGACCTGGTGGTCAAAACGCTCCCTGAGATAGACATGGAGAAGAAGCGCAATGCAGGGGATTTCGTGTCCGCCATAATAGAGTACGGCGACCGCATCTCCCAGATGGGAAGAGGCGAGATCATCGAAGCTGTGTGCTCGACCGGTGCTTCCGACAATGTTAGGGTCATCTTCGAGAATATGAGCACTGAGGAGCTTCGGGGCCTGGTCAACGATGCCGTTCTGATGATCATCGAGAAATCGATGGAGGACTCCAAATGAAGATAGTCCGCATCAACATAAACTCCTTCGGCAACGTAAAGGGTTGGACCTCAGGCGATCTCGGCGAGAACGTCACCTTATTCACGGGAGCGAACGAGACCGGGAAGACCACTACCACGGAATTCGTCCGCAGCACCCTCTTCCCCGGCAGGAAATCGAAATATCCGTCGGCAGACAGGAACGATTCTGGTACGCTGGTCATCGTGATGGACAACGGTGACGAGAGAATGCTCGTCAGGAAAGGACGGAAAGTCGCCGAAGCCAAGGGGAAACCGCTGCCCTCGGATGAGCTGAGCATCGATGCGGAGACTTACAGATCGATATTCGCCATGGACCTGGAGCAGGTTGCCAACAGCAAGATCCTCACCAGCGGCGATTTCAGGAGCCGTTTCCTCACCGTGCCCGGAGGAGAAGAAATGCCCCGTATATCCGAGGACATCGAGAAGCGCATGCTGGAGATCATGAACCGGAGCCGTATCAGCGACAAGAATGAGCTGGGGAGCCTACTCTTGGAGATTAGCAACATAGAAGAAGAGACCGCCGCCATAGAGTCGAGAAGCGACGAGTACGATAAACTCGTGGCAGAAAGGAACGAATTGAACAGAAACCTCGCAGGCATGAAGAAGAAGCAGGAGCTGCGCCGCAATGAGGAAGGGCGCAACATAGTCATAATGTCCCAGAAGAAGAACGTGGAATCCCTGAAGGAGCTTTACAGGCAGAGGGAGGCTCTGGAGTACGCCCGTGAGATGCCAGGGAAAGCAAGGGATGAGTACAACAAGCTGGAAGCAAAGCTCGCGACCGTCCGGATAATAGACATAGACACTTCACCGGAGGAACCGCCCGAAGCTCTGAACGGCAGAAGGCCCAGGGAGATACTCGACAGACAGGATGAGATAGAGCAGGCATGGGCGGTCAGACTGAAGGTGGAGGTCAAAGAGCAGATGAGGGCCACCCTTGAGGAGACGGCCGAGAGCTCCCAACAGCTAGTGGAGGATTACACCCAAGCCACCGGCTGGAGCGAGAAGGCCGCAAGAAGGGTTCGCAGCGGGACATACATATCCAATATGGCGGAGTCCGCCATCATGGCCCGTAAGAGCGAGAACACCGTTCCGGTGGTCAAGAACCTTACGAGGGGGGTCATAACTGGGGCCGGCCTGATGCTTCTCCTCATGAGCCTCTTCCTATTCCCGGAGGCCCCGGATCTGAGATTCGTTCTTCTGTTGGCGGGAGTTGTCAACATTATAATCGGTCTGCTGCTGCCGGTCATCCTGGCCGACAGGGTCGAGAGAAAGAACTCGGATGCTATAACAGAAGACGAATGGTACAGATGGATAACCTCAGAGGGCTATCCCGCCAACACGTCCCCTGAGAAGGCCTGTACCCTAGCTAGCAGATTGGAATTCATTACCATAGCCGCAGAGAAGAGGGACGATGCGCTCTCGCAGATCAGGATCCTGAACGATGAGATAAATTCACTGAGGGTTTCCGTTGCGCCCCTCTTCGAGGACCTTCATCTTACGGAGCCGGATTTCCACGACAATGCTTATCTGATGTACAAAATGCTCAAGGTCGCCCGCGGGACCTCCTTCAGCACCGAGGATAGGGACAGGCGCCTGGAGGAGCAGCGCGCCACCGAGATCGCAATGGCGAACTTCCTGGCCGATTACGGCGACAGGGACAGCTTCCTTGCGATATGCGAGGATAGGGACACCCTTGAAAAGACAGATGCGGAGATAGCGTACCTGGAAGGCAGCATGTCTGCTTCAGTGGGCCTGGAAGTGGGAGAGCTGATAAAGCTCGTGGAAGCGGAGGGCAATATGCCCTCCGGAGACGATACAGACGATGTGATGGAAGAACTGAACAGAAGGATAGGGGAGCTGAACCGGAATCTGGACATCCTGATGAAGGATGATGCCATGTCGGAGCTCAACACCCGCAGGACAGTCGCCCAGAAGGCCTTGGACGATCTCGTCAGGGAATGGGGGACCCTCTCTCTGGCAGAGCACCTGATATCCGGTGCATCCGAGCATTTCTACAAGGATCTGCAGCCTTCAGTGGTGAAGACCGCCAACAGATATCTGGGCCTGATGACGAACGGAAGATACCGCCTCGACGGGGATCCGAGGGACAAGGACCTCTTCATAACTGATGACCAGGAGAAGAAGTCCGCAATGCAGTGGAGCAGCGGCCTCGGGGATCAGGTCTATCTGTCAGTGAAGATGGCCGTCGCAAAAGAGATGGGATCCGAAAAGCTGCCTCTGATCCTGGATGACGTCCTGCTGCGCTTCGACACCGCCAGGAAGCAGGGCGCATGCAAGGCCATATTGGACTTCGCCAGGGATCAGCAGGTGATATTGTTCTCATGCGATAATTCACTGTACTCCCTGTTCTCTCTGGAGGGCCGTGTGAACCATATAAGGCTCGGCTGAGCGTCGGATATATTTATATTGGATAATAGTATTACTGCGTTCAGAGGGAACATGGTCTCCCTCGAATCACTGGACATCATATCACAATCACAAGTCGCCCGGCAAAGCCGTATGACGACAAGACAAAGAAGTCCCCGACCGCGGAAGAAGCGACGGGGAATATGGGAAAGGAATGGTGCCGGACAAGGTCCGGTTCAATCAGCCAGTAATCGAGGCGGCATAGTTGTTCTCTAAGAAGGATTCGTAATGAACAACATAGATCCGAACACAGCGAAATACATGATAAACGCAAGAATGACCGCAGACGGTGTCGTCGACAAACCCGACGTCGTCGGTGCGGTATTCGGGCAGACCGAAGGGCTCCTGGGTGAGGAGCTCGACCTGAGAGACCTGCAGAAATCCGGAAGGATAGGGCGCATAGAGGTCGATGTGACCTCCAAGGGCGGAAGATCCGAAGGGACTGTCCGCATGTCCTCCAGTCTCGACAGGGTAGAGACCGCTATATTGGCGTCCGCCCTGGAAACCATCGAGAGGGTTGGACCCTGCAAGGCCACCATTAAGATCACAGGAATAGAGGACGTCCGCGTGAAGAGAAGGGAGCAGGTCGTTGAAAGGGCGAAAGAGCTCCTGAACGAGATGATAAAGCAGAGCAAGAGCACCTCCACGGATCTTGCTGACAGCATCAAGGAGAGCGTGCAGGTCGAGGAGATCATATCCTACGGTCCGGACAAATGCCCGGCCGGCCCTGCTGTGAGGACCTCCGACTCCGTGATAATAGTCGAGGGTCGCTCCGATGTTCTCAATCTTCTCAGGAGCGGTATAAAGAACGCGATAGCGGTTGAAGGGACCAATGTACCCAAGACCGTACAGGAACTCTCCAAGCTGAAGACGACGATAGCCTTCGTGGACGGGGACAGAGGAGGCGAGCTCATTCTCAGGGAGCTGTTCCAGGTAGCCGATATCGACTACGTCGCCAGGGCGCCCAGCGCTCACGAGGTCGAGGAACTCTCCGGCAAGCAGATCATGAAGTGCCTCCGCAACAAGGTGCCCGGGGACCAGTACATGGAGATGAGCGGGTTCACCAACGGGTCGGGCGATGAGAGCTCTGCAAAAAGGCAGAACCGTAACTCTAAGGCCGATGAGGAAAGGGAGCCGAAGGAGATCAGGGAACCCAGGGAAACCAGAGAGCCCAGGGAAACCAGAGAGCCCAGGGAATCCCGCGAGCCCAGGGAACCCAGAGAAGGGAGGAACGGCAGGAAGCGCGACGAGCCCAAGAGGGAGGAGCGCTTCAACGTTAGCGCCCGCGACAAATTCATAAAAGAAGGCGAGAAGCACAAGGAGCTCAGAGCTCCCGCGGAACCCAAGGAGGAGACCTCCGAGGAGCCGGCAACGGAGCCCGCCGAGGAGGCGAAGGCAGAGCCCGCCGAGGAGAGGGAATCCAAGCCAAGGGGCAGGAAGACCGAGGGCAAGCGCCCTAAGATGCTGTCTCCCGAGCAGGAGAAGTACCGCGATATGCTCCTTGAGCTGTCCTCTACCAAGAACGCCAAAATGCTGGACACCAACAACGAGATCGTTGCAGAAGTGGCCGTGAAAGGCCTCCACGATGCGATAAAGACCGGACCGGAAGGAGTGGTCACCATCGTCTTCGACGGTGTCGTATCTCAGAGGATAGTTGACGTCTGCAGCGAGAAGAACATAAGCACCATAGTCGGCACCCGCAAGGGCAGTGTATCGAAGATGCCCGCGGGCATAACGATATGGACTAAGGAAGACCTCTACTGATTGAGATGAAAACAAAGGCCGCGGTCACCTGGGATGACATAAAGGATCTCAAGAGCACAGCTCAGATATCCATACCGTTCGACCCGTTGGACAGGGTCCTGGGTCAGGAGGAGGCTATCAGCTTGGCTAAGATAGCCGCCTCCCAGCGCAGGCATCTGCTGCTGGTGGGTCCCCCGGGAACGGGGAAGTCCATGATCGCAAGGGCCATCTCGATGCATCTTCCCAAACCGAGGACGGAGCTGAGGATCGCCAACAATCCGGAGAGCCCGGAAAGGCCCCTGCTCCAAGTCCTCGGCGAGGAGGAGGTCCTTGGAGAGAGGACGTCGGTCCAGGAGTCGGTGGGTGTTCTGATACCTCCCGAGAATGCTCCCGTGGCCGTGGCCGAGAAGATAGGGTATCTTTGCAAACATTGCAAGAAGTACTCGTCGCCGAGCGAGTACAGCTGCCCTGTCTGTGGCAAGTCCAAGATCGATATCGGTCCCGAGACCCCGTTCTCCGATCTTCTCGGGAACATGTTCGGGGCCATGAACTACGGCGGCAAGGAGAGGGTGAACACCACCCGCGTCCGTCCGGACGGTACAGAGGAGACCGTTGTCTTCGAAAGGGCCGGAGATCAGATCAGAGTCCTTGACGAGAAAGCCCTGGCCAAGCGCAGGGAGTCCGATAAGAACACGAATCACAAGACACTTGTGAAACTAGAGCGCAACCCCTTCGTTCTGGCCACCGGAGCATCGGAAACGGAGCTCTTGGGAGATGTGCGCCATGACCCTTACGGAGGCCACCCGGGACTCGGGACGCCGGCCTATGAAAGGGTGGTCCCGGGTTCCATACACGAAGCCAACGAGGGAGTCCTCTTCATAGATGAGATATCTCATCTGGGCGATCTCCAGAGACATATACTCACCGCGATGCAGGAGAGGAAGTTCCCTATCGCGGGAAGGAACCCCCAAAGCGCCGGAGCCAGTGTGAAGGTCGAGGATGTACCCTGCGATTTCATACTTGTCGCCGCATGCAACATACAGGACCTGGAGAACATACTGTCCCCTCTCAGGTCCAGGATAATCGGCGGAGGGTACGAGGTACTGGTAGACATAGCCATGCCTGACTCCCTGGAGAACAGGGCGAAATACGCCCAGTTCGTCGCCCAGGAGATCTACATCGACGGAAAGATCCCTCCCGCCAACATGGAGGCCGTAGAGGTCATAATAGAAGAAGGACGCAAAAGAGCCAGGGGGGACAATATGAGGAATGCTCTCACCCTCAGGCTCAGGGAAATGGGCGGCCTCATCAGAGCGGCGGGTGACCTGGCCGTAGTCGAAGGTTCAGACATCATAACGGCCGATCACGTCATAAGGGCCAGCGAGCGCGCTAAGCCGGCTGAGCAACAGATCAAGGATCGCTACGGATCCTATACCAAGGGTCTTTCCAAGGACATATCCGAATCCCAGAAGGAGAAGTCCCCCTACTACATGGAGAACGAGCACCTGGACGATCAGATATACAGATGAGCGGAGGAATCCATCCTCATACCGTCGCTACCGTCGGCATAGAATCGGGGAAGCGCCCTGATCTTCTTGAATCCGTTCTTCTCATAGAACCTGATCGCCTTTTCGTTGTCTTTCTTCACTTCCAGAGTTATGGCGTTGATCCCGGATCTGACCGCCTCGAACTTGAATCTGGAGAGAAGTTCTGAACCTATGCCGTTCCCGCGGTTCCCTTCGTCAACCGCCAACATCATGATCCTTGCCCACCCGTCCTTCAACCTTACGGCGGAAATATATCCCATCGGTTCATCGAAGAGATCCACGGCGACCAGCTGACCCTGGGGCCAAAGCGCGTAGAAACTGGAGAATACGTTCGGATTATAGATCTCATCAAGGGATCCGAGGGCTATATCGTACAGCCTCTCGTCGTCCTTCTGAGGTTTGAATTCCCTTATGAGAGTCATGGCCTCTTGAACGCTCTCATTCTTTTTATTACCAACAGGGATGCGCCGATGAGGACCAGGGGCGCTGCGATAAGGAGACCTTTTCCTGTCTCTCCGTGTACTTCCACCATTATGCTCCCTTCCAGGGAAGAGCCGTCCGAGAGAACGGCTCTCACGCTTATCTCGTATACGCCGGCACCTAAAGATACCGGGATCTTCACGCCCTCCCGGTCGAATATCCCGTCGGAGTCCGTATCCCAATAGAAGATCGTTCCGTCTGGCACAATCGAACCTTCCGCAGAGAGAACGAACGTTTTGCCTTCCGCGAGCCGGCCCTCGGTAGATATCTTCAAAGATATGCTCTCTGTGTCGGGTCCCCAATCTGAGAGGAACACCTCCGAATAAAAATCCGCAACTTCGGCTGAATGCATGATGAGTGCCGCCTCTCTGTTCTGGAAGAAAGAGGTGGAAGTCCAGTTAACAGACCCGACCCAAGCCGAATCATCGACTATCAGGCCCTTGTTATGCGTCATAGAGTGGTTCTCGCCCCCATTGGCGCATCTGACCTCCATATTCCCGCTTTTGAGTATCTCCCTCACACCGTAACCGTCCCTTGTGTCCTCGTCAAAAGGATCATCGAAGGACACATCGACCATCAGCCTGGTATCTGCTCCGCGCTCTGCCGCCTGGCACATCCAAGCTACCGGATTCTCTGAGGGGGATTCCGCCCAAGAGTACTGAACCCTGAGCTGCTGAGAGTACACTCTGTTCTCTGCTCCGGAGATCAGAGCATCCATAACCGAGGCGGGCCCGTCTGGCGAGAACACCGGAAGGACGTCGGCCCGGAACTCCTTTGTGTGCACATCCCCGTAGCTGAACGGCGGGACCGTTTCGGAAGTATGAGTCGGATACAACTCCTCGAATCTCCTCACATCAGTGTTGCCAAGATCCGAATCCGATTCGAATACTCTCTGAAAAGAAGAGGCGCATATATCGGAATTCACTATCACCCCCCATCCTCTGTTGGACGAGAACGATCCCTGAGTCCAATTCTCCGAAGTCATTATCACGGTGCTGCCGTCCACCACCGCATACTTTGCATGCATGTACGTGTACCTTCTGAATCCGTCGTCGGATCTCTTCATCAACCTGACATCCGCACCCCCGTTCTTCAGCATCGATAGCGTCTCCAGCCCGTCTTTGGGCATGCCTCCTGCAGGATCGCCCTCAACGAGGACCGTGACCGATACACCTCTCCTCATTGATTCCAGAAGTATGTATGCCACGCCTGGGTGGTCCAAAGTGTAGATGCACAGAACGATGTCCCTATCGGCTGATCTGAGCGCATCGAACACTGGCACTCCTTCAGAATCAGGGAAAACAAAGGGGATCACGGAAGCATCGCAAACACCCTCCGAAATAATGTCCGTCATGCCTTCCGTACCTATGCGCCAATCTGCGGACGTATCGGTATCGAAGACGGATGCCCTGTATGCATATCTGTATCTGGGTATCTTCTGAAGCGGTTCCCCAGCCCAGCCCTCGACGGGTTCCGTATTCCCGTAGACGAGGCAGTCCAGCACCATCTCTCCTTTCATAAGACAGACTTGATCGCCGTCGTCTGCAAGAGCGAACTTCGATTGGGATACTGCAGAGGATAAGAATGTGAGATATCTGTCACAAGGGAACCAGCTGTCAGGTTCGGACCTGAGCACGGATACGGATCCCCCTGGCGCCAATATCACAGACTCGTTGAAGGACACGATCCCTTCCCCATCGCATATTGAAATGTCTGACAGATCGGACGGCGAGCTGCCGTAGTTCGTTATCGTAACGCCCTCGAAATCACCCACGGAGATGACTCGGCTCAGCTTCAGGCATTCGGATGATGCTTCACTCGAGAAGGGCTGCGCGGAAGCTAGCAATATCAGCAGGCACACCGCCGAAAGGACGAAGGATCTCCTCATACCTGAGGGACCGCAGCACCCCTTATACCGGGAGCCTCTACATGTACGCTTACAGGTACTTCAACAGGTCCAACAGGGCCCCTTTGGGATCTACGGCACGCACGATGCCTGAAGCCACCAGTACGCCCATGGCTCCCAGCTCGATGGCGTTGGCTACATCCAGCCCCGTCTTTATCCCTGCGCCGCACAGCACACCGACCTTAGAGCTGACCTTCCTGACCATCTCCACTGATTCGGTTATGCTTTGAGGGTTGGCCTTCGTGACTGAGAGATCCCCTCCGATGAGCTCGGGTGGCTCCAGCGCGACATATGTCGGCTCGAAGGTAGCGACACCGGCCGCAGTTCTGGGTGTGTCAGCGCACACCATCGTCTCCAAGGGGATGGTCCCGCATATGCCGACGGTCTTCCCTATCTCACCGTCAGAGAGCCTGTGCTCCGCATGATTGACCAAAGTGCCGATGGCACCTGCAGTGCGGGCAAGGGACGGTGTGTTCCATCCGGTCCTCGCACCTTCCGGGTACGGGTCCACGCTCTGGGTGAAAACAGGTATCTTGACGGATCTGGCAACGTATGCCAGCTCCGCCGTTGGAGGACAGACGGCGACCTGGATGCCCGTTTCCTGGGACACCTGTTCGCATATCTGTGCCAGCTCTAGGGCCCCGTGGCCGTGGACCTCCGAATATGATTTGAAGTTCACTACCACAGCGGGCTTGGACAGCCTACTCATTTTTCTCGAACCTCCTGGTAAGTTGTTTCAGCACTTCGGGTCTGGATGTGTATTCCATCTCTTCCGCTCCGAGTATGGCCGGCATGAAGGGGCCGTGGCCTCTCATCATCTTGCTGGCCTTGACAGAGTTCTTGCGGACATAGTCCCATTCACTTCCTGCGAAGAAGTCCATGGGCTTGTGGTCCCCGGGCTTGGCGTCTATGGGCTCAAGACCCTGGAAGTGACCGTCACGGAGCTGGAATCCCAAGCAGCATATCCTGGGAGGGCCATCGAAGTATGTGGGATCGGAATTGTCCACTGCGCAGGGATAGAAGGCCCCGTAATGGGAGCCTCTCATCCATCCTGCGACAAGCATGGTATTCATGAAGGGCTGAAGATATTCCCCTACCGAAGGAAGGCCGCTCTGCGCCCTTACAACGCATACGGGGTCGTCCTTTCCGACGTACTTGCCCGCCGTCAAATTCAGCTTATCCGTGGACACGACTGCCGCAGTCCCGAGACCTGAGCGGCTGGAGACCTTCTTTATTGCGTATCTGGAGGTGTCCCCCAGAAGGCTGAGTATGCTGAGGGTCTCCTCGGGTGAGGACATGACCACTTTCTTGTTGTCTTTGACGTCCTGTATCTCAATATCGAATCCCTCTTTGGCCCTTGCGTCTATGACGAGGCCGGTGGTGGTGAAAGGATCCAGGAAGATCCTGGACAGCGGGAGCGAATATGCGGACGGCTCTGTCTTGTCCGCCATGAAGAACATTATGGGCTCGGTCTTCCTCTCCTCGAACTCCATCTCTGCGGAGCCGGGACCGGCACCGCGTATGTTCCCGGAGAAGGCGTCGGCGAGTATGTCCTGCCCTGCACCGTAGAGGTGCATTTTCTTGGCGAGGGCCGCAGCCTCGGTAAAGGCGTTCCAGGCAAGACCGTGCACGTCCTTGCTGTTCTCGCCTTTGTAATGGGACATCAGAAGATTGATATCGTCACCCACACGGGTAACATAGAAATCCACGAGCGTCCCCTGCTTAACTCCATCGGCCAATATCTCCCTGCATTTGTCCATCATGGAGGGATGGGGGCGGGTGTGCCCGCATACGGAACCTACATCTGCTTTGATTACTGAGACTGTTACTTTCTTGGTCATTCGAAACCACCGTTATTTATTACGCGAGCAATTCCCTGCTACGTATAATATGTTTCGCACGCGCGACGCCTGGTCTGACTAGTTATTTTAACCAGTTACTCGATTGGCGTCAATTGCCATGTCAGCAGTTTACAGGGATTCGGGCAACATAACGACCGAAGACGGAGAGGTCACAGTCAGAGGGTGGGTGCAGGAGATCAGGAATCTGGGCGGGATATCCTTCGTCATAATAAGGGACAGGTTCGGGACAATACAGATCACTCTGCCGAAGAAGAAGATCGACCCCGCCGTATTCGAGGGTCTGACCTCCGTTTCCAGGGAGAGTGTCGTCTCCGTTACGGGAGATGTGAAGGGCAGCAACCAGACGGAGCTGGGCCTTGAGCTGATACCGTCTTCCTTCGAGATCCTCTCCCATGCCGCGGTGCCCCTCCCAATGGGCGTCATAGACAAAGTCAACGTGGAGATGGACACCCGCCTCAACAACAGGTTCATGGATCTTCGCAAACCCGAGATGAGGGCAATATTCGAACTGAAGAGCATACTCTTCGATCTCATAGAGGAGGCCATGAGGGACCTGGATTTCACCTGGGTCACCACACCCAAGATCGTGGGGTCCGGCGCAGAGGGAGGAGCCACTCTCTTCGAGGTGGACTATTTCGGAAGGCCCGCATATCTGGCTCAGAGCCCCCAGCTCTACAAGCAGAT
>DAQS01000004.1:0-365 GCA_002502965.1 Methanomassiliicoccaceae archaeon UBA381
CTCACCGTCGGATCCGTTCTAGCAAGACGCCTTCGCCACCGGTGGTCCTTCTAGGATTACAGGATTTTACCCCTACCCCAGAAGTACCTCTTGCCTCTCCCGGTCCCAAGTTCAACAGTCTCTCCGGAATTCGGAAGGTTAAGCCCTCCGATTTACCCAGAGATTTATTGAACCGGCTACGAACGTTTTAGACTCAATAATATCGACCACCACTTGGGCTGCGGGTATTACCGCGGCGGCTGGCACCCGTCTTACCCAGCCCTTATTCCATCAGTTATCTACGCTGAAGAAAAGCCAACGCAAAATGCATTGGCACTAGGAATTCCCTCATCGGAGTTGCCTCCATTGTGAAGTTTTCGCGACTG
>DAQS01000004.1:437-184030 GCA_002502965.1 Methanomassiliicoccaceae archaeon UBA381
ATTCGTGTCTCAGAATCCATCTCTGGGCTCCCTCTCTCAAGGCCCATACCCGTCATCGGCTAGTGGGTCCGTTACACCCACTACTACCTGATAGGCCGCAGACCGATCCTAAAGCGCCGGAACTTTGAGCCACAAGTCTTTCCAGATCTCGTGACCTATGGAGTATTATCCTCAGTTTTCCGAGATTATGCTCCACTTTAGGGTACGTTATCCACGTGTTACTGAGCAGTCCGCCGAGTCCATTACGACTCTCGACTCGCATGTCTTAATCGAATTCCTATAGCGGTGGCCGCCGGCAGGATCAACCGGAGTCAAATCACTTTGACTTATTTTATCACGTCATTATGATGGATGAAATTTGAAACTGGCAGTTTACCATGTTTCACCGCTGTCCCGTCAAACGGCACACTTTGAATGTCCGTCTAACGGAACATTCGTAGCATCGAACGTCAGAACTCGAGAGGACACGCCCGGAGGCGGAGATCTCGGTTCTCCATCTTTGTCGGCTGGCCAAACCAGGCAGATATTTCGCCTGATGCCACACCGAGCATCCCTCGTATAACGGTTGAGTATATAACGGTTATGGTCCCGTCTTTTTCCTCAACCCTCACACGAGGAATTTCACCAAAGTACTGGGTGTATAAAAACCCACCGAAGCCCCTCAGGTAAATGCGTCCAGACATGACCGCATTGCCTGCGATTCTCCTTCATAACACGAAGGTATCGACCGATTCGCACATCGGCCGACGGCATAACGGAAATCGCACGGAACCGGTCCGCGGAACGGACTCTCCCGGGGACCAGCCGAGAAGACGATCCGTTCTGACGAAGGAATGGATACGCAAACGGCGCATGGAACCTATGGAACAAGATTTTCGGCAATCCAAACCTTTAATATGCTAAATCCATACGCCTTGATGCTGTGGGGGTGGCCCAGCCTGGTAAGGCGATAGACTGCTAATCTATTGTCCCAAAAGGACCCGCGAGTTCGAATCTCGCCCCCCACGCCACTTGTTGTATCATTATGATCAAACTGTCTCCTATCCCGAGACAGTACTAAGACTCCATCGCTGTAATGTCCATTACTGAATCTACGTGCGACCATGCCCCCGCGCAGGACGATTACTGCATGTTCGCTTTCACTTACTAATATAATGCAAAATAAGGAACGCGCTTCGCCGATGGCACCCCGCCCTTGAATGACATAACGCTTCAAGGATCGGACATACCTCGATTAGTTTAACTCTCACTTCCTTCTACCTGTGGCGATAACATGTCCCTTATAACAAGAAATAAAACAGACCGTGTGATGATATTCATAGATATCAGGAACGTCACAAAGAGCGTCCAGCTGAATGAGAATAAATTATTCAGACTGGACTTTTACGCTTTAGCCGTTCAGCTCCTGGAACATAGAGAGCTGGTGGCCGCTTACGTTTTCGATACGAGGGTGCCTTTCGGAGAGGATGACAGGTCGAAGAAATTCCATGATAAACTGAGATACATGGGCTACAGGGTGATCGCCAGGGAAGCGTACGACCCGAACCGCGAGGAACAGAAGGAGGTGGACGTGGCCATGGCCTGCGAGATGGTCGTGCATGCACTGCGGGACCATTACGACGTCGCCATTGTGGTGAGCGGAGACAGGGATTTCATACCAGCCATACAACAGGTTCAATCCGCGGGGAAGAAAGTGGAGGTGGCCGCATTCGCCAATTCTGTGGGCAGCGAGATGCGCAAGGCAGGGGACAACTTCCACGAATTGGAGAAAATGCCTCTGCTCTCTGTATTCAATCCGCCCAAGGAGATTGCCGCCGACGACTCGGAAGAGGAGGTGGAATGATATGGACTTCTACAGCCTTCAGAAAGAGTTGAAGGACAAATGGGACATCGACGATGACAGCTGGGATGGATTGAAGAACACGGCCATCCTGACTTTCGAGAGGGACGCCAAGAATAACAACGTATTATCGAAACACGCAGGCAGGTACGTGTTCAGGGACAAGAATCACGAGGACAGGATCTTTGAGGGTGAGACTTGGATATGCTCACTTTCTCTGAAGGGGAACTACTATTTCGCCAAGGGCCTGCAGCGGCTTGACGGGTCCTTCATGCTGGAGCTCAAGAGGGAGCAGATGGAGGACATCGCCGATGCTGTCTGGAAGGGGCACAGGGATAAGATCGAGCCCATTCTCGAAGAGAAATACAAAGAAGTGATGAAGAAAGCCATAGGCGAGAAGGTTGCGGAGGCCGTGGGAGAGAAGGAAAGCGCGATCAGAGACCTCAACATCCAGATAGAGGCGCTGGAACAAAGGGACTCGGAGAACCGCCAGATCATAGCTTCTCTGGAGGAGAGAGCCCGTACGGCAGAGAGCCGCCCGGAATGCCCGGAAGAGCCTGCGTTGCGCATATCCTCTTCCACATTCCGCGTGGGCAGAGTATCTGTCGAGAGAACGGGACCGGACGAGCTATACAGCAATGACTTCGACAGGACGAGGTACTTCGTCCACATCAGCTCGGACTACAGGCTCCTGCTTGTACGCCCCCATGACAGCGGGGATGTGGTCTGTATAGACAACAGAATAATGCTCAACGGCCTGAGCATGGCCCTGCAGTTCTCCAGTCCGACTCAGCTGATATCGGAATACAACCCCGAGTACGGCGGTATTCTGATCCATCTGAGGTGATCTTCGGAGAGGATATATCCGCGTAAGCATATAGCCGTCCATGAGATTCCTCGTCATAACAGACCTACATCAGAAGAAGTCGATGGTTTCACGTATAAACCAGTCCTACAGGGACAACGTATGCGATGCGCTTCTGTTCCTGGGTGACGCCACCGACCTGGGAACCGCGGAGGATGCCGTGGAGGTCATGTCCATGCTGGAGGGCAACGTGTATGCGATCCCGGGCAACTGCGACCCACGGGACACTCCGGAGAGGATATCTTCCGTCGTCAAGGATGTCCACGGCAAGAGGTTCTCCGTCGGCGATATCGGATTCGCCGCTCTGGGAGGTTCCAATATCACAATATTCAACACGCCTTTTGAATATGAAGAGGATGAGATATCTGAGCTGTTGGAGCCGATATCTTTCAAAGGCATGGTGCTGATGACCCATGCGCCTTCCTACGGCATATTGGATGAGATTCCTTCAGGCATCAATGTCGGGAGCAGGGCCATACTCGGGATAGTGGAGAAATACCGCCCCGTGGCAGCCGTCTCCGGGCACATACATGAAGCAACAGGGATCGTGAATAAGAACGGTACACTTTTCATGAATCCGGGCCCGGCCAGGGAGGGCAAGGCTGGAATACTCGACATAGGTCCAGAAGGGGCGTCCGCCAAACTGATAAAGCTTTGAGCGGAGTTCGGGATTCAAAAAAGATTTATATAGCGAACCATGCTTAGGTGGCTCGGTTAATATGGCGATATGGCAGGGTAAGTCCAACAGAAAACCTACCGGTGGCAGGATAGCGAACAGCGCCGGCAAGAAGAAATTCGAGATCGGTAGGGAGAAACAGTTCACCAGGATAGGCAAGCAGAGCCTCAAGCAGTACCGCACCCGTGGCGGGCACCACAAGAGCGTGGTCCTCCAGGCCGAGTACGCCAATGTTATGGACACCAAGACCAGCACCGTGAAGAAGGTCAAGATCCTGAATGTCAAGGTCAACCCTGCAGACCCCAACTACGTTCAGCGCAGCATCGTCAACAGGGGCGCCACCATCGAGACCGAGATAGGCCTTGCAAAGGTCACGTCGAGGCCGGGACAGGACGGAACCGTAAACGCCGTCCTTACACAGTAAGAGTTAAGGTGCCTACCGCCCCTGTGCAATCATGACCTACGACGACGATAACGCTATCGTTCTCTGGCCCGAATATTTCGATTCAGAGAGATCCAGGTCCCAGGGGCGCCGTCTTCCCAAAGAGCTTTGTGTCAAAGACCCGAGTCTCGATATGATCGCGAAAGGCGCAATGGTCCTCGATCTGGAATACAGGATCATAGAGGATGCCGCATATCCGGCCAACTGGGCAGCGAAGAACGGTTGCGTCAGAGTGGAAAAGGGCAAAATGCACAAAGCCGAGATCCTTCCTGCAATAGGTCAGATCCTCGTAGATAACCAATGAACCCTTATATCCACTAGAAAGATTCCTTGGCATGATCTCCTATTTGGACGCCAGGGTGATGGACGCCAATTCCGAGAGTATGAGCGTCAGTGTGGATGATCTGATGCTGAATGCCGGGCGGGTCCTGGCTGAGGTAGTCGGCGATCTTGCGGGAGACCGAAGGATTCTTTTCGTCTGCGGCGGCGGCAATAACGGAGGAGACGGATACGCAGCCGCCTCTATTTTGGGCTCAGACGTGGTCAGGCTGTCCGATCCGAAGACCGAGGCCACCAGGAGACGCATGGAGGAGATAATGGGCTATGTGCACAGCTATGAGGACGGGTGCATCAATGGATACGGCGTCATAGTCGATTGCGCCCTGGGGACCGGTACCAAGGGCACCCCAAAGAAGAATTATGCCTCATATGTCAGAGAACTGAATTCATCCGGCAAGTTCATCGTATCCGCCGATGTGCCTTCCGGTTTCGGAACGGAACTCGCTGTGAGACCGGACGTCACGGTCACATTCCACGATCTCAAAGAAGGGATGACCGAGGAGAACTGCGGCACAATCATTGTGGCGGATATAGGGATCCCCCGGGAGGCGGTCCTCTTCGTGGGGCCCGGCGACATGCTCAGATACCCCATTCCGGAGGAGGACAGCCACAAAGGGGATAACGGCCGGGTCTTGGTGATAGGGGGCGGACCATACACCGGTGCGCCTGCCATAGCAGCCTCTGCGGCTCTGCGGATAGGTTGTGATATCGTCAGGATCGCCTCGCCGCAGCAATCCGCATCCATCATCGCCGCTATGTCTCCGTCCTTCATTGTCACGGAGCTTTCATGCAGGTCCCTGTGCCGCAAGGATCTGAACAGGCTTTCGGAGCTGTGCGAGACGGCGGACACCGTGCTCATCGGACCGGGTATCGGACCCGGTGCGCCTGCAAGGAACGCTGCGGCTGAGTTCATAGCTATGTGCAGAAGACCCATGGTCATAGATGCGGACGGCCTCAACGCCATAGCGGACAAGGATGTAAGATTCTCTTCACCCACCGTCCTCACACCCCACAGAGGCGAGATGGGAAGATTGCTGTGCTGCGAACCCGATGACGAGAACGTGATGGCATTCGCAAAAAGAACTGGGGCCGTGGTCCTCCTGAAAGGCAAAGAGGACATGATCACTGACGGCATCAGGATCAGATACAACCGGACCGGATGTGCGGCGATGACCGTGGGCGGTACCGGGGACGCCTTGGCAGGATCGGTGGCAGGGCTCATGTCCAAGGGCATGGACGCCTTCGATGCCGCCTGCCTTGCGGCATACATATGCGGCTTGGCCGGGGAGCGGGCTTTCAAGAAGCTCTCGTACGGAATGACCGCGACGGATATGGTCGAGAGCATACCGAGGATCCTCAAGAGATGCCTGAAGAGATGAGCCCCCAGCCCCTGCCGGACCTGCCTGCGCTCCGGATAGACGATGCGGTTATCGTGGCGGATCTGCACATAGGCATGGAGACCAAGCTCAGAAGGAAAGGTTTCCATATAGTCTCCAGGACCGACGACATGGTGTCGGCCCTGATGTCCTGCCCCGAGGAATGCAACAGGCTCGTGGTCCTGGGCGATGTGAAGGACACTGTGCCGGGAAGATCCAGACAGGAATACAGGGAGATTCCCGTCTTCTTTGAGAAGCTCAGGGAGAGGTACGATCGGATAGATATCGTCAAAGGCAATCACGACACGGACCTGGAGGAGTTCATACCCTTCGGCATACGCATCCATCAGGCTTCCGGGATGGTCATGGGTGATACTGGCCTCGTTCACGGCCACACATGGCCCTCTGAAGAGGTCATGAGATGCGGCACACTTGTGATGGCCCATGAGCACCCGGCGATAATGTTCAAGGACGGCGTCGGAAGACATATGACCGAACCGTGCTGGGTAAGGGGGAAGATCTTATCTGGAGGGGACAGATACCGGGATCATCCTGAAAGGTTCATCGTCGTACCGGCCTTCAACCGCCTTCTGGGAGGGTCGCCGGTCAACGTGATCGGCGGGAAGTTCCTCTCCCCCATAGTGAACAGCGGCATGACGGATATGGACTCATCGGAGATCTACCTTCTGGACGGCATATTCCTCGGAGAGCGTTCCGACCTTATGGTCCAAGAACGGGACACGACCCGCTGGAAAAAATAGCATCGATCGAAGGCACAGACGATTCTGCTGCCGACGGCTGGTATCCACTTACTCAGGGAATTGAAAATGAGAAAAAGATAAAGAAGGGGGCTATGCCCCCATTTTGTTTCACTCGCGGGTGATCGTCTCGAAGACAGATCCGTCGCTGTACCTGATCTTGGCCGTCAGAGGCATCTGGCCCGGCAGGCTGTGGGTTGCACAGGAATTGCACGGGTCATAGGCCCTGAATGCCATCTCGACCATGTTCAGCAGACCGGGAGAGACCTCGAAATTGTGGATCAATCCCTTCGCGGCCCTCGCAACATCCACGTTTATGGGGCCGTTGTTGTTGGTGGTCCCCACGATCATGTTGCATGCGGTCACGATGCCGTTCTCGTCGCAGACGTAGTCGTGGAAGAGGGTACCCCTGGGGGCCTCAACTATGCCTACTCCGCGTCCGCCGGGCACTATGTCGGGCTGCTTTATGTCGCTGTTCGTCAGGTCCTTGTCGCTGGCGTTCACAACGGCCCTCTCTGCGGCATGAATCATCTCGATAATTCTTGCCCAGTGGGTAGCCAGAGTGAAGTTGACGGGTCCGTCTATGCCGAGGTCCTTGAAGAACCCGCGGAAGTAGTCCAGCTCGCTCTGGGCTTCCGGAGTGGATATCGACTCGCAGACGTTTATCCTTGCCAGAGGGGCCGCTCTGTAAAGTCCGGAGTCCGGACCGGAGTAGAGGCCCTTGTAGCCGATCTTCCTCAGATAGGGGAACTTCTCGTAGGTCCAGGGCTCGGACGCCTCCGCGACGTAGTCGAGGTAGTCGTACGGGTCGAACTTGTACTTCTCCTTCCTGCTCTGGTCCACGACCCTGACGGGTCCGTCGTGGAACTCAAGGGCGTTGTCCTTGCCGGCAAGGCCCATGTAGTAGCTCTCCTGGTAGTACAAATCGGGGTTGGCGATTATGTCCACGTACTCTTTGTTCCCCAGGACGACGTCCTTGAAAACAGCCATCGTGGTCTTCGCGAACTCCACCATGTCCTCCGCGTAGCTGAGTATCTCGCGCTGGTCCTCTTTGTTCAGAGCTATGGCGACTCCGCCGGGCACGCCCATCACGGGGTGCGTGGCCTTGCCTCCGATCATGGCCTGGATCCTCTGAGCCTTGGAGCGGGTCCTAAGGACTGCGCCGCCGAGCTCGAGACCTACCTTACCGACAACACCCAGAACGTTCCTGGTGGCCGCCGGGGATCCGGGGCCAAGCACGAAATCAGGGGATGCCAGGGCATAGAAGTGCGCTATGTGGCTGTGCACGAAATGCGCATTGTAGAACAGGTCCCTTATGCGGAACGCTGCCTCCGTGGGCTTCGTGTTGTAGCAACCATCGATGGCCTTCGTGGATGCAAGGTGGTGCGCACCGGGGCAGACACCGCAGAGCCTTGCCGTTATCTGGTTCAGCTCCGTGACCTTCCTGCCTATGCAGAATCTCTCGAAGCCTCTCAGCTCCGGGACCTGCCAGTACGCATTCTTAACATCTCCCTTATCGTCGAGGAAGATCTCGATCTTCCCATGACCCTCCAAACGGGTTATGGGGTCGACCGTGATCCTCTTGGTGTCGACCTTCTTCTTCTCATCCCAAACTATGGGTCCAGCCATCTTATTGACCTCCTTCCTTAACTGCTCTCTTGATCAGAGACTTGGACATCGAGAACGCATAGAAGTATCCCAGCGGGTCCTTCACAACACTCATTATCTCGTCCATATCGTCTTCGTCCATCGTCGCATCGTTCGCCTGAACGGGGAACAGAGATGCGATTGCTGTGAATATAGAGGCGCCCTGTTCGGAGACGGGCTGTGTGGGCCCGTAGCATCCGCGGCACGGCTGATCCGCCTTGGTGCAGGGTGCGCCGCAACCGGCTGTGGTACCGGCTCCGAGGCACAGTATGCCCTGGTCCAGGAGACAAAGGTCGTAGTCAATGTTCAGAACCTCGTGGGGCTCGTAAACATTGGTTATCCTCCTGTTCTCCTTGTGCCTGTGGCATTCCTCGCACAGGGATTTGGCCTGTACACCTACAACGGTTCCCTTCGGGGGAAGCGCCTCACCCTTGTACACGAAGCCTACCAGCGCGTTGAGTAGCTGGGCTATGGACTTCTGCGTGGGGGGGCATCCGGGGATGTAGTAGTCCACGTCCACGGTCTGGTCAAGGGTCTTGACCGTATCGTACAGGACGGGGAGCGTCAGGGTTCCCTCGGGGGCCTCGTACTTCACAGAGGGCATCACATCACCGATCTTCTTACCGCTGTCGGCAAGGAAGTTCGCAGATGAGGGCACGCTTTCGTAGACGTAATTCAGTATCTCCTTGTGTCCTCCAGGCACGAGGTTCGCCAGCGCGGGGGATCCGCCCAGGCAGGCGCAGGCTCCGTAGGAGACCACGATCTGGGCCTTCTTCCTCAGGAGCTTCGCCATGTGCTCGTTCTCCGAGTTCCTTATCGCACCGTTTATGATGGCGACAGTTATCTCTCCGTCCGCCATCGCCTCTATGTCCTTCTCCTTCCCGTCGGCGGCGATAGGCCACATCACGATGTTGGACATGTCGCCGATGTTCAGGATCTTCTCGTCGGTGTCGAGCAGAGAGACATCACACCCTCCGCAGCCTGCCGCCCAGTAGATGGCAAGGTTTATCTTGCCGTTCGGGGGGGCGCCAAGGCCGGGCACGTATCCGTTGATGGGACTGTCGGCAGGGAATTCCGCTGCCTTCGCAACGTTGGCCGGCGCTGCCGGTTCTTCCTTGGCCGGTGCGGAGGTGGCCGCCTCCTTCTCTGACTTCTTGAATATACCTTTCACTTTGTCTATAAAGCCCATCTTCATGCCTCCTTGGAGCGCACGGGGCTCGGCCCCAGCGCCTTGATCGTGTTAACGAACTCGGTCACCGTTTTCTGGAACTTCTCTCCCTCGGACGCAGAGACCCATTCGAGCTTCATCCTCTTGGAATCGAAACCGTACTGGTCCAGGATCGTCCTGAGAAGGGCGATCCTTCTCCTGGCCCTGTAGTTGCCACCGATGTAGTGGCAGTCTGCCGGGTGACAGCCGAGAATGAGGACTCCGTCCGCACCTTTGGCGAAGGCCCTGAGAACATGCTCAGGGTCGACTCTGGCGGAGCACATCGTCCTTATTACGCGGAAGTTCGTTGGCATCTGCATTCTTGCCACGCCTGCTCCGTCGGCGCCCGCATAGGAGCACCAGTTGCAGCAAAACGCTACTATTTTTGGTTCGAAATCTGCCATTGCTTCATCCTCCTACGGGGAAGTCCAGGAAAGCATCAAGCTCTGCCTGTATCTGGTTGTTCTTGAAGCCTTTCTGCTCCATAGCTCCAGAGGGGCAAGCGGCCACGCAGCTTCCGCAACCTTTGCAGAGACCGGCGTTGACTACGCTCTTCCTGCTCTTTCCGTCTTCCAGAGTCACAATCTCTATTGCGTTGTACTCGCAGCACCCCTCGCAGACTCCGCAGCCGTCGCAGTACGTCTCGTTGACGGTGGCGACTATGCCTTCAGAGGACAGAGCGGGCTTGGAGATTATGGTGAGAGCTCTGGATGCGGCTCCGGACCCCTGAGCTATGCACTCGTCCATGAATTTGGGCCAGTGTGCGGATCCGGCAACGAACACGCCTTCCGTGGCGAAGTCGACCGGCCTGAGCTTCTGGTGGGCCTCGAAGTAGAACCCGTCCTTGCTGATCGGGATCTTGAGCATCTTGGCTATCTCCTCTTTCTCCTCACGGTCGGGCGTCATGCCCGTTGCGAGAACAACTGTGTCCACGGGAACAGACACCTCGGCGCCGAGTATGCAGTCGAAGGCCTTGACAGCCTTGCCGTCATATGCGGGCAGCGGGTCCGTCTCCTTGTACCTGAGGAACCTGACACCTACTTCCGAAGCCTTTCTGTAAAGCTCCTCGCGGAAGGCGTAGGTCCTTATGTCCTTGTGGAACACGGTAACGTTGGCCATGGGGTCTGCCATCTTGATCCTTATGGCATTCCTCAGGGAGCTTGCGCAGCAGACACGGGAGCAATAGGGAACCTTGTCGTTCCTGGATCCGACGCACTGTATGAATGCGACGTCCTTGCCCTTGAAGCTTCCATCTGCTATCTTATTCTCGGCTTCCAGGGTGGTCAGTACCTTCGCGTCCTTGCCGTAGTTGAACTCGGTGGGCTTGTACTGGGACGCTCCGACGGCGAGTATGACCGCGCCTACGGGTATCTCATCCTTGCCCTTGAGCTTCAGCTTGAAGCTTCCGACGAATCCGGGTATGTCCTCCACGGTGGAGTTCAGGTGAACGGAGATCAGGTCGTTTGCATTGACCTTGGCGATCAGTTCCTTCACGAACTCCTGTATGTCCTTGCCTTCCTCCTTGTGCCTGAAGTTAAGGACATTGCCTCCGAGCTGACCTTCCCTCTCGACCAGGTGCACGGGGTATCCCTGTGCGGCTATGTCGAGGGCGGTCGTCATGCCGGTTATGCCTCCGCCGATGACGGCTGCGGCGTTCGTAACGGGCAGCTTGCTTCCCTCAAGGGGTTCCAGCAGCGCGGCCTTCGCGATAGCCATCCTGACAAGGTCCTTCGCCTTCAGCGTGGCCTTCTCGGGCTCGTGCATGTGGATCCAGGAGCACTGGTCACGGATATTGGCCATGTTGAAGAGGTACTGGTTCAGACCGCCCTCTCTGCATGCCACCCTGAACAGGGGCTCGTGAGTCCTGGGTGTGCAGGATGCGACAACCACGCGGTTGAGCTTCTGCTCCCTTATCGTCTCGGAGATCTCCTTGAGTGTGTCCTGAGCGCAGGCGTACATGGAGTTCTTTGTGAACACTACGCCGGGCAGCGTCGCGGCATACTCCGTTACGTCCTTGACGTCGACGGTCGCTGCGATGTTGATACCGCAAGAACAGACCCAGACACCGATCCTCGGCTCCTGGCCGGAAACATCTGTCTCCGTCGGGAACTCCTTGGGGGCGGCAGGGACGAAGCCCTCGCCTACGATGTGGGCACCCGCTTTTGCAGATGCGCCGCAAGACTCTGCGACAGTTGTCGGGATGTCCTTGGGGGCTGCGAAGGCACCGCTCACGAATATTCCGGGCCTGGATGTTGCCAGGGGGTCGAGGACACTGGTCTTGCAGTATCCGTACTCATTGAGCTCGATGCCGAGGGTCTTGGCCAGCTCCACTCCGCCAGCCGGCGGGTTGAGACCAATGGACAGAACGACCAGGTCGAACTCCTCGGTGAGGGGATCGCCGTTGGGGCCGGAGTAGTTGACGAGCAGCTTCTTCGTCTCCGCGTCCTCCTCTATGTGAGAGACCCTGGAGGATCTGTGCATGCCGATCTTGTACTCTTTCTCTCCCCTGTGAATGTAGTCTTCGAACTCCTTCCCGTAGGACCTTATGTCCATGAAGAAGATCTGCTCATCCACATCCGCGTGCTCCTTTACGATCATCGCCTGCTTGACCGCGTACATGCAGCACACGGAAGAGCAGTACTTCTTCCATCCGTTCTTCTCGGACCTGGATCCGCAGCACTGGATGAACGCGATCTTGTTGGGGGCCTCACCGGAAGAGGGTGTCTCTATGTGGCCGTGGAACGGACCGGAGGCGCACATCATCCTCTCGAACTCCATGGCGGTGACGACGTTGTCGTACCTGCCGTAACCGTACTCTGTGGCGATGCTTGCATCCCAGACATCGAATCCGGCGGAAACGATGATCGAGCCCACATCGAGAACCTCTACCTTGTCTACATCCTTGTAGTTGATAGCGCCCTTCTTACAGGTCTTCTCGCAAATACCGCACTTGCCCTTGGTGATCATGCGGCAGGTGTCAGGGTCAATAATCGCGACCCTCGGGACAGCCTGTGCATGGGGTATGTAGATCGCCTTCCTCGTGGAGAGGCCGAACTCGAACTGATCGGGAATGTTCTTGGTAGGACATTTCACAACACAGTCTCCGCAGCCCGTACACTCGTCGGGGTCAACGTATCTTGCTTTCTTCTTGACTGATACCTTGAAGTCGCCCTCCTTGCCATCGACCTTAACGACCTCTGAAAAGGTCATCATGGTGATGTTCGGGTGACCGGCGCAGTCCGCCATCTTAGGGGACAGAATGCAGGCAGAACAGTCGTTCGTCGGGAACGTCTTGTCGAGACGGGCCATCTTTCCACCGATGGTGGGGTCTTTCTCCACCAGGTAGACGTGTATGTCCCTGTCCGCAAGATCCAACGAAGCCTGAATCCCTGCGATTCCTCCTCCAATAACCAACGCTGATTTTGTCAAATCTTTGCCTCCGTCAATTACATAGATTGTTTGGAACTGGAAAGTAGGAACATGCTGGGGTATTTTAACCATTTCTACATAATAGTTTTATATAACATTTGCATTATTAAAAAGACTTTTAGAAATTCGGAGAAAAAACTGTTCAACAAAATTTAGTGTTACCTAAATATTCTCAAGCCAGATGTCTAAAAAACGAATATCGCAGAGTGTTATCTTAACAGACAATACTACTATATTTCTTGTCTGTTTTATGGAGATACTTCGGAAAATCCGAAGCATTTTTGTCCGTTAATCGAATTCCTCGTTATGAAAATCAGTAAGGATAATAACCAAAAAGTGATACTAACTTCCGATTGCCTTGTTCGAGTATTACTTGCTGGCTCTTTCGATGATGATCCTTTTCGCGATCACCGCAAGGGTTTTACGAAAATCGAGACAGAGCAGGATTTTTCTTGAAAAGGCGTATGACGAGAAAAAAATCTTGAGAAAATCTACCAAGCTTTTGGAAGAAGGCGGTATCGACAAGATATGCAGGATCTGCTTCGGTAGCATCGAAGAAGGCCTCGTCGCCGAGTGCTCCTGCGGGAATTCGTTCCATGTCTCCTGTGCGGAGCCCACCTCTAGATGCCCCTATTGCGAGAACCCCTACGGTCAGATGCTCATCAGAGGGGCCAAAACATCAGGATGCCCTTTCTGCGGAGAGCGCATGACTTCCGACATATGCGTTTGCGGAACCGTATACCCTTTCGAGGACGGGACCTTCAAATGCGTCTGCGGCGCACCGATGCACATGTCGATGAGCACGTGCCCGGAGTGCGGTGCTAGGTATGAGGCGTTCATGGCCGTTCCCAGAGAAACGGTTTAAACACTGCGGGTTATGCAGACACATGGTCGTGAAGGAAAAAAGGGGACGCCGGAGGTATGTGGCCTTCAGACTGGATCCCGGACTGCGCAGGGACGATCTCAGAAGGGCCCTGGCTGCCGGATCGGTCATTCAGTGCTCGGAGGGATGGGCGATCGTGAGATGCACTCCTTCCGAGACATCCCTCGTGGCGGAAAACGTACGATCCACCGACCCGGGAGCCGTGTCCCTGGCCACCTCCGGCACCCTTAAGACCCTCAGGGAAAGATACCCGGAATTAGAGCGGACAAGACCCCCCAAGAGACGTCCGTAGACCGCTTTCTTATGCAATATGAAAGGCCATAAATACTGCCTCCATATACTATGCGCGATAGGAATAGAATAAGGAGCGTTTTTACTATGCAACCAGGACAAATGGCATATGACAGGGGGATCACGGTATTCTCCCCGGACGGCAGGCTTTTCCAGGTCGAGTACGCCCGTGAGGCCGTGAAGAAGGGAACAACGGCCATAGGCCTCAAATTCGACGAAGGGGTCATCCTCATAGGGGACAGACACGCATCCAGCAGGCTGGTGGAGCCGGACTCGATCCAGAAGATCTACATGGTTGACGAGCACATCGGATGTGCGACGTCCGGGCTCGTCGCGGATGCCAGAATACTGGTTGACGAGGCCAGGAAGGATGCCCAGATCCACAAGATAACCTACGGTGACAATGTTACGATCGAGGGCCTCGTCAAGAAGGTCTGCGACTTCAAACAGAATTACACTCAATACGGCGGTGTCCGCCCGTTCGGCACAGGCCTGCTCGTAGCAGGCGTGGACGACTTCGGATGCCAGCTGTTCGAGACAGATCCCTCCGGTGCCCTGGTGGCGTACAAGGCCGGGAGCATAGGTTCAGGCCGTCCGACGGTCATGGACATCTTCGAGAAGGAATTCGAGGACAACATGACGTACGAGGCCGCCCTGACGCTTGGCCTCAGGGCCCTCGCGGCCGCCACAGAAGATGAGCTGAACCCGCACAACATCGAGATCGGCGTTGTGGAGAAGGGCAAGATCTTCAGGACCCTTAACGAAAAGGAGCTCGAAGAGGCCATCGGCAAAATGTGAGGGAAGATGGTAGATCTGGATAACGCGGTCGTCGCCCGCTTGGACACCCATGGGGAGACGTTCGAGATCCTGCTCGATCCTGCGGTGATCAGAGACATAAAGGCCGGCAAGGACGTCGATCTGCTGGAGCACATGGTAATAGACGATGTCTTCAACAATGCCAGCAGAGGGACCAGGCCCCAGGGCGAGAAGATAATCGAGGCCTTCGGGACCGCCGATATCCGCACGATCGCCAGCCGAATCATCGAGAAAGGCGAGATCCAGAT
This sequence comes from Methanomassiliicoccaceae archaeon UBA381, assembly GCA_002502965.1. Classification (GTDB taxonomy): domain Archaea; phylum Thermoplasmatota; class Thermoplasmata; order Methanomassiliicoccales; family Methanomethylophilaceae; genus RumEn-M2. The sequence goes on from DAQS01000004.1 coordinate 15,255, forward strand.
AACTACCGAGCAGAGGAGGGAGATGCTGGAGGCCAAGAGGCAACGCATTGTGGCCTACATCTCCGCCAACGCCATAAACCCCCAGACCAAGCTTCCACACCCGCCCAACAGGATAAACATGGCCCTCGACGAGGCGAAGTTCCACGTCGATGCATTCAAGACCATGGAGAAACAGGTCGACGAGGCCATGAAGCTTCTGAAGCCCCTTCTTCCGATAAGATTGGAGAAATCCAGGGTCGCGGTAAAGCTTAGCGGCAATGACTACGGTAAGTGCTACGACGACCTCATAGGCTTCGGAGTGGTGGAGCGCGAAGAATGGCAGAAGGACGGCTCCTGGATAGGGGTCATGGAAATACCCGCCGGAAGGATCAACGAGCTGACCGGCAGAATGAAGGACAGGACGAGGGGCACCGCGGAAGTGAAGCTCATCTCCTGATGAAATATAACGAGTCTGAGAAGTGATAACATGGAGAAAAGAAGCGCCAGACCGGCACGCGAGATCGTAGTGCCGGGCGATATTCTGGATGACAGCGGCGCCAAGGCCGGCGACAACACATACACCGTCGACGGCAAGGTATACGCGGCAGTACTGGGAGTGAAGAACAAGAACCAGTACGGCGTGGGCGTCATACCTCTGGGCGGCAGATACATGCCGAAGCCGGGGGACATGGTCATCGGAATGATAAACGATATAGGATCGTCCAATTGGATGGTGGACATAAGGGCCCCCTACCCCGCCCCGCTGCATGTCAGCGAGGTGCCGTGGAAGGTGGAATTCGGAGACACATCCAGATACCTCAACGTAGGCAATGTGGTCCTATTGAAGGTCCTCTCTGTTGACGAGGGCAAGAAGATACAGGTGACAATGAACGATTCCGGCCTCAGGAGACTTGAGGGCGGAAGGCTCGTCGAGATACCGTACGTCAAGGTTTCCCGCGTAATAGGGAAGAGCGGGTCTATGATACAGATGATTAAGAACATGACGGACTGCCGCATATTCATAGGCGAGAACGGCATCATCTGGATCGACGGAGACGAGAGGAACGCGGAAGTGGCTGTCCAGGCCATAGAGATGATCGGCGAGCACGCCCACAAGGGAAGCCTCACCGAGCGCGTGAAAGAATTTATCGAGAAAGAGCTCCCCAACGCAGGAGAGGTGGGAGAATGAGCGGTACAACAGACATGATTTTAGTTGATAAGGATGGAAAGAGGATAGACGGCAGGATGCCCGAAGAGCACAGGGCAGTGAAGATCGAGGCCGGTGTCCTGGCGAATGCAGACGGCTCCGCATACGTGGAGATCGGGAAGAACAAGGTTCTGGCAGCGGTCTACGGGCCCAGAGAATGCCACCCCAGGCATCTTCAGGATCCCACCAAGGCCATCATACAGTGCAAGTACAACATGCAGACCTACTCCGTGAGCGACCGCAAAAGGCCGGGAACGGACAGGAGGTCCGTCGAGATATCCAAGATAACCGCGGAGGCCCTGGAGAAGGTCGTCCTGACCGAGCTCTACCCCCGCGCCTCCATAGATGTGTATATCGAGATCCTGCAGGCGAACGCAGGCACCAGGTGCGCGGGCCTCACGGCGGCGTCCGTGGCTCTCGCCGATGCGGGAATACCCATGAGGGACATCATACCCGCCATCGCCGCCGGCAAGGCGGACGGGCACGTGCTGCTGGACCTCAACAAGGAGGAGGACAACTTCGGACAGGCCGATGTGCCCATAGCCATCGTCCCCAGCACGAACGAGATCGTGCTGCTGCAGATGGACGGGAACATGACCCGCCAGGAGTTCGACAGAGCGATAGAGCTGGCCGTCGGCGGATGCCACGACCTCTACAAGCTCCAGAAGGAAGCTCTTCTGAAACGCTACGGTGACGGAGGTGATTCCGATGAGTAATCAGGTAATATCAGAGATCAGGCGCGACCACATCCTCAACCTCTTGAAAGATGGAAGGAGGACCGACGGAAGAAGGGTCGATGACTTCAGGAAGATAAAGTTCGAGACAGGGGTCATAGAATCCGCAGACGGCTCCGCCGTCGTCGAGATCGGCAAGACGAAGGTCACCGCCGGCGTCAAGATAATACCCGGCACCCCATTCGGTGACACTCCCAACATGGGCGTGCTCACCACGGGGGCCGAGCTGATCCCCATGGCTCACTCGTCCTTCGAGTCTGGGCCCCCGGGAGCGGAATCCATCGAGCTCGCCAGGGTAGTGGACCGCGGGATAAGGGAATCGGGCATGATCGACATGAGCAAGCTGTGCATAAAAGAGGGCGAGGAAGTATGGATGTGCTTCCTGGACCTCTATGCCATCAACTATGACGGGAACCTGTTCGATGCCTTCAACCTGGCTTCCGTGCTTGCGCTGAAGACCGCGATCATACCGAACGAGCAGTACGGCAAAGGCGATAACGCACCTCTGCCGATAACGTGCCTTCCCATATCCGTAACGACCACGAAGGTAGGAAGCTCTTTAATACTAGACCCGAATTTCGACGAAGAGCACATCTCCTCGGCACGCCTCACGGTAACGACCGACGACGATGGCAACTTCAGGGCCATGCAGAAGGGCGGACAGGGATCCATAACCTTGGAAGAACTGGAACGCTGCCTCGACATGGCCGTTGCCAAAGGGAAAGAGATAAGAGAAATCATCGGGTGATAGATATGTCAAAGAGAATAGTAAAGGCGGGAACGTCGGGCAGATACGGTGCGAGATACGGTGTCGTCATCCGCAACAGGGTGAAGAACATCGAAGCGCAGCAGTACAGCTGGCACGAGTGCCCCACATGCCACCACCTCTCCGTGAAAAGGGTCAGCTCCGGGATCTGGAACTGCAGGCACTGCGGCGTCAAGTTCGCTGCGGGAGCCTACAGCCCGAAGCAAAAGAAAAGTACCCTCCAGATAGCAGAGTGAGGCACGAACGATGTACAAGTGCGGTAAATGCAACGAACCGATAAGGAACGTCAACGCCCTGGGCCTTCAGTGTGAGAAGTGCGGATCCAAGATCTTCTACAAGGAAAGGTCCAACGTGAAGAAGGTCCTTAAGTCCGACTGAATGCCATGCTCAGCGCCGTCCTGAGAGTCGACTCCCCTCAATCGGGGATGATCCTGGAGACGCTGAGGCCTGAGGCGGGCAGGGAGCTGCCGCGCACCAAGGTGTCTGTCGCTGGCGACGGGGGATCGGTGACGGTCTCCTTCGAAGCCTCCGACTCCACCGCCATGCGCGCGGCTCTCAACTCCTATCTGGGTTGCATAAAGATAACCGAAGACATAAGCAAAATCACAGGTGAATAACATGAACAACATGAGTCCACAGCTGCAGAATCAGATCGCTCAGTTCCAGCAGGTGCAGCAGCAGCTGCAGGTGACCTCCAATCAGAAGATCCAGATGGAGGCCCAGAAGAGGGAGATGGAAAGGACCATCGAGGAGCTCGGGAAGGCGGAAGGCGATGTGTACAAGAACGTAGGCTCCCTCCTGATGAAGGTCAGCGACAAAGAGGAAGTGAAGAACGAGATCCAGGAGTCCATAGAGACCATGGAGATCCGCATCAAATCCTTGGATCGCCAGGAGAAAGGGCTTCGCGAGAAGTACGAGAACCTGCAGGCAGTCATAAACAAATCCCTCGGTCAGGGAACCGAGTGAGCCTGTCGCCGGCACAGGCCGGCGACATGCATTTATCTTCACGAAAACATCGGGGGCTGGGTTGATCCCTTTGAACGCTCTCGATGTAAAAGATCTTTACAAAAGCTACGGCGAATTCAAAGCCCTCGACGGAGTAAGCTTCTCGGTCAAGGACGGAGAGATATACGGCCTGATCGGTCCCAACGGAGCCGGCAAGACGACCGCCCTGCGAACCATATCCACTCTTCTGACAATAGATTCCGGCGAGATAGACGTATACGGTGCCAGCGTGAAGAGGGAGCCTGACAGTGTCAGGAAAATAATAAGCTACCTCCCCGAGGATGCCGGTGCGTACAAGGACCTCACCGGAAGGAAGTACCTGGCATTCATGGCCAACTTCTTCGGCGGCGGCGAAGAGGCGGCAGCGATGGTGAACAAGGGCATAGAGATAGCCGACCTGGATGACAGAATAGATTCCAAGGTCAGCACATACAGTAAAGGCATGATGAGACGCCTGCTTATAGCCAGAGCCATAATGCCGCAACCCAAGCTCGCGATACTCGATGAAGTGACATCTGGCCTGGACGTGGTGAATGCCTATGAGATAAGAGGCATCATAAAGAGCATCGCCGGGCGCGGCGTGTCGGTTCTGCTGTCGTCCCATAACATGTTCGAAGTGGAATTCCTCTGCGACAGAGTGGGAATGATCAACAAAGGAGTCCTTGTGCAGGAAGGAACGCCGGAACAGCTCAAGGCCAAATTCGGCGCCAAGAGCCTCGAAGAGGTTTTCGTCAAGGCGGTGGGCGAATGAACCATCTCCTGAACCTTATCAAAAAGGAACTGAAAGAGCTGCTCACCCCCGGCACCGTGGTCACGATGGTGGTGATGGCGATGATCTTCGTCGGAATGGGCGCCATGATAAGCGAACAGTCGGACCAGGCCGGGAGCGACGTGGCCGGCATGAAGTTCGGCTATTTCAACGAGGATGCGCTGAGCGGCGACGATTCATACTCAACGGACAACCTGGTTGCCCTGGGAGGCACAGAGCTGGTCTCCGAGGACGTTTCATCCCCGGAGACGATTTTGAATACACTGAACGAGAAGGGGCTGGGATTCATCATAGTGATAGATCCGGATTTCTCAGAGAACGTGGACAGCGCCCAGCAGGGTAAACTGAAGGTGTATTACAACCAGAAGGGCCTGAGCATGTTCGATTCCACATCCTCCGCGGTGGCATCGATAATCCTGACTGAATTCGACAAGCTCGTATCCAACGATTACCTGGTGAAGAACGGAGTGACCGACACCGATTTCGTCAGAGCACCCACGGAGATAGACGGGCGCAGCACATTCCTCAATGGTGAAGTATACGAGGGGGTCACGCCGGAGCAGATAGTCAACGCTGTTTCCATGCAGCAGATCTTCATCCCCATCATAATGATGCTAGTAATAATCATGATAGGGAGCATACTCATATCATCCATGGGCAACGAGAAGGAGAACAAGACCCTGGAGACCTTGCTCACCATGCCGGTGAAGAGGACGACGGTGGTCGCGGGCAAGATCATCGGCTCGGCCATCGCCGGACTCCTCTTCGCCCTGGTATACATGTTCGGCATGTACTACTACATGAACTCGATCACAGGCACCGCCCTGTCCGGCGGAATATCCCTGTCGGACATCGGACTGGCCCTCAGCACTTTCGACTGGGTCATCGTAACGGTCTTCATGTTCCTGTCCATAATATGCGCTCTCGGCCTCTGCATGATCTTGGGGGCGTTCGTGAAAGATTACAGAGCGGCCCAGCTGTATGTGATGCCCATCAGCATACTGGCCATAATCCCGATGGTACTCACGGTCTTCTCCGATTTCCAGAGCATGTCCCCAGTACTACAGGCAGTCGTCTTCCTGATACCTTTCTCTCACCCCATGATGATCATGAACAGCCTGCTGATGGATCAGACCCTCCTGGTGGCTGGCGGCCTCGTGTACATGGTCGCCTTCGCCCTGCTGAGCATATACGTCACTGTCAGGATCTACAACTCTGACATACTGTTGTCCGGCTGGTCCAAGATGAATAAGCTCAAGAAGGGCCTAGGGAAGAAATGAACCGCGTCTCCCGTGAAGGCCCGGTGCTGAGAGTCGGACGATCGGACAGCGACCGTTACGACAGGATGAGAAGGGTTGAATGGATCGATATGGACGCTGTGCATTCGGCGCGCATCCTGGTGGCCGGGGCCGGGGCCCTGGGGAACGAGGTGGTCAAAAATCTTATCCTTGCGGGCTTCAGGATGATAGACGTAGCGGATATGGACGACATAGTCGTTTCAAATCTCAGCAGATGCCTTTTCTTCAGGGACAGGGACGTGAAGAAGGTGATGAAATCCGACGTCGTAGCCGAGCGGGCTTCGGAGATGGATCCAGATGCAAGGATCTCGTCCATACCCAGGAGGATACAGGATATCGATTACTGGAACTATGATATCGCCCTCGGATGCCTCGACAACATAGCGGCAAGGATGCATCTGAACTCCCACACGTATTTCCGTGATATACCGTACATCGACGGTGCCACGGACGGATTCAGAGGCAAGGTCCATGTGGTCCTCCCCGGCGGCCCCTGCCTCCAATGCACCATGAACCGCACCCATGTCAGAGAAGCGGAGAAGAGATTCACCTGTACAGGAAGCTCATCCGTCTACGTTCCGAGAATGGCGGCCGATATAACGACGACAGCGGTGATAGCCGCCATGCAGGTTAGAGAAGCACTGAAGATTGCGTCGGGCCGCGTGGATATGTGTTTAAAACATATTGCCTATTACAACGGGGAGAACTGCGAGATGTTCACCGCCGAGGCGTCCGTTGACCCTGAGTGCGTGAACCACTTGCTCAGGGAGGGGACGCAATGGGGATCAAGATAACTGTGAAGAACACTGCGGACGGGTCCACGATAAAGATGGAAGTGGATCCGAAGGAGACGGTCAGCGACATAATAGACAGTGCCGCGGAGTACTGGAAAAGGGATGCCGGAGCCTATGTCCTGAAGAAGGGCAAAAGCATCCTTAGGGGGACAGACACCGCCATGGAGATCAACCTGATGAGCGGCGACACCCTCGATATGATCCCGGACCCGGAAGGCGGAAGGTAATGAGCCTTCCGAGAGCCATCCTTCTGAAGAGGCTCTCGAACGAGCTTAGGATGTGCTCTGAGTACCTGGGCACAGATTTTATGTTCGATCCCGCAGAAGTGAGGGACTTCCCGATCGAGATAGACGTTCACGTCAGCAACGTCATAGGGTACGAATCTCCCGGAAAGATGATCACCGACCATGAATTCTTGATAATTATCACAGACGAGTACGGCGAGAAAAAACCGGAGGTCAGGTGGCGCAGCAGGATCTTCCATCCCAACATTATGGGTCCCGAGGACGGAGGATACATCTGCATAAAGCTGTTGAACGAGTGGTCCTTCGGCACCACGCTTCTTTCCTTCATCAAGGGGGTTGAATATCTTATATCCGACCCGAATCCCCGAAGCCCGTTCGGGACCGATGCCTGCATGGCTGCCGCAGAGTACTTCCAGAACAACAGATCCAGGATCCATGCGTCTGTATCGTACGGTAGCAAATGACACCGAATATCTTGTCCGGAGAGACCAGGGAAAGACCCTATGCCAAAAGAAGGGCTGCCGCAGACCTGTTCATGCCGGAGGCCGTGATAATGCAGATCGCCGCACACGCCGATCTGGGTCTTGAAGAGGACAGGGAGGTCATGGGCCTACTGATCGGCAGGATATATGAGGACGACAAAGGAGAATACGCAGTTGTGGAAGATGCGGTCACATCCAAACTGGAATCCGATCGGGCTATGGTAAGATTCGACAGAGATGACATGAGCGCTCTGGTGGATGCCATCGACGGCATGCCGCCCGGCACGGACATCGTCGGATGGTATCACTCCCATCCGGGCTACGGTTGCTTCATGTCCGAGACGGATGTGAGGACCCAGGACGGTCTGTTCGGCGGTGCATGCGGATTCGCATTGGTAGTGGACCCGAAAAGAAAGGAAATGGCCGTCTTCGACAGCAATCCGGGCTCCCCCGGCATAGCGATAATGGTCATCTTGGAAGATGACTGATCAGACCCAAATGGCGTGCCTTTTGCGCATGCAGTCCTCTGTGCAATCCAGTTTCTTCATCAGGCACGGGACTATACTGTCGAAGAACATCACGACGGCATCCTCGAATATCGTACCGAGGGGAGCGTATTCCTTGGTGTCCGAGTTCTTCCTCACATTCAGGAAGATCACGTCATTGGAAGCGTGAGCAAGCTTGCTCGTCGGAGAGGATGTCAGGCATATTACGTGACATCCTATGCGCCTGGCTATGTTGGCCGTCTGAACTGCGGACATGGTCTCGCCTGTGTTGGATACCAGAACTGCCAGGTCGTCCTTGCTTATGATCGGTGTCGTCATGTCCCCGACAAAATGTACGTCGAGACCGAGCTGCACCAGCCTGACGGCGAAGAACTTCCCTACAAGACCGGATCTCCCGGAACCGTAGATGAAGATGGTTTTCTTCTTCAGCAGAAGATCGAGGAATCTGTCCTGCGATTCCTCACTTATTGAAGAGACCGCATCGGAGATCTCCTTCTGGATGAAATCCAGCGATTTGCGGTACATCTAGGCCTCATTGACCGATTCCTCGGCCTCCTTCTTCCTGATCCTCAGGGCCTTTGCGACCCTCTTGTTGAGATATCTCTCATGTATGATCCTCATGTACATGGCATCGTGCTCCAGCAGAGGGGACGATGAGATGATCTTTATCTCTGGCTTCAGGTCGGCCAGGCATTCTCCCAGCGCATCGAATTTGAGATCGCCTTTCTTTATCGGCGTTAGTCTCTGCTCGTTGCCGTCGGCATGTTCCACCCCTGCGAAGATCGAGTAGACGCGACCATCATTGTACGGCGATACCGTTTCGATGAGATCCTTGAAATCCTCGGGTTCGACCAGGGAGCCCCTTGTACGGGCGTGATAGTGGGGGAAGTTCACCACTGGCACCACATTCTCCACCGTCTCGCACAGCTCCAATATCTGCTCCAGGGATCCGAACACATCCTGCTGTCCAGTGATCTCTATCCCGAGCTTGGGCTTAAGCTTCGTGGATTTCCACCAGTCCATGATCTCTTCCACGTTCATCATTATATTGTTGTCAACATCCTCTTGGTCCGCACCCTTGTGGTAAAGACCCAGATTGGTGACCACGGTGTCCCCTCCGAGAGCGTCCGTCATCATGGCAGCGAACTTTATGCTGTTGATGCATTCGTAGACGAGGTCGCTGTCAGATCCGAGGTCCATGTAATTGGGTGTGTGCATAGACATGCTTATGTCAAGCCTCTTGGCCATCCTTCCGATATTGTACAGGTCCCCGAAAGAGCCAGTTATCCCGGAGTTCATCTGGATCATGAGATCGTCCTCCTCCACCACCAGCCGGGGATCACAGACCAGATCGTCATCGCGGATGACACCGACCACCAATGCGCTTTCGATGTCCCTTATGGAGAGACCTATCTCCTCATCATCGGGCGGGACCTCGTTGAATGCCGCCCTTACCATCTGGATCTCCATAGCGGTCAGGCTGAGGTTGTGAACGTCCTCTATTCCGTCTTTCATGGTGCGCCCTTTACAGGACAGAGGTATACCGGCCGGACCAAATCTTATCATCTTCTCTCACCCGTTGGCAACGGTTAGTGACTTCGATTATATTAATCTCTGTCACACATGCGCATTACGTCGCGCGCGACAGGATATCTTTATAAGCGAGGTCCACATGTTGCCCTTTACCCAATGTCGGGGGAGTCAGAAATGAAAAGCAACAAGACAGATCCCAACCTTATCGCCCTGATAGACGATCTGAAGGCGAAGGAGAGGGAGACGGGAGCTGCTATCTGGCGAGACATTGCCAAGAGGTTGGAGAAACCCAGGAGAAACTGGGCCGAGACCAACCTCAGCAAGCTCGACAGATACGCCAAAGAGGGCGATGTCATCATCGTGCCCGGAAAGGTACTGGCAGCAGGAAAGATAAGCAAGACGATAACCGTGGCGGCCTACAGCTTCTCTGAAGCGGCAAGGGCGGCCATTTTGGCGTCCGGCGGGAGTGCCCTTTGCATACCCGAGCTCATGGAGAAGAACCCCCAGGGCTCCGGCGTCAGGATAATGAGGTGATTTCGATGGTCACAGTCATAGACGGACAGGATGCGATCCTCGGAAGACTCGCGAGCATCATCGCCGAGAGGATAATGAACGGCGAAGAGATAGTCGTTGTCAACGCCGAGAAGGTCGTTGTCACGGGTACCAAAGAGATTGTCTTCGCCAAATACAAACACAGGCTGGAACTCGGAGAGGTCAAGCGCAGGAAGGGGCCGTTCTACCCCCGCAGGGCTGACCTCCTCTTCAAGAGAACCGTAAAAGGGATGATACCCAGGTACACCACGACCGGAAGGGAGGCCTACAGGAACCTCCGCGCCCACGTCGGGATACCCGAGGAATATTCCCAGGCGGAGAAAGAGAAGCCTGAGTTCGCAATGAGAAAGATCAGCGGCAAATACACGACCCTTGGTGCCGTATCCAAATATCTGGGGTCCAACATAAGGTGATCCAATGAACGCTGTCAACACAAGCGGAAAGAGGAAAACGGCTGTCGCCAGGGCAGTGGTCAAGGAGGGTACCGGAAAGGTCACCATCAACAAGACCCCCATAGAGATCTATTCCCCTGAGCTCGCAAGGCTCAAGATAGAGGAGCCCATCGGCATAGCCGGACCCAAGGCAAAAGAAGTGGACATCTCCGTCAACGTGAACGGTGGCGGGGTCATGGGACAGGCGGCGGCCATAAGGACCGCAATAGCCAGAGGTCTTGTGGACTTCTTCAAGGATGAGGACCTGGAGACCGCTTACAGGGCGTACGACAGAACCCTGGTCATCAACGATGATCGCAGGAAACTGCCGAAGAAGCCTCTCGGTCACGGTGCTCGCGCCAAGAAGCAGAAGTCGTACAGGTAAGGTGAACGGGAATGATCATACCTGTAAGGTGTTTCACATGCGGAAAGGTCGTAGGCTCTGCCTACCCCGAGTACGTGAAACGCGTCAGCATGGGAGAGAGCCCGGAGAAGGTCCTGGACGACCTCGGGCTCGAAAGGTACTGCTGCCGCAGGATGGTCGTCTCACACGCGGACCTTATCGACGAAGTGTCCCCTCTGGGATGATCCTTCAAACCTGAACGGGGGGCCCCTCGGCCCCCCGACACATTTTCTATTTTCATTTAAAGCCACACACAGATGTCTGGTTCAACGGCAGGTTTATATTGAGCCTCCTTATTCGTGCGGTACACGCAGAGGAATTCTGCATGGGCCCGTGGGGTAGCTTGGTATCCTCCATGCTTGGGGTGCATGATACTCCAGTTCAAATCTGGACGGGCCCACTTACTCTTACCTCTTGTAAAACCAAGAGATCTATGAACCGACTGCGGTAAGGCGCTGAAATGTGCGATCTTTTTAATTGATACGACAACTCTCTTTTCAAAATGAACCAGTTGAAACGATTCCATCTCACATTCGTCATATCCTTCATCACCATCCAAACGATATTGGTTCTGATCTATGCGACAGGAACAATCGATCTGACTTTCTGGCTCATTGCCGTGGTCCTAACTTCCGTTTCACTGCCTATGATCTTTCTTTACCGGGAAGAAGGGGCCGTAGATTGAACCGCGGCCATATTGTCCATGTGCAACCGCTTACCTGATCGAAACCGGCCTATTGCATGCGGTGAAGATCATTACTATGCAGAACATCGGATTCAGAAAAGACGGACGACCACCTTATCTTGTAAGTGATCGTCCGGAAAGAATTTCAATCCTCGTAGTAGCCGCTCTCTTGCAGCTTCTTCTCTACGGATGCGGCCATGGCCTCATACTCTGCCTCGGGCCTGCCGTACCAAGCGGACCACTCCTCTTTGGGATTCGGCGACTCGGACTTCATGAACGCCCATACCTTGGCCTCATCGTCCGTGAGTCCCCATCGGGAATATTCCGAATCATTAGCCCTGCCGCGTCTCCTGCCGGAGCCAGAATCCATCTTCCTGTTATAGTCAGACATATCTAATCACAGACACCACTATTTCCTCGGCCCCTATTTAAAGGGGAGCTTCCCACCGACTGCATTCGACCGTGATTGGAACGGACATCGAAAACATCGCATAATCGTTTAAGTACAGTAAAGCCCTGACACCGTCATGGCCCGTCTCACAGACCATTCCCATTGCCTTTACTGCGGGGATCCAGTCCCCTATGGCACCGAATACTGCGACGAGGAGTGCCTGGTGCTCAGGGATTACGACCAGAGGACGGAGAAGAAGAAGGACAGAAGATTCTACATCCTTGTCGCCGTGTCATTGGTCGCCGTCCTTGCAGCGGGCGGACTGGCTAAGATATTCCTCTAACGCCCTTCTCGTGGCACCTACATCATGCACCCTGACCATATCGGCCCCGGCGCGCACCGCTCTGAGGGACATCTCTGCCGTGGCCTCGTCGGCACTCATACCCGGCAGCTGGATCTTCAGGAATCGCTTCCTTGATGCCCCCACGAGCACAGGATGGCCGAGGGAGAACTTCCCTGCCGACTCGACGATCTCCGCATTCTGAGAATGGCTCTTCCCGAACCCCACCCCGGGATCCATGATAATCCTGTCCTCCCTTATACCGGCATCCAGGGCGGCGGCCCTCCTCCCTCTCAGGAATTCGATTATTCCGGATACCGCATCGCCCTCCATCGTCTCCGAGTGCAGGGTCCCGGGATCGCCATGCATATGCATTATCACCGTCGCCACACCGGAGGAAGCTATTAGCTGCGCCATGCCCTCCGCCCTTAGCCCGTACACATCGTTTATGATGTCCGCGCCGGCCCCTATGGCGGCCTCCGCCACCTCGGGCTTCATGGTATCCACGCTTATCGGGACACCGGTCGAGCCGACCAGATCCCGGAGCACCGGCAGGATGCGCCCGATCTCCTCCGCCGCCGATACAGGGGTGAAACCGGGCCTGGTGGACTCACCTCCTATATCGATTATGTCCGCACCCTCGTCGATCATGCGGAACGCATGCTCCAGAGCGTCCCTGGTGTGAAGACCTCCGTCCGAGAAGGAATCCGGGGTAACATTCAGTATCCCCATTATCCTGGGACGCTCGTACGATATCCTTCCTCTACGCCACCGGGTCTCCATCTTCAAAGCAGCTCGTCGACCAGTTCCACGAGGTCGACCACCCTGATCTCCTTCTCCCCTCTTCCCAATATGAGGTTGTTAACGCAGAACGGGCACGACGTGATCATCAGATCGGCAAATTCAGCCTCTTCCATCCTGGTCTTGGCGATCTTGCCGGACTCCTCGGGATAGGCGGACCTTACTCCTCCTCCGCCTCCGCAGCAGTGGGACGTGGGGCCGCTGAACTCCATCTCCCTGAACTCCAGCCCGGGGATCTTCTTTATGACCGCTCTGGGAGCTTCGTACACTCCTACGTGCCTGCCCAGGTGACAAGGGTCGTGATATGTGGCTACTATGCCGTTCATCGGCTTGAGCTTCAGGTCCTGCTTGGCCAGGAACTCCGATATATGCAGCACCTCGAAAGGCACTTCCACATACCTCGGATATTCGGTCTTGAACATCCTGTAGCATCCGGCGCAGGAAAGCACCAGGGTCTTGACGCCCAGGGATTTTATGTGGTCCAGATTCCTCTGGTAGAGCTTCGCCACGTCGTCGTGGGACCAGCCTACCCTAACCATCACGGAGCCGCAACAGACCTCGTCCAATGTGGTGTAGTCCACCTTCAGCTTGTCAAGTATGGATATCGTTGCCGCGGAGATCTCCTTGTTCCTATAGGTCGCAGTGCATCCCGCGAAGTACCCGATCTCGGCCTTCTTGGGCTCCCTGCCCAGGGTCTCCTTGACGGATTTCTTCTCCCCGTAAGGGTTGTTGGTGGCGATTATGTTCTCGCACACGGCCTTGTGCTTCGGGAGTATGTGCCCGCTCTTGACCAGATCTGCACGGGTCGCCTCAATTATCTCAACTATATCCACTTTGGAAGTGCAGCGCCTGACGCAGTCTGCGCAGGTCGTGCATGTATACATGCTCTTGATGACGGATTCGTCGGCAGGTATCTCGCCGGTCATAAGACCGTAAGAGAGGATTATCCTTCCCCTGGAAAGCTCGGAGTCCCATCCTATCGCTTTGAATGAAGGACAAACGCTCTTGCAGAATCCGCACATCGTACATACGTTCAAGGCGTCCCTTATCTTCTCCATCTTATCTGTCTCGAAATCGCTCATGTCACTCTAACCTCGGTATAGTCACGCTTCCTTCCGCCAGGACCATCACCCTGGCGTCAGGCTTCCATCTGAAGACTGCCTCCATCGCATCCTCGAGTGTGCTGAAGGGGGTCATGTTCGCACGGGATATCATCTCCGGGTCCAGGTCGGAGACGACCCACAGGTCCGCCCATACGGCGACCTCGGCCATCTTCGCGGCCTTGTGGTACCCGAGCTTGTACTCTGTGCTCAGGTTCTCCAGCACCCTTGAAGGATCCTTTGACAGAGACAGCTGCTTCAGGAATGTATCGCCGCCGACGCCTTCCCTGCACTTGGACACCATTATCAGCTTGCCTCCCTCCTTGAGGGCCCACTTTCCGTTATCGATGGCCTTTTGCGATTGGTAAAGGTCAACATCCATCGGATAGGGCGCCACGGATATGACGGCATCCGCCTTCTCCGGGATCGGCACGGAGAAGACCTCGTTCGCCCACCCTACGGCCCTTTCAAAGGCTTTGTTAAGATCCCCTGCGGCCACCCTGTATATGTTCTGGTGCCTGTCCAGCACCATCTGTATGGAGAATATCTCCTTCCCCTTCACACTCTCCAGGGCATCCATCATGTCCTCGTGGACCGGATTGCCCTTCAGAACCAGGGACTGGGCCTCCTTCTTCATCGCCAGCTTGTGGTTGGCCTCTATGGTCTTATAGGACGCCACTCCCGGCAGGAAGGATTTCCTCCCCCCCGTATAACCGGCGAAATAGTGCGGTTCCACACTCGTTATTATCACCAGGCGGTCCGCCTCCACTGCTATCTTGTTGACCTCCATGGGAGTCCCGTTCTTCGACTTCCCCAGATAAGTGCAGTCCGAAGCCTTGGCATCGTGGGCGATTATTCTGTCTTTCAGGTACCCGTAGTGCTTGCCGAAGACGAAATCATATTCGTCCGGCGTCATGTCCCTGTGGGCGCCGGTGGCTACCAGGAATCTCGCCTTACCGAGATCCATCCTCTTGTGAAGGGCGTCCAAGACCTTCGCGGTTGGCGTGGGCCTGGTAGCATCGTTGACTATGAAGACTATATCCCTGCCACCCTCCAGGAAATCGGCAAGGGACCGATAGCCCATCGGGTTGTCGATGGATTCGTTTATAACCTCGTCCGCAGGGCGGCATTTCACATCGGCGGGGTAGAAGGTCCCTATGTAATTCTCATCAGGGACCGTTACGGTCTGGCACCCGTCTTTGCCGTACTTGACGTTCATGATCATTTCGGTCCTCTCATTATCCATAGTTTCGTATTTAGGCATATTGCACTTACGACTAGAACATCTTTATTTACGAACAGGAGCATCGAATGGGTATGTTTCCTAAGGATATTGACGAGAGAGCCATGATAAAGAGGGCTCTGAGCGTCATAAGGCCCTGCCCTTTCTCCGTTGGCCCGGGGGACGATTCGGCCATTGTGGAGATGGGGGGGTCGCCGGTGGTCGTGGCCACGGATTCCGTCACGATAGAGAGGCATAAGCCCGAGGGCATGACCTTCGAGCAATTCGGCTGGATGAGCGCGGCCGTCAATTTCAGCGATATAGCCAGCATGGGCGGGAGGCCCGTGGCCCTGACCCTCTCTCTCGGGATACCCGATTCCCTGGGAGATCAGGAGGTCTGCGATATCATGAGCGGTGCGGATCAATGCGCGGAGTTCTGCGGTGCGTACATAGTGGGCGGGGACACAAAACCTGGCAGCGGTTTCGTATGCGGTACGGCGATAGGTGCCATGGAAGGCAGGAATCCCATGACCCGCAGGGGCGCAGTGCCGGGTGACATGGTGGCCGTGACCGGCCCCCTGGGATCCCCTGCGGCAGGATATCATGCCATCATGAACGGGCTGAGCTTCCCGGATGCCGTGGACTCCCTCTGCATCCCCGTGCCCAGGGTCAGAGAGGGCATCGCCTTGGCCTCCACAGGCGCCGTTACATCATGCATAGACCTTTCCGACGGCCTCGCCACTGCGGCGCTGACCATATGCGAGTGCAGCCGCGTGGGAATGGACATAATACTGGAATTCCTTCCGAAGGGAGCAGACGTCGAGGATGTCTCCGAGGAAACGGGAGTTCCGGAGATCGACATGATGATAGGTTTCGGAGGAGAATATGAGCTGCTCTTCACTTTCAACAAGGAGGGATTGAATTCTCTTTACAGCTCCGGCGTGAGCTTCTCCATAATCGGCACGGTCACATCCGGCAGGGAGGCGAGGCTCGTAACGGACGACGGTGCCAGGAGGTTGGATTATGGCCGCTATTAGCCCTGTAAGAATGGAAGCAAGATACTATGAAAGGGACGGGGACGTGTACATATGCGGCCTGTGCCCCCACAGATGCAGGATCGGCATAGGGAAGTACGGCAGATGCGGCGCGAGACGCGGAGATCCCGATTACCTTGTCGCCGATACCTACGGCAGAGTGTCGTCGCTGTGCGTGGACCCGGTTGAGAAGAAGCCCCTGTACCATTACAAACCGGGCAGCAGGATCTTCTCCGTCGGCAGCGTCGGATGCAATATGACTTGCAAGCACTGTCAGAACTATTCGATATCCCAGTCCCCCGCCGGCCGTAAGAGGACGACATACAAATCCCCCCAGGACCTGGCAGCCATGTGCAATCGCGAGAAGAGCGACGGCATAGCCTTCACCTACAACGAGCCGACGATATGGATCGAGTATATACAGGACACGATGCGCTGCGATCCGGAGCTGGACTGTGTGATCGTCACCAACGGTCTGATCTGCGAGAAGCCTCTGCGGGACCTCTGCGGGATAGCGGATGCCATGAACATCGACGTCAAGGGTTTCACCGACGAATTCTACATGAAGATATGCGGCGCCCATCTGAAAGATGTCCTGGATGCCATCAAGGTCGCCAAAGACGAAGGGGTTCACATCGAGCTCACTTATCTGCTGATTCCGGGCCACAACGATTCTCCCGACGAGATAAAAGCGTTCGCGGAATGGGTGGCCAAAGAGCTGTCTGTCGATGTGCCAGTGCATTTCTCGAGATTCCATCCGGACAACGAGATGAACACTGTGCCTTGGACCCCCGAGGAATCTCTGGAGAAGGCCATGGACATAGCTGAAGCAGCGGGACTGCGACACGTATACCTGGGGAACATAATATCCGATGACGGATCGGACACCTTCTGCCCCGAATGCGGCAACGTTGTGATCAAAAGGACCGGGTACCTCATCGATATAGTGGGACTGATCGGGGACCGCTGCTCCTCGTGCAGGACGCGCCTCAACATCATAAGATGAACAGGGGGTTCCCGACCATCACTATGAAAAGGAAACCTACCAGTATCGGTATGAGGAACGGTATCTTCGGCGTCACCCATATCCTTGCCGCTCCTGCCTCCCGGAGGCGCTGAACTGCGGACGGGTCGTTCACGGCGCCGTGCGTGATCACTACCTTACCATCTACAACGTCCTGCATAGGCCATACCATTCTATCCGGAACTTTGTCCAGGTCCATCCTGTACCCGAAGAACATCAGTGACCCGATATCCCTGCGCCTTATGTTCAATGCGACGAAGTACGAGAGCATCACGACCGCAGCTATTATCAGGGCGGCCATGAGGACGAACAGAGGGAACAAGTACATTGCATCGAAGACCTCCGATCCGGGTTTTATGAACGGTACCCAGTTCAGATCGGGATAGTGCTGGAACACCATCCCTATCGCTATCAGGCTGGTAGCATCCGCCCCACCCTGCATCAGTTCCGAAGAATAGAGAATATTCATCATCACATATGTAGCCAGGATCGGTATCGCCGTCATCCTGAGGACCCAGCCCGAAGCAACGATGGGGATCAGAAAGAGGAGTGCGATGACCGCATAGATGATCAACTGCTCCCTCGCACCTACCTCCCGGTCCACCAGCACATCGAACAGCATAAGGGCCATGCCGAGAACGACCAACCCTCTGGCCCATATCTCTCCCCCACCGTACAGTGCCACGAACACCATTCCGGCACTGCCCATCAGAGCCCAATGCAACTCCGAAGCTTCCCGTTTCCTCCAATCGCTGATGCATGCGGGGATCATGATTGCCGTGACGATCAGGACCTTGATCAGATCCGCGAGCGGGCCCATGTTGCTTTATAGGGTTCAAGTATATTTTTATGCTTTGTAGACCTTGACGGAAATCATGGTGTCCAGCAGAAGAACGGCAGTGCTTTTCGCATTCGTGGCGGTGGCCGCTCTACTGCTGATCCCGATTCTGGCCGACGAGAATTCCGGAGAATTAGCGGATGCCGGCGATGTTACCGTGGCCAGCCCCGGTTACGATCTCTCCCTCAATGCGGGAGATGCTTACAGCTTCAACCTGATTGTCAACAACAAAACATCCGTTGTTTACGAGATCACGCTTGATGTGTCCGATTCAGATAATCTCGTTGCCCTTTTCGACAATGGAAAATCGATGATCAGCGTCGATCTGGAAGGGAGCGGCTATAGGAATGTACCCCTGACGATAAATGTGGATAGGTTCGCAGGCTCGGTCACTGAGAATCTGCGAATAACTATGACCTGCACCAACACCGTTAGCGGTACCGAGAGCTCGGTCCTCTTAACGGTCCCAATTCAGATCTCTTCGCAACTCGCCTCGGATAACCAATTCAACAAGATCCTGGGTGAGTTCAGGAATCCTCTGCCTTATCCTCTGAACACGCCTGCTTTCACTGCAGCGCTTTCCTTTTTGCTGTGGATGGGCATCTCCTTCCTGATCATAGGCGGGATCTTCATTGTCGTTAGGAAGCTTTTCTCCGAAGACAGAAAGAAACACTTGGAAGAGATCAGAAAGGATGTCTCCTGGCTGGTATTCCTGGCCATCGTGATATACGGCATATCCGGAGCTCTCGGGATCGCAGGCGTGGACGGATATTATGTTGCTCTGTCCCTGAGCATCTCTTCCATAGTCTATATCATCCTGGGAGCGATAATAACCTGGCGCGTCTACAGGATCGCGATACCACAACTCTTCTCGAAAATAGGTGACGATATAGAAGGATTGGACAGCACCCTGATTCCTCTTTTCAGTATGCTGGGTAAGATAACCATCGCAACTGTCGCTTTCGCATCCATACTGGCTGCTTTGGGATTCAACCTGGTCGCCATACTGACAGGCGCAGGAATACTTGGTCTGGCTCTTTCGTTAGGTGCTCAAAACAGCCTCAATCAATTCTTCAGCGGTATGACCCTTCTCCTCACCCGCCCCATAAGAGAGGGGGACCTGGTGAAAATGAAGGACCACACCGCAATACTCAGGGTCAAGAGGATCGGCATGATGAACACTGTTTTCCACAGCTGGGAGAATGAAGAGGTCGTAGTCATGCCCAACAGCCTCGTTGCATCCTCTGTGATAACGAATATGAGCAGCAAGAACCGCGCGTACCGCATACTTATTTTCGTCGGTGTCGCTCACGGAACCGATCTGGCACATGCGATGAGATTGATGAGGGAAGTGGCATATGATCACCCCAACATCATAAAGGACGGTACCTTTGATACGCCGGATACCCGCGTCATCGAGTTCGCGGAATTCGACGTAAGGCTGCGTCTGACCGCATATGTGGACAACGTTGAGAACTATGGGTCCATCTCGGCGCAGATACGACTCGCGATATACGACAAGTTCAAGGAGAACGGCATAAAGCTGTCAGTGCCCGAGATGGAGGTCCGCCTCTCCTGATGCTGACTCTGTGCTGCGAACTTCTTTGGATGAACTTCGATTTTCTAAGTATTTATATACATTAATTGCGGTCAGCGGTGTCGGGACTACGAAATCTGAAGACTGGTGATAAATTGATAGACAATCTCGACAAACGCATAATGGACATCCTTAGAAAGGATTCAAGATGCCCTTTCGTGGACATAGCACAGCAGATAGGTGTGTCGGAAGGCACCGTCAGAAGCAGAGTCCACAGGATGATGTCCGAGGGCACGATAAAGGGCTTCACGATAAAGACCAGCTCGAAGAACGTGAAGGCCCTGGTCGAGATATGCATCGATGTCAACACCGACTCTCAGGAGATAGCCAACAAGCTGATCCAATATGAAGGGATAAACGATGTCTTCGAGGTCACAGGGGATCAGGACCTCATAGCCATAGTTGACGTGGAATCCTCCCAGCGTTTGAACGATATAATCGAGAGCGTAAGACGCAACGATAATATAATCAGCACGCGAACGCGGCTGATACTGAAGGAGCATTACGGGGAATAATCATGTTCGAAGGTGTGGCGACGGCACTGATCACGCCGTTCACAAAGGGCGGAGAGGTGGACGAGGAATGCCTCAGGCGCATAGTCCGGTTCCAGGAAGAGAACGGCGTGAGCACTCTGGTACCATGCGGTTCAACTGGGGAATCGGCTACGCTCAGCCATGAGGAACACATCAGGGTCATAAAGATAGTGATGGACGAGGTCAAACACGCCCGGGTCCTGGCCGGTGCCGGCAGCAACTCCACTTCCGAAGCGGTCTACCTGAGCAGGACGGCCGCCGACCTGGGGGCGGACGGTATACTTTCCATCTCCCCTTACTGCAACAAGCCCACTCAGGAGGGCATATTCCAGCATTACAAGGTCGTCAGCGAGTCCGTGGACGTACCCATCGTCATATATAACGTGCCCGGAAGGACAGCCAGCAACATATCTGCTGAGACCAGTGTCAGGATCGCCAAGGAGCTTCCCGGCGTGGTAGGCATAAAGGAGGCCAGCGGCAATCTGATCCAGATCGGCAAGATACTTGCGAAGAAGCCGAAGGAGTTCGAGGTCCTCTCGGGAGACGACGCTCAGACATTCCCGATAATCGCCATGGGCGGATGCGGAGTAATATCCGTGGCCGCGAACTGCTGCCCAAACACAGTGTGCCAGATGATGGATCTGTGCCTGAGGGAGAAGTTCATAGACGCTTCTGCGATACATTACCGTATGCTACCCCTTTTCACAGACCTTTTCCTGGAATCCAACCCTATACCGATAAAGTATGTGATGAAGCGCCTGGGATTCGGCAACGGAGAGCTCAGGCTGCCCCTTACCTACATCTCCGAGCGCGGAGCCGCCGTGCTCGATGCGGACATAGAGGATCTGGGACTTATCTGAGGGGGCGAAAGTTTTGGTTACGAGGGTTGTCGTCGGGGGCGCCACCGGTAAGCTGGGCCGTATGGTCTGCGACATGATCGTGGCATCAGAGGACCTGAGGCTTACCGGCGCTACCGTCTCCGGGAACGGCGGTAACATAGGAAGGGAGATCTCGGGCGGCATAGTGGCCTCGGGGCCGACAACTCTGAAGGATCTCCTGAAAGATGCTGACGTCTATGTGGATCTCACGACACCTTCGGCCGCCGGTACAACGGTGGCATCCGTGCCCGGGACCGGGACCAATCTTGTGCTTGGCACGACCTCCGTTGATGCTGTCTCCATGGCTGCCATGACCGCCGCGGTTAAGGAGCACGGCACTTCAGCCGTAGTGTCCGCCAACTTCGCCGTGGGGGTCAACGTATTCTGGAAAGTGTGCGAGATACTCGCAGAATATCTCCCGGATTACGACTTAGAGATAATAGAGACTCACCACTCCTCCAAGAAGGACTCCCCGTCCGGTACCGCCAAGGAGGCTCTGAAAAGGCTGCAGGCGGTCACCGGCATAGAGAACGTCTCATACGGAAGAGAAGGAACTGTCGGACCCAGGGGCAGGGAGATAGGGATGCACTCCGTAAGAGCCGGCGGCATAGTGGGCAACCACACGGTGCTGTTCAGCGATGACAACGAGGTCATCGAGCTCACCAACAGGGCGATATCGAGAGAGGCTCTGGCATCCGGCTGCCTGAGGACCATAAGGTGGATTGCCGGGAAGAAGGACGGTAAGGTACACAGCATGAGCGAGGTGCTCGGCCTATGATCATAACAGTAATGAAGTTTGGAGGGACCAGCGTCGGCTCCGCCGAGGCTCTGAGAAGGGTGGCGAAGATAATAACCGAAAAGGAAGGGGGAAGGGTCGTGGTGGTCTCCGCCATGTCCGGCATAACCAATTTCCTGATCGGTACCATGGAGAACGGGTTCAAGGACCCGGAGGGAGCGGCCAAGCTGTTCTACGACAGGCACGTGGATGTTGCGACCAAGCTGTTCGAGGGCAAAGCTCTCGCGTCTTACAAGAAGGATCTCGACGAGCGCCTGGATCTGCTGAAGGGGCTAATGCTCGATGAGGATGCAAGGAAGGACCCTTATTTCGAGGACCTTTTCATATCCCAGGGAGAGAGATTCTCTAGCCTTACACTGTCTCATCTGATCAAGTCCATGGGTTTCGAGTCCGTGGCCCTTACTTCTGAGGAGGCGGGGATCTTCGCAGAGGGCAGACCTCTGAACGGCACTGCGGATCTGGAGAAGACCTCCCTCAAGATCAACATGGTCGTCAAGCCCATGCTCCAGAACGGAGTAGTGCCGGTAATATCCGGATACTACGGCGTGACCGAGAGCGGCAGGGCCCTGACCTTCGGAAGAGGGGGCTCCGATTATGCGGCAGCGGCCATAGGCAACGCCATGAACGCGAATTCTGTAGAGATCTGGACTGATGTCAACGGCTTCATGAGCGCCGACCCCAGGGTCGTGCCGGATGCCCGCACCATAGGGGAGATGAATTACAGCGAAGCGGGAGAACTGGCATATTTCGGCGCCAAAGTGCTCCACCCCCGGACGATAGAGCCTGTAAGAAGGAAGCACATACCTCTCTGGATCAAGAATTCCTACGATCCTGGCAACTGCGGAACCGTAATACACAACCTCGGCAGGCACTCGGACAACAAGCTGCTGAAGAGCATAGCCATGAAGGTGGATCTTTCCATAATAACGGTATCTGCGGCGGACATAGCGTACAGGCCCATCATCGTCGCCAAGATCGTAGAGAAGCTGGCTGATGCCGGCGTCGCAGTATACGCCATATCCACATCCCTTTCCACGATAGCCTTCCTCATCCACAATCTGGACGTCAAGCAGACACTGAAGAACCTCAACCTCTTGGATGCCAAGGACATAGAGCGCATAGATGTGAAGAGCAATGTGGCTCTCGTCTGCGCCGTCGGCGACAGATTATTGTCTTATCAGGGCTTCTCCGGGGACGTCTTCGGTGCAGTGAAGGAAGTAGGAGCCAACGTGGAGATGATCTCCGAGGGGGCATCCGATGTTTCCCTTAACTTCGTGGTACCTACGGACTCCGTTACGGACGTGGTCAAGATCCTGCATCAGAAGTTCATAGCGGGGGAGGGGACCAGATGATCAGAGAGTACGAGGGGAAGGACGGCATCATGCTGATAGACGGCATTGCCGCAACAGAGATAGCAGAAGAGTTCGGGACTCCCGTCTACGTAACAGAGGAGAAAAGGATAAGAGAGAACTACCGAAGGATCCACGGGGCCTTCTCCAAGTACATGGACACCAGAGTGAATTATGCCTGCAAGGCCAACACCAACCTGTCTGTCCTGCACATCCTGGAACAGGAGGGCAGTTGCATAGATGCCGTTTCCCTGGGAGAGGTGCTGTCCTGCATCAAGGCCGGCTTCTCCCCTGACCGAATACTCTATACAGGGGTTAATGTCAGCAACGAAGAGCTGAGAGGGCTGGTGGATGTTGGCTGCATGATCAACGTGGACTCAGAGTCAGAGCTGGAGAGACTGGCCAAGATATCCACGGATGTCAGGGTATCATTCAGGATCACCCCGGGAGTGGCATCCGGCCATGGTGCCAAGGTCATGACCGGCGGCAAGGGATCGAAGTTCGGGATACCCATCAAGAGGACCATACCTGTATACACAAGAGCCAGGGACCTGGGTTTCGATATAAGGGGCATACACGCCCACACCGGGTCCGGCGGGGAGGGCATAGATCAATTCACGGATGTGACCGAGGTCCTATCCGGTCTCGCCAATGATATCAGGGACAAGGTCGGCATAGACTTGGAGTTCATAGACATAGGCGGCGGCGTGGGCGTACCCTACAGGCTACAGGAGGAGGAGACTGACGTGGAGGAACTGGCCAGTCTTGTCACCGAGATAATACAGGACGAGACGGAAGTTAAGACCGTCGTTATCGAGCCAGGACGGTACATAGTCGCCGATTCCACAGTTCTCCTGACCAGATGCGTGGACGTCAAGGACGCTGAGACGAAGAGATACATAGGCGTCGATGCGGGATTCAACACCCTAGTCAGGCCCGCATTCTATGACTCATACCACACAGTGGCAATGGCAAATAAGTTCAACAGGGCATGCAGCGACAAGTACGATGTGGTAGGTCCGATATGCGAGAGCGGAGATTATCTGGCACATGACCGCGTCATGCCTGAGCCGGAGGAGGGCGACCTTGTGGCCATATTCACCGCTGGCGCATATGGGTTCTCCATGTCGAGCGAGTACAACTCCCGGCCGAGGTGCGCGGAGGTGCTGGTAAGCGACGGGAAGGCATGCCTGATAAGGAGAGCGGAGGACACAGAAGACCTCTGGCGCAACCAGATCATACCGGAGGGATTGAGACAATGAAATTTTGGAAGTATCATGGTACCGGGAACGACTTCGTCATAGTGGACGGGATAAACGAATCCGTCCGCATAGACCAGGAGAGAGTGGCACGCGGATGCAGACGGAGATTCGGGATAGGAGCGGACGGCTTCATCTACCTTCTCCCTGGCATGAAGGGTGCCGACGTTTCCATGCGCATAATCAACTCTGACGGAAGCGAGGCCGAGATGTGCGGCAACGGCATAAGGTGCCTGGCAAAGCACGTATCAGATTTCGGACTGGTCAAGAAGGGCGAGTTCGCCGTGAACACCCTGGCCGGGAACAAGAGGATCACCGTGGAGAAGGGAAGCGACGGGAAGGTCTCCGGCGTTTCCGTGGAATTGGGCGCCCCAACCCTGGATGTGAAAGCCGTGCCCATGACCTATGACGGGGGGTCGAGATTCGTCAACCAGTCCATAAAATTCGGGGACACGGAAATAAAGGGTACCGCACTCAGCATGGGCAACCCGCACTTCGTCACATTCAGTAACTTGAGCAGCGAGGCAGTGAAGAACCTGGGCCCCGTGATTGGTTCGGACCCCCGATTCCCTCAGAAGATGAACGCGGGATTCGCCTCTGTCATCAATAAGGCGATAGACCTCCGCGTCTATGAGAGGGGCGCGGGATGGACCATGGCCTGCGGGACCGGTGCGGGCGCCGCCACGGTGGCAGCCTGCCTGAACGGGCTCGTGCCTTACGACACGCCTATCGACGTGAATCTGCCGGGTGGCACGCTGAAGATAACGGTGGCCAAGGATCTGAGCTCCGTAACGATGAAGGGCCCGGCAGTCCTCGTATTCGACGGATATTGGAGGGAATGATATGGAATTCGAGTTCGCAGAAAGACTGAAAGCACTGCCACCGTACCTCTTCGTAATGCTGGATGAGATGACAGCGAAGAAGAGGGCCCAGGGCACAAATATCATAGATTTCGGTATAGGAGACCCGGACCTTCCGACCCCCTGGCCGATAATAGAAGCTCTGCAGAGAGAAGTGGCAAAGCCCGAGAATCACAATTATTCTTCCAGCGCCGGAGAAAGATCTCTTCGCGTAGCAGTCGCTGACTGGTACAAGGTCAGGTTCGGCGTGGACGTGGATCCTGACAAAGAGGTCTGCGTCACCATAGGGTCCAAAGAGGGCATATTCAACATAGCCCAATCCTTCGTCAACGACAGGGAGACGATAATCGCCCCGAGCCCGGGATACCCTGTGTACTCGGCGGCGGCCACCATATTCAACAACGCGAATTGTGTGAAGGTGCCGCTGCGCCCGGAGAAGAACTGGCTTTTGGACCCTGCCGACTGCCCTGAAGGGGCCAGGATGCTGTACGCCAACTATCCCAACAACCCCACCGGCGCCACCTGTGACGAGAAATATCTGAAGAAACTGCAGGACTGGTGCGTGGAGAACGGCACGATATTCTGCTACGACAATGCGTACTCGGAGATGTGCTTCGACGGATACATGGCGCCTTCGGCGCTGCAGGCGGGCAAGGACTGCATAGAGTTCGGGTCATTCTCAAAGACGTTCAACATGACGGGCTACAGGCTAGGTTACGCAGTCGGGCACAAAGACCTGATCGCGGGACTAAAGAAGTGCAAAGGCCAGATTGATTCGGGAGCCCCGAAGTTCATCCAGAAGGCCGGCATAACCGCCCTGGGACTGTACAACGGCAGCGAACTTCCAGATGAGGTCAAGAAGAACATGGACATATACGCCGAAAGGAGAAAGGTGCTTGTGGACGGCCTCAGAAGCCTCGGCTACAAGGTCAACATGCCCAAAGCCACCTTCTATGTCTGGTTCGACTGCGGGATGCCTTCAATGAAGTTCACGGAGAAGATGCTGGACCTTGGCATCGTGGCGACACCGGGCGTAGGCTTCGGTCAGTCTGCCGAAGGATACGTCCGTATGACCGTCACTCAGCCCAAAGAGCGCATAGCTGAGGCAATAGAGCGCATGAGGAAGGGCTCGATCTAGACCTTCACGTTATCGAAGGAATATCTCAGGGCCTCAACCACAGGCAGCTCCTGACCCAGGAGGAACGCCTCCAGGGCACCCCCTCCGGTACTGACATAGGAGAACCGGTCGGTCAGATCCAGCTTGTCAGCCGCTCCCACCGTGTGCCCTCCGCCTATAACGGATTGTCCGCCGGAGTCTATCATGGCCTCCATGAGCGCTTTGGTGCCCACATCGAATCCTTCCTTCTCGTACATGCCGGCAGGGCCCGACATCAGCGTGGTCCTGGATGATGCTATGACCTTGGCGAACTTAGCTATGGATGCGTCGCCTATATCCAGAGAAGGCGCGTTGTCTGGCATATCGCCTATGAGCACATTCTGGCGCTTCCCGTTCCTCTCCACGGCCACATCCGTCGGGAGCAGTATCCTGTGCCCGTACTTCGACATCACATCCTTGGCCTTCTGCAGATTCTCGGTGGTCAGCTCATCTTTTATCGGCGCAGAGGAAGCCTCACCTATATCCACTCCTCGAGCCTTCAGGAACGCTATTCCGGCCAGTCCCGCCAATATGACGGTGTCCGCTATCCCGCTTCCCAGGACGTGGTCCACCATGTTCGCAGCATCATCTATCTTGGCACCGCCCAATATGAACACGGACGGCCTCCTCGGAACATCGAATATCGCACTTAGGGCGTACAGCTCCTTGGCCATCAGCCTGCCGGATGCCGAGGGCACCCTGGGCTGGAATCCCACCAGGGAGCACTGGCTCCTGTGGGCGGCGGCAAACGCATCATTCACATAGAAATCGATCTGCGGCGCAAGGGTGTTGACGATCTCCGACCCTGAATGCTCCATCATGCTGAGCTCTTTGGACTCCGAATCTATCCCTCTCACATTTCCCAGCAGCAGCACCGTCCCCGGCTTCGTTTCGGATATGGCCTTACTTGCAGAATCTCCCAGTATGTCGTCCACATACCTTACCGGAGCATTGAGATGCCTTGACAGCCTCTCCGAATGCTGCTCCAGGGATGTGAAGTCCCATTTGCCCTTTCGGCTCTGATGTGCCAGCACTACGACTTTGGCTCTTTTCCCCATGAGCTCCCGAACAGTAGGGACGATCCTCCTTATCCTCGAATCGTTTATTATCCTCAGAGTGGACCTGTCCATTGGGCAATTTATGTCCACCCTCAGAAGGACGGTCTTATCCCTGACATTGAAATCCTCCAATGTGTAGATGCCTTTCATCCTCAGCACCTTTCGATGCCCATGGCGGCATCGGTCTTCGCCATGGACTTGGCCGGGTCCTTCTCCATCTTGCACATAGACCTTATGCAATCTATGTTCTCGGGTATCACATCGCTCTCCTGGTGGACCGCCTGATAGAAGTAGACGGTGTTGCCGACGGCTTTGATGCCGTCCTCCCACAGGACTATCTCGAACATGTCGCTGCGGGACCTGGCCATCTCTCTGGCCTCTTCCATTATCTGGGCCGTGGATTTGATGCCCAGAGAGCTCTTCACCAGTTTCACGCGAGGCGTCTTCCGGAGCAGATCTATGATCTCCTCTGTCTTGGGCTCACTGTTCAGCTCCATCGCCACAGTGTGAACATGCATCAGAGTCGTAGGGACCTTGACCGCCATCGTGTGTATGTTGATCCAGGGCATAACGCTCTGAACATCGGGTCCGTGGTGGGTCGGCAGCTTGACTACTGGCTCGATCGCATTTATTGGACCGGATTTGCTGTCGTTGGGATCGGCGGAGCGCCTTATCAGCGTAACATATGAGTTCTTTATCCCATACTTCTTGTCGATAGGATAGAATGTTCTGAGAAGTCCGGTGGTGTTGCATGACACGACCCTGGAGAACTGAGCTCCCCAGGACTCCTTGTAGTTGGCACCTGCATTGAATGATATCCCGGTGAGGCTGTGGTCCTCTCCGCCCTGCCAAATGGCCTTTATGCCGGCCTCGGCGAATTCTGCCTTGTACCTCTCTGCGACTCCGCCGGGAGTGCAGTCGACGATTATGTCCACTTTGCCGTACAGGTCCTTTATCGTTCCTGCAACCTTTATGCCGGCAGCCCTGAACGCCTCCAGATTCTCTTCTGGTACATATAGCGGATATCCTTTCTTCACAGCATCCTGCGCCTCATATGACGGCCTGGTCTTGGTCACACCGACTATTTCCATATCGTCCTGTTGATTGACCGCAGTTGCAACTCTCTTACCGATCGTTCCGTATCCGTTGACTCCTACCTTCGTTTTCATGGAGCTCACCCACAACTACGCGATTATTGGTGTTCCGATAGAATAAACTTGCTTGGCCCTCCGCACGGAACAGGCCGTATCGAGGAGGCAAAGCAGCTGAACCGCCATTGTCAGTGTAGAAAGCGGCGAATGCCTTCAGAGCTCCCAATACTTTGAAAGGTACTCCCTGGCCTTCCTTATTGCCTTCCTGCCGCTGCCCTGCTCGCAACGCTCTTCGTTATACTCTGCCTTTATAGTCCTGCCCTCTATCATAGCCAGAACCCCGGCTATGACCTCTGCGGTGGCCCGGAGATGGTAGCCTCCCTCCAGAACGAAGGCTATCTTCCCCCCGGATATGTCGAAGAGTCGTTTGCAAAGCTCCACATATCCGTCAGTATTCATCTGCATGTGGGCGTTGGGCTCGCAATAATGGGCATCGACCCCCAGGCTTACGACTATGAGCTCGGGCTCGTACTTCTTCAGGATCGGAACGATGATCTCGTCCATGGCCGACAGGAATGTACGGTTGCCCGCACCGGCAGGTATGGGTATGTTGACGTTGTAACTGGACCCTTTTCCCTCCCCGGTCCTCTCCACATAACCTGAATCCCAATAGAAATCCGCCTCATGGGTGGATATTACGAAGACATTGTCGGTATCGTAGAATATCTCCTCGGTCCCGTTCCCGTGATGAGCGTCAAGATCGATTATGGCCGTCCTCTTCCCCGCCGCCGCCACCGCAACCGCGACGTTATTGAAATAGCAGAATCCCCCGATGCGGTTCTTGCCCGCGTGGTGACCGGGCGGGCGGGTAAGTGCCACGGACGGCTCTCCCTCCGCGGCGATCTCGACGGCTTTGACGGCCACAGCGGCCGATATCTTAGCCAGCTCGTAGGTGTTCTCATGTATGAACGTGTCCGGGTCCACGGGATAGTCCCCTCCCATCCTGATCCGGTTCACGTGCTCTTCCGTATGCACTCTGAGAAGGGCTTCGTCAGGCAAATCGTCAGGGCCCACCACATTCTTCCAGAGGCCTTCCTTCTCCAGCTTTTTCCTGAGAGTCTTGAGTCTCAGAGGAGACTCAGGATGGTCGGGCCATTGACTGTGCTCCAATAACTTTTCACTGTAAACTATGGCCATTGGTGCGTCTTTGGATGGGAAGGTAGCAGTTGTTATTAAACCCTATTACGTAATTCCATCGAAAAGGTGAGACATCATGAAGGGCTCTAGAGCACTGCTGAAGATGCTTGAGGACAGAGACGTCGGTACCATTTTCGGATATCCCGGAGGTGTCGTCATACCGATCTACAACGAGATACTGGATTCCTCCATTAGGCATGTACTAGTGCGCCACGAGCAGTGCGCGGCCCATATGGCCGACGGGTATTCCAGGGCCTCCGGAAAGACGGGGGTCTGCCTGGCTACCAGCGGTCCGGGGACAACGAACCTTGTCACCGGCGTCGGGACAGCGTTCGCTGATTCCATACCAATGATTGTCCTTACGGGCCAGGTCGCCACCGGCAACCTCGGCATGGGGGCATTCCAGGAGGTCGATGCATTCAGTCTCATGATGCCTGTCACCAAGTACAACTACAGGGTTCTGGACCTGAACATGCTCCCCACGGCCATAAGCGAGGGATGGAAGGTCGCCCGGCTCGGAAGGCCGGGACCTGTCCATGTCGACCTCCCCGTCGATGCGATGAACTCGCAAATAGATGAATCCCTGCTGACCCAGATCCGAGAGCCGAGGCCTGTCTTCATAGATACTTCGGGCATACCCACCGCCGTCCAGTGGATTAAGGAGGCGAAACGGCCCATCATCCTTGCGGGAGGAGGACTAATAGGTTCCGATTCCTCTGAAGATATGGTCAGGCTTGCGGAGAAGATAGGCGCCGGGGTCCTGACCCCCCTCATGGGAATGGGCAGCATACCTTATGACCATCCTCTGTCGATGGGGACTCTGGGCATGCACGGCAGACGCGCCGCGCTGAGCTCCATGAAGGAGGCCGACCTCATCATAGCATTGGGCACGAAGTTCTCTGACAGGACTTACAGCCCGCATACCCGCCCCGGCAACGGCGCCAGGGTCATACATGTAGACTTGGACAGCACGGAATTCAACAAGCACGGATTGACTTCCGTCAACATAAAGGCGGACGTCGGGGATGTCATAAGGTCTTTCCTCACCCACCTTGAGGGATTCGTCCCTGACCCTGCGTGGGCCATGACGCTGACTTCCTTCAAATCCCGGTGCTGCTGCGACTTCGATTACGACGGCGTCCCGATAAAGCCGCAAAAGGTCATGCATGAGATCAATAAGCTGATCGATGACGACACCATCATAACCACGGACGTCGGCCAGAACCAGATGTGGGCGATGCACTGCCTTAATATCAAAAGACCCAGGCAGATGATATCTTCCGGCGGGTTCGGAACCATGGGCTTCGGTCTGCCTTCTGCGATAGGCGCCAAGGCCGCCTGCCCGGACAAGAAGGTCCTCACGGTCACTGGTGACGGAGGGCTGCTTATGGTCGTCCAGGAACTCGCCACAGCGATCCAGGAGGATCTGCCAGTTACGATATGCCTGATGAACAACGGATGGCTGGGAATGGTCAAGCAGTGGCAGAAGCTCTTCTGGAACAAGAGGTACTCCGGGACCAAGCTCTACGAGTCCAATCCTGACTTCGTCAAGTTGGCAGAGGCCTTCGGCGCGAAAGGAATAAGGATCGAGAGGCCGGGAGAGATAGGCGACGCCCTGAAGAGGAGCATGAACAGCGGGGAGACCTGCCTGATAGACATCCGCACCGACCCGGAGGAGGATGTGCTGCCTATGCTGCCCCCCGACCCAAGTATTCCTATGGTCAAGGGCCACTGCCCCTATTGATGACGCTATCCTTATACCCAAGGAAGAGATAGCCCAAAGCAAAGGAGAAGCGCAACGATGAAGATCTATCACGATGCGGATGTTGATTTAGGCATACTCAAAGGTAAGAAGATAGCTGTCCTCGGATACGGAGCGCAGGGAAGGGCCCAGGCCCTCTGCTTCCACGATTCCGGCCTAGACGTCACTGTAGGCGCCAGGAAGGACGGTAAATCCTGGAACAGGGTGAAGGAGGACGGCCTGAAGGTTGCCGAGATACCTGACGCCGTGAAGGGAGCGGATGTCGTAATGATGCTTCTGCCTGACGAGGTCCAGCCCGACATATACAAAGAGATGGTGAGACCGAACCTCAAGGCAGGTGCGGCACTGGAGTTCGCCCACGGATTCGCCATAACATATCAGCTCATAGTTCCGCCCGAGAATGTGGACGTCATAATGATGGCCCCAAAGGCACCGGGAGACATGGAAAGGCTCATGTTCCTCGAAGGTTTCGGCGTACCGGCCCTGGTGTGCGTTCACCAGGATGTCACCGGCAACGCCAAGAAGATAGCTCTGGCACTTGCCAAAGGCCTTGGTTCCACAAGGGCCGGTGTCTTCGAGACCACCTTTGATAATGAAACCAAAACCGATCTGTTCGGCGAGCAGGCTGTCCTCTGCGGCGGCCTCACCGCCATGATAAAAGCCGGATTCGACACGTTGGTGGATGCGGGATATCCTCCCGAGATGGCCTATTTCGAGGTCCTCCACGAAACGAAGCTCATAGTCGACCTGATCAACATGGGCGGCTTCGAGCACATGTGGTACGTAGTATCCAACACCGCTGAGTACGGCGGACTTACCAGAAGAGACAGGGTCATAACCGAGGAATCGAAGAAGGGCATGAGGTCCATTCTCGACGATATCGAATCTGGCAAATTCAAGGATGAATGGCGCGCCGAATGGAGAGCCGGCCTGAAGAATCTCAAGAAAATGGAGAAGGACGAGTCCGAGCTCCAGCTCGAGGTCGTGGGCAGGGACATACGGAAGCTCTTCGAAAGGAAGAAGAAAGCGTGAACGCCGTAACCTTCCGGACCAGGATCGGGGAGTACAGGGGAGAGCTGACGAAGTCCGCCTTCGCCGATGCCTTCTGGCTCTCCCTCCCTGTGTCCTCCGTCATCAATATGCTGGGCTGCGAGATCTATTTCGAGGTGCCCGCGGAGATCGATGCGAAGGGAGAAAGAACCACAGTCTTGAACAAAAGGGATATAGCATTCTGGCCTGAAGCCAGCGCATTATGCCTTTTCTTCGGACCGACCCCTCTCAGCGGAGAGGACGGGAGGCCGATATCCCCATATCCTGTGATCAAGATAGGTGAACTCGTAGGAGAGATTGACTCCCTGGCTGAAGTAGGGGACCGCACCAAGATAACGGTGGAGACGGCTTTCTGATCATCTTATGACGGTTACGTTCTTATCGAAATCCGTCAGCCTGCGGCATCCGTTCTCGGTCACCAGCACAGTGTCCTCTATCCTTATCCCGCCCACACCGCTGATGTATATTCCCGGCTCGGCGGATACGACATTGCCGGGTTTCAGGATCTGCTCCGATCTGGGAGAGAGGCTTATCGGCTCGTGGACATCCATCCCGATCCCGTGACCGAAAGAGTGTATGAACATACCCTTGAACTCTGATGCATCTATTATCTCCCTGGCCGCAGCATCTGGGTCTTTTGCCGGGACACCGCCCCTTATCATTTCTACGCCTGCACGCTGGGCCTCCAGGACCACCTCGTAGGCCCTGAGGAGCCTCGGGTCCGGATCTCCCATGAACAGGGTCCTGGTCAGATCCGAACAGTACATGTTCCTCTTTGCCCCGAAATCGAACAGGGCCGCGTCACCTTTCCTCAAGCGGTACCCTGTGGGCCTGTGGTGGGGCTCCGCAGATGCGGGCCCGAAAGCCGCTATTGTATCGAAGGCGTTACCGGAAGCGCCCAGCTCCCTCATTCTAGAGTCTAATCGCGCCGCTGCGGACTCCTCGGTGACGCCTTCTTCCAGCATGCCCGGGATCTCAGATGCCGCCTTGGATGAGATCGCGCATGCCGATTCGATCTTGGAGATCTCCTCACTGTCCTTGACGGACCTGACCTCTCCGAGAGCCTGGGATATGTTACTGATCTCTGCACCCTCACCTATTCTGGATATGTATGCGAACATCGAATGAACTGTGGTATCGAAGGGGACCCCTATCTGTCTTGCACTCCCTATGGCTCTCTTAACTGCCTCATCCCTCTCGTGACCCGTGGAATAGACTGTGACCTCCCCCCCGGAACTCTTGGCGGCCTCCTCCTCGAGCTTGCTGACTATCACATGCAAACCCCGGTCACGGGATATCACCGCAATGGCTCCCTCGAACGTACCGGAGTCAAGACCTGTCAGATACCAGAATGCCGAGTCCAGGAAGGGCTCCGTGCCGTTAGAGATGACTACGGCGTCCGTCCCGGCCGCCTCTATAAGCCTCTCGGCTCGGGTGGGTTCCATACCGGCTCAAACGCTCAGCTGGCTGAAATATCTTTGCAGGGATCAGATGCCTATCCACTCATTCCTTATTATGCGCTTGAGGGCGGATATCGCCGACAGGGACGCAAGGTAGGAGGTCCTCGGGTTGTCCGGAGAGGGGACATTGAATGTCTGGCACTCTGCCCTTCCGAAGGCGCCGCTGATTATGAGATCGTGATTGTTGCTCTCGACTTCCGGGTCCAGTATTATGGTGACCGTCGTCCTGTCGAATCCTATTCCCAGAAGGCTGACTGTGGCGGCCACATTGATATTCCTGGGGAAGATCTGAACGGCTTCTCTGGCCGGGCCGCTGTAAAGAACGGTCTTCTCGGCGATCTTGGAAGTATCTATGCCCTTCTTCTCAAAATACTCTATATTGGCAAGGGCCCGAGGGTTCTTTGTGGACCTTAACTCCACTGTAGTGAGCTCGTCCATGGACGCGGACCTGAGAGCATCCGTGCCAGTCAGCGCGCCCGACGGTATGAATATGCGGGAGCCGCTGTTCTTGGCTCTTTCGAATATCTGATTCCTGAAATCGTCGTCCACCAGGGCACCTACGGACATTACCATCACGTCGACGCCACGGCCAACGGACTTGGCCAGTATATCTTTGGCTGCATTCTGGGAAGCGGCCTCTATGACCAGGTCGCAGTGGTAGAGCTCGTCCTCCACAGTATCAACGGTCACGGCTTTCTTAAGTTCGCCTGCCAATTTCTCCGAGAGATTCCTGTTCAGGTCTATGAGGTAGATCCTCTTGACCTCGACCATCTCGTCGGCCGCCTTGGCCAATCTCGATCCAATTACGCCGCAACCCACGATCGTGATGCGCATGCTACGTGGACTACCGATTGAGATTATTAATGATTCGCCCCTTCCGCACCGACAACTGATTTATCCTATCTAGGGAATGGCGGTGCATGAGGTATGAACTGCTGGAGCACACCGCCGATGCCATGGTGAGATGCTACGGGAAGGATCTGGAGGAATGCTTCGGCAATGCTGCCTACGCGATGTACGACCAGATGCTGGATGCTTCTTCGGTCAGACCTTCGGTCGCCTTCACGGTGACAGCGTCGGGGGAGGAGAGCAGAGAACGCCTGTTCGCCTTCCTCTCGGAGCTGATATATATCACCGATGTAAGAGGGCTTGTATTCTCCGAATTCGACGTATCCTTCAAAG
The DNA here is from genome assembly GCA_002502965.1 of Methanomassiliicoccaceae archaeon UBA381. Lineage (GTDB taxonomy): Archaea > Thermoplasmatota > Thermoplasmata > Methanomassiliicoccales > Methanomethylophilaceae > RumEn-M2. The sequence continues at coordinate 50,622 of DAQS01000004.1, forward strand.
GTGACGATGTCATCTGCACAGCCAGAGGTGAGTCTTTGGACATAGCGCGGCACAGCCCCCGCGCAGAGGTGAAGGCGGTGACGTACCACATGATGGCCGTGGACGAGAAGGAGCCGTCCGTCACAGTGGTTTTTGACCTGTGACGTTTGAAATACGACCACGGCGATAGCCGTTCTCATGCTGAAGCTGGGTTGGTTCTCCACGGGCAGAGGGTCCGGTTCCCGGAACCTTCTGAAGGCCGTGATGGATAAGAAAGAGCAGGGAAAGCTGGATGTTGAGATATCCTTCGTCTTCTGCAACTGGGACAATAAAGAGGAGCCCAATCCGCGAAAGGAGCAGCGGGAGATGTTCTTCAAAATGGTCCGGGAGTACAGGATACCTCTTCTGACCTTGTCCTGGAAGACCTTCAGGCCGGACCTTTGGGGTACCGATCCGGAGGCGTGGAGGAACGAGTACGGCAAAGAGCTCAGGAAGGCCGTGTCGCCCTACGAATTCGACCTCGGAATACTGGCGGGATACATGCTGTGGGTGGATGACGAGACCTGCGAGACCCATGATCTCCTGAACCTGCATCCGGCCCTGCCCGACGGACCCAAGGGCACATGGCAGGAAGTGATATGGGAGCTCATCCGAAAGAACGTCGGCGAACAGGGAGCAATGATGCACATATGCACGCCTGACTGGGATAGAGGGGCTGCCCTCACATACTGCAGGTTCCCTATACGGGGAGGGGACTACGACAGGCTATGGTCCGACCTGAACGAGAAGCTGAAGTATAAGACCCTGGATGAGATCATTGCGGAGGAGGGGGGCGAGGAACCTCTGTTCAAAAGGATAAGAGAGGACGGAGCTAAAAGAGAGCTGCCCCTGGTGGTCAGTACCATATCCCGCTTTGCGGACGGGACCGTGTCCATGAAGGACAAACGCCTTTATGCGGACGGAAAAATGCTTAAAGAGCCCTTCGACCTCTCGGAGGATGTGAATTCTTCCTTGCGGGGTATCTGAATGGAATATAATCCTATGGAGGAGATGGGCTTCACCCAGGACAAGCAGTTCGTATGCGGAAGCCTGGGCTTCATCTCTGCCAATAACAATGCCAGAAGAATGTGCGCCCGGCTCATAAGGAACGGCGGACGCCTGTTCGACGTGATCTCCAGATACGACGATCTCGTCGCCTACGCCCTCAACCGGGAAGAGGTCCATTTCGGCAGCACCATGAAGATGATCCTGCCCTTCCTGAACGCCTTCGGGGCCACGGACCACTGGGCCTACGGATTCTCCAAAGAGGATTTGGAGATATTCCCCGGCGCGGACAGGGCCATGAGGTACGTGGGGAGCCTGCTGCCCGCATACATCAACACCTGCAGCTACGAGCACCACATGATGGCTGTCTGCGATGCCATAGGATTCCCTATAGGGAACGTCAGCTGCACTCAGGCGTCCTTCGATGCAGTGAAGATCAACAAGGCGGAGGCCAGGGAGCTGAAGAGCCTGGCCGGCACCATATCAGGCCTTAAGGTCCCTGATGCGGCCTTCTCTCTGGATAAGGCGGTCAGTCTCATGGAGGAGGACACGGAGATAATCAGCGTCCTTGACTCCTTCTTCCTGGAGCGCCTGCCCGAGATGGAAATGGTCGAGACCCTGAAGCCTGTTGGCGTTATGGGACAGAACGAAAAGGCGTACGTCCTTTTGGAAGTGAGGCGCAGGACGGACATTGAGTTCAGCGATACCGTTTACGTCGGAGGCGACTCTTCCGACGGCCAGGCCATGGATCTGATCAGAGACAACAGCGGTCTCTCCATATCGTTCAACGGGGACGAGCGCGCCGTCAACAGCTGCAACATAGCCGTGACCGGCAACGACGCAACTGCCGTGGCCGTGCTGACCTCCGAATTCTACAACGAAGGCATCGAGGCAGTATTCGATCTTGTCGACAATTGGGAAAGAGCAAAGCTCAAGGTGTACCCCTGCGCCGACACGTATCTGAGGGATGCCATGCTTAAGGCAAGCCCTCGGGGCCTTCCTTCGGTCCGAAAGGTCGACCGCAAGAATGTGAAGGATGTCGCGAAAGAGAGTGCGGCATTCAGGAAGAAGATATTGAAGTAATGGTGCTCATGCCGGGATTCGAACCCGGGTGTCGGCCTCGAAAGGGCCGAATGATTGGCCGCTACACTACATGAGCTTGCAGTCATGATAGAGGCCCTTTTAAAAAAGGTTATGGTGCGCGGACCGCATATCCGCGCACCGGGCTCACTGACCGCGTTCAGCCATCTTTATCCCGCTGAGCTTCTCGATCTCGTCCTTGTTTATCCCGACCATGGCCTCGCCCAGATCCTCGGATACTTTGGCAATGACCTCGGGTTTATCGTAGTTGGCCACCGCCTTCACGATGGCCTCTGCCCTCTTGGCAGGATTCCCGGACCTGAAGATCCCGGAGCCGACGAAGACTCCTTCCGAACCGAGCTGCATCATCAGTGCCGCATCTGCCGGCGTGGCAACGCCTCCGGCCGCGAAATTGACAACGGGCAGCTTCCCGGTCCTGTGAACCTCTCTTATAAGCTCCACCGGCACCGACAGCCTCTTGGCCTCACCGTAGAGCTCGTCCTCCCTCAGCGATGCCACGTGCCTTATCTCCGCATTCACGGTGCGCATGTGGTATACTGCCTGAACTATGTCGCCCGTGCCGGCTTCCCCCTTGGTCCTGATCATGGATGCGCCTTCGGCGACCCTTCTGAGAGCCTCTCCGAGATTCCTCGCACCGCAAACGAAGGGGGTCTTGAACTGTTTCTTGTCTATGTGGTAAACATCGTCCGCAGGTGAGAGTACCTCGCTCTCGTCGATGTAATCGATACCTATGGCCTCCAGTATCTGGGCCTCCACAAAGTGGCCTATGCGGCATTTCGCCATGACCGGAATGGAAACCGAATCTGCTATCCTCTTGATCATCAGCGGATCGCTCATCCTGGATACTCCGCCCGATGCGCGTATATCCGCAGGCACCCTCTCAAGTGCCATTACTGCGCAGGCTCCTGCCTCCTCTGCTATGAGCGCCTGTTCCGGGGTCGTAACGTCCATTATGACTCCACCTCTGAGTGTCTGTGCCAGATCCGTATTGGATTTATTTTTCCTGTTTTTCATGATAGCACCCCCTGGATGCCTGCCTTTTACGGCAAAGAATACCTACATTGCGCGATATACTTAAATCCAATGCCTGTCAGCATAAATGCCGCGATTATCCCTGTAACACTTATATACCGCCAAATGTTCGGATGACGCAGAGGAAGCCTAATTGAGCCCCAGAGAAGAACCCATGGAGAGCACCGAGGAGGACGTATCACGTGTGCGTCTGCCGAACATAAAAGAAGGAGAGATGTTCGGAATAGCTGACCAGCTGCTCGGAGCCTCGAAGATACGCATAATGTGCGAGGACGGGGTCTCTAGAATAGGTCGCATCCCGGGAAAGATCAAGAAGAGGATGTGGATCAGAGAAGGCGACCTCGTAATAGTCGCCATATGGGATTTCCAGCCCGACAAATGCGATGTAAGATTCCGATACACGAGAACTCAGGCCGTGAACCTGAGCAAGAGGAACAGGATACCCAAGAACCTGGATATTTTCTAAGGTGGTGGCCTTGACATCCTACGAGGAGGTCTACGCTTATCTGGAGCGCAGAGTAGATGCGCTGAAGACAGACAAGAGCGGGGACGAGAGAAGCACATTGGCAGAGGTCTTCGACGCCCAGACCCTGATGACAATATACGATTTCATGACCTCTGGCGTCATAGAGCACATCGGATTCCCGATATCCACCGGCAAGGAGGGCAACGTCTTCTACGCCGAGGACCCGGACGGCGAGCCTATGGCCCTTAAGATCTTCAGGACGTCCACTTCCACTTTCAAGAGGATCAACAAGTACATAGAGGGAGACCCCCGGTTCGGCGACGTTAAGGGCAACCGCAGGAAGCTGGTATATGCCTGGACCCGGAAAGAATACAGCAACCTGAACAGATACTGGGATGCTGGCATCCCTGTGCCCGAACCCCTAGCTTTCAAGAAGAACTGCCTCATCATGGAATACATCGGCGACGAGAATTCTCCGGCCCCCCAACTGAAGAATTGTGTCCTGGAGGACCCGGGCGAGATCTACGATGAGGTGATCTCCTTCATCATAGACGGCTTCAGGGACGCCCGCCTGGTACATGGGGACCTGAGCGAGTACAATGTGCTCATGTTCGAAGGCGAACCAATTCTCATAGACTGTGGACAGGCCGTCACATCAGACCATTTCAACGCCAAGGAATTCCTTAGGCGGGACATAGATAACGTCAACCGTTTCTTCAGGAACAGAGGCGCAGATATCATAAGCGTCGATGTTATAATGGAGGAGGCCCTGAGCAAGGACAGTGATGACGAATGAGGCCGGTTAGGATCCCCCAGGACAGAGTGGGCGTGGCCATAGGCGCCGAGGGCCAGACGAAAGCGATGCTCCAGAGGATGTGCGGCATGAGGATCGACATCGATAAGGAAGGCAACGTCATGGTCCATGACGAAGCGAAGGGGGCAGACCCGCTTCTGGCTCTCAAGGTGTGCGATGTCATCAGAGCCATAGGGAGGGGCTTCAGCCCCGAAAGGGCATCCAGGCTCTTCAAGGACGACGAGTACCTGGAGGTCATCGATCTCAAACAGGTGGTCGGCACCAAGACCAATCAGCTCAACCGCATAAGAGGCCGCCTGATAGGAACGGACGGCAAGACCCGCAGGATCATAGAGGACATCACCGGGGTCCACATGACTGTCTACGGTAACACAGTAGGCCTTATCGGAGACTCGGTAAGCCTTCCGGTGGCCAAGGAGGCCGTGGAGATGATCATAAACGGAAGCGAGCACGCCACCGTATACCACTTCTTAGAATCCCAAAGACCCAGACTCAGGATCTCGGAGCTGGGGTTCGACCTCTGAGGGAATTCATATGGAAGATTTCACTTTCGATCTCGATATCGCTGCGAAGGCAGCGGACAAAGGACTCTGCGACCACTGCCTCGGAAGACTGTTCGGCAAGTCCGGGAAGGGGATGACCAATGACGTCCGGGGAAGGATCATAAGAGACAGCCTGGGGCTCGATGAGCCTGAGGAGTGCACCCTTTGCGATGACCTTTTCGATCTCATGGACCGCTTCGCCGAGAACGTCGCCGAGAACGTTAATTCCGTGGAGAGCGACAACTTCCTGGTCGGGTGCCGCGTGGACCCGGCAGTAACGGAGGCCGAGAAGGCTCTGTGGAAGGAGCTGGGCATAGAGGGCGAGTCGATAAAGACCGAGCTGAACAGGGAGATAGGCAAGATCGCCCTTCCCATGATAAACCGCCCGGTGGAGTTCAAGAACCCCCAGGTGGTCGCCTGCGTTGACACGAGATTCGCCGATGTGGAGCTGGACCTGTCCCCTCTTTTCATTTACGGCAGATACAACAAGCTCAGCAGGGAGATCCCTCAGACCATATGGCCCTGCAGAGTCTGCAAGGGCAAAGGATGTGCCAGATGCGACAATACCGGCAAGATGTACCAAACGTCTGTGCAGGAGATCATCGGCGATATAGCCCTTGAGATGGCGGGCGGCGAGGAGCATTTCTTCCACGGCATGGGAAGAGAGGACATAGACGCACTGATGCTGGGTGACGGAAGGCCCTTCGTCCTGGAGATAAGCCAGCCGAAGAAAAGGAATATAGACCTGGACCAACTGGAACTTAAGGCCAACGAGTCCGACCTGGCCCGTTACAGAAGCCTGTCTTTTACCGACAGAGAAGAGGTCAAAAAGACCAAGCTGGCAACCCCTACCAAGGTCTACAGGGCACGTGTGAGAGCAGATGGTAAAGTTAATAAAGAGCAAGTGGTTGGGGTAGCACTGTCGTTCAGGGACGTCTATGTTGACCAGAGGACTCCTCGGAGGGTGGAGCACAGACGTGCCGACCTGATCCGCAAGAGGAGAATCCTGTGGGTCGAGGCAGAGATGGCTGATGACGGCACATTCGACCTGACCCTCGAGACGGAATCCGGGACATACGTCAAGGAATTCGTTTCAGGAGATGAGGGGAGAAGCATACCAAGCTTCTCCGAGGCGTTGGGCGTCGGATGCGTCGTAGAAGCTTTGGACGTCATAGCGATAAACGATCAAGAGGAACCGAAATGAAAGCGACAAAAGGAACGAGGACAAAGACCCGCACCCTGCTCCGCAAGAAGCCCAGAGCACGTGGCCTTTCCCCGATAACCAAGGCTATGCAGGTCTTCAACGAAGGCGAAAAGGTCAACATAGTCATAGATCCCAGCGTCCACAAGGGCATGCCCTTCTCCAGATTCCACGGCCTTACCGGCACGGTCATCGGAAGAAGAGGCACGGCTTTCGAGGTCAGGGTAAAGGACGGCAACAAGGACAAGATCGTCGTTGCACGCCCGGAGCACCTGGTCAGGAATGTCTGAGGTGAGCAAAATGGCAGAGGAATACATCAGTGCGGTTAAGGTCAAGGAGCTTCTTACCGAGGCCGGCAACACGAGAGGCGAACTGAACAACGCTCAGAGAGCTGCCTTGATGCAATCCGAAGCCACCGCAAGGATCTCGGTGGATGACACCAAGGTCCTGATCGCCGAGCTCGAAGAGCTGGACTTCATAACCGATTTCATAAAATACAAGATTGCTGACATCCTTCCAAAGTACCCTGAAGACGTCCGTGCCATTTTCTCCAAAGAGAGGATCAACCTAGAGGCTGATGACGTCAATAAAATAATTGAAATAGTCGGGAAGCACCTCTAAGGTCGCTCTCGACGAATATTGGGGGGATTGTCCTTTGGAAGAATACGCATACATTTTGGATTATATGCCACAGGGTTTGCCCGGTACCAGCTACGCTAAGAGAAGCCCGATCTGCTATGCGGTGGGAGAGGATGAATTCAAGCTATTCGAGTTGGTGCCCAAAGAAGGTGCCAAGATAGCGATAGAGGACAGGGTCTACATCGGCAAGGACGGAAAACTGCGCAGTGAGATAGACCACGTCAAGAGACGAGTATCCTACAAGGACCTGACCGGAACGGCACAGACGGAATTGGATTATCTGGTGCAGAATCTCATCAAGAAGAACGAGGACAGGTATGTGAAGTTCTTCAACGATGCAGGACCCATCAACATCAAGAAGCACCTTCTGGAGGAGCTGCCGGGAATGGGCAAGAAGACCCTGGAGGATTTCCTTAAGGAAAGGAGATTGGGCAAGTTCACCAGTTTCGAGGACATAACGAAGAGGGTGCCCATCCTTAAATCGCCCGAGAAGCTCATCAAGGAACGCATAATGCTGGAGATATCCGACGACGAAAGAAGACGATATATCTTCATCTCCAAATGAACGGAAAGGACACGGAGCGGCTGATCGCCGAGACCGGCGTGACACCCAAGAAGAGCAAGGGGCAGAATTTCCTCATAGACGACAGGGTTGCCGAAAGGCAGGTGGAATACGCCGGAATATCCGAGAGCGACAGGGTCTTAGAAGTTGGCCCCGGCCTGGGCATACTAACCAGCCGGCTTACTTCCAGATCAGGGGATGTCACATGCATAGAGCTGGATGCAGCCCTTGCAGATTATGTCACCGCCACGTACCCTTCTGTCAGGCTGATAAGGGGGGATGCTGTGAAGGTCCCCTTCCCCAAGTTCGACGTCTTTGTCAGCAATCTCCCGTACAGCGTTTCAACTCCGATAATATTCAAACTGCTGGAACATGATTTCAGGAAGGCCATCGTGATGGTCCAGAAGGAATTCGCCGACCGCATGGTCGCCGATGTCGGCAGCAAAGACTATTCCAGGCTTACGGTGAATCTCTTCTACAGAGCAGACTGCAGGATACTGGAGAATGTGCCTGCTTCCAGGTTCAAGCCGAAACCGAAGGTCGATTCCGCCATAGTTGAGATAACACCGCGCCCTGCGCCATTCGAGGTGCTTGACGAAAGGACGTTCCTGAGGGTAACCGAGATAACTTTCAACCACAGGAGGAAGAAGATATCCACTTCTCTGAAGGCTGCCGGGATGATGCCTCCAGGTTTCGCGGAAGGAGAAATACCGTTCCTGGATGAGCGCATAGAGACGCTGGATCCCTCTGAGATAGCGACCCTGGCGAACACCATTTTCCGTTTGTGGAACAACGCTGACGATACTGGATCTGTAACCGAGGAAAAGCCTCTGCAGTGAATCCTGCTGTCTATTGGGAAAGATATAACATAATAACACCATTCTCGGACGATAGTATGCAAATAGGGATAGTGGGCAAACCCAATGTGGGAAAATCGACATTCTTCAGCGCTGCGACAATGGCATCCGTAGAGATAGCGAACTACCCTTTCACTACGATAGCGGCGAACAGGGGCGTCGGCTACGTGAGGGCATCCTGCCCCTGCAGAGAACTTGGTGTCAAATGCAATCCCAGGAACTCCGGATGCATAAACGGCACGAGAATGATCCCCGTGGAACTACTGGACGTTGCGGGCCTGGTGCCAGATGCGTGGCAGGGCAAAGGCCTGGGAAATCAGTTCCTGGATGATCTCAGACAGGCAGACGCACTCATCAACGTCATAGATGTGAGCGGATCCACCAATATCGAGGGTGTGCCCGGGAAACCGGGCGATCACGACCCCAGGGAAGACGTGATGTTCTTGGCCAAGGAGATTGAGATGTGGATCAAGAACATACTCGAGAACGGTTTCTCTAAAATGGCCAGAACTGCGAAGATGACGGGCGCCAAACCCGAGGAGATACTTCATGAGAGGCTTGCAGGTCTGAAGATGACGGAAGCGCAGATCAAGGCCGCAGTAAAGGAGGTGGATCCCCCATCAGATCCGATGAAATGGGACGAGAATATACTACTGGCACTTTCAAAGAAGATAAGAGAGGCCTCCAAACCCCTCATAGTCGCGATGAACAAGGCAGACATAGCTCCCCCGGGAAACGGGGATCTCGTACGAACGATCGCGAAGGAAGCCGTGCCCACCATGGCAGAGACTGAGCTTGCACTTAAAAAGGCAGAAGCTGCAGGGATAATCGATTATGTGCAGGGAGACAAGAGCTTCAGCATCAAAGAGGGGGCGAAGCTGAACGACGCTCAGAGGAAGGCTCTTGAATACATGAATAAGAACATGGAAAGATACAGCGGGACCGGCGTCCAGGAGTGCCTGGAGAAGGCGGCGTTCAATACTCTGGACCTGATCGTGGTGTATCCTGTGGAGGACGAAACACACTATACGGACCATTCCGGGAGCGTACTCCCGGACGCCTTCCTGATACCCAGAGGATCCACCGCCAAGGACATGGCATATAAGGTCCATACAGACCTAGGTGACAAATTCATAAGAGCTGTCAACGCAAAAACGAAGAGGACCGTCGGAGCCGATTATGTGCTTCAGGACGGGGATGTAATAAGGATTGTGGCCAACAAATGAGCGATACACTTGACCTCCGAATATTGACCGCGTCTTACGTGCAGGACGGCAACGAGCCTGCGGTCGAACTGTTCGGCAGATCAAGGGACGGCAGATCCGTTACGGTGCTGGCATACGGCCTGAGGCCGTACATCTTCATCGTAGAGCCGGATCCGGGGCTTGCCGAATCCCTCAGAAAGGACAAGGATGTGCTTTCTGTGGAGGAGGACCATCTGTATATAGACGGCACCGTCCGCAAAGTGATCAGGATCACGATAACCTATCCCTGGCTCATTTCGGATTTCAAATCGAGGATACAGAAGAAGTACCGTATCCTGGCTGGCGACATCCCCTTCCATCACCGCTTCTTCTACGACATGGACATGGGGTCCTGCATAAGAGTGACCGGGGAGCCTTTGGAGAGAGGCTACTTCACCGACGTAGTCCTCAGGATGGAGTCCTTCGAGAACATCGAGCCCTTCGACCCCGGAATGAGGGTCCTCTCCTTCGATATAGAGAACAGCGTCCTCCATGACTACATCTTCACCATATGCGCGGTGGTCTGGGAGAATGGGAAGATAAAGGAATGCGAGCCCATCGTCGGAACGGAGAAGGACATAATCAAAGGCTTCGGGGACCTCATCAGGAAGGAGGACCCGGATGTGATAACCGGGTACAACATCGAGAATTACGACATAAAGAAGATAGTCGAGAGAGCAACCGTTCATAAGATGCAGGACGAGCTGAGATGGGGGAGGGACGGCGGCACCCCCCGCATCATCGGCGGAAGATACTGGCGCATGAAGGGGCGCATGGTGGTTGACGCATGGTGGGCCGCCAAGAAAGAGCTTAGACCGAAGCAGGAGACCCTCAACGCCGTTGCCATGCAGGTTCTGGGCGAGATGAAGATGGATGTGGACCCGAAGCACATGGATTCGGAATGGGCCAACGACAGAGAACATGTGATAGAGTACTGCACCAAAGATGCGGAGCTGTCCCTTCGAATACTGCTGGAAGTGGACACTCTCAGGAAGGGGATGGACCTGGCTGCTGTGTCGAAGCTGCCTGTGGATGATGTGCTCACGTCCGGAACGTCCACTCTCGTGGATTCGATACTCATAAGAGCGGCCGACAGGGAGAAGATAGGCGTCCCGATGAACGGCAACAGGACCCGGGGCGAACAGATCGAAGGCGGCTATGTGCACGCCATAAAGCCAGGACTGTATCACTGGGTCTGCGTTCTTGACTTCAAATCGATGTATCCCTCACTCATAATCTCGAAGAACATCTGCTTCACCACGCTGTCCAAGGACGGGGAGATTGTCAGCCCCAACGGGGTCAGGTATATGTCCAAAGAGCGTAAGGCAGGCCTTCTCCCCCGGATCCTCAAGGGCCTGATGGAGGAAAGGGATCGCATAAAAACAGAGATGAGAAGAACCGCCGACCCCAAGGAGGAGCATTACCTGGACGGTCTTCAGGCCGCCGTGAAGATACTCATGAACACATTCTACGGCGTATTCGCATCATCTTTCTACAGATTCACCGACAAGAGCATCGGATCCTCCATAACTGCATTCGCCCGGAGCAACGTCAAGAGCATAATAAGCACCCTGACCGAAGAGGGCGATTCGATAATCTATTCGGACACCGACTCGATATTCGTCCAGTCGCCTGCGGAGGAACTGAATGGCTCGGTCGAATACGGCCGGAAACTGGCGGAGCGCTTCTCCAAGGAAGAGGAGACACTGGTCTTCGAGAAGATACTCGAGCCTCTGTTCACCCATGGCAAGAAGAAGAGGTATGTGGGCAGAGTGGTGTGGCCGAAATGGGAAGATGAGCTCCTTGTCAGAGGGTACGAGATAAGGAGGTCCGACTCCTTCAACCTGCAATCAGATCTTCTGATGGACCTTTTCGAGAAGATACTGGAAGAGAAGAACGAGGAGGCCGTTGCCGTAGTCCGCGAGACAATAAGGACGGTAATGAGCGGCATGGTGCCTGCATCGGATCTCGTGATATCGAGAACATGCAAAGGCCTGGATGCATATCAGAACCCGGACAGCATGGCCAATGTACAGGCGGCCGGCAAAATGGTGAAGATGGGGTATGACTTCATACCCGGTATGAAGGTCTCCTGGATCGTTACGGATTCCAAGACGACCCCGCAAACAGTGGAGCCGTACATAAGCGGCAAAGAGTTCGAGCATATGCCCGATTACAAGTACTACGCCGAGAGGCTGGCATCGACCGCATCCCGTGTAACTGAGGTGTTCGGATGGGACGAGAAGGACCTGCTCATGGGAAGCCAGCAGGCTACGCTCTTCGACGGCGGTTTCGATTCTCCGCCCCGCAAAGAGGAGAAGCTCGAGGTGCCGCCCAAGAAGAAGGCAGAGACCAGGGGTTCCAAACTGTCGGATTTCTTCTGACCCATGTCGGGATCACAACTCGAAGAACCCTGTAAGACCCAGAATGCCCAATACCATTGTGCCCATGCACAGTATTCTGCCGAATGTGGCGGCGGGTCCGTTATCCTTAGTGACCGCCAGACCTATTATTCCCCATAGTATAAGAGTGAGATACAGCGCAAATGCTTCGATATCGAATGGCAGGGAACCGAGAATGAACATTATGCCGACTGCAATGCCCATCGCGCCTATGACCAGGCTTGCGGCTCCGGGAGGGCCCGTATTCTCGGCCCGGACCGCAGGTATATCCTGTTGTGCTCCGGGTGATGTCATGGAAGATCCGCAACTGGGACAATGATCGCTGCCATCCGGAACCTGGCTCCCGCAAAAAACGCACTCGGCCATGATCCCATCTATCATAATATTAGTATAAATATCCCGCTTTTCTGTACCTGCTCGCGGATCCAGGCACATTCAGAAGGCCTGATAACATACAGTACTCTGTAGCGGACCGCCGGCCATCAGCAATATGATCTCAATAGGTGTACAGGCTCATAAGGAGGATCGCACCCAATATCCAGCTCACCAGGGACACTAATATGGCCAACGCAGACAGTAATAATCCGGCGTTGCTGTGACTTATGCCTCCCTTATAGGACAGCGCAACACCCACCGCACCTAGGACCAGCCCGAGGATCGGAACGAACAGTCCCAGAAGTATTCCCAGTATGCCCAGGACCACGGCGGCCGAGTTCATCTCACCGCCTTCGCTTCTTACGGTTCCCGATTGCCTCGCACCGCATATGGGGCAGAACACAGATTCCCCCTCCATCTGGCTCCCGCAGCTGACACAGTATTTCATAAATGCTCACGTGCTTATGCTTTAAAAAAGTCTGCCACAGACGTCCATGTCGTATCTTTAAATACAGGCCCATCATTCAAGACGATGCGGAACTTAGATTCCGACGGAGATGTGCCCCACAAAGGTGAATCCGGAATAGGTGATGCTTAATGGCAACCGAGAAGACCAATAACGAAGAGAAAGCTCCCGCACCTCGCGGAAAGAGCATGTACTCCTACATAGCGGACGCGTGGAAGACCCCGTCCAAGACCTACATAGGGGACCTGAACAAACAGAGAAGGATCATCTGGAGACGGGAGGAGAACTTCTGCCGCATAGAGAAGCCCACCAGGCTCGACAGGGCAAGGGCCCTCGGCTACAAGGCCAAGCAGGGATACGTCCTCGTAAGGGGCAGGGTAAAGAAGGGATCCTTCGGCAGGAGACAGATCAAATCCGGAAGGAGAGCCAAGAGAAAGGGTATCCTGAAGATGACCGGCGGAAAGAACTTCCAGAGGGTCATCGAGGAGAGAACACAGGCAAGATATCCCAACCTTGAGGTCCTGAACTCCTATTGGGTAGGAGAGAACGGGCAGTACATCTGGTACGAGGTCATACTCGTGGACTGGAGCCACCCCGTCATACAGGCCGACCCTAAGATCAACTGGATCTGCTACAGCAAGCACAAGGGTCGCCCCTACCGCGGACTCACTTCCGCAGGTGTGAGAGGCCGCGGTCTCCGCAACAAGGGGAAGGGCGCCGAGAAGGTCAGGCCTTCCATCAACGCCAAGGGAAGAAGGGGCAAGTAAGCCCCCTCTTCTTTTTTTCCAAACCTATTGCCCCGGGTTTCCGGGGCTATTCAAAATTTTCCTTCTGTAACTGATACCATACGGGCCGATACCTCTGTATCATCCATCCCTATCGTGGGGAAATAGACGGGGATGCGGCATTCCGCAGAGAAGGATATGTCATCCGCGACGGAGGATCCCAGAACAATGCCCATGACCTCGTCCCTTCTCTCCGCCTCGGACATGTCCGCGACCCTTAGACCGGGGTCGTAGTTCCTTAGAAGGTCGGAGTCCTCTGTCACGAGCGCCTTGCATCCTCTCTTCATCATCAGCCATGCCGACAGCAGACCGCGGTCGTCACGGGTATCGGCGACGACCTTGCCCTGCGTACCTAAGGGCAGACCTCCCGGGCCATTGATGTATGTGTCGAATATGAACGCCCCGGAATCCCTGACCTCCACGTAGAACTCTTTCTCGGGCCGCGTCAGATCCACCTTTATGCCGCGGTTCTTGTTGGCCTCGTATATCGCAGATCCCGCCTCCCTACCGACATCCGTGCTGGTGTAAGGATGTGAGCCCTCCCTTCTGGCGCGTACCGCAAACGAGCTCCCGTCCGGAAGCCTTCCCCGGGAATAACTCTCCGCAGTTGCACATATGTCCTCCATCGCCGACGAGCTGTGCTCTGCCACTGATACGGACGCAATGCCGAAGACCCTTGTGACAGCTCTGACCGCTCCCTCCGGATCCTCTGTTTCCAGATACATCCTGGCTCCGGCCTGTGACACCAGGGCCTCCACTCTATCGTATGCGAGCATGGTCAGGACATTCTCCTTAAGCCTGGCCTCGAACCTTTTCCTGACCGGGGCGCTCTTAAGACCTATCTCGCAATATCTGACTAATACTGTGACCACAGGGGCCTCTATCCTCTGCGACATAATCTATTTTTCCACACCGCATTAGTTTATATAACAACCATTATTGCTTCCGTAATGGACCCGATTCTCCTTCTCGGCCTTGTGATCTTGGGGATAGTCGCAGGCATATTGGGTGCCCTGCTTGGAGTGGGAGGGGGCATAATCTTCATTCCGGTCCTAACGATCGTCTACGGTCTGACGGCTGTTTCCGCAGCTGCCCTCAGCCTTGTTGGCATCATCGCCATATCCTCCTGGGGCTCCGCGATATATCTGAACAAGGGCGTTCCCAATATCAGAATCGGGCTTATGCTCGAGATCGGGGGCGTCGCGGGTGCTATAATTGGTGCCATGATCGCCGTGTACCTTGAGGATTGGATACTGATAGCTGTGTTCTCTGCAGTGATGTTATTCAGTGCGTACAGGATGATAAAGAACGGGGGCAGCGACTACACCCTGGAAAATGAGGATGGAGAGTTCGAGTACAACGATCTGAAGTGCGGGGAATCCGTATGCTACGATGTGGAGCACAAGGCCGGCGGAACAGTTGGCTCCATATTCGCCGGGATGATATCCAGCATGACGGGCGTTGGAGGCGGGGTGATCAAGGTCCCCATAATGAACATCTACATGAAGATGCCAATAAAAGCAGCGGCCGCCACCAGCAGCTATTCTCTGGGAATAACCGCATTCAGCGGTGCAGTCGTTTATCTGATCCACGGTTCGATACCTCTCGAATTGGCCGCATTCCTGATCATTGGATCCGTCATCGGTGCCGAGGCGGGAACAAGGATATCGGCCCGCATCGATGCTTCCTCGCTCAAGAAGTACTTCTCCTTGCTATTGATAGCCTCTGCGGCCCTGATGCTTCTTCGTGCAGGAGGTTACATATGAACCTCTTAGAGAGCATAGCCAAGACGCTCAGATTATGCGTTATCCTGAGTGTCGTACTGGCAGTCATCGGGCTCATAGCAGAACACATGGGGTCCTCCTACGGAGAGGTTCTGACATGGCTTGCTGTTTTGATCCTCATACTATCTCCCTTCATGGGGGCGATCGCCGCCACGACATCTCTGGCATATCAAAAGGACCGCAAGTGGGCAGCCTTCGGAGCCGTGCTCATCATCGTCTCCCTGATGGGTATGGCTATCGCCCTGATACGGTGAGCTTATGATATGCTGAAATAGAACGGAAACGTTCCTTGCTATATGTTCAGCTCTGATTCTGTAACCCTGAATGTAGCAGGCATGACCTGCGGCCATTGCGAGGCCAGGGTCGTTAAGGCCGTGTCCTCTATAGAAGGTGTGAAATCCTGTAAGGCCAGCAGCTCCAAGGGAACCGTGGTCGTAAAAGGTAAGCTGACATCTGACACTGTGGAGAAGATCAAAGCTGCCATAACCGGGGCCGGATATTCGGTCACGGAATGAGGATATGGCCAAGATCTCATTCAAGGTCACAGGTATGACCTGTGCAGCATGCTCTGCCGCAGTGGAGCGGGCACTTAATGATCTGAAAGGCGCCTCCGAGATATCCGTCAACCTGGCAACAGGAAGGACTGTGGTGGAGTACGATCCAGAGGAATTGACACCACAGAAGATATTCGATGCTGTTGAATCGAAGGGCTACGGCATATCCTCTGGGGATGACGACGCCGAAAGGGAAGAGAGAGCCGTCAGGGTCCTGCGCAACGACCTGATACTCTCAGCTGTCTTCGCCATGCCTCTTTTCATAATATCTATGGGGCCTATGCTGGGCCTCAACCTTGACTTCCTCATAGGGACCGAACCCCAAGTGCACGCCATACTGCAGCTGGCACTTTGCATACCCTGCCTTTATGCAGGCAGGCGCTTCTTTATCAACGGATTCAAGAACATAGTACGTCTGAATCCCAACATGGATTCCCTGGTGGCATTGGGAACATCGGCCTCCTTCATATTCAGCCTCTTCATAACATACCAGGTATTCACCCAGGGGGCTCACGCCCACTTCTATTACGAATCCGCTGCGATGATCATCACACTCATCCTCTTCGGAAACTATCTGGAATCCGGGTCCAGGAAGAGGGTAGGGGATGCCGTCAGGAAGCTCATGACCCTGTCCCCTGATGGGGCCACTGTACTGGTGGACGGCAAGGAATATGAAGTACCGAAGGCCAGTCTTGTCGTAGGGGATATCATCGTGGTGAAACCGGGGGGAAGGTTCCCTGCCGACGGTACTGTGATATCGGGAACCAGCGCCGTGGACGAGTCCATGCTCACCGGCGAGAGCGTCCCGGCGGACAAGATGGAGGGCAGTTCCGTGTATGAAGGGACTGTGAACATGAACGGTCGTCTGGAAGTTTCCGTAGTGCATACCGGTGACGACACTGTGCTCTCCCACATAGTGGAGATGGTGGAGGATGCGCAGAGCACCAAGGCACCTATCGCCCGCATCGCTGACACAGTTGTCCGTTACTTCGTGCCTGCGGTTATATCGATAGCTGTGGTTTCAGCACTCATCTGGCTCATATCTGGCAAGGGCCTTGAATTCTCCGTTACAGTGCTGGTATCCGTACTTGTTATCGCATGCCCGTGCGCACTCGGACTGGCGACGCCTCTGGCAATTATAGTGGGAACCACCCGCGGCGCAGATGTGGGAATATTGTTCAAGAATGCCGAGGCTCTCCAGACCGCAGCAGGAATAGATGTTGTTGTCTTTGATAAGACTGGCACATTGACTGAGGGCAGACCGGTGGTCACCGATTCGGTGTCCTTGATCGAAAGAAACTCCATGCTGCGAATCGCAGCCTCCGCCGAATACGGATCGGAGCATCCCGTCGGCAGGGCCGTCGTCGAGTACGCAGAGGGTGAAGGTATATCGGTATCCGGTCCCGAATCCTTCGAAGCTCTGGTGGGCAGCGGCCTCAGGGCCTTCGTAGACGGTTCTGAGGTCCTTATCGGCAACAGGAGCCTCATGGATGATAACAAAATAGACGTCTCCCGTTTAGAGGGGGAATTCTCGAAACTCTCTGGAGAAGGCAAGACCGTCATGTATATCGCATCCGAAGGTGCCCTAACAGGGATCATCGCAGTCTCGGACAGGATGAGGGATTCGAGCAAGGAAGCCGTCGCCTCCCTCAGGTCCATGGGCATCGGATCGGTCATGATAACCGGTGACGGGGAGGCGACCGCCCGCGCCATAGCTGCACAGGCAGGTATAGATGAAGTGATGGCACATATGATGCCATGGCAGAAGGTGGAGGGAGTTTCCGCTCTGCAGGAGAATGGGCGCAAGGTGGCCATGGTGGGGGACGGCATAAACGATGCACCTGCCCTCGTGAAGAGCGATCTGGGAATCGCCATCGGATCCGGCACTGACATAGCTATGGAGTCCGCGGATGTAGTCATAATGAGCAACGACGTCCGCAGCGTTCCCGCAATAGCCAGGATAGGACGGGCGACCATCAGAAACGTTAAGCAGAACCTCTTCCTGGCTTTCATCTACAATGTGATAGGGATACCCATAGCTGCCGGGGCCCTCTATCTTGTGGGCGGGCCTCTTCTGAATCCGATGATCGCCGCAGGGGCAATGTCCCTGTCATCCCTCTCTGTGGTATTGAACGCACTCAGGCTCACCGTAGCGAAAATATGAGACGAGAATGTGGATGAGTGCAGGGGAAGGGATTTGAACCCTCGAATGCCTGAACAACTAGACCCTGAATCTAGCACCTTTGGCCAAGCTCGGTAACCCCTGCGCAGAGCAGCAGTAAAGCGTTGTGGTATAAAAAATTGATACCGGGCTGGACGCCCGGGAAGACTGTTACCAAAGGCTTATGCCTTCATTATCTTCATCCAACCGCCGGACTCGTAGACTGCGAGACCTCTCTTCTTCAGGGCGGCCTCGAACTCGTCCCACCCGATCAGAGTGAGCCTGTCGTTCATCCCTTTGGTGAACTGTATCCCATCGGTCCCCTTGACCTTCCCGGGTTTCAGTCCCTTGTTCATGGCTATGGTCTTAGCTCTCTCAAAAGTAATCTTCTGCATCACCATTTTCTGTCCCCTCAACTTAGCCTACTGGCTCAGCAAAACATACATTGCTATCGCCAATATATATAACTTTTTCTATTTTTTTTCTGTCCAGCCTCTTTTTTTGAAAAACAAACGTATATAAACCTAACTTTAGGCTGCGGCATTGTGAGTCCCCTGATTGAAACATATATCAAACTGAACAGGATTAGTTGTCGTGATGGCCCCTACGACCTCATCTGAAATCAGAGGAACAACGGAAGGAAGACTTTCCCCGGAATTCATAATAAACGTAGGCAAAACCATAGGGATGCAGTACAAGACCGTGCTGATCTCCAGGAACCTGCGCCGCAGCAGCACCATGGCATTCTATGCCGTGTGCGCCGGCATAACCGCGGCCGGCGGGGATGTCAGAGATGCGGGAAGGATGGCCAGTCCTGCCATGCCCTTCTGCTCCAAAGGATCTGAATGCTGCATAATGATCGGATCGCCGGACAGAACAGACATAAACAGCATGTTCCTGAGCAACATTGACGGATCTCTCTTCACAGATTCTCAGATGAAGGCCGTGGGATCCGGACTTGACACGGAGAAAGAGCTCCCTCCTTACTCCCGGGTCGGGAGGATCAGAAAGGTCACCGGAGGCTTGGAGAACTACAGATCAAGAGTGACGGAGTACGTAGGCAATGTGGATTGCCACGTCGTCATGGACTGCGCATCGGACTGCACATGCTTCGTCGCTCCTCATCTGATGGCCGATCTGGGCGCTGATCTCACATCCATCAACTGCCATCCTGACGGCAGATCGCCCGGCAGGATGCCCGCTCCGGAAGAGCAGAACCTGAAGAACCTCTCCCGCTCAGTGAAATCCAGTCCCGGCAGCATCGGCATAGCTTTCAACAGCAACGGCACCCGTCTAGCGGTCTTCGACGAAGAGGGCAACTATCTGGATGGCGGGACCACCCTTGCCATCCTCATGGCGCACATGAATCCCGGCAAGGTCGCCCTGCCCGTGGATGCTTCCCTTTCCGTGACCGACGCACTCCAGTCCTCCGAGATAATATGGACGAGAAAGGGTCACAGGTCTCTGGGTGAGGCGGTCAAAGCAAAGGGGCTTGACATGGGGGGCAACATGAACGGGTACTTCGTGTTCCCGAATGTCTCGTATTCCCTGGACGGCATCACGGCAGGGGCCCTCATGGCCAAGATCGCGGGAGAAACCAATCTGACCCAACTCGTCAGCGATCTCGCTCCCAGCTTCAGGTCCGATTTCTCAGTGCCTTGTCACGGAGACAAAGAGGAGATCTCCAAGTCCATACACGACAAGGTGTCCACCCTGGAGTACGACAACCTGAGCGAAGTGGACGGCTGGAGAGTGGATATGGAGTCTGGATGGTTCCTGATAACGCTGTCGGAAAAGGATGAGACAGTGTACATAACAGCCGAGGGAAGGGATAAGATGTACAGTGCCAGTATTATGGGCATAGCGACGGACATCGTAAAATCCAGTATGAAGAAGCTCAACGTCTGATATCCAGTTTCAATCTTCTGCCGGCCGAATCATAGGCCTTCCAGCTTCCCTCGTCGTATGGGAGACAGGTGATTATGTGCACTCCGCCCATATTGCTGAAATACTGCAGGTCGGCCTCGGAAGGCTCATTACTGTATCCCGGATGGGAGTGGGCCGTACCTATCGGACTGAGCCCGATAGGCGCCATCCATTCGTTCAGGAAGCTGTGGCTGTCCCCGTAGACCGTACCCGGAAGCAGCACGATCTCAGTTATAACTCCGTCCTCTGCGGTAAGAAGGCAGAGGAATTCGTCAGGGAAGCATGATCTGGCTGATTCGTTTATCGCTTCCAACAGATCTGCGTCTATGGCTTCGATCATTGCACGTTCACTAGCTTCTCATTGATCCTTGTATAGAAATCCTTGTCAAATCTCACGAAGCGCACGTGCTTGGAGGAGCTCACCATCTCCACCACGGACCCTCCGGGGAGGTGCACCTCCTTCTGGCCGTCTATCACCAGCATGCACCCTTTCTCCATAACGCACTCAATGGCTATCTTCTTGGACATGGGAACGACCATAGGCCTGGCCGAGAATCTGAATGCCGCCATTGGGACCATGACCCAGGCATTGACCCCCGGATCGATTATCGGAGCCCCCAGGCTCATGGCGTAGCAGGTGGACCCCGTGGGTGTGGACAGGAGCATGCCGTCGGCCCTCATGTCCGTGGCCAGCGTATCGTTCACGTACACCCTGAACCTTCTTATCTTGGCCACGGTGTCCGTGTGAACCACTACCTCGTTGACGGCGTCGCCTAAGCTCTCTCCGTCCATCACGACCTTGATCTTGGCCCTTTCCTCCACCGTGTATTCTCCTCTCCGCAATCTCGCTATGCTCTCCTCCAGCTCCGGCGGGTCAGTCTCCGTGAGGAAGCCTATCCCTCCCGCGTTCACCCCGAACATCATGGCATCGCTGTTCTGCGCTGCCCTGAGTATGGTCCCGTCTCCGCCTACGGCGATCATCATATCGACGCTCATCTTCGATATGGGCACCCCTTTCACCCCCAGCTCGGCTGCTATGGCTGAATCGAGTGTGACCTCCTCTCCTTCCAGCAAACGCATGACCTCTTTGGCAACGTCCGCAGCGCCGGGGATGCTCATGTTGACATAGATCCCGTACCTCAGCTTCCCTCCGTGGGGATGACTGCGGGCACCCTGCATTACCGTGTCGAAGACCTTCCTGTCGCCTACGGCCACGAAATTGGCCCTGTGCTCCAGGTCCAGGGGCATATCGAGCACCGAACCGTCCAAAGCGAATATCTCGCCGCCGGCCTCTCTGAGTACAAGGGCCGAGGCTGCTATGTCCACAACACGGATCGATTTGCTGTAGACCTCGGAGTCCATCATGAACCCGTCCGCCTTGCCCGTGGCCACAAGCGCCATCTCCAGAGAGGCGCATCCGTAGGCCCTTGAGGACTTCACCCTCTTGGCCAGCGCATAGGCCTCAGGGCATGCCCCGCTGCCCATGTATATCATCATCAGCAGGCGCTCCGGGTCAGAGTTGTCCTTCACGCTGATCCTGCATCCGTTCATGTAGGCGCCTTTGCCCTTCTCCGCCGTGTAAACATCACCTGTGGAAAGGTTCCTCAGGTATGCGACGCGCATACCATTCATCGTCCCCTTCCCCACGGCCATGGATATCGTGTACATGGGAACCCCCATGCATGCGTTGGTCGTGCCGTCTATCGGATCCAGAACGAGTGTCTCCTCTGCCCCGTTGTCAACGAACCCTATCTCCTCGCTCAGCACGTTCAATTTCACATCGTGCTCCTGCAGGTACATCAGGACCGTGTTCTCAGCTATCTTGTCTATCTCGGAAGTGGGAGTACCGTCCGCTCCCATGCATACCTCGGCGCCCCTGTCCGAATCCGGGGGGATAAGGCCTATGGCTTCCGATACTTTGTCGGCTATGGAAGAGAGTACTTCTAACATCACCGAACGCAACATTCTGTGGATATAACTAATGTTGCGCACTTATGTAGTACCAATGGCATCAGCGGTTCATGGAGCCGTTAGATTTCTCCGACGGGGCCCTCTTCTTAGATAAAGGGAGGCTGCACACACAGTCCCTCAGCCCGGGCAGGAGAGTGTACGGCGAGAAGCTGGTCACATCGAAAGGCAGAGAGTACAGGGAATGGAATCCCAACAGGAGCAAGCTCTCCGCATACTTCGCTCTGGGTGGCAGGTCCTTCCCTTTCAAAAAGAACAGCCACGTCCTTTATCTGGGCGCGGCCAGCGGCACCACGGCATCCCATGTCGCCGACATGGTACCGAACGGTAAGGTATTCTGTGTGGAGTTCTCGCCGAGGTCCTTCAGGGATCTGACGGTGAACTCCGAAGGGCGGGGCAACATGTACCCGATCCTGGCCGATGCCACAGCACCGGGCGAGTACTCGTTCATCGTGGACCATGCCGACATAGTCTACGCGGATGTGGCGCAGAAGAGACAGGCGGACATACTTGTGGACAATATGAACCGCTACGGCGCTACGCACGGGATACTCTGCATAAAGGCGCGTTCCGAGGACGTTACCGCTCCACCTGCCAGGATATTCGACGAGGTCGCAGGCCGTCTGGTCGAGAGGGGGTGCCTCGTTGAGGAGCTGGTATCCCTGGAGCCATATGAGAAGGACCATGCCATGGCGATCGTCAGAAGACCCAGGACCGTATACTGTGTTGCCATGGGCGAGGATGGTTTCCTCATGGTCTACAACGAGAAAAGGAACGGTTGGGAGATGCCAGGGGGTAAGATGGAGCCCGGAGAGAGCCCGGAAGAGGCCGCAGAAAGAGAGTGCCTGGAGGAATCTGGATACGAGGTCAAAGCGCTGAAGTGCAGGGACTTGGGATACTGTGATGTCTGCGCATGCAGGATCGTGGGCAGGAGGGGCAGCGGGGAGATGACCCCCCGCATGTTCACCCAGCTTCCCGCGGACCTGGCATTCGATGAGGGCGAGTATTCCGATGTCCTACTTTGGGCAACGTCCGTCCTGAAGGACTAGAGCGGTTTATTTTAAATAGCAGCATTAGATAGCGGAGGATATAGCCTCGCCGCCTAATTGTTCGGAGCAATAGAATATGGCAAAAATGCACACAAGAAGGAAGGGCAAATCCAGCTCAAAGCGTCCCATGCTGACCGAGAACCCCTCGTGGGTCACGATGTCCGCATCCGAGATAGAGGAAGTCATCGTCAAAATGGCCAAGAACGGCCAGATATCTGCGATGATCGGACTCGTCCTGAGGGACCAGTACGGAGTGCCCGATGTTAAGCTGGCAACCGGTAAAACGGTCACAGAGATAATGAAGGAAAAGGGCGTAGCGTCCGCGCTGCCTGAGGACATCTCCAACCTCATGAGACGCGCCATCTCTCTGAACGTCCACCTTAGGAAGAACCCTGGGGACGTTTCCAACAGAAGGGGGCTCAACCTCATCGAGGCAAAGATCAGAAGGCTCGAGCACTATTACAAGGACAACGGAGTGCTCCCTGAGAACTGGAAATATTCTCTCAGCACTGCGGAACTGATGCTCAAATAAGGGTGCTTATGGACGATATCGTCCTGCCCCCCAAACTCCTTAAACGCTTATCTTCTGCAGCTGATGCTGTGCGAAGGCACGAACATGTGCATGTTTTCTCCCATTATGATGCGGATGGCATATCCGCCGCGGGCATACTCGCCAAGACGCTTCTCAGGGCCGGCAAGGAATTCGAGATCACCCTCCTGACGACACTGGATGATTCTGCGATGGAACGGATCAGGGAGTGCGACGCAAAATGCCTGATCCTCTCCGACCTGGGCGCATCCTACATTCCGGAGCTTGAGGCTCTGGGGAAGGAGGTCGCGGTCCTGGATCACCATGTTCCGTCCGCGGATTCGGAGATAATATCCTATGCGAACCCCCATCTTGTCGGCATAGACGGCATGACAGGGGGGTGCGGCGCCACCATGGCATTCCTCTTCTCCCTACAGATGAATAAAAAGAACTGGGACCTTGTGCAGATCGCCTTCGCAGGCATAACAGGCGACAGACAGCACATCAACGGCGTCAGCGACCTTAACGAACTGATACTGGAAGGCGCCGTGAAAAGAGGGCTTATACGGACATCCTCCGGATCCCTCATACCCCCCGGTCCGCTTTCAAGATCCCTGTACCTTTCCACTGACCCGTACATTAGAGGGGTCAGCGGCGACACCGAGGGGTCGCAGAGGATGCTGGCGGATGCCGGCGTACCCAACGATGCCTCCTCATCCGATCTCAGCGCAGAGGCCGGCAGGAAGCTGTCCTCGCTGATAGCTGTCAGGCTGGCAATGCAGGGGGTCGGCGTTCAGACTATGCAGGAGATCTCCAGGACCAGATACCATCTGACCGGCTGGAACATGGATGCGGAGACCATGGCGGACCTTTTCAATGCATGCGGCAGACTGGGGATGGGAGGCATATCCGTAGGGATGTGCCTGGGCAGCGAAGACTGCCTCCAGAAGGCCGTGTCGGCCAACGACGATTACAAGAAGAAGATTGTCTTTGCGGTTACCTCTTTGGATTCCAGAGGTCTCATACAAAGGGAGAATATACAATATTTCAGCAGCACCGAGTCCGGCTTCACCGGAATAATCTGCGGTGCCGCCATGCAGTTCATAGGCGATCCGGGTAAACCGACTGTGGGCATAAACTGCTCAGAGGAGGTCGCAAAAGCATCCGCAAGGGGTATGTGGGCACAGCTGGACAGGGGCGTCGACCTATCGGTGGCCATGAGGGGCGCTGCCGAGTCCGTAGGCGGGAACGGCGGAGGGCACAGAATAGCCAGCGGCGCATCTTTCAGATCCGAGAAGAAGGACCTGTTCCTGGACAGCCTGGATCAGATCATCGGTGACCAGGTCAGGACCGCCACGTGACCCGGACCTCGTCTGTCCTGAATCTCTGCTCTATCTCGGTATCGGCGATGGTCATCCTGACGCCGGAGGAGTACATCAGGTCTCCCAACCATGCGATCATAGCACCGTTGTCAACGCAAAGCCTGCGGTCAGGGACGAACATTCTGGCTCCCCTCTCCTCCGCCATGATCGAGATCATCTCCCTAAGGCGGGCGTTCTGCGCCACCCCCCCTCCCAAGAGCACCTCGTCCTTCCCCACATGAGCCATGGCCCTCTCCGTGACCTCCGTCAGCATGGCGAAGCAGGTCTCCTGCACAGAGAACGCTATGTCCTCCAGGGATGCTCCCTTTCTCCGCTGCTCGAGGGCGGCCGTCATTATGCCTGAGAAGGAAACATCCATCCCTTTCACTGAGTAAGGCAGATCCAGCAGCTTCCCGCCCTTGGAAGCGAGCTTCTCTATCGTCGGACCTGCATAGTATCCGAGACCCAGCTCCCTCCCCAGCTTGTCGAGCATATTCCCTATGCCGACATCGAGCGTCTCCCCGAAGATGCGGTATCTGCCGTTGGAGAAGGCGATCACCTGAGTATTGCCGCCGGAAGCGTACAGAAGGACGGGGTCCCGGCAGTCGGTGACCGCTCTGCCTATCTCCACGTGGGCTATGCAGTGATTGACCCCGACTATCGGCACATCAAGTCTGACTGACAGCGCTCTGGCCGCCGTGGCAGCCACCCTCAGGCAAGGCCCCAGTCCCGGGCCTTTGGAAAAGGATATCAGATCAATGTCCCCGAAGGATACACCTGCGGACGAGAGCGCCTTCTGGATGACCTCGGCCACCTTGTCCGCGTGATGATTGGCCGCCTCTCTCGGATGCAGCCCTCCTTCCTCGGGCCTGAACATATCCAATTCGTTGGCCAGGACCTTCCTTCCGGTGTCCGTCACGCCTACGCCCAGAGTGTGGGCGGTCCCCTCTATCCCCAGGGTTATCATTTGTGCCCGGCGATCTCCTGCAGCTTCTTGAGTACGGGGGTGCCGTCCTCGGCCACTATGGTATCGTCGACCACCAGCACGGGGAATCCCTTATCCAGGACCTCGTAGAACGCTCCCTCTGCGAGACCATCGGTGGTATCCACGTTATGATACTCCACTTCCAATCCCTCGGGCATCCTTTCTTTCACGAAGTCGCATTTACCGCAGTTGTTCTTGGTGAACAGTTTGATCTCCGCCATGGACCTGTGGATAGTATCCCCGATTAAAATGTTCTCTGCGACCCCAAAACTTTGGTGGCTGGTGGTTCTTTGTAAAAACATATAAAAATGGGGAGAGTATCTCCGCCATACCGGGCTCGTGGTCTAGGGGTTATGACGTCGCATTGACATTGCGGAGGTCGCCGGTTCAAATCCGGCCGGGCCCACCATCCTCTTGGAAACAGGAGGGGTATCATTTCTTTAGGTCGCTTCAGTATACGTAAGGGACTATGGCGACAGTTACCGTTGATATGAGGTTCTGCGATAAGAAGAGCAGGATAACCGTCACCCAAAGGGAGGACGGCGATCTGGATCTCCGCATAGAAACGGACTGCGAGAGCGTCAGATCATACTACAAGAATCTGGGGGATACGCTCTCGATAGACGACGTGACGGACAAGGAAGGCAGCAGGGTCTTCGATACGAAGGTCACCGAGCCCCTCACGATGACATGCATGACACCCCTCGGGATCGTGAACGCCGCATGGCTGGAGCTGGGCATGCTGTCCAGGTCCCGGGCGGATAAAGTGGGGGAGAACACGATGATCTTCCACCGGGACGGGTAACTGCCACGTGTGCGCCGTTTTAGTACTTGTAATCGGATTTCAGACCGATAAACATGGGAACTGTTCTGGTTGACATGAAATTCTGCGACAAGAAACATAAGATCAAAGTTACCGCGAAAGAGGACGGGAACCTGAATGTCCATATAGCGACGAACTGCGACCACGTCAAAGATTACTACAAGAATCTGGGGGATACGCTCTCGATCGGCGATGTCACGGACAGGAATGGAAGCAGGGTGTTCGACCCGGAGGTTTGCTTCCCGTGCACCATAACATGCCTGGTGCCCTCAGGCGTAGTCTCCGCGGCATGGCTGGAACTGGGGATGCTGTCGAAGTCCAGGGCCGAACAGATAGGATCGAACTGTATTGTTTTCACGGGAGTCGGCGATGACTGACAAGAAATGCCTCTGGCTGGCCAAAGACGGCAGATGCGCCTGCTGCAAAGCGAAGAGGATCAGATTGGATGTTCTCAAGCTGGAGAATTACGAAATGTGCGATCCCGATCATGATTACCCGAACTGCGAGTTCTTCAAAGAGCTCCCCCCCGCAAAGAAGTGATAGAGGTGAAGGAGGAAGATTGGCTGGCAGAGCTTGAATCAGATCTGCGGGCGAAGAAGGACAGGTCAGAAGCCCTGGACGAGCTTTTTCAGCTGACATTCCTGGGATCTCCCGAGATCAGGAAGAAGGCGGCATGGTGCGTCGCCAAGATGGGACAGAACAAAGTGCCTGATACAAGGATCGTTGATATACTGATCTCTCTCACCGCAGATACGGACCCTGAGACCAGGGAGAGCGTGGCATGGGGCATCGGGGAGGTGGCCGGTGCCGGTATAGGGGACGGAAGGTGCATATCCGCCTTGAAAATGCTTGCGAAGGACGGGGACAGGGACGTTAAGGGCATGGCGGCCTGGGCAACAGGGAGGCTCAGGAACAAGCTCTCCCTGACAGATCCGGAACTGGATGAAATAATGAAGGGGATGCTGAACGATGGATCCGCATATGTGGCCGCCTCTGCCAGATTCGCTCTCGGGATCGAATGAGCAGGACAAGAAAAGATGGTGGGCCCGGCCGGATTTGAACCGGCGATCTTCGCCTTGTAAGGGCAACGTCATAACCCCTAGACCACGGGCCCGTCCCGTCTTGATGATTGAAGGATTATAAAAACATGCCACACAACGATTCAGCATAGCCTCTGAGCACGGGGCATGTTACGGCCTGAACCATCATTAAAATACTAGAAGCTGATTTTCGAAGAACCTGCGACTATAGTCTAGTGGTTAGGACAGTGGCTTCCCAAGCCTCTAACCCGGGTTCAAATCCCGGTGGTCGCACTTACATTTTCAATACGGTTTTATGGCTGTTCGCATTTAACCAATGCAAGGTGGTATTTTGCTGGAGATAGACTGTTCTAAAGGCGAGGGCGGCGGTCAGATGGTCCGCACCTCGGTAGCCATGTCCACTCTTACCGGCAAAGAGGTGCATCTCGCAAGAATAAGGGAGAACAGACCTACGAACGGTCTCTCCAGGCAACATTGCACTGCGATCAGCGCCGTGGCCGAGATGACGGGATCTGAGGCCATCGGGAACACCCCCGGATCAAGAGAGCTGACATTCAAGCCGGGCAACGGGATGAGATACAGCATCGATACGGACGTAGGCAGTGCCGGAAGCGTCAGCCTTGTTCTTCAGGCAATGCTCCTGGCAGGCAGTAAAACCGATAAACCGCTCAAGATCAACATAACGGGAGGAACGAACGTCATGTGGGCGCCGCCGATCGACACGTACCACCAGGTCCTCTTCCCGCTCATGGATCGCATGGGAATAAAGGTCGACGCCGAGATCCTGGAAAGAGGATTCTTCCCGGAAGGCGGCGGAAGAGTATCCGCTCTTCTGGACCCTGTGAAGAAGATAAGCCCCTTGGATCTGCCGGATCTGGGCGAACTTAAGAAGATACGCGGAATATGCTTCATCCAGAACCTTCCGGATTGGATAACAAAACAGCTCATCAGCGGGTGCAGCGGACCTTTTGAGCCCTTCGGGGGCGCAGAGATAGAGATAGAGCGCACCACCGGCATATCCAAAGGCGCAGGCCTGTGTCTTGTGGCCGAGTATGAAAAGGGCTTCCTGGGCAGCAACGTGATAACGGCACGCGGCCGCTCTCCTAAGGATGCGGCCGCCGACGCGGCCAACGACCTGATAAGAGAGATGAAGTCTGGGGCCACCCTGGACGTCAATACGGCAGACCAGCTGCTGCCTTACATGGCCATGGCCGACGGCGACAGCGTCTTCTCTGTCTCCAGAATAAGCAGGCACCTATTGAGCCAGATGGACACTTTGGAGACCTTCCTCGATGTTGGCTTCGGAGTGGAGAGGAGAGAGAACGTCTACAATTTCACGGTCAGCACGGAGGGAAAGATATGAGCCCTTTCATTCATGTGAACTGCGCTATGTCGGCCGACGGTAAGATCGCCGGTCCCGACAGGAAGCAGATGAGGATCTCTTCGGAAGAAGATATGGTCAGAGTACGGGATCTGAGAAAGGAGTACGACTCCATCCTGGTCGGGGTAGGGACCGTGATCTCCGACAACCCTCACCTGACTGTGAAGGGCCTCAGCTACGACGACAATCCCGTGCGCATTGTCATCGACCCACACGGAAGGACACCCGATGATGCACTGGTGCTCGACGAGAGGGCTCCGACTGTGATGGTCACCTCATCCTCCTGCGACAGAGAATGGGACGCAGAAGAGATAGTGCGGGCGGGGGACCCTCTTGATCTCAACATCATGCTGGAAGCCCTTGAGGATATGGGCATAGACAGCATACTTGTTGAGGGGGGCGGGGAGACCATAGCCGGATTCTTCAGGGCAGGCCTTGTGAACAAGTACACAGTGTTCGTGGGGTCCTGCGTGATCGGAGGCAGAACCTCCCCCACACCGGCAGACGGAGATCTGGCTATATTGAAGAAAATGACGCTGGAGAGCAACGAGATCCTAGGCAGCGGTGTGCTTCTGACCTTCACTCTTTGAGCTCTATAATGAACTTATAATAGTTATTATCTGCACCGAAAGTCTCTCTCTTCGTTATGACGTAGGCCCTTCCCATTGTCTCAGACAGAATTCTCCTGAAGAGGCCGTGACTGAACTGGGCTATGGAGTTTATCTTAAAGGGATATGTCTCCGTATCCCTGATTATGATCGTCAGCGGAAGGAACGTGTAGATACACACCTCTCCCATCCCGTTCTTCTCATAGAAATCCTGAACAAATGATATAACATCCTCCAGCTTGCCCGGCGGGATCTCGGACGCCATTCTGACCGCCATGGCCTCGCCTATCTTCTCCAGGGCTGGTCCTATGTGCATCCCGTAAGCCTCGCACTCCACCAAAAACGTGCGCAGGAAGGTCTTGTAATAAACCTCCGGTGCGCATTTGACCGTTTCATTCACCATGTCATAGAATACGCCTATCCCTTCCTTCGATGCCTCCGTGGAGTACGCAACCTTTGTGGACGACACGGAGAATATCTTCCTCCTGCTGTCATTGGCATCGGGCTGAGATTTTATCAGACCCCGGGATACGAGAGAGTCCAAATGCACGGAGAGTGTGGATTGCGCTTTCCCTGTCGCCTCCGATATCTCTGACGACGACATGTTCCTCTCGGAAAGATTTTGCAGAATGCTCTGGTGCAGAGGCTCGGAAACCTGCACCAGCTCCGGTTTTCCGTTCACAACGGTCGAGTAAATATCAAAACCGGAGTGGGACATGTTGCTTTTCGACACAGCCAACATACTCATTCGCCACGTTATAAAGATTGCCGACGCACATAGAACGATATCAATTAATCGTAAGAAGGCCGTCAACATCCGGGTTTGCGAATGAAGGCGAAAACGGAGAACGGCGTGCGGAACGTGAAGGCTGTCTGGTTCGAGGGCGGCCGGGTTATGATGATAGATCAAAGAAGACTGCCCGACAGATTGGAATTTGTCTCCTTCGACAACTATCGTGATGTGGCCGAATCGATTAGCAACATGACCACCCGGGGGGCACCTTCCATAGGTGCCACGGCAGCCTACGGTATGTGCTTGGCTGCTCTCAGGGGAGATGATCTCGGAAGAGCTGCGGCGGAAATAAAGGCGGCGAGGCCAACGGCATATGATCTGTTCTACGCTGTCGACCATATGATCCGGGCCCTGAAGGACGGCACAGATCCCGTTGTGGCGGCGGATGCATATGCACAGACCATCATCGACAAATGCCTGGCTATAGGCAGGCACGGGGAGCCGCTCATAAAGGATGGAGCGAAGGTCATGACGCACTGCAACGCAGGAGCGCTTGCAACGGTTGATGTCGGCACAGCTCTCGCCCCAATCAGGGCAGCCCATGATAAAGGAAAAAGCTTCTTCGTATACGTATCGGAAACGAGACCGCGTCTTCAGGGAATGCAGCTGACCTCCTGGGAGCTTCTGCAGGAGGACATAGATCACGCCATAATACCCGACGGCGCCTCGGGACACTTCCTGAGGGACGGCGTCGACCTTGTAATACTCGGAGCGGACCGCATAGCGGCCAATGGCGATTTCGCCAACAAGATAGGGACATTCGAAAAGGCTGTGCTGGCCAAAGAGCTCGGAGTCCCATTCTACGTTGCGGCCCCAATATCCACATTCGATTTCAAGACTCTGCGCGGAGAGGACATAAAAATAGAATACCGCTCCCAAGAGGAGATAACAATGGTATCCGGCATCAGGATCGCACCCGAGGGGGCGAAGGCTCTGAATCCATCATTCGATATGACACCGGCGAAATACGTCACCGGATTCATAACCGAAAAGGGAATACTGAAGCCCGGTGAGATACAGAAGGTGCTGAAATGAATGAGCCAGATGGAAGAATCGAATTGGTCCGTGTGTGCAGGATGCTCTACGACCGGAAGCTGACGGTCTCCGCGGGGGGCAACGTCAGCGTGAGGATGGACGATGGGACTTTCCTCATAACTCCGTCCGGAAAGAACAAGGGCATTCTGACCGAGAAGGACATTGTCAGGATCGACAGGGATGGGATATCCCTTGACGGGGGCAACCCCTCCATAGAAAGATTCTTCCACCTGGCTCTTTATGATTCCAATCCCTCCGTCAATGCAGTGGTCCATTGTCATCCCCTTTACTGCACGGTCTTGGCCGTCAGAGGAGAGAAGGTCGACTGCGACCTTACACCCGAGGGCGTAATACTTTTAGGAGAAGTGCCGATGATCGGATATCACACGCCCGGTTCTGCAGAACTTGTGGAGGCTATCAGAAAAGAGCACACCCATATGGCCATGACCATGGCCCGACACGGAGCGCTGACCCAGGGTAAGGACCTGACCGAAGCGTACAATCGTATGGAGGAACTTGAATTCCAAGCCAGTCTGCAGATCCTCACGGAAGGAGCAGACAGATTATCGGAAGCGGAGATCAGGAAGATAACTGGTGATACACCATGATACTTGTAACAAAATGGTTCGGAGTGTTCCTCTGCGATGGCGGGAGGATACTGGATAAGCGCCTGATGCCGAAGAATGCGGCGACAATATCCGAGAAGCTGGCAGTCATGCAGAGAGGTGGCCTCCTTCAGGAAGAGAGGGATCTGGCACATGGACGTGAGAAACTGGAAGTCTCTGAAAGGAGGCAATCTGAGCTCGGAAAGCCCGCGTTCTTCGATTCCTCATTCATAAAGGCAGAATCCTTCGGATACACAACTGAACTGATGCATGAGGCCATGATGGGTCTGGCCAAGCTCAGGACCTCCGAACCTATCCCCCGAGACAGGAACCTTGTCCAGGCGATAAGAAGCCTTGACGATCTGATAGAGACCGCCAACCTCATGAGCGAGAGGCTCCACGAGTGGTACGGCATGCACTTCCCGGAACTGGCGGACTATGCCAAGGACGAACGCTATGCCAGAGTCATAAGCGATCACGGAGACAGAGAGTCTGTTATATCCGCATTGGAACTGGACCTGGAGTCCATCGGCTCCGATATGGACTCTGAGGATATTCTGGCCGTAAGGGACCTGGCGGGCACGCTTTGCTCAGTCTACATGAGCAGGGAGAGGACCGAAGATTACATCTCGGAGATCGTGGAGAGGTCGTGTCCCAATATGTGCGCGTTGCTGGGCGGCCCCCTGTCCGCAAGGCTTATCTCCCTGGCCGGAGGGCTGGGGAGACTGGCCTCGCTGCCTTCCTCCACAGTGCAGCTGATGGGTGCCGAGAAGGCCATGTTCAGGCATCTCAAATCTGGTAAGCGCCCCCCCAAGCACGGAGTGCTCTATCAGCATCCTTCCGTGCACACCGCCCCATATTGGCAAAGAGGTAAAATAGCCAGATCCCTGGCCGGCAAGGCTCTCATAGCGGCGAAGATAGACAGCTGCGACGGCGAATACAAAGGAGATATTCTCGTAAGCGAATTCGAGAAGAGAGTGGCGGACGTAAAACGCAGATATCCTGAGCCTCCGAAGAGGGCCGCGCCCAAAGAAGGGAGGGGAAAACGCCCCATGAAGACCTCGGGCAGACGCGTTAACGACAGGCCATCCAAGAAATAATTATAAGCTTGACGCCAATAGGGCACGCATATAGACGGGAGCTGTCCCGATCTGAATGAAAGCTGAGAGGGAATCATATGGCCGGTGGAGATTGGGAAGCAAAAGAGATAAGGGAACTGAAAGTTGGAAGGTACGTTAACATCGATGACGAGCCATGTAAGATAGTCTCGATATCTACTTCCAAGCCCGGAAAGCACGGGTCCGCCAAGGCCAACATCGACGCCGTGAGCATTTTCAGCGGCTCTAAGAAATCTCTCGTGGGCCCTGTCAGCACGAAAGTCCAGGTCCCCATCATCGACAAGAGGAAGGGCCAGGTCCTCGCCATACACGGCGAAGAAGTCCAGATCATGGACCTGGAAACATTCGAGACTTTCACCATGGCCATCAATGCGGACCACGAGTCCGTTCTGGAAGAGGGCGGCGAGATAATGTACCTCGTGGCCATGGACAGAATGAAGCTGATGTGAGATGCCGCAGGGTACCTCCTTCGCAGATGCCGATGCATCCTACAACGATGCGGATTTCTGCCTGTACGGCATACCTTTCGACAGAACCGCAAGCTTCAGATCCGGGGCCAGGGAAGCACCTGCCGCCATAAGGCGCGCTTCATATAATTTCGAAAGAAACCATTACGAGCACGGCAGATACGATGCCACTTTGTATGATTATGGGGACTGCGACGATTTTCTCCTCTCCAGCGATATGATGGATGAGGTCGGGTTCGTAATGGGCCCTGCCATACGGGATAGGAAATTCACAATAGCCATGGGCGGCGAGCATTCCGTGAACATCCCAATAATCCGCTGCTTCAAAGAGAAGAGCATCGCCCTGATATCCATCGACGCTCATCTGGACTCCCGGGACGAGTATCTCGGATGCAAAGAGAGCCACGCCTGCATAACGCGCAGAGCGGCGGAACATCTTGGTCTGGATAATGTTTTCGTTCTGGGCGTCAGATCGGTTTCTGAAGAGGAGCTCGACAGGGACGACCCGGTCAGATTCATAGATTCATATGAGATAATGGAGAATGGGATCGAGAGGGCCGTGAAGAAGGCCATGGAGAGCGTCAAATGTGACGGAATCTACCTGACTCTTGACATCGACGGTATCGATCCCGCTTACGCTCCCGGCACAGGCACGCCGGAACCTTTCGGCCTGACACCCATGGACGTCAAGAAGGCCATAAACCTGATGGGTGACCGCCTCGTAGGTTTCGACGTCACAGAGGTCTGCCCTCCGGCCGACCCCAGCGGGACAACTTCAATACTTGCGGCCAGGATGATCAAGGAGGTCATCGCGGTCAAGTCTTGCGAGTCTTGAGGAAATCCTTTACGATATCCTCGTAGTAAGCCCCTCTCTTCTCTGCCGTCTCCGCATCCTTCGCTTCCGAGTATATCCTGAATATCTGCTCTGTGCCAGAAGGTCTGAGAAGAGCCCATCCGTCCGGATAGATTATCTTAAGGCCATCGGTGGAATCTGTTCTCCTGGAAGCGTTGATCCCTTTCAGATGCTCCATGAGGGCCTCCCTCTTCTCTGCCGGGCACTCTAGTTTCCTCTTGTCGGTGAAATAAGCAGGCAGCGAATCGATCCCGTCCTGGAGAGAGCCGTTCTTGGCTATGTACTCCAGCATCTTGGCAGCCGTCATAGCTCCGTCCCTGCAGTATTGCTGCTCCGGGAAGATCAAACCGCCGTTCTCCTCCCCTCCGAATATCGCATCGGTATCGATCATCTTCCTGGCAACGACCGGGGACCCGACGGCTGTGTATATCACTTCTCCGCCTGCCCTGACGACCACGTCCTCGACCATGGAAGATGAGCTGACGGGAGTGACGACCTTACCCCCTCCTTTTTTGGATACGGCCATCTCCGCCATTAGTGCCAGGCTCTTGTCGCCACTGACGAATTGGCCTTGATCTGTTATGAACACAGTCCTGTCCGCATCGCCGTCATGGGCTATCCCGATGTTGGCATTGGCGTACTTGGTGATCTCGATAAGAGTGGCCAGATTCTCTTCCGTGGGCTCGCTGGGGTGGCCGGGAAACTCCCCTTGGGGGTTAGCATTGATCGTTATCGCTCTCACGTTCAGCTTGCTCAGGAGCAATGGCGCCGTGTAGTAGGATGCGCCGTTGGCGCAATCCAGCACCGCTACCAGATTGGCGGACCTTATCTTCTCTGTGTCCACCAGAGATACTATCGCATCTACGTATGAATCGGCGGCACCAAGCACCTCATCCCTCGTGCCAACCTCGCTCCAGGGCTTGCACGGAACATCCTCCTCGTATTTCCCCTCGATCTGCTCCTCGTCAGAACGATGCAGCTCCGTGCCGTCGGCAGCAATGCATTTTATGCCGTTGAACTCCGGGGGATTGTGGGATGCGGTTATCATCACCCCTCCGGAAACGTGATCGTGGGTCTTCACGAAGTACTGTATCGCCGGAGTCGGTATCGTTCCCAGGTCCAGCACCCTGCACCCCACCGCCATCAGGCCGGCTGACACGGCAGATTTTATCATATCGCCGGATACTCTGGTGTCCGAGGCTATGGCCACGCTCCCTCCGAAGAATTCGCCTATGGCCTTCCCTAAACGCAGCCCCAGCTCCGAGGTCATATCCTCGTTGATTATCCCGCGCACACCATTGGTGCCGAACAGCCTATTTGCCATATTATGTCCCTCTGGCTATGATCAGCACTGCCAAGGTCTCAGCGCAAGAGTTGCAGGCATCCGCCGCCTTCTCCAACGACTCGGTAAGACCGCGCATTAACAGTATCCCCTTATGGTCCATATCGGATAGGAGTATCCTCCTGAAGTTGGCATAGTCCATCTGATCTACGAGGCGTTCCTGATCATTTATTGAGCCGATGTGCCTTTTGACCTCTTCCTTGTTCTTACCCATGTTCTCGAAGGCCATTACCAATAGCCTGACGGACAGCACAAGCTCGGAGGCCGTCTGCTTGGCGGCATCCCACAAGTACTTGGGGACCTCTGTCTCGGTCTCGATGATCAGTTGTGTGTAGAGGCCAGCTTCATTGGCCTTGTCCGAGATCTTGTCGGTCTTCTTGATCAGGTGAAGGAGATCTTCCCTCTCCTGGCTCTTCAGGGATCCTTCGACTATCTCCCTGCATAGGGAGTCCTCGATGCGGTCAGCCTCCCTTTCATTGAGTATGACTCTGTCCAAGCACTTGAGGGCGGTCTGCTTGTCCCCGTCCGACATCGCTTTCAGAGCCTTCTCCAGCTCTACCACCGTATCTAGTACTATCAGGCCGTGGCTCCTGCTCCCCTTCTGCACCACTCCGCTGGTTCTCTTGGAGAACCATTCCAGCATATCTTTCATATCACTCAAGCTTAATCGCCTCCGTCAATCCTTCCTTGGGCCTCTTGAACACCCTAGAGGCCTTCTTATTGAATACCAAATAAACCTGTTCCCCTGTCTCTGGCACTTCCGAATCCGCTGGTATGTTATAGTCCACGTAATCCTGGGATTCCGCTTCCGTTCTCACACGCCAGTATGTTCCCATGAACACGACGTCCCTCACCTGCGCCCTGAGCCCGTCCGTCGCCGTATACACATGTTCCGGGCGCACCGAGAGGATGGCTATGTCTCCCACATTCGCCTTGGACTTCGATACATTGACCAGAACATCGTTCCTTAGTCTCAGTATCACGCCTCCTTCTTTCCTCTTGCTCTCCACAGTGCACTCCATGAGATTCGTTTCACCTATGAAGTACGCGGCGAATATGCTTTTCGGAGATCTGTACATCTCCAGAGGTGTGCCGGTCTCGAATATCTTCCCTTTACGCATCAGGATTATCCTGTCAGAAACGGACATCGCCTCTTCCTGATCGTGGGTCACGTGCAGGACGGTTATTCCCAAACGCTTCACTATGCGCCTTATCTCATATCTCAGTTCCATGCGCACCCTGGCATCCAAGGCGGAAAGGGGCTCGTCCAGCATCAGCATCCTGGAGCCGGACGCCAGTGCTCTGGCGAGCGCGGCCTTCTGCTGGTCCCCTCCGGAGAGCTCCCTGGGAAAGTGACCGGCCTTATCCAGCATATCAACAAGCATAAGGTACTCCTGCGCCGTCGCCTCAGCCTCCCCCCCTTCAAGGGAGTGCACTTTGGGTCCGTACTCCGCATTCCCGCGTATGGTCATATGGGGGAAAAGGGCGATATTCTGGAACACGTAGCCTGTGTCCCTGTCCTCCAGAGGGACATCGGTCACATCCTTCCCGTCCACGAATAGTCTGCCTTCTGTCGGACGCAATATGCCGGCGACTATCTTTATCAATGTTGTTTTGCCGCATCCTGAGGGGCCCAATATGGTCACGTACTCGCCATTCCGGATCTCCAGGTCGATGTCCCTGACGGCGGTTATGTCACCGAATCTCATCGTTATGTTCTCAAGTCTTACATGCGGCATTCAGTCCACCCTTATCTCGTACTCTATCCCGCCCTCCGGTATATCGAAGACCCTGGCCTTCTCCGGGCTCCAATTGACCGATACCGTGTTCCCTTCCCGGAAGTCATCGAATTTCCTGTTAGGCAGCTTGGAATACACCAGCCCTAGGCCTTTGACCATTACCTCCGCCGTTATCGTGGCCCCTTCGTAGAGTATCTTCTCCACCCTGCCCTCGAAGTACCCGGGGAGCTTGGTGGATATCTTCGTGTTGCCTACCTTGACGGCCATGAGGACCTCCGTTCCCGGAGGCTGGCCTCCGTCCTTGGCCTCCATCCTCAATCCGCCCTCATTCTCGAGGACAACCTTCCCTTCCGCCGACTGGACGACCCTGCACTGTATCATATTGGATCTGCCGACGAAGTTCGCCACGAAAGGCGTCTTCGGGTCCTCGAACACCTCCTTGGGTGTGCCCACCTGTATTATCCTCCCTGCGCGCAGGACCGCTATCCTGTCCGCCATCTCCAATGCCTCATCCTGATCGTGGGTGACATGGATGGCCGTCAGTCCCATGGCTTTCACCATCCCTTTGAGGTCCTTTCTCAGCTCGAGCCTGAGACGGGCGTCCAGGGCTCTGAGCGGTTCGTCGAGGAGGAGCACCCTGGAACCCGAAGCCAATGCCCTCGCCAGGGCTATCCTCTGCTGCTGCCCCCCCGATAGCTCATCGGGATACGCCTTGGACCTGGATTCCATGTGCATCATCGAAAGTATGTTCCGGGCAAGCTGCTGGCTTTCCTCTTCTGGCCAGCCCTTTATCCATGAACCGAAAAGCACGTTCTCCTTCACTCTCATATTGGGGAAGAGGGCGTAGGTCTGCGACAGCATAGTGGCGCCTCTCTCAGCGGTGTCCAGATACGTCACGTCCTGGTCACCGAAGAACACCCTTCCCTCGTCCGGCTCGGTCAGGCCACAGATCATCCTCATGAGCGTGGTCTTGCCGGCGCCGGTAGGGCCGAGAATGCATAGGTACTCCCCCGACTCCACGGTGAGATCTGTGCCGTCGGCCGCCATGTCCGAACCGAACCTCTTCTTCAGACCGTCAAGCCTTATCTCAGTCATGACCCCGGCCTCCCAGCTTCCTGCGCGTAACGTACTTCACGGCCACCATCATCACGAAGCAGACGGCGGTCAGTGTGATGGATGCCACGGCCGCCTGGTAAACGTAATCCGGGTTATTCAAATCCCTAAACTTGTTTATCAGATTGACGATGTAGATTGGGACAGTGTTGATGGTCGGGTCTATCGCTATGGTAGCCCCGGTCTCTCCCAGACTCCTGGTGAACGCCAGGATAGCTCCTGCCAGAACGGAGGACTGTATCACGGGTAGGAGTACCTTCCTGAATGCCTGGAAGGGCTTGGCGCCCAGAGTCTTCGCTATCTCCTCATAGGACGGGTCGACCTCCTCTACGGCGCCTATGACGTTCCTGACCACCAGAGGATAAGTGAACGATATATGGCCCAGTATCACCAACACCAGTCCCGGCAGGGATGCGCTGGACCAGAAAAGGTACAGGGACAGCCCCAAGGCGGTCGTCGGTATTATGAGAGGAACGTTCACAAGCATATCCAAGGCCTTTCCTAAGCCCTTGTCCTTGTTCCTGGCTATGTAGAGGGCCATCGGTATGCCGAAGATTATGTCGAACATCGTGGCCGCACCCGCCACCAAGAAAGATATGCCCATGGCCTTGAACAGCCCCGCCATGTCCGGAAGCGGCCCTTCGATAAGGAGGAAGGAGAATATGAAGAAAGAAGGGATTATTATGAAAAGGGCGAGGAAGAAGGAAGACAGACCGTTCCTCATCTTTACTGCCAGGCCCCGGCTGATCCTTCTCTCGAATTTCGGCCAGACTTTGGACCAGGGGATCTTCACCTTGTCCATCATCAATTTCGCGACGAAGAGCATGAGAAGCGCGAACACGATAAGAAGGACGCTGATAAGGATCAGCTCAGGCATGGCCGCTTCGGATCCGGCCTGATTCTTCAGATCGCTGATGAAGGTGGGACCTGTGAAGAACGCGCTCTGCTTGCCTATCAGGTTCAGGGCAATGTATGTGCCTCCGGTCTCGCTGAGTGACCTGGCGAAGCAAAGTATGAATCCTGTCACCAGTCCCGCTCTGAAGAGGGGCAGTGTTATCGTCCTCACAGCCGTGAACCTGGATGCGCCCAGGGTCATACCGGCAGTCTCGAAGTTCGGATCCAGCTGCTCCAATATTCCGGACAGGGTCCTCACCATGTAAGGATATGTGAATATCAAATGAAGGAGAATGACAAGGACATAGGGGCTGACAACTATCCCCAGACCGGGGACGTCCAGTCCCTGAGGTATGCCCCAGAAGATGGCCACCGAGAATCCCAGGGCGGCCGTGGGAAATGCCAGGGGCATATCGATCAGAGTGTCCACGAACCTCTTTCCGGGAAAGTTCTTCCTGACCATCAGCCATGCCATGGGTATTCCCACGATTATGTCGATGATCGTGACAATGAATGCAATGCTGAATGAGTTGCCTACAGCACCCCATATCACGGCCATCTTCCCGGAGTCAGAGACCACCTCGTTTATCGATCCCCATTGGGAAACCGCCTCGAAAAGAACGTAGATCGACGGCAATATGATTAAGATTAAGAATATTAGAATTACGAGTATCAGCCAGAATCGTTTGACCCTTCGTTTGCTGGACGCGCCGTCAAGCCTATCTATGAGAGACATGGCCACCAGCGGCAGACCCGTTGCATGGGTAAATAGGTTATGGCACCGCTCTATAGCCAAAGATCAGAGTATTGATATGCTGACCACATTGTTGCCGCGAAGAACGACCACTCCCAGGCGCCTTCCTTCGGCTTCCTGGAAGCTCTCCACGGTATCGTCGATGACCATGTTCATGAACTCGTCGTAGCCTGTGAGCTTCCCCTCGAGAATCCTTCCGTCCTTCAAAAGCAGGGACACTTTCTTATCCAAAGATTTCTCCAATAGTGCGAGCGGCATGACCATGTGTATCGTCTCGGCTACAAACGGAGTACGATTTAAAGGTTTCCAAAAGGATTTTTCAGCTTCCCCTGATCAGCGGCCCTGGTTCTTCTCTATCCAGGCCTTGACATCTTGGATCCTGCCGCCTTCTATGCCGAAATACTCCGCAAACTTCTTGGTGGTTGTCAGCTCCAGGGTCTGACCTATCTTCTTGCCGGCCACCAATCCTATGCCCATCAGCTCTCTCACATCATCGTAGGTCCTGACACCCCGTGCCCGGAACAATTCGGACTGCAGCACGGGCTGGTTATAGGCTATGGTAGACAGTGTCTTCATCGTGCCGGGCGGTATCTCCATCTCCGAGAATCTGTCAGTGAAATGGCTGTACTCGTCCCTCAGCCGAAGGGAGTACATCGAGTTGATCTTGGAGACCATCACGGCGGAGCCTACGGTATCGTAGTCCTCCGCCAGATCTGCCAGGGCCTTCCTGACCGTCTGGTCGGACAGCCCGGTCTTGTCGGCGATCTCCCTGACCCTCAAAGGATGAGAGGACGAGAAGAGTGCCGCCTCTACGGCGCCCTTCGAGTCCATCTCAGATCACCGCCTCGCGTATGACGGTCTCCGGAGACGCGTCCTCGACTGTGCCTGCAGCCCAGTCGACCTTGAGCTCTATGAACACATCCCCGTATGGAAGAACATCCTGCCTGACAGTAAGCTTGCCGTCCCTTACCAGATGCAGCACCGCAAGGAAGATCTTTATGTTCACCAGGATGTCGGCCGTGTACAGGTCTCTCAGCAGCATCTCGCCGGCTCCAAGCTTCTGTATCTTCTCGTAAACAACCTCGACGTCCCTCTCATCGTCCTCGTCGTGGGCCTTGTTCTCGAACTTCCTGGGCTCCTTCGCCCTGAGCTCCAGCTTAAGTCGCTCCCTCTCAACGGATATCTCTATCTCCTCACGGGCGTCCTCAAAGGCATCCAGAAGCTCCATCATAGTAACCTGCCTCACAGGCTCCCTGCGGATCGCAGGAGAAAGGCTCACAGAAGGAACAGAGGGGATGAAGAGCTCGTCGGAGAAGAGGTCCGCGTCCGTCTCGAAGAGGATATCGTCCGTGTTATCCATGCACTCGGACACCTCCCTCGTCCTGTCGGACTGCATCCTGAGTATCTTCCACGCCATGAGCACCAGCTTGCCGGCGACTATCATGTCGTAATCATTCTTTCTTATCTTGGATGAATAGAGCCTCACGAACTCGTGCAGGTCTATCTCCCAAGGATCCAGGTGGTTCTCGAACACGAGACTGAATATCGATCTTATCGCCTCGTCCGTAGGATCCTCCAGCCTCATGCTGTCGCTCTCCCCCAGGATCCTGATGTACCTGTTCACCCTCTCATTCCCGACGTTGTCATCTATCAGTGCCTTGTGGTAAACAAGGTGCTGCTGGATCGCGTCGCTCGCCTGTGCATCCCCATTCATATCTCATCCCTCCTCTTCCTTTGCCTCTTGCTTCTGTGCCAGGGCCTCGCTCTCATACCTGGAGACCTCTTCGAAGTCCGGCTGTATTATTATCTTGCTGTACCCGTTGGGCTGCCTCATAACCCCGATCAGGTGCTGGGCCATGGCCAGGGTCACCTTCCTGAGGGAGACCTGCAGGAACTGCGCTGTCTCCGCGCTCTTCCTTATACGGGTGGCGACCATCTCCGCGTTGACGGAGTCAAGGAACATGTCCACCTCGTCGAGAACGTAGAACGGCGACGGCTGGTGCTCCTGTATGGCGAATATGAACGCCAGTGCGGTAAGGGACTTCTCACCTCCCGACAAGGCTTCCAGTCTGAGCAGCTTCCCGTTCTTGGGCTTGGCGTTTATCTCCAATCCGCCCTGGAACGGGTCTTCCTCGTCCTCCAGCTTCATGAAGGCCTCTCCCCCTCCCGAGAGTTCAGAGTAAATCTTCCTGAAATTGCCGTCTATGCCCTCGTATGACTTCATGAACAGACCCTTCTTCTCGGAGTTCAGAGACGCGACCAGATCGTTCAGCTCCATGATCTGAGCGTTGAGCCTCTCCACATCCGCCTTCAGACTGTCGTATCTGGCCTTCCTGTCGTCATAATCCTCGATGGCACGCAGATTGACCTGTCCCATCCGCGCCATTATGCTCTCGCATGATTTTATCGTTCGGCGCAGCTCTTCCTCCGAAGGTATGGGGCGCTCCACCTCGAACCCTATCTGGGAGACCTCCTCCCTCAATTGACGGATGCTCTCCTCTGTTATCGCGACCTTGGCCTCCAGGCTCAGCTTGAAGGAGGTCTTCGTCTCTATCTTCTCAGAGACGTTGTCCCTCTGCCCCTCCGCCTTGATCTTGCTCTCCAGAAGAGCGTCCTTGGAGTCGCGCAGGTCCTTTATGCCGCTCTCCATCTCGGTCTCGATTATCCTCAGAGCGTTCAGCTCTACTCTCTTCTTGTCATTCTCCTCGGACGCCTTCTGTATCGCCTCGGAGTCCAGCTCTATCTTCTTGTTGATCTTGACTATCTCAGTCTTAATCGATGATAGGTGGCTGTCGTGACCTGACTTCTCGGCTGCCAGCGTGGCCTTCTCTGTGGTGAGCTCGGACACTTGGTTCGTCAGCTCGTACACCGAGTCCCTTATCCTCTGGATCCTCTCCTGCATCTCAGCCGGGGCTATCTCGGCTATGCGGTCCCTTATGGCGGTGCGCTCCGTTCTCAGTGCCTCGAGTTCCGATGCGGCTTT
This sequence comes from Methanomassiliicoccaceae archaeon UBA381, assembly GCA_002502965.1. Lineage (GTDB taxonomy): Archaea > Thermoplasmatota > Thermoplasmata > Methanomassiliicoccales > Methanomethylophilaceae > RumEn-M2. The sequence goes on from DAQS01000004.1 coordinate 93,996, forward strand.
CGCCAGCTCGGAAGCGGCCTTGAGATTGGCCTCTTTGGCCTTGGACAGGGCATCCCTCTTCACCCCTTCCTCGGCGGTCAAGCGCTTCCTCTTGTCGTTGAGCTCCTTCAGCTGCGCTTCCAGCTTTCCAAGCTTGCTTTGGAGCTCCATGCTGCCCGCGTTGACGGACCTCATCTGATTGTCCATCTCACGGATGCTGTCGCGCAGAGACCTCATCTTGATGCGCAGCGCATCCAGGGACTCATTGGCCGCCCTGAGCTCCGCGGATACCGTATCCAGCCTCGATTGTGATGTTGTTCCGAACCTTAGGGTGGCCTGCTTGCTGACGGCCCCGCCCACCATGGCCCCGGAGGCCTCTATCAGGTCGCCGTCCATGGTAACGATCCTTATGCCTCCCATGAGACGCCTCCCCTGGTCCATGTTCCTGACCACCAGCGTGTCCCCGAACACGTACCAGAATGCGGATCTGTACTTCTCGTCGAAATCCACCAGATCAATGGCGTACCCCTCGGAATCCTTGACGGACATTATGGCCTTGGCCCTGGGCTTGCCGTCCATCATCTTGTTAAGGGGAAGGAACGTCGCCCTCCCCAGATTGCCCTTCTTCAGGACAGCTATGGCATCGGCGGCCACCTGGTCGTCGTCCACCACTATGGCCTGCATCTTTCCGCCTGCGGCTATGGACAATGCAGTCTCATACTCCGGGTCCACGGTCCCTAGCTCCATTATCGTACCGTGTATGCCCTTCAGCGCCCCCTTGTCCCTCATTTCGAGAACGGCCATCACCGCGTTGGCACCTCTGGATACCCTTTCGGTGACCTTCTTCTCCGCCAGCAGGCTGTTGTACTCCTCGCTTATCCTTTGTATGGCGCTGTTGAGGTCGGCCTCCTGCTTTTCGAGCTCAGATTCCTCTCTCTTAGCAGCCAATATCTTCTCGGTGAATGTCTTTACGTCGGAGACCGGGCCGGCATCCTCCTTCGCCTTCTTGATGCTCCACTCGCAGTCCTTTATCTCAAAGCCCACGCCGTTGGCCTGCTCCTCGAGGGACGCCAGGGTCCGAGATGCCTCCTCTTCCGCCGTGGCGGCCGTGGCCGCATCGATGCTGATCTTGTGCTCTGCGGCCCCTTTCTCGTCTATGGCCTTCTCGATCTTGACCAGCCTCTCCTGGAGCTCTGTATGCTCCCCGCCCTTGCTGCTCATCTCCTCGCTTATCCGGGCCGCCTCGGCCTTAGCCGCCTTCAGCTCCCCGCTCTTGGCCTTCAGGGCAATATCGTTATCCTCTATCTCCCGGACACAGGATTCAACGCTCTTCCCGGCTTCTGCGAGCATCTGATTGGCCATATTCAGGGCCTCCTCCTGCTCGCTCTTATCGTCGGACGCCCTCTCCATACGGTCGGCAAATGTCGCCATGGCTATCTTGACGGATTCGATCTTATCCTTAAGGGCCCGGTACTCGGGACCTACCTGGGCCTCTATCTCGGCCTCTTTGTCCTTTATCTCTCCTTCCAGCTCCCCTATCCTCTTCCTGAGCTCTTCTCTCTTGTCTCTCAGGTCGGATATCTCGTTCTCATGGGAGGCTATCTGCTCCTTCGTGTACTCCAGATCCGTCTCTGCGGTCTCCAGCTGCCTGTGCACGGACTGAGCCTTCGCCATCTCCATGCGGCGCTGGGACTCCAGATACTTCTTTGCGGACTCCATATCCTTCTCGAGCTGTTCCAACTGCCTCTCGAGCTCACCGATGACTATGCTTATGCGCTCCAGGTTCATCTCCGCCTCCTGCCTCTCATTGGCAGCCTTGGATATGTCCTCGTCATAGCTGGCTATGCCCGATATGGAGTCGACGACGCGCCTTCTCTCGATGTTGCCCATGGTGACGATCCTCGTGACGTCCCCCTGTTGCACCATGTTGTAGCCGTCGGCACTGATCCTGGCCCTGGTTAGAAGGCTGTCGAACTCGCTCATGGACGATTTCTGATCATTTACATAAAAATAGGAATTGTAATTCTCCCCGTCCGAGGCGAACCTGACCAGCCTGGTAAGCTTCACTGTGTCGGAATCCCATGAGATCATGCGGTCCGTATTGTCGAATATCAGGGAGACCTTTGTATGATCGGCCCGGTTCTTGCTCTTGCCGCCGTCGAAGATCAGATCGGTCAGCCTACCCGCCCTGATGGCCTTGGAACTCTTCGGCCCCAGAACGAACATGATAGCGTCCGTTATATTGGACTTGCCCGAACCGTTCGGCCCAGTCACAGCTATGTATCCCTCGACCAGGGGTATCGTCATCTTGCCCCCGAAGGACTTGAAATTCTCTAGCTCAACCTGTTTTAAGTACACTTGTGCACCCCTTTTGGGGGACAGTTCGGAGCTCGGCCCCTATTGCATCCCATTTCCCGCTTTCGCAGGCGGGTATGTCATCGTGAAAAAACATATAAATATGTTCTTAAAGGAATCCCCTGCTGGCTCTTCTACAGTGCGGATTTCTCTATCAACGCGGGTATCTCCGCCACAGAGCCCACCACCGCTGTCGGTGCGAGACCGGAGGCCTTGAGCTCCTCTCCCGTTGCCTCGCCCGAGAGCACGAGCACTGATCTGGTCCCCGCGTTCGCCGCCATCCTCATGTCCGTATAGAGGCGATCGCCCACCATGACCACTTCGCTTAGTCTTACGCCCATCTCCTCCGCAGCCATCTCCAGCATCCGCCTGCTGGGCTTGCCGACCACCTCGGCCACTGCTCCCGTCATGGACTCGAACATCCTTATAAACGGGCCGATGTCGATATCATAACCTTGCTCTGTGGGGCACAGATCGTCCGGGTGCGTCGCCACGAACCCGGCACCGCCCTTCAGGAAGCGATACGCTTTGTTGATCTTCCCATAGGTTATCGATGTATCAAAGGCCAACAGGACTATGTCGGGGTCCTCGTCGTCTATCTCTATGCCCGCCTCGGAGATCTCGCACACGAAGTCGTCTACGCCCACAGGATATACGCTCCTCCCGGGATGGACAGACCTGAGATATCTTACGGTGGCCGTGGTGGAGGTGAGAATGTTCTCTAAGGAAACGTCGAACCCCATCCTCTCCAGTCTACGAAGATAGAATCCCCTGCCGTGGGATGAGTTGTTGGTGAGGAAAACGAAGGGAATGCCCCTCTCTCTGAGGAAGGACACGAACTCTGCGGCACCGGGGATCGCCTCCTCCCCTTTGTAGACCGTCCCGTCCATGTCCAAAGCGAAGGCCATCATCGCCTCAGCTCCCGGGCTATGCGCTCCGCCGTGATCCTCAGACAATCAAGGGCCGCCTTTCCGTAGGTGCATGCGGCGGGATGGAAGGTTGGTATGAATGTTACCTCTCTTCCGCCCACGGAGATCCGCATATCTCTGTTGGCGATCTCTGATATATTGACCGAATATCCAAGCAGATCCCTGCACGCCGATCTTCCAAGACCGATTATCACTTCGCATGAGGACAGCTCGCACTCCAAGAACGCTCTGCATGCAGACATCTCCGATGGTTTTGGATCCCTGTTACCGGGAGGCCTGCATTTGACTGTGTTCGTTATCAGCACATCGTCGCGACTGACTCCTGCTTCGGCGAGTATTCTCATGAGCAACTTGCCTGACCTTCCTATGAAAGGCATGCCCTGCCCATCTTCTGTGGTCCCGGGTGCCTCTCCCACAAGCGCCACTCTGGAATCCAGGTTCCCGGACGGTAGGACTATATTCGTCCTGCTCTCCCACAGACCGCAAAGCCTGCAGTCCGGGTCCGGCCTCATCATCTCCTCCGGCCCAATATGCCGGATGCTGTGACCAAGGGGCGCAGGGTGACACCTATGCCGGCCAGAGCATCCCTGCCGCCAGCCTCTCTGTCTATGACTGATATAACGTCCGATACCTTCGCGCCGGCCCCTCTGAGAGTGTCTATCGCCGAGATGCTCGATCCCGCTGACGTGACAACGTCCTCGACCACAAGAACACTGTCCCCTTCGCGGAGGGTCCCCTCGATGAGCTTCCCCGTCCCGTGGTCCTTCTTCTCCTTGCGGACCATCACATAGGGTATCCCCGTCTCCAGAGCGAGAGCTGCGGCCAACGGTACAGATCCCAGGACCACGCCTGCTATCCTGTCGGGCCTTAGCCCGTCCTCCTTCATTCTGGCCGCCATCTCCTCTGCGATTATCCTCAGGACGGCGGGATCCGTGGACGCTTTCTTTATGTCGATGTAATATTCACTCCGGGCACCGGAGGCCAGGATGAAATCCCCGAACTGCAGGGCACCGCATTCTCTCAGTGCCTCGGGCAGTCTCCCCTCACCATGGCTCATTCTTAACACCCGCCTTGTATCCAATGATGTTGACCACCCTGTGAAGTATATATGTAACTAACAGCAAGAAGATGAGTGCCAATATGTTCCATCCCTCGATGTACGTGGAGTATATCCAATCGGAATAGAACAAAGCTGTCAGAAGGAACGCCCCTATCAGGAAATCGTACTGGTCCAGAACCGGCATCTCGGCCCCTCTCTCCTTACCCATCCTCCGCTTTATCACGGACCCTCCCATGTCTCCGAGGACGGCGCCGAAGGATAGTGTGAACAGGATGCCCACAGCGGACCACAGCGGACCGAATCCCCACAGATCCGGGGATCCCGCCAGATATGCTATGCCTATCTGCATCAGACCTATTGCCACACCTGCGAATGCCCCTCCGAAGAGACCGCGCCACGTCTTGCCGTCGCCCAGTATCCTCTTCCCTTTCCAGGTCCTGCCGGAATCCACGGGCCTGCCACCTCCGAATATCACCGCGGCGGGATTGGGAAGAAGCGCAGGCACGAAAACCCAAAGTCCCACCAGAACTGCCAACAAGATCTCCAATGCGGTCATGTTTCGCCTTGCCGCAGGTAGGCGGGGCAACGGTTTAATTGTTTTTGCCTGAGAAGAAGACTGACGCGTCTGCGGCAGGATCCTTGGAGGGAGAAGCGTCGAATCCCTTGAGACCTCCAGCCCTTTTGTCCAGCACCGCACAGAAGCCTATGTCGGTATCGGATCTTATGAGCCTGCCCCTGGCCTGTCTCATCTTCCTGACGGCTGGTGCCCTTACTATCCTCTCCCAACCGTTCCCCAACCTTATGTCCGTATATCGGACCAGCGCCTTCTGCTTCACGCTCATGAATGCGTAGGGTATGCCTACTATCACAGCCATCTCCAGCTCCCTGTCCGGGAAATCTATGCCCTCACTGACCCTTCCTCCCGAGACGGCGAAGAGCACTGCACCCTCAACGGACCTGAATCTCCCGATCTCGTCGGTGAGCTCGGACTGGCCCATCCCCCTGGTCTCCATGAACGTGGGCCTGTCTATCAGCTCCGCGAGGCCCAGCGACAACAATTCGTCCATTATCCTGTATGAGGGGAAGAAGACCGCCGTGTTCCTTCCCACAGACCTTACGAGGGAAACTATGCGGTATATCATCCGTTCCCTATTCTCCGGGTCATCGAATTCCCCGAACTTGGTGGTAACATCCTCGGCGTACACAGTCATCAGGTTGCCCGGATCGAAGGGGGACTCGAACATCCTGACCTTCGCTCTCCTCAGATCCAGCTCGGAAACATACTCGTCCAGAGGGCCCATGGTCCCCGACATATGAACCGACGAATGGCATATCCTGAATGACTCTGCGGCAGGGGCCGGGTCCATGCAATAGGCCTCGAAGGAGGGGTTATCACCTCCGTTCACCAGTTTTACATATATCTCGTCCTCGCAGAGACCCCAGAACTGGAGGAAACGGCCAAGCGATCCCATGTACGATCTGGGAAGCTTCCTTCGGGCCTTCTTGCTCTCTGTCACCACCTCGCCCATCTCGATCAGGGATTTGTAGGCCCTTTCCAGAGATGCCGAGGTCACCCCCAGCTTCCCCATGAGCGCATCCTGCAGATAATAGGGCGGCAGGATGGCATCCTCATCCGTAACGAATTCCTCCGCCGCCTCCGCCAGAGCGGTGCCCATGGCCGCTGTCAGGGACGTTGCTCTTACCCCTTCGCAAAGCAGCGGATCATTCCATTCCCTCGCCTCGTTCTCCGCAAGACCCAGAGCTTTCATCGTATACTCAGATGTCATGGTCTCCCTCAGGTAATCGGGAAGGTTGTGGGCCTCATCCACAATAACCGTGACGTCCGAAAGGGCGAAGTTGCCCCAGTCCTCCAGGCGCCTCCTGATGTCCGGCATCACGAAGAAGGAGTACGGCACCGCTATGACATCTGCATAGGTCAGGACCGCCTTTGCCGTCTCGTATGGGCATATCTCCCGCTCTGCGCAGTATGCCTGCAGCTCCTCCGGCTCCGGCATGGCCGATCTGATATGACATATGACGTCATCCATCCCTTCCTGGCACATCTTGTCGAAGAATTTGCAGCCCCTTGTGCCGCAATCCTCCTTCTTCATCGCCGAGCAATATTTAGAGAGCTCCTCGGAGGAACCGGACGATAGCTCGGGATCGCCTGCGATGGAAGGGCATGTGGACGGGGTGCGGCCCTGCATTGCCACACCGAACACCTGCATACGCTTGGAAATAGCCCTCAGCTCGGATATCACCTGCCTCTGCTGAGACTTTGTCCTTGTGAGGAATAGCACTTTCCTGCCGGCCTCCAACGCCGCGGAAAGGGCCCCGGACAATGAGCATACGGTCTTTCCCGTTCCGGTCGGAGACTCCATGACGGCTGTGCTGCCGGAGGATACGGAAGCCTTCACGAATTCCACGATATCTCGCTGATGCCGGCGGTACCTGTACGGGAAGACGTCCATGAGGACGTCTTCATGTACAGGTATAAAAAGAATGAAAGGGGGGTGGCCGAAAACGGCCCGGACATCACTGTTCGCTTCCGCGATTCCAGATGTCGGCAGGGAGATCATCGTAGGACCATTCGCTCTCTGCCCCACCCTCCACACTGCTTACGTGATTCTCTGCAAGCCTGTCGATCTTGTCGCGCCGGAAGAGCCAGTAATGTATTCTCCATTCCCTTCCGTCATAGAGGGTGGTCTCCTCCCTCTCGGTTGTGAGTATGGCATTGTCCTCCAGCATATAGAAGGCGTCCCTGTCCTCAGGCTCCAGTATGTTGTCGATTATCCTCTCCGAATATCCGAAGAAGTTGAGCACGTGAAGAGCCAGATTCTTGGCCTCGTACTCGTCGATGCCCCTGTTGTTGGGGCTGTTCTTTATCGCCTGGGTCAATTGCTCTACCGTGATTATGCCTGTCATTTCCCACCTCAGAGAAGGCTGATGTATCTTGTTATGTTCGAGCCTATCTCGGAATCGATCTTCGATACTATGGCCGGAGACACCTTATCGTCCACGGCCATTATCATGACCGCATCCCCGCTGGGCGAGGACCTGCCGACGGTCATCTGCGCCACGTTTATTTTGGCGTCGCCGAGTATCTTGCCAACGGACCCTATGACCCCCGGCCTGTCCGTGTAGCGGGTGATTATCAGATCCGAGGTCATGGACATCTCGAAGGAGTATCCGTTCACCCCTACGAGCCTGGGTATTCCTGCGAACACCGTGCCGCGGACCGTGGTGGTCTCCTTGCCGGACGTGACCTTTACTGTTAGGGTCCCGTCGTATATAGTGTTGTCATCACCCTTGGATTCCATGACGGATATGCCCTTTCCCTTGGCTATGCTCATGGCATTGATCATATTGGCCTTCTCGCCGATTATATTCTGCAGCACACCGATGACCACAGATGTGGATATCCTGCGGAGATCCAATTTGGCTGTTTCCCCGCATGCGATGATCTCCAGTTTGTCGATCGGCCTCGCACCGTTCATCTGATGTGCCACTATCCCCAGGTCCTCTGCCAGCGGAAGGTATGCTGCCGTCTCCGGATCCAATTTGCCTTTGGGGGCATTTACCGCACTGTCGATGGTGTCCTCCTTGAGGAACCTGACCATTGAATGCGCTATCTCCACTGCGACCCTCTCCTGAGCCTCCTCGGTGCTGGCTCCCAGATGGGGTGTCGTCACCAGATTGTCCAGTTCCAGGAGACATCTCTCGGCCTCGCAGAGGGGTTCCTCCACCCACACGTCGAATGCCGCGGCCGCGATCCTCTTGGTCTTAAGGGCCACGTACAGCGCCTGCTCGTCGACGATGCCGCCGCGGGCGACGTTGACCAGCATGGCGTTTGGCCTCATCATCTCGAACTGCTTCGTGCTTATCATATTCCTGGTGTCGGGAAGCAGGGGCGTGTGTATCGTCATAATATCCGAGTTCCTGAGGACCTCTTCGAGGTTGGTCAGGCGCACGCCTATGCTGTCCGCAACGTCCTTCGGCAGGAACGGATCGTAGCCGATTATCTCCATGTTGAAATGCTTCAGGCGCTTTGCGACCTCGCCGCCTACGCGCCCCACACCAATGATTCCGAGGGTCTTCCCGTTGAGCTCCTTGCCCACGAACTTGTTCCTCTCCCATTTCCCCGCATGCATGGACGCATGGGCCCAGGGTATATTCCTGGCCGTCGCCAGTATCAGCGCGCAGGAGTGCTCGGCCGCCGAAACTATGTTGGCTGCCGGGGTGTTCATGACGAGGATCCCTTTCTCGGTGGCAGCGGGTATGTCCACGTTGTCCACGCCGACGCCGGCGCGTCCCACCGCCTTGAGCTTCTTAGCAGCATCCAGGATCTTCCTGGTCACCTTGGTGCCGCTCCTTATGACAAGACCGTCATATTCGCCGATTATGGCGCAGAGCTCGTCCTCTGACAGACCTGTTTTAACATCCGTTTTTATCCCCGCGTCGACGAGGATCTTTATCCCTTCATCGGACAGGGGATCCGAAACAAGAACCTTCATTTCATCTCCTCCATTATTCCTTTCATCGTGTCAAGCAGTTCCGTCAGAGTATCTGGGGTGACGTCGCCCATGTGCCCTATCCTGAACGTCGAGGACTTGACCTCCCCGTAACCGTTGGATATCTCGTAACCTTTAGCCTTCAGGGCCTTGTGGAATGCATCAAAATCAAGCTCCCCGCGATTGAGGACACCTATGGTCTTGGACCTGCTTCCCTCCTCCGGGAAAAGACCGTTGAGATTCGTATCGGCCCACTTCTCCACCATGGAGGCCATCTTGTCATGCCTTCTGTACCTGGCGGCCATGCCCTCCGACAGCGCTCTGTCCAGCTGATAGTCCAGCCCGTACAGGAGGGACACCGGCGGCGTAGTCAGGGCATAGTTCTCGTCGGCATTCTTCTTCAACTTCTGGAAATTGGTGTAGTAACCTGTATTCGGTATCTTGGCGGAACGCTCTATCATCCTGTCGCTTATGAGCCCGATGGCGAGCCCCGGAGGCAGCGCCAAGGCCTTCTGGGTACCGAAGACTATGGCATCCGCGCCCATCTTATCCACTTTGAGGTCGGCGGCGAAGGCCGAGGTCACGGCATCCACTATGATCATCGCATCGGGATTCTGCTTCCTCACCTCGTCGGCAATGGCCACGCTGTCACTGAGGACACCCGTGGAAGACTCGTTGCTGACCCAGTTGACGGATTCTATGTCCTCCCCGACCTTCCCCTCTATATGGGATGGTCTCATGGCCCGGCCCCACGGGACCTTCACGGTCACGGCCTCCTTACCGTTGTATGTGGCGCAATCGATCATGCGCTCCCCAAAGGAACCGTTCGTTATGCTCAGGCACTTCTTGGAAACGGCGTTCCTTACCGACCCTTCGATTAGCACTGTGGCAGACCCGCCCAGCAGGAACACGTTCATATCGGTTCCCAGCGCTTTCCTTATCTTCTCGACGATGTTGCCGTGCAACTGTTTGTACTCTTTGCTGCGGTGCGTGATCATCGGTTTGGTCGTGGACTGCAGCACCTCGGGCTCTACATTGACAGGGCCGACGGTGAATAATCTTCTGCTCAAACTAATCTCCTCGGGGGATGCCCTATTACAGGGACTCCTCCTCTATCGGACGGGCGGATATAATATTTGCGTGGGTGCGTGCACGCGCCTTACAACTGAGAGAGGCTCTTCTTTATCCTGGAGAATCCTTCGATTATCTGGCTCTCGGACGTCGCATACGATATTCTGAAGAATCCCTCGCCGGCGGGTCCGAAGGCCCTTCCGGGGGTTACTGCCACATGGCCCTTCTGCAGGAGATGCTCCGCAAGGTCCGTGGATTTTATGTCCTTCTCGTACTTGGGGAAGAGATAGAACGCGCCGTCGGGCTTGCAGCATTCGAGGCCGGGGATATCGTTGATCAGGTCAAGTGCCAGATCCCTGCGTCTCTTGAATTCCGCAACCATCCTGCAACGGCTGTCCTGCGGGCCGTTCATGGCTTCCACCGCCGCCGTCTGAACGAAGGAGGTGCAACATGTTATGGAATGGGTCTGCAGTTTGTTTATCGCCCTTATGTCCTCTTCGGGGGCTATAACCCAGCCGATCCTCCATCCCGTCATAGCATAGGTCTTTGAGAGACCGGATACAGTGAATGTGTTGTCGAAGGCACCTTCGAAGGATGCCATGGGAAAATGCTTTCCCCCATAGATTATGTGCTCGTAGATCTCATCGGACATCACCCTTACGCCTCTGTCCGCGCATATCTTGGATATCTCCCTCAGTACACTCTCCGGCTGAACGCAGCCCGTCGGGTTGGAAGGGGAGTTCATGATGAGCATTTTGGTCCTGGGGGTTATGGCCGCTTCCACATCTGCGGGGTCTACCACGAACCCGTCGTCGAATTTCGTGTTTATGTACACAGGCTCAGCGCCGGCCAGGCGGACCACGGCCTCATAGGATACCCATGCCGGGTCCGGCAGAAGCACTTCGTCTCCCGGATCCAGATAAGCCAGGGCGATCATGAAGATGGCCTGCTTCGTCGGCGTCACCAGAACGTTCGAGGCCTTGCAGGGGATCCCTTTGCTGACGGCCTCGGCTGCGATGGCCTTCCTCAGAGGCGTTATCCCCATCGACGGAGTATAATGCGTGAAACCGCTCCTGACGGACTCCACACAGGACTCCACAATGTTCTCCGGGGTGGCAAAATCGGGCTCTCCCATCGAGAATGAGACTATGTCAACACCGTCAGCCTTCATCTGACTGACGAGATTCGCGATCTTTACCGTTCCCGATGCGGGTACATTCTGCAGCCTCTTAGAAACCATTGGTTCAACCTCTAGCACAATTGAATAGATATCTTTTTGCTGAGCGCCCTACGTACATACCGGGATCAGGTCATGAGATCCTTGAGGGTCCCGTCCTCCGCGGCCTCCTTTATCTCTTTTGCGATACGGCCTCCCGTGCTCATCCCAGGGTAGATCAGATCGGCGTACGGTGAGCCCGATATGAAGGGGTTGGTCCCTGCAACGATCCTCGTTGATATCTCGAAGACCTTGAACTCCAGCTTATCTGTCACTATTGTCTCCAGGCAGAACGGCCCCCACATACCGCCGAACAGGTCGTACGACCTGTTGACGATCTTCTCCGCCATCTCGAAGGCCTTGGGCAGAAGGGACTCCCTGATCACGACGGGCATGTTGCCTGTGACGACGAAGGACGGATAGAGGCCGTGCCTCTTCAGCTCCTCCACGGATCCGAGCTTGTAGAGCTCGTCTATGTTGCTCTCGTCCCTCCTGTCGATGGAGAGCATCTCGAGGGTCCCTCCCCGGGACACTTTGTACCCGTCCTCCCTGTACGGCGAGTAGAAGAAATGCAGATAGTATCTTGTCCCCAGGCAATACTCCTGGATGGTGTAAGGCTGGGTATTGTCTATGGACATCTTGAAGTCGGGATAGTCCTTAGCGATGAAGAAGCCCCTTCCGCCCTTTGCGCCGAAATACTTCACCAAGACAGGTTCGGATATCTCCCTGGCGTCTGTGAATATACGGGGCATTGCCACGCCGGCCGAAGTTATCCACTGCCTCTCCATATCCCTATTGGACTCCCACTGGAGAACGGTCCTGTTGCAGTATGCTGGCACCTCGTAGTCCTCGAATCTCTTGGGTCCCATGTACTCGACGAAGGAGCCGTGGGGGATTATGACCACGTTCTTGTCGTGGAGCTCTCCCACCCTTTCCTCCATATCGTCGAAGTCCTTGTAACGGATTATCTCGTCCGGCTTCGCAAGGGGGAATGCGTCGTAGTACTTCGTGTCGTGAGATATCGTAAGGCCGAGGGTCTTGAACCCGGCCTTCCTGGCCCCGTGGAAGATCTGCAGGGATGAGTGGGAACAAAGGGTCGCGATGGTTATCTCGTCCTTGTCGTAGCCTTCCAAAATCGAATCGATCTTCTTCTTAGGGACCATGTCCTCTATTTAATTTCCTCATTTAAAGGTTACCTCCGGAACGCTTCCGCCAAAGTGGTCGCATCGTCTGCGGCATATCGGCTTTCGGTGACCCCCTGCAAGAACTTATTAAGTGACCGTTCGATGAGGAAACGGGGGGCTGACCGAGACCCCTCGGATAAGGAGAGTCGGTAAAATGGACAAAGAAGAACTGACACCCCATATGGAAGAACTGAAAAGGGTGCTTGAAGGCAAAATAACCGAGAAAGAGCTCATGGAAGAGCTGGACAAATACGTTAACGAATATGACGTGGACGTGGAGTCCGCCAAACGGGCCATAAAACGGAAGTTCGGCGGCGAGGAATCGGGTTTCGTAACGGGAGATGCCGTATCGAAGAAGATAGGGGATCTTACGGGCAATGAGCCGAACGTGGACATTACTGCCAAAATCGTTTACGTGGAGAAGAAGCAGATCCGCGCCAGAGGAGAGGACAAGACCATCATCTCCGGAATATTGGGAGACGATACGGGGACCGCATCCTTCACGATATGGAGCGACGGATACGAACTGGAGAAGGGCTCGGTCTACATTTTCAAGAACGCTTACATAAAAACATGGAACGACAGGGTCCAGGTCAACATGGGCAACCGCGGCGCAGTGGAGAAGAGCGATACGAAGATCGAGATGCCGGAGCGCAGCATATCATACTCGTCGGTGGAGTCGAAAATAAAAGACCTGAAGGAGGGCATGGGCAATGTATCCGTGACCGGCAGGGTCCTCTCTGTGGAAGAGAGAAAGGTCAACGTCAAAGGAGAGGATAAGACAGTCTACTCCGGGCTGATGGCGGACGACACCGGGAAAGTGCAATTCTCCGCCTGGAACGACCACGGCCTGAAAGAAGGGGAGACAATCCTCATCTCAAATGCGTACATACGCGGATGGAAGGGCATCCCCCAACTCAACATAGGGGACAGGTCTGAGGTCACCAGAGTGGACGACCCCTTCGGGAACACGGACCTGGGAACATCCAGCAACAAGACCTTGGGCGAGATCGCAGAATCCGGCGGGGGCCTGGATGTCGGCGTCTCCGGCCTCGTGGTCGATCTGAGGGGAGGCAGCGGGCTCATATTCAGATGCCCGCAGTGCAACCGCTCTGTGCTGGGAGGGGAATGCGCGAATCATGGGAAGATAGAGCCTGTTCACGATCTCAGGATGAAGATCGTTCTGGATGACGGCACCGGTGCCATCGGCGCGGTGCTCAACAGAGAGCTCACCGAGAAGCTGACCGGTGTGACCCTGGAGAACGCCGTCAACCTTTCCAAGGCAAGGGGCGAATCCGGCATAATCGCCAGGGAGATGGCCCCGAGGATACTGATGAAAAGACTCGCCATGCGCGGCAACGTAATGAGCGATGAATACGGGCCGATGATGATCGTCGCCGAAGCAGAGACCGAGGAGGTCGACATCGAGACGGCGGCAACCAAGCTGCTGGATATCGTGGAGGAAGTGCTATGAACGCAAGAGAGACCGCATGGAGGGTGTTCGCGGGAGAGCTCAACTCCTCAAGCCTGGAGATCAAGAGTGAAGAAGAGAAATCCCCCTCGTACCTGATAACGCCCCTGGGCGCCAAACTCAACAGGATCCTGATCGCCGGTGTACTGCTGGATAAGGAGAACACCGGCACAGAGGAGGAGCCTATGTGGAGGGGCAGGATACAGGATGTCTCCGGGAACTTCTTCATAAATGTGGGAAGATTCCAGCCCAACGCCGCCGCATCCATGGCAGACCTAGAAGCACCTTCATACGTGGCGGTTGTGGGGAAGGTCCGTACCTATACGGCGGACGACGGCAGGGTCTTCGTGACCGTCAGGCCCGAGACGATAACGAACATCGACGAGAAGACCAGGAACCTCTGGGTGCTTGAGGCCGCGCAGTCCACATGGGACCGCCTGGTGAAGATGAAGGACGCTCTCCGCATCCAGAATGCCGGGAAACAGGATCTTGTCGGCAAAGGTTTCTCGCCGGACGATGCCGAGGGGATAATCAGCGCTCTGGAGCACTACGGGATGCCCGAGAGCGCGAAGTACCTGAAGCTTATCCAGAACTCGCTCAGGATGCTGCTGCCCGACAGGAACATCGATCTGGGTCTGCCCGAGGACCTTGCCGATGCCCCGGACGAGATCGTGCTGGGGGAGGACACGGGGAAAGGGAAGGAATTCCTCCTGAGCCTGTTGGAAGAGATGGACATGGGCGAGCTGGGAGTGTCCATGGAGGTCATACTGAAGAAAGCCGCAGAGAACGGGATGACCCCCGAAGAGGTGGAAGAAGCATCCGATGCGCTGATGGACGACGGCCTGGCCTATGAACCGAAGGTTGGATTCCTAAAGGCGATCTGAAATTTTAAAATAAAAAATGCGGGGGATCTCCCCCGCTTATTTTTCCCGATTATGAGAACTCGCTTTTGGTAGTATACTGGAAATAGATCGCTATTATCCCAAATACCAGACCGATCACCGTTGCGGCCATCAGAGCCGTCAGGATTATGGTCAGGATGAAAGCGACAACCCAGAATTTCTTGGTGAAGGTCAAGGCTGCATCGATCACGGCCAATACGCCAACTGCGATCATAACGTATGCCATCATCTCGAGGGTAGACCTGAGCATCTCCTCAGTTACTCCATAATCGATCATTATCTGAGCGCTGGCAGGATCGTTCATTACCTGGCTCACGATCTCGGCTACGTCCAGGAGCATTACCGCGCCTAAGTACAGAGATAATCCGGCCAGTATTACAAGGATGCCCGTGACGAAGAGCAGCTTACCTTTGTTGTTATCGCTGCCTCCTTTATGCTCATACGCAGGTGTGCCGCTCGCGACGGTCCCGCTCACGGGCGTGCCACATTCCTGACAGAACGTAGCTGACTCGCTAAGCGTCGCGCCGCACTGAGTGCAGAAAAGCGGTGCTTCGTTTTCCATGTTACATCGTATTGAAGGATTTGCTTAATAGATTTATTGTTCCGCCTGTCCTTCCGTCGGATGTCACTTCCTGAACGCAACGGATCCGTACCCCACCACTGCCGCGGGATCGTACCCCAGGGAATCCCACGAATCCGAATGTCTCAGGAGCTCCGCCGACGAGGGGTTCGTTGCCAGTATCGCCGTTGCCACAGGGCCGTACCCGCATGCGGATATCCGCAGGTCGCTTATGTGCCTGTACATAGAAGGAACGTTCAATGACACGATATCATCCAGCACCATTCCGTCAAGTCTGGCGGCCTCCTGCCTCGGAATATAATGGGAGAGGTCCGAGGATGCAACGACAATAACATCATAGCCTTCGCATGCTCTTCTCACCGCAGATGCCAGCCGCTCCGCGGAAACGGGATCCTGCCTTCTCATTATCACTGGCACTATCTTCGCATCCGGATCGATAAACTGTATGAATGGGACCTGCACCTCCACCGAGTGCTCCCTCATGTGGGCGCTCGGGCTGTTCGGTATCTGCTCCGACAGCCTGCCCGCGATCTGATCATGTATCTTGCATTCTCCCAATGGTGTGACGTAGGGATCTCCGCACATCACGAAATCGAAGGGCACTCCGTAATGATCTGGACCTATGATGACGTAGGCCTCGGGAAGACCGTCCTCGGCCACTGCTTTGTATGCGTGGGCGGCGTTCGTTCCGGACGCCCTGTAGCCTGCGTGAGGAGCCATTATCGCCGATATGCTCCTCTTCCCGGATGACTTCCCGGGCAGCCCGGGCCCCTGTTCACTTGAGAAGCACCAGTTGAGCTCCGCTGTAAGAACATCCCTTTCGAGGGGATAGAATCTGCCTGCTACTGCGGGATATCTCATGAAAAGAGTAAATTGTTTGGAGGGGAAATAGTTTTAGAGCCTTGCCTCGAAATCTTCGATGGTAAGGGCGAAATCTTCCGGATCCTTCAGGTCGCCCCTTGCGACGAGAACTTCCCTGGCCAAAAGCCAGTATACGCACGCCAGAGCAGCCCTTCCCTTGTTGTTGGTGGGTATGACGAGATCCACATTCCTGGTCTCGTTGTTAGCGTCGCACATGGCGATTATCGGGATCCCGACGTTCAGTGCCTCTTTCAGCGCCTGCTTGTCAGCAGCGGGGTCAGTGCACAGGAGAACCTCCGGCTCGATGAAATCCTTGTTCAACGGGTTGGTGAGTGTCCCGGGGACGAAACGGCCTGCGGAAGCGGGTGCGCCGATCGATTTGGAGAACTCTCTGGCGGGCTTCTGCCCGTACTGCCTGGAAGAGACCACGAGGATCTTCTTCGGGTCGAAACGGGAGAGGAAGTTCGCTGCGAACCTTATCCTCTCATCGGTCTTCTTGACATCGAGGACATAAAGCCCGTCCTGTCTGACCTTGTATATGAAATCCTTCATATCGGCGCTTTTCTGCTGTGTGCCGATGTGCACGCCAGACGTAAGATAGATGTCCTCGGCGATCAGTAAGTCGTTGTTCTCCGCTTCACTCATGTGTAATCCTCAATTCAGTTCCTGACGACGGTTATCGGTATGAGGTCCTCATCGTATTCCAATAGAGCCACGTCTATGGGGTCGATCAAGGTCTCCGGGTGCTCAATGAGCACAGGGGCACCATATGAGATCTGGAGAGCTCTGGCACCAATAATCCTCGCTTTCTCAAATCTTGTATATTTCATAGACTCACCGTCAGGGCAACGTTGTGTATTAGGATGATGATTATAAAGGTTTTGGAGATTCCCCGCTTCCTCGTCCCTAGCAGTGAAAAAGAAATATAGGGGCTGGCTCCATGAAGAGCCCGTGACAGATGAACCTATGCTCTGCGCCGCGGCGTTCTTCAGGAACAAAGGCAAGAGCGTCGTGACCGAGAAGGAATTCCTGATGGGGATCTCAATGGACTTCAGGTGGATGCCCTACTCCGATGCGAAGGAACTGCTGAATCTCATGTTGGCCGCCAAGGTGGTGAAGAAGGACGGGGACCTTATAAGACCGGCCTTCGACGTCGCGAGCGCGGACGTCCCGGTGGCATACAGACCCCCTGCGGACATGATCAGGATGGCCGTACCATCCGTGGAGACGGGTCCCATGAGCTTCCCCCAGATCATCGCATTCGCAGAGAAGCACGGAATGAAGAAAAAGGATTTCATCTCGGCCAGTAATGCCCTGCAGAAGAAGCTGGGCATCTCCCCCGAGGCCGCCGGCCTCATCGTCCTCAGGGACGGGGGGATCGACATCTCAGAGATAGCCGAGAGGGTCTACAACGGGATATCGGGCGGATGATCACTCTCTCTTGATGAAATCCTGGAGGGTCATCTTTCCGGATGGACCTCCTTGGGTACCGCCGGCGTATGTAACGTTCTCCATGAGGGATATCCCCAGGGCCTTCTCGATCCTGGACACCAGCTTGTCCTCCGGGATCAGGTCGTTGGCCTCTATCTTCGACAGCATCCCCTTCTTTATCCCGATGGATGCGGCGAAATCCTCCTGGCTCAGTCCCTTCTTCTGACGGGCCACCCTTATGGTATCGCCGTAATCGTCGATCAGGTGCCGGCTGTCCTTCCCCGAATAGATGTCCCGGGTCTGCATTCTCCTCTCACGAGACTGCAGCCGTTCCTCTATGGCCTGCGCGCTAGGGCCCTTCTGGGCCGCTCCCTTCGACTCCCTCTGCTCATCCCCGAACCTGGCACAGGCCCCGCACAGGTTCAGCTTGGTCCTCTCTATGAACACGGGCTTTGTCGTCGGCACATCCTTGCCGCACATTTCGCAGATCATATCGCCTATCCCAACGACGGATAGATAATTAAACATGACGAGATGCGCTCTGAGGCTTTTATCGACCTACGTAATATCGGTCTCTCATACGAAAGGTAATAAAAGAAGGTGCAATATTGATGAGGGAGAGAGAATGGAGATGGAAAACTCACAGAACAAGGAGTTGGCCTCCGAGCTTAAGTCCAAGATAAACCTCTTGGAGGAGCGCAACGTAAGGCTCATGGAGGACCTTCAGAACGCCGAGAACGAGAAACGCTATTCCGAGAGCGAGCTCTTCAGGCTTCAAAAGGACCTTACCCGGCTCAGAGCTGAGATGGAGAGGCTCAAAAGCCCGCCGCTCATAGTGGGAACCCTGAGGGACCTGCTGCCGGACGGCCGCGTGGTGGTAAAGAGCTCCACCGGCCCCGATTTCATCGTCTCCGTTTCAGAGTACTGCCCCGTGGAGAACCTGATCCCCGGATCCAGGGTCTCCCTCAACAAGCAGACGCTGGCAGTCATGAGCGTACTGCCGTCGCCACTGGACCCCATAGTCACCGGGGCAGAGATACTGGACAAGCCCGACATAACCTATGACGACATAGGCGGGCTGAAGCAGCAGATGCTGGAGCTCAGAGAGGCCGTGGAGGATCCCCTTCTCAGGCCGGAGCTCTACGCCAAGGTGGGCATCGAACCTCCGAAGGGCGTTCTTCTGGTTGGTCCCCCGGGAACAGGCAAGACCCTCATGGCCAAGGCCGTCGCCAATGCGACCCAGGCTTCATTCATCAGGCTGGTCGGCTCTGAGCTGGTACAGAAGTACATCGGAGAAGGTGCCAGACTGGTCCGCGAGCTGTTCGAGCTGGCTAAGGAAAAGGCACCCAGCATAATATTCATAGACGAACTGGACTCCGTCGGTGCCAAGAGGCTGGATGTATCCACATCCGGCGACCGCGAGGTCCAGAGGACCCTGATGCAGTTGCTGGCAGAGCTGGATGGCTTCTCCCCGCTGAGCGAGGTCAAGATCATAGGCGCCACGAACCGCCCGGACATACTGGACGACGCACTGCTTCGCCCCGGCAGGTTCGACCGCATAATAGACATAGGCCTCCCGGACATAGACGGCCGCACCGAGATCTTCAGGATCCACACGTCCAGGATGAATCTGGATGAGAGCGTTGTACCTAGAAAGATGGCGGAGCTCACCGAAGGCGCTTCCGGAGCTGAGATAAAATCCATATGCACGGAAGCCGGGATGCTGGCCATAAGGGACAACAGGGACACGGTTACTATGAATGACTTCCTCGATGCCAAGATCAAAGTGCTCGAGGCGGGAAGGAATAAGGTCAAGCCGGTCCCGGCCCTGATGTTCGGATGAGCTCAGTCTGAATCCGTATCAGGGTCATCGCCGCCGAAGAACGTCTGTCCTGCGGCGGCGTATATCCCTTCCATACCCTCACCCGTCTCCGATGACGCGGCCAGAACATCCCCGAACATACCGAGGCCTTCCACAGCTTTGTAGAGCTCCTGACCCACTACCGTGCTGGGGTCGGCGCTCTCGTCCGAGAGGTCGGAGTAGAGAGCATACTCATCGCTGTGCCAGAGGATCATTCTTTCCACGGTCTCCCTGTCGACAGTGTCCGTTTTCGTCAGGATGTTTATCATGGGGACGCCCAATCTGAATTGCACAAGAGAGGAAAGCACCAGGGAAGAGATGAATCCGTTGGGACTCCTGCATAGCATCGGATCCAAAAGGTAAGCCGTCATGGACCTCTCCTTGCCCAGGGCCTCCATTATCACATTGGAGGACTCTCTGAAAGCGAACAGCTCAAGCTGCCCGGGGGTGTCCACCAGCAGGAAGGTACTCCTCATCCCGTCGACGGCCTCGACGAGCTTCTTCACATTGAGCGCCATAAGATCGGCGGCGACCACCTGGGCACCGTTGGGCCCCAGGGCATATTCGTCCATGACCTCGTTCATGGATACCCATTCCCTTATGTCCACATCCGCTTCGTAGGGTAGCGCGTCCGCTCCAGGATCGAGATTCAGAACCGCCACATCGATGCCCCTTTCCAGTAGCCATGAGCGGTATGTGCTGACGAGAGTGCTCTTGCCGCTTCCGGCCGTGCCCACGAAATATATTATCTTCATTGTGCTCCGCTCTTCAATGTCCCATACATACAAAAACCTGCTTCTCCGCATCAGTTAATTATATATCGGAATGAACAGCGTTTAAGGTCTCATGTCCGCTGACAAGCAGGTCGAACGAAAAGACAACCTGACTGGATATTTGGCCATTGCCGCGGGGATCGTTCTCTCCGCGGCCGTGCTCTTCGGGAGCACGGGACCGGACTGGGTGCTCAATGAGAGAGCCTTCATACCTTATCTGAACTGCGAGACGATATACGAGAGAGTGTTCAGCATAGGGTTGACCGTCTGCGGAACCCTTGTGGCGATCTTCGGCTTCGATCTGATCTGGCTTAGAAGGGGCGATGTGCTTTCCGCCACCGGCCTGGTATTCCTGATCGCAGGGCTGATAGCCATGAACATCACCGCCTTTGTGAGCGGCTGGGATCTGCAAGGCGCGCTTGTCACCGCCATGGTGCTGGCCGTTCTGTTGGGCACAGTACTGATGACAGTCGACAACTGGATGGGGGGGAGGATCTTCGTCGGAGGCATATCCTTGGTGCTGATCTTCTCGCTTCTTGCATTGCTTGCAGCTAACGGGATCTCTGAATTCTGGATCCCGGCCACCTACGGATTCTCGGCATGGATGATCATCCAGGGTCTGAATTTCCTCTTCAAATGACACCCACTTTAATAAATAAGGAGCGCCATCCTACCCAAAGGTGTTCTAATGACAGACAAACCCACTACGGCATCGGCAGGGAAGACCCTGGCCATCCTTGGCGGGATCATCTGTATAATCGGAACCGCACTGACTTTCGATGCGGGCAGCAGCAACATAATGGCGGAGATAGGGATTCCCCTTCTGTCCGCCGTTCTGTTCTTCGCGATCAGCGGCGAGCTCAACGTCAACGGCAGCATGAAGAGGGGCGCCATGGCTTTCCTGTGCTTCCTGAACATAGCAGTACTGGCGTTCGGCACGATATACGGGACTATGGAGCTCTACCTGGGCGCGGTCCTGATATTGCTGGCTGTCGGAGTTCTCGCATTGAGCACGTCTTCCGGTACCTACAGATGGATCCAGGCAGACAGGATATAAAACCCCTTACAAACTCAAACTTTTATCTACCCATTAACCAATCAGTACAGAGGTGGTTCCCAGATGGATGAGAAGTACACTTTCGCCCTCAGGAAGATCGCTCTCCTCGGAGGAATAGACGACTATATAGCCGTCTCCTCCCGGGAGCTAGGCGAAGCATTGGAAATGAGCCAGCAGTCCGCATCCAAAAGGATCCTGGAGCTTCTGGAGAAGAAATACATAACCCGGGACCTGGGAGCCCGAAAGCAGAGGATCAAGCTCACCTCTGAAGGCATCGAAGAACTGAAGAAGGAGTACAACGAGTACCGCCGCATATTCGAGCTTTCCGACCATATCGTTCTTCACGGCACCGTAAAGAGCGGCATGGGCGAAGGGGGCTACTACATATGCCAGAATGATTACATGGAGCAGTTCAACAACGTGCTCGGTTTCAGACCGTATGAGGGCACCCTCAACGTGCATGTGGACAAAGAGGATATCGGCAAGCTCGATCTGATCAAGGGGACTACCGGCCACATGATAGACGGCTTCAACAAGGAGGGGCGCAGTTTCGGCGGCGTCACCGCATACAAGGCCAAGATAAGGAATGTGGACTGCGCCATCGTAATACCTGAGAGATCCCACTACAGGGACATCATCGAGATAGTGTGCCAGTACCATCTGAGGCGCACACTGAGCATCAACGACGGCGACAGGGTGGATGTCCGCGTGGAGATCTGATCACTTAGTCAGCTTCTTCATCACGGAGCGGAACACCACCATTCCGTCCCCTTCCTCCGGCTGGCCGTTCCTTGTCCAGTCCTGGTGAGTATACCGTGTCAGAACCCTTTCCGGGTGGGGCATCATACCCAGCACGTTCCCTGCAGGGTTGCATATGCCGGCTATGTCCGACGGCGAGCCGTTGGGATTCCACGGATATGTTGCTTTTACCCCTCCGGGCCCTACGTACCTGAAGGCCACCTGATCGTTCTCCTCCAATCTCTCGATGAAGCGGGGATCCTCGCTGAGCAGCTTCCCCTCTGCATGTGCCAGAGGAAGCATCACTATCTGACCTTTCTTCATCTCGGATGTGAAAATGCACTTACCCCTGTTGTCATTCCTGAGATAGGTGGGGCGGCATTCGAACCTTCCGGAATCGTTGGTGCTCAGAGCTGCGGTAGGGGTCTCGGACATCACGCCTTCGAAGGCGGGCAGAAGACCCAGCTCAACAAGGATCTGGAATCCGTTGCATACTCCGAGGACGGGCTTCTCCGATTCGACGAATCTCCTCAGCTCCGAGCCTATATCGCTCTTTATCCTGGCTGCGAATATCGCTCCCGCACGTATGTAATCCCCGGCGGAGAAACCCCCCGGGAAGGCCAGAACATCGTAGTCCTCCAAGCTCCTCTTCGCGTGGTCGGGCGCCTTTCCCGCCAGCTGCTTCAGGTGGACCAGTTCCGGGGACGCGCCCACCATCTTGAAGGCCTGGTACATCTCGTCCTCGCAGTTGGTCCCCTCTATGCGAACGACGCACACCCTAACATCCTCAGCTTTCATGCTGCACCTCCCATAACATTCCACAGAGGCCTGCTCCATGATTCGTAAAGATCGGATACAGGGATCCTTGCTCCCGCAATGGCGAGCGAATCCCCTCCGGTCTTGCCTATCAGCTTCGCGTCTCCGCCCATTACCTTCTCGAACCCTGCTGCGGCGCTCTCCTCTATCTCGACTATCCAGCGTGTGTTGCTCTCGGAATATAGCCAGACACTTTCCGGCACATCTCCGGGAACATCTATTTCCGCTCCCACCCTTCCGGAGAGGCACATCTCCGCTATGGCTACCGCGGCACCTCCGTCGGAACAGTCGTGGCAGCTCCTCACCAGACGCTTATCCATTGCGGACAGCAGCTTCCCCGATATCCTCTTGAACTCGGCAGGATCCGATCTCGGTACCGCTCCTCCGCTGCCTCCGTACTTGCGGAACAGCAGAGAGCCCCCCATCTCGTCCTTGGTGCTACCTACGATATATATCCTGTTGCCTGGCTCTTTGAAGTCCGCACTAACGGCCTTCCTGGCATCGTCTATTAGGCCGGTGGCCAGGATCATTGGCGTCGGAAGAACCCCTCCGCCTCCCGACCCTTCGTTGTACAGGCTCACATTCCCAGACGGTATCGGTATCTCG
This sequence comes from Methanomassiliicoccaceae archaeon UBA381, assembly GCA_002502965.1. Lineage (GTDB taxonomy): Archaea > Thermoplasmatota > Thermoplasmata > Methanomassiliicoccales > Methanomethylophilaceae > RumEn-M2. Next base: position 117,397 of record DAQS01000004.1, read on the forward strand.
AGAGCCCTGCATATGTCCCCCAACCCGCGCACGGCCTCTCTGAAGACCCCGAGCCTGTCGGGTTTCTCCGGATTGCCGAAGTTGAGGCAATTGGTTATCGCATCGGGTCTCGCACCTACAGCCACAAGCCCCCTGAGCGCTTCCTCGACAGAGGACGTGGCACCGCTGTACGGGTCAGCCTCCGTGAACCACGGGTTGCAGCCTATGGCTGCGGCCAGACCCCTGAAGCTTCCCGGGACGGGCATTATGATGGATGCGTCCCCGGGCCCTGCAGCATTCAGCCTGCCGACCATCGGCCCAAGGGCCGTGGAGCCTCTGACCTCGAAATCGTACTGCCTTATGGCCCATTCCCTGGATGCCACGTTGTGATCCGAAAGCATGTCCGATATCACCTCTCTCGCGGACGGTATCTCGGGGAAGACCTCGTTCTCCTTGCCCGAGACCTTAGGATCGACATAGGGCCTGTCGTACGCAGGGCCTCCGGTAAGGAACTCGGTATCCATGTCCAGCACCTTGGTCCCGTGCCAATAGACCTTGGTCCTGGGTGCGTCCGTGGTAACCGCCACCGGCGTCGCGAGAACGTCCCAGAGGTCGAATATCTCCAATATCCTCTCGGTGTTCTCGGGCTTGCAGGTGACCATCATCCGCTCCTGGGATTCCGAGACCCAGATCTCCCAAGGTGCCAGACCCTCTTCTTTGAGGGGTACCTTCTCGAGATATACGTCCGCTCCGCATTCCCCTGCAGAGAGGGCCATCTCGCCGACGACACAGCTGAGCCCTCCTCCGCCCAGGTCCTTCATCCCGGTTATGAGTCCGAGACGGTTAACCTCCAGGCATGCGTGTATTATCGGCTCCTTGGTTATGGGGTCGCCCAACTGGACAGCGCCCCTCGAATCCTCGTCAGATGTGGAGGTCAGGTCCGCGGATGCGAAGGTCACGCCGTGTATGCCGTCCCTCCCGGTCCTGCCGCCTATCAATATCATCGTCTCCCCGGGCCCTCCGGCGAAGTTGTTGGTCAGCTCGTCCTTCCTCACTATCCCCAGAGCACCTACGTTCACGAGACAGTTCGTCGTATACCTCTCGTCAAAGAAGAAGCCACCTGTGATGGTCGGCACACCGACCCTGTTGCCGTAATCCCTTATACCGGAGACGACGCCGCTGAGCAGATACCTGGGGTGCTTGGTCCCTGGAGGAAGCTCCCCCTTCCTGTCGATGGGGCCGAAGCAGAGAGGATCCCCGAGCCCTACGGGCTGCGCCCCCATGCACACGATATCCCTGAGTATGCCGCCTATCCCGGTGGCCGCCCCTCCGTAAGGCTCTATCGCCGAGGGGTGGTTGTGGCTCTCGATCCTGAGAGCATATCCGTGGTCGTCATCGAAGACCATGACCCCCGCGTCCCCTCTGGACAGCACATTGGGGTGCTCCACGGAGAAAATGAATTTCTTGAGTATGTTCTTGGAGCTCTTGTAGCAGCAGTGCTCGCTCCAGGCCTGCCCCAGGGACTCCAGCTCCACGTCCGTCGGGTTCCTTCCCTCTTTCCTGAAATAATCGACGATGACCTTCATCTCATCCAGGGACAGGCTCAGCCCCATCTCCGATGATATGCTCTTGAGCTCATCGTCGGAGGCCGAGAGTATATTCACGTCGTGGAGAGGGAAAGGTACGTCCCTCTTGACGGACAATGCCTTCTTCGCCATCAGATCATCTCGCGGTGACGGTGTAGGTCTGGATGACTGGGTTCGCCAGAAGCACGCGACACATCTCCTCGCCGGCCTTAACGGCCTCAGCCTTGCCCATGTCCAGTTCCACTTCGAAGACTTTCACGCACTTGACGGGACCGACGCCTTTGAACCCGAGAGACTCCAGTGTCTTCTTCGTGTTGCTCCCTTCGGGGTCGGCCACGCCTTTCTTGAGCTCTATTCTTATTTCGATTACGGCCATTGTGCGTATATGAGGGTTCACTAATTAAAAGGATTCTTAGCCGTCTCAGGCGGTGCGCCTTCCGAAGGCCAGATATCCTGTGTGACCCAGCATGTCGAAGGAGGGCCTCACGCCGCCGGGGTGGACCACCATCTCCCTCTGCATCGTTTCCGATGCGGACACGTCTCTGAGACCTGCGTCCCTCATGGCGTTGACTGCGTTCTGAAGCTGATTCGCGTTCGGCACATAGACGCACACCATGCCTCCGGGCCTGACCTTGGGCAGCAGATTGCCGAAAGCGTTCTCCGGATCGGGCATATCCATGACCAGAGCATCCGCCGTTATGTCCGGGTCAGCCTCTCTGGCATCGCAGACCGTGCACTCCCAATTATCGAAGCCCATGCGCCTGACGTTCCTGCCGGCCAGCTGGGCATTGTCCTCCCTGAGCTCCAGGGTCAGGACCCTCCCGTTCGGAGAGACCGCCCTCAGAAGAGCTATCGTCAATGCTCCCGACCCGGCACCGACCTCTATAACCGTGCTGCCTGCCCTTATGTCGCAGCGGAAGAGTATGACTTCCGCATCCTTCGGGGTTATTATCTGCGCCCCCCTCTCGAGGGAGGTCATCATATCGGCGGTAGTCGGCCTGAATACCGTGAACTCCTTGCCTGCAACGGTCATCCTCGATCCGTCGTCCAGCTCTTTGAAGCGTTCACCGTCCACGGTGCCCAGGGAGTTTATCTTCAGCATCTTGTAGGCAACCTTGAGCCAATGCTTCTTCCCGTACGCGTCCTCCATGAAGACGAGCTCATTCTCTGCGAAGGGCATGTGACGGCTATCGCAGAGCATCGGTTAATCGTTTCGTATGTTCGAAGGGGACTTATAATCCTCATACCTTTGCAGAGGATATGACATCTGGCATATTGGGGATAATGGCGTGCCCCATACTGGAGGACGAACTGATATACAGCCTCCGGAATGACGGGGAGGAAAAGAGCATCTTCTTACTGGATAACGATCACAACAAGATGATCGTCCCGAAACTGGAAGAGAACGGGATATCCTATACTGTGCTGGATGAGAGGAGATTCCTCAGCGGAGAGGCAAATATCCCTGACGACGGCTACAGGGTCGTCATATGGATGATGGACCTGGGCCTCCACGAGGAACCGGAGAACCTCAGGATAAGGATAAGGGAGCTCATGTCGGAATTCCAAGAGCATGTGGACGCCATAGCCCTGTACTACGGGCTGTGCGGGAACGGACTGGCCGGAATCGAGGACTGGGCGTCTGCGAACCTGGTCGTTCCCGTGACCATATGCAAGGACAGGCACGGAAAGGTCTGCGATGACTGCATCTGCGTGCCTATGGGCGGCACCGACAATTACCTGAGACTGCTGAAGAAATACCCCGGGATCATGTACTTCACCCCCGGGATGGCCTGCAGCTTCGAGGAGTTCCTTGACAGCATGGAACTGTTCAAAGGCATAGAGAAGGGGGACCGGGAGATGTTCAAGATGATCCTGGAAATGGCCGACTACAAGTACGTCATGAAGATACAGACGGGCCTGGGGGACCAGAAGAACTTCCAGAGATGCATCGAGGACTTCGCCAAAGAATACGAGCTTGACGTTATGGAGCTGGAGGAAGGATGGGTCAGCACCGAGGTGGCCGACCTTACCTACGAGCGCGCCAAGTCCCTTCTGGACGATCACATGGAGCGGGCCGCATAGGCCAGCAGCTCCGACTTCCTGCCGCACACCAGGCATTCGCCGTCATGCTTCTCCGCAGGATACGGTGTGCCCAGGATCTTTATGTCCCTCTCCTCGACCTTCTCGCCGCATTCCCTGGAACCGCACCAAGGGAAGGTGACAACTCTCTCCGGTATATCGTTCAGCGAGTCCAGCGGCTGGACCGAGGATGCCTGGAAGGCCTCCGCCTTGACCCTCATGTCCTTCTTGATCTCCGCCAGGATCAGCCTGACGCCCGCGACCAGCGAATCGGAGGATATGGTACCCTTCTCCCCGTTGTCCCTTCTGGCGAAGGTGATGACGCCGTTCTCTATGTCCCTGGCGCCTAGCTCCAGCCTCAGGGGCACGCCCTTTATCTCCCAGTCGTAGTATTTGCTGCCGGGCCTGTCGTCCCTGTTGTCCAAATGGGTGCGTACTCCAGATTCCCTGAGGATCATGGCGATCTTCTCAGATTCCAGTTTCACCTCTTCGGCGTTCTTCTTCGAGATTATGGGTATTATGACGACCTGATAGGGTGCGATGTCGGGAGGCATTATCAATCCCTTATCGTCGCCGTGCACGCTCACGACCGCACCGAGGAGGCGCTCGCTCATGCCGTAGGTGGTCTGATGCACATGCCTGTGCTCCCCGCCCTCGTCCTCGTACGTTATGTCGTACGGAACCGAGAAGTTCGTCCTGTAGTGATGGACCGACCCCAGCTGCAGCGTCCTGAAATTCGGCATGACCGTATCTATGCCCACTGTGTAATGGGCGCCGGGGAACTTGTCCCAGTCCGTGCGTTTGAGGAGGAAGTACGGCAGGCATAGCCTGTCCATGACCTTCCCCAGGATCAAGAGGTCCTCGTCGATCTGCATCTGGGCGTCCTCCTCTGTGTCGTGGCAGGTGTGGGACTCGAAGAAATGGATCTCCCTGACCCTGATGAAGGGACGGGTCTGCTTCGTCTCGTAACGGAACGTGTTGACTATCTGGTAGATCTTAAGGGGAAGGTCTTGATGGGACCTTATCCACAGAGAGAACATGGGGTACATGGCAGTCTCGCTGGTAGGCCTGACCACCAGGGGAACGTCCAATTCGTTGTCCCCCGCCTTCGTCACCCAGTAGACCTCGGAATCGAAACCTTTGATGTGGTCCTTCTCCTTCTTGAACTCGGTCTCGGGTATCAGAAGAGGGAAGCACACCTCGTCGTGGCCGGTGTCATCCAGCTCATCGCGGATGAAGCCGTCTATGAAACGCATTATCTTCCATCCGTAGGGGGTCCAGACATTCATCCCCTTGATCGGGTAGCGCTTGTCCGAGAGACCCGCTTTCTCGACAATGTCGAGATACCATTCCGCATAGTTCTTTCCGTCCAAATGGATCACCGCTTGGGTCTCAGCGCTTCGGCGATGATCGGAGCCACGGATATGTGGGACAGCTCGTTCTCGAGGGTGTTGCAGCAAAGCACCCCGTCGAGGGAACTACCGGTCAGTTTCTGCACGGCACCGTCCACGAAGACGCCGTGGGTGCACGCCACGTAGACGTTCTTGACGCCTTCCTTCTTGAGCTGGGCCGCCGCGGCTATTATGGTGCCGCCGGTGGCGATTATGTCGTCAACTATGAGCACGTTCTTGCCTTTGCAATTAGAATTAGAGGGCTTTATCGAGACCTCCGTACCGGATATGCGGGTCTTCTCCAGATGGTCGTAGGGCTTGCCCATCCTGACACCTACGTCCTTGGCCCTGTCCTTGGCCCCCAGGTCCGGAGACAGGACGATGTCCACGTCCCTCTCCCTGAAATAATCGGCTATCGCGGATGACGCCTTCAGATCCTTGGTCTCGCAGTCGAAGAACCTCAGGACATCCTCCTTGTGTATGTCTACTGTTATAACGCGGTCGGCGAGCAGGGCGAGGCGCTTGGACATCACCTTGGCGCTCTCAGGCTCACCGGGCCTGAAGACCCTGTCCTGCCTGGCGTATCCGAAGTACGGGATCACCAGGGTTATGGTCTTGGCCCCCATCCTGTGAACGGCGTCCTGCAGAAGGAACATCTCCACGAGGTTGCCGTCCGGATAGGTGTTCTGCACGATCACGACATCATCATCCAGATTGTCGCTGTCTATCCTCGTGTAGCATTCCCCATCAGGGAATCTTGTTGTCGCCGCCTGTATGTATTTGCATCCAAGAATTCCGGCCAATTCCTTCGCCAGGTCCCTTGACGAGGAACCTCCCACGACTATCATGCTGCTGAGTAACGCGTGCTTTTTATTATACCTAACGCACACAGGCAACGGGACGCTCTTTCGGCAAAGGATATAATCGTGCTCCCCTTATCACATACAGGGATGCAAATGCAGGGTAACAACGGGGCCGAAGGCACCGGTATTCAGAGACCCTCCGACAGACTGGTGAGATCGTACAGCGTGGCAAAGGTGGTACCCGCCAACGGGGCCGCGTGCGCTCCGCCGGCAAAGGAGACGCCGGCCCAGACCAGGACCGATTGCGAGGTAGTTGGCACAATATACGGTAACGTAGGCACGTCCTCATTCAATTGCAGGGTCGTCGCACATCTGGAGAAGTCGGAATACGTGATGGCGGACCATCCGGACTACGGGTGGGTATTGTGCCAAGTTGGCACTCTGATAAGGAAGACGGATCTGACATTGGAAAGGAGCGCGAACCTGGACGAGAACACGATCATCGACGAGATGGTCAGCGCCCAGATCGATGTGATCGGGTATAGGGACTGCAGCAATCTGCTCCAGGTGCCCAGAACAACCTTCAAAGCGGGGGCGGACGTCTGCCGGGCCAGCGGGAAGCTGGTGCAGAGCGTTCTCGGCCTCAGGAATAATACCAAGGTAGGCGGGTACATCGGATTGCTGCACGGGCACGATCTCCCGGTAATGCTGGATATAAACGAGCTGCTGCAGAAGCATGTCTGCATACTTGCCAAGACCGGCGGCGGTAAGAGCTACATGTCCGGGGACATCATCGAGGAGATGATGAAAAGGGACGTGACCGCCATGATCATCGATCCCCACGGGGAGTACGGCGCCATGAGGGACATGGGGAAGGTCGGGGAGCCCCGCTTCGGGGTCGTCCCGCGGGGCTATGCCGACAAGATACTGGAGTTCTCCGTTCTTAAAAGCGAGGACCCGAAGATAAAGCCGCTGAGATTCACACTGAGAGCACTGGAGGCAAGGGAGCTCCTGGAACTGACCAGGACGAACGACGTCCGCTCATATCTGACAACCCTGAAGAAGGCGATAGATGCGCTGAGAGAGCACCAGGAGGTGTATTCCCTCAGGGATCTCATCGATGTCCTGCTGTCGCTGGAGACCGACAACAGAAGCGCCGTGCTGATAAACGAGCTGGAGTACCTGGACGAGATCGGCATATTCGCCACCCTCGGGAACAAGGTGTCTGAGCTGGTGGAGAAGGGTAAGACCACGATAATCAATCTCAAGGGAGTGCCTCCGGACATACAGGAGCTCATAGTCAGAAGACTGAGCACCATCATGTTCGAGATGAGGAAACAGGATGCCGTTCCGCCCATGATGATGGTGATCGAGGAGGCCCATAACTATTGCCCGCAGGTCGGCACAGCCCTCTCCTCCAAAGCATTGGCGACCATAGCGTCCGAGGGCAGGAAGTTCGGGCTTGGACTAACGGTTATAAGCCAAAGACCCGCTAAGATAGATAAGAACGTGCTGAGCCAGTGCGGTACCCAGATAATACTCAAGGTCACGAACCCCAACGACGTGAAGGCCATATCGGCATCCGTGGAAGGGCTGACCGCGGGGATGATGGATGAGGTCCAGACCATGCCGATAGGCATGGCGATGGTGGTCGGTGCCGGTATACAGACGCCGCTGCTGGTGGACGTCAGGCCCAGGGAGAGCAGGCACGGCGGAACGGGCGTGAAGGTGATATCGGATGATTGATAGGATAACCGAGGAGAAGATCGACAGGTACCTCAGCATCACGAGCGAGGCCCTGGCCAAACTGAGGGTTGCGGCACCGGAGAGGTCCTTCAACAAAAGGCTGGCGGACGATTTCCTCAACATGGCGCACTCTTATTACAATGATGCCAAGCATTTCAGGAGCTTGGGCGATCTTGTCAACGCATTCGCCGCGGTCAACTACGCGCACGGATGGTTGGACTGCGGAGCACGAATAGGCCTCTGGGACGTAGACGGTGACGACCGGCTATTCACCCTCTTCGAATGACGGACCCGCCGAAGGATGCCGTTTCGAATATCTCTGCTTCCGGAAGGATCTCCCGTACCTCTTCCGCGGATGCTGTGGTGATTATGCTTCGGCCCAGCATGCACATGGCCGATCTGCCCGGCAGAAGGTCCAAAGCTCTAGTAACCGCGACGGACTCCAATCCGGCGGCGTGAGAGAACTCACGGGCCAGGGAGAAGAGGTTGCTCTCCGTCCTGTTGCCGGTATATGACCGGAGGCAGCGGTCTCCGCTGCCTTTTATCCTTACATCGGTCACAGGGTCCGAGAGAACCCGGGCCGTGGACATCGGAGGGCCGAGGACCGCAAGGGTCAGACGGAACTCAAGACCGGAATCCGTAACCTTCCCGTGGGGAGGGATCCCTGGGGATTCTCTTGTAGGCTGATGTCCCTGGCACATTATGGCTGCCACATCCCCGAGGCCTCCGCCTTTCTCTATCTCTGCGACATGGGCGGCCGCGAATGCATCGTATTGCTCCCTTCCGACCATTTCACAGACGCACGACCCGGCCGCTATGGTCCCGGCTGCGGACATGCCGAACCCCTGGCCTACGGGCAGTCCGCATTCTATGCTTATATCGAATCCCCTGCCCGGGGCCAATGCGGCCACGGCCGCGGCCGTTACGGGAGCGTCGCTGTCGGCACCGTCCAAAGATATCTGGACGAGGGTGTCGTGCCTTTCCTCGACTACAGCGACGGCTCCGATAGAGGTCTTTATTCCCGAGCCTACAGAACCAGACCTTAGTATATCGCCTGCCTTCCTTGGCGAGAAGAACAGGGTGATGTGCCCCGGGCAGAAGGCTTCGGTCATGTGCAGAGATCGAGTATGCTGTTGGCTATGCTCTCTTTCGTGCCGGTTATGTCCTTATCGCCCTTTGCCGATACCAGTATCACGGATGCGGACGTTTTCCCTGCGGTATCGATATCGTTAGCGACCACCGCTGTCAGGCCATAGGCTTCCAGCCTCTCCCTGGCACGTGCCGCCAGAGCCTTCTTCGTAAGGCCGGATTCGGCTTTGAATCCGATTACCGTGCCACACCTCTCCTTTATGAGGGGCAGGACCTTGGGAACGGGCACCAGCTTCATACTGAACCCTTTGTCGCTGGACATCTTTCCCGCGTACTCCTCTCCCGGAGTGAAGTCCGCCAAGGCTGCCGGGACTATGACCGCGTCGTGATCGATGGCCCTGACCATGCTGACCAGTTCCGAGACCTTGGCGAAGCGCTTGGTGTCAATGTAATCTGGAAGGGGGACTGAGCATCCTCCCATCCATAGCTCCACATCGGCGCCACGCTCGAATGCCCTCTCGGCTATGCGGACGGACATCAGCCCGGTGGAACGGTTGGTTATGATCCTCATCGAATCTATCGGCTCTTCCGAGCGCCCGCCTATCACGAGTATCCTCTTCCCTACGAGGTCGTCCTTGGACAGCATCCTTGTGACCCACGCCACCACTTCCTCCCTGGAGGCCACCTTGGCCCTGGGACCGTCTGTGTTCGGCCCGATTACGGAAACGCCCCACTCCCTCAGAGTCAGGACGTTCTTGGCCACCCCGGGATTGCGGTACATGGCATCGTGCATGGCCGGGGCCACGGCCACCGGCAGACCGTGTCCTATGGCCACTGTGGCCATGGACGTCACGGTGCCGTCGTCTATCCCGTTGGCCATCTTCGATATGGTGTTGGCCGTTGCCGGATAGATTATGAGGGCATCAGCTTCGGAGCCCTCTCCGAAGAGTGTGACATGCTCCGCGTTCCCCGTCAGCTCCGTTATGACCGGATTGCCGCTGGCGAACTCCATGGCCTGAGGGGCGACCATCTTCGTCGCAGACTCGGACATGGCAACTATGACCTTGGCCCCGTGCCTTATCAGCTCCCTTATGGTGGAGAAGCACTCGGTGGCGGCTATGCTGCCCGTTATGCCTATGACCACGGTCTTCCCTCTAAGCTTGCTGCTCTTCTCGCAGTATATCTCCTCAGCCGGATGCATCTCTCATCATTCCTCCTTTCTGATCATCTTCATTATCTCAGCCAGGGTCTCCTTCCTGTCCCTGGACGCATCCATGACTGGGTACCCTTTCTCTGCGGCGATGCGCAGGTAGTTCTCGCGCACCCTCGTAAGATATCCGACGGCCTCGAACCTGCTGTTCTCCCCCCTGGACGATATGCGGTCCAGGCCTTCCGTCGGATCTATGTCGAGCACAACAGTGATGTCCGGCTCTCTGATGACCGGTCCGTTTATGGCCGCGATCCATTCCGCCATGCCCTCGTGGGATGCCCCCTGGTAGGCCAGGGATGATACGTAGTATCTGTCGGATATGACCACTTTCCCCTGTGAGAGCCATTTCTCTATGTCCGCAGTATGGCAGGACCTGTCGGCGGCAAAAAGCAGCGCCTCCGCCCTGGGATCGAAGCCGCGCCTCCTGATGAGCTCCCCTATGGGCCCGTCCGTCGGCTCGGCCGTCGTCACAACATCATGCCCTTCCTGGATCAGCCTCTCTGCGAGAAAGCGGCAGAGTGTCGTCTTACCCGTGCCGTCTATGCCCTCGATGACAACGAACATTTGCTCACCTGCCCTACCTATAACCTGCTCCGTAATCTTTTTTGTGGAGGGCGGCCGCAAACGGATTCCAATCTCCTGTAAAGGCTAGGGAGGCTCTGGATATCCTTCACGTCCTTCATGCAGAGCGCCCTCAGCTTATCCCGTATATCCGTGTCGTAACGTACCCCCAAAGAATAGAGGTTCTCCTCCAGGCTCCGGGCTATCTCGTCGCCTTTGGTGTCCCAGTCAGTAAGGATCACGGCTCCCTTGCCCGCCTCGTAGACTCTCTCGGCCGCCCTCAATGGGCCGCCTTCCTTCTGGACTTCGATGGATTCGGCCGTTATCCTTAGGAAATCCAGGGCCTCCCTGTCCTTCCTCCCCTCTATCAGGATTATGCTCCCCTCGGAGATATCGGAAAGGTCCTCCAGAAGCCAGGTCAGCTCATCCAGGCGTTCGCAGTCGTTCATAGTGCCTCGCCGATGGAGCGGATTATCGTCTCCGGGTCGCCGGCGACGGCGACGGTCTTCTGCCTGCTGGTGTGGCCCCTGACCACCTGGGTCCTGCACCCGGTTATTCCGGATATCAGCTCCTCCACCTCCCTGTTGGCCTTCCCCTCGGTAGGCTTCGCTCTCACCCTCACGATGATCCGCTTCCTCCACGGATCCACTCCTTCCAGAGCGGATCTGTCGGAGCCCGGCGAGACGAGCAGGTCTGCCTCCGCCCCTTCGGGCGTCCGGCGGACCGCTTCCGAGAAGTCCATGCCCGCCTAATGGGCGGGCGCTCATAATATGGTTTCGAGCTTCGGAAAACCCCATAGACAAACATCAAATAGAGCCGATTTGTTGTGAATACCGTGGCCGGGACAAGCGACAGGATGACCTTCGAGGAGCTTACCTCGATATACAGCGTGGAGCTCAGGTCGAATGCTCTCTCCGAAGTGCGCAAGGACCTTTATCCCGCAATGATCGCTCTCTTCAAAGAGCAGGTCTCAAAATGCGATGCCCTGGCAAGCAAGGACCCGGACTCCATAATGTTCGACGGCGCCGTGTCCCGAAAGAAGAACATCCAGAAATACATGAAGATGGTCACGGAGCTCCGTATGAAAAAGATAGCGGACATGGCCGTAAGAAGCGCCATGGGCGCTACGAACAATCCGGTTCAGCTGCTGACCGTCGAGGAAAGGAGATTCCACGACGGCACCATGGAGACAGCTGCCATGCATTGGTCCATCGTCGACAAGAGGACCAGGGCAGTGGTCCCTGACATAACGGCAGCGGCGGCCCCTGCGCCCATCCCCGAGGAGGAGCCGGAGATCAGCGAGGAGATACCGGCAGAGGAGCCGTTTGTTCTTCATTCAGAGACTGTGCCCGGAACACCGCAGGAATCGCCCAGGGAGGAAACGGTCGTCATACGCATTCTGGAAGACCTCCCAAGATTCTCGGGGCCAGACAGGGACTACGATCTCAAAAAGGAGGATGTTATCCGGATGCCCGCGGTAATGGCCCACGCCCTCGTCAACAGGGAAAAAGCGGAGATAATCGAGATCACGCTCTGAGGATGCGCGTATCCCCGGCGAACTCCAGACAGTCCAGCTCCATGCGCCTTGTGCCGGTCAGATTGGAAACCGTCTCCCTTGCGGTATCCGGCGTGTTATTCTTCCTGCTCAGATGCGCCAGGAATATCTTGCGTTTCATACCGTTGGTCGTTCTTTTAAGTGCCTCGGCGCAAGCCACATTCGAAAGATGGCCGATATCGCTCTCTATGAGCCTGCGCAGATAGATCGGATACGGGCCGTTGTCTAACATGTACTTGTCATAGTTCGATTCTAGTATCGCCACGTCGGACGTCCTGAGTGCATCCTCGACGGGGGGAGTCAGGACCCCTGTGTCTGTGGCTATCAGGACCCTTTTCCCGCCGGCCTCTGCCATGTAGGCGTTGGGTTCCATCGCGTTATGGGATGTGGGGAGGGGTGTGAACCTTATTCCGGCCACTGTGAAAGGTACCATGGTCTGCGTTTCCGAATAGAGCACCCTGCCCATGTTAGAGGATAAGAAAGTGGCTCTGTTGCACATCACAGGTATGTTCAGGGCTCTCGCCACCGGGCCCGCCCCCTTCACATGGTCGCTGTGCTCGTGGGTTATAAGAAGAGCCTCGACGGACGACGGGTCGATGCCGTTGGTGCTCATCAGCCTGGATGTCGCCTTGAAGCTCAGCCCCGCATCTATCATGACCGCCCTGTCCTCATGAACGAGGACTGTGCAGTTCCCGTCGCTACCGCTGGCCAAGATGTGCATCTCGAACATGTGCCTAATCGTCCCGGACCTTTCTCTTGTATATGGAGAATATTATGTCGCCTCTGGTGACTATCCCCACCAGGACCCCTTTCTCGAGAACCGGGACCCTGTTGATGTCCAGGTCGATCATCACTTTGAGGACCTCCATGATCTTCGCGTCCGGCGATGTGGTCAGGACGGTCTTGCTCATGATCTCGTAGACCTTGGTCTCCGATATCTCGTGGACTATCCTGTTGAGCTGCTCGTCCTCGTCGTCGACCTTGTCCATGGGAACGTTCAGGATGTGACTGGCCGAACCTTCGCGGTTCAGCATCTTCTCGTACTTTACTATGAGCTCCAGTATGTCGCTCTCGCTGATTATCCCGACGAGCCTGTAGTCCTCGTCAACCACCGGTGCACCGGAAACGTTGTCCACCGCAAAGCATATCGTCGCATCCCTGACCGTGTCCGTCCCAAGCAGCGTCACCACCTGGGTCGTCATTATATCCCTTATCCTGAGTCCCATTGCCCGTCCATCGCGGAATGCAGTTATATTTGTTATGGACCTAACCCCAGAAACGGCGAAAGTCTGATAACATTTATATCTGAAAAGATGTTTGGCGAGTCCTGAACGGGCCTGTAGCTCAGCTAGGTAGAGCGATCGACTCTTAATCGATCGGCCAAGGGTTCGAATCCCTTCAGGCCCGCCATCCGTTACTTTGCCGCATTCTGAAAAGTGGTCTGCGTGCTTGCCGCCTTCTTCGTACGGACCTTCATCTCCTTGAATGGGTCTTTGAAACTGTACCTCATGGCCTTGGTCTTTCCTTCCTTCTCCAGAATGCCCATGGTCACAAGTTCGTTCGCCCTGTTCCTTATGGTCTGTTCTCCCAGCCCTGGGACCCACTTCGCAGCATCCTGCACCGAGAATGACTTAACGGATTTGGCATTCTTGGCTATGGTTCTGGAGTTCTCATCCATCTCCTTCAAATGATCCTTTTCTCTAAAGGATACCACCGCATCTTTGTACGCTCTGAGGAGGGATTCCGCTGTATACATGATAAGTGGCTCATAATCTCCGGAGTCATCCGTGTACGCCAGCAGATTGTAGTATATCTCGGATGATCTCAGCATCTCCTGCTCGAACCTGCATAGTTTGCAATTCTTAAGCCCGAGTTCCTGCAGCAGGATCTGGAACAGCGTCCGTCCTGTCCTTCCATTCCCGTCGTCGAAAGGATGTATGCTCTCGAACTCGTGGAAGAACAATACGGAAGTAATCAGCTCATCATACGGAGAGGTCTCTAACCATCCCACAAGACTTCTGATCTCATCCTTTATGTGCTTAGGAGGACACGCGATGAAAAACTCGAATCCGTTTGCGTCTGAAACAGCTGCGTCCCTCTCCCGAAAAGCGCCGGGCGACTCTGATATTCCGGTTCCCTCCATGAGCATGCTGTGAGCCTTGAGCACGGTTCCAATATTCCACGGAAGCCTGAACAGATCCCTTACGAAGAATGAATAAAGATGATTAAGGATCTCCTGCGCAGGACCGCTTCTTTTCTCATCCTTAATATCGCCTTTGGTGAAGAGGGTGGTGAGCCTTTTAACCTCGTCAAGAGACAGGTTGTTCCCTTCCAGCTTCACAGACCAGTGCACATTCGAAGAATATGCCTCATTGAGCAGCTCAGAATAAGTATCCGCGCTCAGAATGAATCCTTCCAGAGTACTGTCGCATTCTCTGATTTCCTTTATGATCTCCCTATATTTCGGGTTGAGTCCGACATTCGGTTTGAAAGGTACCTTACGCTTATGCTTTACCGGATAGCCCTTCGGTTGATATGCAGCATAATTCAGACTGTTATAATCCAATATAGTAGTCATGTTTCTTTGTTGATTCAATTATATTATAACTACCATATAATTATATTTTATTATGCTAATCAATTATAATAATCAATTATATCAGCAAAATACAGCACCATTAAGGCAACCATTGCTCCGGGATCTGAGTATATCAGAGAATATTGATTCCGACCCCCTGAGAATAGCCGTTTGCCATCTTGTCTTCTTTAAGATTAGGTCCTGCTCTGTCTAAAAGTGTGATCTCATAACCTTATCAAGAAGAATGATGCATTCGAAACAATTGTCGCAGGTCCGATTATATAAACAGCAGCAATAATCACGATCCCATGATTAAGATCGAGGAAGAGAGCCCCGACGTCAAGAAATACGATGTATTCCAAAAACCAACGAACATGTGCCTTTCCCCTGATTGCGGGATACAAAGGCTGAGTCGATATCTACCTCTGAGATTCGGCCTATGAAAGCGAAAGGTTAGATAATGTTCCTGCTTACTGAATGCTGTTGATAGGATTCGAAGAGCTCTGCCTGGCGCTGACCATTGTCACGCTTTTCCTCGTAGTGGTTTCCGTACCCACCCTCGCACTTACTGTGAGGAACTCATCCAAACAGCTCAAACGCTATCTGCTGCTGCGCTCGCTGGAGAATGTGGGCGACGCCCCTGTGCACATACAGAGGGAATGGGACAACATCAGGAGCACCATCGGTTACACAACAGCCGTGGTCGACGAGATCGAAAGGCTCGGCGGCATCAAGCCCGTGGTGTTCCAGATACAGATCGCCACGGCCCTAATAGCGCTGCTCCTGATCGCTGACTGGTTCGGGAACTACATGACGGACGAGGTTGCGATCTTCATGATAGTGCTGTTCGCGATATGCCTGCTCGCCGTGAGATACGGCAACATCAACATCAACAGGCACCTGGAGGAGTACGGCAAAGTGCTCAAACAGCTGGAAGATAACGGCGACGGGTCCAACATGTACGGATGAACTTCCGCAATGGTTTTTAACAACGCAGAATATGCCATCGCCATGACAAAAGTGACTCTGCACACAAGCGCCGGGGACATCGTCCTTAGAATGTATGACGACATGCCCGTTACCGCCGGCAATTTCATTAAGCTCGCGAACGAAGGGTTCTACAACGGAACGATATTCCACCGTGTGATAAGGGACTTCATGATACAGGGCGGGGACCCCACGGGGACGGGCACCGGCGGGCCGGGATACTGCATAAAGGACGAGTTCGTCAAAGGGCACTCCAACGTCAGAGGGACGATCTCCATGGCCAACACGGGCAGGCCCGACAGCGGCGGGAGCCAGTTCTTCATCAACCTCGTGGATAACGGATATCTTGACTGGGATAATCCCCGCACACCCTCCGCACACCCCGTTTTCGGAGAAGTGGCGGACAAGGACAGCATGAAGGTCGTCGATGCCATAGGCACGTGCAAGACCGGCAGGAACGACAAGCCTCTGACAGATGCGGTCATAAAGACCGTCACCGTTTCCGAGTGAGCTATGACCAGACACGTAATGGAGGCCCTTGGGAAGGCCAGGGTGGTCATCGAGGACGGCAGGGTGATCGAGGTCGGCGAACCTGTGGTCAGGTATTGCCCTCTTTTTGACAAGCACCGTGGCATAAAGGAGTTCAACGAAGGGACGATCCGCGAGAACATGGAATACCGCATCGGGAAATTCGGAATGTGCACCGAGCGCAGAGAGCACAGGATGAAGGATTTCCTCAGCTTCGGGATATCTGAGATCATGAGCCTTGCGGTGAAGAACGGAGTGCTTGACGCCGTGGTACTGGCGGCGGACGGGTGCGGGACCGTGGTACTGGACGATCCGGAGGTCATCCAGGGATTGGGCGGCAGGATATCCGGCCTTGTGGAGACGGAACCTATACCCGAGCTGATAGATAAGATAGGGAAGGAAAGACTTCTGGATCCCGATACGGCGGCCATAGACGCCTTCGGCGGTGTCCACAAAGCGTTCTCCATGCGCTACGGGAAAGTGGGCGTTACTCTGGTCTCCCCCAAGGAAGCTGCGGAGATAAGGGACGCCTTCGGCGACAACGTAATCATATTCGCAGTGCATACCACCGGCGTAACAAGTGAGGAAGCGAACGGGCTGTTCGACTTCTGCGACGTGATAACCTCCTGCGCGTCCCTGCCCATAAGGCAGATCGCGAAAGAAAGAGCCGTGTTGCAGGCCGGTACCAAGGTCCCGGTCTATGCCGCCACCGAGGTAGGAGCAAATGTCATGATGGCTAAGCTCAGGGAGCTTGGGAAAGAACCGGACAACGTCCTCGAGATTAATCCCGAACCCCTTGTCTAGAAGCGCTCGACGACCAGATGCGTGCCGGATCTGAGGTATATCAGGGGAACTCCCAGCTTACGGAGCTTCCCTCTGAGCTCCTTGTCATTGGTGAGCACATAGCCTGAGGTCAGGAGCGCGGCCTCTATGACCGCCTCATCCCCGGTCTTCTCCGTCTTCAATATCTCATATCTCCTGGCCAGGGAGAGTGCGACCTTGGAGAATTTGTTCTCCAGGCGCTTCAGTTCCCCTACTATCGGTCCGGGAACAACGAACCTGCATTCACCTATCAGATTCCTGACCTCGATGTCGATGTTAAGCTTCGTCTCGAAGGGCATCAGAAGCGCGTTGGTATCCAACACGACTGTCTGCATGTTCACTCGACGATGCCGTACCCGATGAGCCTCCACTTATTGGAGATCCTTCTGGATATGGCGACTCTCTGGTCCTTCATGACGCACACGGGTATCTTCAGAACAACGTCGACGGTGTCTCCCTTGCCGCTGCTTGCAACGCCCACCGTCGTGGCCGTCCCTATGCTGAGCATCAGGGGCTCGTTCGTCTTTATCTCCTCTACCTTGATATCGGAAGACGAACCGACAACACGGTCCAGAAGATGCACGTTCATGGAGAACTCGTGGGCAACTCTCGGAAGATGGCCGGGCTTGCCCACCATCCTGCCTGTCAGTCCGTCGGACTTGGTCATGGACGGATCCAGCTTCGTGCCTATGGCGACAAGGCCTCCGGGATGTACCTCATTCACATTGCAGCCGCCGGCGAACAGGGATATGATCTTCGTCGTTATCCTCTGCCATTCGGTCTTTCCGCCGATCTCCTTCTTGTAGCCGGGAGAGACTTCTATCTCGTCGCCGACCCTGAGGGTCCCCTGGATAAGAGTGCCTCCCAGAACGCCACCCTTGAGCTCCTCCGGCTTGGCGCCCGGGGAATTGATGTCGAAGGACCTTGCCACATGCATGAGGGGCGTAGACTCCAGGTCCCTGGTGTGCTTCGCGATTATGTGCTCCTCTATGGTCTCGATCAGCTTGTCCAGGTTTACCCCGCTGTTGGCTGAGAGCGGTACTATGGGAGCGTCCTCGGCTATGGTGCCCTTAACGAACTCCTTGATCTGCTTGTAATTCTCGATTGCCTCTTCGCGGGTGACGATGTCGATCTTGTTCTGAACGATTATGATCTTGTCGATCCCTATGATGTCGAGGGCGACCAGATGCTCTTTCGTCTGTGGCTGGGGGCATTCCTCGTTCGCTGCCACCAGCAATATGGCGCCGTCCATCAGGGCTGCGCCGGAGAGCATCGTTGCCATAAGCGTCTCGTGGCCGGGCGCGTCCACGAAGGATATTATCCTGTGTATCTCCGCCGGAGTCCCGCAGTTAACGCAGATCTCCGCGGAACCATAGGCATTGGCGCCTTCGCACTTGGGGCATTTGTACAACGTGACGTCGGCATACCCGAGTCTTATCGAGATTCCTCTTTTCACTTCCTCGGAGTGCCTGTCGGTCCACTCGCCGCTGAGGGCTTTTGTCAGCGTGGTCTTGCCGTGGTCGACGTGCCCGATCATCCCAATGTTAATCTCGGGCTGTCTGCATGTCTTCATCAGTTACCTGCAGCCTCATCCTTCGGAGGCGAGAGGATCTCTTCTACTGATTTGGAACCGTACTCGTCTATGACCATATTGATCTGGACTATTTCCGCGGATATGACGGAGCCGCGCACTGCGACCCTGCGTCTCTGGCCGGGGACTTTCTCATGGAAGCAGTTGCCCTCGGAGAGGAGAAGCTTCCTTTTTCTGTTACCGGGGAGGTCTCTCTTCATCGGCGTGCCGGTTCCGTCGCTTCCTCCGGTTATCTTCAGCTTGAAGCCGGGGAGGCCAACAAAAATTCCATCCACTACCTCTCCGATGCCTTTGCCGATCAGAGAGTTCGCGTGGTGGCCCGACACGGCGACGTTGTAGGACTTGCCTGTCTTTGCGTCGTTTATCACGGTTTTGAAATCTACCATTTGAACACCTGTGATGCCCGTCTATTAAAGGGAAGCGTATAAAGATTTGCATTCAAAACTAGGGCTCTGACGGCGGGTTCTCCTCTTTTTCTGCCTTATACTTTTTATGCGCCCTTTTCTGCTTCCTCTTTTCCATATAACTGAGTAGGGTTGAGAACCTGCTCTTGAAACTGACAATGGTGTCGACCTGAGCTGGATCCACGCCGCCGTATTGAGCGAGATAGATCGAAACATAATCTCCGATCATTATGGCCCTTAGACCTCTCTCTATTGCAGTGCGGCCCCTTATCCTGATTACCAGGGGATTCATTCCTCTTTCCCGGAGTGTGGACACTGTTACGTTAAGAAGCTTCTTCATTATCTTGGAGGACTCGTCCTCTTTGAACAGAACTATCTGGAACGCGTCTCTCTTGCTACCTTCCGTCCACCACATTATGTCGTTGTGATTAGACTCAGGTATTGTGCCGCTGAACGCCATCATCTTAGAATTCTCGTTGATCTGGGTCTTCCATCTGTATGCAGAACCTGAAAGCACGGGGGATGCATATATCACAGGCACTTTCCCATAGACCTTCCTCGCCACCTTCACAGCAACATTGTTGTTGTCGCCGATCACCAGGCGATCCCTCAGTCTGTAAAGGCTGGGAAGTACCTTCTTCATCTCGGTCTTGAATTTCGGTCCGCCGGTGGTCTCGATGATGTTGGCCATATAGCCCACCGTGGCACCTATGGCGCTTCTCGGCTGTATCCCTTCCTTTATGGATACTACCTTTACGCCATCCTCAACAGCCCTCTCCATGATCTTCCCCCCGGATGTCACAACAATGATCTGACATCTCCTCTCTATGGCCTGATCATACATCATAAGAGTTTCATAGGTATTCCCGGAATATGTGGAAATAATTGCAAGTGTCCTCTCTCCGACCCATTTCGGAAGCTCGGTGAACTCTATCACTTCTATAGGAATATTGGATATCTCAAATCCCGCATCAGCCAGGATGCTACCGCCTATTGCAGATCCACCCATACCGCATATCGCGATGTTGTCGTAATCGGCATCGAAGTCTATTGTCTCGCTTATTGCAGTATCGATATCTCTCAGGAAGTCGTACAACTGTTCGATCATCCCGGTAGGGTCTTCTGTCTCCAGAAGATTGATGGTTTTCATTACATCCCCCAGAAGGGCTCTGCCTTCCTCTTGATGGCTATTATCTCCTCTAAAGTCATCCTCTCGTCCGCATCCAGGTCCAAACCGCCCATCTCCTTGATCGACGAGGCTATCATATCCACGTAGAGCACATCACCCTCGTTGATCTGACGCCCAGCAGTGACCTCGTCTATGGCGACGGCTACCTCGTCGCCCTGCACTGCCTCTTTGATTACCTCTTCACCGGAGCGCAGGCTCCTGACTCTGCCGGCTTCTCTGCCGTCCCTGCTTATGAGTCTCTGGCCCGGTCTTAGTCTTCCGGAGAGTATGCGGACGCCCACGATCGCGGGCTTGCTGACGCGGAAGGTGCAGTTCGGCAACAGCATCAATTTCCCGGGGAACGAGAATTCCGATCTCTTGTCAGTATCTGATTTCTTCTTGAGATCGTCTCTCCACAAAACATACTCTTCTATCAGATGGTACACTACCTGGTCTGAGAATATCCTGACATTGTGGGCCTCGGCAACGGATTCGGCCTCTTTCGAAAGCCCTACATTGAATCCCAGGATGATCCTGTTCACTTCATCATTGTGCGCCGCAACCTCCATTATGTCTCTTCTGGAGATGTCGCCGACCCCGTATTTCCTGATGGGTATGTCCATCCCCTTGGCCTCATATGCCAGCGCCTCCAGTGAGCCTATGGCATCCGCCTTTATCATGAGCCCGTTATCTTGAGTGTCTATTCTGATCGCGGACTCCTCCGTGAGCTTCTTTATGGATGGATCCTTAGGCCCGGAGACCACCATCAGCGGTGCTCCGGAAACTACGCCGTCCATGGATTGGCAGGCTATCTTCACCCCTGCGGCGGCCGTCACCTCCTTTACGGAATCGAATCTGTTCTTTGGATCCATTATCTCGTCCAAAGGCTTGGGCTTCAGTATCGCTTTGACCTTTGTAACATGGGGGGAGTCTCTGGTTCCGAGAGCCACGGTGTCGCCTCTCTTCAATGTGCCAGAATAGAGGATCAGGTCTATAGTGGAACCTATCCCCTTCTCCTCTTTTATCTCGAGTATGGTTCCTTTACCCGGACCGCTGTCGTCACGCTTAAGCTGAGATTCCAGGAAGCGCTGTGCCAGACCTATCAAAACCAACAACAGGTCCGGTATTCCCTCGCCCTCTTTGGCGCTCAAAGGTACGAGAGCGATCGCCTTGGTAAAATCCTCTATCCGATCGTACCTGTCTGCGTATACGCCCTCCTCTGAGAGCTGCGCTATGATCGTGTATAGCTTTTCGTCAAAAACGGCCTTCGTATGGTCCTGCTGCTGCTTCTCAGATATTATGAACGGCCTTCCGTCAACGCTGGACCACCCTTGGATGGTGTCGATCTTGTTCATAGCTATAACGAAGGGGGTCTTATACTGCCTCAGGATCCTTATCGACTCTATCGTTTGCGGCTTTAACCCCTCCCTTATGTCGATCACCAGAACGGCTATGTCCGCCAGGGATCCTCCTCTGGCTCTCAGGGTCATGAATGAGTGGTGGCCCGGAGTGTCGATGAAAAGAAGCCCGGGGATGTCGAATTTCTTCCTTATCAGATTGCCGCACACCTTGTAGATGTGGTCTATGGGGACTTCGGTGGCGCCTATGTGCTGGGTGATTAGCCCCGCCTCTCTCGACTGGACAGATGTCCCGCGTATCCTGTCGAGCAGTTTGGTCTTCCCGTGGTCTACATGACCCAGTACACTAACTATAGGCTGTCTGATCGCCATAGGATCGCCCCCTCGCAGATTGGAGAGAATAGAAAAGGTTTATTCGTAGGTCCACCTGTCGGCGGACCTTTCGTAGGAGACCAGTTCTTCAGACTTGAAGAATATCCCGATCTCCCTCTCCGCGGATTCCGGCGAGTCGGAACCGTGTATGAGGTT
Organism: Methanomassiliicoccaceae archaeon UBA381; assembly: GCA_002502965.1. Taxonomy (GTDB): domain Archaea; phylum Thermoplasmatota; class Thermoplasmata; order Methanomassiliicoccales; family Methanomethylophilaceae; genus RumEn-M2. The sequence goes on from DAQS01000004.1 coordinate 139,363, forward strand.
CATGCCTGTCTGCATGCCGTAGTCGCCGCGTATGGTTCCGGGAGCAGATTCCTGGGGGTTTGTCTTCCCCATCATGTTCCTGCAAACGGACACGGCGTTCTCGCCCTCCCAGACCATGGCAAGGACAGGGCCGGAAGTTATGTACGATATCAGAGAATCGTAGAACTTCTTGCCCTTGTGCTCCCCGTAGTGCTTCTCGGCGGTCGCCTTGGGTATTACCATCAGCTTCATTGCGACAAGCTTCAGCCCCTTCTTCTCGAAGCGAGTGACTATCTCGCCGCACAGTCCGCGCTGAACTCCGTCGGGCTTCACCATCAGGTAGGTCCTTTCCATGGGATCACTCCTTCTTCTCCGCAGCTTTCAGCTTCGCGGCCTTCTCAGTTGCGAACTTCTCGGTCCAAGCGGTCTTCCTGGGCACTCTCTTAAGCTCCACCATGTTCTTCTGGCACTTGCTGGCGCAGAAGTTCATTATGGTGCCGTCCTTCTTGACGTACATCTTACCCGTGCCCATCTCTATCTCCTTCCCGCAGAAGGAGCATTTTCTGATCTCTGCCATGCGAATCACCTCGATCCGAGCTTCCTCGCCTCTCTGGACGTTTCCCTCAGCATGAGGATGTCGCCCATACGGACGGGGCCCATGATATTCCTGGTGATGATCCTTCCCTTGTCGCGACCGTCAAGAACGCGGACCTTCACCTGGGTGGCCTCTCCCGTCATTCCGGTGCGGCCGATTATCTCGACCACTTCCGACGGGATGCTGTCAACGTCTACCATGTCAGATCACCTTACTTCTTCAGGGACTTGACTGCATTGACGATATCGTCGCACAGGGTCTTGCCCTTTCCGACATCAGTTATCGCTATGGATGCTGTGGGCTTCTCGAGGCCTATGGCATTGCCGAGCTCGATCTTGTTGGGGACATAGACGTACGCTACGCCTCTCTCATCGCACAGGGCAGGTATGTGAGCCAATATCTCCGGGGGGTCCACGTCCTCTGCCATTATGACTATGGAGGCGGATCCGCGTTCTACGGCTTTGGTGACCTCGTTGGTCCCTTTCTTTATCTTCCCGCTGTCCCTGGCTATCTCGGCCAGAGAGTATGCTTTGTCCGAAATCTCTTTCGGAGTCTCGAATTTAACGAATATAGACATTCTATTACCTCTTTCAGGCTTGCGCCTTCATTATTCATCGGCTCAGAAGAGCAACGGCACTATCCGATGGATGTATTTATTGGTTGTTCCTCAGGACTTGCTCGATAGGAGCCTCCTTAAATATGGATGCATACGGAATTCCTCCGCCACATCGTAATGAGGATGGTTTTTCATGAAGTACCTGGCATAAACAGATGCGATGAATCCCCCGAATGCGTTGGACAGCATGTCCCTTGTGGTGTCGAAGGGACTGTATTGCATGTTCGTGCCGGCCAGCAGGTCCACGAAAAGCTCGAAGACCTCCCAATATACACTGAATGTCATCATTATCAGCACGAGGAACATGCTCATGCCCATGGGCCCCAGATCCAGAGCGCCGTCTGGCCTGTTGACCTCGAGCAGGATATAGAAAGCGCACAGGCCCACAACAATCGATGATGTTGTGTGAGTTACCGAGTCATACCATGCCATGTTATCGTACTGCATCAACAGCACTCCGTACCCGTGCAGGAATATAGCCAGCTCTATCAAAAGAACCAAGGGCGACGGTATGGACATTATCCTCTTGTGCTTCAGCAGCATCGGCAACAGACATATCAGGGCGGAGAACAATCCCGTGTACAGCTGATATTTAAGACGATCAGTAATAAGATAGGACTGAAGCGCCATTATGATCAGTGCCAGAGATGCCGCGATACATATCAGGTCGACGGCATCGAACTTCACTCTCTCCTTCGTCATTGGCTATCCTCCTGAGATCCCTTCGTAACGGCTCTGAGGAATAAAGTCGCAACAACGGAGCCGAAGGTTGCTACAATGGGCGGGGTCATAAGCCGCTTGTTCATCTCTATCCTGTCTGCGAAGAGGATGAGATCGTAATTGTAAACAGGGTATCCCGTGAACCAAAGATTCGTGAACATGAAGAAAATATAGAGCCCGCTGAAAGCGCATGCGAACATGAGTGCGAACATGAGCCTCCACCTGTTAGATATCCTCATACCTGCTTTATTGTTCAGAGCCAGAGCCAATATGTATCCGAATGCTGTGGCTGCCCAAGTCTGCAGAGCCAGAGACAATATCCAGATCTCATCGGTAGACTCGAGAATCCGGAATGTCGTTAGAATTACCTGCAGGATCAAAGGCAGGATCGAGAAGATCATCAAATGTCTCGAGGGCTGAACAGAACATCCCGAATACCATATTATCGCAATGCCTGCCATCGCAACAATGAACCACATCCAATCCTGCGACCAGGACCATCCTTCCCTGATGATGTTGTCCGGCAACAAAGAGAGCACGGCAACTACTGCAGCAGATGCTATAACGGCCGAATAAGATTCCCGCCCGGACATTTTGAACACCATCTCACAGAAGATATTAACCCTTTTGCGTTCCCTTAAACTGCGGTCATCCGATTATTCTCTTACCGAATATGGGGAAATACCCTCCGTATATCACATAAACGGAAACGTTAGTACTAGTATATTCCAGGGAACTGGCAGTATGGCCCCTGAAGGCTCCGGTCTCGAAATCCGCTACCTCGGATTGGTAGGTGATGCCTGCGGAGATCAATATAGAGAGATCGTGCCGTTGCTCGCTTCCGGGTATTCCCGCTATCACAAAAAATGTCCCGGGTCCATCCTTGACCGCCGATATGGAACAGCGGCCGTCAGAAGTTTTGACGCCCATGCCTTCCACTCCCGGATATGCGGGCGACAGGGCAAATCTTGTACTTGTAGATATTAGATTGAGCGCAGAGCACATAGGATCAACAGGCTCGTCGGCGATCATCTCTCCTTTGGATGCTCCCGTCACGAAGGAGAACACTGTTTCCGGCGAGGAGACCTTAACGGCATCCTCGCCTTCGGAGACTTTGTACGCTCCGGGTATTCCGCCCATCCAATACACTGTTCCCCCTTTGGCGGTCCAATTTAAGAATTCATCAGCGGGTTGTCCTGTGTATACAGTATCCGGCAGCGTCCCGAAGGGTATGAGTATCCCCATTTCGACCGCAGATGGCGGATCCAGCATTAGATCAAGCAGCTTTTTCGCATCCACACGTTCAAAGTTATCAAACCCGCACCGGAGGAGTTCTTTCTCGACCTGTGTGATATAAGCGTCCGCACCTGAAGCATCTGTGCAGTATGGCACATAATCCGGATCTATGAAAATATACAACTTAGACACGGGTGCCTCTGTTCCGTTATCAATGGCGATCACTCCATACTCGGTGCTGAGAGACGATCGAAGACGGAAATCTGCACCCGTGGCCGTCGATACACCTTCGGCCCCATATTCTCCGGGATAGGCTGCATAGGAAAGGGCACCACCTGCCAAGACAAGAACCAATAACAATACTGCGATTGCCGTCACGGCATCGGGCCTCTTCATACTTTACCCTCCCTCGGATTCCTTTTCATGTAGCCCCAGTATGTGAAGAGATAGATTGCGTATATGCTCAGGGTCTCAGCCAACCCCAGAGATATATTGACCAATGTACGGTTGGTGATATTGAACAGAGTACCGTCAAGCCATCCTATCCCTCCTACCAGATAGTCAAGTGGGACGGCACCGAAGTACCCGTACAACTGGAACAGCAACGAATAGTTATGCATGGCCAGAGCGTACAATGTCGAGAAGACGGAGATCAGCACGAATGGGATTATGTAATTTTCATCCCGGGTCACTGCCGCATAGGCAAGGAATGGAAGGAGTATCATCAGATACGTGGGCGTAGGCGTCCAAAGGAAGATCACGGCGGTGCTGAGCATGAGCCTGTGCATGTATTTCGCCACGAACTCGCTCCCTTCCTGCGGCAGCCTGTATGTTCTCTGTGCTATCACGAACAGGACGGAGAGGATCACGACCTGAAGCATTATCACCACTGTGTATCCTATGGTCTGTATCAGATTCCATACATCCTTGATCTCCGGTCCCACGCTTATCTCTGCCACGCGAGAGGTCACAAAACTGAAAGTATCCAGGAACGTTCCGTCGATTATCTGTGGCATATACATCAGGACGAACATCGCAACGAAACCAAGGACCAGCGTGATCAGTGCTTTTCTTCTTGCAACCGCCTCCTTCTCTTGTTTTATGACTAGAACCAACAGTATAAGCGTCAGATAGAACGGGAAGAACTTGGTGAATATGGATACGGCGAACACGGCTCCGGCGAGGCCATACCTGCGTCTGAAAAGCAGGAGAACTGTCAGCACGAGGGTCATCACCGCTATGACATCGAACATTCCGTGGATTGCCGAAGTGTAGATGACGATAGGGCACAGGAACCACAACCCGAATGCTGCGACCGCCTTCTTGCCATCTCCCGTGTGCTCTTTAACGAGCACGTAAATAAGATACCCGGTGATTAGATCGAAGATCGTAAGGGTGGCCTTTACAAGTATGGTGAAGGCTGGTGTGCAGACCAGCGCCTGATAGTAGTCCCATTCCGAACCGTTGACGAAGGCCAGCGAATAGAACATATCGCCGAAGTCGGCTATTCTCAAAAGATCTGCGATGGATCCGATACCGGCAAGGAAATACCCCCAAACGGGCGTATAATAGTATCCTGACAGCCCGTACAGCCCTTCGCCGGATCTTAGATTGGAGATCGTCAAAGCCCAATGATAAACATCGTAGGTGTATGTGAAAAAAGGTATTAGGCAGGCTCTTATTGCCAGCCCGACTATCGCAATGAAGACCGCTGGGTGCCTGGCTATGAACGCCTTTATTCCCTTGGCTCCCCGGCCTTCAGACATATAAATCGAAAAACACCCTGGGCATATAACGGTTCCTAGGTTCTTAAACGCCATCGCCTTTTCCTGTCTAACTTATTTATCCTTTAGACAATACGCAGGCCATGCGCATCGCCATGCTTGCCGACAGCTATTATCCCACGAGGGACGGGGTTGTCACATCCATATCAACGATACGTAGGTCCCTGGAGAATCTGGGTCATGAGGTCTACATAATAGCACCGGACCCCGGAAGGGAGGAGAGGACCGAAGACGACAACGTGATATGGATCGCTGCGATGAAATTCAAAAAGTATGAGGGTTACTACATCCCCATATATCCTTTTCTCAAACTGGCTCTTCTCAAACGCCTGAAGATAGATGTTCTGCACGTTCACGGCATAGCGACCATGGCCCTAAGAAGCCTGGCAACTTCCATTTGTCTCGATATACCGACCGTACTGACATTCCATACGATGGTGGATGACGCAGCCGTGAGATATCTTCCGCTGAATATACCGGAGGAGAGGATGAAGAAGCTGGTCTGGTTCTATATCAGGAAGGTCCTCGGCAGGATGGATGCCTTGATCGTTCCCATGGAATCCATCAGGAGAGAGATGATATCCAACCGCATAGAGAACGGAAGGATCGTCACCATCCCGACCGGCATCGATTCCTCCAATTTCAATCCTCATATAGACGGCACGGGATTCAAAAAGAAATACGGACTGGGAAAAGGCAAGGTGATAATCCACGTAGGGAGGATGTCATTCGAAAAGAACATACCTCTGATCATAAGAGCCATGCGCCAGATCGATGCAACGCTGGCACTTGCGGGTAACGGTCCCGAGAGAAAGAATCTCGAAAGGCTCGTGGAAGAACTCTGCCTCGGCGACAAGGTCAGATTCCTGGGCTTCGTACCGGATCATGAGCTTCCCCATGCATACGCTGCCGCGGACGCCGCCGTATCAGCCTCCGGCTTCGAGACCCAAGGTTTGTCGATACTCGAAGCTATGGCCTCCGGCCTCCCGGTCGCGTGTTATAACATGAGAGCTTTCGCCGACATCATACGCGACGGAGAGAACGGATTCCTCTTCGAGGATGAAGATGGATGTGCCAGAGCTCTGAAGAAATGCCTTGATGCGAATGACGGGTTGCGTGCGGAATCTGTAAGAACGGCCAGATGCTTCGATCTTACTACCTCTGCGGAGAAGACCATCGCTCTGTACGAGGAGATAATAAAAGCAAAGAGAGGCGGCGAATGATCGACATATCAGGATGGATCTACAGCATCTTCGGTCCGTACGGGGGATGGGGAATACTGCTTTGCGTATTCCTTATCTTCTTCATAGATGCCGTGATATTCCCTACGCTGCCAGAGCTGTTCTTCATGTTCGGCTTCTTCTACCAACCGACCCTGGAATTCGGGATCACTTTGCTTCTCATAGCGTCAGTGGGAGAGGTGTTGGGAGTGACCATCCTCTACCTCATCATAAAAAAGATAGGCGTTCCCGAAAAGATAAGGCGCATATTCAACAAGTACATCGATTTCCTGGTGGTTAGCGATGAACGCATATTCCTGGTGAACCGCTTCGCGCCAATGATCCCTTTCTCAGGGGCCTTCATAAGTTTGGTGGACAGATGGAGCTATAAGAAATGCATGGCCTACATCGTCCTGGGGTGCTACATCAAGTACGGTTTGATACTTGTGCTGGCAGCATTCTTCTACATATCCTTTGACCCTGCAGTGGCCCAGAATCTGTCGCTCATTCTGATAGTGGCTGTGATAGCTCTGAGCTTCATAGCCTCATTCCTTAAAAAGAAGAGAACGGGGGTGGACACTTGAGATTCGTGGATGTGAATCCTTTCTTCTATCCTTTCAAAGGCGGAATAGAGCACCGCATGCATGACACCGCCAGACTGTTGGCGCAAAGAGGCCATGACGTTACGATATTGACGGGAAGATTGCCCGGTACCGAGGAGGAAGAAATCGCGAAGGAGGGCTATCGCATAATCCGCCTGGAGTCGAGACTCATCAACGTCTACAACCCGCCTATTATCTCCTCGAAAGGCGTCCTGGAGGCTTTGGGATCGCTGGATGCTGATGTGGTGAACTACAACTACCGCTGGGCGCCCTCTTACAATAAGGACCTTGCAAGATATGAGGGAAAGAAGGTCTTCACATACCACAACACCTGGGGCGAGGGTATGGGATGGCAGGCCAAGTTGTCAGAGATGAATGATAACAGGTTCAGGAGGACCCTCGACACCTTCGATCACATCATATGCGTGAGCCGATTCGTTCAGAAGGACCTTGCAACCAGGGGTGTCCCTGCAGAAAGAACGAGCATGATTCCCTCGTGTCTGAGCTCTTTCCCTAAAGTATCCTCGGAAGAGGGGGATTTCATTCTGTCTCTGGGCCGCCTCGTCAGGACCAAGGGCCTCACATACCTGATAGATGCAATGGAGGACGTGGATTGCAGGCTGTATATATGCGGCAAAGGTCCGGAGCACAAGAGGCTCAGCAAACAGATCTCTGACCGTGGTCTCGAGGATAAGGTTGTGATGAAGGGCTATGTCACCGAGGAAGAGAAATACAAACTGATGAGCACATGCAAAGCATTCGTCGTTCCTTCTCTGTGGGAGTCCCTGGGCCTTGCCACCGTGGAGCTCATGTCCTACGGCAGACCGGTCGTATCATCTGATGTCGGAGGTCTGCCGGAAACCGTGGGCGAAGGAGGTCTGACTGTTCCTCCTAAGGACCCTGCGGCATTGGCTGATGCCATAAACAGACTCTTGTTGAACGATGACCTCAGACGTGATACGGGCAGAAGAGCCAGAGCGCACGCCGAGACATACGATTGGAAATATCACATTGAAAGATTGGAGAATATCCTTGAGATGGTCTGTAATAAAAGAGAATGACTCCGCCTTCCGGCGGATAACTGGTTTCAGTTGACTTGATCTATCCAAGAAGCGTACTTCTTGTCCTTGCCGCGCACCACGTCAGCGAACTTCTTCTGCAGCTCCGTGGCCACTTTCCCGGGCTTGCCGTTACCGACGGAACGGTTGTCTATCGTTGTGACGATGACGACCTCGGCCGCCGTGCCGGTCATCCAGACCTCATCCGCAGTAAGCATCTCGATCCGGCTTATATCCGTCTCGATGACCTCATATCCCAGATCCTTCGCGACCTGTATCACGGAGTTCCTGGTTATTCCTTCCAGGATACTGTTGGAGGGCTTAGGGGTATAGATCTTGCCGCGTTTGTAGATGAATATGTTCTCCCCTGTGCATTCCGCCACGTAGCCGTTGCTGTTGAGCATGACCGCCTCGTTGGCTCCCTGCTCCACTGCCTCTCTCTTAGCGAGACACGACGTGACGTATGTGCCGCCGATCTTCGCACCTGCCGGAGTGCATAGGTTGTCAGGCCTGTGCCAGGAGGATGTTATTATCTTGGCGCCCTTCTCGGCATCCTTCCCAAGGTACATTCCCATATTTATCCCGGTTATGGACATCGACGCGGGGACGTTCACAGGATTCAATCCTACATCCTCTCCCCTGAGGAAGACGAAGGGCTTGAGATAATCCACGTCCTTATTCTCCCTGACGACCTGCTTGACAGCCTCGATCAGCTCCTCCAGTCCGTACTCCTTTCCCCCGAACTTCAGAGGTATGGCCATGACCCTGCAGCCCTCGAGCAGCCTGGTCATGTGGTCCCTTAGCCTGAAGACTGCGGGACCCTTGTCGGTCTGGTAAACGCGTATGCCCTCGAAAACGGACGTTCCGTAGTTGAGACCGTGAGACAGAACGTGGACCTTCGCGTCCTCCCACCTGACCATTTCCCCATCGAGCCAAATCTTTTCTGTTTTCTTCATATTCATCACTTTCGGCTAAAGAGCGTTCAGCGCTTTTACATATTTCGCGGGCTTGGCACGCTCTATTATCTCATCCACCTGTGCTGACCCGCCGACGACTCCGACATTCCCGTTCTCCGTATGCAGCAGAGCATAGGCAGACTGGTTCGACGGTTCGACTATCTGGACGCAATATACGTCCTGCAGCTTCTGAAGACGGCCGACTGCCGTCTCGGCGGATTCCCTGTCGAGCACGGACAGCACCATGCGTGCCTTGTTGGGCAATTCGCACGTTCCCACGACTATCGTCTCGACGTTGATCTTATTCCTGGTGAATTCGCCCATGACCCTCTGCATGACACCGAATTCGTTCTTGACTACCAGCGATATAACGTACATGTTCGCGCTCCGCGGACGCATATATTTGCGAATATATGATATAGTCGTTGCCGAATATTCGAGCGGGATTGGATTGAAAGGGACATGCACTGTCATCCTGCCGACATATAAGGAATCGGCGAACATAGTTAGAATGGTAGAAACTCTCAGACAAATGTATCCCGATTTCAAAGTTCTGATAATGGACGACAATTCTGATGATGGGTCCAGGGAACTGGTGGAAACGCTGAACGATCCCATGGTGAGATTCTTCGTCCGTGAACCCAGGGATCGAGGTCTTTCTGCAAGCATATTCCAGGGAATAATGGAAACAGATACGGAATACTTCGTGAACATGGACTGCGACTTCCAGCATCCGCCTTCGGCCATCGGCGACATCTACTCCGAACTCGAGGACGGGGCTGACCTGTGCATTGGCGTAAGGGCGGAGCGCACGGCACTTTCTCCTATGCGATGGATGGCCTCATGGGCAGCCCACTTTCTTGCGGTTCTTACCCTGTGGCTCAGGAACAAGAAGAAATCAAAGGACATAATGAGCGGTCTGTTCGGAGGAAGGACCGATACCTTCAAGGAAGTTATCTCCAGGGACTCCTCAGAATTCGAGATGAAGGGATTCAAGGCGCTTTACGACCTGATGAAATTCGCTCCGGAAGACCTGCATGTAAAAGAGATCGAATTCGAGTTCGGAACAAGACGAGGCGGTGAATCTAAATTAAGCTCCACAGTCATTCTGTCTCTGCTCAGGCAAAGCGAGCCGTTCGGTAAGATTCTGGCAAAACTGGCAGAAAAAACGCTCTGAGAGATCTGAATGAAAGAGATACCCGTGACCGTGGGCATATGCGCCTATAACGAAGAAGGGAACATAGAACGTTCCATAAGATCCGTTTATCAGCAGAAGTACGAGAACGTTTCCGTATCGGAGGTCATCGTGATCTCCAGCGGCAGCACCGACGGAACGGACGAGATAGTGCGCGGTATGCTCGACGAGTATCCCAATCTCAGATTCATACCACAAGAAAAAAGGGAGGGCAAGAACTCCGCGATAAATCTGCTTCTTGACAAAAAGAGCACGGAGATCGTCATTCTTCTGAACGCAGATAACACGCTCTGCGACGAATCCACCATATCGAATCTTGTCCGTCCGTTCTTCAACGATAAAGTAGGCATTGTGGGAGGGCGCCCGATACCCACGAACACAAAGGATACGTTGGCGGGCTTCGCATCCAATATGCTTTGGACCCTGCACCACAGAGTCTCCCTGCTGCATCCGAAAATAGGGGAATTGGTGGCATTCAGGGACATCGGCACCCGGCTTCCCATGAAGAGCCAGTCCGACGAAGATTTATTGAGGATGAATCTCGAAAGAAAAGGATATCAAAGTATCTACGCCCCTGACGCGATCATCCGGAACAGAGGTCCTGAAACCTTACGCGATTTCATCAAACAGAGGACCAGGGTAAACATAGGCGAGAGGTACATGAAGAGGGAGTTCGACTACGATATACCCACCTGGGACAAAGGTCTTCTATTCTCCGCCGTCCTGGATTCCCTTAGGGATCTGGGATTCCATCCGATCAAGATCTCCCTGACCGTGGCCATGGAGATGTACGCTCGGATGAAGGCCTCATCCTACGTCAGATCGGACAAAGGAGACATGGGGGTCTGGGACCCCGTGAGCTCTACCAAGAAGTTATGATCTCAGTATATCGGCGACCGCATCCGAGAATGTGAATCCTTCCCTCACCTGCATAGATCTGCAGCCAAGCCTCTTCCCGAACTCCATGTCCTTCTCCGAGTCCCCGATCATGAATGATCTTGAGGTTGCTATCCCGTACTTATTTATCGCCATCTCCCCGAGACCTGTCTCGGGCTTACGGCACGAACATTTGTCTTCCGGACTGTGGGGGCAATAGAATATATCATCGATGCGCCCGCCGGATGCCTCCACCTGGCTCTTCATCTTCTCGTGTATCTTCGACAAAATGCCCTCATCGAAATACCCGCGCCCTATACCTGATTGGTTCGTTATCATTATGACCAAATAACCTGCGTCATTCAGTTTCTTGATGGATTCGGGAACGTGGTCGAACACCTCGAATTTCTTTGGATCGTCGCAGTAGGGGCAGTCCGGTGCTATCGTATCGTCCCTGTCTATGAACACCGCTTTGGGACCGAACATCTCCCTTTCGACCATTCCGCATATCGCGTGACAGGCCACCATATACCCCTCCTGCACCCTCGGCGTCTCGGTTGTAGGTATGATCACGGCGACATCCGCAAGATCCTTCATCTTCCCTCCGGATCCTGTGAACGTCAGGGTGGTGGCTCCGCGAAGCTTCGCCGCCTCCAGGGCCAGGATCACATTCTTGGAATTCCCGGAGGTGGAAAGACCGACAACGCAGTCCCCTTTCCTGCAGTTCGCCTCTATCTGCCTTTTGAACACTACGTCGTAAGAATAATCATTGCCTATTGCCGTTACCGGCGCTATATTCGACAGTGCGATACCTGCCATGGCAGGACGCTCCATCATATATCTGCCGGAAAGCTCTGCGGCGATGTGCTGGGCATCTGCGGATGAACCTCCGTTGCCCATGAATATCACCTGACCGCCGTTGCGTAACGACTTCACCATAGCGTTTGTTGCTGCTTTTATCTGAGCCGGATCGATTCTGGTTATTGCATCCGCGCTCCTGTTCAGCTCGTTCCTTATAAGATCATCCATTGTTATGCCTCCAAGACCTGACCCCTTTGGGTTCAAACATGAAGTCTGTTATCCTGGCACCGCACTTGGCCAATTCTTTCGATACTGTGTATTTCTTATCATAATCGCAGATGAAGTACATGAAGCCGCCTCCGCCTGCACCGGAGACCTTTCCGCCTATGGCTCCGAACTCCTTTGCTGTATCGTACAGCTTATCGATTTGAGGGTTCGATATCTTGTCGGAGAACTTCTTCTTATTGCGCCAGCCTTCATCCAGCATCTCCCCGGCGATTTGAATATTGCCTTTCTCTATTGCCTTCGCCATATCAACCGCGATCCGCTTCGTATGATCCAGGGCCTCTTCGTTGGTCCCCCTTTTGAAGGACTTCATCTGGGAATCGATGATGTCCGCAGATTCGCGTGTGGTACCGGTATAGCAAAGTACAGAACGATACTGAAGCTCATTTACAGTATCATCTTTGACTCTTATGCAGTTGACATCCACGCCATCCGATCTGAATCTCATAAGATTGAAGCCACCGAAAACTGCGGCATATTGATCCTGCTTTCCGCCCTTCAGGCCTATGTCCTCTCTCTCTAACACATATGCCAGATTTGCGACTTCGTGGTTTGTCATATTCAGATCAAGCCATTCGGCCACTGCGGATATTACTGCTACTATTACAGTAGAGGAGCCACCGAGACCTGAACCTGGGGGTGCCTCGGATTGAAGGAACATTCGAAATCCATCTTTGATACCGAAATGATTGGTCACGGCCTTGATGAGGTCCATGTTCCCGTCCAGGGGCAAGGGTCCTCCGTCAAGAGAGGCCTCGAACTTGCCGTAATCGACAGATGTGACAGACATCTTGCTTTCATTAATTGGAGTTATCGTGCAATATGCATACTTATTGATTGTTGCATTGAAAACAGTACCTCCTTTTTGGGATGCATACGGTTCCACGTCTGTGCCCCCTCCTGCCAGCCCCAGTCTCAGCGGCGCTCTTGATCTGAAGTACTCGCTCATCCGATCACATTCCCTGTTATCTTCGAATTCGGTTTTACCGTTGTCCCATCCCCGAGGACTGAGTCGATTATCACGGAGCCCTCTCCGATCACACATCCTTCCCCGAGGATGCTTCCTGATATCTCTGAGGAATCGATGGTACAGTTCCACATAACAAGAGAATCCTTTAAATTGCTATGCAGAACCCTGCTTCCTTTCAGTATAACTGAAGAATCTGCCTGGGTCTCCTTCATTATCACGTTTTCCCCGGCATAGAACGGTTTTTTTATCTCGGATCCCGAGAAACTTTCTCCTTTCCATTCGTGATCGCCGTATCTTTTTACGGCCATATCTAGGTTGGCGCCTAAAAGGTCTGACGGACGGCCTACGTCCCTCCAGCTCCCTTCAAGCCTGTAGCTCTGTATCCTCTCGCCCCGGCTCATAAGTATCGGGATCAATTCCTTAGAGAAATCAAAGGCCTTGCCGTCCGGAACTTCTGACATAGCCCGTTTCTCAACCACGTATACTCCGGCATTTATAAGATTGGAGAACACCTCCTCGGGCCCTGGCTTCTCCCTAAATTCCGATATCCTGCCGTCGTCTTCTACACGGGCTATCCCGAACTCGCATGGATTCTCGACAGGAGTAAGTGCCAGTGTCACGATTGCTCCGGTTCTTCTGTGTATATCGATCTCTTTGGCAACGTCTATGTCCGCGAAGACATCCCCGTTGGCTGCGATGAAAATATCATCAAGGCGATCCTCTATCTGCTTTATAGCGCCCGCGGTCCCCAACGGCTCATCCTCATAGGAATAGCTTATGCTTATCCCGATGTCTTTGCCGTCGCCTATCTCCGCAACCAGCTTCTCAGACTTGTATCCGCATGCCAGTATGATGTCGTCTATGCCGGCCTTGACCATCGACTCGATGAGATACATCAGGCAAGGTCTGTCCAGCACCGGCAAAACCGGCTTAGGCCTCGTCTCCGTTAGCGGCCTGAGCCTCGTTCCCTTGCCGCCGACCATTATGACCGCTTGTCTGATCCTTTCCAACATAATCCCCTCTATTGCTCAAAGAATCTGACCACGTTCTTACCGAGGTCCGCCCCAATAGATTCCGCCACCGGGACGCATTTCGTCCTCAACACATAGACTACTGGCTTCCCCAGTTTTTCGGATGAGAGAGACTCGTAGTTGGCCATGCCTTTGGAAAGTATCAGGTCGGTGCTCTTAATAGCATCTTTCAGGTCCTTCGGGGCCCTTTTCATGTCTACACCTACCGCGAATACACCCGTCGTCAGTATCGAATCCAATTCTTTGTCTATGCCAGTACGTATTGCATCTTCCAGGGTCATGTCATTCAATATCGGTTCTCCGCGGACCACGCCCACGACCCTCTTCCCCATCCGTCTTAATAGCCTTATCAGAACCTTGTCCATCTGGCTCTCCCCGCAGTTGTCGAAGATGTAAAGCACGGAAGAGGCGGCCTTTATCGCCGGCAAGGCCTTCTCGTCGGTAAATATTCCCTGTAAGATCAGGGTATCATAGAGATCCTTGAACTCATTGGGATCATCTATGGCTATGCCTGAGCCGAAATCCATTATGTTGCCCAGGGCCGCGACGGCCAAGGCCGTTCTCAGAGGATCCTCGGAAGAGGCGACCTCTTTCTCCGCCGCATTCACGTACCGCTCCGCGATCTCATCCGATGTGATCTTCAGTTGAAGGTATGGGTCTTTGACTCCCATGACGGAATATGCACTTCTGTGCACGTCTGTGGCAACTTCCGCCGAATTGCGACCGGATCTTAGCCCGTCAACAAACGTCCTTGATACCGACGAGATGACCTGGAACTCCCTTCCGTTGCCGGCCAGCCCGGCCTGGAAGATGGCTCTCCTCATAAGACAGGGGGCGCATTCGGGTCTGACTTCCATGCCACTGAAGAGACAGTCCCCCTTAATACCGTTTTTCCGAACGGGAGTATGTTGTTTATATAGATGAAAAAGTATCGCAACCCCATGGCAGACCAGAAATGCTCCTCATGCGGCATAGGGCTCTACGGCGAAGGCACCACGACCTTCAAATGCCCCAGCTGCGGCGGGGACCGTATCGGAAGATGCGCCCAGTGCCGTGACCAGGGCGTAAAGTACGAGTGCAAGAAGTGCGGATTCGTCGGACCGTGATATCCATGCCGAAGATCGTTGCCGGATACGACATCTATCCGACTGATTCAGATGTGGACATGGACGAGATAATAACCGCTCTCCCGAAGGTCGTACCCGAGGGCGTCAGGATCCTTGAGGCTGAGATTAGGCCGGTGGCATTCGGACTGAAGAAGGTCTTCGTCGGTTTCATGATCGAGAGCGAGGACGATGATATCGGAACGAGGCTCGAGAACAGCCTCCGCGCCGTAAAGGACGTGGAGAACATCGAGTGCGTTACGACCGGCAACGTCTGATCTCCAAACCGATTATTTTCTTTCACAAATTGAATAATAAATATCCGTCAGCTTGCTGTCGAAATCCTCGTCTAGCCTGCTGACGTATTCAATTCCTTTTCTCCTTACATCTTCATACTGCATTTCATCAGATATCAATTCCGCAGCTTTGATGACCATGTCATCTTCGTCCGTACACGGGACCGCTGCCACCGTGACCTCCTCTGGTATCCTTGCTTCTCTAAAATAAAGAACAGGAGTACCGCAGGCCTGCGCCTCGAGGGTGACCATGCCGATCCCTTCGTGGCCTGAGGTGTTCAGCATCAAGAAACACCGGTTATAGAATTCGGTCATCTCTTCCGAGGACAGACCCGATATGAACTCGGTCCTGTCACTTATGCCCAATTCCTCTGCATACTTCACAAGCTCATCTTTTAACGGGCCTTTCCCCAATATAAAAAGTTTGAAATCGGAATGTCGATCATCAGAGATAATACCAGAGAACACTCTCATGGCGGCAGCGTGATTCTTTCTCTCCTCCAGTGTGCCCATGCAACCGAACCACCTTTCTTTGCGTATTTCAGGTAGCACACGGAATTCTTCGCTCTGCGGAGTTAATATCGCCACCACTTTATCCTCGGGCACCTGATATTTTTCCAGAATCTCATCACGGGTTTGAGATGATACTGCGATGATCTTGTCGGCGCGCACAACCGCCATCCGGGCAGCAACTCTCCAGATGAGGAACCACACGGTTTTGTTCTTCTCCTCTTTTGTGACCACGTGATGGAATGTGACTACAGACCTTCCAAAGATGAACGGCAAATATATCGCACCGAATTCGTAAACGATGTGGGTTACATCTGCGTTCCTGCCACTTTTGAACAGATCGTGCACCGGCCTAATGATCAGGTCCCTTACCGTCTGTGTGATGCCACAGACCTTTGTGTTGAAGGGGACGTATGTGACGCCTATCTTATTTCGAGAAGTGGCTGACTTAACTCGATTTGCATAGCGGGCTAGAGCCGTGGTCTTTCGGTCACCTTCATTCGGCATCCCGACCAGACGAACCATCATAGCTGGGTATGGAGGTGCCTATTTATTGTTTTGATAATGTTCCTGGTACCACGATCTTCTTTCCGGCCTTTGATTGACGAATGGATATGATACGAATGTGGATTATCTTCTTCACACAATGTCCGATCCTTTCGATAATTTCTTAGATCCGAACGTCCAGAACTTATTCAGTATGAAGTTCAGAGGCACAGTCATAAGAAGGGTCGGAATGGGTGCTATGAATTCAGAAACGGATAATTTGTCAACCAGGATGAACATGAGCGCCGTGGAAAGAACAAGCGTAACTCCGTACGAAATATACGTCTTGAACAGAGCATAAGAGGACCTGCTTCTTTCTTTCGCGAAAACGAACCTGCTATTCCAATAATATGAATTCATGACACCACAGATATACCCGGCCACGTTCCCCACGAGATACAGGGCCGGATCGAAGATCACGAACGCATAGTAAACGGCCCAACCGACTATCGTATTCAGAACTCCGACCACACAGAAACCCACGAACTGCATGTATGTCTCATTCTGCTTCTCCGTTAGCTCTATGCGCATGCATCTAAAGAGAGAAGAGGACACACGGCGTATGAGGGATTCCAAAGAACACCATATTCTGTATCCGAATGCCCCCCTCCTGCCATCCTCCGCTCCGTCCATTATGTCACGCACCTACAGGGAATTCGTCATATCCGGATTGTACTTCATATTATCGTTTTGAATGTTCAGAAATTAATACGCTCCGACTCTATGACAAGAGGGCGCTTCTTCATTCTGGAGTTGATATTGAGAACGTACTCCCCAACTACACCTATGAAAAGAAGCTGAAGCGACACGACCACGAATATCGCCAATCCTAAAGCGAAGGGGATTATGTCGAATGTGCTCCAATTCAACAATTTGTATATAGCGAAACCGAAAGCGGTGAGCATGCTGATCGCTGTAAAAATCACACCCATGAACACTGCCAGCCTTACACCTATCTTGGTATACGACGTGAAACTTTGGACTGCCGCGTCATAATACCTGAATATATTGTTGCTGGACTTCCCGGCCCTGCGCCGCTGCTGATCGTATGGAATAAGCTTGATGCTGTATCCGAGCTCTGCTATCATCCCTCTCAGCAAAGGACGTGGCTCGTCTATGCCCCTCAGCACCTCGATGAATTCTCTGTCATAAAGACCAGAGCCTGTAACATGCTCCAGATATTCAACTTCTGAATTCTTCTTCATGAATCGATAATAGATGTTCCTTGCGGCATAGACGAATCTGCTCTCTTTGCTGGACGTTTTTTGCCCAAGAACGATCTTGTATCCTTTCTCCCACTCCTCTACATATCTCGGGATCAGCTCCACAGGGTCCTGGAAGTCGGCGCACATCGATATCGTGCAGTCCCCTGTGGTCTGCAACAACCCATAGTATGGAGAGCTGAATTGGCCGAAATTCCTTGCGTTAAAGATCGCCTTGATCTTCGGATTCGACCGGCAAAGATCTCTTATTCTCTCTCGTGTGGAATCTTTTGAGTCGTTATCTATGAAAATGAGCTCGTAATCATATCCGACCAGTTCCGTCTCGAACTGCTCTATGATCTTCTTTGAAAGAAGTACTACATTTTCCTCCTCATTATATGTAGGGACCAGAACAGAAATTTTCTTCATATCGTATCTTCTGACCTTCTATCTCTTAATCTCGTATAATCATTTTGCATATGGTTGACTACGATTCATGATAGGCACATGATTATAATTATATGCCACGGAACATTATGAGAGGAACATGAAGGCCGTCATCCTTGCTGGTGGACTGGGTACCAGGATATCTGAGGAAAGCCACTTAAGGCCCAAACCTATGGTTGAGATCGGTGGAAAACCGATACTCTGGCACATAATGAAACTTTACTCTTTTCATGGCATTAACGACTTTATTATTTGCGCGGGCTACAAACAACACATGATAAAGGAATATTTCGCCGATTACTATCTCCATTGCAGCGATGTGACCTTCGATTTCAAGAAGGATGGGGCCATGACTGTGCACAATAATGTCTCTGAGCCTTGGAAAGTCACTATCGTCGATACGGGATTGAATACCATGACCGGCGGGCGCATAAAAAGGGTCGGGAAATATATCGAGGATGAGGCCTTCATGCTCACATACGGAGACGGCGTATCCGATGTCCCCCTAGACAGACTTACGAAATTCCACAAGAAGCAGGGAAAGCTTGCCACACTCACGGCAGTTCACCCCGAAGGAAGATTCGGGATGATGGATGTGGATGGGGACCGGGTAAATGCCTTCAGAGAAAAGGACATGGAAGATGTCGGTTGGGTCAACGGAGGATTCATGGTCCTGGAACCGGAAATTCTTGACTATATCGAAGGTGACAGCACCGTATTCGAAAAGACACCCCTTACCCGACTGTCCGAAGAAGGAAATCTTGCCGCATTCCGCCACGACGGATTTTGGCAGTGCATGGACACCTTAAGAGACAGGGAGATGCTGGAAGAGAGCTGGTCTTCAGGAAGGGCCCCTTGGAAGCTGTGGTAATTTGCTCCGAAAAAACTACGAAAATAAGAAAGTGCTCATAACCGGGCACACGGGATTCAAAGGATCGTGGCTGTGCCACCTCCTTAAGGGATTCGGAGCAGATATCTATGGTTATTCTCTTGAACCGCCCACAGATCCGAATCTCTATTCAATAGCCAGTGTAGAAGAGGGAATATGTTCCAAGATCGGGGACATAAGAGATTTCGAAAGACTTTCAGATTTCGTTTCGGACGTTGAACCCGAGATAGTGATACACATGGCGGCCCAGCCGCTTGTGATCGCAGGATACGAACGTCCAAAGGAGACGTATGAGACCAACGTTATGGGCACTGTGAACATTCTGGAGTGTGTCAGAACGACCGAAACGGTCAGATCATTCCTTAATGTAACAACCGACAAGGTCTACAAGAATACCGAGTCCGGCAGGGAATTCGTCGAGGACGACCCCTTGGATGGTTATGATCCCTATTCCAATTCGAAAAGCTGCTCCGAGCTCGTAACGCACAGCTATAAGAAGAGCTTTTTCGCAAACGGCGGATGCGCCGTATCCACAGCCAGAGCCGGGAATGTTATCGGAGGCGGAGACTTCTCTGATATGCGCATAATACCGGATTCAGTAAGGGCCGCAATGTCCTCCGAGCCTCTGGTGCTTCGAAACCCCGAGTCCATAAGGCCGTACCAGCATGTATTGGAACCTCTGATCGCATATCTGATGATAGCCTATAAGCAGCTCCGTAATCCCGAACTTTCCGGATATTACAATGTTGGCCCGCTGAGAGAAGATTGCGTCACCACCAGGGAGCTTGCGGAGCTCTTCCGTAAACATTGGGGAGACATGAAAGAACTTATGGTCGAAGAAAGGAACGGTCCCCATGAAGCGGGATACCTTAGGCTGAATACTGATCTCATAAGGTCGAATATAGGATTCGAATCCCGCTGGAAAATAGATAAGGCAATAGAGAAAACGGTGGAATGGTCAAAGGTCTGGGCCTCCGGCGG
Source organism: Methanomassiliicoccaceae archaeon UBA381 (assembly GCA_002502965.1). Taxonomy (GTDB): domain Archaea; phylum Thermoplasmatota; class Thermoplasmata; order Methanomassiliicoccales; family Methanomethylophilaceae; genus RumEn-M2. Next base: position 159,261 of record DAQS01000004.1, read on the forward strand.
AGACGTACGTGACTGCATGAACAAACAAATACAGGAATATCTCGGGCGTGATTGAATGTTTGAAGGAAAAACGGAGCAAGAAGCCAGGAAAGAAATCCTGGATTTAGTTTCAAAATATTGCGATAAATACCATATAAGAAAAGATTTCAAAGAAGGGGACAGAATACCTTACGCCTCCAGAATCTATGACCGTGAAGAGATGATGAATCTCGTGGATTCCTCCCTGGAGTTCTGGCTTACATCGGGCAGGTATACGGATGAGTTCGAGTCCTCCCTTTCGAAATATCTCGGCATAAGACATTGCAGCCTGGTAAGCTCGGGATCCTCAGCAAATCTGCTTGCGTTCATGGCTTTGACGTCGCCACTTCTAGGAGAACGCGCCATAAGGCCGGGCGATGAGATGATCACGGTGGCCTGCGGCTTCCCGACCACGGTCACGCCGTGCATACAATACGGCGCTGTCCCGGTCTTCGTTGACATGACCATTCCCCAATACAATCTTGACGTTTCTCAGCTGAAAGCAGCCCTTTCCGACAGAACGAAGGCTGTGATGGTCGCCCACACCCTCGGGAATCCTTTCGATATCGAAGCTGTGAAGAGTTTTTGCGATGATAATGGCCTATGGCTCATAGAGGACAATTGCGATGCCCTCGGATCCAAATATAACTACAACGGAAACATGAGATTCACCGGCACCGTCGGGGACATAGGCACATCCAGCTTCTATCCGCCTCACCATATGACCATGGGCGAGGGGGGCGCCGTGTACACTGACGAACCGCTTCTCAACAAAATAATCCGCTCGATGAGAGACTGGGGAAGAGACTGCTCCTGTCCTTCGGGCAGGGACAACCTCTGCGGGCACAGGTTCGACCGCATGTACGGGGAGCTCCCCCTGGGATATGACCACAAGTATGTCTACTCCCATTTCGGATATAATCTCAAGGCCACGGACATGCAGGCAGCGGTTGGGTGCGCTCAGCTTGAGAAATTCCCTGGCTTCGTAGAGAGACGGAAACATAATTTCAATCTCCTCAGAGAGAAACTGTCGGGTGCGCAGAACAAGATAATACTGCCTGAAGCTCTGTCTGGCAGCGATCCGAGCTGGTTCGGTTTCCTTATGACCTGCAGACCCGGGGTCGATCGTAGAGAAGTGATCGAATACGTGGAATCTAAAGGTGTCCAAACAAGAATGCTATTCGCAGGCAACCTGATCAGGCACCCGTGCTTCGATGAGATGAGAAGAGAGAAAAAAGGTTACCGCACTGTCGGAAAGCTCCCGGTCACAGACCGTATAATGAACGACAGCTTCTGGATCGGCGTATATCCCGGCATGACCGATGATATGATCGAATACATGGCCAGAACTGTTATTGAGTCCTTGAGGGAGTAAAATGAAGGTAAAGGTATCAGACTTCATAGCCGATTGTCTGGCTGATCATGGGATAACAGATGTTTTCACTATAGTCGGCGGAGGTGCGATGCATCTTAACGACTCGTTCGGCAGTAATGCCAGATTGAAGTGCTACTACAACCATCATGAACAGGCCAGTGCCATAGCAGCAGAAAGCTACGCACGCATAAGTAACAAAATGGCGGCATTGTGCGTCACCACGGGCCCCGGGGGAACGAATGCCATAACAGGGGTGGTCGGAGGTTGGTTGGACTCGATACCTATGATTATCATCTCCGGACAGGTGAGGTACGATACGACTGCGATGTCCACCGGCCTTCCGCTCAGATCCATGGGCGATCAGGAATTCAATATTGTCAAGTCCGTAGAATGCATGACAAAATACTGTGAGCTTGTCACCGATCCCAAAAAAATAAAATACAGTCTCCAGAAGGCTCTCTTCCTTGCGACCCACGGTCGCCCCGGCCCCTGTTGGCTTGATATTCCTCTGAATGTGCAGGGCGCATATGTGGATACCGACGAGCTTGTATCATTCGATCCGACAGAAGAAGAGTCGAAACTTCCTTTAAAGATCGATCAAGAGACAGTTGACATCATAATCGAGAAGATAAGAGGATCGAAGCGCCCGGTACTTTACGCGGGGAACGGAATCAGGCTCTCTGGAGGGTACGAAATCTTCCTTAAGGTCATAAGAAAGCTGAACATTCCCATAGTTACCAATTGGAACAGCATCGATCTAATCTCAGACGACGACCCCCTCTATGCAGGACGCGGCGGCAGCCTGGGAGACCGAGCCGGAAACTTCGCGGTGCAGAACAGCGATCTACTCCTCTCCATAGGAAGCAGGCTCAGCCTGAGACAGGTAGGATTCAATTGGAAGACCTGGGCAAGAGAGTCGTATGTCATAATGGAGGATGTGGATGAGGCGGAGCTCAAGAAGCCCACTCTCCATGTGGATATGCCTCTCCATGTTGACGCGAGGGTACTGCTGGAGAAACTAGACGAGTCTTTAGAAGAGGAGGTCTTCTCAGGAGAGGACTGGCTCGACCGATGCAGAGAATGGAAACACAGGTATCCTGTCGTCCAGGACAGACACTGCGCCGGAGACGGGCCGGCGAATCCGTATTGTTTCATCAAAGAGCTCAGCAATAGACTGCCCGAGGGCAGGATTACGGTAGTCGGCAACGGCACCGCCTGCGCCGTAGGCAGCCACGCTTACACCATAAAGAGAGGACAAAGATTCATCGTTAACTCGGCGATTGCCAGTATGGGCTACGATCTTCCGGCGGCCATAGGCGCCTGCATTTCTGCCGGTAAAGCGGACACCATATGCATAGCCGGTGACGGCAGCATACAGATGAACATACAAGAACTGCAGACTGTCGTGACTAATAATCTTCCTATGAAGATCTTCGTCATAAATAACCAGGGATACCATTCAATAAGAATGACCCAGACGAACCTTTTCAATAAGAATTTCCACGGCATCGGAGAGCAAAGCGGCGATCTAGGCTTCCCGGATTTCAGCAAGCTCGCATACGCATACGGATTCCCGTACTTCTCGATAAAAAGTAACTCGGAGATGTCAAAACTGGATGATGTGCTATCCGCCGAAGGATATCTGATATGCGAAGTGTTCGTTTCCACGGAGCAGATATTCGAGCCGAAATCAGCAACAAAAAGACTGCCCGACGGAAGATTGTTCTCTCCCCCCCTGGAGGATCTGTATCCTTTCCTCGACAGAGAAGAACTGAAAAGCAACATGTACATAGATCTGATGGAAGATGACAACTGACACTGTGAGGATCGCTATCACGGGTGCCTCTGGCATGATAGGCGCCACCTTGGCAAAGGTTGCCTTGAAAGAAGGTCACGAGGTCATTGCTATAGTTCGGCCGGGATCCGAAAGGATCGATAACCTGCCAAGGTCGGAAAGATTGACATTGGTAGAGTGCAACATAAACGATTATAAGAAATTGCACGGACGAGAGAAATGCGACATCTTCTTCCATCTGGCATGGGATAAAACGTCTGTAGCAGGACGCGACGATGTGCACATCCAGACAAAGAATATCGAATACACGCTGAATGCCGTAGAACTGGCACACGGTTGGGGCGCATCCGCATTCATAGGCGCCGGGTCTCAGGCGGAGTACGGCCGAGTGAACGTTAAACTGAATGAGAACGTGCCGGTCAACCCTGAAAGCGGATACGGAATAGCGAAATACGCGGCAGGAAAACTTTCCGGCATCATCTGCAAACAGCTGGGTATGCGATTCTGTTGGGCAAGGATCCTCAGCGTGTACGGGGAGTTGGATGCGAACCATACGATGATGATGTATCTTATAAGGACCCTGCTCGACGGAAAGGTTCCGGAGCTCACCGCATGCGAGCAGACCTGGGATTACATATATGCCGATGACGCCGCAGGCGCACTATTAGCTATCGGATTGAGGGGCGTAAATGGAAAAACGTACTGTATAGGTAGCGGTAACTGCCGCAAAATGAAAGAATATGTAACAAAGGTGAGAGATATGGTGAACCCGAATATCCAACTGGGTTTCGGATCAAAAGAATACTATCCTCATCAGGTCATGAAGCTGTGTGCAGATACTTATGATCTGGAGAAGGACACGGGCTTCAAACCGAGATTCTCTTTTGAAGAGGGGATCTCAAAAATCATCTACCATATTCAGAATCAGAATAATAGTTAGAGTAAATGCAACTGTCTGAAATATATCTTAAATCTTGGGACGCCGTCTGGATCACTCCAAAACCAACAGATACGTGTTGTACGATCCACTATATGTCTGGAACACTCCGTAATTGCTACTCGGGCCATCCCTACATTCCAGCAACCAAACGTACAGATCATAATGTGCGCTTTTGTCTCCGAACAGCTCTTGATGCGCATATACCGCATCCATTGTATGATCATTGAAAACGATCATTTTCGGATTGTTGTTCTTCAAATAATCCAGATCCTCCCTTATGGTGGATTCTCTCGAAACATCAAACCACGGAACGACTGCCTTGACGGTCGGAGTTTTATTTGCTATGACATAAAATATCGGTATGTTTGCATAGCAGTACATCTCATCAGAAGAGCCCAAATATAAATTCGCCTTTTCTTCGAAATCCTCATACATGTACTTTTCGTCCGCTGTCAATTCCATTCCTCTGAAATAATCCACGTCCGTTGCGTATACTGCATCCACATAAGGAGACGGTGAGCTCCCCCACCAATAATATGGCGTTACAATTTTAGGCGCTACGATTGTAACTATAAGGAATGTGACAAATATGACAGAAAGTAACTCAACACCTCTCTTTATTGTCGTCCTTGGGAGTTCTGCACAACGGTGCAGCAAAGTCATGAATACAAAACCGAATATCAATGCAGTCCCTACGTATGATATCGGTCCGCTTGTGGCCGCTCCTATCGCGATAACAATCGCAGAACCTCCGATGAATAGGCTGGCCAAATCGAAAAAGATGATATCTTCGTTCCTGAACTTCTGTATAAACGACTTAATAAATAATGTTAGAATAAGGGTGCATCCCAGAATGAAGAAAACAGGTGGCCAACTGGGACCTATCGGACTGACTGGGTGGTGCTGAGCTATATTCATCGACACTTCAAGAGATGAAAACATACAAACTGTGCATATCACCACAAATGTTGCCGCCAAAAAACAAAGAGCAAGGTCAGCTTTATCCACACTGATGTTTTTATCGCTTCTTCTGAATGAAATATAAACTAAAAACGGTACGAGAACCAGCGGATAGAAAATCAAACCAGGGTATATGTAGTATATCCATCCGATAAGCATACCTGAGATGCTTCCCTTTGTACCACCAAAAAATACCATTTCGATACAGGCTGAGAATGCCCCCGCATAAATCAGAAGAGCACATGTCAGCAATGCCGGGATAAGGATCCCAACAAAAAAGTAACCTATACTCCGTAAAGTGAGCCTTGCTCTCTCTGTGAGGAAATGTAAAATGATGAAGGATCCGATAAAATAAACCAACATCATGACCCCTGACTGCGGTCTTATCGCCGTTGCAAGGGAGCATAGTATTCCCGCCACGAACAAATATAGCCCTATTTTATTATCCCGTCCCTTATACTTTTCCAGTATCGCTTTTAACACAAAAAATATAGAAAGATAAGCAAATAGAGTGAAAACGGAATGGTAATCATAGAATATGAAAAAAACATCCCCCTGCAACGCGAAAACGGATATCAGAGATCCGATCGTTGCGATCCAAGATGGTGTGATGGATCTGAGAATAAAGAAAACTACAACCGCTATTGAGACAAACAGCAATGCGCCTATTGCTCTGAATGCAAGAAGACTATCGCCGAATATCAAAACGACCAGCGCCGACATATATGCATACAAAGGAAGGTACAGAAATTCAAAATCAATGTACGGTACCATTCCTTGAAGTATCATATTACCATAGACAACATACCAGCCTTCTTGGGCTTGCGCTGTCTTATTAAAGATCAAAAGAGCCCATAACGACGAGACTATGATAACGGCCAGAAAACAGAGAATATCAATGATTGTCTTAATCGGAATATTTTTCGATTCTGTGCTGCTCTTTATCGAGAATAAGGCTCCGTTCATTCGATCGTCTCTATTGAATTCCTATATGTCGGGGATTATGAATACGAGCTTTCAGATTATTGTTAGGCCCTCACACGTATATAGATAATAGGAATCACAACAACATCTCCTGTAGTGATGGTACTGATGTGGCGACCTTGCCGAACGGTACATCCTCCGGTCTCTTGAAACCGAGACCGTATGTTACGCCGATAAAATCCAATCCGCATGACTTTGCCGCTGACGCATCGTGAGCGGTATCCCCAACGACGACCGTTTCCGACGGGAGATGCCCTGAAGATTTCAAACATTTGTCTATCAGGTCGTGTTTTTCCAATCTGCCTTCCAGATCTGATCCCTCTATAATGTCGAAATATTTGGAAAGGCCCAGTCCGTCCATCAAAATGAGCGTATAATCAATTCTCTTATTCGTGGCAACTGCCATGAATTTCTGATCCGAGAGACGGGACAAAAGACCTTCGATGCCCGGATATATTTCAGCTTCCATCAGATATTTCGTTTTATAGAGGTCCCTGAACTCTGCATTGAATTCTTTCAGCTCCTCGTCCCCATAATCGAGCTTTTTCACTATTTCCTTACCTATCGGAGGACCTATGAGTGATTTGATCAACCCTTCATCAAGCATCGGATAGCCCAGATTCCTCAAAGCTTCCGATACCGCATGAACTATTCCTTCACTGGAATCTATAAGAGTCCCGTCAAGATCAAAGATCACGGTTTTGTACGTATCTACTCCTCCGAATATATGGAGTCTGTTAAGAATACGATATTCATATCTTTCCGATACTCTTTTATCTTCTTGGTAAGCAAACGATTCACAGTAGAAAGATACTCAAAACTTTTCGATAGGTCAAAGCTCTTATTGATATAGTTCGTATCCGAACTCTCGCTGAAACCGTCGAATCCAGCCAGATACACCTTGTCAACGCCGATCTTCTTCAAAAGATTCAACAAGATCACAAGAGCGTTATCCCAGATCTCGTCTGTGTCTGTGATCAGGCCCCCATATTCCACCGTATAATCGAAAGGCTCCCCGATAGGCGTTATGTTGGATGTGGCTATCGTTCTGAGACCGCAGTCTATAATATTGGGGACCATCAAACTATAGCGTTTCGAATTGCTGACGAAAAGATAATCTATGCCGACTGAAGGAATGAAGTTGACTGCAACGGCTATCGGTGCTTTGTCTTCCATGAAGGCCTTGATCTTGGTCCTGTCCCTGTCCGCCGATTTCCCCGGACCTATAAGCAAAAGTTCCCTGCCGGAAAGCTCTTTGGACAGATCCTCTATGCATTCGGAATCGTCAAGATTGTCCAGCATATACTCCATATACAGCCCTTCTATGTACTGCTTGTCAAAGGCCAGCTTTCGTTTGTACTCGATCTTTCCCAGTATTTCGTTAACGGCCTTGATGGACAGGGATCTTTTATCGACCAGATGCTTCACATAATTGGGATGGCAGTCGTTCTTTGCCGAAATGTAGAAATAAAAACTGTACCCCCAATAATGCTTCTCATACATCGGCATGATATTGACGTCTATAGCCTCCAATATCTGGTTAACGTCATAATTCTTGCCGTAATTCTCATTCAGGTGCATGGCCAGCAGCTCCAATGGGGCGTTGCCCGCGCTCTTGCCCATGCCGTACAAGGAACCATCCAGGATAATGTCCCTTTTTGTTTTCAGCTCCAGTACCTCTATCGTATTGGAATATGCAAGCTGGAAGTTGTTGTGTGAATGATATCCTATAGAAATAGAAGGATCCAGATGTTTATCCAGGAGATTGAAATAGAAAGACATCTGCTCTTTGTGCATTAGGCCGTATGTATCAACCAGCGATACCGCGAACGGCTTGATTCTGTTGACATCCTCGGAGAACTCAATGATATCTTCAGCTTCGTAGGATGTTATCGATACCATGTTAAGAAAAAGGGCATAGCCTTTCTCCATGACCTCCCTTCCGAACTCGACGGCTTTGTGCATATTCTCTTTTTTGAATATCACCCTTATGCCGTCCAGAACCGTCTCCGACCTGGGCTGAAGATTCTCGATGTCGCACGTCCCGTAATCGATCATCGCAACCACCATGGTTTTTCTATCGGATATCTTACTGAAGGCCTTGGTCAAACTTTCCGTGTCTGGCTGAATCGTTCTGTTCTGATCGGGTTGGTGCCTCTGGTCCAGGAAGCCTATTTCTATGATATCTATTCCGGATACGTTGAGCCTTTCAAAAATGCATGTCATGGCTCCGTTGCCGAACTCCCAGTCATTCACGTATCCGCCGTCACGCAATGTGCAATCAAGAAGCTTTATTCCCCTAACCATCCCCAACCCTACCTTCATATGTGTTCAACGTTAAAACAGTTATTACTATGCTGGGATATTGTTCCTGTGAGTATCAAAACATTCCAATGATGTTCTGAATGGACATTTGAAAAATACAGTTTTTCAGAGATTTAGATGTCCAAGAAATCTTTGACAATATGTTGAAAAATACATCGCACAACCCAGTTATATTCCCTAATGGCTCTTACAATGCTTTATGAGATTCTACACATCTGCTTATCCTTTCTAAAGAAGATCTAAAACTTCTTGAGCGACCAAAAACCAGACAGGACCGTAATAGCCAGATTTTTCAAAATTAAAGAGTTTGTAATTCAAATGAATTGCTACGTATGATGGAAAGAAGACGACAACTAAAGTACAATGTTCATAAACTAATTTTGGGATTTTTCTTACTTCATAGATTCTCGTTTTGTATTACACTGTTTAAATACTTCATCATCTCTGGAGTGATGAACAATGCTGGAACGACTTTTAGAACTCGGGACGCACATCTTCACAGGTAAACCTTCAGAAAATTCTAAAATTGCGCCCCGCCAAATGTTTTACTTTCTCATGATTCTGGGATTGGTTGCATCTTCTATTGCTTTCCTCTTAACCGACGGACGGAGCCTTGGTTCTGTGCTTTTTTGGGATAGAATTGATTATTTCATGGACTACTTTAACAGCATATATTACAGCAGGTCCGGACCGTATCTGAATTTTAATGTTATCTATCCCGGCCTCATCACCGTTCTCTATTCGATCATAGGGGTTCTCTTAGAAAGTACAGGAGTAAGTTTTGATTCAGGATGGGAGATACGAGCCTCCTTTGCAGGCATTGCCTCATATGCCATATTTACCGTTGCGCTTCTGGCACTGTTACTTTATGTGCTGCTTCGCACTAAACAGAACTCAAAAAAGGAAACTGCTCTCTTTTTCATCTTAATATTAACATCCTATCCGATGGTTTACTGTCTGGATCGCGGAAATTCCATGCTCATATCAGTGATCTTCTCACTACTTTTCTTCATTTTCTTTAATTCCGAGAAAAAAGAGCACAAATATCTCTCATTCCTTTTTCTGAGTATAGCGATCGCTACAAAGATCTATCCTGCGTTTTTCGGTATTCTCATACTCAGAGACGCACTAAAGAACAAGAACTACGGAGATCTGGTCCTGTGCATTCTGATCTGCGCGGTCATTTTCATAGTGCCGTTCTTTTTCACAGACGGCACCGTTCTTGACGTCTTCCGCAATGCGACAAAATACAGCGAAGCAGTTTCAATGGTAGGCCATGTTAATCTGGCAGGCATACTGGAAACTGCCGCGCACGGATTCGGTATGCGAAACTTCAGTATCGGAGCGTTCGGTCTATGGATCTCCCTGATTCTGATGGCCGTGGGTGCTTTCATAGTATTAGCAGATAAACAGGCCCCGTACTGGGAAACAGTTTCTCTGCTCGTATGCATGCAGATTCTGTCTGTCGGTGTGGCTCCTCCGTACGTTCTTCTGTATATGATCATACCTGCGTGGTTTTTCCTTAATTACCGCTCTTCAGAAAAGAACAAGACTTGCCTCATCTCTCTCCTTCTGGCGGCCACGTTGGTCATGGTCCCGGGTTTCTTTGGTCTGAATGCGGAGCTTGTTTCTTATGCGAAAGCTGTTGCCGTGCTTATTCTAACAGTTGTCCTTCTACTCAATGCTTCGAAGAGAATAGCCTCATCGGATAAAGAAACTAGACCGGATACCTTGGCTTGATGATTGATCCTGATGACAGGATCAGATGTAACATCTATGCGCTAACACTTTTTTATTTTTTGAAGGTGCCTGCACTCCTTTATCTCATTCCTTCCGACAGGTTATCGTGATCTTCTTCGCCTTGACATCTGGAACGGCACTTCTGCCTTCTGCTATTCAATAACAGAATGCGATCGACTATTATCCCCATCATCAATAGCATCACGAACAGCGCCTTGATCGAGTAGATTATCACCAACGCGATGTCCTCCCACCTGCTTGCAAATCCCGGCAAAAGAGCGAATATCATGACGAAACAAATCAGGTAGAATACCTTGGATTTTGACATGATCCCTCCTTCGTTGAGAAAGAGGATGAGAGATATGAAAAGATAAATGAAAAGATAGGGCGTCCCCACCCCCGGCCCCAAAATAATACAGCAGCATATCAGAGCAGTGATCTTCCAGAATTCTATTTCTCTGTCTGTCAGAACTATCGCGAACGTGACCGCGTACATAATCGCCACAATCACATAGCTGATGATGTCTATGGTCTGATTCGGCAGGAAGAAGCCAAATATCGTAAGCATGAACTGATTGATATTGATGAAACCGAAAGGCGCATCGATGACAACATAATTGATAATGTTCTCCAACATTACCAGCGGTCCGCCGTCCGTCAGCAGGAAGGGGAGGAACACCGCGCATACGCCCATGGCGAAACATACGGCAGCCTCCTTGTATCTAGATTCTCTTACTATCAGAATTCCCAGAAACAGCGGATATATCTTGAATCCGGTAGCGATCGCCAAAGCAAGATAGGATAGGTACCGTATCACTTTATTTTCCGAATTATACCCGAATACGAAAATTGAGCAGAAAAACAGCGCAGCTATGATGATATTACCGCGCTCAATCGCATATATGAACGGATATGATGCGATCAACAGTACAATGAGAAGCTCTTTCATCCTGCCCTCTGTCTTCAGCACCTTCCTCATCAACAGCACTATCAAATACACTGATATCGCCGTGATCACCAGATAAATCATCAGTCCCATTTGGGAGTCGCGCAGTGCATAACCCAGGTATTCACTTCCCGGGTTCACGAACGGTATCATGAAATGCCCCAGAAAACCGTATAATACCGTTATCAGGGGAGGATAGATGACCCTCCAATTCGTATACGGCGAGTCACTGCTGTATACTATGCTGTCAAAGAAATCCATGAATGTGCGATCGTGCTCTTTCCAGAACATGTAGTATACTGTCTCTCCCTGGGAAAGCAGACCTGCAACGATGAAGACCAACAGCAACACGCTCATTGCCGAAGCGAACAGCGTGGCCACTGGGTTTGTGGAATACTCGACCTTGACCGATTCGATCAGTCTGCCAAGGCATTTGGGCATAGCACCATATGGAGGATTACCTCTTAATTAGTTTATTACTTCTGACCGGAGAACTCTCTGAATAAGGATGCGTACTGCTTTCATCCTACTTTTCCCAAACGCAGGCCAAGTTTGGAATTTATCTCCGCCGCAATTTTCCCCGCCGCACAATATATCTTCGGCAGATTCTGTGCTATCTTGAACTCATAGATGGGTTTTCTACATCTCGCTTTCCACTTCTGAAGCAGATCGCTGTTCATCATGGCTATGAACTCCTCTCCTCCGCGTTTCGCACCCCAGCGCAGCTGGACCATCAAGGAGGTCTCCGCATAATCATCTGCGACCTCCGGCATCGCCTTCTCCAGATAATCTATGAGCTCGTAGTATTTCTCCGCTCTAGCAAGACAGTTTTGGCGGGGGTCCCCGGTCATGTCCCTTGTGTTATAGATATAAAGAGGATGATCATAGAATGCTGCCTTCTCTGTGTTAGTCAGACACCGGATTATGAAATCTGTATCCTCTGCCGTCGACCCGCTGATGAAACGTTTCTTTCCTATCACTTCAGAACGCCACATGGACCCCCAGGGCATACCTGGCATGTCACCGGCCGTTACTGATAGTATCGCCTCTCCCGGTGTCAGAAACCTTAATTCCGGTTCAGGACGGTCGACTGCCTGCTCCTCCGAATAGTTACAGAAAACGGCGTCCGCACCTGCATCATCCAATATTCCGGCCATTTTATGGATATAATTCGGTAAAGGAACGTCATCCACGTCAAAGAACCCGATGTATTCGCCGGCGGCTATATCCAGTCCCAAATTCCTGGCTCCACCAGAACCGGTTCTTTCAGTCTGCACTACAGCCTTCATTGAAGGGTCTGCGTCTGTTATTTTGAATACAGCTTCGACGGAGCCGTCCGATGACCGCTGATCAACGGCAAAAATGATCTCGCAGTCATCAAGACCCATTTTACCGATGGCTTTCATGAAATCCGGCAAATAACGCATTCCGTTGTATATCGGCACTATAATGCTGACCTTTACCACAACAGCCGTTAGGGCACTTCACGATAAATAAGTGAGCAAGTCTAACTTAGAGAATCGGTTATGAGTTCAAGGGAACTCTCTGCCGAGCACTTTGGAGTATATTTTGAACAGCTCTTTGGAATATTCCTCAGAATCCAGACCGAATGAGGCACCATCCGTAACGGATCTCCTGTATGAATCGTCCGTAACAAGTCTATACATGTTCTGAGCGAACTCCTCCTCACCCTCGGATGGGACGAAATGCTTTGTAGCCTCCTTTGGGATCTCGGCATCTCTGAAGAAGACAACGGGGGTCCCGCATGCCTGAGCCTCCAACGCAGTCAGTCCGAGCCCTTCGTGCATCGATGTGTTAGCGAAGACATCCATTCTGTTATAGAAATCGAGCAGTTCTTCCTTTCCCAATTTTGATATGAAGTCGACCCTGTCCGCGACTCCCAGGGATTCCGAGAGCGAGACAAGCTTATCCTTCATCGGTCCGTCGCCGCATATGACGAGCCTGTATCCGTCAGTACTCGGCATCTCCGTGAATCTCTTGAATGCCCTGATCCCTGCCGATACGTTCTTTCTTTCAATCAGGGTCCCGACGAATCCAATAATCTTGTCCCTGGGCTTCCCGAGGTCCCTGAAGATCGTGTCGATCGTGTGTTCCAGAACGAAAACCTTCTCGGGATCCGCTCCCAGCTGCTCGACCAATTCATTCTTGGTCTGCTGTGATACCGCGATTATGGCATCCGAATACTTCACCGCGCGCTTTGCCGCCATCCTCCATGTTGTCAGAAGGAATGGTGATTCACCCTCTCTGCTTTTGGAGACATGATGAAACGTTACCACCTTCTTCCCTTTGATGCGGGGGAATGCCATGCAGCACAACTCGTCTGTGGCATGATACAATTGGCAGTCTTTTTTTTTCAGTACAAGAGGAGGTTCAATGAAACCCTGCCTCAGGCATTTCATATATCCTTCATCGGTTGACAATTTGAAATAGACATTCTCATAATCTACGCCTTTCCTCTTCAACAGAAATTCCAGCATATCCGAGTAGGATCCTATGCCTGTGCCTTTTGTTTCCGTATCGGGATAACGCCTCATTACGATCAGTTGAGTCACGTGAATACGATTGGCGCAATGTGTTCCGCGGTTTATATTTACTCTCGGTCTTTTTGACAGAACATAAGAATTTCACAGAAGATCACATTCGGATTCGGTGTTCGTCAGCCAAAGTCGCTTTATTCCTCGGGGATGCCCGTGATCTATTATTTCATCTCTTCCGACAGGCTGTCGTGTATCTTCTTCGGATTGATTGCATCGAGCACGAATCTTACGTCCTCCCTGCTTATCTCCCCGGCGACAAATATCATCCCGCAATAAAGGCCAACGCACAGCAGTACCGTCAGTATGAGCATCCATATCCCGGACACGTCAATAAAGGATGTGAATACAGAGAGTATCGCCACAGTAGAGATCAATGAGATCAGATGCTTCCAGAATCCTTTGTAGATCCTTATTCCCACGGCGCTCCTTATCAGGTATGCTATCAGCACGGTCAGGAAGACGTAACCTATGCTGAGGGACAGCGCCGCACCCACACCACCCAGATTGAGCATCTGGATGCCTAGAATCTCATCGGGTATTAGCACGGCATAGCATACGATCGTGACCGCAGAGAACAACACTACCGCCTTGCCGTACAAGGACGCCTTGTTCGCCGCATAAAGCACTTGACTTAAGATGCCAGTGAAAACAAAGGCAGCTATGAGAACCGAATGATATGAAAGTATGACTCCCGCCTGAGAATAACCGGCGCCGAAGAGGACAACGCTCAATTCGGGCCCGAGAACCATCAGTACTGCTACCAACGGGAAGATCAGCATTGCCATATATTTCTCCGATCTCCAGATCACCTCTTCCGCGCCGCTGTCCTTGTCATAGAGATCGAACTTCGAAAGATGGGGCAGGATTATCCTGTTAAGGGAATCCCCGAAGGACGTGAAGGCCCAGACCACGCCCAGGGCAGCAGCATAGTATCCGACTTCCAAACTGCCGTCATATATCCCGATCAACACCTTGTCCAAATAGTTCAGAGCAGAAAGCAGCACCATCGAGACGGACAGGGGTGCGGCGAACATCGCATACTCCCTTATGTACTTCGGACGGACGAGCCTGATCTTCGGCCTCCTGAAGAACAGGAGTGTCATGGCCAATGACACCAGGGTCCCCATAAGATAAGCCAGAGAGAGCACGGTCACGGAGACCTGCATAAGAGCCAATACGATGAGTATGATGCTTCTGGATACGTATTCTGTCATGAACACAATGGATGACTTCCCGCTCTCGATGCGGCCGTCGAACATCCCGGTCATGACCGTCTGGAGATTCTGGACCGTGAAGTACGCTATGAAGATCAGAACCACCTGAAGCGTCTCCCTGTCCACATGGCCTTCCATGGCACTGATCGATATGGAAATGACCGAGACCGCGATCATTATCGCTGTCAGGATCATCTTTATAACGAAATAGGAAGAGAAGCAGGCATTCTGATCCCTGCCTTCGGCCACCGATTTTATGTTGGCGGTATGGAACCCCAGATCGGAGACGGCATTGAAAACGGCGACAAAGGACATCCCCCACATCATGATGCCGTACTGATCCCCGACGTATCGGGTCATCACCATAAGGGAGATGAAGGATATGAGTGAAGCGACTATCTTCGATATCGCATTCATGACGTATTTGTGAACCAGCACTTCCCTTTGCCCCTTGTACAGTCTGGACTGTTTCTTGTCCTAGCCATCGCGAACAGAATAATAAAACCTATATGCTCCCTTCATACACCTTGGGTGTTGTCCTCTTCAGAGTATCCGTTCAGATCTGAGACTGACCTGTCCTTTCAAAGATTTTCCAACCCTTATGAAGTGCCAGATTTTATTTTTTAAGAATAAAAATAGCAACGTATAACGAATTTCCGTCCTTCAGCTTCGTGCTTCAAAATGAATATCTCGAATGCTTCTTGACCTGCTATCAGTATTTCTGTTTCTCTGAAGATATCATCCCAAGGTCTCCGGACATCGAATATCCTCCGTCCACCAATATCTCCTGGCCTGTAACATAGGTATTCTTCTCATTCCCAACAAAGAACACGACCTCTGCTATCTCTTTGGGCTCGGCCAGCCTTCCGAGGGGTATCCTCTTCCTTATAATGTTGAGCTGCTCTTCACTGTTGTTCTTAATCGTCAGGTCTGTGAGCGTGTATCCGGGAGATACCGTATTGACCAAGATATTCCAGGGTGCCAGTTCCGCAGATAAGGTCTTAGAGACCCCGTGAATACCGGATTTCGTTGCAGCATAGACTGCCCTTCCGGGACTGGATACTGTGCCCAGGATCGAGCCTATGTTGACTATGCGCCCGAATCGGCGGCTCTTCATCCCGGACGCAAGCCCGCCTATTAGGGTCAGGGGCGACATCAGATTCACCGTCATCATGGATCTAACCGATTCTTCGTCCAGGTTATCGATATTCATGATATCGTTGATGCCGGCATTATTGATCACTATGTCAAAGTCTGGGTTATCATGAACGAATTCTTTTACAGAATTAAGAGTCTCTAGATCCAACTCTTTTCTGCCCGGAGCGGTCACGTCGTATCCTTTGCTCAGGTAGAAATCGCGGACCGCTTTCCCGATCCCTCTGCTGCTGCCGGTCACCAGTACTCTGTATCCCATTCTATCCACAGTTCATAATCAATCACTGAGTATTGAAAATATTCGCAACAACACAATCTGAAATGCGACTGCTCTCAACAATTATCCTTTTCCAGGAATTGGGACATGTATCGGGCCATGGCATGCAGCAGGACCACGTGACAGTCCTCCGCCTTCTTCATGTCATTCATAGCTACATGCACAGGATAATCCGCAAGTTCAATCAAACGCCCGCCGTCGAATCCTGTGAAGGATATCACCTTGCAGCCGACGGACCTTGCGTACTCAGCAACCTTCACCACATTCTCCGAGTTCCCGCTGCCGGATATGCATATCACAATATCCCCTTCCTTGAGAACGTCCTTGATCTGCATATAGAAAACGTTCTCATATCCATAGTCATTCGAAAGTGCCAGCAATGTCGTTATATTGTCGCAAAGGCTGATGAAACGGAACCTCTTCTTCAGCTGTCCGGACACGGATATGTTGAAATCATAAGCAGCGTGGGATGCAGTAGAACCGCTCCCTCCGTTGCCCATTATGAAGACTGCGGAATCCCGTTTATACGCCTCGGCTATCGCTGCGGACGCCTCTGCAACGGGTGTTGCATCAAGATTTTTCAGAGCGTCTCCGACCTCGTCTAGATATTCTCTCAGCCCGGATGTTCGGACGCTCATGCTAATCGATACTGCAGTACTCTGGCCCTTTATTTATGTTCCCAAGTTCATTAAGATGCAAAATTCAATTGATCTAAAGCGAATTGTATAAGTGATTAATACCCGAACCTGCCTAACCAGAGTATATTCTGAAGGATTGGAACATGGTTGATGTCAGTGTCATAATCCCGGCCTATAACGAATCCGACACCCTCCAGAGGATATTAGGCTACCTGAAAGAACAGGCGTTCGATGACATGGAGGTCATCTTCGTCGTCGACGACAGATCCACCGACGGCTCCCAGGGATACGCGAGAGAATTAACTGAAAGGTTCAGAGGATTCAGGACGATCCTGCAGAATGGTTCCGGAAGGTTGGGGGAGGCCAGAAATATGGGCCTTGATGCAGCCACCGGCAAGTACGTGTGGTTCCTGGATGTCGACGACCGCCCGTACCCGGATTTCCTGCGGACCATGTATTCTCTATCAGAAGAGCATGATACAGAGATAACTCAATGCAATTTCATACGATCCTCTGATCCAAATACGAAGGAGCCGGAGGCAGAGTGCTGTCCGATTGTTGCAGACGGAAGACGGGCTCTTCTAGAAAGAGCGTACGAGAGGATACCGGTAACTGCATGGTCCATGCTGATAAGACGAGACTTCCTTTTGAAGAACGAACTGAGATTTCCCGAGGGAGGATACGCCGAGGATGTGGATTTCATATACCGCGCCTTTGAGAAGTGCCAGAGATACTGCTACTGCGGGAAACCGATGTACCTTTATCTGGAGAATGAGAACTCCGTCTGCTTCACGAAGCAGAATGAGCGCGGACAGGGCGAGATATCCACTTACGACAGTCTTTACGAGCACTTCCGGAACGGTGATCCCGAATTCTACAAGGTGTTCAGAAGAAGGTCCGCTCTGATGAGGGTGCGCTCCGCTTCCCATATGGAATATGGGAACTTCGTTTCGTACATAAAGAGCCGGGAATGCAGGGATATGATGAAGAGAGAGCTGAGCGATCCGCTCACACCCGAGTACATTTGGCTGAGGCTCTCGCCCACCACTTATTACATAGCGATAAAGATATTCCTTAAGTTCATCTACTACCGCGATAAGCGGATATTCGGCAGGAGACCCCGTAAATGAAGGCACTGATCACAGGCGGCGCGGGATTCATAGGCAGCCATCTTGCAGATCTGCTTATCTGTAAGGGATGGTCGGTTGTGTCCGCAGACCTATCGGAAGATGTCAGGAATATCTCCCATCTCATCGGCACGGACGGGTTCGATCATATACGAATGGATATCAATGATACTCCGGAGCTTTGCAAGGCAGCGAAGGGATGCGACATGATCTTCCACATGGCCGCGAACTCCGACATAAGAGCCAGCGAGAAGGATCCCGATATAGATTTCATGAATACCCTGATGACCACCCGATCCGTATTGGAGTGCATGAGGATGCACGGTCCGGGGAGACTGTTCTTCCCTTCCACTTCCGCCGTTTACGGGGATCGGGGCACCGAACTATTGAACGAGGAATTGGGGAACCCGGAACCGGTATCTTACTACGGGGCATGCAAGCTTGCATCGGAGGCTCTCATTTCAGCGTATACGTACATGAATTCCTTTTCCTCGGTGATCTTCAGATTCCCCAACGTTGCCGGTCCGAGGCTCACGCACGGCGTGATCTTCGATTTCATCGATAAACTTAGGAAGAATCCGGACAGGCTGGAGATACTCGGTGACGGTAACCAGGACAAGCAGTACGTCCACGTTCTCGATCTTGTACGTGGGATCGTCAAATTCACGGGTGATATGAGTACGGGGATCCGGACGTACAACATATCATCCGGCTCATCCGTCACCGTACGAAGGATCGCGGACATCGTATGCGAGGAGATGGGCGTCTCCCCCGAATATGTTTACACGGGAGGCAGAACAGGATGGAAAGGGGATGTCCCCTGCTTCAGATACGATACCGCGAAGGCGGAAAGGGAAGGCTGGGTCTATGAGCACGATTCGGAAGGAGCTGTGCGTGAGACCGTGAGGTCCGTACTGGGTTGATGCCATGGACATCGATTCCGTGATTGAGAAAATCGAAGAATATGAGTATGTTTCATTCGACGTTTTCGACACTTTGCTGCTGAGACCGTACGTAAAACCAACCGATCTGTTCCGGCACATGGAGATCAACGAGAATACACCGGGATTCGCTGATGCCCGCATCTCCGCCGAGAGAAGAGCCAGAACTAAGGATCGCCCCGAGGTTACGCTCTCGGACATATATGATGCGATGGACACGAAGTTCTCGCATATGATGGAGAAGGAGCTTGAGTACGAGGCTCAGGTACTGCAGCCGAACCCGGAGATGAAGAGGGTCTTCGATCTTACTCTGAGTAAAGGAAAAGTGGTGATCCTGCTGTCGGATATGTATCTCCCGTCCGCATTCATAGCGGACGTTCTCTCGAAGAGGGGATTCTCCGGGTACAGAAAGCTCTATGTTTCAAGCGATAACGGGAAGAGCAAATGCTTTGGTGACCTGTTCCGTCAGGCCCTTGGCGATCTGAATGTCCTGCCTTCGGAACTGCTGCACATAGGCGATGACGAACGTTCGGACGTCAGGACTCCGTCCGCCATGGGAATAGGCACCGCAAGATACGAAAAGGTCATGGAACGCTATCTCAGGGAGCACAAGCGTGAACGGAGATTCTACCTGAGGAAGAAGGACCTGGGCAGGTCCGTGATCGTTGGAATAGATGCTTTGAATTGGATATCCCGTAACGAATGGGACTACTGGCACAGTCTCGGTTACAGATACGGCGGTCCGGTGCTGACCGCTTTCGCTTCCTTCATAAACGATAATGCGGACGATAAGGAAGGAACGATACTCTTCATAGCCAGGGACGGGTGCGGTCCCCGGAGGGTTTACAATATGCTCTACGGGGATGTGGAGAACCGATACGTTTACGCCGCCAGGATATTCAACATCCTTCTGGGTCTCAACGGAAGGGACTACCCGGGATACGAGGAGCAGATAGTTGACCACTTCTCGGAGAAGGGATTGCTTCACGTCGGCGAGGACAGGAAGCGCTTCTTCTCCGAGAACCGTGATATGTTCGAGAAACTGATGGCCGATAAGCTGAACGCTTACGGTGAATACCTCTCAGGTAACGTCAACTCTGGCACAGTGTACGTGGTGGATGCCACCACTCAGAAGTTCTCTTCCCAGAGGCTTGTGGAAGCCGCATTGGGAAGGAATGCCGTAGGATTGTACTACACGATGCTTTCTCGTACTGACGTATGCGACTGCAGATCTTTCGTAAAGTACAGAAGAGTGCCTCTGGCATATACGAGGGTGGACGTTCCGGAGTTCCTTATGTCTTCCCCGGAACCTCCCGTCTCCGGTATGGATAACGGGAGTCCCGTCTTCTCCGAGAACGTATCGGAAGAGGAGAGATTCAGGCTGGAGATAATGGATGCTGTCATGGAAGGCGAGGATGAATACGCCGGAGATGTGAAGAATGTGTTCGGTGCGTTGATCCCGAGAACCGAACCGGATACTGCAGAGGATTGGATAAGATCCATGACGGCCAACAGGACGGATGAGGATCTGGAACATCTGTCAGGACTGTTCTGGGCAAGTGATCCCGCCCATGACGAATATCACGGGATCATCTTCTCTCCGAGGGATGCGGTCCCGTTCATTCTTAAGAAGGTCAGGGACCGTTATACAAGCCTCAGAAGAAGGATCGAATGAGCCAGCATACAAGAATCATCTTCTTTGTCCCCGTTGGTCGTAATATATGCGATCTAGAAATACACAATGTGGCTCTTTCATTATTTCATCGGGAGACAGATATAACTTAGATATCTTTAAATCGAGACTGGTCGGTTTCATATAGGCAGAGGTCGTCTTTTGAACGATGAAGAAAACCCTCTTAAGGAGCTGCTGAGGCAGATTAACAGATTCGTCGATGACTTAGAGCATTCCTTGAACGACAGGATCCGTCTCGACGTGGATTGCGATAATGTTATTCTGTGCGGGATGGGGGGCTCCGCCATATCCGGCGATGTGGTAGCGGATCTTTGCGTGGAAGTATCTGACATTCCGATAGAGGTGCTCAGATACCCGTCCCTGCCGGGATGGGTATCTAAAAGGACATTTGCCGTGGTGGCAAGCTATTCCGGCAATACTCATGAGACACTCAACATGTACAGGGAGATCGCAGGCACGGGGTGCCCTGTGGCCGTCATCTGCTCCGGCGGAGAGATCGAGAGGATCGCGAAGGAGCGGGGGGACTACCTTGTGAAGGTGCCCCCTGGCATACAGCCGCGCCAGTCCGTAGGTTTCATGATCGGCTACATCAGCAAGATGATGGACCTGGCCGCCGGGACGGACGTGGCCGGGATGATCAGGGATACGTTACCTCTTCTCAGAGAGTACAATGAACTGCTGAATGAGGATGACGGAAATAACCCGGCGATAATCATCTCTGAAGCGATCCACGGCAAGATACCGGTCATATGCATTGACGCGCCCGCCTCATCCGTAGCTATGAGGTGGCGCTCTCAGCTGGCGGAGAACTCCAAGATCTCGTCCTTCAGCTGGACCATGCCTGAGTTCAACCATAACGAGATCGTGGGATGGACGGAAACGCCCAGGGAGGAGCTGTTGCCTATTCTGCTGATGCCCAATGTGCATCCGGAATGCATGAACGGGATACCGGAGTCCACTAACGCTACGTTGGAGAAGAACGGCGTGCCCTTCTATCAGGTGACGATGGATGGCAGGAACAGGACCGAATACTTCCTGAAGGCCTTGATGCTGGGGGATCATGTTTCCTACCGTTTGGCTAAGCTTAGGGGTGTGAATCCGATAGAGGTGAAGCCCATCGTCTCCCTGAAGAAGGAGATGGAGAATAATATGAAAACGGGCGTGAAACAGCGCGTTCCGGATCTTTGATCAGCGGATGCCGCATTCGCATCTTATCCGTACGTAATAGCTGCTCTTCTTATCGCAGACGATCTCTTTCAACTTATCTGGCGTGATGTATCCCTTCTCCAAAGCTATCTTCTCCGGGCAGGATATCTTCCCGCCGGCCTGCTCTATGTTGTATACGAAAACACTTGCCGATAACAGCGATTCGTGGGTGCCGGCATCGAACCATACGGAATCGCCGTCAAGTTGCCTGGCCTTAAGCTTCCCGTCCCTAAGATAGATGTTATTAAGATCCGTTATCTCCAGCTCGCCGCGGGGAGAGGGTTTCAAGGTTTTAGCGTGTTCTGAAACGTTACCGTCGTATATGTACAGGCCCACCGCCGCAGTATTGGATTTCGGGACGGCGGGTTTCTCTTCTATCGATATGACGTTGAAGTTCTCGTCGAAATCAATGACACCGAAACGCTCCGGGTCCGGGACGTCTATCCCGAATACTGTTGCGCCTTCGTTATCTGCTATGGATTCTTTCAAAGATGATTCGATGGTCCTGCTGTGGAAGATGTTGTCCCCCAGTATCAGTATAACGTCATCGCCGCCGATGAACTCTTCTCCGATAAGGAACGCGTCTGCTATCCCCCGGGGAACGTCCTGGACGGCGTAGCTTATTCTTATGCCGAGATCGGAGCCATCTCCCAACAATCTCATGAATGCTTCCCGGTCGCGGCGGGTCGTGATTATGAGTATATCCCTTACGTTAGCCTGCAACAAAGTGGATAACGGGAAGAAGATCATCGGCCTGTCGTATATCGGTAAAAGGCATTTGGGAACCGGCACCGTGGCCGGATAGAGCCTCGTGCCCAGGCCACCAGCCAGAATTATGCCTTTCATTGAAATACAGAGGTAAATCTGAGTATTAATTTATGCTTATAACTCGAGCTGTTTTGCATATGTGTAAACTTATTTCAAACGATTAAACAGGGCTGCCTCATTATCCAACTGCGTGACTGAATATTTCATTTTTGCGACCCCACATTATAACTAAACGTGTGTTTCATATTGGAGAATAAGGATTCTGCGGCCTAACTTATACTATATCCTTACGGGTCTTTCAATGCACGGTTACGACGCGGCTGTGTTCTGGCTGCGATCAACAGGAATGCATCATAAAGCCCCTTGGTATCCGTATCAAATTTTTCTTGATGTTAGTGACCAACTCAGCATCATTTCTTCTCATCCCATTCTAATTGTAACAGGCATCATATGCACCATCTTCCAACACCTCAGTTGCGTGATTACTGAAGGGCATGGCTAAATCTACCAACACCAGCATATGTAACTAGACTCTGATCGTCAATGCGTCTTAGAGCACGTGTAACTCAATCCCACCGTATATCTTCCATTTCTCAATAAATACTCCTTTCTCACACATTTAGATAACAATCGAGTCAATGATAACAAGTATCTCGCTATTGCTATCGCCAAATTAGACAAAGACACGGATACAAGCGTCTCCTATCGTCGAGAAATCTAGTGTCCAGGCAATAAGATATATCCAACATTCTCCTTGGGTGCACTTCCAAGAATTATATCGCATACAATAGGTAAACGTGGACCCAGGTACGCGATTGAGCCTCCATATACCTATATGGATGTCCTCTTTTTCCACAATTCATCTTGTAAGATTATCTGCACATATACGTAGGAAGTCTTACGATATTGTATCATAATCTATTATAAAAATAATAAATTTAATCAATTCTGGTTTGGAACTTCTAGGAACGTTGTATAATTTTGAAACGCCCGATGACGATATCCTTTATAGATTGGACTTTATTACTTGTTAGATGAGAGGAAAAATATATTCTTTTGACATTTGGGGAATATGTGTCTCTAGAGATATATTCGGCATCACCAACGACTCTGGTGTTGGAATCCCACATCCCCCTAGAATGAAATTGGAAAGCATGGATGGTGGAGGAGAAAAAAATAACAATTTCAAATATGTGATAAATAATTATTTGCAGGGTTGCTCCATCGCGGCACAATTTTCAGAGCACGTGGGCCCTGAACTTACGATGAAGGATTTAAACTGTCTAAACGTACCTAATTCTTTTAAGAAATGGTACTTGCATGATTATAACAAAACTGCATTAAAATTGTTAACAGATAGCGACTCTGAATGGATAATTATTGACTTTAGATCTGAAACATATGACAATTGTTTCATACATTATAGCAATGGAATGAGAGAGCCGATAACTAAAACTAAGATGGTTGATTTTTTAGAATCTAAAGAATATGCTTCTAGTGTTGAACACATACCGTATGACTCAATAGACCGCACAGGGCCGTTAGAAAAATTGACAGAGTTCTGTAAAAAAGAGTACGGCAATAATATAATTCTAATTGAGGTCTCAGAAGCATTTTGCCATCTAAACGAATCTGGAGACATTACATTTTGTGCAGACTCTGAAAAAAAAATAGCATTGATGTGCGATTTGAATGCCAAGTTTATTGAAAAAACAAATTGTTATTATGTTAAGTGCCCATTCAACATAATATCAGACGGAATGCATAAATGGGGTCACTCAAGAGCCCATTATGTTGAAGAGTATTACCAATACGCCTTTGAAGCCATTCATACTATTGTATCAAACAAGGATGACTCGACTTGCAGTAAATTGGACATTTTGTATTCAAAAGCATGTGCAAAAATGGCCAACATAAGGTCTGGAATTATTAGTTCGGTCAATAATACGATAAAACGAGCGGATCTGTATCTGATGAACGACAATGTTGAAGAGGCGTTTTCACTAATAGATGGATTGTTAGAACAAGAAGAACCCAGAGGTATGGCCTGGGTTGCTAGACAATACCGCGACGGCAAGGGCGTTCAGCAGGACCTCGATAAAGCTGCTGA
>DAQS01000004.1:184194-184442 GCA_002502965.1 Methanomassiliicoccaceae archaeon UBA381
GATAAAGCTGCTGAGTGGATGCGCAAAGCAGCAGATAAAAACGTTGGATGGGCGAAGAATGAGCTGTTCGACATACTATGGAAGATCAATACTCCGGAATCGCATGAGGAGATGATTTCCGTCGCAAAAGCGTTCATAGAAGCTGGGGACGGGGGAGCGATGGGTCGTTTAGGAAGAGCATACAGGGACGGTCGCGGAGTTGAACAGGACCTCGATAAAGCTGCTGAGTGGATGCGTAAGGCCGCCGA
>DAQS01000006.1 GCA_002502965.1 Methanomassiliicoccaceae archaeon UBA381
TATTCCATCAGTCTCTCGGAGAGACTGTGGCGGTTGGTCCTCCAACCTTCGTTATTCGATCTCAATACCTTACGTTTCTTTCCCTTGCTGCGTGCGCTGCGGCACTTGTTTCTCAATTTGCTGAACATTTCCCGTATTCCTTTTCAGATACGGCGGCTTTACTGGCATTGCTATCATCTCCTGCGGTCGATGTAGAACTCCTCGGGGATGCCAAGTTTCCTCATCTTGCCGCGGGCTTCCTCCGGAGCGTAATCGGGTCTCCATGTGAACTCCGCCTCGACACCGTCGGTCCTGCATACGAAATCAGGATCGTCGGAATCTCCGCCGCTGCCGTTAGCTGTCAGCTTGGCGTAGAGGCTCATGTTGCCGGTGACCGCCGAGCTGAAGTCGTAGGCCGTGGTGCATGCTGCATCGGTGTACCACCCGCCGAAGGTGTGGTTCTCGACCACGGGATCTGCGGGTGCGGTGACCGTTCCTCCGGCCGCGACCGTCTTGTAGGTGTTGCTCTCGCCGACCACGAAGGTCACTACGTATCCGCTTCCGGACGCGACGGTCCACTTTGCGTAGTAGGTTGCCGAGGAGGTGATCTTCTCGCTCCAGTCGACCGGCATGGTGATCCCGCTGTCCTTGTACCATCCGCCGAACGTGTATCCGTCCTTGGATGGTGCTTCGGGAGCTGCTGCGGCCGCATTGTAAGCGGTCTGCTGGATGCTTCCGACTGAGGATCCGCCGTCGGTGCTGAAGGTGATCACGGGGAATCCCATGATCTGGACCTTGTACACTGCGACAGAGGAGCCGAGCGGGTTGGTCGCCGTCTGCGTTACGTAGTACGTTCCCTTAGCGGAGAAAGTGTGCGTCACATTCCAATCGGTGGATGTTTCGCTGCCGTCGCCGAAATCCCAGAGGATCGACTCGGTCTCTTCGCCGTCGAATCCGAAGAATACTGTGTACGAGTAGAATTGGCCCAGGTCCTGGTCGTAGGCCGTATTTGCTGCGGATACGGGGGCCAGGGAAAGGGCCAGCGCCACCGCCAGCAATGCAAATGCCGAGGCGGCGCTGATTAGCTTGTTCGCGTGTTCCATCTTGTCACCTTCAGATTGCGTAGGCGATTACTCCGTTGGAGGGGGTAGATGTGTACACGAGGACGCTCATGATCTGGCAGGTCACGGTGATCGTGTCGGTCTGTCCGTCTGCGGACGTCACCTTGACGTCAACGGTGAACGAGCTGGCTGGCGAGGCTCCGCTCAACGAAAGCACTCCGGTGGAGGCGTTGATGGAGACGTTAGCGCCGCTGGGCGCATTGCTGTTGACGATGGAGAACGTGTTGCCGTTACCGCCAGTGGCCGTGTAGGTGGATGTGACCGCCGTTCCGGCCGTGGTGGAAACACTGGTGGAACCGGTGATGTCGAGTGTACCTGCTACGGTCAGCGTCACGTCCTTGGTGATGCTCTGGCCGTACTGCGAGGCCGCCTTCACGGTGAACGTTGTTCCCGTGGTGACCGCTGCGGATCCGGTGACGGTCACGACTCCGGTGCTGCTGTTGATCGTCACTCCGGTAGGAGCTCCGACAAGGGACCAGGTAAGGGTCGATGTTCCGGAAACTGCGGACGTGTACGTCTTGGTCACGTTGGAGTTGCCTGTGTAGGTCAGGATCGTGGAATCGCCGCTGATGGTCGTCAGCTTGGGTTCGGACTGGATAGTGACCTGCTTGGTAGCGGTCTGCGTGGGTCCGTTGGCCGAGGTACCGGTCAGGGTGAGCGTGACGCTCTGCTTGACGGTGGACGAACCGGCGATGACACCGGTGCTGCTGTTCAGCGTGAATCCGCTGGGAAGCGTTCCGCTGGTGACGGCCCAGGTGACGCCGAGATCGCTGCCGGTCTGGCTGACCGTGCTGGATGTGACTGTGGTTCCGTAAGACATGAGTGTCTGCGCGGATCCGCCCTGGATCACATTGTAGACCGTGAACGGAATGGCGATGTCCGTGCTCTGACCCTTCGCCGATGCGGTGAGGTAGATCGTGTTGGATCCGACAGATGTGGGCGTACCGGTGATCGAGCTTCCGGAGAGCGTAAGGCCTGCCGGGAGCGATTTGCCGGATGTGACCGCCCAGGACACGGTGCCCATGGACGAAGATGCTGTGAGCGTGACGGAGGCCGCATTGCCGAGGACTACGTCGCTGGCGGTACCGGATGCGGTTATGCCTGCGGTGACGTTGACCCTGAGGTACTGGTATGCGGTCTGCGTGATGCCTCCAGTAGAAGTGGTAGCTTTGGGGATCACATCGTAGACAGATCCGACGGCTGCGCCGCTCGGAACCTGTACGGTGACGGTATTTCCGGAGATGGATGCCCATGTTCCGGAGACGATAGAAGATGATGTTCCCGAAGAGGTGTTGGTTCCCTGCTTGAGGATAGTCGTTGTGACCGACAGATCGCTCGGATACGTCGGTGTGTAGGTCCATTTGAAGCCCGGTGCCAGATTGAACTCGCTTATGGTCCCGTAGGTCGCGTCCGACGCGGCCTCGGAGTCATCGTTGCCGAAGACCATGAAGCAGGAACAGAGGCACAGAGCCATCACAACGGATGCCGCTATGAATTTGCTGCGCTTGCTGTATGACATGCTAAACCTCCCATCTTCCGACATATCCGGATCGAAAGAATAGGCGGAGAGCAATCATCAGTGGAGAATATTAGTGAGCGTAAATTGGAGATTTCTTACGACGAACAACGAATGAGTTTCACTCGAAAGAAAAAATCTTTGCAATGGCCATGATTGTTCCGAAAGAAAGCCCTGCAGCAATGATGGACGGTATTGCTCGAATCAGTGTTCCACAAAGAGGGTTGTATGATGATGCCTGATCTGCCATCACATATATGATGCCAAAAAACGAATCCATTACTACAGTTTCAACAAGGTCTGTATAAAGAAAGACAATTACAGCAACCATTAGTCCAACAATCGTTGCGGGACTTGCATTACCCGATGATTCACTTCCTCAAACTGAATAATGGAATACCCATCT
This sequence comes from Methanomassiliicoccaceae archaeon UBA381, assembly GCA_002502965.1. GTDB lineage: Archaea > Thermoplasmatota > Thermoplasmata > Methanomassiliicoccales > Methanomethylophilaceae > RumEn-M2. The sequence continues at coordinate 3,023 of DAQS01000006.1, forward strand.
CACACACTGCCCGCCCTTATGCTGAGATTCACACACTCCGGTACTAGGACTTCTCTAGATTCTCCAGTTTCGATATCATGATAGATGAATCTCGCACTAGTAAATTCATCATCCGGTTGAATGCGTTTCAACTGTTCTTTCACCCTGGACCTCATCTCCATGGCGAATTCCAGGATCTCTCTAACACCTTCCTTTTCAACCTTTCCATCCGGATAGATGATCTTGATCATTGCTGAACACATCTTCTTGATGGCAGTGACATCTCTCTGCTTGAGACTATCATCCAAGGTGAAAAACTTGGAAAACACATCGGAATAGTTTACCTTCCTGAGCTCCCTGGCGATTTCTGCGAAATAATCACAGATGAAACCATAATCGTTGGTAAAGCTCTTCGGAGAGAACGGTTCGATCTCCCACCCTGGAATGTAGCAGTGGAACCTGTCAAGGAACGCGGTATCTGTATTCATTCCATCCGGGAATGGTTTGAACAGACTGGCTTGAAGAAGTAACGTATTGATGTTCTCGTTGATGTTCCCGACGAAGACCATAGAGGCCTTTCCCTCCAAGATCTCCTTCCCCCTGGAGAACGATCCCGAGGCCATATAATCCTTCATTATGGTAATTGCGTCCTTGTCCTTGAATTTGATCTCAGCGACCTCATCAAATGCTACAACGTCCCAATTGCACACCAGCCCAGGTGAGCGCGATGACATATTATAGAAAAGATTGGCCACAGATGTTTGCCCACCAGATACCAATATGCTGCTCGGAGAGATCTCCTTATAGATGTGAGATTTTCCAGTACTGCGTGGCCCAAGTTCACAAATGTTGAGGTTGTTCTCCACCAATGGCATTATGCGTGCCAAGAGGAGCCAGCGACTACGCCCAGATAATGTGTTTGGCTCCAAGCCGGTAGATCTGAGCATTAATGCGATCCATTCCTCCTTCGTGAAATTCCTACGTTGCCATATGTAGTCGTTAATGTCCACAGACGGCATCTGTATAGGGCTCAGCCGAGTAATCTTGAATGGATTCTTTACTGCAGCCCCATCGTCGTCAAGGAAAGAATAATTGAATGTTGTGATACACCAGATGCCACCTGAAAGAAGCCTTGGGTTGGCAATTACCATCCCGTCATCTATAGGAACATTCTTCAATCCAAGGCTAAGGAATGATGCCATGTAGATGTCTTTCTTGTAGTCAAGGATGACAGAAACCTTATCGATGATGGCATAACCCTCACCTGCCTCTTTGATATTGGATTTGATCTTCTCAGCTTCATCCGGTCTGATATATAAGCGCGACAATTTGTCTTTGACAATCCCAAGGCCTTCTTCAATCTCACCCTCATCGTTAGAAGAACAATACATCCCGAGCAAATATTCTAGGACAAATATCGGAATGTTTGCACCTTCTTTGATGAGTTTAGTGAGATCCTTTCTGACTATACACCCCTCGAACGATCCAATAAGACGATTTACATCGATTTCAACAGGGTTTCCTGGGGCCTCAGATCCTTCGGAAATCACTTCGGAAGGGGGTGAGCTCGGAACATATGCTGCATCTGCGAACGATTGTTCTTCGATAGGTGGTTGAGTTGTTTCATTTACCACTTCTTCAAAACCTGCGGAATCTCCCGTCGGCGTGTCGAGGCCGACACTATAATAAATCTTGTCTATTTCGCAAGCAACCGATGGGTCGAGACATTCGCAGAGACGGTGCATCGTGTCCAATGCTCTGCTTGTATCTCTGTCATCAAAGTCAACACCGCCGATGTGCGCTGACCTGTTACGAACTGTGAGCAGTTCCTTGGCCCAGCCACGGCAATTCTTTGTAAGTCCCGGCGGATCCCTTACGGCTATGTTCTTAAAAACATCATTCCAGTTGATATCTAATAGAATTATTGCTCTAGCGATGTCTAAACTTTCGACTGCCTCATCGAATGAAGGATATTCTGGAAGATCCTGCCTCTGGATATCGGAGAGTTTGTTTAGAACAGCCTCATTCCACCAGCTATCCCCGTAATGATCACGAAGAGATGTAGCAACATATCTGGAAAGAACCGGCAATAATTGGTTGAATCCCTTGGATATAAGCTCGTTGTTCCTCATCAGATCCCCCCGAGGTCTGTGAACATCACATTCACCCTGTATTCCTCTTTAACAAGATCGATGTCCTCATCGGTTTTGTTCTTTATTACTAAATACGCCACACCCTTTTTAATACTGAATGTGAAACGCGCATGGTGTTCCATATCCTGTCCTTCGACTCTGTTGGCTATGATGCTCTGAACATCTGAAACAGGGCGACCATCCTCATCTTCGAAATACAGGTCGTATGTAGCCTCACGATACTTGTCTGAAACGGGGTGTTCCTGCCATACGCCGATGTTCTGTTGCATCTTACGGATCTCGTGCTTCGACACTGTTTTAAGACCTACGTATTCTTCTGTGACCTTACCTTTGTTCGTATGGACGATCAACACCGGAACGACAATCTCTTGCGGAGACATACCACCATGAACAAAATTCTGACCGGCACCGGGGACCTTGAATATCCCACTGGAATTTGGAACGGAGACATAGAACACGCCATCTTCCCTGCCTAGATATTCCAAGGACATCTCCACTGATTGCATGAGATCGTTGTGGCTTTCGCTGAGCACATAACGTTTATCTGCGATTCCACCCGGCGGAAGTTGGATCTTATCCAATTCATCTAACTTTTTCCTGCGATAGATGAAACCATGGTCGGATGTAATTATGAAACGTGTGTAGCTCAACCCATTGGTGATTTTTTCAATCAGTTTTTTAATCTCACCTATTGCATTACTGCAGGCAGTGAAAGTATTAACCTCGGTCTGTGGATTGTCGCCTGTGGCATCAACCTCGTTGTGATAGATGTACACGATACGCTTACCTCTGCAGGCATTTCTGAGCTCGTCTGTCTTCATCGACAGGAGTTGTTTGTATTTCAGCACGACCGAGTCAGGATTCTTTGCTCTAAGGACACTTTCGCGATCATCCATGTTGGTATTCATGCCGTTGATCTTCACTGAGTAATCTCCGGGACAGATCTGAAGACCGTTGTTCGGCAGCAGTGCTGCCATCCCAAATTTCGTAATCGAAGGTACGGTCGATATCATGTGGTCTAACTTCTGTTCTCTGACCCTAGATGACTTCTTCAACTCATCACGAAGCTCGGTAGCACATTCGTATCTGAATGCATCAGATATTATTACGACAGTGGCCTGGTCTGATTTCTGGACATAATCATTATAGAACGAGGTCTGCTTCGGATCCGGAAGATCGTCGTATGTTTTTATCATCGTACAGAGCTCTACGGACAGATCATTGAGGAAACGGTTGTTGTATGTGTTCTCAATGAAGTCGATGAACGATTCCATGTCTCCGCTCTTCTCATTGATCTTGTCGGCATTAAAAACGAATCCACGATAACAGCGATCTATCAGATACCATCTGCTGGAATACTTGTCGATCAAATCCTTAGAAGATTTTGTACTTGAGACATCAGCAGAGAAATTCAGTACCTCTTCAATCATCTGCTGGCCGTAATCGATCATATTGTAGTGAGGTTCGAATACATTGCGGTAGTGAAGTGTCATTCTTTTCTTCACTATTGCTATATCTGAGCCGTCGAGTGGCTTGCATGTACTGCTCATTTGTCCAATAAGACGGCTGATGATTATTTCATCGATACATCTGAAGGCATCGGATTCGGCCATTGATTTAGATTCAAAAAGATCGAAATATGAATCCAATTTCATCTTCTTGGATACCCAATCAGAGAGATTTTCGGCCGCTTTACAATAGAATGCATCGTTGTACATTCCATTAATAAAGGTTGAAATACGCCCACTCTTTTTAGAAACGTATGGGTCTATCTTCATCATTTTCTTTAATTCTATTTTGCACGAAGCATACGATATGAACAGCGTACGTACCAACTCACCCATTGTTGTGTTGGTTGCCCCGTATTCTTTGCTGCATCTGGTCCAAAAGGCTTCGGTGAGTTCATACGATTCAAAGCGATCCATCGTCACTGTCTGCGATTTAGAATCGGGATCTTCTGAATACTCCTGAAGTATGTCTCTTAAAATGTCCTGAAATTGTGGATGATCAGAATCTGACATCGAGACAACGGCCATGATTCCGACAATAATGGCCTCTTCGTCATTGAGATCGAGATCCAAACGTTGGAATTTCTTCCTCCGGTCTGCATTGTTGAAGAATTTGATGTATTTCTTCACTACTTCTGCGTTCTTAGATGGGATATTTAGATCCATACAGAGCAGAGAAGGTTTATCTGCACAGAATGATGGTTCGCAGTAATGCATCGTATCTGCAAGTATGTTTTTCGAATCATCCGGAACCTCATATGGCACATATATGAGGTATCTTGATTCTTTATCCTCATGTTCTAATGTATATTTTATCTTGAAACTGTTGTAACCATCCATTTTGAGAATTTTGATGTCACCCAGATCAAGATCACTTATAATATCCTTGAATTCTCCCGCTTTATCGATCCAGAATACTATCCTCGTGGGCTTTGTCTCAAACTTATTGATACATTCAAAACGAGCCTTGATTCTTTCTATAATGTTATCTTGTGCCATTTCTTTCCCACTCAGATCTTGTAAAGCAGGTCAATTTTGTCCTTAGAGGACCTGCTGTTCTCTATGTTCTGGAATTTTGAATAGTTGACCTTCACTCCATCATCCAGGTTTATCGAAACCGGATTGGACGAGTACAATTCCATTGCCAGGTCGTAACGTTCGACTTCACTCAACTTTTTCTGGATAATTCCGCGTTTAACCTGATCTTTCTCCCTGCTTAACTGATCAGCATATCTACGCTGCATCGGAAGGAGATAGTTCTGACGCATCTTTCCAATAAGTCCTGGTTCGTAACGATGCATGTAAATGAGAGCCTTGAACCCATTTTCTTTTCCGGAATCAAATAGCCAATATATTGGTAGATTTTGATATGTTTTCAAATGTTTTTTATAAAAATCCTTCAAAAAATATGCACGAATTCTGTCACGAGATGTCCCAGTTTTCTTGATGTTAAGGTTGTCTGAAATGTACCGCAGATTCTCTTCTAAGTTAGTCTCGCCAAATGTAATTTTGATAAAATCTGTAAACTTTGTGACTATGTCGTCTCCAAAATATTCGTCATCGTTAATTGGTATGATGTTATCTTCATCAATTTTGATACTTTGATTTGATTTTATGTTCCAAATCCCACCGGCATATACTAATCCATTTTCATCAATAGAATAACGGCCAAACATGCAGCCTACTGAGTATGAAATTAAGCTTTCCATTGTACTTTGAGCATCTGGTATGCGAATTGAACATTCTTCACTTATCTCACTATTATCTGTAATCGAATACAATTTAGCAAATATCGAGTTGATCTTTTCTTCATTGTTCTTTACTGTGATTGAATTATGCACACACTCATTTTTCCATGAGATAAATGACTCTTCAATGCTAGGATTCCTTTTTAATAACGGGTGGTGTAGAAAATCCCAACTTACTTCATAAGAATCCCAATCAGTCCTGCATAATTTTATGTTTTCAGATACATACATTGTAATCTCGGCTTCGTAGGGGTGGCCCACTATAACTGGCATTTTTCTGATGGTTTCTATTCCAGAGTTGACTGTTGGATTAATAATTTCCAAAATTACTGTTGCAACATCTGAATTGATTAACCCAAGGAAATATAATAACGACTTTTCATCATTCGCAAATAAACTTGGAGATGCATGATCCAGAATATGCCCTGGCCCATAATACCTTGCACCGATCTTTGAAGATGTGATGGCGGACCAATTTAAGCCCACTTTAAAGAAATACGACCGGCCACGTGCGCCGTCACTTACATATTGGGCAGATTCTTTCCAATTGGCCACAATTTCGTGATTTCCATACCATTTGCGATATCCCCCGCCTTTATTACATGGAACATATGGCTTGCCACATTTTATAAAATCAGCATCGGATTCACAATCAAACGATATACTTTCGTGGTTGATTTCAAACCACAATCTAAAAAACTTACTATTGCTACCTGTTACAACGCCATATGCACCATCTGTTTCGCATTCAAGAGCAATAGTTTTTTCAAAAATAGAAAATGTATCTGAATCAACCCAATAAGCCATAGGTGAACCAGGAATTTTTCTAAACACATTTTGCTTATTTGTATATAGCCGTTTCTTTTCGAGGAAATCCATTTCTTTATCTTTTTCACTGTTTCCACTAGTTAATTTAGAATAAGATCCTACATAATTATCAATATGCGAATTCTCTAGAATAAATGCGGTTGTTTGTACTATCTCTCCGCCAATCTCATCGAACCCATGTGGCCCTAAATGAATCATGTTCACAATAACATTGGAATAAATAATGTCACGTAATTTTTCATAACTTGCAAGAAACATAAATGCTTGCATTGTTATCATTGAACAATATCCATCGACTGATGTGAACGTCTTGCATCTTTCAATAAAACATGAAAATAAATCCGTCTTACTGTCAGGATAATTCTTTTTTACATAATCAGACAGATTTGGAGCCATTGCTTTATTTATCATGTATGGTGGATTTGTCAATACTACGTCGTATCTGCGTGACAATATTTTTGCCACTTCAACAACTTCCAACAACTGTTGATTAGACATTGGCGTATTAAAGAGATCAATCCTACGATCAATGAGAAACGCATCAATTAGATGCCAATTACATTCGTGCACATCTATTAGCGAACCGTACATCTTTGCATCTTTGAAAGTGTTAAGAATGTATATCAGATCAGTTTCTGCAGTGATACGATCAATAGGCCCCATCCGGTTCCCATAACCCTTCAACAAATTATGATCTAGATCAAAAGTACTGATTATTGCGTGAATATTGTTCTTTATTTTCTTAGAAAATACATCCGAATCATATTGGCGAGCCTTCATCATGACTGCGAAATATGAAAGCTGATAAGCACGATCATCGATATCTATCCCATAGAGATTATCTTCTACTATCGAGCGAACAGCATCAGATTTGCCATACCCATACGATTCATATATCTGCATTAAAACATCGAATGCGTAAACGAGAATGTGTCCACTCCCCATACATGGATCGATCACTTTGATGGATTCTGGTACAATCATCTTACGTTTCTTGCGAATTTCATTCAACTTGGTTTCTACGTCAGAATCTTGATCAGCTTCGTCGAGATAGTACTTCCATTTGGATTTCAAAGATGAATCGTTATGTCCATCTAGCCATAGCCTTCCAACCGAATTCTCGACCATATACCTAACAACCCAGTCTGGTGTGAACAACTGTGTCTTCGATGGAAGGCGCTCTTTAGTTACTTTTATACCTTTATCCAATAATTTTTCAGTCTCATCTTTGAGTTCTTTGTTGTAGTACTGATACATCCATCCGATAATCTGAACAGCGTCTTTGAAATCGTCTTCAGATATCCCGTCGATAAGGTCTCTGACAACGCTATCTGGATCGGTAAAAGACAGATTCAGAAGGATGTTCTCATATGGCCTGGTGGCCGTAAATAATTCCGGAAGGATCTTGTTGAGTTCCCGACATTGCTTCAGAAAGAGCAATACAAATAGTCTGTCCAATTCTTCTTTGTTCTTCAGTTCCAATATACGTTCTTTCTCCGTAGTACTGAACGACAAATCGACAGAAAGACACTGCGATACAAGGTCGGGCTCCTTCTTCCCAGGAATAGCAGATGAGAGTACACGAATATGCGTTGGAAGATAATCATTGACCTCCATATACCTTATAGCAATGAGCCTGTTGAACCACGTATACGCAACAGATTCGACGACATTATCGTATCCTGCTCTGCGAACCTCCTTGATCAGTTGGTCACGATGCGAGGATTCTTCTTTTGTTAAACGCGTCTCCATACCATTGTTGAGATTAATCACAACAACATCGCCAATGACTTGTACCGGAGCAAGAGCACCATCCGCTCCTATTCCGAGAACAGCCATCCTCTGCCCCACAGATTGTCTGAGTTTGACCCTGGCAGTCACTGCAAATTTCTCAATAGCTCTCTTGTCCATATGATCACAACTTGATGTCGAAAGGACCGGCCTTCAGTTTCTCGTTCAGCCTGTCTCTCATTGTGTTGAGGATCTCATCCACATCTTTCTCATCATTAACCTCGATCTTAGGCAAGAGGGAATACATAGAGATTGTACTGCGAGGAGCAGCCTTGGGTTCAGCAGGTCCACGGGGTGTTGCAGGAGTATCTTTTTTCGGTATCCGCCCTTCAAGATCGGCCGCCTTCATCTTGAAACCAGTTGAAACAGCATACAAATCCGACAATGACGTTGCATTACTGATGTCATTTTTGGCCTGTTCGTAGTACTTACTCAGTTCATCGAAAAGTTCCGAGTGGTCTGATAATTTCGATTCGTGCCAGGATTTTATTCCATTGAGCTTTTCGATCTCTCCGGACCTGCTTTTATTCAAGATGTCTTCCAAAGCATCATTGAACTCGGCACACAGCGTATTCAATTTCGGGAGATCTACCAAATTGTCTGAATTGAGAGCAGAATCTATCAATCCCTTTATACGCATCATCTCATCCGAGACATAATACGCATCTTTCTCGTAGGCTGCAATGCTATCGAGCCCCCTATCGAACAATCTTCTTCTCGGACTGTCGGCAGCGAAGAAGGATCTCTTGTCATCTAGATCTGGACGGAGTTTTCTAAGGGCATCTTCGTTCGAATCGATGAATAAAAAAAGATCGGGCGAGCCGGCACTGGCAGTATCGTTCAATAGTTGGCGCATCTGTTCGAGTTCGCTCTTCCAGGGATACTTTGGCTGCGACTTTATCTGTCCCAGGTATCCATCAATATCGCTCATAATCTCCCTGGAACCATCGTTGATGGCAGTGACCAGCGCGCCCTCATCGAGTTGCATCGATTTTGCCAGAATCGTCTTGAATATGTCCGCTGCCCTGTTAATCGATGCAGAAGACACACTCTCACGTAATTTTATCTCGACGCGGTCGAAATCCCTTGTCTTAGTAACGAGATCGATGCCCCTACTGGAATCCACTTTCTTTCCGTCATATGTCACGCCTTCATAGATCAGTGCAATCTTGTTATGGCGGAACAGTAGCGCCAGGATCCACTCTATATCGTAATCTGTGAATCCGTACGGTTTTTTCTTGTACTTCTCCATGATATTGGAGATGCGGACTGTGGCATTGGACCTTGCCTGTATGGAGAGGAAATCTATGACCTCATTGACTGCAAGCTTCTCACTACCGCAACATTCATCAAATGGTGACAAAGTCCTGTTTTTGAAGATCTGTTCGATGAGTGTTTTATTCTTCGGATTCCTCATGTAATCCATTTTACTGTACGTGGCAGTAATGAGTTTTCCCATTGCCTTATCCACACGAGATTTGGGGTTGGTCTCGTTGATATCTGTCGACTGAGACCCATTAACATATATCTTAGCATTCTGAAGAGCATCAGTGAGCATATCCTTGAAGCGGGCCTTCATGGCCTTCAGCTCCATTTCTTTAGCCTCAAGTATTATCTTCTTTTGCGTCGGAAGGTCCGAGCTCATATTCTTACGAAGATAATTCTCAGTGGAGATGTACTCATTGCATTGCATGATTACACGATCATCGGCCGGAAGCTCCAACACCACAGAACCGTTGGACTCCATCGCCAGCGTAGCACCATCTACTTTCCTCGCAGGGGTGGAGATGGACAAATTCAGTTCATAACTCGTACTCTCGGCATTCTCCCCGTCGACGATCCTATTGAATGAATACTGATGTGTGCCATCATAACGGTATTTGCCGCTGAGATCGAGGATCTCACCGAACGCCACACGAGAGATCTCCTGGATACGCTTGCCGATGTCGACAGTCTCCCTCTTGATCTCGATATTAACCTCTTGCTCCTCATTAGTCAGGAACATATAGGTATCACCGTTCCTCTGAACCAGATTCTGAGTGGTCAGACGTTCGAGTGAATCTTCGACACCTTTCTTTATCGTGATCCTGTCTTCATCGAAAGATGAGACCATCATCGAGGTTATGTTCGCTACAGAAGTTGTCAATCCGTCGTAATACTTCACAAGGAACAGCGTCTTCAGGACATTGATATCGAATTCATTGAGAGCATCGTTCTTAGTAGCGTTGTAAAACACCTGCAGCGTTGGACTATCCAATTCAGGGGTCAGTGAATCATAGAACGCATACATCGGAATGACAGTCTTGGAATCCTTGTCTTTGTATGCTACAACTGTATCCCTGAAGGTCTTCAGCATCGAACGTGCAGCATTGCTGATGTTCTTGCCAGCCCTGCTCTTATTCCTCAGCTGAGTGAGCATGGTCTGCAGCATCTGATATTGATACGGAACGAACGGATATGTTGCCGAATACTCTTTCTTGTCCTTGTAAAGCCTGATGTTCATGCCATTATCGAAATTGAGCTTGTTGTGTATCGCGTCACGGTTTCCATCGTAGTAAGCCTGAAGCTCATCGACATAATTCCCCTTCTTGGACAGTATCCTCTTCTCGATAACCTCTTTAACATCTGAAGAGGACATCTTCACTCTAATACTGAAACGTCCTTGGATCTTGGAATAATCCTTATTGTTGATATCTGGGGCGATGGAGTCAACATCTTCCTGGCTGGTCACAACGTTCCATGCGTGTCCGCGACATGCGGTTCCGAGCTCTTGCGTTATTGTCTGCAGCTTCAGCATGAGCTGAGTATTTCCGGATATGAACTGTCCGACCTCATCCACAAGGAATAGGAGAACGTAATTCTCACCCATCTTGTCACAGTGCTCTTTCACCAGCTTAGTGAAATCGCTGGCGCTGATCTCGTATTTCTCAGAGGCCTTCTTGGAGATATCCTTGGCGTCGTCTTCCCCATATACACCTGCAGCCACCAATGCTTTTTCGATCCTGCCACGGACGAATGCCGGTTTGGTCCTTTCATCTTCCCAAGATCTGTCGGAGATCTCCTGATATTTTGACTTGAAGAGATCGTACTTTCCTTCATCGATTATATGGCGCTCCAGATCTGCAACCGATGGGACCGTGCTCAGACCGAGCATCCTGTTGAACACCATGAGATAGATCTGAACAAGGTTATCGGCATTCTGCCCTTCCTTGCTCTCGGCATCTATGTCGAAGAGGACCGTTTCGACATTCTTCTTGCCCATGGCCTGCATATACGCATATACTGGAGGAGAGACCTTCTTCTGGAGATACTCGGTAGATTTCTTTCCAGAAATGATACTGTTCTTGAGAAGGAATGACAGGATTTTCAGGAAATGTGATTTTCCACTTCCGAAATCACCAGATATCCAGGCACCGATATTGTCGGTATCTCTGCTGATGCCATCAATGAGTCCTTTGTAGAATTTTTCCAGATTCTCATCGATCTCCTTGGTGACAACGTATTCATCAAGCTCCTGAAAAATCACTTTCTCATCAGTCTGGTCGCTGACCTTGATGACCGGATTCATCGGCCTATCAATATCCTTTTCAAACATCTCCCCAATAATCGACATATTACTCAGTCCTCTCTACTAAACTCATGGAACGATAGTAATTCTCGCTCGGAATCGTTCCGAATAGTTTCAATTCGTCCGATGTGTACACACCGGGATAGAACAGCACCGTCTTGACGCCGTTCAGCTTACTGTCAAAGTTATTCAGGATCTTATGTGAACGAATGAACGGATGACATTTTCCAACACCTGTGATGAATATCACATTACCGGAAACAGCATTCTTTTTGATGTAATCAATGAAGATATCGTTCTGACTGTCCGTTTGGAACACATCGACCATAGCGCGTACAAAATAGCCGATGTCTTCCCCCTCGTCCCTGCATTCCTCTTCGATCTCAAAAGCGGATTCCAGATATCCTTGATCTTGAAGATATCCAATCATTATCTCGAAAAGATCAAAGACCTGAACATCGAATCCCAAGTCCTTCCGATCCTTGAAATTGTCAATGAATTCTCTTACAGCAAGTTCATCCTGCGGATCGTAATCGAAAATATATCCGCCAGTACCGCTGCTCAAAGATTTACCGCCAAAGAACGGATCGTGAATGATCACATCCTTGATCCTGTTCAATCTTTCACTGATTGTGAGTACCTTCATCTGTATCCCAACGTTGCTCTGATGTATGTTTCGTATCCTTCGTTCAGCAACTCATCGATTGTAGAACGGCCGATATATGGGGTACATACTACCCTGTTACCTGTGGATGTTTTCAGCAATCCAGCTTCAAAAAGAATACGGGTGTAGAGTCTCCTCAATTTATACACTGTAACATATTTCCAAGAAGCTACTGTTTGGTTTTCCCGTCCCTTCTTCTCGAAGAAGGACATAATATCGTAATCCGTGACCGGATTCCTGTCGATCAGCCTTTCGTAGTACACATCTTCGACGAATTCTTTGAAAAGCGTATCGTAATTCATTATCGAGATGAGATTAACAAATCTCCCGTCCGCCTCATCCCCATTTATGATTATCTTCTTCAACGAATCTGAAATCAGATTCATTCTGTTGTAGACATAATTGAAAATGCTGTCTTCGTTGCTGATTGTCTTTATCTGAAGAAGGTTCCCTTCATGAACTTCATTCTTTACTGAGGATCTATCGTCACATCTCAGCATGATCTCAGCGATTGTTCTGGTCTGGTGGAACGCGAAAGGATTCGCGGGCAACGTCGCAGAATATCTGGTCTGAGAAGACATACACCTGCATCGGGTGTAACAGGATTTAATCTTGACGATGTTATACGAAAATGTCGACATGAAATCATACTAGCTGATTTGATACATTAGTGAACATTCTAGTAAAATAAAGAAATGCGTTCCAGTCCCGAACGCGAGGAAAGTAGTTTGGACCTATTACTGCATCCTCTCTGCACACTTCATTGTGGCCATTGTGTCTTCCAAGGAATCATGTGGTCTGAATTTCACCCCTAAATCCGAAGCGCACTTCGCCAGCGAGATCCACTTGTATCTCTGGCGATCTTCATCCCATTCGCCGTGCTTCTCGGTGTATTCGAGCATTACGTCGCATGCCGGTCTCGGCGGAACGGCAATCCCTTTCTCCTCCAGGAAGGGAAGGTCGAAGGAGATGAGATTGTATCCCATCAGCACCTCGGAGCTCCACAGGATCTCGGAGATCCGTTCGGCCTCGTCGCAGATCTGCGGCGAATCCTTCACTTCCCCGGGATCGATACCGTTGACCGCCTGGGCCTCCGGCCATTCCGATTTCAGCTGCGGGCGGAAGTATCCGTGATACCTCACGGCCCCGGTGCCGTCGACGATGGCCAATGACAGAATGTCGTCGGAACGGCGGTCCAGTCCGGTGGTCTCGATGTCGAGGCACAGGATCCGCTCCGGATCATGCCTGAAGGTTTCGCTGCACGAGATCCTTGCATGCTTGGTTCTTCCGATTGTGGTCATTGTCCGTCCTCCTTGGACATCGACACGGGCGCATCGTTCATGTCCACCGCCTTCAGTTCCTTCTCTGCCGTTTCTGCATCGTCGATGATCTCCCTAAGAAGTTCCTGGATCCGGCGGGCGGTCGACAGCGGGATCTTCCCGGTGAAACGCATTCCCCCCGGAGGGCCGAGGATGAACACCAGGTTCCCGTAGTCGTACCTGACCGATAGCGTCCCTTCGGCCGTCAGGATCTTCCTCAGGAGAACGGCAACGTCCCCGAGATCGCGTTCCATCTCGATCATTCGGACCCCTCCCTCTGGATGCAGGCCCAGCCGGCACACGGTCTTCCGAAGCTGTCGGAGCGTCCGCACACCCACGACTGAGTGCCGTTCTTCTTAATGACCCTCAAATTGGCGCAACTGAACCTTACTTCGCTCTTCTCGCCTTCATTATCCCAGAAATCGAAGTCAGGACTCATCAGATCCCTCCTTCGGTCACGAGAAGATCTCCGACAGGACCCGCCTGAAGATCAAGGTGGCAAAGGAGGGTTGGGCGACCCTCCATTCCACGGACTACCTCTACGCCGAGTGCAAGTCGATGCTCGGAGAATGAGATGCACGTAGGCTCCCAGTACACCGTGGGGATTCACACCCTGCTCATGGTGGCCTTCTTCAACGAGGACAGGATCACCAGCGAGATCGTGGCCACCAGCATCGGATGCAACCCCGTCATAGTCCGCAACGTGTTCACCAAGCTCTCCAAGGCCAGCCTCCTGAAACCGGGCATGGGCAAGGCCAGGACTCGGCTCGGCAGGCCGGCGGACAAGATCACGCTCTACGACGTGTTCGCGGCCGTCGACGCGGACGACGCGGACGGTATCTTCCGTATGTATACTGTGAACACACACTGTCCGGTGGGGAACGAGATACACGACCTGCTGTCGTCCCGTTTCGACATCGCCATCAGATCGATGATGAACCAGCTGTCGAAAACGACCATAGCGGACCTGGTGTCCGAGCTGCCGCAAGAGAAGAGGTGCCTGCCAGAGGTGCTTCGCCAGTGAGGAGGTCGCCGCAGGCATCCGGCGGGACCGCCGTGCTGTACTAATTCTTCTGGGAGATGAACATGTGCGGCGCGATCCTCGTCACCACCAGTGCATCCTCTGCGGACGACATCGAAACCATCGAGGAGACGATCGAGACCAGACCTCCCGTAGGAGAATACATCCGCTATCACTTAGAGTTGGAAAAACCGGAACCGTCGTATCAGCTCACCACGAAGGTGGAGAATGCCGTTTCCAATTCCTCGACGATGATGAAGCGCACTGTCGTATCGTATCCGGCAATCGGATCAACGATATGAGATACCGAGAACGGAGTATTCACCAACAGCACGAACGAGTCCAAGAGCCATATTACAAAAATGACAAGAAACGTTGAATCATTCGACGTTAAAATTTCGACCAAACGGTACAAAGAGTGGTTGATCGCCGATTACGACACGGAATTCGTAAACAGCAAATTCCAAACGAATCCGAATCTGTCCGACATCTAAAAGGAATTCGGAGAATACGAAAGCCCCGAACACCTGAACTGGCTGGGTGCAGAGATGAGCAAATTGGACGATTACGAAGTAGATACGTTATGCGCTTCGATTCAAATGGAGAACGCCACGGATGCTCTCGACGCGATAGCCAGGATACTACACCACGGTCTCCGAGGATCAGAGAAGGAAAAAGCTGGAAATATACGGCAAGATCATCAAGAAACTGGCAAATGTGAATGACAAAAGGAGTCAGAGTGCGATATCGAAAAGGATATTGAATTCCCGGATCCCGCAGGAGATTCGCAGAACTGCCGCCTGATGATGAGACACGGGGGGTTAGGGTGAAATAACGTTACGCTCAGCATCTCCCTTCGGCAACACGATCCGAAAACTACAAACGACTTTTTGCTTAATTTATCGGCTCATTTATTGGTTAATCTTGGCTCAAACTTGTTTCATTTTAATATCGAACGGCAGATCACCTACTCGATAATGGGTGCAAAAAACATTTGGACCTGTTGATTGCTTCAACCTGCTTATCGTCTGAAAATGCCTGTTTTTTATCAAAAAACGGTATAAATCTGCTTATTTATTGACATTGTGCCATCATCGTGCCACCAACCCCAAAAATGGAGAGTTCGAGGCCACGAAAAAACCGCTAATATTCGTCATTCCAACAAAATAAAACGTTTTGAAATGAACAATAATGCGTGTTCCAAATAAAAGTTGGGTGTTTTCAACTAAATCGGCGGAAATTCGGCAAAGACCAAACGAATATTCGCTCTTATAATCAGCAGGTTCGGAATTCGAATCACCGAAGTGGCTCCACAATTCCCAAATACAGATAGTGGCGGCCCAAGGGCCGTACAGTGCTCTTCTAGAAGGTGTCGGATCAAACAGCGGATGTCACGAGTTTCTGCAAATTGAATTAAGAATATACTGGTAAGCTCTATCTGATCTTTGTAGATACCTCATAAAGTCTGATAAGATCAGAAGGAGGTATTGTGACGGCCCGACCCCTTTCAATGCCAATAAAATCCATGACCTCTTGCTTCGTTGAATGGGAGCAAAAACAACGAAGCAAGAGGTCACTTTCAATTAATCGTTTGAAAGCGGCGGAGTGCTTCATTCCTCCGTTCTTATCTTTATCGACCTCTCCACAGGCAGGACGAATATCCTTCCGTCGCCCATATGGCCTGTATCAGCACTTTCCTTTATGGCAGCTATAGCGGCATCTTCCAGAACGTCGTCGATGACTATCTCCAGCTTGACCTTCTCTATCTCGTCGACACAGAATTCTCCTACCCTTGTGGTGAACTTGATGCCCGATTGTTCGCCGCGGCCCCTGACATTGGTTATCGTCATGCCGTGGACACCTTCTGCCTTCAGTGCATCCTTGACGCATTGAAGCTTCTCAGGGCGGATTATCGCAATTATCATCTTCATTTCTCAATCACCTCGTATAGGCGGGTTCACCGTGCTCGACGATGTCCGCACCGATCACCTCTTCATCCTCGACCATACGTACATCGATGATCTTCGACAGCAGCCAGATCACAGCATACGATACCGCGAAGCAGAATACGATCGTTATGATGACCGCAACGATCTCTCCGATGAACAGGTCCGTATTGCCGTATATCAGGCCCTCATATCCGCTCTCCACCATGGCCGGTACCGCGAATATGCCCGTCGCTATAGCGCCCCAGATACCGCCGATCCCGTGGACGCCGAAAACATCCAACGCATCATCCAGACCGGACTTCTTACGCATGAACAATACGCCGCGATAGCACAAGATGCTGCCGACGGCACCTATCACGATCGCCTCGCTCGGGCCCACGTATCCTGCGGCCGGGGTTATGGCAACCAATCCTGCCACTGCACCGGCGATCATCCCCAATATGCCGATACGTCCTACGGCGAAGTATTGCATCAGGCCCCATACGATCATCGCAACCGAGGAAGAGATCATCGTGACCACGATCGCGTTGATGGCAACACCGTCCGCTGCAAGTCCGGACCCGCCGTTGAATCCTAGCCATCCCAACCACAGCAAAGAGAATCCTATGAATGTCATAGGGATGTTGTGCGGTCTGTCCTTCATCGTGCGCTCACTGCGCTTTCCGGCGAACAGCACCAGTGCAAGACCAGTCGTTGCTGCGCAGATATGAACGACCGTCCCTCCGGCGAAATCGAGCACCGTAAGATACTGATCGAAGAATCCGCCGCCCCAGACCCAATGTGCCATCGGTGCATAGACGACGATCGACCAGATTACTATGAATAATGCAATAGCGTTGAATCTTATCCTTTCGATGGCGGCACCGAGAACGATGCCTGCGGTGATCAGCGCGAACATCATCTGGAAAAGCATGAATTCCATCTGCGGTATCGTGGCTCCGTCGGCGATGGTGTCAACGCTCACGTTGTGAAGAAGTATGTACTCCAGATTGCCGATGATACCGCCGACATCGGAGCCGAAGGCGAGTGTGTACCCTATGACTGCCCAGGAGACCGTCATGATCCCCATGATGATACATGTTTGTGCCAGAATGGACGTTATGCTTTGCTTCCTGAGCATGCCGCCGTAGAAAAGGGCGACGCCGGGTGTCATTATGAAGACGAGTGCGCTGCAGACCAATATCCACGTTATGTTGCCGGCATTCTCGGTTGTCACAGCGGTTTCAGCAGAAACGCTCGGTGCCAATAGGATCGCAGCCATCAGCAATGCGATCGCAGCAAATCCGATCTTTACAGTTGTATTCATTTAGTTCATTCTCCGACCATATGCATATTCTATGCAGGTTTAATTAGACAAATGTCTAATTGTATATTAACATAACTGAACAAATGAACAATTATAATATGTAAAATGTAAAATGTGCATTAAAAATCAATTGATATTCATATCATTTGTCTAGTAAAAGATCACAAACGTGTATCGGAAGAATGCCGGTCGTTGAATCTGAGATCGGATGCATAGCATTCTTGAAGGGACGTTTCTCCTGCTTCATGATAAGGAAGGCGCATCCAGCGTCAGGATGCGCAGTGGGCAGATGGTGCGTAACGGGACCGCCCTTGTAAATGATGGGATCGTCTTGATCCGATGCCACATATGACGAATGCCTCGGATGATCGGCCTTCCTGATGGTCCGCTTACCGTTGGGCTCACCAGAACATCACGGCATCCGCTATTCTAACAGATAGAAAGAAAGGAAAGGGTTTGGTTCTTAGCGTTTATCAGACCAATGTACCGGCGAAGACCTGCCAGGCCAGGGCGGTCTTGGCCACCAAGCTCAGGATGATGTAGAACCTCTCTCCGTAGAGGTAGTCCTTCCACTTCCCGACCTTCTTGTACTGGAGGACCATGTTCAACGCGAAGATGTTGAAGAAGAACGCTATCGAAATCATGATCCCGTAGACGAATGTCGGAGGGGAACCGCCGGTCACTCCCAGGAAGTACATGAACAGGGCGACCCAGGGGATCAGTCCCGCGAAGCATCCGAATATGAATGCGGTCCAATCGGTCTTGTCGGTCTTCTGGTTGTGCAGCTCCATCATGTACCCGAACAGATTCATGCATGCGTTCAGGGAGAACAGCAGCATAACGGACACGAAGTCGAACATGCCGCAGAGCCAGGCTATGACAACGAGCATGAACGAAGACGACAGAGCATACTCGAACCAGCGGGCCTTGTTCATGTTCATCTTTAAATTATCGACATACCACTTGTATCCGAAGGTCGCAACGGAGAGGTGGGCTATGGCCGACATCAGCAGGAATACGGCCACCATCGGCCCCAAGGGCACACTGAAGAACAGCTCGGGCGTACCGGCTCCGACGGGAGGGAATCCTCCCGAGGCGTCTATGTATGATGTGGTGAAGAACATCTTAACATCATACTTGGCGATCGCAAGCATTATGGCGGCCTGTATGAAATGGAAGAATCCCATTATCAGGTTGAACCGCCTTAGTTTCTCGTACTTTATATCGTCCGATTCAGAATTTGACATGTAAACCCATATTGATAGGAGTTAACGGCGTATATATTCTTTTTCTGTCCGCATCTTTCTTGAAGACCAGAGGGGTCTTCGGAGCTCAGAGCGACATTGTTTTACGGCACACCCCAAGAGTGTGCATTCAGCTTGGGAATTCCCTGAATACGGTCGTCCGGATCACTGAGGATAGCTCTTAGCCCGGAGAGCTTTCTTGATGATCCTTCTGCGCCTTCAGATGATCAGCTGGTTGCGGTAGGCGCCTCTCTTCTCTTCCGCCTGTCGTAATTAAGCTTCAGAGATACCATGAATATGTTGAGGATCACGGATATTGCGTTCCAGAGCATTATCGGGATGTCTCCCAGCAGAATTCCGTAGACCAGCCAAAGGCCCATCCCCGCGATGAGCACCAAAGGCATGAAAACAGACACATCCTCCATTTTCCCGGTGCGGTATCCTTTGATGACCTGAGGCACATAGCCCATGGTTGTGATCAGACCTGCCACTAGCCCGATGACGATGAACTGGTCCATGGACCCGAAATACGGTTCCGATATTGAACCCTTTTTGCTCACCGTGATTCCGATGCCGCGCAATCCTCCAAGCGCATCGTGAGATCAAGACCGGTCATGTTCTCCGAAAGCTCCCACACCTTGGATGCCAGGTCCATATCCTTTCCCTTTCCGTGGGGGCGGACTTTTACGGTCCGGCCCCTGAACTCCATCCAGCCCTTCGGACCGTACATATCTCCCGATTCGGCATCCGGGTCCAGAGCGGCACGCAGGGCCGGCACGGAGCCCGCTTCGAGGCCGTGCATGAACGGCCTCAGCCATCTCATCATCCTTTCTCTGTTCCGGTAAAGCTGGGTGTTGACGAGGCCCGGATGACTGGCTATGCTGATGGGCGCCTCCATCCCCATGGACCTGACCCGCACGTCAAGCTCTCTGGAGAAGAGAAGAGTGGCCAGCTTGCTCTGCTTGTAGGCCTTCCAGGGGCTGTATGATAATTCGGAGTTAATGTCCTTGAAATTGATCCTCCCTCCCCTGTGCACAATGGATGTCTGGGTAACCAGACGGGAGCCCGGCGTCGAGGACAGCAACGGCATAAGATGATATGTCAGGGCGAAATGACCCAGATGATTGATTCCCCACTGCAGCTCGAATCCTTTCTCGGTGAGACCGTACGGAGGCGTCATTATGCCAGCATTGTTTATGAGCAGATCGAGGGCGTCGTGCTCAGATATATACCGGGCCGCAAAGCCCTCTATCGATGCGGGATCGGACAGATCCAGAGGAAGGAACGCTATCTCCGCGTTCGGCACAGCTGATGATATCCTTTTCGCGACGGATTCGGCGCCTTTGACATCGATGTCTGCTATGATCACCCGTGCGCCCTTCGTGCAAAGGGCTTCCGCGATGTATGCCCCCAGACCCGATGCTCCTCCGGTGACCACGGCGAACTTGCCGTCCATGCGCGGTACCCTGTCGTCTCGCCAGTCCCATCCATCTTTCATCTCTGGCGAATCGACAGAGGGATAGATAATCGTTCTCTGTTGAAGGGCAGCTTACCGCGATCCGGGATATAGCCCTCTGATGAGAGCGAAGATGTCCGCATATCTTTCGTCGATCTTGAGACTGTCGTACTCTATCGGGAGTTCCATCGGATTCTCCATCATCAGATAGTCGCAATCCGAACTTCCCGGGAACATGCCGGTGCAGAAATAGCCGGCACCCTTGGCGATATCATATGCCGCCGGCGCATTGTGATCGCAGATGTTCAGGAACAACCTTGAAGCCTTGCATCCGCGGAGCACGAAGAGCTCATGCTCCCTTGCAAGCCTCTCCTCGAAATCCTCCCCGATGCACCGGACGGCCGTATCCGCGAACTGCAGGCTGTCGTCTATCTCCGAGCGGATGCCGGACGTACCTTCCGGGAAGGCTCCGCCGGAAACTGCGAACTCCCTTTCCAATCGCATATCGGAGACGATTCTCCGTACTACTGGCAGCACCTCCGCCGGAACGTGGATCCTCCTCCGCTGATCCTTCAGCATCCTGACGACCAGGGCTATGCTTCCTCTGTGCTCCTTGTCCCTGGGATCGAAGAGCCCTTCGTTCGCAATGTTGAAAACGAAACCGCAGCAATGATAATCCTGAGCGGCGCAGACCTTCTGCGCATATACATGATGGGTGACGGGCTGCGAATTCACAGACATCAGATGCAGATTCCCGATCGCATGCTCGAAGGCTCTTTCCGATATGAGCGTCATCAGCGAACGGTTGCGGTATCTCTTGCATACGATGCCCATGCAGAGCTCCATCGTTCCTGGCAACAGCACCGATCCGGCAAGTGCCACATGCGCCGCGACCTCTCCGTCCCTGTCAGCGGCGACTATGGATACGGTATCGCCTTTACGGCACGCTTCATAGAATCTGTCCGCATCATAGACTATCCTGTGAGGATACCTGTCGCCATACTCGTCCCTCAAACATCTGAGGACACCGGCCGCCTCATCCCGCCTCATGGGGTGGATATCGAATTCTGTATCTTCGACGCCCATATGATGCACCATTTCAATAACGGAGTTCAGCAACGCTGAACCATTCCGAGTGCCTAAACCGCGGTTCTGGTTCTTGAATGATTACACTCCCCCATGCCTCATGCCGCCTCTCCGTCCTCGAACTGACTGTTATAGAGGTCCTTGTATGCTCCTCCGCGTGCAAGAAGCTCGTCGTGGGTACCCTGCTCGACGATGTTCCCGTCCTTCATCAGCAGTATCATGTCCGCATTCCGTATAGTGGAGAGACGGTGCGCGATCACGAAGGATGTGCGTCCTTCCGTCATGGAGTCCATGGCATTCTGGATCAGCCTCTCGGTCCTGGTGTCAACGGAACTGGTGGCCTCGTCCAATATCAGCATCGGCGCATTCTCCACAATTGCGCGGGCTATGGTTATCTGCTGCCTCTGACCCACAGATAGGGAGGAGTTGTTGTCCAGCATTGTGTCGTACCCGTCCGGCAGCGTCCTTATGAGGTGGTCCACTCCCACCGCCCTGCAGGCGTTGAATATCTCCTCTTCGGTAGCATCCTTTTTGGAATAGACAATATTCTCCCTGACTGTACCTTCGAATATCCAGGTATCCTGCAGCACCATGCAGAACATGTCGTGCACATCGCTGCGTCTCATATCCTTTACGGAGATGCCGTCCACAAGTATGTCTCCCCGATCCGTTTCGTAGAACCTCATGAGCAGGTTCACCATAGTGGTCTTGCCTGCGCCGGTAGGACCGACTATCGCGACCTTCTGACCGGGTCTCACCTCGGCGGAAAATCCCCTGATGACCTCTTCCCCCGGGATATAGCTGAAGTGCACATCCCTGAACTCCACATGGCCCTTCACATCCAAGATCTTTAGGGTGTCCTCCCTTTCTCCGGGCAGCTCCTCCTCTTCGATGAACTCGAACACCCGTTCCGCAGCAGCGGCCACGGACTGCATGCCCGTGAATGCCTGGGCCATCTGGGACAGAGGTTGCGTGAACAGACGGACATAGATCATGAACGCCACTATCACCCCGATGGAGATCTCGCCGCTTATGACCATCGTCGCACCGACAATACACACCATCACATACCCGAAATTGCCGATGAAGCCCATCAGAGGCATCATAAGCCCCGACAGGAACTGGGACATGAAGGCGCTGGATGCTAAACCGTCGTTTATGGAATCGAACTTCTTGGCCGCATCCTTCTGACCGTTGTAGACCTTGACCACGTCGTGGGCGGAGTATGTCTCCGCCACATGGCCGTTCATCTTGCCCAGGTACTCCTGCTGGATACTGAAATACTTCTGGGAACGGTTGACTATGAAGAACATCAGAGCGAAACCGGCGAGACAGGAAAGTACTGTGACCGCCATCATCACCGGATTCGTGTAAGCCATCATCACCAGGGAGCCCAGGAGCATCGTCACCGACGTTATCAGAGTGCCTATGCTCTGATTCATCGACTGTCCCAGCGTATCCACGTCATTGGTGGTGCGGCTCAGGATGTCACCCTTGCTGGAACTGTCAAAATATCTCAGGGGCAGACGGTTTATCTTCTTCGAGATATCAGTACGCAGATTCGATGCCGTTCTCTGGGAAACAGTCGCTAGGATGTAGTTCTGAAGGAACGAAAGAACAGCGCTGGCCACATATATGGCTATCAGGAAGTAGCCTATCTCCCAGATAGCCCCTATATCCACATTCCCGGTCATCAGACCGGCGCTTATCAGATCGGTTATATCCCTGAGCTTGTTCGGCCCGATCAGTATGAATACTGTGCTGACGAACGCGAATATTATGGCCGCCCATACCGCGATCCTGTATCCTCCCATGTAAGAGAACAGTTTCTTCCATGCGTCGCCGAAGGCCCTGGGCTTCTCTGCCTTCGTCGTTCCGCTGCCCGGAGGGCTTCCCGGCCTCATCTCATCAGCTCCTCTTCCGACAACTGGGACAATGCGATATTCCTGTACACTTCGCAGGTCTTCAGCAGATCCCCGTGCCTGCCGATCCCCGCAACGCGCCCCTCATCCAGTACGACTATTGTGTCAGCCTCTATTATCGTGCCTATCCTCTGTGCCACGATCAGGCTGGTCACCCCGGAGGTCTCCTTCCTTAGGGCGTCCCTCAAGACCCGATCGGTTTTGTAATCGAGGGCGGAGAACGAATCGTCAAAGATGTAGAACTCGGGCCTCCTGCATATCGCCCTCGCGATGGAGATGCGCTGCTTCTGTCCCCCCGACAGGTTCGTGCCGCTCTCGGATATCATGCCCTCATATCCGCCCTCCATCCTCTCCACGAAATCCTTGCCCTGTGCGATGGCCACGGCTTTCTTCACGTCCTCTACCGTGCGATCGCCGCTGGTATCCCCGTAATTCACATTACTTTGCACGGTGCCGGAGAACACGGTCGCCTTCTGCGGCACATATCCTATCTTGCCGTGAAGAGCTTCCAGTTCGTAATCCCGCACGTCCACTCCGTCCACGAGTATCTGCCCGTCCGTCACGTCGTAGAAGCGCGGGACCAGGTTGATCAGGGTGCTCTTGCCACTCCCCGTGGATCCGATGAACGCCACGGTCTCCCCCTTCCCGGCCTTGAAGCTCACATTCTCCAGAACGCTCTCCGCTGCTCCCGGATACCTGAAAGAGACATCCCTGAACTCTATCTCCCCCTCTCTGCCCTTGGGTGATTCCTTCACAGTGCCGCTTTTGATGGATGGGTCTGTATCGATGACCTCCTCGATGCGCCTGGCGGCCACGCCGGCGCGCGGGATGATCATGAAGATGAACACCATCATCATGAATGCCATGACCACCTGCATCGCATAGGACGAGAACACGATCATATCTGAGAACATCTCCAGCCTCAGGCCGAGGCCGGAGGCGGAGGATATCAGGATGGCGCCGATTATGTATATTGACAATGAAAGCAGGCTCATGACCGTCGTGATCACCGGCATCATGACCGACATCACACGGTTGGTGAACAGGTTCGTAGAGGTCAGCTCTTCGTTGGCCTTCTCGAATTTCGCCTCCTGGTACTCTTCTGCGTTGTATGCACGGACCACCCTCACGCCTGTGAGGCCCTCGTCGGTTATGCGGTTGACATTGTCCGTCAGCCGCTGTATCATCTTGAAGCGCGGTACGACGAGATACAGCACTATGGTTATTGTGATCATCAGAGCAGCGACTGCCGCAGCCGTCGCCAGCGTCCAATGCATATCCTTGTCGGCGATCTTTACGATCGCCCATACAGCCATCAGGGGTGCCTTTATGACTATCTGCATTCCCATGGCAAAGGCCATCTGCACCTGAGTAATGTCATTGGTGGAACGAGTGATCAGGCTCGCCGGAGAGAATCTTCCCATCTCCGTTCTGGAGAATGACCCAACTCTGTCGAACTGCAGCTCGCGGAGACGCTGGGACAATGATGCGGCGACGTAAGCTGCCACTGCTCCGACCAATATCGCTGCCAACAGGCTTCCCAACGCGGCCGCGATCATGGGCCATCCCTGTTCCATGACCTGCTCCACGGTTCCGCCCGTGGTGAGCAGCATGGTGATCTGGGACATGTACCCCGGGATCTCCAGTTCAAGATAGACCTGCAGGCATATCAGTACGAAACAAACGGCTACGAGGGACCATTCCTTCCGATTCACATACTTGAAGATCAATCTCTGACCTCCTCATTCAGTTTGGCGTTTATCTTGGCGAATGCCGACTCGAGTGCTCTCTGCTCCTCTTCCGTCAGATCAGAGAGCAAGTTATCCCATATCTCGCTGAACGTCTCCTCGATCGTGGCCACAGCACTCTCTCCTTTCTCGGTGAGCACCAGGCTGTAGCGCCTTGCGTCCCCGCTGTCGTTGAGCACGAATCCCGTATCGATCAGGGTGCCGACCGTGCGGGTGGTGATGGACTTGTCCACCATCAGGTGCGCCGCTATCTCCTTCATCGACGCCCCGGAGTCCCGGGCGATGGCCAGAAGGTACGGGCCCTGGGATCCCTGCAGTCCCAGTGATTCCAGGCGGAATGTCATCTTCTTGTCAAGATACTGCTTCATGACCCTGGGCGTGATGTGCTGGTCCGTTATCCGTCTCACAGAAGGTTGACAAGTCAACTACATATTTAAGACGGTGCTTCCGAACTGATTTCCGGAACGGTGCATTGTCATCTATTTATTGTTTGGATATATATTCCATCCATCAGAATGTACGTTGTGAGGGCATTGACCCGATATCATGCGTATTCAACAGGGAAGTGCGGTATTGATTCAGATGGCCATGTACGGAAAGGGCGGGATAGGCAAATCCACTGTATCCGCCAACATCTCCTATCTCCTGGCAGGTTTGGGGGAGAAGGTATTGCAGATAGGATGCGACCCCAAGCACGATTCGACCCGCCTTCTCCTGGACGGCAAGGAACAGACCACCGTACTTGACTACATACGAAGGACCGCACCTTACGACAGACGTCTTGAGGACATAGTGCTGAACGGCGTGAGGGGTATCCGGTGCGTCGAGGCTGGAGGGCCCGAACCCGGCATAGGGTGCGCCGGGAGAGGCATCCTGAGCACCTTTGATACACTGAAGAACCTCGGAATAGACGAGATGGATCTCAGCGTGAAGCTCTATGATGTGCTGGGCGACGTGGTCTGCGGCGGGTTCGCAGTCCCCCTGAGGAATGAGTACGCCGACGGCGTATATCTTGTCACATCCGGCGAGTTCATGTCGGTATACGCGGCGAACAACATACTGAAGGGCATAAGGAACTTCGACAAGGGCATCCCGCGCGTTGCGGGCATCATCCTCAACTGCAGAGGGATGGAGAACGAATCCGATATCGTGGAGAGATTCGCAGAGGCCGTCGGGCTGCCAATAGTAGCCCGCGTGCCGAGGAGCGGCCTGTTCGCCCTGGCGGAATCCGCCGGGCGAACGCTGGCCGAGCTTTATCCCGACTCGGATGAAGCTAAGGAGTTCGGGAAGGTCGCGGCTCACATCCTGGGCATCAAAGAGGACAGGAAGAGACTCCTGGAGTCCAGACCCCTTGACGATGCGCAAATGGGCAGGATCGCAAAAGGAGAACGGGTCGCGGGGGAGCCGGCAGGCGACCTATCTGAACAAGGGGCCTGCCGAATCTGCATGAGGAGGCCCTCCGAGAAGAAGGTGTCTGCCGAGAACAGGATCGTACCCTCATGCGCCACGGCCGGGGCCGTCTACGGATGCATCTCCGTCTCCGATGCTGTCACCATAGTGCACGGGCCCAGAAGCTGCGCGCACATTATGTCCGCACTGAAGAGCATAGCCGAGATCAAAAGGGGAGACAGGACAGACCTGCAGTCAGCGAGGATCCGCTCCACGGAGATGGACGACACCGTGTCGGTCTTCGGAGGGGCTGGATCCCTTGAGCAGAGGATACGCGATCTGATACTGGAGGGGCACAAGAACTTCTTCGTGGTCACATCATGCGTGTCCGGCATAATCGGCGATAACACCATCGACGTGGTCAACGCCATCAGCAACGAGCATCCCGAGATGTACTTCAGGGTCATAGAAGCGGACGGGAACATAACCGGGGACATGGGGAACGGATACGTGGCATCTGCGGATGCCATGCTCGATGCTGTCGATCGGTCCCTGTGCCCGGAGAACATGACGGTCAACATAATCGCGGAAAGATATCTTTTCAGACGCGGCGGGGATTCGGACTTAAGAGCACCGGGCCTGTTCTCCGAACTGGGCATACGCGTGAACTGCAGATTCATGTACGACACCACTCTGGATTCCATAAAGGGCCTGAGGCTCGGGAAGATGACGTTCATGGCCAGTAACGATACGGAAGCGAAGAGGATAGCAGACCTGGTCAAAACGAGGGCTGATATCCGCATAGAAGAGGAGCCACTTCCCGTGGGACTCGGCGCATACAGAAGATTCCACGAGAGGGTCGGCAGGGCTTTCGGGATCGAGGGCATCGCCAAGGACGTGTACCTTAGGGGAGAAAGGAGATATCTCTCGGAAACAGAAAGATTGAGGAAGAAGCTTGAGGGAAAACGTGTACTGATAGAGAACAGATACACCGCCGATATGGACTGGCTCTTAGAGCTCCTTTCCGACTTGGGAACGACCGTAATAAAGATAGGAATGGGACCCAGGCACATGTGGAAGCAGCATCCGGAGCTGCGCTACGGCGAAATGGGCATACCGTTCGCCCAAGACTACAGCGTCGGCACCCTGATATCCGACATCTCCGAACTGGAACCTGACATCGTGCTCACGGACAGCGGCCTCACATCACTGGACGTCAGGTCCATAGGCTATATCAGGCCAGATCCGGGCATCGAAGGGGTATTGGAGTACGGACGGAGGCTGGCTAACCTTATGTCCGTGCCGGTCGTGGAAGGATGGAGGCGGCGCTCATGACCATACATCCTGACGGTTTCACCGGCGCCCTGATGGCGGTGGAGAGCTTCAGGGACGGCAGGGCCGTGCTCCACGGCCCCGGCGGCTGCAGAGGCTACCATTGCTTCGTTGCGCCCAAATGCTATTCCAAGGCCGGGCACGGAGATTACGAGAAGTATTCCGTGCCCTACTTCTTCGGGCATCCGAGGGTCCCGTGCACCTACATGGACGAAGAGGACTATATCCACGGGTCCGGATCCAAGATCGAGGAGTCCCTGCCGGTCCTTTGCTCTGAGAACGATGTCTTCAACGTCTTCATAAGATCCCCCGGGGCCGCACTGATCGGAGATAACATATCCGATGCCATCGAGCGCGCCGGATGCTCCGGGAAGGCCATGGCCGTAGAGGAGTCGCTGATATCCCAACCTTTCTCGTCAAGCTACGATCACACAGTAAGAAAGGTGATACAGTGGCTGGATCCCGAGAAGAAGGACACCATACCCGGGACCGTGAACATACTTGGCCTGCCGATAACCAGCAACGACTGGGAGAGCGCGCTTGAGGATCTCAGGCATCTGCTGGACCTTATGGGGCTGAAAGTCATATCCTCGCCCGGGGCCGGATGCAGTTCTCTCGATGTCAAAGAGTCTGTCGCCGCCGAATTCAACGTGATCGTCAGCAGCGAGTATTGTGCCAGAACGGCGGTTTATTACGAGGAAAGATACGGGATCCCCGCGATATCCTGCGATTGCGGCGCACCCGTGGGATTCGATGCCGTCCGGGAATGGGCCGAGACCATCGCATCAAGGGTCGGAAAAAGCGCCGTCCTGGTCGAAGAGCTGATACGCGACAGGAAGGAGATGGTGTTCAGGCACATAAAGGGGTCTCTGTACACCAACAAGGTGAAGTGCAATGATTTCGTGGCCATGGGGGACGGTTCCGTGATCCTGCCCCTGATCGGATGGCTTTACGACTATCTGGGAATGGTCCCGGCATCGGTGACTCCCAGTCCCGGCGGGGATGATTCGACGGCATCCAGGATCCGCAGCCTCTTGAAGAGCATGGGATCGGAGGATGCATTGCACTCCGACCCTCAGTCCGGAAGGACCGATTTCGTATTCGCGGACGGTCACACCGCGGAATCCCTGGAAATGACCGGGCACTGCAGAAAAGGAGTGGATATAGGATTCCCCAGCCTCGCAAGGACGAGGTTCCTGCCTCGTCCCATCTACGGCATATCGGGCGCGATGTATCTCCTCGACGAGATATTCAGCAGAGAGTAGCATGCGAATAGCGGATCAGAGACCTGTCTA
The DNA here is from genome assembly GCA_002502965.1 of Methanomassiliicoccaceae archaeon UBA381. Taxonomy (GTDB): domain Archaea; phylum Thermoplasmatota; class Thermoplasmata; order Methanomassiliicoccales; family Methanomethylophilaceae; genus RumEn-M2. The sequence continues at coordinate 32,329 of DAQS01000006.1, forward strand.
TTTTCCTGGTTGGACGACAGCTTGGATGTAACTTCCGAAAAATGTAAATATTTCAATCCCACTATAACTTAATGCACGCGCGGAGATCGCAAAGGTGAACTAAGATACGTGAACCTTCCCTAGGAAGAATGACACCTATCCGAACGCCCGGTGCCCCACAACATGCAGGAATGGAGCATATCGCCCAACAGCGTCCCATATGCTGCGTGTGAAGAGTCCTCCCAAGAGGATGAAGCGAACAGGCGTAGAAAGATCGAGAAGGAACCTCTTTCAGGAGCATTTCCTGTCTTGGTAACAACGACCCGTCGTAAGGCTTCGTGCGTGCTAACTTACCCCTGCGATTTCCTGCACGGCAGACCTGCAATTCTCAAAGGCAGGAACTCGTTTACTGAGGCTCAAGCGCCTGTTCCGCATTCTGTATGCATCTCGTGAGGACGGAGTACGCATTGATCATGTCTGCCTCTCCGACTATGAATATGGTATCGGTGTGGCAGCTGACTATCTCCTCGAGATTTATGCCCGCGTTGGAAAGGTTGGTTATCAGATAGGCTATGACCCCGCTGGTATCCACGATCCTCTCCGGGCTCTTCACGGCTATCTCCACCAGGTTCTCCCTGACCTTTATGACGTTGAACCTTCCGACCGTGTCCGTTATCCTGTCCTTCAGGCTCTTGTCGGCGATTATCGTGACCGCCGAGGCGGACTGCACGATCTGCATGATCGAGTTCTCGTTCCACAGGTCCTTGAACAGATTGTCCATCTTGTGAAGCACGGTCCAATCGTTCTTGGCCGTGACTATGCATGTCTTGGTCCTCATCTCAAGACGGCTGTCCTTGAGTATCCTCAGAATGCTCATCTCGTGATCCGTGGTGGTCCCGAGCTTGCCCGCATAGCGCCTGCAGGCGATCATGACCGCTTCCTCGTTCTCGACCCCCAAGTCCTTCATTATCAGCCTGGCCAAGGAGGAGTAGTTGATCAGCCCCTTAGAGACGCAGTCCTTGATGCTGGGATGCGCGTCGATGTAGCTTCTCGTCTTCTCTGCGAGACTCTCTTTCGAGACTGATTTGGCCATGTCCGCTTGATTATCTTTCGAATATATATGTCCTATCACAGACACATATTTTCGATGTTGATGTCTTTAAGACAACGATGTTCATGCCTCTAGGAAGCCTTTCAACAGCGTGTTGAAACGTTCCGTCTCCTTGACACCTATCACGAGAGGAGGTATCAGACGCACCACGTTGCCGTGGCAGACGTTGATCAGAACGCCTTCGCTCAGGCAATGCTGCTGGAACTCCTTGGCGCGGGACTTCATCTCTATCCCTATGATCAGGCCCATTCCCCTCACCCCGGTTATCTCCGGGCTATTCATCTTCTTCAGCTGGTCGATCCATTTCGCGCCCAGTACTGCGGCGTTATCGACCAGGCCCTCGCTCTTCATGATGTCGATCGTGGCGATGGCCGCGGAGCAGACCAGGGGATTGCCGCCGAAGGTCGTCCCGTGTGTTCCCGGCGTCATAACGGACGATATCTCCTCGGTCGTCGAGACGGCCCCCATGGGCGCCCCGGACGAGAGGGCCTTCGCCGTGGTGATGATGTCGGGTATCACATCGAAGTGATCGATACCGAACCACTTCCCCGTGCGGCCCATTCCGGTCTGCACCTCGTCGACTATCATGACTGCGCCGTTATCCGAGCACAGATCGCGGACGGTCTTGAAGAACTCCTTGGGAGCTGTCACCACTCCGCCCTCCCCCTGTATCGGTTCTACTATGACCGCTGCCGTATCCTTCCCAATCATGGACTTCACGGATTCGGAGGACCCGAAGTCGAAATAATCAAAGCATCCGCTGATAAGCGTCTGGAACGTGTCCTGGTACTTCACCTGCCCCGTGGCGCCGAGGGCTGCCGCGGTGCGGCCGTGGAAGGAATTGGATGCGGACAGGACCTTCTTCTTCTTGGTATAGCGTACAGCAGTCTTCATTGCACCTTCGTTGGCCTCGGCACCGCTGTTGACGAACAGGGCGCGGTCCAGACCTTCGGGCATTATGGATGCCAATTTCTCGCCGAGCACGGCCTGCTCCGCAACGTAGTACAGATTGGAGGTGTGCGAGAGCTTGGAAACCTGCTCCGCGACGGCCTTGTTCCATTTGGGATGAGCATATCCCAGGGAATTGACCGCTATGCCGGCCACCAGGTCCAGGTACTCCTTTCCTTCGGTATCGTAAAGATACGCTCCACTGCCGTGGGTGAAGCTCAGGTCTATGCGACCGTAGTTCTGGAAAAGATACTTCTGGCTCTTCTCCTTTATCTCTTTCAGGTTCATTCTATCACCTTATTATCAGCGTGCCGTGGTCCGATCCCCTTAGGGCCTCGGACACTATTGATCCTTTATCCTTGCCGTTCACCATGCGCACACGGGATACTCCCGCTTCCAGGGCACGGCGGCAGGCCTCCACCTTGGGGACCATGCCTCCGCTTATTATCCCTTTCTCTATCAGGACGTCCACCTCTGAAAGCGTCAGTACGCTCTGCTTCGTGGACGGGTCGCTTATGTCCAGCAATATCCCGGGAACGTCGGTTATCTGTATCATCTCATCTACCTTCATCCCAGCGGCTATGCCTGCGGCCATGGTGTCCGCGTTCACGTTCAGGGCGTTCCCGTCCCGATCCGCTCCGACCGGGTAGATCACAGGGACCTTCCCTGCCATCAGCATGGAATCTATCCTCTCCAGGTCCACCGACACCACGTCCCCCACGAGGCCCATGTCCACCATGCGGATGCGGCCTTCCTCGCGGACCTCTGTCGGTCCCCTCTTTACGCAGACGGTTATGTCCCTGGCGGCCAGCCCGGCCGCGTCGACCCCGGCTTCCCTGAGGGATGCCACCATATCGCGATTTATGGAGCTCAGGACTTCCTCCACGACCTCCATGGTCCTCTCGTCGGTTATCCTGACCCCGGCTATCTTCTCCGGTTTGATGCCCCTGAGCTCCAGCTCGGCATTGATCTCAGGCCCGCCGCCGTGGACGAGCACTATGCTCTTCCCTTCATTGACAAGACCTGCGATCTCCCGGGAGAGGCGGTCCATGTCCTCCCTGCCGCTTATGGCATTACCGCCGAATTTCAGAAGATATGACATTCTGCAGCCCTCATGTGGCATATTCGGCATTTATGCGAACGTAGTCGTAAGTGAGGTCGCAACCCCATCCCACGGCAGACTCCGAGCCGATAGCCAGGTCCACTATTATAGTGACCTCTTTATTGTCCATGGCCATGCGGACCACTTCCACGGAGCGCTCCTCCTGGAACACCGGCGCGCCGGAATCGAGTATCGGGACCTCCATGTCCCCACCCTTTATCGTCAGACGGACTTCCTCGAGATTGAAGGAGCATCCGCTGTTGCCAAGGGCCATCATTATGCGGCCGTAGTTGGGGTCTGAGCCGAATATGGCGGACTTCACCAGCGGCGAATTGATTATCGAATGAACTGCCTTCCTGGCGTCATCCTTCGTCTCGGCTCCCAGTACCTGCACCTCTATGAGCTTGGTGGCGCCTTCGCCGTCCAGAGCTATGGCGCGGGCTATCCTTGTCATCACTTCCCCCAGCGCCGCCCTGAACTCCGGGTCGCCGTCCGCGCATTCTCCTCCGGCCTGGGCATTGGCCATCAGGATGCATGTGTCATTGGTCGACTGGTCGCCGTCCACCGACACCATGTTCATCGTATCGTCCAGTATCTCCTGCCAGATCTCGCGGAAGGCCGGGGAGAGCTTCGCATCCGTCGTTATCACGGAGAGCGTCGTCCCGTGGAGCACTTTCATATGAGGAGCGATCATGCCGCTCCCCTTGGATATGCCGCCTATGTGCGCCAGGGTGCCGTCCTTCAGACGTACGCTGACCGCACACTCCTTCTTTATCGTGTCCGTGGTCATTATGGCCTCTGCGAAGGATGCGTCCGCATCCCTGCCCCTGCCCAGAGAGCTTGCGGCCTTGCTTATGCCATACTTGACCTTGTGCATGTCCATGAAGCGCCCGATGAGCCCCGTGGACATGACGCCCACTTCCATGGGATCCAGATTGAGCTCCGCCGCGGCGGTCTCCTTCATGGTCATCGCATCCTCCATTCCGCGGCGTCCGGTCAGCGCATTGGCGTTCCCGCTGTTGATCACGACCGCGGAGAGCTTGGGGGAGTTCTCCTTCATCATGATCTGCACCGGGGCGGATTTCACCTTGTTGCTCGTGTATCCCACGAAAGCGTCCGCCGGGACCTCCGAGTAGACTATGCCAAGATCCATGGAGCGGTACTTCACTCCGCTGTGCACCCCGGCCGCCAGGAATCCCTGGGGCGTCGTTACTCCACCTTCAATAATCTCAACCATTCTCATACCCCCAGACCCGGGAAGTCCAGGCCGTCTGTCTCTTTGAAGCCCAGCATCAGGTTCATGCACTGCACGGCCTGTCCGGACGCACCCTTGACAAGATTATCTATGACACCGAAGGTCACGGCGCAGGCACCGTCGGCGCGGGCGCTGACCTGCGCGTGGTTGGAACCTACCACGGCCCTTATCGACGGCTCCTCAGAGAAGCGTACGAAGGGCTCTCCCGCATATGCCTTCCTGAATACCGAGGACAGCTCCTCTTGGCTCAGATGCTCTTCCAAGTTGAAGAAGCAAGACGAGATTATACCGCGGACCATGGGGACCAGATTCGGAACGAACAGCACATCGCTCTCCGTCTTCGAGATGTCCCCTATCACTGCCTCGATCTCGGGTGTATGGCGATGGGTCCCCACGCTGTAAGGTATGACGGACTCGCCGCACGTAGGGTGATGGAGGCGCGGAGAAGGGGTCATGCCCGCTCCCGAAGTGCCGCTCTTCCCGTCCACGAATATCTTGCCCTCTACCAATCCTGTGCTTACCAAAGGTGCGCACGCCAGGATGACGGACGTCGCATAGCAGCCGGGATTGGCGACGAGATCCGCTTTGGATATTGATTCCCTGTAGAACTCCGGAAGGCCGTAGACTGCATGTGCCAGATTCTCAGTGTCCTTGTGCTTGTGGCCGTACCATTCCTCATAGACAGCCGCATCCCTGAACCTGTAGTCCCCAGTAAGATCGACGACCTTGATCCCTTTTTCCAGAAGACCCGGGGTTACGTCCATCGATGCGCCGTGGGGAGTCGCCACGAATACGAGATCAAGGTCCGCCGACTCCGATATGGACTCGGTGAACTCTATGTCCACATAACCCTCCAGGTTGGCCTGTACGCTGCTGACCTTCTTCCCTGCGCTCTGACGCGACGTCATGGCCGCGATGCTGACATCCGGATGGCGGGACAGGATGCGCGCAAGCTCCCCTCCCGTATACCCGGTACCTCCGATGATACCCACGTTCTTCATTTGGATTCCCTGACTAAATGGACGGTGGTTTCATGGAGAAGAGTTTTAAAAATATATTGTCTAGTTTCAGACACTGATTGTTATCATATTCTCAATACGAGGCTATTCTGATGCAAACACTACATCATGTGGACCAAGCAACTCATTAACGATCTTGTTCCGAAAGCGCATCTGGATTACGCAGTATGAGCTCTGTGCTCGCAAGATGTCCGTTGCCGTACAAAAGCCAGAGGGTACTGATTCTGAACGCGTATGCAACAATTTAAACGGGACTCCGATAATGTCGAAGGGATAACATGACCGCGGAACAGAAGAGGGAGAAGGTCGTCCTCGCCTACTCGGGCGGGCTCGACACATCTGTTGCGATACGCTGGCTTCAGAAGAAATACGATGTGGATGTCATAGCTGTGGCGATAAACGTGGGCCAGCCGCCGAGCCAGGACGATATAATCGCCCGGGCACTGAGGAACGGCGCAGTGAAAGCGGAATATATCGATGCCAAGAAAGAATTCGTCGAGGAATACATCTGGCCTTCCCTGAAGGCCAACGCCATGTACCAGGACGTCTACCCTCTGAGCACCGCGATCGCGAGGCCACTCATCGTAAAGAAACTAATAGAGGTGGCGCACCGCGAAGGGGCAAAGTTCATAGCCCACGGCTGCACCGCGAAGGGGAACGATCAGGTGCGCTTCGACGTGGGCATAATGTCGCTGGACCCCGAGATGAAGGTCATAGCTCCCATGAGGGAATGGGTGCTTACCCGCGAAAAGGAGATCGAGTACGCCAAAGAGAACAATATCGAGATCATCGTCAAGAAGGAGAGCCCCTTCTCAGTGGACGAGAACCTCTGGGGAAGGAGCTGCGAATGCGGCATAATCGAAGATGCCTGGGAAGAGCCACCTGCGGACGCCTGGGGATGGACGGTCGCTCCCCATGACGCACCCGACGAGGCAGAGTATATCGAGATCGGGTTCGAGAAAGGTATACCTGTATCCCTGGACGGGAAGAAGATGGACGGCATAAAGCTCATAACCGAAGTGGACAAGATAGCCCGTCAGCACGGCGTAGGGCGCATAGACCACGTGGAGGACCGCCTTGTCGGCATCAAGAGCAGGGAGACCTATGAATGCCCCGCCGCCACTGTGCTGATCGCAGCCCACAGGTCCATGGAGTTCATGACGCTGCAAAAGGACGTCACTTCCATGAAGAAGAGAATGGAGCAGAGATTCTCGGAACTGGCCTATGAAGGCCTGTGGTTCGGGCTCCTCCGCGAGTCCATAAGCGCATTCGTAGACAAGACCCAGGAGAACGTTACCGGGACCGTAAGGGTGAAGCTCTACAAGGGCAGCATCATGGTAGTGGGGCGTAAGTCTCCGTACTCTCTGTACGACGAAGGCCTCGCCACATATGCGGAAGGGGACATATACGACCACAACGCCGCTGTGGGATTCATCTACTGCTGGGGGCTGCCCAACAAAACGGCCTCCCGGGTCCACAGGAAAAGGTGAGGGTGATGGCGGAGAAGGCGCTTTGGTCAGGAAGGTTCGACAAAGCGATGGGCCAGGATACCCTGGATTTCACATCGTCTCTCAGAACAGACGTTGCCCTCGCATTCTATGACGCCATGGGCTCACTGGCTCACGTCAGGATGCTGAGGGCCTGCGGAATACTCCCTGCCAAAGAGGCCGACCCCATCATAGATGGTCTTAAGAGCATAGTGACGGACCTGGAGGGCGGAACATTCAATGTGGATCTGGGTCTTGAGGACATACATACCAACATAGAGCACCGCCTCACTGAGATGATCGGTCCCGGAGGGGGGAGGCTGCACACTGGAAGGAGCCGCAACGACCAGGTCGCCACCGATTTCCGCATGTACATGAGGGATATCGCCCTGAGCGCCGTCAACGCCCTCGACGGGCTCATAGACGCTCTGATCTCGATATCCGAGGATAACGCGGACGTGATACTTCCCGGGTTCACTCACATGCAGCATGCACAGCCCGTTACCGTTGCGCAGCACATGCTGGCACATGCATTCAGATTCGACCGCGACGGTGACAGGATCATCGACGCCTATCTCAGGATGAACCGCTGCCCGCTCGGGGCCGCGGCCCTGGCTGGTACCACCTATCCGATAGACAGGAAGATGACCGCCCAGGCCCTGGGATTCTCCGGGCCGACAGAGAATTCCATGGACACGGTCAGCGACAGGGATTTCGTCGCAGAGATCCTGTTCTGCGCATCTCTGGCCGCGGTGCACATCTCATCCCTGGCAGAGGAACTGGTCCTCTGGTCCTCCCAGGAGTTCGGGTTCGTCGAGATGGACGAGGCGTACTCCACCGGATCGTCTATAATGCCCCAGAAGAAGAATCCTGACGTGGCGGAGCTGGCGAGAGGGAAGACCGGTTCTGTGATAGGCAACATGGTGTCCCTTCTTGTTACTCTGAAGGGCCTGCCGTTCACATACAACAGGGACCTTCAGGAGGATAAGATGCCGGCCATGGATTCCATGGACACGGTCATCCAGTGCGCATCGATGATGGCGTCTGTGGTTGAGACGATGAGGATCAACAGAAGGCGCATGGCGGAGAGCGCCAAGGCCGGGTTCATGAACGCCACGGACCTGGCAGACTATCTGGTCATGAAGGACATACCCTTCCGGGAGGCCCACGGGATAGTCGGGGCCGCCGTCAAATACTGTGTACGGGAGAACAAGGATCTGGAAGCCCTCTCATTGGACGAGCTCAGGAAGTTCTCCTCCGCCATAGAGAACGATGTATTCGATGTCCTGCCCCTCAGGAAATGCGTCGAGAGGCGCAACTCTTACGGAGGTACGTCACCTGAATCCACGGATGTTCAGAAGGAGCACCTCTTGGACAACCTCGCAGCCAGAGAGGAGTTCGTTCACCGTCAGACCGAGATCATAGAGGAATGCTGGGAGAAGCTCCTGAAGTGAATTCGGCCGGATTCGGCGACCTCCCCTGCCTCGGCTTATATACTCTCAGAGCGAGGCCTATTCGGTGGCATTAATGGGATGCACGAAGGAATTGTTCGCTAACAGGATCGCCGAGATACGGAACGAGAAGGACAACACGTACCTTAAGAAGAGGAATCTGAGCCTGATGCTGGTGGCCTTTACGGCCTATGCGGTCTGGCTGCTGATCTGATGTGGTTGCATCAAAAATCCATTTCGAGGTTCTCTTTGACCTCGAACTTCACCTTGGCCGTGGAGAGCATCTCGCTTATCATCTCGCCTATGCGCTTGACGTCGCTCATCTTACCGCTGTAGGTCTTGATGTAGAACTCCTTCCTGCCTATCGGGAACACAAGCCTGTAAAGGGCCTTCCTGTTGTATCCCTCGGGCTTGCTGTTCCTCTCGAGGTCAGCCATGTTGAGCTCGATGAACATCTCCCTGCTCTCCTCTTCCTCCGGACTGACGAAGTGGCCGTTCTCGGAAAGTATGATCTTGAGAATATCCGGGAAAACCGGTGCAAGATCCTTATAGTCCGATTTGTCCTGAAGAACGAAATGATAGCTGTTGGACTTCATCTGGTTCCCTCACGCCAAATAATTATATAACTGTTCCCGAAAGGGGGGTTTCCTACCTGTTTAATATTACGTTGACGATTTGACGCAACATGAGATGCGCCCTTACCATTGCGGGTTCGGATTCCATCGGAGGAGCAGGTATACAGGCCGATGTAAAGGCCATGGCCGCTCTGGGGGTGCATGCGTGCACTGCGATAACAGCCGTCACTGTCCAGAACACCAAATCCGTGGAAAGGATATACGCTCTGCCGCCCGATATGGTCGTGGATCAGATCGAGACCGTACTGAAGGATTCCGACATCAGGGCCATAAAGACCGGCATGCTGTACAGCCCCGAGATAGTATCGGCAGTGGCAGAGGTCCTCGAGGACCGGAACATACCCCTGGTGATCGACCCTGTGATGATCGCAACTGTGGGGGACCACCTTTTCGACGACAGCATGGTGGATGCGCTCAAGAGGGACCTGATACCCCTCTGCGACCTGATAACTCCGAACAGGTATGAAGCGGAGGTGCTCTCGGGAGTGAAGATAAGGAACGAGGACGACGCCCGGCTCGCATGCAGGCTCATCGGGAAGGAGGGATCGTCCGTTCTGCTGAAAGGAGGGCATATGGGAGGGAACACCGTAAGGGACTACCTCTACCTCTCATCGGAGATCAACGTCCTGGAGTACCCGCGCCTGGAAAGGAACGGGCACGGAAGCGGGTGCGTCCTCTCCGCATATATAACAGCACATCTGGCAAAGAGCATTGACATAGGTAACGCGGTGATAAGATCCAGGAAGATGATCCAGGAATCCATATCCACCATGTACCCTGTGGGCGCCGGGGTCGGTGTTGTGAACCCCAATATAAAAATACAGGACGACACCCACCGCTTCCGGATACTGGATGCCCTGGATGTGGCTGCCACTCAATTGATGGAGAACGTCCCAGGATCCGCCGTCCCGGATTCCGGCATGAACATTGCCTTTGCGACGGAGAGCCCTGCGGGATCGGAGGATGTAGCAGGGATAGAGGGGAAGATGAGGCATCGTAACGGCAGGACCACCAAGGGGCCTGCGAAATTCGGTACCGCCGGCCACCTGTCCTTCGTTATATTGGAAGCTATGCAGAAGGACCCGGAGAAGAGATCCGCCATGAACATATCCTATTCCGACGACTATGCTGACGTGATGGAGGAGGTCGGTATGACCGTGGGGAAGATGGACCTGAAGAAGAACAGGAACATGAGCCTGAGGGACCTGGTATCCAACACCATGAGCAAATGCGGATGCGTGCCGGATGCGATAACGGACAAGACGAGTAACGACAGGATGATATGGATCATCGGGAAGGACCCCAAGGACGTTACCGACAAGCTCTGGCAATTCCTTTAAGCGTATCCGATGAACCTTATCTCGAAATAGAGGACCACATCGTTCCTTTCCGTGGAGATGGTGCTCCCGTTCGCATCCTTCACGCTGGTAGGATATTTGTAGTGGTACTCCAAGACCCCGCCGGAATCCTGTCCGTATATGAATATCTCCTTGGCCTCATTATCCAGGGCCTTGACGTGCCAGCCCGTGTCTCCCATTTTATTCTTCACATCATCGGAGAACTCGTAGTCGAAGGTTATCTCCGTCGCCGTCACGCCTGTGACCTTGTACTGAACATCCGGAGAATCGGAAGTGTCAGCCTTCGGCTTGTAAGTATCTACCGAAGGATTCTGGATCACAGTGTAAGCGCCGGACTCGGAATCCAAAATCGCCTGGGCGTCCCAACCGAACGGCGTCTTGGCGTTCAGAACGCCGTCGGCAGTCGGTGTCGATCCCAAGTAGGTCGTGCATTCATCCTTGGTCATGTTGAGAACACGGTCGATCTCCAGACCCGTTACTGAGACCAGATCCTTGAAGGATGTTCCGTCTCCGTAGCCCTCACCCACAGGGATGGCTATCCAGACGGTGTCTCCGGGCCTCTTTCCCAGAAGGGCATTCTCGAATGCGGGGAGCATCTTGCCTCCGCCTATCGTAAAGGTCAATTTGGCATAGCTGCTCTTGTCAAATCCGTAAGATCTGTAATAGTCGGCATTCTTTCCTATATCCTCGATGCTGGTATCAAAGATCATGCCGCCTTCGTCATAATATCCGTAGAAACTGCCGACATAGTCCACTTCTACGATATCCCAGGCGGTTGCCGCCGATGTGTCGCCTTCAGAGAAGAACTTGTCATCGATCGTCGCTGCAATGATCACAACGGACGAGAGAATGAGGACGGCTGCGCAGACCGCGATTATGGGGTCGATGTTCCTCTTGACCTTGGGTTTATCTTTGACGGTCCTCTGAGGCGCTTTGGTCTTCGGGCCGGTCTTCTGGGGCTCCGGCGTCCTGGCGGCGGCCTCCTTGGGAGTGGCCTTCCCATCGGTCTTGCTCTTCTGCTCTTTTGGCTTCGGAACCGTCTTAGACTGAGTCTCCGTCGTCTCGCCGACAGATACCGTCGTCTCCGTCGGAGCAACGGGATCGTTGACCTTTTCCCTGGGTTTTTTAACCTGGCTTTTCGGGCCAGCCGACCGTCTCTTCTTCGAAGCCATCGAACTGATGGTGTTAACCGTCCTCCCTAATATAAAACCTGCTCCCGCAGGCAGAAACGATATAACACAAACTGTATATTCTGAATATATACAGTAAATACAATATACCCTGATCGACCATAACCTCTCAGATGAATGTGGCCATTTCCGATCCGAATAAGAGGCCTATCTACGAGCAAATTTCAGAAAGAATAAAGAGCCAGATAATCGAAGGACAGCTTATTGCCGGGGATGTCCTGCCTAGCATAAGGGCTCTTGCCATGGATCTGAAGGTAAGTACCATCACCACTCAAAGAGCATATCGTGAGCTTGAATCCGAAGGTCTGATCGTGACCGTGCCTGGGAAGGGCAGTTTCGTATCTATGCGGGACCGGGATACGATCCGGGAAACGGGGCTCGTCATGGCCAGGGACCATCTGGAGAAGGCTGTTGCGATATCAAAGAGCCACTGTATAAAGAAGGAGGAGCTCTCGGAACTGTTGGACCTTCTCTTTGAGAAGTAGGATCGGAGTCCGTCCGAAGTACTTGCGTTCAAACCTTTTTATATCCTCTTCTTAATGCACGTCCCTGGTAAGCAACCGTCTGCAAGAGGCGGGCATCCAAGAAGGACCTGGTGTCATGAGAGCATTGTATATCCACGCGGACTCGATGGAATTCGAGTCCAAGAAAAGAACGCCTGTGGCGGAAGAGATACCCGAGAACGCGCACAAAGGCCGTATGGAGGAGGTACTCGTGGTTTTCATAACTGTCGAGAAGGACGACGAGGACAAGATCGTCCAGATCGCCACGGAGGCCTCGGCGGATATATCTGATGCCATGAAGAAGGTGGGCGCTGAGCGCATAATGCTCTATCCTTATGCCCACCTGAGCAACAGCCTGGCGAAGCCCAAGGCATCCATAGGCGCCCTCGACCTGATACAGCAGATGATCGCCGCCAAGGGCGTAGAGGTCACCAGGGCTCCGTTCGGATGGTACAAATCCTTCGACATAAAGTGCAAGGGGCACCCCCTGTCCGAGCTGTCCAGGGACTTCAAGGGAAAGGAGATCGCAGAGAAGCCCAAGGGAGAGGACAAGTACTTCGTCCTGGAGGAGGACGGCAGGGAGATCTCCATCGCCGACTTCAAGAACGGCTCCGAGTGCATGATGCAGATGATCGCCAAAGAAGCTTTGGGCAAAGAGGCCGAGGCTGTCGGCGAGCCCGAGTACCTCAGGCTCTGCAAGAAATTCGGAATGCAGTGGGAGTCCATGTCCGATGTGGGCCACATGAGCTTCAGTCCCCCCGGGGCCCTTATGTTCGACCTCATCGCAGATTATGCGACACAGATAGTCAACTCTTCCGGGCTTAACGTCTACAATGTGAAGGGAACGAACATGTTCTCTTTGGACGAACCGCCGGTCAAGGAACATGCGGACCTGTTCGGCGACAGGCTCTACACCGTAGACACGGGGAAGAAGACCTTCATAATGAGATACGCGGCCTGCCACCAGCAGTTCGCCATGATACGCAACTGGAACATCAGCTACAAGCAGATGCCCTTCGGCGCATTCGAGGTTGCCGATTCCTACAGGCTGGAGCAGTCCGGCGAGACCATGCTCTGCTTCAGGACCAGAAGGCTCAACATGCCCGACTTCCACGTCATGTGCAGGACAGTCCCCGAAGCCCAGGATCAGTTCGAGCTCCTCGACGGCAAGATATACGACGAGGTCGAAGCCGTCGGAAGGGACTACGATATGCTGGTCAACTTCTCCTCGATGAAGGCCTACGAGGAGAACAAGGATCTTATACTGAACATCTGCAGGAAGCACAAGCGCCCTGCACTCATACATATCTACCCTGAGGGAATAAACTACTACTGGACCGTCAACATAGAGTACCATCTCCTGGATCAGATGAAAAGACCCAGGGAGATCGGGACCGTCCAGATAGACGTGGGCAATGCAAAGAGGTTCGGCATAACCTACAGCGACGAGAACGGGGAGAAGCAGTATCCGGTGATACTGCACTGCGCCGTTATCGGATCGATAGAGAGGTGGATGTACACCCTCCTGGACACTGCTGTCGCAGTGGAGAGGTCCGGCAAGCCCGGATATCTCGAGACGTGGATCACACCTGACCAGGTAAGGATCATGCCTGTATCCGAATCCCATACAGCGGACGCCGCGAGGATCATGTCCGAACTCTGCTCCGCGGGGATCCGCGTCTCATTGGACGACACCGATGCCACCGTAGGAAAGAAGGTCCGCAGGTCCAAGCAGGACTGGTGCTCCTATGCCGCGGTAATAGGCGACGAAGAGGCTAAGTCCGGTAAGATGAAAGTATTCGTCAGATCCGAGAACAAGGATGTGGAGATGACCGTCGGGCAGCTCGTGGAACGCATAAAGAAGGAAACGGAGGGGAAGCCGTTCAGGCCCCTCTATCTGCCCGCAGAGCTGAGCAAGCGCTGCGATTTCTGAGGCGAGATCATGGAAAGGATATCTGGAATGATGAGGGCCGTTCGGGAGAAGGTGCCCCTGGTCCATCAGATAACCAATTACGTGACGGTGAACGATTGCGCCAATGCTACTATCTGCGCCGGAGGCTCCCCCGTCATGACGGACGAGATCGGGGATGCTCCCATGATGACGGGATTCGCATCCGCACTGGTCCTTAACATCGGTACAGCCAACGCAAGGGTCGTGGATGCCATGATAGCCTGCGGGCGTGCCGCCAACGATGCGGGCGTGACGGTCGTTTTAGATCCGGTCGGCGTCGGCGCCACCGAATTCCGGACATCTGCCGTCAAGCTCATATTGGAGAAGGTGGAGGTCTCCGTCATAAAAGGCAATGCCGGGGAGATAAGCATAATGGCCGGAGAAGCTGGGAAGGTCCGCGGAGTGGATTCCGCGGGAGGCTCCGGGGCAATGGCCGCCAAGACCCTGGCCGAGAGGACCTGTACGGTCGTCGGCATGACCGGGCCCGTGGACTACGTCTCCGACGGAAAAAGGACCTATTCGCTTTCTAATGGACATGAGCTCATGGGCCGCATATCTGGCACAGGGTGCATGCTCTCCGCGGTCGTGGGATGCTATGCGGGAACGAAGGGCGCATCCGTCGATTCCGTTGCCGCGGCCATATCCGCATTCTGCATCGCAGGAGAGTTGGCCGGAGAGAAAGCTCAGGGGCCTGGCACATTCAAACCGCTGTTCTTCGACGCCCTTTACAACATGGAAGGGGGGGTTGCTGACGACAGGAGGAGGTACGAATTGTGTACAGTCTCTATGTAGTCACCGACCCCGATGTATCGCTCGGAAGATCGCCGGTTGAGATCGCAGCCCTCGCATACGAGGGGGGAGCAGACGTCGTGCAGCTCAGGGACAAACATGCCGACGGCGGACAGCTCCTCGAATGGGCCAAGGAGATAAGGAAGATAGCCGACAGCAGCGGGAAGCTGTTCATAGTCAATGACAGACTGGATATTGCGATCCTGTCCAAGGCTGACGGGGTGCATCTGGGCCAAAGCGACATACCCGTATCCGATGCCAGGAAACTGGTCTCCCCGGACTTCATAATCGGAGCATCCGTCAAGAGCGTGGAGGATGCCCTCAAAGCGGAAAGGGACGGCGCGGATTATCTCGGCCTTACTGTATTCGAAACGAAAACGAAAGCGGATGCGGACCCTGCCGCAGGATTGGAGCTTCTCAACGAGATGCATTTGGCCGTGAGCATCCCCATTGTGGCGATAGGCGGTATGAGCAAAGAGAACGCCTCCTCCGTCGTCAAGGCCGGAGCGGACGGTGTTGCCTTCGTATCAGCGGTGGTCTCTCAAAAGGACGTTGTCCGGACCTCCAAGGATCTCAAGGCCCTGATCACAGCATCGAAAGCCCGCCGGTGATCTTGTCCAGAACGGCATTCGAGGCTGGGCCTATGCCCATGCAGGTAACGGAACCCGCGGGAACCTCCGTCCTGCCCTGATCCGTTATCAGAGAATTGGTGATCCTCTGGGCATCGACGATCGCTTTGAACTCGTAGAGCTCCTGCAGGGAGGACACTTTGAGAACGACCTTCCTCTGACCCTCGGACATCCATCTGTCGAAGGTCCTACTGTCGTTCTTCTTCGACGCTAGCGCGCACGTAACGGCAGCATGGGCAGCCTGTGCGGCCGTCTTGCCCTTGGACATCTTGAGGTCGGACCTCATGAGTATAACGAGCTTGAACTCCCCCTCGCCTTCCATGTTCCCGATTCGCCATCACCCGATTTATATGTTGCCAGGGCTACAACCGAATTCTGCTCCTGCGGTCATTTTATGAACACACTTTCAGATACGTACGGCATGGCTATGTTGGACATTGAGTACAGGTACTCCGGTGGGCCCATCGGATCGGAGGGTATCAGAAGGAAGACCGTCGGAGAGATGGAAAGTTATGTCAGAGCTCTGGTGCTTGAGATGCAGAGCGCCGACATATCCGTGAAATACTACACGGGATTCGCCACCGATGGCGAGAGGAACATGGTCTACATCAACGGGAGGAGCGTACCGGAGATCCTGAGCGGATTGGATATCAAGATGCCCGAGCCTGACGAGGGCAGCTGCGGGTGCGACGGGAAGCCTGTCCCCATAATGATCGATTCGGGCCTAGATTGGAATGAGGATCATATCGAGGATATACCCGACATATTGATGAAGAACGCCATAGCCAAAGTGTATGCGGAGATGGAAAAGGACAGAATCCTTTAAATCAGATAGCCGATGGCAGTCTGATGTTCGAGATAACAGGAAGAGACGGGCTCGCCAGAATGGGCGTGCTCACCACAAAATCGGGTAAGATAGAGACTCCTGCCCTGCTGCCGGTCGTCAACCCCAAGATATTCACGGTCACGCCCAGAGAGCTCTATGAGGAGTTCGGGTTCAAGGCCCTCATCACAAATTCATACATCATAAGGAACAACGAGGATCTCAAGCAGAGGGCCTTGTCCGAAGGTCTGCACAAGATGCTCGACTATGACGGCGTCATAATGACCGACTCCGGAACGTTCCAGAGCCATATGTACGGAGAGGTCGAGGTCACCAACAAAGAGATAATAGAATTCCAGAAGGCCATAGGCACGGACATAGGGACCGTTCTCGATATCTTCACCGAGCCTTCGTGGAGCGAGGAGAAGACCAAGAACGCCGTTGACGTTACTCTAGAGAGGACCGCTGAGGCCGTCTCCATGAAGGAGGATATGATGATCAACGGAGTCGTGCAGGGCTCCGTGTACAATGACCTCAGGACGGAATGCGCCAGAAGGATGGCCTCCATGGACGTGGACGTGCACCCTGTGGGCGGCGTCGTCCCTCTGATGGAGCAGTACAGGTTCTCGGAGCTTGTCGACGTGGTCATCTCATCAAAGATCGGACTCAACCCCAACCGCCCCGTGCACCTATTCGGTGCGGGCCACCCCATGGTGCTGGCTCTTTCCGTTCTCATGGGATGCGATCTCTTCGACTCCGCATCGTATGCCAAATTCGCCAGGGACGACAGGCTCATGTTCATAGACGGAACGCACCGCCTTGGGGACATGAAGCATCTGGATTGCGACTGCCCTGCATGCAGAGGGCACACCGTGGAATCCCTGAGAGCCCTGGACAAGAAGGACAGGGAGAAGGCGATAGCACGCCACAACCTGTATCAGATCCGAGGCGAGATGAACACAGTGAAGAGGTATCTGTCCGAGGGAAGGCTGTGGGAGCTCGCGGAGAACAGGTGCAGGTCCCACCCCGCTCTGCTGGAGGGACTGAGAAGACTCTATGATTACTCAGAGTTCCTGGAGAGGACCGAACCTATCAGCAGGGACGGCGCCATGTTCTACTCCGGCGTGGAGACAAGGGGGAGACCATCCTTCCTGAGGTATTCCCAAAGGATAACCTCGAGATATGTGCCTCCCACAAAGAAGGCCGCCCTGTTCCTGGAGAGCGGGAAGCCTTACAGCAGATGCTACGCAGAGGAGTTCGATGCCTGCAGAAGGGCCGGTTTCACACCTATCGTGATATCTCCCTTCGGCCCCGTACCGGCAGAGCTGGATGAGATCTACCCTCTGGCACAGTCGGTATTCCCTATGCAGAGGGAGTATGATATTGGCGAGGAGGAGGACGATCTACTATCATGTTTCCTAGAGAAGGCAGGATTCGAGGAGGTCGTGATGTGGCCTGTGGACACCGAGACCGAAGGAGAAGGGTACGACGTAGGCGTGGAGAGAGCGAGGGCCGTTGCCAGATATCAATTCGGCAATGATGCCGCAGATGCCTTGATAAGGGGCAGGATCGAATTGGTTACTAGCCGCAAGACCGGTAAGATCAGGAATGTCATCTCTGAAGGGGAGCACGTTCTCTCAATGCGCGCCGGGGACGGACTGTTCACCCTCAGAGAGGAAGGTGCCAGAAGGATACTGTCCGCGGTACCGGCCCCCCATATGAGGATAACGGTGAACGACGATGCCGTTCCGTTCGTTTCCCAGGGAAGGAATGCGTTCTGCAGGTTCGTCCTTTCCGCGGACCCCGAGATCAGGCCCATGGAAGAAGTGATCGTTACCGATGCCGAGGACAGATTTGTGGCCACGGGACGTGCGCTGCTTACGGCAGACGAGATAGCCAGTATGTCAAAGGGCGTCGCAGTAAAGGTCCGCAGCGGGACCGGAGACTAAACCGGCGGAATTCTCCGCCGCCTTGAGGCATGCCAGAAGGTCGTCTGCAGAGTTCTTCATAGAACCTGCGTCCGGCGATTCGATGACGAATAGCAGCTGCCTTCCGGATCTCCGGGAATCGACGTAGCCTTTGTTGTCGGGCATCAGGGCGGCGAATACGGCTCTCGCCGTACCCTCGTCCCCGTACTCCGCCCTTATCTCGAGCCTCATACTCATCCCTTCAGGATGCGGGCGGCTATGTCGTCCGCCACCTGCCAAGTATTGAGCTTGCCGCCCAGGTCCGGGGTGACCTTCCCCTCAGCCAGGCATCCGGATACGGCCTTCCTGACCATCTCCGCCTCCTCCGGGCATCCGAGATTATCTAGCATCATCTTGACGGCCATCACTGCGGCTATGGGATTGGCTATGCCCTTCCCCGCGATATCGGGCGCAGAACCGTGTATGGGCTCGAACATGCTCACACCTTCCGGGTTTATGTTCCCGCTGGCTCCGAGTCCCAGGCCTCCCTGCAGCTGTGCCCCCAGATCTGTGAGTATGTCGCCGAAGAGATTGGGGACGGCAACGGTGCCGTATCTCTCGGGACGCGTTATCATCGCCATGGCCATGGCATCTACGAACATGAAGTCCAGCTCCATATCGTGCTCCTTGGCCTTCTGTTTGAAGATCTCCCTCTGGAATCCGTATATTCCGGTGCAGACGTTGGCCTTGTCGACAAGGGTCACTCTGTCCTGCCCGAGGGACTCGGCGTGCCTGAACGAATATTCGGCGAATCTTTCGACGCCTTTCCTGGAAAGAAGGCCCAGCTCCACTGCGAAATCCTCTTCCACGTCTGCATCCAGATGCAGGGATATCTTCAGATCGTACATCCTCCTGGAGGCTGACAGTTCCAGATCCCCTCCCGAGGATACCCTGCCGCCCATTCCCATGTAGAAATCCTCCGTGTTCTCCCTGAGAAAATGTATGTCGAAGTCCGTCTCCCTCTTAAGTGGCACGTATGGATGGATCGACGTCACTGGCCTGAAGTTTATGTACTGGTCCAGTGCGGACCTGAGCCTCAGAAGCACACCTTGCTCCAAAACCCCGGGTCTAACCCTCGGGTCCCCGATGGCCCCGAAGTATATCGCATCCTTGGATCTCAGCGCCTCAATCTCCCCCGCCTCCAGAAGGGTCCCGGAAGCCAGGTATCTCTCGGAGCCTATGTCGAAAAGCTCCGCATCGTAATTGAAGCTCGATATCTCGGACACTGCATCCAGGACCTGCATCCCCGCATCGGTAACGTCCTTTCCTATGCCGTCACCCGGTATAAGTGCCAGATGCTTCATTTTCTTCTCCTTATCGTCTCTATCAGCCCGCCGGATTCAATGAGCTCGCGGATGAATTCGGGATGCTTCTTGAAATTATACACTCTGCCGTTGCTCAGATCCTTTATGGTACCCGCCGAAGTATCGACCTCTATTTCCGAGCCCTCTTGTATATCGACGTTGCATTCAACAAGTGCCAGACCTGTGTTTATGGAATTCCTGAAGAATATCCTTGAGAAGGAACCAGCCACCACACAGGAGATCCCCGCATCAATAAGCGCCAAAGGGGCATGCTCTCTGGAAGAGCCGCATCCGAAATTCCTTTCGGCGATTATTATGTCACCCTTCTGCATCTTCTCCGCGATTCCGGGCCTGACCTTCTCGAAGGCAAAGTCACCGAGACGCTTAAGGTTCTCGGATACCAAACGCTCTGCGGGTATGATCTGATCCGTGTCCACGTGGTCCCCGAATCTCCAGACCTTTCCCTTATAGACGGTCATGGCAGGTCCTCCGGTACTGCTATGCGGCCAAGGATCGCAGAGGCCGCCACGACCGCGGGGCCGGCCAGATACACTTCTGAGCCCTTGTGGCCCATCCTCCCGACGAAGTTCCTGTTGGTGGATGAGACTGCTTTCTCTCCCTCGGCAAGTATCCCCATGTATCCCCCGAGACATGCGCCGCAGGTCGGGCCGGATACGAATGCGCCGGCATCCATGAACACGGTCATCAGCCCTTCATCGATCATCGCCCTCTGGACGGAGGGGCTCGCCGGGACAACGATCATCCTCACCCCGGTCGCCACTTTCCTTCCCCTGATTATCTCCGCGGCTATCCTCATATCCTCTATCCTGCCGTTGGTGCAGGAGCCGAGATATGCCTGATCTATCGCAACATCCACCTCTCTGACCGGACGGCCGTTCTCCGGCAGATGGGGGCACGCCACCATGGGTTCCAGCTCCGAAAGATCGTATCTCAGCACTTTGACGTAGACCGCGTCCTTATCGGGGACGACCGCTTCATAATCCCCTCTGACCTTGTCCTTCACGTACTCGTCGGTCTTGGCATCACAGGGGAATATGCCCGCTTTGGCACCTGCCTCTATGGCCATGTTGCATATGGTCAGTCTGTCCGATACCGGGATATCCTTCGACCCCGGACCTCCGAACTCCCATGCCTGGTATATCGCCCCGTCGACTCCCATGTCGGTTATGAGCCGGATCACCAGGTCCTTTCCTCCGACGTCCTTGCGGAATTTTCCCGTAAGCTCGATCCTGATGGTCTCCGGGACCTTGAACCAGAGCCTGCCTGTCGCAAAGGCCGCTGCGGCCTCCGTCGACCCTATACCGGTGGAGAATGCTCCCAGACCTCCGTAGGTGCAGGTATGGGAATCGGCTCCGACGATCAGCCTGCCGGGGGCCGCGAAGCCCTCATCGATCATGATCTGATGGCAGACTCCCGATCTCCCCACTTCGAAGTAATTCTCTATGCCGTGCCTTCGCGCGAACTCTCTCATCTCCTTGGCCTGTTCGGCGGATGCTATGTCCTTGTTGGGGACGTAGTGGTCCGGTATGAGCACGATCTTCTCCTTCTTGGGCGGAAGCCCCAGACTCTCGAATTGCCTGAAGGCTATCGGTCCCGTGACGTCGTTAACCATAACGAAATCCACTTCCGCCTCCACTATATCCCCGGCCCTGGCGTCCTGGCCCGATTTCTTGGAGAGTATCTTCTCCGCTACGGTCTTGCCTTTCACTGTGATTTCCTCCTGGAATGGTCTCTGTTTATGGCTTCCATGATGGCGTCGACCGATGTGTTGACGATATCCAGACCGACGGCTTTTCCTGCGGATATGCTCCCGTCGCCCTTGGCATCTTTCACCAGGACAGATACCTCACATATGGAGTCGCTGCCTCCTGTTATCGCATCCAGGCGCAGCTCCTCCAGTGATACGTTCCCGTTCACTGCGTCCCTTATTGCGCTCATGGCCGCATCCACCGGGCCCAGGCCGACCTGGGACACTGTGTTCTTCTTGCCGTCCATCTCTATGGTTACCGTTGCTGTGGGCGTGACGTTCTTGCCTGTTATGACCACGAACTCCTTCAGGACCACAGAGTGCTGGACTCTGTCCTTCCAAAGGACGTTGTCGGCTATCACGGCAAGCTCTATGTCATCTATCTTCTTGCCGCCCACCGCTATGGCCTTCATACTGTCCATCAGCTCGGACATCTTATCCTCAGGGAAATCGACCCTCATGCGGTCCAGCCTCTCCCTCACGGAATGTGCCCCGGAATGCTTGCCCAGGGAGATGTTCCTGTCCATTCCGACCAGCTCGGGCGGGAAGGCCTCATATGTCGAGGAATCTGCCAGCATGCCGTGCACGTGTATCCCGGACTCATGGGCGAATGCATTCCTGCCTATGATCGGTTTCGTATACTCTATCGGATAGCCTGTGTACCTGGATATCGCCTTGGAGACCTGACCTATCTTGGACAGGTCAACGGTCGAGATACCGTAATTGATGAAGAGAAGCACGGCTACCTCTTCCAGAGGTGCGTTGCCCGCCCTCTCACCCAGACCGTTCACGCATACGTGGACCTGGGACGCTCCGGCCTCCACCGCGGCTATGGAGTTCGCCGTTGCGAGCCCCATGTCGTTGTGGCAGTGCACCGCTATAGGCACCTTGACCGATTTGGAGATCTCAGATACCAGGAACTCCATGGAACGGGGGGACATCACCCCCACCGTGTCGGGTATGTCGATCACATCGGCACCTGCCTCCACCACGCCCCCGTACACCTTCTTCAGGAAGTCCAGATCGCTTCTGGTGGCGTCCTCGCATGAGAACTGCACCTTCAGGCCGTGGTCCTTGGCATACTGCACTGCAGAGACCGCCCTTTCCAGGACCTGCTCCTTCGTCATCTTGAGCTTCCTCTCCAGATGTATGTCGGAGGTCGCTATGAACGTGTGAATGTAATCCAGCCCTGTGTCTATCACCGCGTCTATATCAGACACGGTGGACCTGGCCAGAGAGCATACTCTGGATGTCAGGCCGAGGCCTGCTATTCTCTTCAGGGTCTCCTTTTCCTCTTTGCCGGAGGCAGAGAAACCAGCCTCTATCTCATCCACACCGAGGTCGTCGAGGGCTTTCGCAATGGCGATCTTGTCCGACATGGACAGGGCTATGCCCGGCGCCTGCTCTCCGTCCCTCAGCGTCGTGTCCAGAATCTCGACTTTATGGGAAAGTAGCGGCAGCACCCTGTCATTGTAGGGGCTGGCACTCAGTTTTCCTTTCCATTGGGTCATTTTTTCGGACATATTCCTTAACCTCAAGACATCTGTACAGTTACGTTGATAAAAAACCTTCACCTACCAAGCGCAAAATGGGATGAAGTAAGAGCGGGCATAGCCCGCTGTTTTTGATTGAGTTTAAGCTTTCCAAAGCCCGTGTATATTGCAGACTTCCCATGCCTCGACCTTCGCGGCGTCTGTCTTGAAGAAGGCTTCGGGCTCGTCCCCCGGGTTGAGATACTTCCTCATGATGATGCCGTCGGCGCAGATCTCGATGTACGAGATGTAGTGCTTCTCCATCATCGGATGGGCGGTCTCCTTGCCCACTCTGACCCTGTATCCTCCCTTCTCCTTCATAATATAAGGCACGTGCTTCTCGAGGGTCATATCAGCCGTCTGGGCGGACAGGAGCTTCATGTCCTTGCCGCAGCAGACCAGGGCGCCCTTTCCTCCGACCTCGACCTCAACAATGTTCCCGCAGACCTCGCAGTGGTATATCTCCCTACGTTTTGCCATCCATATCACCTGTGAATTATCAGCGTTTACCGTTTATTAAATGGTTGACATCCTACGACACCCGCCGTCCGGGAGCAACGGAGCACAAAGACATATCTGAAGATACGGGATTCCGACCGGATGATGATACAGGAGATACCTGCTGCGGCCGTCTTCAGGACGGAGGGGAGAATTACCGCGGGCCGCCTTGGCCGTGACTCCAGCGGAACCGCGGACTATCTTGAGCTGATCTCCGGTCCTGACAGCAGAATAGACAGGAAGGTCCCTTTTCTTGCAGTGGATGTCCGCGGCATTGCAGAGGGAGAGTTCAGAGCGGATGTCGTGAAGAATATAAGAGTCAAAAAATACAAGATCTGGCTCATGACCTGTGTCAAAGATGCGGACGACCTTTTCGATGTTTTCAACAGCGAGGCCGATACGATCCTGGTGCCCTACCATCTCACTTCCGACGAGGATCTGAAGGATATGCACTCGGTCTCGGATGGCATCGTTCCCGCCATAGTCAATTCCCGGCTGATTACCCCCAGAATGTGCAGCCCGGAGTCGGCATTGGAAAAACTGGTATCCCTGGGATTCGATTCTGCAGCTGTCATCGATATCGACGGGACCATGGGTCCCGGGCAATGGGACAGGCTTTCCGGGATCGCGGAGATCCTGCCCTATTCCGAGAAAGTACCAGTAGTCGCCGAACGTCGCTTCATATCTGCCCTTTGATCTTCAATGCCAGGGCCTTGCCGAATCTGTAAGCTTCTTTTCCGGCCGGGGATATATCCTCTCCGTCGGTGTTCTCCACCATGGACTCGCCTCCCCACTTGGCATTGATCGAGAAGGCGAAGGCCCTGCAGATCGAGGTGACATTCTCGAACCGCGGATTCCTGCTGCCTCCGGTGGAGACAAGTGCCACATATTTCTTCGGAGGTTCCTCATCCTCAATGTGCCAGTAGAGCTGGAAACGGTCTATTACCTGTTTTATTATGGATGACGGCCCCGAGAAATAGACCGGTGTGCCCAGGACCACGAGGTCGGATCCTTTCACCGCATCGTATATTATGTGCATGTCATCCTTGATGTAGCACTTTCCTTCGGTGAAACATCTGTTGCATCCTGTGCAGTGCCTGATCTCCATATCGTAAGGCCGGATCACGCTGACGTCGAAGCCTTCTTCCTCCAAGGCATCGGCCAAGGCCTCGCACTGTATCTCCGTGCTGCCTTCCTTCCTAGCACTGCCTACAATAAGTGTGGCCTTCATGAGCCAATGATGCCCGTGTGTAGTTTTATATCTTTTCAGGGGTATAGGCGCAAAGGTGTGCCCGATGGAAGAACCGTTCACAAAATCAAGGGAAATGGTATTCCCCCGAAGCATACTGGTCGGTCATGAGGTGCTGCCCAGGATAGTTGATATGAGCATAAGCCTCGGTTTCTCCGGGCCCGGCCTCATGATCACAGGTGAGAACACCTACAAGTCCGCCGGGAAGGATGTGGAGGATTTCATGTCCGACGGCGGTTATGATATGACCGTGCACCTTTCCGGCAACGCCACCTTCGAATGCGTCGACAACGCGGTAAGACTGGGCAGAGAGACGGGATGCCGTTTCATCCTCGCTGTCGGAGGAGGCAACAAGATAGACACGGCCAAGCTCACGGCCAAGAAGCTCGGTGTGCATTTCATAAGCATACCTACCTCGGCATCTCATGACGGCATAGCTTCCGGCAGAGCATCCCTCAAGTCGAGCACAAAATCGAAATCGGTCGAAGCCGTCTCACCCATGGGGATACTCGCAGATACGGGCGTGATAACCGCTGCGCCCTTCCGATATCTCGTGTCCGGCTGCGCCGACGTGATATCCAACATATCCGCTCTGGCGGACTGGGAGATGTCGCGCAAGAACAACAACGAATTCTTCAGCTCCTCGGCGTACCAGATGTCCATGATGGCCGCTGAGACCATAATCGAGAACTCGAAGGCCATAAGGCCCGACGACGAAGAGTGCACGTGGCTCGTCCTTAAGCCGATAATCCTCTCAGGAGTCTCCATGTCCGTGGCCGGCAGCTCAAGGCCAACCAGCGGTTCGGAGCACATGTTCTCCCACGCCCTCGACACCCTGCATCCCGGTAAGGCCATGCACGGAGAGCAGTGCGGTGTGGGATCCATAATGATGACGTATCTCCACGGAAAGGACTGGATGAGAATAAGGAATGCACTGACGGATATAGGGGCCCCGGTGGACGCCGCCGGCCTCGGCCTGGGTCCGGAAGACGTCATCGATGCGTTGACTTACATGCACAAGATCAGGAAGGACAGGACCACAATCATAGGCGATGACGGATTGACCAGAGCCGCCGCCGAGAAACTGGCTAAGGCCACCCACGTCATCTGAGGTATGGAAATGGTATTGGTAACGCTTATAGGTGAATCGCAGGCGAAGGCGGGCAACAGGTTCTATTACCTCGGCCCTGCCCTCGAATGCCGCGAATGCAGATTCAAGAACGTGTGCTTCAACCTGGAGGTCGGCAGGATGTACGAGATCACCGAGCTCAGGGACGTGCATCACGAGTGCGAGATGCACGAGGGCGGCGTAAGGGCCGTGGTGGTCGTGAAGGTCCCGATGCGTGTCTGCGTCGAAAGGAAATACGCCATAGACGGCAGCAAGATAACCTTCGAGCACGCCAAATGCTCGGAGGTCGGATGCACCAACTGGAGCCTGTGCCATCCTTTCTTCGTAAAGGACGGGGACAAACTGTCCGTAGTGGAGATACTCGATAATACCGAGTGCTCCGTCGGAGAGAAGCGGGCGATAGTCCGAGCAGAATGATCAGAACTTCTGCCCGGTTATCCTCTCGTAGACTTCCACATACAGATCGCTGACCCTGTCCACGACTTCCTTGGGCAGTGCGGGTATGTCCGGCTCCGCGGCTCCCTTCTCCCTTGCGGCCATCAGTTCGCCGTGGTATCCCGTCTCGCGGTAGTGCTGGCGGACGAACTCCTTGCTCAGCTCCACCATTTTACCCTTGGCGTACTCAGCGGCATCCCACCACCGGTCCTCGTCCAATGTGCCGAAGGTATCTATCACGATCAACCTGCGGTCCTCGTCATAACCGAACTCCTTCTTGCCGTCGCAATGGATCAGGCCCCTCTTGGCCACTTCCTCCGCTATGATCGCATCTATCCTCAGGACAGTTTCCACGATCTCCCTGTAATCTTCATCGGTGAGGCCGGCTATTCTCTTGGCCTCCTCCTCGGTCAGCTCTCGGTCGTGGGCCTCCAGCTTGGTGGTGGTCTCCACGAAGGGGCGGGGGAGCTTCTCCCCGTATTTCACGGTGTGCCCTTTCGGGAATCCCAGGTCCTCCGTCTTTATCCTGCCCGCTTTTATGCGGTCCATGAGGGAACCTGCAGCGTAATGCCTGCAGATCACTTCCAGAGGTATCAGATAGTTGACCGTTTCCGTGTGTATCCTATCGTAATCCTCGATTATATTGAGCCTCTTGACCTTCATCCTGTTGGGCGGGATATACTCGCCGAAATGGGTCTTTATCCCCTTGGCCTCCAGGAGGTCGAACCAGAATTTCGCGGTCCGGCACAGGGTATTCCCTTTATGCGGGATCCTGGACGGTATGATCTTGTCGAAGACCGATATGTTGTCCGTGAAAACGAATTCCAGCGTCTTTCTGTCGACGGCGTAGACTTCCTTGACCTTTCCCGTCCTGATGAGCTCCATATCGGTCTAATCGGAAGAAGGCGTATTAATATCAGTCGTTCCCGGAGCAACCTTCGCAGCCGGGGCGCTTCTCCAGCTCCACGATCCTTATGTCCCACGTGCTCGCTTTCGCCGACAGGAGCCTGCCTACCAGGGGTTTCCCCTTCCCGGAGATCATCTTTATAGTCTCCGTCGCCTCGATCCCGCCGATCACGGATACCACAGAGCCTATGGCGGGTATCATTCCGGACTTAATCTCTGGAAGGAAGCATTCCAGACATGCTGTCTTGCCGGGGACTATGACCGTGACCTGCCCCAGCGGCCCGTCAACCGCGCCGTGCACGAGAGGTATTCCCTCCTTCTGCACTCCGGCGTTAAGCACAAGCCTTGACTCATTGTTGTCCAGGCAGTCCACGGCGACATCGCATCCCTTCAGGATCGATGCCACGTTCCTGCGGTCCAGCTCCAGGTTCATCGGGACCGCTTCTGTTCTCTCCGACACCTGTCGCACCCATTCCGCAGCGAGCTCGGCCTTGGGAGCGGACCTTCTTCCGGCGTATACGAACTGCCTGTTGAGATCCGATTCCGAGGGCGTGTCCCTGTCCACGAGCACCATCTCCCCCACTCCGGCCACTGCCAGCTGGGTCATCACATTGCACCCGAGGCCCCCGCATCCTATGATCGCCACCTTGGATCCGGCTAGGCGCTCCTGCCCCTCTGCGCTGACGAGGGGTATCTGACGGCTGTATCTCTCTGACATCAATTATCTAACGCGCTGCGCATATGTAATAATGCACTCTCGGCCGACATCCTTCTGATGCCCGCCCTGTCGCCGGCGAACCTGTGCTCCCTTGTGTCGGTGCACCCTCTAAACGATACGGCTGTGTATACCAGACCGACAGGCTTCCCTTCTGTTGCGCCGCCGGGCCCCGCTATGCCGGTTATCGCCACAGCGATATCAGCCCCGAAGATCCTCCTGGCACCTTCAGCCATCTCCGATGCCGCCTCTGCGCTCACGGCCCCGTAACGCTCCAAAGTGGAGCGTCTCACTCCAAGGACGGACTCCTTGGCGCTGTTGGAATAGACTATCGCACCGCCCAGGAAGAAATCGGAGGACCCCGGGACCGACGTTATCATCTCCCCCAAGCCCCCTCCGGTGCATGACTCGGCAAGTGCCAGCGTCATTCTCCTCTTTCTGAGTATTTGTCCGGTCTCCTCGGTCTCAGATCCCATTCTCCTGTTCCCCGCCGAGCTGTTTGATCCTCTCCACACCGTCGATCTCATCGATTATCTCCGCTACCGCCTCGGGGACCAGGGTGCTCCAGTTCTCACCGGACTTGATCCTTCTCCTGACCTCCGTACCGGAGTATTCCGAACGGTTATAGAGAGGCGAGTCCCGCACCTCGAACCCGGCCTCCGCGAACAGCCGGCGTGTATATGGGTTGTTCGAGTACACTCTGGTGAACTTGGGGCACATAGATACTACTTGGGACACCCATATCGAATAACGATTCAGATCCTCGACAGGGACTATGTAACAGTTCTTGATCCCTTCTGCCTTGAGGGTCTCCGCGATCATGCTGTAGCGCTCTCCGGCGGTGAAAGGATTCTCCTTGGTATGGGAGTACTGCGCGCTCCCTATGCCTATGGTCACGTGGTCCGACTCCCGGGAGACCTTTCTTATGACCTCCATATGCCCTTTGTGCAACGGCTGGAATCTGCCGATGATCAGAGAATCGTTCTCATAGCCGCGGATGTTGCCCATGATCTGTCTATGTGCTTCCGTATAAATAAACTGAAGACTCCCGTTAAGAGCGGCGCGGAATATCTTTAGATGCGCGGGGCCCATACATCAGCGCCATGAGCGTTTCCTATTTCCCCACCGTTTTCGGCACTCTTGCCATAGAGGACGACGGAGAATGCGTTACCGGCATGCGCCTCAATGATGGGCAAAGCGAATCCTCCGAAGTAGCTAGGAGAGCTTTTGAAGAGATCTCCGAATACCTTTCCGGAAAGAGGAGAGCTTTCGATATCAAGATCCGCGCCGAAGGCACAGATTTCCAGAAGAGAGTATGGAAGGCCATATCCGAGATACCGTACGGCGAGACCCAAACGTATGCCTGGATAGCTCATCGGGCGGGCAGACCGAGGGCCGTGAGGGCCGCCGGCAGCGCCTGCGGAGCCAATCCGATAGTTATAGTGATACCTTGCCACAGGGCAGTGAGATCCGACGGGAGCACGGGCAACTATCTTTACGGCACAGATATGAAGGAATCGCTGCTTGAGATAGAGGGGGCTACTGAGCCTTCCCCGGCTTGCGGACGACGTATATGTTGACGGCGCCCATGGACCTCACGTAGCACTCCGCATCCGTAAAACCGGCATTCCTGAATATCCCCAGCATCTCCGGGCCGTAAGGGAAGCCTTCCAGGGACGAGGTCAGCCAGTCATAGGCAGGCTGCTTTCCGTCTATTACCTTGCCCTTGTCATACTTCCTGCCCCAGAAAGGCACAACACGATTCAGGTACACCTTGTGCCCCCATTGTATGACCCTGTTCCTGGGCTTCGCCAGTTCTGCCACCACTGCCAAGCCTCCCGGCTTGAGGACACGGTACATCTCGTTAACCGCTTTCTGTATGTCGGTCACATTCCTGAGCATGTATCCGGATGTGACCAGATCGAATAGATCGTCCCCGAACTCCATATCAAGAGCATCCCCGATGACGAACTCCACTTCCGTCGGAAGATCCAGGTCCCCGACCTTCTGCTTCGCCATCTCCAGCATGGCCGGCGTTATGTCCAATCCGGTGACCCTGCCTCCGGGACCGACCTTCCTCGCCGATATGAATGCGAGCTCCCCTGTCCCCGTGCCCACATCCAGGACCGAGAATCCGGTTATGTCCCCCGCCTTCTTGAACATGAATTTGTGCCAGCGCTTGATCATACCCACGGACATTATATCATTCATCTTGTCGTAGTACGGAGCTATATCGTTGAAGACGTCCTTCACATAGACGTCCTTTCCCTCGAATTGGTTGCCGGCCTTCTTGTCTTCTTCCATATCAGCACCTATAGGAAGATGATCCCAATCAAATATCCTGCGGTCAGAAGGGCACCGAACACCCAATTGAGCTTGAATGCCGCGGGGACCATCATGAACGCCGCGCGCCTGTCATCCTCCGCCTTCCTGCTGTTCCTGATCAGTTTGTACCAGAGTCCCAGGGATGCGAATGCCGCGAGCGCTGTCCAGGGGGCGAGGCCCGCCGCCACTACGATAACGAGTATAGCGTAAGGCAGAGTGTTCTCGGCCCAGTAGAGCTTGAGGCCCCTCTCGTAGCCTATCCTGCCGCACAGGGTCCCGATGCCCGCTTCCAGGTCCGTCCTGAAATCCCGCATCTCGTTGCCGCACAGGACCGCGGCTATGAAGAATGCGTTGGGAAGGCCAACGATCGCCGGGTCCGGGGAGAATTGGTAGGTCAGTACGAAGTAGGTTCCCAGGGGCATCAGAAGACCCATCATCACAAAGACCGATATCTGGCCGAGCCCTCTGTACTTGTAGGCAACCCCTACGGTGTAAAGTCCCGCGGCGGCCATCCCCGCCAAGCCTATGATCAGTATCTCCGGTCCGGAATACCATATGAAGATAAGACCCAGCAGAGCGGTTATTCCCAAACAGGCAACGCCGGCGTACAGGACGCTCCTGGGCCTCAGGGCCCCTGTGACGAGCTCCGGGGACCTTGTATGATTCTCCTCCGTGTCTATTCCCTTCTCGAAGTCCCCGTATGTATTGAGAAGATTCGCGGCGGACTGCAGAAGACAACCGCCGATCAGTATGAGTATGAATATGGCCGGATTGAAAGAATCCGGCATATGGTGGTACGCCACCGCCCCTCCGATGAGCACCGGAACAACCGCCCCATGCAGCGTCCAGGGCCTGAATGCATTGTACCAGCCCGCCTTGACGGGCCTGACCTCTTCCATAGGTGATATCGTAAGCGACACTTCGTTAATATCCTTGCGTCATGCGCCTTTGTTTGATGGCACGGAAAGAATATATATTGACAATCGCCGGTCACAGCCCACATGTCTGTAAAAGGTCTTCTGGGAAGAGGGACGTTCATGATGTCCCTGGCTTTGATCGTGGCACTCGCCATGGGGCTCAGCGGCTACTTCCCGGACATATCTGCGGATGTGAGGAGCAATGTCACGATCCTTATCCTAGCGATCATGATGACCGTCTCCCTTTCCAGGATCTCCTACAAAGGACTGAATCCCGCAGACGACCCGAGATCCGTGCTGAGGGCTGTCGTCCTGAGCATGCTGGTGGCCTCGTCCATCCCCCTGGTCGCTTCCCTTTTCTTCACCGACGAGGCGTTCAAGGTCGGCCTCGTCTTCATCGGCCTTACCCCCTTTGCGGCATCTGTTGTGCCTTTGTCCTACATACTCAGAGGGGATATGAAGCACGCAGCCAGAGGTACCATAGCCGTTTACTTCCTTTCGGTGATCTACATACCTTTCATGGTCTGGCTCATGCTTGATAAGATCATCGATGTGACAGGCGTCATCATAGCCGTCGCCGAGGTCGTCGTCATACCGCTGTTCCTTTCGCGCCTTCTTGTGAAGATCGAGATAAAGAAGGAGAATCTCGCCATATTCTTGAATTCCTGTATATTCATACTCGTATTCCTTTCGGTTGGGGCCTCGGCCAACATGTTCAAGAGCGAGGTTCTGCTGCTCTTGACCTTCATGGGGATCGCGGCAGTGAGAACCTTCGGACTGGGTCTTGGTCTGGAGATCATGGAGAGAAGAGCCGGGGTACCGTGGGAGCAGAGGGTCACAGATGTGCTTATGACCTCTTACAAGAACAAGGGCATCGCCATAGCCCTGGTAACCGCCGTGGCCGTTTCCGCGGCCCTGGTCCCCGGAAGGGCGCTTTTCCCCGTTACCGCATCCATTGTCGTCGAGATATGCTGGGTCATATTCATGGACGCCTATCTCTTCTCGCCCAAGCGCATGAAGAGGGAATTGGAAAGGGAAGGTCGCGGATCAGAAGTCGCTTAGACGCCTCTGCCTCTTGCCGACCCTGACCGTCTCGTCCCCTTCCTTCACGGAATCCCCCAGCATCATGCTGTCGGGATCCGATGCCCGTCTGTCCGACGAAGCGGGATTTGCGTAGCAGTAGACGCAATCGTGGAAGCATGTGCCGTATGTTCCAACATCTAATGTCCTGACACATGTGCAACCCTCCCTCTGAGGTACTGTGTACTTCGCGAATGGTATGTTGAAACGGCGCACGGTGCCCTCGTCTATGCACCCGACATCCCTGACTCCCGTACTTTCAAGAGCGGTTCCGGCACAACAGGAGGTAAGCTCCATCCCGGCGGACTCGGCTATAGGTAGCAGGGCCGTTGAGACATCTCTCTTCTCTTCCGCCGATGCTTCCCGGAGAACACCGGATACGATCTTGGCCCCCAGCTTGATATGCGGTTCAAAGAATCCGAATATGCACCTTTTCGTATAACCTTCCAGAAGCGAGCAGATCTCCGAGAACCTGTCCGCATGCTCCTCCGGCCCCGCGCCCTCACAGAGCAGCACAGGGTCGTACCTCCACACCATTCTTTCAGGCCCTATCCTATCTGATATCCGCCTGAATGCATCTGCCGCCTTTCTCAAGTCCGGCACTCCCGGCTCTAAAGCTTTCCCGTTCCCGGTTATGGTCACCTGGAAGAATGGACGGTACCCCATCTCCGATATCTCGTCCACCTTCCTCACCATAGGGGACGGGTCCTTGGTCAGGAAGAATATGGCGTCCACATTATCGGGGCTGACATCCACATCATAGACTATGCCTCTGAAACCAGGATTACGGACCATCAGCCTGCCATCCCTCAGACGGTTCATCATCCATTCCGAATGGAACGCCGGAATGTCGGTCCTCCTGCTGGCGCTGATTATCACGAGAGGTTATGCCCGACAAAGAATATACCCTTTGCACGGGATTATAGGGCATGGGCATCAGGGAGATGGTCAGGAACGAGCTCCTCGAGAATTCCGACAAAGCATACAGCGAATTCACTAAGAAGATCATCCCTGGATCGGGGAACCTGTTGGGTGTCAGGTCTCCCGTCGTCAGAAGGATCGCCAAGAAAGTCTCTAAAGGGGAATGGCGCGAGTACCTCGCCAGCGAGGACGCTTCATTAGAGGAGAAGATGATCAGAGGACAGGTCATCTGCCTTGCGCCGATGGACATAGAGGAACGTATGCGACTGGCAGAGGAATTCGTTTCTAAGATGGATAACTGGGCAGTATGCGATGCCTTCTGCTCGGCCCTGAAACTCAGCAAGAAGGACCTCCCTGTGCTTTGGGATTCGGTTCAGGCACATCATAACGACGGCACCGAGTTCGGAATGAGATTCGCCGCAGTGATCATGAAATCATATTTCCTGGACGAAGAGCACATAGACTCTGTGCTGAGAATGCTCTCCTCCGTAAGGCACGACGGATACTATCTGAAGATGGGGATCGCTTGGGCCCTCTCGGAATGCTATATAAAGTACCCGGAGAAGACGGCCCCCATATTCAGAAACGGCACTCTGGAGAAGGACGTCCTGCGCATGGCCATCGGCAAGGTGACAGACTCCTACCGCGTGGATGACGGGACTAAAGAGGAGCTCAGGCGCCTGCGTTCCAGTCTTCGATCTCCCTGATTATGGCCTCGGCATTCTTCTTGCCCACTCTGGACCCGCCGCGCTTGTAATATGACCATCCTCTGCGCTCGCACTCCTCCTTGAACTGGGGGTTAGTGACGGCTATCACTCTGTCGTCGGGCAGAACATCCTTGACCATCTCGAACAGGACCTTCGGGACGCAGACGATTATCTTGTCGTACAGGTAGGTTTCGCCTACCTTTATGCTCGCTGTCGTCTTTATCGCACCGAGGAAATCCCTCTTTGACTGGAGCAGTTCGAAATCCTCCTTCGATTCAGGCACCCATGGGTAAGGCATCACCACATAGTTGGCGGGTATGAATCCGAACCTTCCCGAGACGATGCCCAGGGACACGTCCGCTTCGTTGCAGAGGTCCTTGACCAGATTCTTCACCTCGGTCATGCGGCCTCCGAACATGTCGAAGGCACTTACCCACTTGTTCGTCAGGAACACCGCGGAATCGTTTGTTATGACGAAAACTCTCTTATCTGGCACTTTGATCTTTTCACATTCTTCAGAATTCATGCTCACACCTTCATTTTACCGAAACGGTACGCGATGTTGCAGCTTCCCTCGGCGGATACCATGCACGGGCCCGACGGGCTCATGGGCTTGCATGCCCTGCCGAACATGGGGCACTCCTCTGATCTGATCAGACCTCTGAGGACCTCCCCGCATCTGCATCCGCGAGCCTCCGCCTCCACCTCGGGCGCACCGGACAGGATGTCCTGGTGGACCTTGGTCGCATCGTGGGATTCGTACTTGCTCTTGAGGGCAAGGGCACTCTTACCTATGACCGGGAATCCCCTCCAGGCCCTGTCCTCTTGAACGTAGGTGATCTCCATCAGCCTCAACGCCTTGGGGTTGCCCTCAGGCTTTACAAGACGGGTGTACTCGTTCTCCACCTCGCACCTCCCCTCCTCGATCTGCCTGCACAGCATATAGCACGCCATGAGTATATCGAGGGGCTCGAAACCCGCCACTACCTGCGGCATCTTATACTCCCTGGCAAGCGGCTGGAACATCCCCGTCCCGGTTATAACGGCCACGTGGCCCGGCTCTATCATCCCCTGGACCTTTGTTTCCCCCATATCGAATATAGTCTTCAGTATGGGAGGGCATATCCTGTGGCAGCTGTATATGCTGAAATTCTCGGGCAGCTCCTTCTGGAGCGGCACGCAGGTGGAAGGCGCGGTTGTCTCGAAACCCACGGCAACGAAGACCAGGTCCCTATCGACCTCCGATGCCATCTTGACCGCGTCCTCTATCGAGTACACGACTCTGACGTCCGCCCCGTCAGCCTTCGCATCGTTGAGCGTCCCCACCGTGGTGGGAACCCTCATCATGTCCCCGAAAGCGCAGACCGTGATGCCGGAGCGTGCCATGTGTATGGCGTCCCCTATCTCCTTGCTGGTGGTGACGCAGACCGGGCAGCCCGGACCTTGGCGTATCTCGACGCCCACATCTGCCAGCATCTCCTCCAGACCGAATCGGACTATGGTGTCCTGGTGGGTGCCGCAGACATGCATGAAGGTGAATTTACCGTTCATCGCCCCTATCTTCTCGATTATCCTGGCGGCCGTCCCCTCGTCCCTGTACTTATACATCCTCTGCCTCCAAAATCTTGAGGTTCTTAACCCCGCAGCTCTGTCCTTTGGTCACCTTGACGCGACCTCTGCAATCTGGACAGGACAGTATCGGGATGGTATGCTCGCTGAAATCGCTCCTGATCTCTTCCACCGGCCCCTCGTATCCGCATTCGGCGCACCTGACCTCCACGGCTTCCCGCTCTATGATCAGTTCGGCTTTCTCCAGTATCGTGCCCCTTGTGACGACCTCGTAAGCGAACCGCATCTGCTCCGTACCGAGACTGGTCATATCCCCTATTATCAGAACGACCTCCTCGACCCCCACCGCCTCATATTTCTCCAGCTCCCTCTGTATCGCGGAGACAATGTTCGATATCACGGAGACCTCATGCATCGGGCCTGAGGATGGCTTAATTAGTATTAATCCCGTCGCTCCCCGAATTGCTCTGCGCATGATCGCAATGCGAGGATACGGGGCATCGCCCGCATCTAGGACGGTTCGGCAGGCAGATCTCCTGCCCGTGCCTTACGATATACCTGTTTATATCGTTCCATCTTTCCCTGGGGGTCATCTCCATCAGTGCGCGCTCCGTTTCCTCCGGGTTCTTGGTATCCACGAGCCCCATGAGATTCGATATCCTGTGGACATGGGTATCCACGCAGACTGCCGGGATCCCCATGGCATAGGCCTGTACGCACGCGGCGGTCTTCCTTCCGACCATCGGGAGGCTCAGCAGCGCCTCCGTTCCCGACGGCACCGTGCCCCCGTGCTCGTCCCGGAGGACCCTGCAGCATCCAATGATCCCTGATGCCTTCTGCCGGGGGAACCCTGCGGGACGTATCAGCTCGCAAACCGCCTCCTCGTCCGCTTCCGCCAATTCCTCCACCGAATCGTACTCCGAGAACAGCCGGTCGGATGCCTTGCGCGTATTGGCATCCTTCGTCCTCTGAGAAAGTATCGTAGCTATAAGCACATGGAACGGATCTGCATCCCATTCCGGGCTCAGTCCCTCTATCGACCTTCCGGGGTAGGCCCCCCTGCCGTAAAGGGGCGCCAACGCATCCAGGATCTCGACTATGTCCCCAGCCATCTGATCGCCTCCCCTATGGTGAAATGGGAACCGGTTATCAGCACCGTATCATCCCCTCTTATCTCAAGGGCCCTCCTGACCGCTTCCCCGACCGTGGAAGCCGTCTCCGCATTCTGCATATATTCGGATATACGGGCCATCTCGGTGTCCAGGGGCATTGCCCTCTCGGAATCGGGTGAGGCCACCACCGCCCTGTTCACCACCGGCGCAAGGCTCTTCGCTATTCCCCTGAGATCCTTGTCCGTCAGGACACCGATGACGAGCGTCACCTTCCCGTATATCCTGGATATATCGTCCGCCAGATCCCTGGCGCCTGCTTCGGTATGTGTCACGTCAAGCACTATGGGCTGCCCGGGGAGCTTCTGGAGCCTCGCCGGCCAGGACACGTTCCTGAGCCCGGATGCGATCGCTTTCTCCGTTCGCTCGTCGCCGAGAAGACGGACAGCCTCGACCGCAGTGGCCGCATTTATGGCCTGATGCTTCCCCGCCAGGTCTACGGTGTAGCGCTCCCCCCCATACACGAATTCCGTTCCGGTAGGGCTCATGGAGACTATCTCGGGCGCCTTGACAACCGTCAGATCGGACCCTGCCTCCGCGGCCCTGGCCTCCACCACCTCCAGCGCGGGGCCTCTTGATAGTGTCACCACCGGGACTCCTTCCTTGATTATCCCTGCCTTCTCGGCGGCTATCTTCTCTATCGTGTCCCCCAGATACTCTGTGTGCTCCAGGCTTATGTTGGTTATCACGGAGACATCCGGGATTATGACGTTGGTGGCGTCGTATCTTCCGCCCATCCCCACTTCGATGACGGCGTACTCCGCGCCCTTATCCCTGAAATGCATGAAGGCGATAGCGGTCGTGACCTCGAAGAAAGTGCACATGACATCTTGTGATGCCATCTCCTCCACTTTCGGCCTGACCTTCGAAACATAGCCCGCCAGTTCCTCATCGGATATCTGCACCCCGTCCACGCATATGCGCTCATTGAACCTTACCAGATGGGGGGAGGTGTAGAGCCCCGTCCTTATCCCCGATTCGCGAAGTATCGACGCGGTTATGGCGGATACGGAGCCTTTGCCGTCTGTACCGGCCACATGTACGCTCCGGAAACTTTTCTGCGGGTCTCCGAGAGCCGACAGCAGCTCCCTGATGTTCCTGAGACCCAGTTTGATTCCGTGCTTCTGGAGGCCGTACAGCCAGTCGAGGGATTCGAGATATCCCCTCATCCCCCCTATCATCTCCCGGACCGTCATCCCCTTCGATTTGGCTATGCGCCTCAGTAGGTTCATGGACCCTGAACCGTATTGGGCCGCCTTCTTCTTCTTCGCAGCGATCTCCGGCTGCCCTATATCTTCTGCAACCTCTCTGAGGCTCTTCTTCCTGACGTCCCCGGGGACGAGGTCCCCTATATCGATGTCCCCTACAGCCTTGGCGACCCTGCTGTCCAGGAAGGGATACAGGACCTCCTTCCCGAATTCCTTCGCCACGGCCCTCTCGTGTGCCAGCGTTTCATCGAGCAGACGACACATGTCCGCATTCATCATGTCCCTAAGATCGGGCTCCGAGAGCCCTATGTACTTAGAGTACCCGGCGAACAGCTCGTCCGCTCCCTGGCCTCCGATTATGTATGGCTCGGCGGCGTATCTCGCCACATAGTAGAACGGTATCTCGAAGGATAGGGTTATGGGGTTGACGGTCCCCGTTATCCTGATCATGTGCCTGACACAATCCTCTATATCGACTTCCGAGATCACGATGTGGTGCCATTCCATTCCCAGTACCCGGGCCATCTCCCGGGACTCGTTCACATCATAGGCATCATCGACGCCGGATGTATAGAGCACCGTCGATCCCGCCGAATCCCTGGCTATCGCCGCCACAATGCCGCTGTCCAGCCCTCCGGAGAATGCGACGGCCACCGACCTGTCTCTCACCATGTCGGCTATAACCTCTCTGAAGACAGGGGTCAGTTCGGAAGTCATATCCGTGTTTATGGTGTCCCATTTAATAAGAATGTGTTCCATTTAATACGAACAATACGTTAACGGACCCATGGATGGCGTTACCCGTATCGGTGTCTCCCTGGATCCGGAGCTTCTCAACGAATTCGACCTTTCGATATCCCAAAAGGGGTATGTCAGCCGCTCCGAGGCCATAAGGGATCTCATAAGGGACACATTGGCCGAGAAGGAATGGAAGAACGAGACGCAGATGATGGTCGGTGTCCTGGTATTCATATACGACAGCGGGCACGACGGCATCCATGACCAGCTCAGGGATCTGGGGAGGAAATGGAGATCGGATGTGGTCGGCGGTCTGAGGGTACCGCTGGAAGGGAAGAAGGTGTTGGAGACCATGACCGCCATAGGTGTGATGGGCGACCTCAAGAACATGTCCAATGAGCTGACTTCCGTGAAGGGAGTACTCAGAGGGAAGCTCACCATCGCCTCCGCCGCCTCCGGCAACATGCATCATATGGGACTCAGGGGGGATTGAGATGAGAATAGAAGAGGCCAAGAAGAGGCTGAGAGCGAGGAACTTCGAGGTCACGGATGCGCCTGTGCCCAGCCCGACCCTCCGTACCATCTCGGAATGCAGGGGGCGCTGCGAGAGCAACGTATGCGGTGCATACGGCATGACCTGGGCCTGTCCTCCGGGTTCCGCGATGCCGGATGAGTGCATCGAGATACTGTCCAGATACGAAGATGCGGTGCTGATAACCAGAACATATCATGTAGATCCACGGGACAGAGCATCCGCCGAAGCTGCGGCCATGCAATTCCAGGACGACTGCAGGAAGGCTGCCGTCGCCCTCAAAGAAGAGGGGGCCGACATCTTCATGATGGCGGACGGCAAGTGCGGATATTGCGAGAGCTGCACCTACCCGGATGCAAAATGCAGATACCCCGACATGCTTGTCCCCTCCATAAGCGGGTTCGGCATAGTCATGAGCGATTACGTCAAAGAATGCGGCAGGGAATTCTCATTTTTCGACGATAAAGCGGAATTCTTCGGAATAATGCTGCTCAGATGATGTCAAAGGCCATCACGGCAGTGGCTATCTCCCGGCGGTTCTCAACGCCGTATCTGCTCTTCAGAGCTATATCCGACGGACCGGCGGGAATGGCGATTATGCCGTTAGTGCACCCCGGATACGATTCTATGTGAGGATATTCCTTGGCTTTCGACACGAATATCTCATCCCCGCTGCCTCTTCTTTCAGTGTACATGATGAAATTGTCGGAGACCCAGACCAGATCGTCCCTTGCGAGATATGCGTCCATCTCGTGCCGCATGACCTCGTGGCCCATCACGGTGCCGTCCCCAGTGATATAGAATATCGATGGCGTCTCCGGGAATTCAAAGTCCTCGGTGCAGAAGATACATATCCTGATGTGGCGCCTCATGGCCTCCAGGTACCCTTCGTTCCTGAATTCCAGCCCTCCCTGGGTCCGGATCGCCCGCTCGGAACACTCCACCTCACAGGATATCTCGTCGTCCATCAGCTCCGCGGTGACCACTCCTTTTGTGGACCTTAGGTCCGTCAAGACCGACTCCTGAACATTCATCCCGGGATGGACGGTGTTAGCAGTAAAAAAGCACTTCTGTATCTCGGATGTAAAGGTATCGTATGTGCCAGCTCCGGCGTGTGGTGGGGTCTCTACCCTTCTGCGTCTGTATCTGCGGGATTATGACATTGTTTTAATAAGGCCTACTGCTTCAACCGTTCCGGATGAGAAAGCTCGTAATAACCGAGAAGGCCAACGCGGCCCGCAGGATATCCGCCATATTATCTGGTGGGAAGACCAGCACCAAGAAGCACGGGAGCGTAAGCGTTCTGACATTCACTTCCGGGGATGACGAGTACTCCGTCGTCAGCCTGAGAGGCCACATAATCGAGCTGGATTATCCTTCGGAGTACAGCGATTGGAGCAAATTCCCCCCTGCAGATCTCGTTTACGCTCCGCAGGAGAAGAGGGTCAAGATCAAGAGCATAGTCGACACCATAAAGAGCGTGGCCGACGAGTCGGACATGGTGATCATAGCCACCGACTATGACAGAGAGGGAGAGCTCATCGGCATGGAGACCGTCAAGTACGCCGGGATCGACCTGGCCAAGGTGAGGAGGGCTAAATTCAGCGCCCTGACCAAGGCCGAGGTTGAGCAGGCATTCTCCAACCTTGTCGAACCGGACGAGAAGCTGGCGGACGCTGCGGAGGCCAGGCAGATCATCGATCTCTCCTGGGGCGCGGTTCTGACCAGACTGATATCGCTCTCTTCAGGGCAGGTCGGCAAGAACTTCATGTCCGTGGGCAGGGTCCAGAGCCCCACCCTGAAACTTCTGGTGGACAGGGACGAGGAGATAGCGGCCTTCGAGCCGGTTCCGTTTTGGACCATCGGAGGAAAGTTCGGGATGCTCGCATTCAAAGGGAACCACGAGTCCAATCCTTTTTGGGAGAAGGGCGCCGCCGATGCCGTGATGAGCAGATGCGAAGGCGTGAAGAAAGGGACCGTGAAGACCTACGAGACGAAGGTGAAGGAGGAGTTCAGACCGCCTCCCTTCGATACCACGCAGATGCAGGTGGAGGCCAACAAGATAGGCATACCCCCGGCCACGGCAATGAAGCTGGCGGAGGACCTCTACACAGCAGGTTACATATCATATCCCAGAACGGAGAACACCGAGTACCCGATCAGCCTCGGCCTCAGGAGCATACTGGAGAGGCTGAAGGACTCCGATTTCTCCAAGGAAGCCACCGAGATCCTCTCCCAGGAGAAGATCTCCCCCTCCAGGGGAAAGAGGAGAACGACGGACCACCCGCCTATCCACCCCACCTCCGGAGCGAAGTCCTCTTCGATGAAGGGGGACAAATGGAAACTCTATGAGCTTATCGTCAGAAGATTCCTGGCCACCCTGGCCCCCAATGCGGAGGCGGAGATCACCGAGTGCTTGATCGACGTGGGCGGCGAGACGTTCAAAGCAGAGGGGTACATCCTGAAGAAGGAGGGCTGGAAAAGATATTACGGCCAGTATCTCAAGAGAAATGTTTCCCACTTGGACAAACTGAAGGCGGGGGACATCGTGGACGTAAGGTCCGTGAGCTTGGATGAGGATGCCACGAAGCCTCCTTACAGATACAACCAGGGATCCCTGATACAGGAGATGGACAAGCTCAGCCTTGGCACTAAGAGCACCAGGCACGATATCATAGGGAAGCTCTATTCCAGGAACTACATACAAGGAGCTCAGATGATCCCGACCGCGGGGGGGATAGCTCTCACCCGCTCCCTGGAGAAGCACGGGGGCGGGATCACCGAGCCGGAGATGACCGCCAAGCTCGAGAGCGACATGCTCGAGATAGGCAGCGGCAACAAGACCCTGCAGGAAGTGGTGGGGGAATCCCAGGCGATGCTGCACGGCGCAGTAGGGGCGATAGAGAGCGAGAAGACCGCCATAGGGGACGAGATCCGTTCCGCCCTCAGGTCCCAGCAGCATCTGGGAATATGCGTGAAATGCGGCGATAACCTGACAATAAAGAGATCCCGCAACGGGAACTTCATCGGTTGCGACGGGTACCCCGAATGCAAGGAGTCCTATCCTCTTCCGAGGGGGGCGATGATACAGACCACGGAGTCCGTCTGCGAGTCGTGCGGCCTCCCGATGCTCAAGGTCATAAGGCGGGGCTCTCCGCCGAGCATTCAGTGCATAGATCCGAAGTGCGAGAGCAACATCAAGAAGAACGACCTGGGGCCATGCCCGACCTGCGGCAGCGGCCGTATGCAGGTGATGTACTCCAAGGCGGGCAAGCGCTTCGCAGGATGCACTGAATGGCCCGAATGCAAGCAGACCTATCCTCTCAGACCGAGGGGGACTCTCGTGCCTGCATCCGAACCGTGCCCTCACTGCGGAGCCCCCATGCTCGTATTCAGCAAAGGGAACAGCTGCATAAGCATGAACTGTCCCGGCAAGAAGAAGCGCTCAGACTAGGTCGATTATCTTCCTGTGGGAAGAATCCCTGCAATTCGGATCTCCGCATTCGGGATCGTTGCATTGGCCGCCTTTGTGCCACATCGACGTATCTGTCGGGAACCCGGAGAAGGCCTTCTCGGCGATGGTCTTCATGTCCACGTACCCGATGCAGTAGACTATAGCATTCATTACTATGCTGTACTTCCCCACAGCAGATGCGAGACCGTACCTCAGCCTGACGTTGCCGTCCTCCGTCGTGGAGCTGGCCGATACCATCTCTTCCCCGGAGCGCATATTGGCCTTTATGTGCCCTATCGTGCCGCCGGCCCCTGCGCACCCGGATGCCGTCTCCGAGACGGCGCGGGAGAACCGCGAGACTGATTCCTCCGGAGATGCGCCGCCCATGTCCCCCGACAGCTCCATTACGAGAACCGTCGGTATGAAGTGCGCATCCTGTGTCAAAGACCTATCTCCTTCAGGACAGCGGGGATTCCTTCCCCCGTGTCCCCTCTCGCACAGAGGATCTTCCCAGCGTACTTGAAAAACGACCGTATCTGGTCCTCTATGGATCTGAGGTCCTGCTGGGATATCACGTCTACTTTGTTTATGAGCACGAGATCGGCCATCTCCAGCTGATTCCTCAGGGGCCTCTCGAACATCGTCCTCAGTCTCAGGAACCTCTCCCCGTCTATGACCACGATGACTCTGACAGAGTCTATATCGAGTCCGACCACGTCCTTTATCGAGACGAGTATGTACTCCGGGTCGGCTATGCCTGTCGGCTCTATCACCACTATGTCGGGGCCGACCTCCTTCTGGAGGAGTTTCAGCGTATCTATCATCCCGGACTTCAGGGTGCAGCACACGCATCCTCCCGCCAGCTCCTTGATCTGAAGGCCGTTCCTGTTCAATACCTCCCCATCTATACCCACGGAACCGATCTCATTCTCGATTATGGCTACCTTTCGTCCCCCGGCAGAGAGCGGACCCAGAAGCTGGATTATGGTTGATGTCTTGCCGGCACCGAGCATTCCTGCGACTACTAGAACATGCATCTGAAGTGGCTAGTATTCTGCAACTATAAAAGTGATATCAAATCCCTTCTTCCGGGGTACCTTCGAAGATGGCATTCAGCTCCTCTATGTCCCTGGATATCCGGGAGTTCCTGCAATACGTGCATTCCAGATCTTTGCGCAGGCTCAGTTTGAGATTCAT
Organism: Methanomassiliicoccaceae archaeon UBA381; assembly: GCA_002502965.1. Lineage (GTDB taxonomy): Archaea > Thermoplasmatota > Thermoplasmata > Methanomassiliicoccales > Methanomethylophilaceae > RumEn-M2. The sequence continues at coordinate 75,879 of DAQS01000006.1, forward strand.
CTGGGCAGCGTCCAGACCTATTATCCTACCGCAGTTGCAATAGACCTTCATCATATTTCCGGGATCGACATAATCTATCGTCCCGTAGGATCTGTGGTCCATAGCTACCGCTATCGTTGTCATTGTTCGCTGTCCCTTTCTGAGCCCCCGAGAGGCCGTCACGCAGTAGCATCCGCAAAATGCGAACGTTCCCAATCCTCTGCGCCGTATAGGTTGCTTAACCTAAGTGGGCATATAAGCCTATCTCCGAAGCGCCTAAAAGCAGTTTCAAAACCAATGAAAAATAAACGTCAGAGCTTGTTTCAATAGTGTGAAAAATGCTCCGGAACAGATCCGGCACCTACCCCTTTTCTGGATTTAAACAACGTTAGCCAGCAATACCTGTTTAGGAGGGGTGTTAAATTAACAGTGATTCATGTTCCAATGGAAATGAAGGGGTCCGCGCGTAAGATCGCGGACGCCCGCAAAGAACATGTGTCAGAGCTCTGATATCAGCTGCAATTGCTCGATCACGCTCTCGCGTATCTCCTTGGCACCGCGTGGCTTCGAAGTCCTCTTCCCGCCCTCCAGGACCTTCTCCTCGATCATATCCATCTCGCACCCGCAGGAGCAGGTTATGCTGTCGCCGGGAGACAGGGATGCGTCCATGTAAAGGCAGTCAGGGCAGCGGTACGCATACTTGCGGCCTCCGAACTTCCCTCTTTTTGAAACGGGCTCCCCCTTCTTCTCCACTATGTCCATGGACAGGTCCAAGGTGGGTGCGTTGCTTATGGATGTGCCCACGCCGAACCCGGTCACGCATGTGCCGGACAGAGCCGCCACGGATATCTCGTCGAGACCTCCGGAGACCATTATGCCGACCTTCTCATAGCCGTTCATGTCCAGCTCCCAGCGGACCTCGTCGATTATCTCCTTGAAATTCCCTCTTCTTGACCCGGGAGTGTCAAGCCTTACACCCATCAGATTCCTCACGGACCGGCATGCGTCCATGGCCCCTGTCCTCTCGTCAGAGAATGTGTCGATGAGCATTATGCGTGGAACCTCCGGCTCTATTATCTCGTCGAAGGATCTGAAGGCCTCTTCGTTGCTCCCCATCACCAGCATCAGAGCATGGGGTGTGGTGCCCAGGGGCTCCGTCTCTGTGATATCCCCACCCATACGGGACGAGACGGCGTCGCACCCTCCTATGAAAGCAGAACGGTCCAGAACACCGGATATGGCCGGATGCATCCTGCGGTTGCCGAACGCGGTCACCGACTTCCCGCCGGCGGCCATCTTGGTCCTGGCGGCACACGTGGCTACCCCCGAAGGCTGACAGAGCATACCCAGGAGAGGCGTCTCTATGACGCCGAACCGGGAATACACCCCGTGTATGTTCATAAGCGGGATCCTGACACTGTTCTGGGACCTGGCCCTGAAGACCGTGCCCTCCGGTACCGAGTACATGTCGATGGGATATCCCTCGGCGAGCCTGAGGACCTCCTCAAGACCGCAGTAGACGGCCCACTTCCAATCTCTCGGCAGAGAGCTGCCCGTTACCTCGGCCCATACTTCCGTTTCACCGTTCCCGCGTGCCTCCAGGATCCTCTTGGTCCTGTCGAAGTACACATCGGTGGTGTATCCGTTGCGGATCTCCTCCTCGGATGCCGAGAATAACCTTCCTTTCGTCATCTGAACGCCTTTGTTCCTTTGAACACGGCCTCGGAGCCCAGCTCCTCCTCTATCCTTAGCAGTCTGTTATATTTCGCGGTGCGCTCGCCTCTGGCGGGCGCCCCGGTCTTTATCTGCCCGGTGCCCCAACCGACGGAAAGGTCCGCTATGCTGGAATCCTCTGACTCGCCGGAGCGATGGGACACCACCACGGAGTAGCCGTTGCTGAAGCTCATCTCCGCCGCCTCCCCTGCCTCGGTGACCGTGCCTATCTGATTGACCTTGAGCAGCAGCGAATTGGCCGACCCGCAGGCTATCCCTCTGCCGAGGCGCTCGGTGTTGGTGACGAACAGGTCATCTCCTACGACCTGGACCTTGGAGCCTATCTTCTTCGTCAGGGCCGCCGTCGTCTCGAAATCATCCTCGGAGAACGGGTCCTCCAGGCTTATGAGCGGAAAATCCCTGGTCAGTCCTACGTAATGATCCGCCAGCTCTCCCGGGGACAGCTTCAGGCCGTCTACCTCATAGACGCCGTTAGAGAAGAATTCGCTGGATGCCGCATCGAGCGCCATGAAGACATCTTTACCGGGAACGTAGCCCGCGGCGGATATCGCATCGGATATAACGCCCATTGCCTCGGCGGACGTGTTGAGCGGCGGGGCGAAACCGCCCTCATCCCCAAGGTTGACGGAGGATGTGCCGTATCTCTTGCCGAGCATGGACTTCAGGGACATATAGACCTCGGAGGACATGCGGAGGCAGTCGGAGAAGGTCTTGGCACCTGCGGGTATTATCATGAATTCCTGTATCTTCAGGTTGCTTCCCGCGTGCTTCCCGCCGTTGATTATGTTCAGCATGGGCACTGGAAGCGTCCTTCCATCTTTGCCGATGTGCCTGTAAAGAGGCACCATCTCCGCACCGGCACCCGCTCTGGCCACCGCAAGAGAGACCGCGATTATGGCGTTGGCCCCGAGCCTGCTCTTGTTGGGAGTACCGTCAAGCTCTATCATGGACCTGTCGACGGATTCCTGGTCGGAGACATCCATGCCGGTTATGCATGACGCTATCTCCCCGCGTACGTTGGAAACCGCTTTCATGACACCTTTCCCGCCGTACCTGCTGCCTCCGTCCCTCATCTCGTGGGCCTCCCATGTACCGGTGGAAGCTCCGGACGGCGCTATGGCTGTTATCCTGTGGCCCTTCACGGTCACCTCTGCCTCTACAGTGGGATTGCCCCTGGAATCCAGCACCTCTCTCGCCCATACTCTCTCTATCTTCATCGTATCACGCTCGGGTTTCCTTGTAAAGCTCCATGTTCTTCAGCAGAAGATCCTTGTCCTTGTCCGTGAAACTGGACTCGGGTGCCGATATTATCACGGAGGACGTCTTCTTTGCGCCTCCGTTTATCAATTGGTATATCATGGTCAGCACACCGTTGAGGCTGTTGGCCTCTATGAGTGGCTGAAGATTATCGAGGATCACCACAGGCTTGGTGTTCTGATCTATGAACTCGACCATACTGGCCATCAGAGTTCCGAGTTTGGACATCTCGATATAGCCGGCTTTCAGCCTGGAGGACAGCCCAAGGATCCTCATGGTCTCTCCTCCGATCTTGTCATTGACATACTTCACGCTTTCCGCGGTGACCACCATCACGTCGCATCCCTTCACCTGAAGGGCGTGCGCCATCATATAGACTAGGGACGGCTCGTTCTCGAAGACAACGTATGACCTTCCGAAATGGATCTCTGCCTCATGAGCGTCCTCGGACTCCGGCTTCTTATGCCCGAACAGCTTGAATTTCGTCTTCTTCTTCTTGGCCGCCGCAGCCTCGCCCAGGGTCATACCCCGGACGTTGTCGATTATGTCCACGCTCCTGAACGGTTTCTGTATGTGGCCGTAGACCAGGGGGGAGTCCTTCGGCAGTTTCTCTTTACCACTCGTGAGTATAAGCACCTTGATGCCGGACTTTGGATCCAGCTCGTCCAGGAAGGGAAGTGAGCTCTCGCCGTTGACGACGGAGTCCAAAAGTATCCCGTTGGGCTTAAAGGATGAAAGTTTCGAGCGGGCCTCCTCAATGGACCCTGCTATCTCTGTTACGTAACCATCTACGCCCAATATCTCGGCGATGATCTCCTGTATCGCCTCGTTATCGTCAATTACCAGAACCTTCATCCTAACTCTCCCCAGGATGTCCAATCCGTCCACGTCTTCGGAGTATAAAACCGCTTAGCCGTGCAACGGACCGTACAAAGCGCGGAGAGGGAAATAGGCTAGCTTACTGCTTCCTGCTTTCCCTCGCCTTGGGCCTGAGGTTGCTGTACCCGCATTTGCGGCACCTGCTGGCGTTCTTTGGGTTCGTGGCGTAGCAGCTCATACAAACCGATTTGTCGAGAAGTCTGCTCTCTGCCTCTTTGAAGCGTGCCATTCCTGTTCCTCTGGGGTGTCCAATAATGACCTATTATAAATATGATTCGACAGAGGCGAACAGCGGGAGAACCCTTTCGGGACTGGACAGCCCGGAAGGCTCCGCATGAACGGCCGCTGCCGGGCAGGCAAAGGGGTATTAACCCGCTCCGCCGATTCGTACAGTATGGAAGTAGCTTACCTCAACAAACTTTACGATGAGGGCTACGATTGCGCCCAATGCGTCGTTTTCGCGATGAAGGACAGGATAGATGTCGACAACTTCGACAAGCTGATGCGGTCCGTATCCTGTCTGGGGATGGGACTATTGGAGGGCAGCGCCTGCGGAGCTGTCCTGGCCGCTTACGTGATAATCGGCCTCAAATACGGGAACGACAAGCCTGACTTCTCCGCCAAAGGGCTCGCCCTGATCAAGAAGGAGCAGTTCATGGCAGATCTCAGGAAGAAGTACGGGAGAGGGATCTCGTGCCCCGAGCTCATGGGCCTGGATATAAGAAAGGAAGAGGACAACCTCATAGCACAGAGGGATAATGTCTATACCGAATTCTGTCCCGGGCTCTGCCTGGACGTTATATCTGCACTGGAAAAGGTGCTATAGGGTTTGATTAAAACGTTTGGATTGCGCCGTCACCTCTTCCTTGCGACTATGTAAACGGTCACGGAGATCATCATTGCGCTCATGAGAAGGGCCGCCGCGTTGATGACGCCTGCCCCTCCGGTTATCAGGTCCGAGGCCGTAGCCAGGACGAAGACGACCAAAAGAGTGAGTGCCAGCATCAGGGCTACGCCCAATATGAGCATCAGAAGAAGGACCAATCCGTCCTCTATCTTATTATCCATGCATCCATCCTCCTGTCCCACAGCACGTATTCGGCGGATATAAACATAGTGTCATCCAAAGAGGGATCTCTGGCATATGAAGTCCGATATCATCCTTTCCGGGTCCACAGTCTTCATCTCGTGGGTCACCGTATCGGGACGGACAGCCTCCACCAACTCCCTGACCCTCGGGGATGTGAAGGGGTCGTGGCTGTCGGAACCGTAGATGCGATCGTAAGCGGCGAATATCCTGTCCTCCCTACCGGCTGGGACCTCACCGCCGTTGCGGTGGGATCTCATGAACTCCGCCGAGGTATTGAGATGCAAATGCATTGCGCCTATCCTGTCGACCATATCTTCAGGATAGGAGTCGATGGTCCTGAGCAGAAGGTCTATCGCCTCTTCCTCGGTACGGACCCCTCCCAGAGACACCAGCAGATGGCCGGTATCCAGGCACAGCCCCCAATCTTCGAATTCCAGTTCCTTCTCCAAGACCCTGTACCCGGCCGCATCTGTCATCCTGAGCCCGGGCCACCAAAGGTTCTCGAAGAGGATCCTCATGGGAGGCTCGCCTCCGAGACGGGAGACGGCATCGTTCACGACCTCCGTCAGCGCTTTTAGGACGTCCGTGTCGCTGTCCGACTGCTCCCTTATGAGGAGATCGTCCGTGTTGGCGTTGCCTGCGTGGAGAACGGCGTAATCGGGCTCCAGGCTCGAAGCTTGGGATATGCATTCCCTCACCGCGTCGCATATACCTTCCCTGGACCTGCCGTAGAACATATGACGGATCGTATCCTCTGGCACATTCTCTTCAACGTACAATCTGCCAGACCATACTCCATACCAATCGGTGGCGTAAGGCAGATGGACCGCCTCTGTGAGAAGAGCTGTATCCCGAGGCACTGGTTGATACCCTGTGAGAAGCTCTATACCGTCTGCACCCGCAGCCATGAGCCTTTGGGCTGCAGTGCCCTCCCCCGGTATGTCAGCGACAGTGCCGTATATTGTGTAACCGAGAAGGTGCTTCATATCAGAACAGTTGGAACGCGGCCATGAGGGCGGCGTTCACGGCAGTATGACTGTCTTGCGCGCTGCCCACGATGATCGCGTCATTGGGCCCCATGTCGGTGGTGCTCCGTATCCTGTCAGCTATATCGGGGCGCTCGATATCCAGATTCCAGTCCGGAGGTATCTGCAGCACTCCGTCCCTCATCACCACTGTGGTGCAGCCGCAGGCGCCGACCCTGATGCCGACATCCCGCTGCTGCATGCCGTTCTCTACCTTGCTCCCCACACCGTAGACCAGTACGGCCTGCTGGTACTTCCCGACCACGGCATCTCCCATGTCCACGTCGATGACTTTTATCGGAAGCTCTGCTAGGAACCCCAGACCGGAACGGGTTATGGTTATGCCCGTCTGGTGGATGGAGATCATGTCCCAGTCCCGGAGGGTCTCCACGATCCTTCGCACACTGCCCTCTCCGATGCCCAGCAGCTCTGCCAGGCGCTTTCTGCCCATCCTCTTCCCGTCGGAGAGGATGTGCAGTGCCCAGTAGACATCCGCATCGTTGAAGCGGAACATGGGACCGTAATCCGGTATGCTTATGATCTTCATTCTATCAGAATGTGCATGCTTTTCCGGATATTATAAGGTCTGTTATCCTGTCAACGTTGCTCAGCCACTCGTTGGCTATCTCCTTCGCTTCGGCTTCCCAGGACTTCATCTTGGGTTCCTTCCGGTCAGTCACGAGCTGCACACTGCAGTTCAGAGGCTGGCTCACAGGCTTCCCTATCTGGGACAGTATCCTGACGCGCACCTCCACATCGGAGGTGACCTTCTTCGCTATGTCCTCTGCCATGCGGAGGGACATTATGTTGTAGATCTTCCCTATGTGGGTGACCGGGTTCTTTCCGGAGGTCGCCTCCATGGACATTGGCCTGTAAGGCGTTATCAGCCCGTTGGCTCTGTTGCCCCTTCCCACGGATCCGTCGTCCCCCATCTCTTGGGAAAGGCCGGTACAGGTGAGATAGTACACGCCGCGATCATAGTCATCGCCGGTGTTGACCTCCAGATTCAGTGTCACATCCTCGCCGTCGATTATGTCGAGGGCGTTCTGGTAGATCCTGTCCTTAAGCTGCTCGACGGCGGATTTGTAGTGATCCGCATCGTCAATGTACTTGTCCACCATGGCGCAGGCCACGGTGAGTGTGATGTCCTTATCGACCCTGGATGCCATGACCTTTACGTCCTGGCCTGACTCCTTAAGACTGCTCTTGAGCTTTCCGTTGATGAACTTCTCGGTATCGAAGACGACCTTGTCCGTTATGGAGTAGGGTGCGTAACCGACTCCGAAGGATGTGTCGTTGGCGAGGATCTTGGAGGTCTGGTAGACTCCCATGAGATCGTCGGATCCCTGTCCGAGCTTCACGTCCATTATGATATCGGAGTCCATATCGACATTGGGGAAGGTGTTCCTCATGTACGTCCTTGCAGCCTTCAGGGCCGTGGCCGCACAGGGAAGCTCCCTGAGGCCTTTCTCCTCTGCAATAAAGGTTGTGGCGCGTCCTACGAGAAGAATATACGCAGGAGATATTACATTCCCGCCGCCGAACTTGGGCGCCGACATACCGGCGACTATCTGAGTCTCATCGGTGTTGTGGTGCAGTATGGTCCCGAATTCCTTCTTGTACATCCTGCACAGGGATCTGGACACTTCCTCTGCCAGGGCATCCGCGACGCTGTCCGGGTGACCTATTCCTTTCCTCTCGACCAACTCTATCTTACCTTTGGGCGTGGGCAATTCGTTTATGCCCTCTACGTAAATGTTCTTGCTCATATGTCTTCAAGCCTCCGAGACAGGTTATTAAGGAAGGCAGATTCTACCAGTAAATAAAGGAGATTGCGACAAATATTCATATATGAATTTTACAATCCTTCCTGCATGAGATTCCCCCCGACGTCCGAGATCAGGAAGATGAGGAAGACCCTGGATCTGACACAGACTCAGCTGGCCGCTGCATCCGGGGTCAGCCAGAGCACTATAGCCAAGATAGAGAAGAATACCATATCCGCAGGGTATGACACGATCGTCAAGCTTTTCGAGACCATGGAGGCGATGAAGGACGACGACGGGAAGGGGCTCACAGCGGCGGAGATAGCATCCAAAGGAGTCGTATCCATCCAATCCGGTGAGCACGTCAAGGCGGCCTCGGATCTCATGAAGTCCACCGGCTTCTCTCAGGTCCCTGTTCTGAGCGGGGAGCTACCCGTCGGCAGTATATCTGAAAAATCGATACTGGGTCTTCTCAGGCAGGGGCTGACGATGGATGAGCTGTCTAACACGACCATATCCAAGGTCATGTCCGATCCTTACCCGCTTGTCTCCGAGACCACTCCTCTGGCAACGATAACTGCCATGATAAGCGGCTGTGACGCCATATTGGTCTCAAGGAAGGGATCGGTCATAGGTATAATAACCAACGCCGATATGCTCAAACTGATCTGATGCTGGTCGCGGACACCTGGTACATATCCATATCCCTGGCGGCGACGGTGTTGGGGAAAATGGATCTGGCCTCTTCCTCTGGCAGGGAAAGGTCCTCATAGCGGTTGCTGATGTGCACCAGAACGAGCATCCCGACTTCAGATGCCTTGGCTATGCCGGCGGCCTGCAGGGCGGTGGAATGCATGTGGGCCTCCGCCAGCTCCGCACTTTCCGCCATGAACGTAGCCTCATGTATCAGCATGTCCGCTCCGGATGCGGCCTCCCTCACGCTTTCGCAAGGGCGGGTGTCGCCGGATATGACCACTTTGGCGCCCCTCCTTACCGGACCAGTGACTGTCTCAGGCGTGACGCCTTTGACCGTGATGCCGTCTTTTATAAGTGCCAGATCCTTCGGTTCCAAGCCTAGGCTCTCGGCCTTCCTCCGGTTTATCTTCCCGGGCAGGCTTTCCTCCTCCATCGCATATGCCAGGGATGCCGTTCCGTGATCGGATCCCACCGCAGTCACGCTGTATCCTTTGCCTTTGAAAACGAAGCCAGGCTCCGCCTCCTCCACCACTATGGGGTACTGGATCTCACCTTCACAGGAATCCATGAGCATCCCGATCGAAGATGCTGTCCCCTTCGGCCCGTGTACGAAAACGGGATCCTTCCTGCCCGAGAGGCCCATTGTCTGAAGGAGCCCCGGGACACCCATTATGTGGTCGCCGTGCAGATGGGTGAGGAAGATCGCTCTGATCTTCATGAAAGAGAACGGGGAGATCATAAGCTGTCTCTGAGTCCCCTCCCCGCAATCGAACAGCAGAACATCCCCGCCATGCTTGGCGGCAACGCACGGAAGGGATTTCTTCCTGGACGGGGTGCTCGCAGCGGTCCCCAAGAAAAGAACCTCGATCATCTCTCAGCCCATGTAATCGGGGATGACGCCTTTTGTCTCCTTCTTCAGCTCCTTGTAGTGGGCCTTGCAGAGGTGGACCTGCCTGATGCCATCGCTCTTGAGGGTGAGATCTGTCATCTCCACCTTCTTACCGGATACTGATCTCTCGGCCTTGGCCGTGCATCCCTGAACGTCGCATATTTGCTCTGCGGAGTCTCTGCTCATGATACGCCAATCCCGGAGAACGGATTTATTGTTTACTGATGACCTGCGCATTCTTCCCGTTCGCTATAGACGGGGGCGGGAACCTGAGATGCCCGTTGAAGCCGGGAGCGCGACTCCAAAGGTTAAATCCATGCAGGGTAATCGGTTCCGTCATGACAAAGGTCTCTCCGTCTATGCTCTCCGCCGATTTCTCCAGGTTGGGAGAGGAGCTCCTCAGGGTGGAGCGGGCAGGTGCGGACTGGATCCACATAGACGTTATGGACGGGATGTTCGTGCCCAACATAACCGTAGGTCCGCTGGTTGTGGAGGCCCTCAGGCCCCTCAGCAAGATGGTCTTCGACGTGCACCTGATGATTGAGAAGCCCGTCCGTTACGTTGACGCATTCGCCGATGCGGGGGCGGACATACTGACAGTGCACACGGAAGCGGAGGGCGAGATCAGAGAGGCCCTGAAGGCAATAAAGGACAGGGGGCTGAGAGCAGGTATATCGCTCAACCCCGGGACCCCTTTCTCCGCCGTGGAGAAATACCTTGACGAAGTGGACGTCCTTCTTGTGATGACCGTTCAGCCCGGGTTCGGAGGACAGAGCTTCAGAGAAGAGGGGCTGCCCAAGATCGCAGCGGCGGGCAGATACGCCGAAGAGAGCAACCCAGGACTGGAGATCTCCGTTGACGGAGGGATCAACAGGGAGACCGGAAGAAGATGCGCCGAGGCGGGAGCCACCGTCCTGGCGGCGGGAAGCTATCTCTTCCGCCTGAAGGACATGGCCTCCGAGATATCTCTTTGGAAGACCTTCGGGAAAGATTAATCTAAGACCCAACCTTTTATGCGGTCATGGCTAAGCTGTCCCTAAGGTCCGTCGTCTCCGGCGGATACCTGACAATCGCGATCTCCGTGCTGTTGCTGGCACTTCTTATTGTGTTCGTTGTGACCGATGTTCTCTATGCCGCATTCATATCTCTGATCCTTCTCTTCACTGTCGTGGCCATCGGCGCCGTAGGCATATCCGAGAAGGAAGGATAGGTGCCTTCATGGGAGTCAACCTCTCTGGCGTCATACAGTGCCGCGAGGTCGATCTCAGCTTCCTGAGCGGCAAGAAGGTCACCATCGACGCCTATAACACCATCTATCAGTTCCTTTCGATCATAAGACAGCCGGACGGCTTCCCTCTGTGCGATTCCAAGAACAGGGTGACATCCCATCTTTCCGGGCTTCTGTACAGGACGGCGAATCTCATTGAATACGGAATAGAGCCGTCGTTCGTCTTCGACGGCATCCCCCATGAACTGAAGTACACCACTCTGGAACGCCGGAGGTCCCGCAGGGACGATGCGGAGAAGGAATGGGAGAGAGCGATCAGGGAGGGCGACATAAAGAAGGCCTTCTCGAAGGCCCAGCAGACGTCCAGGATGACAAACGAGATCAGGGACTCCTCCATGGAGCTCCTGGAGCTTATGGGCATGCCTCTTGTAAAGGCTCCAAGCGACGGAGAGGCACAGGCGGCGTACATGTGCGCAAAGGAAGACGTATGGGCATCCGCATCCCAGGATTATGACTCCATACTCTTCGGAGCGCCCAGGCTCGTCAGGAATATGACCATAACCGGGAGAAGGAAGATGCCCGGCAGGGATGAGTACAGGACCGTGAGGACAGAGATCATCGAATCTGAGGAGGCTCTTCAGCAGATAGGTCTGACACGGGAGCAGCTGGTGGATGCCTGCATCATGATGGGCACGGACTTCAACCCCGGGATCTCCGGCATAGGCCCGAAGAGAGGCATAAAGCTGATCAGGGACCACGGAAGCCTGGAGGCGGCTCTGAGGCATATTGGCGAGGAGATATCCGAATACGAAGAGATCAGGGAGATATTCCTTAACGGAGAGTACACGGAAGGGTACGATCTGGCGCCCGGCAATATGGATAGGGAGGGCATAATCGAAATGCTCTCCGGATACGATTTCACAGAGGGCAGAGTGACCTCGGCCCTGGACAAGATAGACTGTGCCAGAGCCGCGAACAGGGCCAAGAGGCAGCAGAGGTCCCTGGACACCTGGTTCTGACCGCGCTTCGCAGGGATCTTCCCGTGAGCATACAGGCATCATCCTTCCGCACATCTGACTCTTCAGGACGGGATGGTGCTGTTTTATAAACGGCCTACACAATCAGGGGCCCACGGCCGGGCAAGATATACCCGGTCCGGAGTGGCTGGCGATGATAAAGCAGGTCAGAGCAGATTACAACGCACCGGCAATAGAGAAAGGCGTCCAGGATTCCTGGGACAAGAACGACACCTACGAGAAGACGAGGGCCTTCAGGTCAGAGGGGGAGGATTTCTACTTCCTCGACGGCCCGCCGTACACAACGGGCTCCATCCATCTCGGGACGGCTATGAACAAGACGATCAAGGACACCCTCATACGCTTCTGGCGCATGAAGGGCTACAACGTCCGCGACCAGCCCGGGTTCGACATGCACGGCCTCCCTATCGAGGTTCAGGTGGAGAAGAAGATAGGCGTCCGCTCCAAGAGAGAGATAGAGGAGTTCGGTATCGACAACTTCGTGACCACCTGCAAGAATTTCGCCCAGGAGCTCCGTGCCAGCATGACGGAGCAGTTCAAGAGGCTAGGCGTTTGGATGGATTGGAAAGACCCGTATCAAACGCTCAAGCCCAGCTACATAGAGGCCGCATGGTGGACACTTTCCAAGGCCTATGACAAGAACCTCCTTGTATCGGACTCCAGAGTACTGACCTGGTGCCCCAGGTGCGAAACCGCCCTGGCCGAGGCGGAGATCGAATATTGGGACGAGAAGGACCCCTCAGTAATGGTGGAGTTCCCTCTGGTGAAGGGAGAAGGATCCCTGTTGATATGGACCACCACACCCTGGACGCTCCCGTCGAACATGGCAGTGGCGGCTCATCCCGATTTCGATTACGCCAAAATAAGAATGAAGGACGGCGAACGCTCCAAGACCGTGATAATACTTGAATCGCAGGCAGAGCACGTGGCATCCAAGGGAGGATTCTCGGAGACAGAGGTACTCGAGAGGATGAAGGGCAAGGACCTGGAGGGGCTCGAGTACGTGCCCCCCTTCGATATCGACGACAGATACCGCAGAAAGACCGAATGGAGGCATAAGGTCCTATTGGCGGACTATGTGGAGAAGGACAACACCGGTCTGGTGCACACAGCCCCTGGTTTCGGTCCGGACGATTATGAGACTGGGAAGAAGTACGGATTGGATCCGTTCTGCCCCGTGAACGAGGCGGGCAGGTTCACAGAGGCCTTCCCTCTCTTGGCAGGGAAGAAGGTCAAGACCGCCGACCCGGACATACTGAAGCATCTGGAAGAGAAGGGCATGCTCTTCGCATCCGAGAAGACCCAGCACCGCTACGGGCACTGCTGGAGATGCAAATCCCCAATAATATACAGGAACACAAAGCAGTGGTTCCTTAAGGTCACGGATATCAAAGACAAAATGCTGGCCGAGGTCGACAGGGTCAAATGGGTACCTGACTGGGCCGGAACATCCAGGGAGAGGAACTGGGTGGAGGGCGCCAGGGACTGGTGCGTATCCAGGCAGAGATACTGGGGGATCCCCATGCCTGTCTGGACGTGCGCCTGCGGTGAGAAGCGCGTTGTGGGCACCTATGAGGAGCTCAGAGAGGGCGACGGCTACACAGAGGGCATGGACACCCACAGGCCTTGGATAGACGGCGTCACATTCGAATGTCCCAGATGCGGGGGCGAGATGCACCGTGTACAGGATGTGCTAGATGTCTGGTTCGACTCGGGCGTGGCCGGATGGGCGGACCTGGGATGGCCCTCCGACAGGGAGCAGTTCGAGAAATGGTGGCCTGCCAGGTTCATAGTGGAGGCCCACGACCAGACCAGGGGATGGTTCTATTCCCAGCTGGCCGCCGGGGTGATATCCTTCGACAGGGCACCATATGACGAAGTGATGATGCACGGATGGGTCCTGGACCCCAAGGGCCAGAAGATGTCCAAGTCCAAAGGCAACGTGATCGACCCCATAGAGATAATCGAGCAGACCGGAGCGGATTCCCTCAGGTTCTATGTGCTGAGGGCCAACGCCCCGTGGGACGACACGGCCTTCCAGAAGGACGGGCCCAAGAACGGGCGTAAGGTCCTGAACACATACTGGAACGTAGTGAACTTTGCATCCACTTACATGAACATAGACGGCTACGACCCGGATGCCCACACCCTCGATTCGATGCGGGACAGTCTGAGGGACGAGGACCTCTGGATGATATCCAGGACCGAGAAGATGAAAAGGGATGCCACCGCACATCTGGAAGGAAGGGAGCTGCACAAGCTGACCCGTGTTCTGGAAGAGTACATCCTTGAGGACCTCTCCAGATGGTACGTGCGCCTTGTAAGGGACCGCACATGGTCCGAGGACGAGGACTCCGTGAAGGACAAGAACGCGTCGTACTTCACACTGCACTATGCCATAATGAGCACCGCCCTGACCTTGGCCCCAGTATGCCCCCACATAGCGGAGGAGGTCTACCTGCATATGGGAGGCGGTCTGGAGTCGGTCCATATGGAGGACTGGCCTTCCTGGGACGAGGGCCTCATAAGGGACGATCTGGAATACAGCATGAAGCTGATACAGGACATAGTGGAGATCATCGCCGCGGAGAGGCAGAAGATGGGCAGCAAACTCAGATGGCCCCTCAAGTCCGTCACGATACGCGGAGAGAAGGGGACCGTTGACGCCGTCGGCGTGTTCGGCGCTGTGCTGGCACAGCAGGGTAACATCAAATCGATAGAGTATTCGGGCGAAGCTCCCGGCAAGGAGAATCTCGTTGCAGTCAGCTTCGGACCCGGGGACGTGTTCGTTGATTTCGAAGTAACCCCTGAGATAGAGTCCGAGGGATACGCCAGAGAGCTCATACGCCGCATACAGCAGATGCGCAAGGACATGAAGCTGGACGTGGAGGACTACATATACTGCGAGATAAAGGCGGAAGAGGACCTTGAAAGGTCCGTTTCCTCCTGGACGGAGCACATAGCCAGAGAGGTCAGGTCAAAGAAGCTGGCCTTCACGGACAGCCCCGACGGCGAGTCCGTCAAGACCTGGGATGTCTCCGGGAAGGAGATCGTGATCGGGATATCGATCAGCGTGTGAGCTCCAGAAGGGCCCTGACGGCCTCCGGGGTACGCTCCACCAGTTTCCCGCAGGATATGACGTCGTCCGGAGAGCAGAGCCTGTAGGCGGTGTTCTCTTTGTTCAGGGACGGGACCTTCCCGTCCGCCCTGAATATGAACGGGCGCACCCTCCATATCCTGTTCTTCTCGCGCACGAGTATCGGGTCTATGCTCCCCAGAGGGCTGCCCGCATCTATCCCTGTCTCCTCCATTATCTCCCTGGCCGCAGCGGTCTCGGGATCCTCTCCCGCCTCTATCTTCCCTGCGCACAGGGACCAGCGGCCGGGATAGGAGCTTGCCCCCTCGGGGCGCCTGAGCATCAGTATCCTGCCGTCGATCAGTATCACTGAGGAAACGGAATCTATCATCGTCACGCCTTCCAGCTCCACAGTCCCTTCATCGGCGTCCACTCTGACGGTGTCCCCCGACTTGAACAGTGCCACATCGACGCTGTCCACCATGGGTATCGATGAGATCACTGCACCGGTGGTCACTATCGTTTCGGCAGATGCATTGATCACCGCCGCCGGAGCCTTTCCGTGGACCTTCAGATCGTACATCACGAAGGACCCTACAGTGCTGCCCTTGCCCCGTGGAAAGACCAGGACCTTGCCTGCAACATTGCCGCCGGGGCTCACCTTCAGCTCCCCCGTGGATGCGTCTACTCCCCCCAGGAAGCTGAAGGCGTCCTCTATGACAAGAACCTCCCCCTCCGCCTTCCCGGAAGATATGGGCCTTCCCCGGATGATCATGATATCACCCTCAGCAGGTCTGCGATGTCCCTGCACATGACCTTCTGGGAGCAAAGGGTGGGAAGATAGTTCCCTGCCTTACAGGAGTTCGTGCCCGTCCTGTTGAATGCACCCTCTATGGGCGAGACCACCATGCATGTATCCGCGAGAACCGGTCCGAACCTCTCCATTATACTCACTTCATCAGGACATCTGGCTCTTACTGATTCGGAAGTGCAGAACCATATCTCCGCATCCCCTTTCTTCTCCTTTCCCTTGAGCAGCCCGGCGATCTCCTTCATCTCCCTCTCCGAAAGGTGGGGGCACCCGAGGGCTATCAGCTGCACCCCGTCCGCCGTATTCAGCCTCTCTCTCGCCTCTCTTATCTCGTCATCCCCTATGGTAATGACTTCCAGACCTGAAACGTCCTGGCCCTTGGCCTCGGGAGTGACGCCTTCCACATGGAACATCGCCACGGCTCCGGACGCCGCCATTGCCCCGGCCATCGTCTTGGCCTGATCCATATCCGGCCTTATGCCCCTGAAATAGGGCACGCCGCCGCCTATCCGGGATCCGACTGCCTGTCCCAGAAGGGAGTGCTCGAATATGGAATCCCCTATGCTCGCATCTATGATCACGGTGGGCCTTCTGTTCTCGTCGAGATGATAACCATATCTTGCCGTCTTGCCGAGTATGGCCGCGGCAAGGGCGCCCGGACCCCCTTCCCTGTTGGTCCTGGCACCTATCATGGAGTTCACCATCGAGAGCGCCGAGGACTCCGCCCATGCCACATGGTCACCGAACTTAGGAACGTTCTCTCCGAGATACGGAGTGCATGAACAGGTGGTCCTCACCCCCATCTTACCGTACAGCTCCACTATCCTCAGCTGCTTCGCGGCGAAATCCTCAGAGATGTGCATCTCGCCCCATCTCCCCCTGTCCATGCCTATGGGATTAAGCGTAGATGGCACTTTGACCTTGGACCCTCCCGCGACCATATCCTCGAGATAAAGCAGTCCGCCGTCGCCTATGGTCTTGTAAGATGCGCCCGACAAGTGCGCCGATGTTATGTCCACAAGGCCTTCGGCCCCGTATATCCTGCCCAAAGCGACGATGAGCTCCATCGCCTTTCGCGGGCCCTCTCCGGATTCTCCGTTGAGAATGGCCTGCTCGCCCTTGCTTAGTTCCATGCACCTGTATCGTTCGGCTCGTAATAATAGCTTTGAGCTGGCAGATGACGTTGGTGGGGAAAAATATCGAAGGGGGCAAAGCCCCGTTTGATCTATCACTCAGAGTAGCGAGCTCCTCCCAGCATGCTGACCGCTGTCAATATGACCGCGGACAGAACGGCGAAGTCCGCACCGAGGAACCCGGATCCGAAGACTGCGTCCGCCGCGAACTTTATGATGAACAGTATGATCACGAAGAACACGATCGCCAGTACTATCATCACGAGTATGGACAGAAGCGCATAGATTATGTCTGTGGCTGTTTTCACGGCACTCATCGATTCTCACCTCCTTTACGAGAAATGGTGCTAACGTATATTAAAAAAGATGCAGCACCAATCGCGTCCAGTCATCCTGTCGCCTGATTTATGATGATGAGATGCCTTCGGAGCATTAATATGGCGGGCATACCGGGATTCGAACCCGGGTCCAAGGCTCCGGAGGCCCTGATAATATCCTGGCTATAACATATGCCCCTAGAAGGAAGGGGGTTGGGAATGGGTTTCAGCTCTGAGAATCACAGAGAGGATGGAGCTTCACTCTTTCTTGAACTCTGTGTAACCGCACTTCCCGCAGGAAACACGGTCCTTGTGGGCAGCCATGAAGACACCGGGGCCGCACTTGGGGCACACGGGCTTGGTCCTCTCCACTTTTCCGTCGGAGACGCTGTATGAGCTCCCCTTCGAGATCGAAGTTGTTTTCTCCTTACCTTTTTTAGCAGCTGCCATCGAGATCACTCCGCAGACTGCGTCTCCGCAGGCTTGTACTCGGGCTTGCTTATGCCGTTCCTCTTCAAAATGTGCTCGGACTCGTATTCGAGAGCGGCTTCCTCGGAATCATAGACCTTGGCGTATCCTGTTGATACACCGCCGCCGTACTTCGTCTCGATGCTCTCGATCACTACGGCGCCCTTCTTGGATTTCATGCCCTTCACGATCTCCTCGGCGACCGCTGCGAGCTTGGGCGTTGCCTCTCCCTTGTGGTCTATGGTGAAACGCACTTCCGTCCTTCTGAGGAGAGCGTTGCCTTTCTTTTCTGTTATTTCCATCTTCATTCGTATTCCTCCATTTTGTTCCAGAGCTTTCTTATCTTCTCTTTGATCGCGGCGTCTGTGGTGACGGCCATCATACCTTCCCCGGGCCATCCGTAGACGATGACCGTGCCGATAGGCGCGAAGAGGATGCAGGGCATAAGTGCCAGATCCTCCTCTCCTTCGACCCGTATTATCGCCGGGGCCTTCCCTTCCAAAGCGTTTCTCACGGCATCGGCCATCTTCCGGGTTATCTTCCCCGGAGGATTGTCCACCGCCGTCTCGTCCAGCCCCTCGTCCCTGACGAGGCGGGCGAAGTCGGTCATCTCCTTCCTCTCCGTCCTTCCGTCATATACGGAAAGCCGGGGGGTTATGCCGACCTTTCTCGCCGTCAACGATACCACATCGCCGACGACGATAGGTGATTCGTATGTTCCTAAATCGTTTTCCTCTATCCGACAGCCTATGGGGGCCTTGAACTCATCCCTTATGCTCTCCGGGATGGCCCAGCCTCCGGATACCATCTTCAGCGCACCCTCAGAGCATACTTCCCGTTGGAGGTTATGCCCATCTTCTTCGCTATCTCGGATTTGGTGTGGTCTATGACCACGAGGTACCCCTGCCATTCCCTGGACATCTGCCCTCCGCAGCGGGGGCACGTGTCCTCGGGGGATATGAAGCTACACACCTTGCAGGCCTTCAGCGCCGGCCCTGCCATTACGCATCCCCCTTCTTGGTGTTGTCCTCGGCTATCCATTCCAGCTTGCCGAGCCCGGGCTGACGCATTGTGAGCCCAATCTTGCTGTCCTGGGGGTTCTTCTCGTTCAGCTCCATGCTGACGATCCTGGCCCTCACAACGTCGCCTACTGAAAGGGCCCTTCCGGTGTCCTTCCCGATAAGCCTCTGGTTGTCCAGATCGTAATCCACGCGGTCGTCCATCACCTGACTGATGTGAAGGAGCCCGTCCAGCGGACCGAACCTTATGAAGGCTCCGAACTTCACTATCTCGACGACGACGCCCTCGACCACCTCGTTGTCCTTCGGTCTGAATACGAGCTGATCGAATCTGACGGTCTGATAGACCGCTCCGTCACCATGTACGATGCGGCCCGGGCCCACAGCCTCCACGTTGTTTATGAGAACGGTCATGGATTTGTCGACGCCCAGTCTTCCCTCGTAGGAGTCCCACGTGAGGGCATCGATAACGTTGTCTATATCCTCCTTCAGCTCCGAAGGAGGTATGCGGACTACCCTCTCAGCCTTTGTCATCATGTACATTATTGGGTCCTCTTGAGTACGAAGGGATTAAAGCGCTCCTATATAAATCTCATCCACGCGCACGTAAGCGTTGGGTAGAAAAATAAGAAGGGGGCTTGGCCCCCGTTTCCTAAGTGTTTCAGATCGGCACGTACAGGACGGCCGTCACCAGGCATATGGTTGCCAACAGCTTCACGAGAACGTGTATCGAGGGCCCGGCGGTGTCCTTGAAAGGATCTCCCACCGTGTCTCCGACGACTGCTGCCGCATGTGCCGGGGACTTCTTGCCCCCGTGCTGGCCGCTCTCTATGAACTTCTTGGCATTGTCCCAGGCCCCTCCCCCGTTGTTGAGGAAGTTCGCCATCATTATGCCGACTATGGTCCCGACCATTATCAGGCCGCCGACCGCGCTGGGCGTGTGGTGAACCAGCTCAGCAGGCAGAGCGAACCTGTATATCAGGCCGAAGGCCACGGGCACGACTATGGGCAGCATGGCGGGAGCCACCATTGCCTTGAGGGCGCCGCGTGTGGCTATGTCCACGCACTGTGCGTAGTCCGGGTCGGAGGTTCCCTCCATTATGCCGGGGTCCTCTCTGAACTGCCTGCGGACCTCCTCGATCATCTCCCCGGCAGCCGTACCGACGGCCCTTATGGCCAGGCTGGCGAAGAAGAACACAAGGACGCCTCCGATGAGGCCTCCCGCGAATATGAGGGGGTTGCCCAGATTGACGTTCATGACCTCCACTATGGTCTTGCCCTGTATCTCTCCGATTATCTCGAAGTACGCTGCGAACAGCAGGAAAGCGGCGAGGGCCGCGGATCCCATGGCGTATCCCTTAGTAAGGGCCTTGGTGGTGTTGCCTGCGGAGTCCAGCTTGTCGGTCCTGTCGCGGATCTCGTCAGGCTGGTTGCTCATCTCGACTATGCCGCCGGCATTGTCGGTGATGGGCCCGAAGGTGTCCTCTGCAAGGATGAATGCGGAGGAACCGAGCATTGCAACGGTCCCTATTGCAGTACCGTACAGCCCGAATATCACTTCCTGTCCCGCTATGGGGGACGCGTAGTATCCCAGGAGGAACGTGCCGATTATGGCTATCACGATGCACACGACGGGCATGACAGTGGACTCGAGTCCGACTGATATGCCGGTGATTATGTTGGTAGCCGGTCCGGTCTCCGAGGATTCCGCTATGGACTTGACGGGCTTGTGGTCGCCAGTGTAGTACTGGGTCAGGAACACGATCGCCAGTCCGAGGGAGATCCCCAATATTCCGCAGAACACGTAGTAGAACCAGTTGTCGATCAGGGGCTCAAGCAGAACGTAGGTCGATATGATCAATCCCACGATAACAAGCGCTATGGTTAGATAGTACCCTTTGTTGAGCTCTTTGCTCACATCTGCGTCATCATCGTTGATGCGGACGACGGATATCCCTATGAGGGAGAATATCAGACCGAATGCTATGATCACAAGGGGAAGGAATATCCAGTTGTAGGATGCGAGCGGGCCGGAGCCGAACGCATTCATAACAGCCAGACCTATGACCATGGATCCTATTATCTCTGCGGCGGTGGACTCGAATATGTCCGCACCGCGTCCCGCACAGTCCCCGACGTTGTCGCCGACGAGGTCAGCTATGACCGCAGGGTTCCTCGGGTCGTCCTCGGGTATCCCGGCCTCGACCTTTCCGACGAGGTCAGCACCCACATCGGCGGCCTTGGTGTAGATACCTCCGCCGAGCTGCGCGAAGAGGGCCGCAAAGGATGCGCCGAATGCGTAGCCCACAACAGAGTGGAGGGTCTGGGTCATGTCCCCTATCCAAAGGTAGTACAGGAAGAATACGACGAACAGACCGCCCAGGCTCAGGGCGGAAACGGCTATGCCCGATATGGCTCCGCCGCGGAATGAACATTTGAAAGCCTCGCCGAGGGAGATCCTCGCTGCGCTCGCGGTCCTTATGTTGGCCTTGACGGATATCCTCATTCCGATATAACCGGAAAGGATCGAGAATCCCGCTCCGATGAGGAATGCAATCGCCACCTTGTATCCCAGGTAGTCCTCCGTGCTTTCGAAGAGACCGCCCAGTGCAAGAAGCACCGCGATGATCACGCTTATGATCCCTATCGTCTTGTACTGGCGCCTAAGATATGCCATGGCGCCTGTCTCTATGGCGTCCGATATCTTCTGCATCTCGGGCGTGCCCTTATCCATAGACATTATCTTCTTATGGAAGTAGAGCGCGAAGAGCACCGCTATCAGCACCGCGACGGGGATCATGAATAGTAGATTTTCTGTTGTTATCTCTATCATTTAGTTAACCCCTAAACGTTGATGTCTGTATTCTGTCCCCCTATAAAAGAGTTTAAGTCTTCTTTTTAAAAGACTCAGACAAAGGGATCGGAACCGTCCTTACCCCGGGCGTATTCTTCCGAATATCCATTCTGAGTAAGCACTGGCACATTGTCCTTGGAAAGATATCCGCGCCCCAGGGTTATAAGGGGGTTGATGACCTCCTTACCGGACAGCCTGGCAACGCATGAAGAGCCGGAATCGCATGCCAGGGATATCAGCAGGTCCGCTTCATCCAAGGACTCTTTCTCCAGTCTGGCACATACCTTCTCCTCAAGACAGGAAGCCGATACGGAGCGGACTCCGATCACGTCTGTGCCATCCTTTCGGAGCGCCTCGGCAAGCCTCTCCGCAGCCTCGGTGCCGCCTATGCCGTTGCACAGTCTGGCGCAGGTGTTGCAGGTCCATACGGCGACCTTCCTCCCCTGCACTGCCCGGAGGAGACCAGAGTAGTCCCTGTCTCTGACGAATATAAGCATACCGGCGGTTACGCATTCCGCGTATTTTTGGCTTCGCCGTATGCGTAAGTACCGCAACAATCCTTTTAAGAGGGTCGCCGGTATCGGAGGAACGACAGCAGGAGGCGTTCATAATGGAGAATCTGTTGAAGGTCGAGGACATAAAGATCAGGAAAGGCATGACGGTCAACGAGATGATAGAGGCCATGGGCAGGTCGGGAGGATTCACGGCCCCCAAGCTGGCTGATGCGGTTGACATAGCCGAGAAGATGATCAGGAAAGAGGGATGCCTCAAGATGCTCTCCTTCCCCGCATGCATAATGGCAACCGGCACCCGCGGCGTTATAGTCGATATGGTGAAAAAGGGGATGGTGGACCTCATAATAACCACCTGCGGAACCTTGGACCACGATCTCTCGAGGACGTGGGAGTCCTACTACAGAGGGGACTTCGACATGGATGACGAGAAGCTCAGGGACGAGTGCATAAGCAGGCTCGGGAATGTCCTGGTCCCTGACTCCTGCTACGGGGAAGTCCTCGAAGAGAATCTGGCACCTATGTTCGAGGAGATCTTCAAGGATACCCTCTCGCTTTCCACCCATGAGATAATAGATGCAGTGGGCGCGAGGCTAGATAATGAGGACAGCCTGCTCTACCAGTGCCACAAAAGGAACATACCGATATTCGTTCCGGGCATAACGGACGGCTCCTTCGGATGCCAGCTCTGGATGTACTACCAGACGCACAGGGGCCTCAGGATCGACCTCTTCAAGGATGAGCAGAAGCTCAGCGAGATGACCAATGATGCGAAGTATACCGGCGCCGTGATCGTGGGCGGAGGGATATCCAAGCACCACGTCATCTGGTGGAACCAATTCCGCGGAGGGCTAGATTACGCCATTTACATGACCACGGCTCAGGAATTCGACGGATCCCTTTCCGGTGCGAAGATAAAGGAAGCTGTCTCCTGGGGAAAGGTCAAGGCGGATGCCAGTAAGATGACAGTGGAAGGGGATGCTACGATAGCATTGCCTCTCTTGGTCGCGGCCCTTGAAGAGAGATTGTGATCAAGGCCCTGACCTCATCCTGTACCTCACGTACCTGAGCAGGATGAGCAGGATTATCAGGCTTATACCGAGAGTGGTGCCCCACTCTCCCACATTCTCCGGGTCCGGAATCGGGATGCCTTCCACAGTGAACGGCCCGTATACGGGTCCGGAGACCGTGTAATCCCCGTCAGAGCCTATGCTGTTGCCCTGCCAGTCGTATATTACGTAATCTCCCTCGATCTTCGAACTCGGGGTCACGATGAGCTTCTGCCCCTGATATACGATATCCTTGGGGCCCAGGACCTTGCCTGTGGCCCTGTCCTTTATCACTACATGACCCAGATCATTAGGCAGAGTGTATGCGGTTACCTCGAAATGCGATGTCTCTGTCGTCCCCAGATAGTTCCCCATACCTGTCACAATGACGGTGGCCGTACCTGTGCCGGTGTTATTCTCATAGGATACAGAGTAATCAACGTCCCTGATCAGAGTCGCACCGAGATCGTCCTTGACTATGACCGGAGGCTCTGTCGGGGAACCTTCGTAGACTGATTCGAATGTTATGATCAAGCTCCCGACGTACGGTGTGATGTTCCAGGAGATCGTCTTCGCTGCCGTGGAGGCGTCGGACCAGATGTAGCCGTCCGCCAGGGCGGCCGTTGCCGTGTAGTCTCCGGCGTCGGTTCCCGTGTTCCCGGTCAGGGTGTATCCCGTTGCGGCAACGAAACCGGTCTGCTGGAGGCCGTTGTAGACTAGACCCGACACTGCAACGGGGATGTCCACCTTTGTCTTCCAGACGGCAGTGATCGTCATATTCTCCGCAGGCATGGTCATCGGCAATTCGGTGTCCCACCCAACGAAATAATGCCCAACCCAGGTCGGATCGGCCGGCGGGGTTATCGCCGTTCCGTAGTCCTGGGTTATCGCCGTGACAGCGGAACCCCCGGCGGAATCGAAGGTTATGGTGTAAGTTACGATCGTCCAGGTGGCGGTGACGGACAGGTCCTCAGCGGGCATCGTCGCCGGCAGGGCCGGGGACCATCCGGAGAAGGCGTATCCCGTCTTGGTCGGGGCCGTCGGGGCGGTGACCGCCGCGCCGAAGGCCACCGTCATGGTGCCGACTGCGGAGCCTCCGTCGGAATCGAAGGTTATGGTGTAATCCACCGGGGTGGCGGTGAACTCCGCCGTGTATGTGGTGTCAGCCGTCGCCTCGACGAGACCGGGTGTCCACCCGGCGAAGGCGTAGGTGTACTCGGGTGTGGCGGCCTTCGCAGGGGTCCCGGCGTATGCCGGCATGGTCCCGTGGTCGGCCTGGGTCGTTGTCGTGACGCCGTCGACGCTCCAGGTTATGGTGTAGGCCCGGAGGGTCTCGGTGAAGACCGCCGCATAGGTCTGGTGTCCCGTCACCGTGGAGATGACGGGGTCCCATCCGCTGAATGCGTAGGTGTATTGCGCATCGGCGGCCTTGGTCGGGGCTACTCCGGCGTATACCGGGGTGGCGCCGTAGTCCAGGACCTGGGTGTCCGTGGTGACCCCTTCTACGGTCCAGGTTATGGTGTACTGGTTGACGACGGACGAGTACTGGGCCGTGTAGGTCTGGTCACCGGCGACCGCCGCTATGGCGGGGTCCCATCCGGTGAAGGTGTATGTGTACTGGGCCGTGGGGTCCTTGTCGGTGGATCCAGCGAAGGCGGGGGTGGCGCCGTAGTCGTAGAGCTGGGTGGTCTCCGTGCCGTCGACGTTCCAGGTTATGGTGTACTGGTTGACGGTCCACTGAGCAACAATCGTAACATTCCCTGCGGGCATGGTCGCCGGTACCGCAGGGTACCACCCAGAAAAGGTGTATCCAGTCTTGGTGGGTGCCGCCGGAGCGGTCACGGCAGTACCGTAATCTTGGGTCATCGACGATACTGGAGATCCGCCATCGGAGTCAAAGGTTATTGTATACTGATTGATCTGGAACTTAGCATACAGATTCAATACGTCCGTTCTTCCCTCAGTGGAATATATCTCGCTGCCCGGAACGTAGCCCGGGTCGGTGTACCACCCCATGAAGGTGTATCCTGTCCAAACCGGAGTGGCGAATGTTATTACCGTTCCGCCGGGCACATACTCCCTGACAGGATCGGACAGGTTCCCTCCGGGCAGGAAGTACTGTATGGCCTTGGTGCTCATCTGCCAGTTCGCAGAATACGTTCTGTCCCCCGTGGATCCTAACTGTATTATAAGCGGATCCCCGGACACCCCAGTTATGCCTGTCCCGGACCATCCCAGGAAGAAGGAGTTGGTGTGAGGTACAGTGGGAACTGGGACCACCCAGCTGCTGGTCTCGATCGTGTACGAATATACATGACCGTGCCCAAGGGCCTCGGTGCCGCAAAGATCGCAACCCACGGTCACCGTGTACTCTATGGGCGACAGCACAGCCCCTATGACGATGTCCTCTGACGGGGTTACCCAGAAGGACATATAGGACCCTTCGGAGCAACCGGGCACAGGTATCGTGACATTGGTACCGCTGAAGGAATACTGGGCGGGGTCATTCTCCAAACGGTATGCTCCGCTGCCGGTGAGGACAATGCTGTCTATGCCGTAGCCTGTGTTGGGTATCACCACCAACAAGGCCTCGTTGCCCTTCACCACATATGAAGGAGCGCTGAACTGACCGGATTGATTATTGGATCCTGCCAGTTCGATGATCCATGTGTTGGTCGGGGCCCACACAGCGTAAAGGTTGTGATCTTCCCCCTTATTCACGACCGTGAGACTTACCACACGATCCGTTCCTTCCGTATCAAGTGACCATCCGGAGAAGGAATACCCGCTCTTGGCAGGCAAAATAGGCAGGCTGTGATAGTTGTCTCCGTATGTCACGCTTACGGTCCCGATCACCGTTCCGTCCATGAGGGTGACAGTGTAGGAATTCGGGGATCCCCAGACCGCCTTGAGTGTCAGATCCCAATGGTGGACGGTCGGATCTACGAATGATATCGCCGTGCCGTCGGGAAGTTCCCAATGGCCTGGACCGTAGCCGGTCCTGGTCGGAGAGGCCAGAGCGAAAGGTGCATCATTGATATCGAAAACATCTGGGTTGCTCCCTGGCACCGGAAGATCTCCGCCGTTCATATCATAGGTTATCCCATACTGAGAAAGAGACCATACAGGCCAATATTCAACGGAGCTCGTTACCGTTATCTGGGCGCCCGGGGTATAAACAGGCGTCGTCCCTCCCGATACATTTGTCCACCCGGATATGTTGTAACCGGGCTTCATGTATCCCAAGGTCTCCATCTCAGCCTGTGACGGGAGGATCAGCGGGGACAGGTTGACCGTACCTATCCTATAACTGCCGCCCCAGTAGTTGATGGTGGTCTCATGCTCCCAATAGTCCAGGTTTATGGACACTTCGGTATCCGCATCCATACGGCCCGTTTCGTACAGAGTCTGGATGGGTATCAGGTTCGATCCGACCATTAGTTCGAAGACGCAAAGATCGGACGTGTCCTCTCCAAAGAACACTGAGAACATCCTGGAAGTTCCCTTCTCCACGTAGAAATTATTGGAAGGTTCCACTGCCTGAGGATTCTTGCTGTCCTTGTCATAGAGCACGAAATAGTTCCCTGGGTCCAAACTGAATAGAGGATCGGAATAATCGAATGTCAGCTTGATCGTTTCAGCGAAGGTTATCTCTATTGCGATATCCGACTTGACTGAGCCGATCGAGACCTCATAGACCCCGCTTCCCTTATCAGTCGGAATGTACACGGCACCGTTGACCGTGACGTACTTTAGTATGTATGGATTGCCGGAGGTCTTGGTATCTATCGATACTACAAGGTTGCTGTTATACGATATCGGCGATATCGTCGCAGTGTTAAGGGACCATGATATCGCACCGGACGAGGATATCTGCTGGGATGCTCCTGTCCAGGAGAGGTTGTTCGGCATTGTGGCGCTCACCGTTGCCGTGAACGTCTGAGGCACGAATGCCACCGAATATCTCATCCCGTTCGTTATGGTGCTTATGATTACCTGACCGTTCACGATCTCATAGTCCGCCGTGGGAAGCGCTGACCATGTAACGCCGTCAGGAGATGTCTCCACATGGGATATGCGGTAGCCCAGCGATGGAGACGCATAGACTGCGAAGGATGTGCTGGATGTGGGAAAGGCTTGATTGCCGTAAGGAGTAACACTTCCTCCAGTCCCTGTCCCGTCCGGGTCTCTGGAAGCCATTATCGTCACCTGCTTCAGGGACTGCGAGCTGAGAGTGAGCGTCACAGTGTACTTTACTCCGTCCTGGAAGGTTGTATCCAATACCGCCGTTCCTGAATATATGTCGCCGTTCGATGCGATAAGGACGACCTGACAGGGATTCGCTATGCTGTCAAGAGGGACGGATATTGTCGGCAAGCCTCCATACTCTACGGGGCCGAAGAGCTCCCCGAAGAGAGAATAGCTTATTCCGTTGACTGATATCGATTGTGTTGCTATGGCAGTCGCAAGACCGGAGAACTCGACCACAGCCACATCATTCTGGTAGGTTTGACCGTCATGCAACACGACCGCGGCACCGGTACCGTAGGTTATCGAACTGCCTTCCAGAGATGTCGCAGGGACTCTGAGATAGGAAGAATTCCCAGAGAACATACCGAAACTGGCATCCACAAAGCCGGACTCGATATGCAATACAGCGTTATAGCCTCCTATCCCCGCCCCCGGATCTATTAGATTTGATTCATTGCCCATACCTGGATGGTTATTTATGGCGGCGCCTCCGGTCGCGATTATGTGTCCTCCGTTGATCGTTATCGTGCCGCAGGTCAGGATCGGTGTCGCACCGTTACTGCCTATACCTGAACCCGCATAAGCTCCGGTCTTATTAGCAGTGGATTCAGCATTACCTCCCTTGGCTGTCAGGCCCCCCGTACTGTACTCGGTTATCACAAGAGAAGCGCCAGCCTGCACACGTACAGCGGCAGTACTGGTGGCCGGAACATCCTTTGTCCATGAATATCCGTGAGATCCCTCCAGGGAGTTGGATCCCCACAGGGTAAGATGCAGCTCTGCGCCCGGAGATATGTTTATGGGAGATATCGTGGGGATGACAGGAACATTTCCTACGGCAGGGGCGACCATTGTAACGTTGTCAAGTATCACCGATGGGGACCCGCCGGTTATCTGGATGTTGTTGCTGTAGGCAGCATTTCCGGATATCTCGGAGACATAATGATACCCGTTATCGTTTATTGTCACGGCTCCGAGAGACAGGTCGTGGACCTTGGCATATACCGGGTAGAGAGTCAGGTCGTAGGCCTTATCGTAAACAATATCCAGAGTGTAGAAGTCCTCTCCCGAGCTTGTGACATAAACGTCGCCGGAAAGCGTTGGGGGAGAGGTGCTCCATCCGACATGAACATAACCGCTCTTTGTATAATTCAGAGGACCGGTGCTGAAGGTGGACCCGTAGTACACCAAGACCGAAAAGGTCCCCTCCGCATCATCCACAAGTGAAAGCGTATAGTTATTCGGCGACCAAATCGCATACAATGTCGTATCGGAAGTGACCTTCATCAAAGATCCCGGGCTGTAATTGATGCCCTTCCCGTCAGCCTGGGTGTTCCAGGTCGAGAACGTCCCTGCAGGATTATTGAAATCGTAATTATATCCGCCCTGGGGGAAGCTGTAACCGGGAATATACAGACGCCCTGTATCAGTGGTCGGCCGGTAGTATCCGCTGGGGTCGTCAGTGTTCAGATATCCTCCGTTGGGATCGAAGGAGACCGTATAGGTGGCAGCTTCCGCTTCGTCAGAATATTCGGACAGCATAGCGAAGCTGATCACTGAAAGTATAGCGACCGTTATGACTATTGACCTCGCGGCGATACCTCTACTCATTTGTTTCTCCAACGGGTGCGTATTGTCTGAGTTTCAACAGCTTAACGTCGTTGACTATTGCGCAAAAAGCTCTATCTTCTCATTATATTTAAAGTAAACAGTGTTATGTAGAGGAAAGGTTGAAGCATTTTAAAAATGGGAAATATTGCACATAATTGTGCATATAATACACATCAATGCTCTTAGAACAGCATCAACTGAGACCTTATCCTCTACTCAATGTATGAACAGCATCTCGCGGTACTTGGGCAGCGGCCACATCTGATCATCCACTATCATCTCCAGGGAGTCCGCGTGCTCTCTCTCGTCGTCGAGATAGGGGCGTATCGTATCATGGAAGCCCAGCGCCCTCTCCCTTGCATCGTCAATACGCTCCAGTTGGTCGCACAGGAGATCCGTCTCCCGGGCCATCCTCCGGGCTTCGTACATATGCCTGGATATGTCTCGGATCAAGTCAACCTCATTCCCTGCCAGAGCATCGAACTCCTCCGGAGGGAACGCATCCTTTATCTTCGATACGTTCTCCAGGAGCATGGTCTGATACGATGTGGCCACCGGCAGTATGTGGTTCAGGACCATGTCGCTCATGACCCTGGCCTCGATCTCCGTCTTCAGAGAATACTGCTCCCACAGCACCTCAGCCCTGGCTTCCAGCTCGCTTCTCGTCAGGACCTTTGTCCTCTCATAAGCCCCGACAGTACTCTCAGAAAGGAGGGCTTCGTATACCTTGGGCACGGACGTCTCGCAGTCCAACCCCCTGCGGGCGGCCTCCTCTCTCCATTCCTCGGAATAGTTGTTGCCGTCGAAGCATATCCCTTTGCATACGCCGTAGTACTCCCTGACCGTCTCGAGGATCGCCTGCTCCTTCGAGACCCCGGCCGATATCTTCTCATCGAGCTTCGATATGAACAGTGCCAGCTCATCTGCAACAATGGTGTTCACAGTCGTTATTGCCAGAGAGCAGTTGGCCGAGGAGCCCACTGCCCTGAACTCGAACCTGTCCCCGACGAAGGCAAAGGGGGATGTTCTGTTCCTATCGGTGTTATCCACGAGTATCTCGGGGATCTGGGGTATCCCGATGCTGTAGCCAGGGCGCTTGCCCATCTTGACCAAGCTCCTGGACTTGAGCATCTCCTCGAATACCTCCTTCAACTGGGAGCCCAGGAATGCCGATATTATCATAGGCGGGGCCTCGTTGGCGCCCAGCCTGTGGGCGTTGGAAGAGGACGCTATAGACGCTTTCAGCAGCCCGTTGTTCTTATACACGGCCATCAGGACGACGGACATGAAGGCAAGGAACCTCAGATTCTCCGAGTCCGTCCTCCCTGGACTGAAAAGACCAGGGCCGTCGTGTATGCCAATGGACCAGTTGCAGTGCTTGCCGGAGCCGTTCACTCCCCGGTACGGCTTCTCGTGGAAAAGGACCCTGAACCCGTGGCGCTTGGCCACCGGTTTCATCATGGACATCAGCATCAGGTTATGGTCTATTGCCAGATTGGCCTCCTCATATACCGGGGCTATCTCGAACTGGTTCGGGGCCACCTCATTGTGCCTCGTCTTGATCGGTATGCCCAGCTTGTAACATTCCGTCTCCAGGTCCCTGAAGAAGGAGAGAACCCTCTGCGGTATTGAGCCGAAATAGTGATCCTCGAGCTGCTGGCTCTTTGCACTCTCGTGGCCCATCAGTGTCCTACCGGTCATCAGAAGATCTGGGCGGTGGGCGTACAGAGCAGAGTCTATCAGGAAGAATTCCTGCTCCCAGCCCAGATAAGGTATCACTCTGGCACTTTCCGTCCCGAAATATCTCAAAAGGTCGGATGCAGCCTTCCCGACAGCCCAGCAGGACCTCAGCAGAGGGGTCTTGTAATCCAAGGCCTCCCCGTTGTACGAGATGAAGACCGTCGGTATGCACAGCGTGTCCCCTATAACGAATGCCGGAGAGGAAGGGTCCCATGCCGTGTATCCCCTGGCCTCGAAGGTGTTCCTAAGCCCACCGCTGGGGAAAGAGGATGCGTCCGGCTCCTGCTGGCACAGTACTTTTCCGGTGAACGATTCCATGGCATCGCCGGGCCCCGAAGGCTGGATGAAGGAATCGTGCTTCTCTGCCGTTTCCCCCGTCAGAGGCTGGAACCAGTGGGTGTAGTGGGTGGCGCCCATATCCATGGCCCATCGTTTCATGCCCTCCGCTACATTCTCGGCCAGATTCTTGTCCAGGGTCCTGCCCTCCTCTATGCTCTCATATATCCCGCGCCTCACGTAGGATGGCAGGTACTTCCGCATGTTCTTCCTGCTGAAGACATTGCATCCGAAGTACTCCGAGACCATTCCCTGAGCGACGGTTTCCATCGGTTTTCTTGAGAACGCCGCGTCAACCGCCCTGAACCTGCTGTTGGTCATAATGCCTTCATCAACTTATGTTTAATAAATGTTGCTAATGATGCCTAAATATAGCGTTTTTATTTGGTATCTTAGACACACGTCTAATGATTCGTATAAAAATGGCTTTTATGATCTCATACTGAATAAAACTGCAGCCCCCGTACCTTCAAATGAACGGCGGATACGCCCCCAAAGCCCATTGGATAAAGTATATTTCACGTCATCGCATCGGCAGCAAGGGGCGATGAATCCTTACATCAGACTCTTCAGGCCCGAGATGATACTAATCGGAATGACCTTCCTTCTCATCTCGGCGATGGTCGTTCCGGGAGCGACTATCCTGAGTGCGAATATGGCCATCGGCGCAGTTTCCGTGGCGCTGTTCGTCATGGGGGGCAACGCCCTGAACGATTACTCAGACTCCGAATCGGATTCTGTGTCCCATCCTTCCAGACCCATACCGTCCGGGCTCATCCCGGGAAGGAATGCCCTGTACGCCGGATGCTCTCTCCTG
The DNA here is from genome assembly GCA_002502965.1 of Methanomassiliicoccaceae archaeon UBA381. Lineage (GTDB taxonomy): Archaea > Thermoplasmatota > Thermoplasmata > Methanomassiliicoccales > Methanomethylophilaceae > RumEn-M2. Next base: position 107,453 of record DAQS01000006.1, read on the forward strand.
ATCGCATCCGCGATGGCAGCCACGCTCCTCCCTCCGATATCCTTCGCGATAGTGGCGTCCGCCTGCATTCTGGAGACGGCATACGAGCTGCGCCTCAAACGCATGGGGCCGGCAGGGAATCTGACCATAGGCTTGGTGACAGGAATGACCTTCCTTCTGGGCGGGAGCATAGCCGGCGATGTCGCCAGATGCGCGATACCTTCCCTCACCATAATGCTTATATCAATCGGCAGGGAGATAAGCTCGGATATGGCGGACGCCGCAGGGGATACGGGAAGAAGGACCCTGCCTAGGTCCGTGGGCCTCAGGATATCCGGGATCGCCGCATCCGCCGCGATCCTGTCAGCCATTCCTGTATCCCTTGTCTTCCCTGCATTATACGATACGGGCGGCCTCTTCCTGTTCGCAGCCATTCCCTATCTGCTGATATTGGAAACATCCAGGAGGATACTCTCCGGCGAGAAGGGGACGGAGCCCCTCATGCTGTCTTCCATGCTCCTGATGGGGTTGGCCTTCGGACTGGGATCATTTTGATCTAAAAAGCTCCGGGCACATGGCCTTGGCCGCGGCCTTCAGCTCGTCACCTCTCAGGCGCTCGAAATCATAATCCCTGACGGCGAGGATGAGCTTGTCCAGAATATCGTCCGACATATCAACGTATTTCTCCTTCATCCTCCAGCTCCGAAGGAGCTCGTCCTCCATCTCACTGCGCCACATACGGTCGTACTCCATCAGCGAGTCCTTGGACACGTCCCCTTTCCTTATGCAGTCCGCAGCCACCTCTCCCGCCATCCTTCCGGTCCTGAGCGCATTCCGTATACCTCCCCCTGTGAGGGGATTGATCACTCTCGCCGCATCCCCCGCGGCCATTATCCCATCCCCGACGGAGCAGGAGATCCCGGGCTTTGTGGATACAGCTCCCGCGACCATGGCCAGGACCTTCCCCTTCCTGAGCCGGGGATCGCTTTCTATGAAATTATCAAGGAACACCTTCGCCTCTCCTTCGGAAACACATTTGCTGCCCTGTATCCCCAATCCCACATTCGCCGTTCCGTTGCCTTTGGGGAATATCCACGCATAGCCTCCCGGGGCGCAGGAGCCCAATACGATCTCGCAGAAGCTCTCCTCTATCTCCAGGCCGGACATGAGATACTGCAGGCATGTCTCGATGTCGGAAGGATCAAGATCTGTGTCCAGACCTGCCCATCTCGCCGTCTGGCTCTCGTAACCGTCCGCGGCTATCACGCAACGGGCGCGTATCTCCTTTTCCGAGCCCATGTGCCTCACGTTGACGCCGGACACCTTCCCGTCCTCTGTGATAACACCTACGCACCCCGCCCTCATCATTATCTTGGCACCGGATGCGGCAGCCCTTTCCGCAAGGAACTTGTCGAATAGATGCCTGTTGAGAACGTATCCCACCTCCGAGCCCTCCTGGCATTCGCGTACTTTTAGTATATTCCCGGAAGGGGATCTCATTATCGTGCCGGAGATCCTCGCAGATATCCATCTGGGATCCGGGTCTATGCCCACCTCCAGAAGCCTCCTCTTGGATACCCCTTCCGCACATCTCAAAGGGGCACCTATCTCCGCCTTCTTCTCTAGAAGTATGACGTCCACCCCGCCGTCGGCGGCGTGCTTCGCCGCCATGCTGCCGGCGGGTCCGGCTCCGACAACGACAATATCGCAATCATAGCTGATCGGCATCTCGGAACGAATATAACGGAACGTGGATAAAAACAGATGCTCTTTCAATTATTGTCAAAGAGAATGCTGGGTCCTTCCGCTCAATGTTAAAGTATTATAAAACCATGCTTCTGTCATGTGCCTGCGCGCCGTGTGCGTGCCAGTATCGGCGCAGGGAGGATAATATGGCTACGGTCACAGCACACATGAACTTCTGCAACAAGACCCACAGAGCAACCGTTACAAAAAGAGAGGACGAGGATTTCGATGTCTCCATAGAATCGGATTGCGAATTCGTGCAGGAATATGCGAGACTGCTCACCAAGATAACCCTGGAAGACCTCACGGATAACAGGACCAGCTCGATAACTGACCCGGAGAAGCTGAAGTACATAATGGGTCCGTGCCTGGCCCCCAATGCAGTGTTCAACGCCGGATGGCTGGAGGCGGAGATGTTCTCGAAGAGCCTTGCCAAGAAGGTCAGGCAGAACGTGGTCTCTTTCGAGGATCTCTGAATTTGCCAAATATACAGCGGAGCAGGACGTCGGGAGCTGATATCATCTCAGAGAAGTCTGTCGTACAGGAAGCGCACGGAGTACGAAGGCCGCGGATCGCCTTCGTATGCGTTCACAACTCATGCAGGAGCCAGATCGCGGAAGCTTTCTCCCGGGCATATGCGCACGATACTTTCGACGTCTTCTCCGCCGGAACGGAGCCCTCGGAGATCGACCCGGATGCGCTGAGACTTTTGACCGACAGATACGGCATTAACGTAAAGGATCGTCAGTCGTCGAAGCATATATCCGATCTTCCCCGGGTGGATATCGTCGTGACCATGGGGTGCGGCGTCGCGTGCCCGAATGTCCTGTGCCGGCACTCAGAGGATTGGGGGATCGGCGATCCCACGGGCTCCGACGATGCCGTGTTCATCGAGGTCATGGAAACAGTATACGAAAAGGTCCTGGACCTCAGGGAGAGGATACGCTCGGGCAGGCTATGACCCTGTTCCGATAGCACGCTTGTATATCCTGCGGATCAGAGGCCCCGGGACGGATCTCAAACTTTGATCTCTTTCTCCAGTATCCTCATTATCTCCTCTTTCCCGAGCACTCTCCCAGGCGAGAAGATCTTGTTGCCGACCACCAGGGCCGGTGTGGACATGACCCCGTACTTCATTATTTCCCTGATATCATCGATATGATCGACTTCCTGGAGTATGCCCATCTCCTTCAATGCGTCACGGGCGTTAGCTTCCAACTTTCTGCACTTGGAGCAGCCGGTTCCGAGCACTTTCACGAATGCTCCTTCTCCTGTGTACTTTCTTTCCATTATCTCACATCCATACTACGAAATTGAAAATGTATCCTATGATGATTATCCCTATGACAACTATGAGTAAGAATATCGCCAGGAGCCTCTTCTTCATGACACTCCTGAGCAACATTACTGACGGTATCGACGTGGCTGTCACGGCCATCATGAATGCCAATATCGTCCCTGCACCTATGCCCTTAGCATAAAGCGCTTCGGCTATCGGTATGGTCCCGAATATGTCCGCATAGATCGGGACTCCCAACAGAGTTGCCAGAATGACTGAGAATGGATTCTGCTGCCCCAAGACCGATTGTATAACGTCGGTGGGAATCCAGTTGTGTATGATCGCCCCGACGCCCACACCTATCAGTATGTACACGAACACTCTCCTGAAGGTGTCCTTCGTCTGATCCCAGGAATATGATGCGCGGTCCTTCCTGCTCATACTGTCCGATATTGTGGCACATGCACATCCCTCCCCGCCTGTCACAACGGGATCCGGCCTGGCGAACTCCTCGATCTGATCCTCCATATGCATCCTCTCGATCAAAGAGCCGCCCACAACGGCAAGCAGTATCCCCACAACGAGATAAGCGATCGCTATCTCCGGACCGAAGATGCCTATCAGGACGATAAGAGCTGCCAGATCTATGAATGGGGAAGAGATCAGGAATGAGAATGTCACCCCTGCCGGCAGGCCGGCCTTGGTGAATCCTATGAATAGGGGAACGGATGAACAGCTGCAGAAGGGCGTCAGTGTTCCCAATACAGCGCCGGCGAAGTTACCCTTCAGTCCCTTCACCTTGCCTAGGATCTCCCGTGTCCGCTCAGGCGGGAAATAGCTCTGTATGTAAGATATCACGAAGATCAGCGACAGCAGCAGCATCACGATCTTTATCGAATCATATATGAAGAACTGCAGACTGCCGCCCAGCCTTCCGCCGACATCTATTCCCAACGCTGTGAGCCCGTTGCCCACTGCGTCGTTAAGCCACTTCATACCAAGTATCTGGGCCTGGAAAAAATCCCATATCCTGCTCATGTTTTGCCTCTGCCGTTCTCATCAGCTTTCCGCCCGAAGACATAAGCGTATCGGCTGGAATATTCCATATGAGCTATTGTATATAGATATATCTAAATGTGCCTATCTAGTCTTGGAACCAGCCGCTCTTACTGATATCACGGTTCCCGGGTGTCGTATCGGATATCTCTTTGAGATCGGATATGAGGCCGTCTATAATGCTCCTATCCAGAGAATAATGCATCCACTGCCCGTCCTTCCTGCCTACGACCAGACCGCTTCTCATTAGCACTCCCATGTGATGGGAGAGCGTGGGCTGGGAGACGCTCAAATTCTCCAGCAACTTGCAGGCGCACATCTCGCCCCCTGCGAGCATGGATACGATCCTCAGGCGGTTCTGGTCCGACAATGCCTTGAAGATGTCCGTCCGATTCTCTGTGAGCATGGGTTCCGTCTAGGTATCGGTAGTTATTTATCTGTGTCGAATCGAAGAAAACCCACCGTACATGGGATATTGGATAAAAAGAAAGGAAGAGGTTTGAGGATGCAGGGATTACCCGAGCATCTTCTTCATATCCTCGGCAGGCGTGCTTATCAGGGATACTTCAAACTCCTTGACCAGGAAGTTCAGCACGTTCGGGGAAACGAACGCCGGCAGGGTCGGCCCGAGATATATCCCCTTGACGCCCAGGCTTAGCAGGGTCAGCAAAACTGCCACCGCCTTCTGCTCATACCACGAGAGCACTATGCTTAAAGGAAGATCATTCACCGAGCATTCGAATGCCTCGGCAAGAGCCAATGCGACCTTCACGGCCCCGTAGGCATCGTTGCACTGACCCACATCGAGTATCCGGGGTATTCCTCCGATGTCCCCTATATTCATGTCGTTGAACCTGTACTTGCCGCAAGCCAGGGTCAGGATCAGAGTGCCGTTGGGAGCGTTCCTGACAAAATCCGTGAAATAATTCCTTCCGGGCTTGGCGCCGTCACATCCTCCGACAAGGAATATGTGGCTTATCGCGCCAGCTTTCACGCCTTCGATGACCTTGTCGGCCACGGACATTATCGTTCCGGCGGAGAATCCCGTGGTAACGGTCTTCCCCCCGTTGATGCCGGTCATCTGCCTGTCCTCCTTGTAGCCTCCCAGGACCTTCGCCTTCTCTATCAGAGGGGAGAAATCGCGGTCCTCGCCGATATGGACGGTGTCGGGGTAGCTGACGGGACCTGCGGTGAAAACGCGGTCGATGTAGCTCGCCTTGGGCTTCATCAGGCAGTTCGTGGTGAAGAGTATGGGCGCCGGAACGTCGTCGAACTCATCGCGCTGATTCTGCCAAGCGGTGCCAAAGTTACCCTTCAAATGGCTGTACTTCCTCAATTCCGGATATCCGTGGGCCGGCAGCATCTCCCCGTGGGTATAGATGTTGATGCCTTTGTCCTCTGTCTGCTTCAGAAGAGCTTCCAGATCCAGAAGGTCATGTCCGGTCACGATTATGAATGGGCCCTTCTCGATCTTCATGGGCACCGTGTTCGGAGCGGGCACGCCGTACTTCTCGGTGTTCGCCTTGTCCAGGAGGGCCATGCACTTGAGATTGGCCTGTCCCGTCTCCATGGTCATGGCCAAAAGCTCATTGAAATCGGAGGACTCCCCGATGGCCCCGAGAGCCTTGTACATGAACGAGTCGACCTCCGGATCCTTGTATCCCAGTACCTTGGCGTGATAGGCATAGGCGGCGATGCCCTTAAGGCCGAAGAGGATCAGGGATTTGAGGGACCTTATATCCTCATCGTCTGTCCAGATCTTCTCCGTCCTGAACGCCACGTTGCCGCAGCCGCAGACGTTGGACCCGCAGAGCCTCTCGGTCTCCTCCTCCACGGCATCAATCTGCCTCTTAACAGAGAGGGGGTCGAAATCAACGTTGGTGATGGTTCTGAAAAGAGCCTCCTTCACGATGTCGTCGGTTCTGTCACCCGTCTTCCCCTTCGCCCTTATCGACAGGTCGACAAGCGCTGTTATAAGATCATCTTGCAGATTCGCCACGTCGGACGACTTACCGCATACCCCCGCCGAACCCGTGCATCCGGTACCTTTGGCCGTCTGCTCGCACTGAAAACAAAACATTTCATTCTTCATTATTCAGATCTCCTTTCCGATTTATCCTTTGGATACCTGGTATAATAAAGATACCAGATTAAATACCGTCAGTTTCCATAAGCATACCATGAACAAAAGCTGCACCGTGTACAGGACCATGGATTATCTCTCTAAGAAATGGACCGTGATGATCATGCTGGAACTGTACAAAGGCAACAGATGGAAGAGATTCTCCGAGATCAAGAGATCCATGGAGGAGATCACCCCAAAAATGCTCTCGGAACGCCTGAAGGTCCTGGAGGACGAAGGTATAGTGGAAAGGAAGGTCGACAACGAAGAAGCACCGATGAGAGTATGCTACCGGCTGACCGAGATGGGTCTGGATCTCATACCGGTGATCAAGAGCATAAAATCCTGGGCTCTGAAATGGAAGGAGAAGAACACCGCATGTGCCTCGCAGGACTGTATAGTGTGTGTTCTCTGAGGTCGGCATCGATATGAGAGGAGCCGTATGCGCACCGCGGTCAAAAATGGGAGTATAGTGCAGGGGATGGGATTTGAACCCACGGACCACTGAAGGACTAGGCCCTCAACCTAGCGTCGTTGGCCATGCTTGACTACCCCTGCGTATAGGCGACGTAAACGAATTCGCTTAATAAGTTTTGCCGTCTGGAAACATGTGTGGAGCAGCGTTTCCGCACCATAACCGGTCCCGGACAGCATACATGCAATCAAAATTAATACACGGACGCCTTTGGCTTGGATGTCAGGAGAGAGAGGGCGGCCGACGGTAGGACATTGTCCGGCTGAGGAAGTTCCCTCCTCCACAGGGCAGGTGGGTCGGGAAATCCGACCGGGCGAGAGCTCGGGCAAGGGCTCAGAAACGACACAGCCGGGGCGCAGGATGATCTGCTGACAGTGACGTTGCCTCCGGATATGATGAAACGGCGACACCCCATCGGAGCAAGCCCGCACAGCCGGGATGATTGCCCAATGACCGGCGGGTAGGGTGCATTAGTCGAATGCCGCCTGAAACAGAAGGGGGACTACTACTCTCACCTGACACTTCTCACCAAGGCGGATGGCCGTTGGTCATAAGGTATCTGTTGTAGTTCCTAGCGGTCTCATAGCTTTTATATATCAAAAAGAGCCAGCCTAGGAAAACGAATATGAACCCCAGAGGTAAGAAGAACATTATCACGGAGAATATCACGAAGCCGAAGAAGTAGATCACCCCTTTGGCCTGGCCCGCATAGAGTATGCCCAGACCCGGCAGCAGCACCGATATCAGAATAGCCAGAACCTCGCTTTTAATATTCATCTTGTAATTCGAAGGGTTCGGATTGCCGGTCTGCGGAGTATGCCCTGCTTTAGTGCCGCATATCTCACAAGCCCCTTCATCAGGCTTCATCTCATGACCGCAATTGCTGCAGAACAAGTAATTACCCAGCTTCTAAAATGTATGGTCTGTATATATCCTTCTCCTTCGAACGCACAATCTTTATCGGAACACGGTCATCGGCGGATGATGAGGATACGCGAAAGATACAAAGCTGTGGGATTCGACATGGACGGGACCCTTCTTGACACCCGCGTCGACTATCAAAGGATGACCGAGATCGTCCTGGATGAGATGGAAAGGATAGGTGTTCCGGACAACGCCATCGACAGGTCCGGCGGTTACAAGTTCAACATAGACTCCGGCGTGGAGTGGCTGAGATCCAACGGGCGCGGATCTGATATTTTCGAGATCAACCGCAGAGTTTCCAGGGCCGCAAGGGATGTGGAGATGGAACATGTGGACAAAGCTGTGCCTTTCCCGGGGGCAGTGGAATTGATAAGGGCACTGAGGTCCCAGGACATACGCGTGGGCGTGCTCACAAGAGGGTGCAGAGAGTATGCTGACGGCGCCCTTTCCGTTTCCGGTGTCATTGACCTTCTGGATCATGTTGTGGCCAGGGACGATCATCCCGAGGAAGAGGCAAAGCCCTCTCCCGTAGCCATGGAACATCTGGCACATGGACTGGGAGTATCTCCAGAGGACATACTGTTCGTCGGTGACCATTCCTTTGACATGATCTGCGCCAAAGAATCTGGTGCGGGATTCGTCGGCGTCCTTAGCGGGACCTACGGACGAAGGGATTGGGAAAAGATCGGCGAGACCCGCATCATAGATACGGTCGCAGACCTGATCGAATTCTTATAAAAGGAAATATGCCGCGGGGTTGAACCCCGCGGCTGTTTTACTTACTGGCTGCCGTCACCGTAAGTGACGTTGCGACCATGAATCTTCTCTTCCTCCATGTTGTCATAGTGGAAGCGCTCCTTGTTCATAGCCCCGATGTTGTCCTTGGGAAGGAGCTTCTTGGCGCTCTGCATCAGAACGCTTCCGAGACCCATGAGCTTGGAATCCATGTTTATGCCGAACCTCGTCTTCCCGCATACCAGGTGGCCGGGATTCATCACATCATGGGGGTCCAGGAAGGTCTTCAGATCCCTCATGAGATCAGTGGAGTTGCGCTCCCTTACCAGATCCAGGTTGGATGCGAAGAACACTCCGAAGCCCAGGGAGCGGCCTCCGTACAGGAAGGCTCTGTTCCCGAGGTAGAAGTTGAACGCGAAGGCAACCATTCCCAGCAGCGTCTCATCGTCCTTGAAGTAGTAAGGCATGAACATGGCAGTGCTGCGGTCGGCGATCATGCCGACGATACCGCCTGTGTCCATCTTCATGACCTTGAAGCTGTTGTAGCATTCGTCGACGAACTCGGCCCAGTGCTGAACCTCCACGACGACCTCCGCCGGGATCGAACCGATGCCGATCTTGCGGACCCTGTACTCGTAGCACCTCTCCTCCCACTCGTGCTCGGCAACATGCTGATCCATCTTGACCCCACCGCTCTCGGCAACGATCTTGTCGATCTCCTGCTCTTCCAGCTTCACGAACTCCTCTGCACCCTGGAGGGTCACGAGGAAGAGGTTGTCGATGCCTTTGTGCTCGTCTATGCCGGCCTTCCTCTGGTTCTCGAAGTGGTAATAATCAGACCAGGCTATGTGAAGGGGCTTGAGGCTTGGGTGGTTGACTATCTTGTTTATAGGCACACCCATCTCCTTGAGATTCTTGAAATTGTAGGCCAGAGGTCTTATGATCCCCTTGGGGTACACCCTGAGGGTTACCTCGACTATGATCCCGAGGGTCCCCTCGGCGCCGTTGAAGAGGCTGTTGAGGTTGTATCCGGACATGTTGTTGGCAACATTGTCGTAACCGGTCTCTATGACCTTTCCGTCGGACAGCACCACTTTCATGTTGAGGATGTTGTTCCCTGCAGCTCCGTACTTGTATCCGCCGGGACCTATTCCGCTGGTGGATATCCATCCGGCGACAGTGGCAGACGGGAAGCTGGACGGATAGGACCCTACGAGAAGACCTTCCTTCTCGCAGACTTCCATCATCTTTTTCCAGATGCATCCGGACTGTACTTTTACGTACATGTTCTCCTTGTCGAGTTTTATGACCTCGTTCATACCGGAGGACATGTCCAAGAGTATGCCTGCCGCGGTAGGCATTGAGCCTCCGAGTCCCCACGTGGAAGCTCCACGGGGTACAACGGCTATACCGTTCTTATGAGCCAGCCTGACAATGGATGCGACCTGCTCGACGGTGGAGGGCCTAACAACGACATCGGGTATGTTATTGAAGGCGATCCCCGCTTCCTTGGGAAGCGGTGCGAGATCGTGGCTGTATAGCATTCTGTCCATTTCGCTGGTGTTAACGTTATCTTTTCCGAGGATCTCCTCCAACTGGTTGATGATCTCGGGTGTCACTTTCCGTGATAGGTTCTCTGCCTTCCTGGATGTCATTTATTCCCTCCGCTGATTAGATTCCGCGGTTATATTGCACGTGTAAAGAGGGTGATGTTTAATAATGCTTTGGTGGGTCCTCTGCCCGACCTATCTGGACACGTCTGAAACGTATGCCCTGAGTCCCGCTTCGGAAACGAGTCTCTGCAGTGTATCTCCGACGGCTTTGAAAAGATGAGTCTGGCACTTACAGTCTGAACAACCGAATCCCTTCGCCGCCGGCTCCATGCCGCAGGATCGCGCCATGGCCGCCAGATCGCATTCCGGTATGCTGTCCGGATAAGATTCGTAGGCTCTTACACTATCTCCGAATAAGGTGAGTCTGTCAATGTGCCAGCGCACAATCTTATTGCGGGAGATGTGTCTCTCTATCCTTTGATCTAAACCGTTCATGGCGCTTCCCACGTAACAGTACTCGCCCTCCCCAAAGAACAGGGGCCCCAGGGACCCGACCCTGCCTTCGAAGGGCTTTCGCAGGAGAATAGCCAGTACGTATGTTCCTTTCCTCATCCTTCCGTCCGCTGCATGTCCCTGTCGCGGACCTCCGACTCCGTCATTATACGTATGATCGTGCTGCTGTCGCTTATCTTGGATGGCGTTATCCTCGCCACTTCCGATAGTCTGCGGCCATAAACCTCCAGATTATCCAGATAATCCTTGTTCTCCACATAGGGTATCTTGACCCTGAGGCCGTCCATGTGAAGCACTATGGGGGCGGGCCTGAGGCTCATGCTGATCGGCTCATACTCCTCCAGGAGCTGCTTGAGCTCTGCCGGATGCACGAACAGGGGATCCTCCTCCAGGAGCTTACGCTTGTTCCCCAGGACCTTCATCACCGTATCGGCCACCTCGACGAGCTTTGCCCTTTCCGGCACTGTCCTCATCCTCTCTGCCTTGCGCCCTATGCCCGGTATTATGGCCTCGCACAGATCGTCTATGCCCTCGGGCATCGGCCCCGTGACCAATATCACGGGCGTCTCTATTTTCTCGAAAAGATGGGTCTTGGACTCAATGCAGGGCTTGAAATTGCCCAGCATCATGATCGCGACATCATACTCTTCGATGACCTTCATCTCCTCAAGGGAGATCTGGGACGTGGCCTTTCCGCGGCCTCTGGCCAATCCCATGACCACTGATATCGCGCCGTACTGCCTGAGCTGTTCGGCTATGTCGCATATCGGATGGGGCATATGGTGCCTTCCCAGGGTCGGTCCGACCACAGCTATCTCGGTACCCGCCAAAGGGACCTCCCGGACCTGGCCGCCCAGTTCCTTGCAGAGCTTCTCCACCATGGGCCTGTCCTCTCCGGGCACGGACATCGTGACCGTCAGCATCTGAGAGCTCCTGGTCCTCTGGATCACCGTCCCGCCCACATCCTCTATCATCTCGTAGAGCTCGTCGGAGCGATACACTCCGCCGTCGTACATCAGGACCTCAAACATGCCTTTCTGCCTCCCTTGCCTTGGCCAGCATCTCTTCGTGCACCTTGCGGGCCTCCTCTTTCATCTCGGGCCTGACTATCTCCTCGGTGGCCATTATCGTCAGGACCCTGCCGTCGGTCTGGTTGAATCTGACCCTTATGCCCTCCGGCATGGATCTCCAGACCGCTCCCAGGATCTCTTTCTTCGTCTCTTCCCCGGAGGATATCTCTATGTCCGCTACCTCGTCCGTATCGGCACCCTCGATGACTATATCGAAGCGGGTCTGCTGATCCACTCTCGCCCGGGTGTACCTCTTCCATAGCTGGGACAGTATGTCTGGCGCGTACCTCTCGTCCGAGATTGTGATGAACACGTTATCGCCCTCCTTTCTCAGGGAGGCCGCATCGGAGATCGTCTTATTATCCGGCTCCGCTTTGAGCATCACCGAGAATATGAAGAGCGGCACCTCGGGCCTGAGCAATATCCTGGCCTCGTCTATGAGTATCCCTTTCCCGATGTCGCTCATTATCACCCTGAACAGGTCCTTGTATGCTTCGGATCCGTAAGGGTCTGTTCCGGTAGCCTCTATGTTCACAGGATCACCTCACAGAAGGAAACCGGAGCTCAGGAGAGCACCGCCCACTGCCCCTATGTACTGCGAATCGGCGGGGACTATCGGCCTCTCACCCAGCACCTCTCCCACTTCTTTCACGAGACCGGATATCAAAGACGTCCCGCCGACCTGGATTATGGGCTTCCTGATGTCTATCTCTTGGAGCTGCTGCTCATAGACCTGCTCTGCCACCGAGTGGCATGCCGCGGCGGCCACATCCTCGAAGGCCTTGCCCTCTCCCAGGCTTGTGACCAGGTCCTGTATCCCGAATATGGAGCAGTAGGAGTTCATCTTGGCCTTCCTCCAATCGCCCTTCTCAGCCAGGGCCCCCAGCTGCGTCACGTCGATCTTGAGCCTGTTGGCGGTCATCTCTAGGAAACGGCCCGAAGCGCCTGCACAGACCCCTCCCATGGTGAAATTGTCCGGTACTCCGTCCCTGACGGTTATCGCCTTATTGTCCATCCCGCCTATGTCAAGTATGGTGGCCTCACCCCTCTGCCTGTCGGCCAGCCAAACTGCGCCCTTGGAGTTGACCGTAAGCTCTTCCTGTACCAGCTTGGCATTGAAGTGCTTGCCCAGGGTGAACCTTCCGTATCCGGTCGTTCCGATGGCCTCCAGGTCCTTGAGCTGATAACCTGCCTGTTCCAGGGCCTGATTCAGTACTGTTGTGGCAGATTCTACGACATCATAGGACGGCATCCAAGCCTTCCCGATGATCTTGTTGTTATGCATTATCACGGCCTTTGTGGTGGACGATCCGGAATCGAGACCGGCGGTGAGCCCTGTCTGTCTCTCCCTTGCGAGAAGCTCCTTTCTCGTGACTATCGTCACGAGCGCCTCCATCCTCGTGAGCAGTTGCGCCGACTTCATTCTCTCGGTGAACGAGTAGGTCACGACGGGGAGCCGGGTGTGCTCCTGTATGTACCTCCTGAGCTCATTCCTTACCAGGGCCGCCTCGGCGCACCTGAAGCATGTCGCTATGAACACGGCATCGGCATCATAGACGCCTTTCGAAAGCTGTACCGCCCTTGCGATCATCAGTTTGAGCTGGGGGGATCGGGGGTTGAAACCGAATTCCCTCACTGCGTCATCCACATCGTCCGCGCCGACGTCAGGGTAGACCATCTTGCCCCCCACGCTGAACGCTGCCTTCTCTATCTCGCTCTGGACGCTGCTGTACTCTGTACCGCATGAGAGCTGTGCTATCTTGATCATTCGAGTCCCTCCAGGAATTCCTTGGTTTCTTCCAGCATACGCATGGCTGCCTCTTTATCTCGGGGATATTCCACCCAGAGGATGGGTATTCCCCTCCTTCTCAGAAGGTACTTCACCATCTCGTTGGAGCGCTCGCATCCCACGCATCCGAAGGAATAGGGCGCTTCGGTCATCACGATAGCGGCATCGGCCGCATCGATCTGGGGTCCCCAGACCGCAAGCCTGCCCCTTATCCCCGACGGCACCTCTATGCCCGCATACTTCAGGCCTTTGATGACATCGTCGAGGGTGACGTTCATGGGGGGCATGTCTATCTCCAGGTTATCCACCCTCTCCTGGAGGGCGGCCATCGTGCTCAGGGGCTCGTGCCCCAGCCTCTCCACAATATCGAACAGGATCATGCTGTTCGGAGGGTCGATGAATATCTTCTTCATAGGTTCACCTCGCAAATCTCCTTGAATTCCTTTACAGGAAGTTTATTCCTCTTCGGCTCCGGCGGAGCCTTCTCTCCCATATCTATCGCATCCATTGCGTGCTGCAGATTGGCCAGCAGTTTCCATTCGGCCTCCAGCTGGGAGTATCCCGGCCTCGTGCCGTGCTGGGCCCTGCACCTGCGGGGATCGCCTGCGGGATATGCTCTTCTCTTGGAGTATATCCCGTGGGGGTCCAGCTTGCGGAGCTCGTCACGTACCTCCACGACGGTCTTCGGGTCCCCTTCCAGGAGGCATCCGTAACAGGTCTCCTTCACGGACAGCTCCCGGCCCATGGCGTGAACGGTCCTGGCCAGCTGGTCAGGTGTCACATTGGACGCCGGGGATATCATGATCAATCTCGTCTCCCTTTGTCTGGGTTTATTCTCGCTCATAGGTCCATCTCCGTAACGTACACCGTGTCCCCGTCCTTCAGGCCCTTCATCATATCGTCCAGGTCCCCGAGGAACTTGCCGAAGATGTTGGTTCCGTAGGGCTCCTCTCCCGTGGGCCCATATTCCTTGCTGTTCTCAAGCCTTATTCCAAGCAAGCCCTTGTGAGGCCTTGCCTGATTGGTGACGCCTATGTCCCCTCTGGAACATTTCTTGAACGCGTCGTTGGGATAGAGGGATTTCCCCCTGACCTCGTCTCCTTCAAAAGTGACCATCGGCATACCTTTGAATGCGAAATGGACCTTCAGGGCGCCTATGGGCTTGTGGCTCAATCCTGTTATCTTGTCGAAATAATATGAGTTCAGGCGATTCTTCTCCCCGCGGTCCAGGGATATCTTGTATATCCTGTTCTTCGGAACGCCGAATGTCTCTATCTCATCAGCATGGATGGCGTCCAATGTCGCCTCCGGGGTCTGATCGACAATGACCGCATCGTCCGACGTGTCCCCGGTCCTCTTCTGCCTTAAGCCCTTGGACCCCAGGAACGCTGCTCCCTCCTTCTGGGTCATGCCCACGGAGAGTATCCTCTGGGGGTTGGTGACCACCCCTATCTTATCTCCTGCGTTCGCGAACATGGCTATGGAAAGGCCGTTCGTCACAGTGCCCACATGATTGTGGGACGGCACCATCTGCCTCCTTTCCCTGTATATGTACATCCTGCCCATGCCCGGGCCCGTGTTCCTGACCGTCACGACCCCGGGAGCCCTCACGATATGGGTCTCCTGAGGTATCTCTGTGTCCAGATCCAAAGAGCATGACATGAAGCTGCCTGTGGATTCTGTCACTTCCATGTAGCCGGATCTGGAAAGCACCAGCAGATGCTCTGCGGACTTGGGGGACTGTCGGTCCAGGTCCACCGTGATGAACGTGTCCACGCTGTATCCCTCATCAAGTTTGTACGACAGGTCCGACGTCACTATCACGTTATCCTTACTGGTCTCCGACATAAGGGGAGTGACGCTCTCTATTGCATCGCCTTCCCTCATCTGATCTATCACGTGCCTTCCCAGGGTCACGCGCCCTATTATGCCGGAACCGGCTCCGTAGGCTCCCCGGTGCTCCTCCCTGGCGATCATCACGTAAGTCGTATTGTTGTCGAATCCACCCAGAGCGAAGAAGACGTCATATTTCCTGTATCTCCTCCGGTCCCTGTTCACCTCAATATCTGTCTGGAAGGCTCCCACGGCCGCGATCTGCCTGTTCACCCATCGTGTATACAGGCCAGGCATCTTTGCCATGTGCTTCTTCCAGAGCTCCGAGTCCTTCCCGGGCTCCAAATGCAGCACGACGGACTTCCCCGAGCTGAGCTTCATCTCGAAATCATCGGATTCCTGGACCAGCTTCTCCGTGGACAAGTGTATCGAGACCACGGTGCCCGGATGATATTCCTCGCCCGCCAGGGCGTCCTTGAGCTTGGCGCCGTTCTTGAGCATCTTCTCCACGCCGTTGACCTTGACCTTCAACGCTCTCCCCCCTCGTTGATCCCGGGCAGCATCCTCTGTATCTTCGTGATTATCTCGTCCAGCTTCTCCTGGGGACAGGTCACGCCCCTGACGATGCCTGTCACGATCTCCATTATCGTTCCCTTGGTGTTGATCTTGTCGTCGGGCGGCATGACCCTTGAGGTCTTGACGCCTATGGCCGCGAAATCTTCAAAGTCCACCGGGCACTGAGATACGATTATTGCCGGGATATCCACGTTCCTGAGTATCAGCCTCGCCTTCCATATGATGTGGGCGCGGACATTCCCCAGATGTATGAGCGCCACCTTGAACTGCTGGATCCTCTCAACCTCTATGGGCTCGAGACCGAAGCATTGACCGTGGGATATGTCCGGAGCGTCCGCAGGGACGCCAGATCCGGCGTTTAGGACCAGAACGGATGTGTCTATCCCTTCCTCTCTCAAGGCGTATGTGATCTCGCACACGGGCTTGGTGATGTGCCTGCGGCCGGGGCCCATAGCGACGGCCACGACCTCTCTTCCGCTCTCTGAGATGGTGGCCCTCTGAGCCAATGCCCCTCCCGGCCCAAGACCCATAGACTCGCGGCACTCAACAAAACTGAGATGCCTGCCTATGCGCTGTTTCAACTCTTTTCACCGCCCGACTGCTCCCTTTCTATCTCCCTGAATTCATCGATGATCTCTTCAGGCTTCCCGATCTTGAGTACCCTGCCGCCCTTCATGAGTATGGCTCTGTCACAGCAATTGGTGACGAAATCCATGTCGTGGCTCACCACTATGAACGTTTCCTCCAGGTCCTTCCTGGCCCTGAGCACCGAATTGGCCACGGTCACCTTCGTTATGGGGTCCATTGTGCCGGTAGGCTCGTCAAGAACGACTATGCGGGGCTCTTTGATCAGCACCTGGGCGAAGGCGATCCTCTGGTTCTCTCCCACGGAAAGCGTGTCCGGATAGGAATAGAGCACTTTCTCCACCTGATCCTCCGGAAATCCCACACTGAGGAGCACCTGGATAGCTTTCATCTTGGCAAGCTCGGCCGGCATCTTCATGCCTATGCATGTTGAGAGGTTCTGGAGAACGTTATCGAACGGGTACAGGGTGTACTCCTGATGCAGGAACCCTATGTAGGGGGTCACACGGCCCTTTCCGGTGAATCCGGACTCGGCCATGTTTATCCAGTCGTCCCCCAGTTTTATCTTGACCGTCCCGCTGGTAGCAGGGGTCATGCCCGCGATCATCCTGGACGTGGTGGTCTTACCGGCTCCTGAGAGCCCGACCAGGGCCACGATCTCATTCTGCTTGATATCGAATGTGACCCCGTCCACAGCTTTCACCACCCCTCTGACGACCGAGAAGAAGTGCTTCTTGGCATTCTCCAGCTTGATCATCGGTTCGCCGACGTTGGCGTACTCGTGCTTCTCGAAGTGATACTCCTCCATGAATTTGGATGTCACTTCGCCAGGTTTGCCCTTCATTATCACCTTCCCGGCATCAAGCCAGATCGCCTCGTCGGCCATCTGGTGCACGGCCTCCGGCCAGTGGGATGCCATCACCATGCATATCCCCCTGTCGTGGACGTATTTCACCAATCTCTTGTGAACGATGTCCGCCGTATACGGGTCCAGCGTCCCTGTGGGCTCATCCGCCAGGAAGAAGAGCGGGTTCTTGGCCAACTGCCTGGCCATGACCACTCTCTGCTTCTCTCCTCCGGACAGGTCCCTGGCTATATGGGTTGTCCGGTGGGTCATGTTCACGAAGTCCAGAAGATCGATCGCTCTCTGGACTTTGTCCGGAGCGTCGCCCAGGGCCTCGAATATATTCTCCACCACAGTATGATCTCCGAACAGAGCGAAGGTCCTCTGCAGCATGATGGCTATGCGGTTCTTCAACTCGTGCCTTATCGGGTCCCTGTCACCGAGAGCCCAAAAATCCACCCATTTGGTCTTGCTCTCGCCGCCGCATCTTGTGCACGGGACACCCTCAAAGGGCAGATCCAGGTTGCCGCACTTGGTACAGTGGCTGACATGGTAGAGGACCCTGCCATTATCGGGCCTGTATTCCTCTGTGCCCCTGATCATATGTATGAGCACGCTCTTGCCTGCCGCGCTCTTCCCTATGAGGCCGAGGATCTTGCCCGTGGACAGCGTGGCGCTTATGTTATCTAGAACGATTCTGCCTTCGAATTCCTTAGTGACGTTCTCTATTCTCAGAAGGTCTACCGATTCATGGGCCATAACCCCGTTAAGCCTTTACGGTTATAAAATAACGCTGAAATTACCCCTACTAAATTGGATTGCTGGGTATAATAGGATCTGAAGAAATGCCTGCAACCTCTTATTTACTTTCTGAACCATGTGCAGACTATGTTTGTTTCGATGAGAAGGGGTCAGGGCGGACCCATTCCCAAATTCAACGATTACAATCTCTGGAAGGCGATAATCTCCCTCGACGAATTCCTGCCTGTTGGAAGGAAGAAGCTAGCCGGCGCATGCGGCGTAGGTGAGGGGAGCATGAGGACCATGCTCGGGATGCTTGAAGAGGGGGGTCTCGTCACGATCACGAAGAACGGGATCTGCCTAACTGAGAAAGGGGCCGAATACAGGAACATGATGTACATGGAGGCTAGGCCCATATCGAAATCCTCTCTGACCATAGGGGAGCATGATTGCGCCGTGAAGGTCCCCTTCGCAGCCAAGAGGGTGCTCTACGGATGCGAAGAGCGGGACGCCGCCATAATGGCCGGGGCCCTGGGCGCCACCACGCTCATCTGCGTCAACGGCACGCTCAAATTCCCCGGATCGGACTTCCCTGTTGCCTGGGACATCGATACCGCCATAAGGGAGCGTTTCAAAGTGAGGAACGAGGATGCCTTGATAATCGGCACCGGCCACACTCCCGAGATGGCGGAGAAGGGCGCCGTGACAGCCGCCATATCCCTTATGGGGGGACTCCCTCTGAAGAGAAGCTTGGGGAATATGCTGAGAACGGACAGCACAGCCAACGAGGTTCTGTCCCTAGCCTTCGCGATACATGAGCTCGTGGGCGGGCTTCCCGTATGCGCCAAGAGCCGCGACAACCTGGGCATAAGGATCGAGAACGGGGCTGTTGTGGACAACGCCTATACGGGGGATATCTTGGAGGAGGTCCTCAGGGAGAACACAACGGTCAGAAGGGTGGCCGAGACGGGGCCCTACAAAGGTATAAGGGTAATAGTCACCCCCGTGGAGATAGACGGCAAGGTCGTGGCCGCTATAGGTGTGGTCGATATCAGATGCGCCGTCGGCGAGGACAGCCGCTTCAGATTGGATATGGATCACTCTTTCTCGAAGTAGCCTACGGCCTCATCGATCAGATCGGACCATATGAGGCCTGACGGGCCCACCATGTAAGCGACGACCTCCATGGCCTCCAATATCTCCTTGTCCGATGCCCCTGCCTCCTTGGCCTTCTCTGAATGATAGGTAAAGCACTTGGAGCACTGGGATGCAGATGAGAGTGCCAGCGCTATCAATTCCTTCTCTTTCACGGACAGGCTCCCATTCTTGAAGACCTCCCTCCTGTAGGCATAGAGGGCCTTCAGGACCTCTGGATCCTTCTCATTGAGCATCTTAAGAGACATGATGATGCTGGAAAAACGCCAACATTTAATAATCTGCCCATACAATGCCATGACATGGACGACGGGATAGGTCAGCTGAACATACTGAATGGTCTCAGAGGCGTGGTCAAGGTATTCTATCTTGACCAGGAGATCTTGAGAAGGATCAAAGAAGAAGAGGCCACCGTCAAGGCTACAGGCGGGATAGATGTCCTGAACATGGGTTTCGAGGAGGCCCTAAAAAGAAAGAGGATCGCATGCATAGTCAAGGATCCCCGGTTCAGACCGCCCCCGGAACCCACCGTGGTGCTTAGATCCACGGACGGCAAGCTCATGGGCATCGAGGTATTCCCTCATACCGCCAAGGAGTACCGTGACAGAGAAGATGTCGTCTGGCTCTCTGACGGTTTCATCGTATTCACTGAAGTAAAACCGGGTGATGGGGAAGGCGAGGCATTCGTAATGCCCCCTGTCTCTTTCCCGGAGCTCAACGAAGGCAACGGCTGCATGAATGTCGTATCATGCAGTCCCGCGCCTACCTGCGACAAGATGATAAGGGAATACGCCGGGATGGAGGACGACCCGCGTCTGGCCTCCATACTGGTTGCCTTCGATCCTCTCTAATCGACGGTCAGAAGTTCTGCCAGGTCCTTCGCCGTCAGGTAGAGGCTCATATTATCGGTGACTGCGGATATGTGTGTCACAAGTATCCCGGATGCTGTCTTGGAGAAGATCCCTTTCTTAAGACCCAAAGGCTCATAGGCCCCCTTGTCCAGTTTCACCTTCACAGACTGCACGGACCATTGCTCCATCTCCAAGAGCACATCGCTGACGATCCCCACCAGGAGCCCGTCGGAGGATACTATTTTCTTGCCTATGATGAATGACAGGGACGAAACGTTATCGTTATCCGCCGAGATCCGGTCCTTGGAATCCTCCAAAGTGTCCCTGAACAGTATAACGTCATTGATCGCATAGTCTCCCGGGCGCACCAGTATCATGGACCTTGCGGAACCGGCGCTGATGATCTTGGACACGTCCTTATTGCTTTTGATCTTGAGACCCAGGACGTCCCAGGACACGGGATCGTAGCGAACATCCTGAACATTGCCCAGAAGGTACGCGTCAGAAGATATGACCTCTTTGCCTTTCAGCTCATCCAACGCTATGGTTGCCATGGTTCATTAATCGGGCAATTGTTATAAAACCGTGGCGGAGGATTCATACGAATGGCTCTCTGTCAGTTCTAAAAATAAAAAATTGAAAAAGTAAGTGGTTTGATTGGGGCGTTTAACCGCCGCCGGTTGCGGCCAATTGGGAGATGTCCACGTCCTCGGCGTCCTTCATCTCTTTCTCAAGAGCCTTCAGGGCATCCTTGGAGGACCTTTCCTTCTCCTTGTACGAGATCGCCTTGTACTCGCTGGCGTCCGCGGGCTGAAGGAAGGCTGCATCATACCAGAGCTGGGTGAAGTCTAGGAAAGCCCAGACCCTGCCGTCGCTCTCTCTGATGCCGGCCACCTTTCCCACTGTTGACGTCGGGATGTACTTGTAGATCTCGCCAACTTCCATGGCCTTACACCCTTATGACAGCGGTCCTCTCGCCTGCAGGCTGGAACTCGCGAAGTCCGCCGCGCCCAATGTCCTTGGTTATGTTCGCGAAGTCGAACACAAGGCTCGGGTCTGCGAACGCAACACGGATGAACGGGTTGGCCGTGAAGGCATCTCCGCGGGCAGCGTGGGCCGCCTTGGGTATGCCGGAGTAGCCGGACATGTGTCCGACGTTCATCGCGTAGTTGGGGTAGTTGGGACCTCTCAGCTCCATGGGGAGACCTTCGTCGGACCTGTAGGAGAACGAGTTGGCGGAACCGCACTGGTCCTGCAAGTCGTATCCGTAGAATCCGAGCCTTCCAGTCCTCTCCTTGTGCTGCAGCATGGACAGATACCACATGTTGACACCGCAGTCGGCGTTACCGGTTGCCATGGATCCGGCGATACCGGATGCCGCGGCTGCGACGGTCGCCCTCTGGGATCCACCGAAGTGGGCCTCCATTGCGGCGGGGTACCTCTCGTACATCTCGAGGGCGTAGGTGTTGACGTTGTCTCCGAGCTCCATCAGCTTGTCGTAGTTGTTCGGGTCAAGCTTGCAGAAGCCGCCATACTTGTCCTTTATGGTGTCGATGGCGTAGTAGACGTAGTCCTCCAGGATGTTGTCGGTGTATGCAGCGGATGCATACTGTGTGAAACCGACTCCACCGGACATGTAGCCTCCGAGGTAGATCTGGTCGTAGATGATCGCTCCGAGTGCGACTGTCTCAAGGGACGCCCTTCCGGGGTCGTCAGGGTTGACACGGTCAGACTGAGCCATGTCTGCCAGGAATCCGAAGGGTATTCCTCCGGGTTCGTTGGGTCCCCTGGCGCGCCTTGCGGGCATCATCGTACCCATAGGCAGGGACTGGTGCTTCGCAGAGTATGCGAAGTCAGCGATCGCTGCTTCTCCGGCTGCGAGCCTGTAGGAGGTGATGAACGCCATCGAAATCTGCATCGCTGCGTGTCTCGAGGTGGTCGCACCATCCATGACCCTGCCGACTATGGAGGGAACGCGGACTGCCTGCATGAGGGTGGATCCGATCGCCTTCTTCAGCTGGGCCGCGTGGTCCTTGCTGAACAGCTTGTTGATGTCGATGACGAACCTCTTGTCGAGCTCGTCGATCAGCTCATCGTTCCCGGAGTAGACCTTGACGTACGAGTCGTAGGCAAGGGCGGGGTTTATCTCCGCCATGTGCTCCTGAACGACTGCTCCGCCGGGCATCGTGTGGTTGACTGCCTCGAGGTACTCGTTGATGGTCTCGGGCGTGACTTCCTTACCAAGCCTCTTTTCGATGGTCTGGTGAGGGGCGTCCAGTCCGACCAGGATGGTCCTCCTTATGTCATCCCAAGCCTGCTGGATCGCAGGGTTGTTGATGCAGTGCAAGTCGTCGGGCTCCACATAGATGTCCGTGTGGGACAGCTGGTAGGGCATCCAGGACCTCTGTCCCAGAGGGACACCGATGTCCTGGTTCATCATGGGGATTCCACGTTCTTTAGCGATCTTGTTGGCCGCCTCTACGAACTCCACTTTCCTCTTGGACTGTCTCCAGCCGCCGAACTTGTAGTACGAGGTGTACTCGTCAGTGGGGTCCTCTTTGAACTTCTTCTTCACAGCCGCCATGAACAGCTTCTCTTTGTTTTTGGCCATGTGCAATCACACTCCCTTAACATTGAAGGGCTGGAAACCAGCGAAGGTCCTCAGCTTGTGTATCCTGAGTCCGTACATGGTGACTTCCTTGTCGTCCTTCATATCTACGCCGTCCTCTCTGAAGATCGTGGTCCTCTTCTTGAGGTCCTCCATCTTCGCGGGCTTTCCGACAGAGATCCTTCTGTCGAGGGGCAGGGCTACCTGATCCTTGACATACACGACCTCTTTGGTCTTGTCGTCCCACTCGTACCTCTGCCATGCGTCGAACATGAGCCCGTGCTCATCCAGACGGCATGCGTGGCCGTGAACGGTCGCACCCCTGATACCGGTAAGGGCCGGGTCAAAGGTCTCGTTGTCTATCATCTCTTTCGCGAGTTTCTCGAGGTCTCTCTCCCTCATCTCGATGATCTGCCTTCCGGACAGGGTACCCGTGTCGAGCCCTCTGTACCTGGACAGATACATCCATGCCCTCTGATAGGGCGAGATGGGAGCGAAGTAGACGGAATCCGCGAACTGGATGTACCTTACGCGGTCTCCCTTCTTTGCACCCTCGATTGGTGTCACGAGCTGCCTGATGGGGCAGTCAGGTTCGTTACCCTCCTCGATCGGGGGGTGGATGGACTTGTAGTCCTCTCCGGGGTTCCTGTGTCCCATTATCCTGACGACGTCATCCATGGGGATGTCGCGCAGTTTCTTCAGGTTCTGTTTCGGATCCAAGTACCTGCGCCTGTTCGCGGCGGGGATACTCTTTCCGGGGTAAAATTGTCTCTTGTAAGCCATATTTAACACCTCAGTTTATAGTCTGAAAGCGTGGGTCTGTATTTCGAGTACCTTCCTACATCTATGGTGAACCCTACTGGGATCGCCGTTTTGCAGATCCTGCCGATATCCTCTACCGAGGCATTCAGCATGTCCTCGTTCTCGACCTCGAGCTCAAGGAAGAAATCCCCTACGAGCTTGGTGAGAAGGATCTCCTGATCTCCGAACTTGATCTTCCTGCGTTCAGGATGATTGTTGTCTATCCCTTTGTTGGGGCCGCTGTTTATCTTAGCGGGGAGATTCTCGCCTTTCAACGTGATCTGCCTGATGTTGCCCAAAGCCGACAATGCGTTCAGGACCTTCTCTGTAGATTCGGCTCCGAGCAGACGCTCAGTCGTTATCCTAATCTCGGGAAGCATCTTTCCCGTATACTTTGACTCCGGACTTTGTGTACTCGTCATATGACATCACAGCTTTTTCGCTATTTTCTTAGCCTCCGCACCGACGAACTGCATCGGGGTTCTGAACTCTGGCATGTCTCCGAAGACCTCCTTGAAGGCACCGGACGTAGCCTCTGCGGAGAACGTCTGGGTTCCACCGTCAAGGCAGTTCGCAGCAGTAACCGCGGGTATCAGGACACCCTTGGAGTGCCTGGTAACGACGTGGTTCCCGTGGAACAGACCGGGTCCGCCTCCTCCGTAAATGGAGTGAGAGAAGAAGGACATTCCTACGCAAACACCCATCGAGCGGCCGTAGTCCACAGAGGGGAGTCCGGTCTCGTGCTCGAGAAGATCGTTGTAGTACAGTATCGTAGAGGGAGCACCCTGGGCAGCCCTTGCGGCACCGACGTTAACCATAACGGCGGCGACCATTCCGACTGCTGCGTATGCGTTCCACAGCGAAAGATCGTCGGTGGTGTACACCTTATATCCGCTGGGGAGAGTCTCTTTGACCCTTATGACCCCATCATCGATGGCGGTCTCCATAAGGGACTCTATGACGGTACCGACCGTTCCGGTCTTTCCGTTCTTCTTGACCATCTTGTAGAGCATGTTGTTCGCGTTAAGTCCCTGGTATGCGAGACCGAGGAGGTGTCCTCTCTCGAAGGGCCCTATCGCGTCACCCATCTCGAATGCGGCGGTCTGCTCGAATATCGAGGAGAGTGCAACACCCTGCATGGCGTTCCTGCTGACCAGGGCGACCACGTGGTTGGACATGATGTTCCTGAGAGCATAGCCTGCACCCTCATTGTTCTGAGGGAGATCCAGGATGGATCTGAGGTTCGTTCCGGCAAATCCGACTGTCTGAGGGTATCTTCCCCAAACCGCGCCCTTGACCATGTTGGCCTTGTGCATCGGTATGTCGAACTCATCGATTATCGCCTGAACGGTCGCCGCGGCAGTCACGGTGAATCCCGTTGTGTACTCTACACCAGCGCTCAGTCTCTCTTCAGGTGCTATCACAATCAGGCTCTTTCCGCCTGGTTTGACCTCGACGATGGTTTCGTCGCCGTCATAGACCTGGACCATGTCCTTGACCGCTTTTGCGATCTTCTCCGCATTCTTGACGAGCGGTATGTCAATCTCTTTGCCTCTGATCTGGGCTCCGCCGCCGCCGATCACGCCGGTCTTGAGAGATTTCTCAATACCTGCGAGGTTGACAGCCACGGTCCTCTTCGTCATAGCGGCAATCCTTTTGATTGCTTTGTTGCGCAACGGACTTATGGCTTCAAGGGGCACATCCTTCGCGATGCGCTTTCCCCTGTCGTCATACAGGTCAATTACGTCCTTGTATTTTGGCATTTCATACCTCCATTCTATATACAACCGAACAAAAGGCAGAACCTTTCGTTCCCCCTTGCAATTTTTGTAAACGAATCAGAGGATATAAAGGAACTAGTTTTTTGGCTGTGTAAACTATTGTTTATCGGAAAACGTCCAGTTTAGCAAAAAAAGCACATTTAAAGGACATTTTTTTGTGTACACGGCTTGATATATATTGATTTTGTTTTTCACTTGGATCTGCGCGTTTTGAGTGCATTATTCAGTCTTCCGCCCACTCTTTCAGCATCCATCGTGTACACTTCCAGGCCCGGGACGATCATCCTGACCGTAGGGATACCAAGCTCCGGACGGGTGAAATCCACGGCGATCGCGGAATCGAATCCTGAATCCATCAGGGCACCAAGCACCATTTCAATATCGTCCAGCACATAAGGAGTGGACCTGCTCTCCATTTCCGACAAATCGACGGAATCGGAGGAAGGGCGGTACCACATTGGATTGAGGGCCTTGATCCTATCATAGCCTAGCTTCAGTGTGCTCTCCCGCAGCTCTGCATTCACCTTCAGGCCGTGCCTGTGGGATGTTCTGCTCTGCGCCACTTCAGTCAAGGCTCTTACGGCCGCTATCTCCGGGTCCAAATGGGTCCCCACACCGATCGTCAGCATCTCCGGGTCCTTCGTCCTCACGTCGTCAGCCGCAGCGCCTATGGTGGTTATCCCTATGTCGCTTGTAAGATCCTTGAGGCTTATCTCCACCCCAGCTTCCGAGAACTTCTCGAGGAGCCTGCCTGGAACAGATTCCGGATCGTCCACTATCACATCCCTGCCGGAGCTTTCACGATAATCGGCTATGGACCACGCATCCCGCTCTATCAGTTCGAAAAGTGAATGGAGTATCGCCTCCTCGATCGTGTTCCCGGATGCGAGACCGTTCGTGTTGAACCTCATCAGCTGCATGTCGCCGTCAGGATAGTACGGATAGAACGCGGCGCAGGCCGGTACCCATACCTCGGAGCCGCCGAAGAGGTCGTGCCCTTTCACCCATGCGATCTCCTTTCCCTGCCAGGATGCGAGAGCGTGTTGCGGCAGTATAAGGTCCGGAGGGTAGACTGCGGGACCGGTCTCCAAAGCCTCCTCGTAAGTGCCGTGGACCACCGTGTCATCCTCCCTTCGCTCGCAGCAATAGCGCTCCATGGCCTCCATTACAGCAGAGGCCATGGCCTGCTCCGCCGTGGGACCTTTGCCGTTGTAATTGCCGAACGTGCCCTTGGCCGTGCTCTTCCGGTACACAGAGAACACGGGTATGCCCGTATTGTCCCTGCCGGTGATATCCTCCAAAGGCTCCATTCCCGCTTTGGCCAACAGGGGCGCCGCCTTTCTCACCGTCTCCTCCGGGAGAACTGTCCTTATCCCGGTCCTGATATCGGCCTTCGGACATCTGCTCAGCTTCAGCATGCTATCACTCCTTCCCTTTGACCTTCGTCTCATAGACGAAGATCTCTGGATTGTCATTAACTGACGACCTCTCCACCAGGATGTCGACCTCCACGTTCCTGACCGCGGGCATCTTCAGCAGCTTGGCCTGAATGAATTCGTAGAGATCGTCGACGTTCTTGGTGTACATCTCGAAAACTATGTGGTGGTCCCCGAAGGATTTGTAAACATAGCCTATCTCCTTCTGGTCCTTGAGATTCTCCAGAACTACGGACACGGGCACCCCCATTATCTGCACGGCGACCAAGGACTTCATAACCCCGATCTTCC
The DNA here is from genome assembly GCA_002502965.1 of Methanomassiliicoccaceae archaeon UBA381. GTDB lineage: Archaea > Thermoplasmatota > Thermoplasmata > Methanomassiliicoccales > Methanomethylophilaceae > RumEn-M2. Next base: position 134,196 of record DAQS01000006.1, read on the forward strand.
CATAGTCTATGTCTAGGCAGTAGCCGCGTATTATCCCCTCTTCCTCCATCCTTGCCACCCTGCGGCTGACCGTAGCCTTGGATATCCCCTGGTTCTCGCCCACGGTGCCCATCGGTTTTCTGGAGTCTGATTTCATCGATTTCAGTATCTCGATGTCCCTGTGATCAAGAATGTCTGTCATGGAACCATGTTGCATATGGGACGGTCGGATATTAAAAATGTTACGTAAGGGGTTTCAATGAGGCTCGGCCACACTTGGACTCAGTCGCGCTTCGCCTTTGAGAGTATCCCGTCTTTCCACTTATCGAGGATCTCCATTGCCGGGGCGATCCTGTTGTACGGAACGCCTATTATCATCTCATCCTGACGCACGGATGTTCTTTTCCTGGTACCGAAGCAGCCTATCGATATGTTAGGCTTGTCGGATGCCACCGGTACAACGACCGCGTCCTCGCACATGCATTGGAACGGAGCTGTCACATAGCTCGTCCTGCCGCCGGTGCCCGCGGTCTCCAATGCGGATATCCAGTATATCCTCTCCGGGATATCGGTGAAGACCACCACATCCGGCACGAAATCCGCCTGGCCCAGAGGGCAAACGATCTCCCCGATCACGCTGCCGGGGGGCAGGTCCGTTCTGGTGTCTATCATCTTCTTTGCCGCGTCCTTGGTGGAATGGAGGCCCATATTGAAATGGAACTCTCCGTCCGCGACCTTGTCCGGGGTCTTCATCATCCCGAGAGAGGATGCGCCGACATTGCAGGACATGTTCTCCGGCAGCGCTAATACGCACGAGCCGTTCATGGCATCCGCAATAAGCTGGCAGTGGCTCCTTTGGCCTTCGAGGCGCGGAGGGCTGCTCGGGATGCCCTCCCCCTTCCTTATGAGTTTGACCGCAACGGGATCGTGCCTCAGGGTCAGCGTCGACTTTAATTTCTCCGCGTATTCGGAATTTAACTTCTTGAAATCTGCCATGCACAGAGGATGCCTGTGCAACAGAAATAAAGTTTGTGAATAAGAGGTTTGGAATTGCGTTCAGTTGCCTATCTGAAGGTCCTTGAAAACGTAGACTTTCTCGGGGCAGTTGAACTCGCATGCCTGGCAGGCTGTCCCGAGGCACAGGTCGGAACGTACGTTCACTTCGAAGTTCCCCTTTTCCCCGAGGACCGTCAGCGCGTCCTCCGGGCACTTGCGCTGGCACTTCCTGCATCCGGTGCACCCTTTGAAACGAGCCCGCATTATCCTGCCCACAGGGTCGAGTGTCTTCAGGCCCTCACCCACATCAGGTATGTCGGATCTGACCTTCCTTATAACGGTTGCCGGGACCTTTATCGGAGGGAGCCTCTTAAGCCCCTCGTATTCCAGCATGTCATTGTACATGTCCATGCCCATGCCCTCGTCCCAATAGGCGAGCTCGAGGACGTACATTTTCTCGAACATCTCCGATCCGGCGAACATCAGATGATTTGACGATATCGAACTGGCGACATCCTTCATCATATCCAGCGTCTTATCTGACGCCAGAAGGTCCCTGGCCATCATGAGCGACGTGTTTCCCAGCTGATATACTGCATCCAGGACGCGCGGGATCATACCGCACTCCTGCGCCTTCAGCGGATCCACGTAAGTTCCAGATGCGCCGGCCATGTACATCGTCTTGATGTCTCCGTCATCCAGGCCCACATGGTGCATGAGGGTGCGGTGCCCCGCCCTTATGGCTCCCATAGCCTTGCCGGATTCAGTGACATCCGCCTCCGTGAAATATACCCCGTCAGCCAGCTTTATGCGGCGGTCGGGAGTCGCTATGGATGGCCTTCCGATCAGACCGGACCTGAGACCCAGCGCCATGGATGAGACGACACCGGTTCCTGTTATGCCCTTCGCCTTGTAGTCAAGGATCTTTATCGTCTCCCCTGTTACGGGGTTCGTTCTCGCCGTGACCACGGGCACAAGGGTGTCATCGAGAATGATGATGTCCCATTTCCCGTCGCCCGCTTCGTTGACATCGGATATCGCATGAGGAGAGGCTAGCATCCCGCATTCGACGGACTGACCTTCCATGGCCGGTCCCGCCGCAGCTGAACCGGAGTACAGCTCGCCTTCGTGGAACAGGCCCATCTCGGCGTTCGTGCCGTAATCCGTGACCATGCATGTCTCTTTCCTCTCCAGCAGCCCGGACTTGATGATCATGGCCAACGCGTCTGCGCCGATCTCGTGCCTTATGGCCGGAGGTATGATCACGTCCGCCTCCGGGTCCAGTCCCGGTATTCCTATCTCGCCGACGTTCCTCACGCCGCCTTTCCTGTCGGGGCTGACGACCCCCAGGCTCTTCAGCTTGCTCTTCCCTGCGAAGGCCAGGTCCCTGATCTCTATGTCCTCGAAAAGAGAGAGCTGGATCGGATTGCCGCAGACTGAGACCTTCGTCACCTGCTTCAGATTGTCCTTGCCGTAAAGCGCTATGAGATCGCCGATTGTCTCCACTATTATGCGGTGGGTTATCTCGCGCCCGGAAGTCATCCAGAAATGCATATGATCCATGATGTTCGCGCCCGGTAGCGGGTGCCTGACGGTTATCGCCGTGCTGAGGATCTTGGCTTTCCTGTCCAGGTCCACAAGATGGGACCTGAAACCGCTGGTTCCGAGGTCTAATGCTATTCCGTAGGGCATGGTCTTTCCTCTATGCGCCGTTAAAGGTCTCCTTGGTTAAAATCGTATGCGAAAGAAGAGGAAAAATGTTGAAGGCCGCGACGGCATAGCCGCCACGGCCGTTAATGGTTTCAGCCTTTGATGGCCTTGACGACAGCCTTCAGGTTCTCGTCGGAGATCATCGCGGACAGGCCGCATCCCGGGGAAACAATGTTGAATCCGGCGGCGGCGACCCTCTTGGCCTCGCTGGCACACTCTGCTGGGGTTCCCTGGAGCAGGGGCTTGACGACACCGATGTTCCCTATCAGTGCAGCGCGTTTGTTGACGTGCTTCACGGCTGCCGCGGAGTCGACCTTCTCCTCGATGGACAGACCGGTAACGCCGGTCTGTATCATGGAGTCGAGGATGGGCATGGTGTCACCGCAGATGTGCAGGACAGTGTATGCATCCTTGGTCTTGCCAAGGCTGTCATGGACGTACTTACCGGAATAGTCCCAGAACATGTCAGGGGACAGAAGGTCCGTGGAAGAGGAAGGCTCGGACATCTGGATGATGTCGGCTCCCGCATCGGACAACGCCTGGCAGTAAGCTTTGATGACGGGGTTGACGGCGTCGACCCATTTGAGGACCTGGTCGGGCTCCATTATGATCCCGAAGACGAGGTTCTCCGTGGACACCATGTGGCCTGCCAGAGTGAACGGTCCGGTGTTGCCCGCTATGACCGCGTAGTCCTTTCCGTAATCCTTGGCCATTTGCCTCGTGGCCTCGATGACGACCGCGGGCCTTCCGCCCTTTATGAACTCCTCAGGGTCCATGAGGTGGGGCTCGTCATACTCGCTGGTCATAGGATCGAATTTGAACGGGTGCTCTTTGAGCATGGGGGTGCTGTTCTTCTTTCCGGGATCTACCTTGCATCCGAGCCTCTCAGCTTCTGCTGTGAGACAGAACGCGGACCTTACAGCCTCAAAACCCAGAACCGTGGCCTGGCCGGCACCCAATTTCGCCATCATCTTGGCGTCGGAGTGCGCTGCTGGCCAGGAAACGCCGAGGGCGTCCATCTGTCCGGCCGTCGCGCTCTGGGTGAAGACGGCCACCGGGGGCCTGTCCAGTTTCTCCATTCTCATGGCTGCGAGTATCCTTTCTCTTGGAGTCATTGACATACGATAATTCTCCTTGTTGTTTCCGTACATCTTCAAGTTATATTAAAGTTAACTGAAACACATTGTTACACTCCGCAGATCACGACAAACCCTCATTTCTCGATAGGATCCCCGACCGCTCTGGATATCACTTCCACGAAGTTCACGGACTTCGCGAAGTTCTCCTCCTCCCAATCCCCCATCCCCCCTTCGGTGGCCGTATGGGTCTTGATCTTGGACGACGTCTTGATATTGACGCCCCCCATGCTCCTGACCTTCGATTCCAGGAACGACTCCATGCTTCTGGAGGCCGATGCTATCGCATTTCCCAGGTGGGAATGGTATGACGTGCCCACATATGGTATGGTCGCCATGAACCGGTAGTCCTGCGTCGGGGCTACGGTTGCTGACATGGACTCGGAGACCTTGCTCGTGACAACACCCACCGCGTTGCCCACATCGAACTCCTCTGGGAACACGACCTCAGCCCCGATTCTTTCCCCCAGGTCGGCCATCATGAATCTGGCAGGCGCCCCTATCCCTACTATGGGCGTATTGAACCTCGGTCTCAGCGTCATGATCTCCCCCTCGCCGAAAGACGTCATCCTCCTAAGCAGGACCTCGGACCCTTCGTCCTTCCATCCGAGGAGCTCGTCGTCGAAGATCTTCGTCATTATGTGCTCGGCCACCTTGTTCTTTATCTCCTCGAAGATCGCCTTGGCGGCCTGCATCATGGTCATGCCGTACCTCTCGCTCACGGCACCGATCCCTGCGATAGCCCCTTCGGGGTTGCCGCTCTCGAAGAATCCCAGGAAAACCATCACATCTGTGGGCGTGAGGCACGAATGGATCAGGGCCCCTCTTGCCGTCAGGGAGGCCAGTTCCTCGTCTATCACCCATAGGCCGTTCGAGGCATTCATTATCTCCATCTTGTTCATGGGGCCTTTGCCCGCAAGAACCTCGTACACCCGGGCCTCTTTGCCCTTGAGATTCTTGGGGTCGTATCCGTTCTCTGCCACATAGTAATCGTAGATCGTCGTATGCTTTATCTGCGATATTACCTCGGGATATTTCATAGCCAGAGTGGAAAGAGGCAAGACCCTTTCCGGACCTATGATGAACTTGGACCCTACGGTCATTATCTTCGAGTCGCCTCCCAAGGCCACGGTGTACATGTCGACGGCTTTGACGCGGGTTCTCCACCCGCCTATCCTGGCACCTTCCTGCTGAACCTGCGGGAACCCGCCGCTCATGACCGCTATATCCGTGGACGTGCCGCCTATATCGACGACTATGCAGTCATCCAATCCCGAGAGCACCTTGCCACCCATTGCACTTGCGGCCGGGCCCGAGAGTATGGTCTCCACAGGATAATGCCTGGCATCCTTCAGGGACATGACCGACCCGTCCCCCTTGTAAGCCATAATGGGGGCGGTTATCCCCTTCTCACGGAACGTCTTCTCGACATCGTCGAAGAACTTGCTGACGGCAGGTATGAGCCTGCCGTTCAGCACTGCGGTCTCCGCCCTCAGATCAACACCGAGGACCGCGGACAGCTCATGGCCAGCCACGGTGGGCAGCCCTGTGATCTCCTCTGCCAAGGCCTTTACCTTCTTCTCCTGCGTCGGGTTGAGATTCGCAAAAAGACCCGATATCGCTATTGAGTCCACTCCCTCTGAGACCTCTCTTATGGCCTCCTCTATCTCGGCCTTCGACAGCGGTGCTATGGACTTGCCCCTATGATCGTAACCTCCTCTCACTACGACCTGCTTCTTCTCGCCGAAGCTGACCTTCTCCATGGGATTCCATCCGATAAGGATGAGACCGACGTCCCCTCCCTGGCCCTCCAGGACTGAGTTGGTCGCCAGAGTGGTCGATATGCCCACATAGGAGATATCCTCCGGCCTTATGTCCGTAGCCTTGAACACAGCATCCACCGATCTGAAGAGACCTATCGACAGGTCCTCATGGGTGGTTGGAGACTTTCTCTTTGCAAGCACCGTATAGTCGTCAAGATCCAATATGACCGCGTCCGTATACGTCCCGCCGGTATCCACGCCCAGTCCGTATCTGGCGTTCACGACGGTCTCTTTCTCATCTGACACCGTTTCCGGCTCGACTAGTCCGACACCCTCCACCAACTTCCCCAGGTACCCGGAGACCTTCTCCCTCTTCTTCGTCTCTGAGTTGTACCTTGTTGTCTGATAGTAGACGTAATAGGAGTTGCCGGCCTTCTTGACGTCGAAGCATTTCCTACCGGCTTTCTTCTCGGAATAAATCCACTCCTGCACCCACTCGTCATAATCGGATCTTTGAACCATGGAACCAGTAGAGCGGTTTGATTGTATTTATTCATACCGTATAATATGTTATACGGTATTATACGGTAAGTCGCTATCCAGCATACTGCGGGCTACAGATTAAAAGTGAAAATGAAAAGGTTTCTTTCCTGTCGGACTCTATGGTCCAGCTTAGATGCCCAGGAGCTTCGCGGCGAAGTGGGATGCCTCTACAGCGTCGTAGGTCCATCCGTCTGCACCGATCTGGTTGGCGAACTCTTTCGAGGTTGCGCCGCCGCCGATCATGGTGAAGATCTTGCCCTTCAGACCCTCCTCCTTCAGGAGGTTCTCCATGTCCTTCATTCCCGCCAGGGTGGGGGTCATGAGGGTGGACTCGGCGATGATCTGGGCCTTCTCGTCCTTTGCCTTCTGGAGCATGTCCTTTATCGGGACATCCTTGCCCATGTCGTGGATGGTGAGTCCGAGACCGGTGAGCATGGCCTTCACGATGTTCTTTCCGATGTCGTGAACGTCACCCTCGACAACGCCGAGGACCACGGTTCCCTTGGTCTTTCCGCCGTCTCCTGCGAGCAGGGGGAGAACAAGGTTGAGACCCTGGTAAAGGGTGTTGGCGGACAGCAGGACCTGGGGCAGGAAGTACTGTTTTGCGGCGTACTTCTCACCAACGATCTCCATTGCCTTGGAGAGGCCGTCGAAAACAACGGATTTTGCGCCTATGCCGGCGTCCAGGCATTTCTGGGTAGCTGCTTTTGCTTCTTTTATCTTGCCAGTTACGACAATGTCAATCAATGCGTCAATCTCTGCGCTCATTTAATTTACCTCCATCCTCCGAGGCCAACGGCCTTCCAAGATGTTGTTCACGCATTCTCGTTCTTTCAACTTAAAGGCTTTGATGGATGGATTATATGTCCACGTACCATACATTCGCGCGTTTAACAAGATGGTATTTAAAGGTACCCTTAACGCTGTTATTTTTTACAATGCGAGGTCCGATATCTCCCCCAAACGCCCCAAGGGGATCACTCCCATCTCGGACACACCGTAGACCTTGGCGGAATCGGTGTCCGCACCCCTACAGGCAGGGGACATGAAGCTCTCCGGATCGGAAAGCACAAGATCAGTGCCCGACGACAAAAGACTGAAAGGCGGTAGCACTATTATGCCTTCCTTCTCAAGATGCAGGAAGCATGCCATCTTGATCCCGCCGCTGAGCGGGTCCCTTATCTTGACGGACGGGTGCTCGTGACCGATTATGACCGGTCTCAGGCCCGAGTCCGTATGGCCGTGCTCCAATCTGAAGCCTCCCACGTCCACATGGTCCACGGCCAGGATGCCCTCCTCTGAGAGAACATTCTGTATGAAATTGTCGTGGTTGCCCCTGACCACCACAACGTCCGCAGCGGTCCTGAGCATCCTGATCAGGGAAAGTATCTCTTCCCTGGCCTCGTACCTCGTCCTCTTGAAATCGTGCTTTATGTCCCCCAGCAGAACTATGGTCGAGGGCTCGTGCCGGCATATCGCCTTGTTCAATGCATCCCTTATGGTCCCGGTGTTTATCCTGGGCAGATAGAATCCCTCTTCCTCCAGGGCCCTCTCGTATCCCAGATGAAGGTCGCCTATCACCATCACGCGCCCCTCCCGGATAACAAGGCACCGATCCGAGAAGACACGCACCCCCGGCAATATCTCGGCCGACTCCATGGCCTGCAATCGTCTGTCACGGATTTAGAACCTGCGCAGTGCAACTGTTTTTCAATATGCCGACCTTACCTCCCTTCGGTGACAGAATGCCGGGTATGGATCTCAGGGGCCTAGAGAAGACCGTAAGGATGGCGGCCGTGGCCGTATCCAGAGCGGACGATGTCCTGATAGTATCCCACATCGATGCCGACGGCATATCCGCGGCGGCCATAGCCGCCACTGTGTGCGAAAGGCTCGACAAGGATTACGATGTCCTCTTCTTCAGTAAAATGGGGGAGGACGCCATAGCTGCCGTGAACAACAGCTCAAGATCCCTGGTCTGGATATCGGACCTGGGAAGCGGGTATCTGTCCCAGCTCAGCAAGGACGGGATAGTGATCACCGACCATCACGTCCCCGATTCGTCATGGAGAAGAGGGCAGACATCCCTCGGGGAATTCAACCGCGTCATCCATGTGAATCCCCATGACCATGGATATGATGGGTCCTCCGAAATAAGCGGAGCCGGAGTAACGTACCTTGTGGCCAAGAGCATCGATCCTGCGAACACGGACCTTGCCTGCCTTGCAGTGGTGGGCGCATGCGGCGACATGCAGGATTCCGGCAACGGGCTCTCCGGGATCAACAGGACGATCCTTGAAGACGCTGTCTACGAAGGCGGCCTGGAGGTAAAGGAGGACGTCAGACTTTACGGCAGGGAGACGAGGCCTCTGATAGGTTTCCTGCAGTACGGCTCGGACCCCGAGGTGCCCGGCCTGTTCAATGATCAGGAGGCCTGCTCCGCATTCTATGCCGGGCTGGGGATCCCTCTGAAGAAAGGCAACAGGAACAGGTGCTGGACCGATCTCAGCGAGAACGAGAGGGGCGCAGCGGCGGAGGCACTTCTGGAACGCGTAAAGGAAAAGGACCGGGCGAAGCTTGTCGGGGAGACATATGTCCTTACTGACTTCCCGAAGGGGACCGACAGGCGCGACGCCAAGGAATTCGCAACGCTCCTGAACTCCTGCGGCAGATACGACGATGCACCTACCGGGATGCGCATATGCATGGGGGATGAGGATGCTGTCGAGGCTTCCAAGGAGAACAGGAGCGCTCACAAGCGCAACATATCCGGGGCCATCGACCTGGTCAAGAAGAACGACCTGCTGAAAGTGCGCAGATTCATACAGTATTTCGATGCGGGCGGCGAGATAAAGGATACGGTCCTGGGAATAGTCGCAGGCATGCTGCTCAGCGGAGACGGGGCCTACCGTGGCCTGCCTATCATAGCCTTCGCCGATTCAGACGATGGCGTGAAGGTCTCCGCCAGGGCCGAGAGGGGAATGGCCGAGAGGGGTTTGAATCTGTCTGAGGTCATGAAGAAGGCGGCCTCTATGGTTGGAGGGTTCGGCGGTGGCCACAACGTAGCGGCCGGGGCTACCATACCCGGCGACAGGAAGGAGGAATTCCTCGATATCGTAGAGGACCTTGTATCCGCTCAGGTCATTTGAGCAGTGTGTACAGTACCGCTTTCTGGGCGTGGAGACGGTTCTCCGCCTGATCGAACACCGCACTCTGGGGTCCGTCCATGACCTCGTCCGTTATCTCATATCCTCTGTGGGCGGGCAGACAGTGCATGACTATGCAGTCCGGCTTTGCCAGGGACAGAAGCCCCTGGTTTATCTGGTAGTCCTTGAATATGCGCACGGCCGTCTCCACCGGAGTGTCGTCGCCCATGGACACCCATGTGTCTGTGTACAGGACATCCGCATCCTTGCAGGCCTCCTCGGGCTGATGCGATGCCGATATGTGACAGCCGTTCTTCTCCGCCAGCCTCGCTGCACCAAGCATTATCTCGGCGTTGGGCATCCTGACGGCCGGGCAGCATGCGACCATGTCTATACCCATTATGGCGCATGCGTAGAGCAGGGAGTTGCAAACGTTGTTGCCGTCGCCCAGGTAGACGAACTTCTTTCCGCGGAACCCGCCCTTCTTCTCCTTTATCGTCATCATGTCCGCCAGGGCCTGGCACGGATGCTCCAGGTTGTCGAGTCCGCTTATGACGGGCACCGTCGCCGTGTCCCCGATGCGGTCCATGACCTTGTAATCGTAAGCACGGTACATCACGCCGTGGACGAGCCTGCTTAGCACACGGGCTGTGTCCTCCACCGTCTCGTTGTGTCCTCCCATATGGGTAGAGGACATCTCTATGTACAGCGGATGACCTCCCAGCTCGCTCATGGCCACATCGAATGATATCCTCGTCCTGGTGCTGGGCTTCTCGAATATCATAGCCAGGGATTTGCCTTTCAGAGGATCACCGTGGCGCCCGCGCTCCTTCTTCAGCTTTATTGCCAGATCTACGATCTCGGGCATATCGTCCTTCATGTCCAGAACTGATATGATGTTCCTCTTCATGGTATCTTGAGACTTGTGCCGCATAATTAATTCTTGTGTCTGAAATCGGACGCGGCGGGCCTTCCTTTGAAAAACAGGCCCGGGGACGGCCGCGATTCTTCGACAAAATATGTGCCCGGAGACTGTACGGATAGCCCCGCGGACGGGAAACCCTGAACAAACTTTAATTATGAAGATATAATCACAGCGTACCTAATGGCCGGGGTAGGGTAGCTTGGTTATCCTAGGGGACTGTGGATCCCCTGACTCGGGTTCAAATCTCGGTCCCGGCCCCTATTTATCAATCTGAACGGAGATTATCACCCATGTCATGGAAAGGAGATCTTGAAAGGGTGGACGAATTCAGATGGCGCATACCCAAGGGATCCGTTCCCTGCATGAGGGCGGACGCCGTCATATTCGCTTCCGAGAGCATGCTCCCTTCCATCTCCGAGGACAATTCGATACTGCAGGCTGCCAACGTAGCGTGCCTGCCCGGCATCGTCGGCAGCTCCGTTGCCATGCCGGACGTGCACTGGGGATACGGTTTCCCCATAGGCGGCGTTGCCGCCGTGGACGCCAAGACCGGATTCATATCCCCCGGAGGAATAGGATTCGACATCAATTGCGGCGTGAGGCTGATAAGGACCGATCTGCGGGAGAAGGACCTGGCCGGCAAACTGGGCTCCCTTATGGATACCATATATGCCAATGTCCCCTCCGGGCTGGGTTCCAAGGGGCTCGGGAGGCTTACCCGGGATCAGATCGACAGGGTCCTGAAGGACGGTTCCCGCTGGGCCGTGGAGAACGGTTTCGGGTGGGATGACGATCTTGACGTGACGGAGAACGGCGGCCGCATGAGCGGTGCAGACCCCTCAAAGGTCAGCGATAAGGCCAAAGAGCGCGGGATACCGCAGCTGGGCTCCCTGGGCTCAGGCAATCACTTCCTGGAGCTGGACATCGTGGACGAGGTGTTCGACGAAGGGGCCGCCGAGACCTTCGGGTTGGAGAAGGGGACGGTCACCGTGACGGTCCACTGCGGATCCCGGGGATGCGGACATCAGATAGCCACCGATTACATACAGGAGATGGAGCGATACGTCAGGAAGCACAGCATATCCCTTCCCGATCCTCAGCTCGCATGCGCCCCCCTGGACTCCAAAGAAGGGGCAGACTACTTCGCGGCCATGTCCTGCGGCGCCAACTATGCCTGGGCCAACAGGCAGATGATAACCCACTGGGTGAGAGAATCCTTCGAGAAGGTCTTCGGATCCACGGCCGAGGATCTGGGCATGAACATGGTATACGACGTGGCTCACAACATAGCCAAGAAGGAGCTGCATAAAGTGGACGGCAGGGAGACGGAGGTCTTGGTCCACCGGAAGGGGGCCACAAGGGCCTTCCCCGCCGGACATCCTGACGTGCCCGAGAGATACAGGGCTGTGGGACAGCCCGTCATCGTACCGGGGGACATGTCTGTCGGAACATACGTTCTGATGGGATTGCAGGGCTCCATGGACCTCAGCTTCGGTTCCAGCTGTCACGGGGCCGGGAGGAGGATGTCCCGCAAAGCGGCACTGCGTTCGATCAAAGCATCGGACGTGAAGGCCGATATGAAAAGGTATGGCATATTCCTCCGGAGCGGTTCCGACGGAGGGCTGGTGGAAGAGGCGCCCCAGACATACAAGGATGTCGAAGAGGTCGTCTCAGTGGTCTCCGGTTCAGGTCTGGCCGGCAAGGTCGCCAGGCTCAGGCCCGTCGGAGTCATCAAGGGATAATACCCTCTCGGAAGCTCTCATCACCTTCTCCGTATGCTCTGAAGGCGCAGAAACGGTTATCGCCCAATCGAATATCTCGCGGCTCTGCAATGCCCTGGCCAAAGGAGAGATCCTGAATATGGGCTTCATGCGGCCGTCGTCGTCGATTATGTAAACGTCGGTCTTGCCTATCTTGACGCTGGAGAGCAGGGTGGATCTGGACGGTATGTCTATGACCACCTCATGATCCTCCAATCCCGCTTCGTGGGCGATCTCCGCTTCAAGGGCCTTCCTCCCCGCATATCCCGCATGCTTGGCCAGCTGCGCTTTCGCGTCATCCGACAGATTGGTGGTCTGCAAGATGTATGCGTTCTTGTACAGCCTGCGGTTCATGACCTTCCGGACCAGCTCAGAGGCCCTGCCCCCGGTCCTTAAGATGTGGTTGATGAACATCCCGTCATTCATCAGGTACAGCTCGGACAGATCCGCCCCGGATATCTCCGTGGCCTTGGTCAGCATCATCTCCGCTATCCTGACGGTCTTATGATAATAGACGGAGGAATACATCAGCGCCCTGGAGACCATGAGTCCCTCTGTGGCAACTATGCCTCCCTTGCCCACCACCATCTTCCCTTTCCCTATGCGTATCTGACTCAGCAATCTGTCGATATCGATGGTCCCGAGGACCACCCCTGTGTAGTGGGCGTCCCTGAGAAGATAGTCCATCTGGTCCGCATCGACGGGGCCGTGTATTATCTGGTGGATGTAGTCCTTATTCTCGAAGAAGGATTGGGGCGAATCACCCGACAAGAACAGATCCAATCCTCCGCTCTTGGATCTGGGATGCTCTATCAGATCGCAAACCGCACCTGGATCGATGTCCGCAGCCTTGAGAAGATCCGATATGGGCTCTGTCCCCCCGAACAAATCCATGTCGGAATCCAGCATGTGTGGCACATCCCCGTGTATGAGCTTCCTGGCCAGGTCCATGTGGTCCACGCCGAACTCATTCTCCAGTATCTCCTCCATGGTATGGGAGAAAGGGGGATGGCAAATGTCGTGCAGGAGCGCCGCCGCGCGAACCGTTCTTGTTTCCTCCCGGCTCATCTGAAGGGCGGAGGCCATCCTGCCCGCCAAGTGATAGACGCCCAGGCTGTGCTCGAACCGGGTGTGGTTGGCTCCGGGGAAGACCAGATTGCCGAGGCCGAGCTGCCTTACGGACCTCAGCCTCTGCATCTCCGGCCTGTCCAAGATATCCATGTAGACCTCGTCCACCCGTATCCCTCCGTGGAGAGGATCGTGTATGACCCTGTTCTTATCCGCCATTGCCATCCTTCCTTGCTACCTTCACCTTCTCCACCCTCGTCCCGGGCTGGACTAGAACGGAGACGTTATCGTTTATGCGGTAATGGGTTGTGTTCGTCTCGGATGTCAAAGACCTGATCGCCTTGCCTGCATCCTTCAGATCCTCGGCGTTGCCCTCGAAGCGGGACAGGTCGAATATCATCATGTACCCCTTCGCAGCGTTCTCCTTCATCTTGAGGATCCCCTCTTTGGAATGCACCTCTATGACCCTGACCATCACCGTCTGGGTCTCCGATTCCATCTCGACATCGCTCAGGTCTACGAACACCGGGGACCCGTCAGCCTTGTTGGCCGCGGCCTTCTTACTGATGCTTTTCCTCATCACTCACCGGTCTTCCACAGCTTGTCCCCGACGCTGTGGATCGTCTTGACGGCCTTCCCCTTCTCTTTGGAGGACAGCCCCTCCGCGCTCCTCAGGGACACGCCCACTGCCAGTGGGACCTTGTTCTTGGCGTCTCTTATCCATACCATGTCCCCCTCCGATATCTCTGGGTCAACCTCTACTATGCCCGGGCCCATCACGTCAGCCCCATTGGTCACGTAGGGCACAGCGCCCATGTCCACGGTCACGAACCTCTTCGGCGGTTTGTACTCGAGGAGCCCGCGTATCGTCAGGAATGGCTTCCCCTCATACACCAGGCCCATTATCTCTCCTTTGGCGAATATTACGTCGAACTCCGTGCTCTCGGCCATGTCGACAGCATCGTCCACTGAGAACACGTCCGTCCCCAGAACGGACTCCAGGGCCTCCTTCAGGGACCTGGCGTCCTTCTCCCTCATCCTCTTCCTCTTCCTGATCCTGATATCGGCCATCGTTCAAAGTGATGCAATACGGATATTCAATATTGGCGATGCTTCCTTTCAGTATAGTTTATATCCTATTCAATGAGATTAGTGTATCCGATGGTAAAGCTCCTCCATACCGCAGCCTCCTTTGCCGTGATGCTCGTATCATTGTCGCTCATAGGTGTGATAGCCATGTCCGTTGCGCCGCTGGCCATGGGGGGAATGGCGTTGGAGGAGAACACTCCCTTCGAGATAATCATGGATGAGGAAACTGCCAGCATCGTCATCGACGGCAGCTACGACATCGTTTCCACTCTTCCCTATGATATAAGCGACATAAACGCCAGCGTGAGCATAGATGACGGTAAGGAGATCAATTTCGAGGTATTCAGCGAGGGGCCGCTGGTAGTTGCAAAGAACGGCAGGTCCACACTGGAAGTTCATTCGGAGATATTCATACCCTCGACCCTGATGATGATACTGGCAGCAAACGCTGGTTCTGAGGAGGATGGCCTCTATCTGCCTTTGACCATAGAAGTAGGCGGATCCTATCTTGAGAGGATAATCAGCGTGAGGGCATCCGTGAACGTGAAGGCAGTCATATCCGACATATCGATACCTCCGATAACCATAGGCCTCGAAGATGGGGACGGCAACCCCGTAACCTCTTTGGAAGAGGCTGCCAAGATAACCGCTGACGTGACCGACATCCCCGGAGGAGAATACCTCGACGACCTGCCGGACAGCGCCGTCATCACCGTTCCCATCGACGGGTATGATGTGAACGTCATCATGACCAAGACCGGCCCGGATGGAGACGGCAACTACACCATGACGATCGAGATCGAGACCACTGACGGTACTACTCTGACGGATGCTCTTGACGCCCTCAAGGCCGTTGCCGAGGACATGGGCGAGGGCGAGACAGTACCGATCGAGATAGATACGGGTACAGGCACAGAGACCATTCAATTGGACCCGGAGAGCGTGATACTCTTCGCTGATTCCATCGGGACCATGCTGGAGGCCCTCACGTGACCAGCGAGTTCAGCCTGAGATATGCTGTTCCGGGTGGCGCATTCCTGAGCTTCTCTGTGACCCTCTTCACGCTGATCCTGCTGCCACTCAGCTTATTCGCCTTGATCAACGGATTGGTGGCCAACATGGGCACCGAGGGCATAGGGGGAATGCCCCCTGAACAGATGCAACAGATACTGGATGAGCTCTGGCTTTATGTTCGGAAGCTCATAAGATACGCCATACCTCTGCTTATCATAGCGATACCCATGGGCCTGTACAGGGCAGGGAGCTACGCGAAGATACCTTTCAGATTCCTCTTCGCGATATATTCCGTAATAATAGTGATAGCACTCACCGACGGAGGTATGATCCAGGTCGCCATAGATCTGCCCATGGAGATGGGGAGCGAGTTCAGTGTGGAAGATATGGTAATAACTCTCGATATAACCGTATTTATCTACATTACCATGCTTATCGGTACCGCCGGAGCGTTCCTGGCATTCACAGAATTCGCTTCCGGCAGAAAGGATTTCATGGAGAAGAAGGCTGAGATCGACGAGGGCCCCCAGGGCGGAGACGGAGAGCCTGTCGCCGAACCCCAGGCATAACGGTGATAAGATGGGAATCAACATAGCGGTTTGTGAGCTGGAGGCCGAAAGAGCATCCTGCAGAATTCTGAAAACAGATATCCGGAAAGCGCTCCTCAAGGACATCGCGGGATTCGAGCAGTATGCTGATTACGACACGGTGGTCTCCCTTGAAGATGCTGCGAAGGCCTTCCCGGATTGGGAATCCTTCGCGAAAAGGAACAGGATCTCGGAGAGCGCCGATGCAATCTATATGGAATCCGTCAAGGACTCTGGGGACGCGGAGATCCTGAGAGGGTATTCTAAGGATGTGCCCACGGGGTGGGTGGACCTCGAGAGGATGCCCGCAGATATGGTCTCAAAGGCCCGGGACTCGGCTGAGGAGCTCCTCAGCGGATGGGATATGATCGGATTCGACGAGATGAAAGAGGCCTGCGCCAACTGTCCTCTGTCATGGGACAAGGGCAGGGGATGCATAGGCGCCTTCGGCCCCGACGAGAGCCTTCTGCCGGGAATAGCCGAGAAATACGGCTGTGCGATCGTCGCATCGGTTCCGGACTCAGCCTCAAAGGGGAAGAGATTCACGTCAGCGGATGCGGCAGCGCTCCTGAGCGAGATAGAGGTGCTGGAGACCGCTCTGCCCAAAGAGGGTAAGATGATGGTACGCAGATACGGTGGGCCTCTTGAGAGAATGAGAGCCGTGGCGAAGGTCTCGCAGGAAGAGGGCTGCGGATTCTTCTTCTTCTGAAGACCGATCATTCACTTTCAAACCGTTTATCTCTGTTTTTCTACGATATTTCTTATATATTTTTGCTTTTCCTACGAATATCGTAAAGTTTCTGCGTTTGCGCATGATTAATATAGGGGTAATCAATACAAGACCCTCGGGGGAACTGAAAGGCCCCTAAAAGACGGAGAGAGAATAATGGCCAGCGAGAACGCGGACGGAACGTACTCCCCATCTGAAGAGTACAGGAAGAGGACATACATCGACAGTTACGCAAAGTATGAGGAGATGTACAGGAAGTCCATTGAGGAGCCGGAGGAATTCTGGACCGAACAGGCCGAGAACCTGGACTGGTACTCCAAGGGTTGGAAGAAGGTCTTCGACTGGAACAAGAAGGCTAGCACCTTCACATGGTTCAAGGGTGGCAAGCTGAACGCATGCTACAACTGCTTGGACAGGCATGTGGAGGGGGGCCTCAAGAACACCGCAGCCCTGATATTCGAGGCCGATGAGCCCGGTAACAGCAGGGTCTACACATACGGATTGCTGCTGAGCGAAGTTGAGAAGTTCGCCAACGTGCTTAAGAGCAAGGGTGTCAAGAAGGGTGACAGGGTTGCTGTCTATCTGCCTATGATCCCCGAACTGGCGATAACGGTCCTGGCATGCGCCAGGATCGGCGCCGTGCACTCGGTCGTCTTCTCCGGTTTCAGCACCGACTCCCTCTTCAACAGGGTTCAGGACAGCGATTCAAAGGTCCTCGTCACCTGCGACGGAAGCTACCGTGGCGGGAAGACCCTCGACATGAAGGGAAAGGTCAACGAGATGTTGGAGCGCGAGACCTCCGTTGACAGCGTCATTGTCGTGAAGCACACGGGCAAGGACGTTGTCATGGAGGATGGGAGGGACTTCTGGTGGCACGAGGAGATGTCCAAGGCCGACCTGAAGTGCCCCTGCGAGCAGATGGATGCGGAAGACCCTTTCTTCATACTCTATACATCCGGTTCCACCGGAAAGCCGAAGGGTGTTCTCCACACGGTGGGAGGCTACATGCTTGGCGTTACAATAACTTTCAAGTACGCCTTCGACTACCGGCCGGGCGAGACACACTGGTGCACCGCAGACCTCGGATGGATCACGGGACACTCCTATGTGCTCTACGGGCCTCTTTCCAACGGAGCGACCACCCTCATGTTCGAAGGGGTCCCTAACTATCCGGACAACGGAAGGTTCTGGGAGATAGTCGAGAATTGGAAGGTTGACATATTCTACACCGCGCCCACCGCCATCAGGATGATGAGGAAGAGCGGCGACGAATGGGTGCGCAAGCACGATGTGTCCTCCCTTAAGGTCCTGGGATCCGTCGGAGAACCAATAGATTCCAGCGTCTGGAAGTGGTACTATGAAGTGGTCGGCAATGGCAGATGCCCGATAGCCGACACATACTGGCAGACCGAGACTGGCAGCCACATAATACTGCCGCTGCCCGGCGCATGGAACCAGAAGCCTGGATCCGCCATGAAGCCATTCTTCGGCATCGAGCCGGTCATCCTCAACGAGGACAAGACCCCCACGCCGGTCGGGCAGGACGGGAGGCTTTGTATAAAGAAGCCCTGGCCCTCCTGTGCCAGGACCCTCTGGGGCGACCATGAGAAGTACAAGGAGACCTACTGGAACCCGTATCCCGGATACTACTTCTCCGGCGACGGAGCGAGACAGGACAGCGACGGGGACATCTGGATCACCGGCCGTGTCGACGATGTGATAAGCGTCGCCGGCCACCGCATAGGCGCGGCAGAGGTCGAAGCTGCCCTGATAGCGCATCCCGCCGTCTCAGAGGCGGCAGTGGTCCCAATACCTGACGAGATGAAGGGAGAGGCGATCTATGGCTTCGTCACCCTGAAGAACGGATTCGAGGACAGCGAGGAACTGAGGAACGATCTCGTAAAGCAGGTAAGGAACGAGGTCGGGCCCATAGCCACGCCCAAGACCATCCAGATAGCTGAGGAGCTCCCCAAGACGAGGAGCGGGAAGATCGTCAGGCGTATGCTCAGGAAGATCGCCTCCGGAAGCGATTTCCGCAGCATGGATGCATCCACTCTCGTCGACCCGGGCGTCCTGGATGACCTGGTCAAGGGCAGAAGATAAACCGGCGGGCTCAGCCCGCTTCCTTTATTTTTTCTTCTTCTTTCACAAGATCGAACGATACCTTGTAGACATCGTCCTCCAGCTTGGCCGAAACATCCAATCCCGTGCGGTAGAAGAGATGCAGCATCCCGACATTGGTGGACAGGACCTCTGCGGTGAATGTCTTGATATTCCTGGATTTGCCAACACGGACCAAGAGGTTGACCAGATATGACCCGATGCCCTTGCCCTGCCAATCGTCCCTGACCGCGAAGGAGACCTCGGCACTGCTGTTCTTAGGATTGCGCTCGTACTCGCACACGGCTATGAGCTCTGTCATGGAACCGTGAACGAGGAACACGCCGAATGCCATGGACATATCATAATCTATATTCACCTGGCTCATGAGCTCCTCCCTGGGCTGCAGCACACGGGTGGTCATGAACCTCTGCTGCAGCGTCTTGGAAGAAAAGGAATAGAAGAGCTCCCTCACAAGGTCTTCGTCCGTAGGTTTCAGAGGACGGACCACGGCCGTCTGGCCGTCGAAGACCAATGTCTGCTCGAACTCCTCAGGATAGGGCAAACCGCGATAGGAACGCCTGCTCTGGTCCTCCGGCAGGTATCCAAGGGCCACTGCCTGATCAAGGAGCCTCTCCCTGAAGGACGGATGTGCCACGTTGATCAGCTCCAAGGATCTCTTGGCCAAGGTCTTGCCCCTGAGATGGGCGATTCCATACTCTGTAACCAAATAGTGGATGTCCTCCCTCATTGCGCCCACTCCTGCGCCCTTAGGGACGACGCTGACGATCCTGGATGTGTGGCCGTCGCTGGTGGTGGAGGGCATCACTATCACCGTCCTGCCTCTGGCACTCAACGCCCCTCTTATGAAATCGGGCATCCCGCCGGGATTTGATATGGACTCCAGACCTGTTCTGTCCGCCAGCACCTGGCCTGTCAGATCGATCACGGATGCGGTGTTGATCGCCACCATCTTGTTGTTCTTGGCTATTACCGTTATATCATTGGTGTAATCCGAAGGATGGAACTCGATGGACGGATTATTGTCGACGAATTCCATCAGTTCTGCGGACCCGATGACAAAGGAGGTCACTATCTTCCGCGGATGTATGGTCTTCTTGCTGCCGTTGATCGCTCCTGTCTTGACAAGATCCATCACTCCGTCGGAGAACATCTCTGTATGAACCCCCAGGTTCTTCTTGTCCTTGAACTCGGAGAGTATCGCATCTGGCAACATGCCCGTGCCGATCTGTATCGTCGCTCCGTCCTGCACAAGCTTGGCGGCATTCCTGGCTATCGATTTGACCGTCTCGGGGTCTATGCCTTCGTCGTCCAAGGCATGGTCCACCGGATAATCCACCTCTATGAGCTGATCTATCTGGGACGTGTGTATGAACGAATCGCCAAGAGTCCTCGGCATCTGCCTGTTGACCTCCGCGATCACCACATCCGCAGACTCCACTGCGGATTTCGTTATATCCACGGACGTGCCGAGAGAACAGAAGCCGTGCAGGTCCGGAGGAGACACCTGTATGATGGCCACGTCGAGCTTTATCCTCCCGGTACGGAACATGTATGGTAGCTCCGACGTGTATATCGGGGTGTAATCCGAATGGCCGTTCATCACCCCCCTCTCGACCTCGGAATCCATGTAGAAAGAATTGATCCTGAACTTCTTCATTACATCCGGTTCGAAGAAAGGAGAGGGCATGAATGTGAAAGGAGTGCATATCCTGTTATCGTGAAAGTTCCTCTTCTTGAGAAGATGTTCTACGATCACTCTCGGCCTGCTACATCCTCCGCTTATATATATCGTAGTGCCAGGCTTCACAAGGTCCAGCGCCTTACGGGGAGTTGAAACCTTCTCCTCGTACTCATCCCTCCAATATGCCATGCTATCCCTCGCCGATTGAACGGCAAAGAAGTTTATAATACCGATTACAAACCCTTGGAGGACTCGATCGCCCACACCATGTCCCTGGCCAGCGATCTGAGGGCATCGTAGCCTTTCCTGTCCTTCTCGTAGTCCCCCGGGCCTTTGCCCGACAGGATCGTTAGTGGAGACGAACCGCATACCATCATACGGTTTCGTAGCATCCATCCCACCAGCTCCGTATAGGTCGACATTCCTCCGTCGTGGTCATGCACCACAACAGCCCCGCCTATCTTACGGGCCAGAGGCTGGCCGCAGAACATGGAGACGTATCCCACCCTTTCCAGCAGGATCTTCATCTGGGCGCTGCAGGATCCGAAATATGACGGGGACCCGAGGATTATGCCGTCGGCCTCCAGCATCATGCCCATGTACTCGTTCATCCTGTCGTCCTCGTTGATGCACCTGCCGTCTCCTCGTATCTCACAACTGTTGCAGTTGTTGCAGGGATTCATCATGCTCTCATAAACGTGCACGTGCTCGGTCTCAACGCCCTCTTTCTCCAGCTCATCAAGGACAACATTGAGGGCACCCCCTGTGTTTCCCAGAAGACGGGGGCTACCGTTGAAGGCCACGATTTTCATGCGACCCCATTGCAGGATACGGTTATTAATACGACGGTCCTGATAATTGTTTTCACTATTGTTAAGAAATGGTTATATCCTTACATGCGCTGACTGACTGACATGCATATGTTAGAAATCAAAGATCTCCACGTGGAGGCCGGCGGAAGGGAGATCCTGAAAGGGCTCGACCTGACCGTCGAAGAGGGTGAGACGATAGCCCTCTTCGGACCTAACGGCTCCGGAAAATCCACACTCATGGCGGCCATAATGGGCTATGCATACTGCAAGGTGACCCGCGGTAGCATTTTCTTCGAGGGGGAGGACATCACCCACCTGCCTGTGGACGAGCGGGCCAAGATGGGGGTCGGCATGATGATGCAGAGACCCCCCAACGTTGTGGGCGTGAAGCTGGGGGATCTCATCAAGACCATTGCCAAGGACGACGAGGAGATTCTGAGGCAGGCTGATGAATTCAGGATGGACAGGCACTTGGATAGGGATCTGAACGTTGGATTCTCCGGCGGCGAGATAAAGAGATCCGAGATACTGCAGCTCACGGCGCAGAATCCAAAGCTGGTTCTGCTTGACGAGCCGGAATCCGGAGTGGACCTGGAGAGCATAGAGCTCATCGGTGAGAAGATACATGATCTGCTCTACAACACGGAGCTGTGCAGCAGGGGCATGTCGAAGGTCAACAGATGCGTATCTGCCCTTGTGATAACGCATACAGGCCAAATATTGGACTACATAGGGGCCGACAAGGCCTACATAATAAATGACGGTCGCATACGCTGTTCCGGTCGCCCTACGGATCTGCTGAAGGAGATAAGGGAGAAGGGATACAAGGAGTGCATATCATGCAGAATGGTGAAACTTCCATAAAGAAGGCCCTCGAGAAGAAGGCCGCATACGGGCCTGACATCGACCTGAACAAGTACAAGGTCATACGGGACCAGAAGGTAATAGACAAGCTCGAGGATGCTCCCAAGGACATCAAAGAGCGAATGGAGTCCGTCGGTATAACCTCCTCCAAAGAGACTGAGCGCGACGGATCCATAATGTTCATAGACAACAAAGTGAGCCACTGCAGCAACAAGGCCCCGGAGGGTGTGGAGATCATGCCCGTCAAGAAGGCCATGGAGAAGTACGAGTGGCTCAAGGACTACAGCTGGAAGCTGGTCAGCCCCGATAAGGACAAGTATACAGCCAAGACCTATGAGGAGGACGCCGACGGCACCTTCGTCAGGGTGAAGGCGGGCTATCATGTGAAGCACCCCATTCAGGCGTGCATGATGCTTGGCACCGAGAAAGGGATGCAGACTCTCCACAACATATTCATCATTGAGGAGGGGGCCCATGCGGAGATGATATCCGGATGCACCACCGGCTCCCATGCCGACGACGGCGTGCACATCGGGGTCTCCGAGATATATGTGAAAGAAGGCGCATACTTCTCATACTCCATGATACACAACTGGGGTCCGAAGACCTCGGTGCGCCCCAGGACAGGGATACAGATGGATAAGAACTCCAGGCTGATCAACAACTATGTGATACTGAACCCTGTGGCGACAGTGCAGTCCGCACCTGCTGCCTGGCTCAACGGAGAGGGCGCCAGCTGCCAATTCAACACCATCTGCCTGGCACATCCGGGAGCGGATATAGACAGTGGAGGAACGATATTCCTTAACGCTCCGGGCACCGGAGCGGAGATCGTCTCCAGGAGCATAACCAAAGGCGGAAGGATGATGGCCCGCGGCAGACTGGTCGGCAATTCCCCCGGTGTCAAGGCCCATCTGGAGTGCAAGAGCATAGTGCTGGAGGACGGGGGCCAGACCCTCGCGGTCCCGGAGCTGGAAACAAGCTTCGCGGACGTGGACATGACCCATGAGGCGGCGGTCGGAAAGATAGCCAGGGACCAGATCGAATATCTGATGTCCAGAGGGCTGACCGAGGACCAGGCCGTCGGGATGATCATAAGAGGATTCCTGGTAGGCGGCATAAAGGGTCTGCCCCAGGAACTGACCGACGAGATAAACGACGCGATCGAGAAATCCGATCTGGGTCACTGACCCGGATCCCTCTCGGGCGGATCTATCTTCTGCCCCATGGCGCGCCGGTCCACGGCATGCAAGACGTTCCCGTCGTCATCGCGGAACGAAGTATACACGCCTATGGGGCCTCTCAGAGGATCCCTTACGAAAACGACCCCCTCGTCGATAAGCCTCCGATGAAGATCGTATGGGTTATCCACACCGAACATTATACCCGTGTCGAACCCGACGATCTGGCTCTTCTTCAGCACCAGATAGAACCCGTTGCGTCCCACAACGGCCGTGTCACCGTCGTCTGATATCATTTCCATTTTCAAGACGCGGGTATAGAACCTTGCGGCCCGCTCCGTTTCCTTGACCGGGACGAAGGCCCCCGCCAAGCCCTCCGGCAGACCTTCCACCGTGTACTCAAAGAAACCTCCGTGAGGATCTCCCAAAGGCATGTTTTACGGATCACCGTACCGCATTAAACAGATTCCGCCTCCCAGCGTACCGACAAAACCTATTACCCGCAAGTGATACCGGGGTCGAAGGTGTCTGATTTGGCCAAACCGATGATCAGCGAAGACGGGTTCAAGCTCCAGGAGAGCCTTGACAAAATAAAGCACATAATAATCGTACTGAGCGGTAAGGGCGGCGTTGGGAAGAGCACTGTCTCCGCCAACCTCACAGCCACGCTGTCTATGAGAGGCTATCAGGTAGGTCTCATGGATGTGGACATAACCGGCCCCAATATCCCGAAGATGTTCGGCATAGAGGACGAGGGACTTGACGTACAGGACGAGAAGCTCATACCTGTCTTCGTCCCTCCTTCTATGAAAATAGTATCTATGGCGTTCCTTCTGCAGACCAAGGACACCCCGGTCCTTTGGAGAGGGCCTGTCAAGATGACCGCCATCAGGCAGTTCATAGAGGATGTCAACTGGGGAGACCTGGATTATCTTGTGATCGATATGCCGCCCGGAACCGGAGACGAGGCTTTGTCCATAGTACAGCTTATCCCGAAAGCGGATGGTATAATCATCGTGACCACGCCCCAGGAGGTGTCCCTTCTGGATGCTCGTAAGTCTGTCACTTTTTCTGCCCAGTCCCAGATACCCATCATCGGGCTGATAGAGAACATGAGCGGCTTCATATGCCCCCACTGCGGCGAGAAGACGGATATATTCAAATCCGGAGGGGGAGAAGCTACCGCCAAAGAACTTAACATGCAATTCCTTGGTAAAGTTCCGATAGAACCGGGAGTGGGCCTGTCGGGAGACAAGGGCATGCCCATAGTGATAGACAATCCGGACTCGGAGTCCGCAAAGGCCTTCGAGAGGATCGCCGACAGGGTCGTCAAGACCGTGGAGAAGAAATGAAGATCGGAGTGGTGGCCGAAGGGGACGACCTGTCGTCCCTCGTGGCCGAGGACTTCGGTCATGCGGAGTATTTCCTGATAGTGGATTACGACACCTATGATTATACCGTTGTCAAGAACGAGTTCGCCAACTCGGTGGGCGCAGGTATGAAGGTTGCGGATGCCATCATAGGCCTGGGCGTCGATGCGGTGATCGTCGGAGGGATAGGGTCCCACGGTTACGATAAGCTCAAGAATGCCGGCATTAGGGTATCCTTCGATGAGGATGGTACCGTGGAAGAAGTGCTGGACATCTTCAAGAGAAGAGAGGAGCAGCGCAGGAAATTCCAGTGATCATACTCCTGTCCTGTTGCCCCATATGATCTTGTGCAGCTGCGGAAGGACCCTCACACGCAGGCGCCTTCCCAGAACATCCTCTGCCAGAGGCTCCAGGTCCATTCCCCCCACGGGAGAGAATATGCATTCACATCTGGGAGAGTACTTCTCCATCACATCGATGGCGTGGCTCATATCGGTGTAATCTGCGATTATGAACTTGAGCTGGTCCTTCTTCTTCAGCAGACCTATGTTATCGAACAGCATCCGGTCCTGCATCCCCGAACTGGGGCATTTGATGTCCATGCTGATCACTATGCTCTCGGACGACGGGACCGCGGAAAGGTCCATGGAGCCGTTGGTCTCCAAGACCACGCTCTTACCCCCGGATGCCAAAGCCCGCAACAGATCCGGGCAGTCCTTCTGCAGCATTGGCTCCCCTCCCGTTACGCATATATGATCCTCGTCCGCGGCCAATTCAAGAATATCCTGAACGCTGAGTTCCCTGCCGCCTTCCATAGCATACGTGGTATCGCACCACGAGCATCGTAGGTTGCATCCCGACGTCCTTATGAACAGGGTCGGGAACCCTATGGTCTTGCCCTCTCCCTGTATCGATCTGAAAACTTCGCATATCTTCATGGGATCACTCGTACTCGATCTCGTCCCGGAAACCGGCTTCCTCGAAACCTCTCAGGCGCAGTATGCAGGAATCGCACCTGCCGCACGCTTTCTCTCCGCCTTCATAGCATGACCATGTCAGGTGAAGCGGCGCCCCGAGGTCTTTCCCCAGCTTCACTATCTCGGCCTTGGACTTGCTTAGTATCGGCGTCTCTATCCTTATCGGGCGACCTTCCGTGCCCGCCTTGGTTCCCACAGATAGCATTTTCCTGAAGGCCTCGAAGAACTGGGGCCTGCAGTCCGGATAACCGGAGTAGTCTACTACGTTGGCGCCTATGTATATCCTGTCCGCATCCACGGATTCGCAAAGCCCCGCAGCAACCGACAGCATTATGATATTCCGGGCTGGCACATATGTATCAGGTATATCGGAACCTATCTTCTCCCTGCCCTCCGGAACATCTATATCCGGATCCGTGAGAGCCGATCTGAACATGCTGAGATCGATATCGACCACCACATGCCTTGTCCCGTAATGCTCGGCTACGGCCTTGGCCGAGTCCAGCTCCCTGGAATGCCTCTGCCCGTACCTGAAGCTCAAGGCCACGACCTCGCATCCTTCATCCAGGGCCTTGGCAAGAACAGTGGTCGAATCCAATCCTCCGGAGAGAAGGACTACAGCCCTCACAGGTCCTTCTTGTACCAAGCGGTCTGCCCCCTCTCCTCATCCAGGCCGATGGCCACACTCTTCACGTTGGATGGGAAGCGCACATCCGAGACCAATCTGTCCGTCAGCATCCGGGACATCTCCTCGGCCGTCGTCACTGTGACATCCAGCATCCTCACGTCCTCTTCCGGGAAGACATATCTCTTCCCGCATGTCACGACCTCCACGCTTCCGTCCGAGGAACTTATGCTTGCGTCCCGGGACTTGGCCGGCAGAAGGACCATGTGGTCCATTTCGGCCGCAAAGGCCCGGAGTTCCTTCTTGAGGGTCACGAAATCCATGACCATCCCGTCCTGTCCTATGTCCCCTTCCAGCCTGAGCCTGAGGATGTAGGAATGCCCGTGGAGCCTGGAGCACTTCTCGTGCCTCGGTATGAAATGGCATGCGGAGAATCTTATCCCCGAGTGCCCGCCGTCTATCTCTATGATCATCTTCTTCCCTCTGTGAGTTTCATCGCCAATGCTATGGAGTCCCTGTAATCTGTCTTGGCACGCGACGTGTCTACGTATATCTTATCGGAGTTCACCAGCGGTGCCCCGAGTGCGGCCGCGCCTCCCAGGAAATGCAGTGTCCTGAATATTATATTCCCAGATATACCATCAGGCGCTATTATCAGATCGGCCTCCGAGGCTGCGGATTCCAGCAGGATCTCCGCATCGTAAGCGTCATATCCCTTGGCCCGAAGTGCTTTGACGACCTTGAAGGCATCCTCAATGGTCCTGTCCACCATCCTGTGGCGTCCCACATCCTCAGACCTGCCGCCGGACATGACCGCGATCCTCTCCTCCATGCCTATGCGCCTCATAAGGGATACGGTCCTTATCGCAATATCCACTTTCTGATCCACGGTCCATCCCTCGTCAACGCCTACAGGTGCCAGGAAGAACATCCTGCCCCCCGCTGGCTCCAGGAGCACACTGCGCTCCAAGACCGAAAGGCCGAGCGCCCTCTTCAATTTCGGCAGAAGCTCTGAGGATGACATATCGCCGCGAACTGCGGCATCGATCCGGCCGGAGACCAGGTCGGAGACCAGCTCATCCGCGTCCCTGTATACTATAGCGCCCATGGCCTCTGCACTGCTCTCCACGCAATCCGAGTCCGCACTGCTTCCTATACCGACCGTGGCCTCAGGCAGGCCGCTCGCGATAAGTGACTCGGCGTTCCACATGCATCTCTCCATGCTTTCCGCTTATTTTAATCCTGACAGGGGGACCTTATCTCGTCTATGACGTAATCCTCCCAATCCCTGAGACCCAGGGCTATCTCTGCCTCTGGAGGCGTCAGCACCGGCTTGGCGTACCTGGCTGAATCGTCGAGAGCTATCCTGGGACATGCGGTTATGATGTATGCGTCGGCATCAGAGTAAACGGATAGCGCGTCCGGACCTATCTCCGTCAACCTCACCTTATAGGCTTCCCTGCCTGAGGAGATCACCTTGCCGACGATGCTGTCGGCGAGATCGGTCCTGTCCTGCCCCTTCTTCGAACAAATTACGACCAGGAACCTCACGGCAGGTCTGGCTCTTTCGATGGCAGCGAATCTTCTCCTCAGCATCCGCTCCTTGAGATCGGCGATGGACCTGTGCTCTCCCGTGATCGGATTGAGGACCGTGACCTCTGCATCCGTGCCCAATGCAGCGGCAAGAGGATGGAAGTCGCCTTCACCGATGAAAAGTATGTGCTCAGCCCCGTCAGGCATGGCGCTGCTGTTGCATCCGAGTGCCTGCCCCGGATAGAGTATGCGGCCGTCCCCTCGGGAGACGAGGACCTCCTTCCCGGCAGCCTCAAGCACCTCTCTGGCTCTTTTGATGCACGGCACATATTGCACGGTGGCCATGAGACCCACCTTATGCGGAAGGCTGTCCGCAACAGCCGAGATATGAGGTCCGATGTCGCCCTCATAGAAGGCCTCCACGTACATCACGTCAGGGTCTTCGCCCTGGGACGGTATCGGCGAATGGCCGAAATGCACCAGGGCATCCGCGGTACCTCTGTGATCGAATATATCGCAGGCTCCGTAGCACGGGTCGCCCACTATGAAGAATGAAGCGCCGGTGCTCTCCGAAAGACTGCGGGAAACACCAATCGCCTTGGACTTGAGGCCCTCCGGAAATTGGAGAGCAACGCGCGCGTAACCTCTGGCTCTTATCCAATCAGCTGCTTCGTCCAATCTCAGATCGAACATCGCTCAGACTATGAGCTCCTTACCCTTCTCTATCGAGACGTAGCAGGGCGTGGGATATTTCATGGAAGCCTTCCAAAGGGCGATCTTCGCGGACTTGAACCCCTGAGGGTTGCAATAGATCGTCATTATGGTCTGATCCGAGGACATCCTTGCTGCGGTACCCACATTCTTCCCGAATGCGTTGCGCATACCGCTGGAGACACGGTCGGCACCTGCTCCGGTGGCGAGCTTGTTCTCCCTGAGCACAATGTGAGGATAAACGTTGACCTTTAGGTGATAATTAGCTGTCCCTACCTCTTTGGAAAGGAGCCTGTTAGCGGCGATACGGCCGGCCTCCAACGCGGTGTGCCTGACCTGAACATGGTTCTTCACCCTGAGGGTAAGAACGACAGGGAAGTCTGTGTTCAGGTTACCCATGTCATACTGGTTAATCCTGTTGTTAGGGACTCCACCCATGTATTTTCTGCGGGTGTATGCCTGACCTTTTACCTGTCTGTACATTACTGCGGGCTTTCTTGCCATGATATCACCGTTGTTTGAGCGAGAGCAGACAATCCCGAGATTGTATTTAAAGACTGTTGCACCCGCGGACACACAACAAGCCCATCCATACCCAACACCGATATAATGGTTGTGTCGACGCGCGCACGAGCAATATAAATATAATCCTGATAGACGTACAGTTCCAATGGGAAGGGTGGGTGCAGAATGAGCAAATTCACAGTGAATATCGTGCCAAAAGGCGACGATAAAAGGATCCCGGTCAAACTGGCGGGTCAGATCATGGTGGGGATGCAGGATCTGTTGTACCGCATCGGCGAATATGTGATGTCCGAAGAGCTGAAAGCTCAGGGCCCCATCGATCGGGGGCTCCTTTCCAAGTTCACGCTTTACATAGACTCCGCCGGCGGAATGGGCATGAAGGCAACGTCTGACAGACCGGAGACAAGAGGTTACGGCAACATAGTGGATGATGCCCTGGGGCTTCTGGAGAAGACCCTGGATGCCCTCGGCGGCGGAATAGGCGGATACTGGATGGAGGATCACTATTCCAATCCGTTCTACAGGAATGCCATAATACACATTATACTGGCACTCGATGAGTGCCTCCGAGAGAGCGAGGGATACGCCCTTGTTTACGGATCGGGCAAGACAAAGGAGTTCGGAAGACCCAACAGAGAGAAGCTCTCCGCCTTCGCCAAGGACAGGGGTATGACCGCGGAAGGAGCCGCCATAGGGATCATGCAGGCAGTCCCGTCGAAATCCAGGAAGAACCTGGTGAACCTCAGACAAGGGAAGAACACCGTAAGGCTGAGATTCGCAGACCCGTCATACGACGACACCGTGCCCGGCCCGGTAGAGGTGCGGGGCATACTGCGGTACAGCAATGACAATGCCATAGTGGAGGTGTCCGGTGCCAAAAGGCCGGAGAACCTGGAGAGAGTCTCCTTCCGCAGAATGATATCCGTCAACGGTGACGTTGAACTCAAGGCCCCCGTGGAAGCCTCCGTTTCTTATCAGGGTGATTCCTGGATGCTCAAGAACGAGGATCTGGGAATAGTGATATCAAAGCCGGACTGGGATTCTGCGGTGCAGTCGTTCCATGACTATTTCGTCTTCCTGTGGGTGCATTACACCCAGGGCGCCGTAGGCGATTTCGGCGAAGAGGAGAGGGAAGTGAGGGAAACCCTTATGTCCCTGGTTGCGTGAGAGTGAGGGCATGGCCAAGAAGCGCGTGACCAAGAAGGCGGCATCCCGCATAGCGGAAGAACGCATGTCGACCCTTGCGGATATATCGAAGGACGCCGTCCGCGACGGGAAGAATGAACGGGCCGTAAGGTACGTATTTTTGGCCAGGAAGATAAGCCAGAAGACAAGGACCCCGATGCCGGAAGGCTTCCATTTCTGCAAGAAGTGCAACACCCCCCTAATTCCCGGAAGGAACTGCAGAGTGAGGCTCTCTGGCGGCCGAATAGTTACCACTTGCGAAAGATGTAATTCTGTGAAGCGTATGCCGTACTCATTGGAGCGTTGAATATGACCGAGAAGGAAGCCAAAAAGGAACTGATGCGAAGGAGCAAGGACTTGGATCCCACGGTGCACGTCGGAAAGGACGGGCTCAAGGAATCCGTATTCCAGGAGATAACGAATCAGTTGAAGAAGAACAGGCTCGTGAAGGTCAGGCTCCTGCCTGCAGCGGACATGGCGCCGTCCGAGATGGCGGCAGCGATCGCCGAAGCCACGGATTCCGTGATCGTCGACGTCCGCGGCAGCATAGCGGTCATGACGGACGCCAGGACCTGGCGTTCCCTCAGCGAGAAGAAGGTCTGAGCAATGCTTGATGTCAACATTATCAGAAAGGACCCGGAGAGCATCAGGAAGATGCTGGCCAACAGGAACATGAGCGATGATGTGCTCAACCGGTTCCTTGAGGCGGACGGAGAATGGAAGGTCCTGATGGACAGGGGCAACCGCCTGAGACAGGAAAGGAACACCGTCTCGTCGGAGATCCCCAAACTGGGCGGCGAAGAGAAGAGGAAGCGCATAAGCGACATGAGGGTCGTCTCCGAGGAGATCAAGACGATAGAAGCAGAGGCCGAGAGGCTTGCCCTAGTAAGGGATGAATGCGTCCTCAACATACCAAACATCCCCGATTCCTCTGTGCCGGTGGGGAAGGACGCCAATGATAATGTCATAGTTTACCAGTGGGGCAACATAAGAGAATTCGATTTCAAGCCCAAAGAGCACTTCGAGATCGGCGAGGACCTTGACATAATAGACTTCGAGAGAGGCGTCAAGGTCGCCGGAAGCGGATTCTATGTCCTTAAGGGGGACGGCGCCAGATTGGAAAGGGCCTTGATCAACTATTTCCTGGATGAGAACAGGAAGCGCGGTTACAAAGAGGTATTCCCTCCTGCGGTCGTAAACACCAACTCGGTCACCGGCACCGGCCAGTATCCCAATCTCAAAGAGGACATGTACCACATCGAGAAAGACGACCTCTGGCTCAATCCCACGGCGGAGGTGCCTGTCACCAATCTGCATTACGATGAGATACTGGAGAGGAGCCGGCTCCCGATACTTTACACGGCATACCTGCCATCTTTCAGAAGAGAGGCAGGAAGGCACTCCGACACCCGCGGAATAATCCGGGTTCATGAGTTCAACAAAGTGGAGATGGTCCGCTTCGTGGAGCCCGAGGGATCCTTTGATGTGCTGGAACAGCTGAGAGGCGATGCGGAGTCCCTGATCAGAGGTCTTGATCTCCCGTACAGGGTGCTGCTGTTATGCACGGGGGACATGAGCTTTTCCTGCGCCAAGTGCTACGATCTGGAGCTGCATGCGCCAGGCAAGAATGCATGGCTGGAGACATCCTCCTGCTCCTGCTTCACGGATTTCCAGGCCCGGAGGACAAAGATCAAGTACCGTCCGGAGCCCCATCTGAAGAGCGAGTTCGTACACACTCTGAACGGGTCCGGGCTGGCTCTGCCGAGGACCATGGTGGCGGTACTCGAGAACTATCAGAATAAGGACGGGACCGTAACGGTGCCGAAGGCCATCAGACCATACATGGGCGGACAGGAAACCATCGGAAATTAGATGTCCATCCTTTCCAGGCTTTCTATCAGCTCCGCAGCACCCACCGGCTCCCCTTCCCTCAGAAGCCTCCCTCTCAGGTCATCCTCGCCGTTCCTCAGAGATGAAGAGGTTATGCCGTATCTGCGGGATACGTAGGCCTCCATATAAGCGCCCATCACATCGAAGAGCTTTATCGTAGGCCCGTCGACTTTGCCGTAAACCGGATCGTCCTTGAAAAGGAATGGTTCGAATATCATGAATTTGAACTCGCCCCCCCATTCCCGGGGGAGAAGCGGCAATATCCTCGATCCGACCGCGTCCTTCTCGTATTCATTCAAAAGGTCCGCAAGACCGCTGACACTTGTCTTAACCGGAGAAATGACATCCTTTGTTAGCACCTCGGGCAGATCGTGGAAGAGGGCGGTGAAGTAGTCGTTGTACTTCTGCTTGGGGGCTGCCCCTCTGTCCAGATCGTGAAGGTATACCATATTGGAAACCATCAGCGAATGCCCCAGGACTGTTGTCTGAGGGATCCTGGGGGTCCGGGTCCACCTCTGCTGGAACCGCAACTGACCTATCATGTCCGTGAAATATTTGGCTGATCCGCCCAGCAATATGTCCGTGACCCCGACAAGGTCCTTGTGCATCTCGACCTCGGACCTTATGGCCTTCTGCGTCTCATCTATACCGACGAAGGTCCTATTCATATCAAGTATCAAATCGAACTCCCATTTGGTTGCCAGATAATGGGCTCCCCTGATGATACTCTCCTCAAGTCCGCTGCGGTCGGACCGTATGTACCTCTCGAACCTCTGCCTGAAACCCTGTTCCATGTCCGATGTGGCTGTGTCGAATTCGGAAATGACGTAATCTGCGATCTCGTCCGACCTGTCTTTCCTTATTTTGTGGAATATCTCAGGCTTCAGATCAGTAAGAACCGTTCTCTCTATGAATGAGAACATGCAGTATTCGATTATCTTCGTCCAGTCCACATCAGAACCGGCGTCCTCCTCCCTCTTGCCGATGTACCACGATATAGCGACCTTATGAGCCTGCTTATCCAGCTCAGTGAGGTCCATGGGCCGGAGATGGTCGTTCCACCTGTGCATATTGGCCGCATCGAAGAACCTGAAAATAAGGCCCATATTCAAAGCCCTGTTAGAACCGGACATGACTTATACAGTGTCTGGGGGAAGGTTAAATGTTTTCGGTAAACGGTTTAAAGAAAGTCCTGAAGGACTTTCTCAGCCGTTTACGATACCGCCGATGATCTGGCTTACACTGACGATCTTCGCATCTTCAGATGCGGGTGATGCCTCCACAGCTTTCAGCTGACCGAGGAACGCATCGCCCCTCGCATCCGTCATCTTCTTGGCTGCAACCTGCGCATCTATCTTAGCGGCCGCGAACCTAAGCGCATCGGGCACTTTACCCTCGCCCTTGAAGTTGGAAGCTCTGCCTCCGGTCTTCGCAACGTGCGCCTGTACCTTCTCCACGCCCTTGTCTTTCTTCTTGAACAGATTCCTGAGTTTGTCGCCAATGCCCATTTTTCATCCCTCTTATGTATCCTTATGTATGTCTC
This sequence comes from Methanomassiliicoccaceae archaeon UBA381, assembly GCA_002502965.1. Taxonomy (GTDB): domain Archaea; phylum Thermoplasmatota; class Thermoplasmata; order Methanomassiliicoccales; family Methanomethylophilaceae; genus RumEn-M2. Next base: position 167,663 of record DAQS01000006.1, read on the forward strand.
TGATGAAATAGATCAGAGCGACAGATATCCATATCATCACGGTCCCGACCCCCATTATTATCAGGGAAGCGGTCCCGCCGATATCATACGCGCCGATATATCCAGCAGTTCCCAGGAGAAGGACGGCAAAACCGACTGCGGCAAGTGCCAATCCCATCTTCTGGTTATTAGACATCTGTTAAATAGCACATTTCCATCGTTTATATTTGTTACTATATAGCCACACGCAATAACCGATGTATATTTCATACATCTGGATGAGAGTGCTATCCTTAATATTTCAAAGACGTTCCGGGTTGTATGGAAATCTCCCGGAGGCTTGAATCCATACCCATGTCGGGTATAAGGAAGATGTTCGATCTGGCTAAACCGGACAGCATAAACCTGGGCCTGGGCGAGCCGGACATGGATCCGCCTAAAAGGGCTGTAGAGGCGATGGCCGAGGCCTCCCGAGCAGGATTCAACAAGTACGGCCCCACCGCAGGAATAATGCCTCTCAGGGAGGCAGTGGCAGAGAGATATCAGACCTACGGCATAGAGGGGGAGAATGTCATGATCACGCCCAGCGGATCGACGGCACTTCTTGAGGTCTCTCAGGCACTGATCGACCCCGGTGACGAGGCGCTGATCCCAAGCCCTGGTTTCGTGATCTACGGTCCGCATACTACGCTGGCCGGAGGAAGGCCCGTGGAATACCGCTTCACTGGAAAGGACTTCCAACCTGACATAGAGGATATAAAATCCAAGATAACTAAGAGGACCAAGGTCATATTCGTGAACAACCCGTCCAACCCGACGGGCTCGGTCCTTAGCGGGGACTCCTTCCGGGCCCTCTGCGACATAGCCGACGACCACGGTATAACCGTGATATCGGACGAGGTCTATGACTGCTTCGTCTACGAGGACAAGCACAGGTCGTTCCTCTCGAGGCTGGACACTTCCATAGTCGTGGGGGGATTCTCCAAGATGATGGCCGTCACCGGTTGGAGGATGGGATTCCTGATCGCGGACAAAAGCGTTATGGATGCAATGGTCAAGATGCAGTACCATGTATGTGCCAGCCCCAATATGCCGGCCATGTACGGGCTCCTTGCCGCCCTGCCCGGGATCGACGATTACCTTGAGACTGCCAGATCCGTGTTCAGGAAGCGGCGGGATCTCATAGTGAAAAGGATCAACGGCATAGACGGAATGAGCATAGAGCCCCCGAAGGGCGCTTTCTATGCTTTCCCGTCTTACGACATCGACATGAAATCAACGGACCTGAGCCTGCGCCTGGCGGAGAACGGTCTGATCTGCTCTCCCGGTTCTGCTTTCGGTAAATATGGCGAAGGGCATCTGAGGTTCTCCTATGCGGCAGACGAAAGCAAGATTGAGAAAGGAATGGATATACTGGCTGATATTATCGGCAAACTAAGAGAAGGATCGCTATGACAAACAGAAGGAAAACCGCGAAGAATGAAGAGGGACCGGATACCCGGGTAGAGATCAACCCTGAGACAGGGGAGATAAGCACCGTATTCAACGATGAGGAGATGGTGGCGCAGAAGCAACTTTGGGAGAAGAACCCGAAAAGGACCATGGCCATGAGGGATCTTTGGTACGTGGACATGATCCAGAGCGTGGATGAAGATGAATCCATGAGTCCCGAGGGCAAAAGAGAGATGGCATTCATGATGGCCACGAACAGTGTGTTGGACATCGTAATGGATGCACTGCCCGAGGATCTCGCAATGGAACTTTCCTTCTGCCTGGATAGCACATTGGGACTGGCCATAGTCAACAAGACCAACAAGGTGGACCTTATGGATGAGTACTACAAAGCCCTCGAGGTGTTGAAAAGAGAGGATTACGGATCCGATGACGAGTTCGACAGGGCAGTAGAGGCATTGGAGGAGCACTGGTGGTCCATCGGGCAACCTGCTCTGAAAATGAGGAGCGCCAACGATTCCATCATCGAGGCCCTGGCCAAGTACGGACTGAACGAATGAGAGGAAGGACTGTAAGGGCATCCGCCCCGGGGAAGCTCATCGTGCTCGGTGAACATTCGGTGGTATTCGGAAAGCCTGCTCTGGCACTTGCCATAGACCGCAGATTCGGATGCGAGATATCTCCCGGATCAGGGGTCCTTCTTAATGGAGTCGGGGTATCCCTCCGGCTTCATCCGCACATCGACAGCATCCTGAGGAGAAGAGAGATCTCCGATATCAGGATTATAACAGACAGCGAGATCCCCTCCGGTTCCGGGCTGGGATCCTCTGCCGCCCTTTCCGCAGCGCTCATAAGCGCAGTGAGGCTCATGATGAGAGAGGAATGTAGGGAAGAGGCCGTTGCACTGGAAGCTTTCGAGACAGAATATGAGGTGCAGGGAAGGGCAAGCCCTATAGACACATCCACCAGCGTCCATGGGGGCGGCGTTGCGGTGAACTGCCCTGAAAGCATAGGAACTCCTATCTGGAACATATCAAAGGGCGGGAACTCTTGGACAGTTTCCGATATACCCGTACCGAAGATGACATTTGTTGTCGGATATACGGGCATCAAGGCTGCCACCGGCCCTCTCGTACAGAAGGTGAGGAAGTATAAGGAAAGCAACAGATTCGCCTCCGACATCATAGATGAGATAGGGGATGTCACGCTTAGCGGGATGTCTGCCATATCAAGGAACGATAAACAGAACCTCGGAGAGCTGATGACACGAGATCACAAACTTCTATCGATACTCGGCGTCTCCTGCAAAGAACTGAACAAACTCGTGGACGCCTCTCTAGAACACTCCTACGGCGCGAAGCTTACGGGGTCCGGAGGCGGAGGCAGCATGATAGCCCTGACGGACGAACCAGAGAAGGTCTGCAGAGCGATAGCCCTGAGAGGCGGCGAGCCTTTCATAGTCCGGACAGGCGTGCCCGGCATCTCTGCGGAATTCGCCGAATTGTAAAAGCAAAAAAAATGGCGGGCACAAGGCCCGCCGTTTACAGCTCAGATCAGGTCCTCGAATCCTTCGACAACCTTAGGGAACTTCTCCTTCACCACTTTCAGGAGGTTGTATACGTTTACCTCCTTGATGTTGGAGTCCTGGATCAGCATCACGAGCTCGTCGATCGTCTTGTCGTCAAGCTGTGCCAGCCTCTCCTTGGCCATGAAATTCCTGTAGAGCTTGTCCTCCATCCTGTCGCGCCACATCTTATCATATGGCTTCAGTGCCTCTTTGGAGAAGTCGTTCTTCTTCGCACATTCGGTGAGGACCTTCCCCGCGTACATGCCGGTCCTGCATGCGTGGCAGATGCCGCCGCCGGTGATAGGATCTATGATCCTTGCGGCATCCCCCACCAGAACCAGATTGTCCGCCACGGTCTCGTCCAGGCCGGGACATGTGGAGACCATGCCTCCCACAATCTCGAGGACCTCACCCTTGTTGAGGCGCGGGTCCTCTGCTATGAACTTGTCCAGATAGTACTTCGGATCGGCGCCGAGCTTGCACTTGGTGCCCTGGACCCCGAGGCCTACGTTGGCTATGTTCTTCCCCTTGGGGAATATCCATACGTAGCCGCCCGGTGCGGGGGACCCGATGACGAACTCACAGTACTCCGCATCGATGTCGATGTTGGTCATCCTGTACTGCAGACAGGTGACTATGTCCGAGAGCTTCATGTCTACGTCCATCCCTGCCCATCTGGCTACCTGACTCTCAAAACCGTCGGCCGCGACCACGCACTTAGCGTATATCTCGATGGGCTCACCCATGCTCTTGGCCTTCACTCCGATGAGCTTCCCGTTCTTGTCCTTTATGATCCCCGTGCAGCCGGTACGCATCATTATATCCGCGCCAGCCTCAGCGGCCATGGCGGCGAGATGCTTGTCGAAGAGATGCCTCTCCAGGACGTACCCGACCTCCGATCCCGCATGGCTCTCGTCCAGCTGGAACTTGTGGCCGCTGGGGGATTTGATTATGGCTCCGACCATATCCGCACATATCCATGCGGGGTCCGGCTCTATGCCCACCTCGGTCAGCCATTTCTTGGAAACCCCCTCGGCGCACCTGAGTGGGGCTCCTATCTCGGCATCCTTCTCTATCATTATGGTCTTCAGACCGCCCTCGGCGCAGTACTTGGCGGCCATGCTACCGCCCGGACCGCCACCGACGACCACGATATCGCAGTCATATCTTTTCGCGGCCATTCAGGATCCCTCCTTGGAGAGAGCCCCCACAGGGCATATCTTGATGCATCTTCCGCAGAGGTTGCATCTTTCGTTGAATTCCAGTATGTAATCATTCAGATATATCGCGTTCTGGGGGCACGATCCGGCACACCCTCCGCAATGCAGGCATTTATCGTAGTTCACTTTCATTCCCATACCTCACACATCAGGCTTCTGTTCATCTGGCACTATCATCGCCGCTTCCAGAGCCTTTGCCTCGGCCTTGTTCTTCTCCTTCCATTCCGCCAGAGGCATAGAGAATTTAGCCTCCACCTCCTTGCGGTACTCCGGACCGGAATTGAAGGCGCAGAAGGGTATCACACGCAGATCTGGCGTCACGTAATGAATGGCGCAGCGCTCCACCCTCTCAATATCGTAGTTATAGGAGTCCTGGAAGTGCATGCCCCCTATGAACATCATCTTCCACGAGAATGCGGCGAGGGTCTTCTTGGATTTGCTACCCATTATGTCCCCCATCACCTTGAGGAATTTCCTCTTGGTAAGTCCTTCAGGCATCCTGTCCTCATGGATGCATTTACCCATTAGCCTGTAGGCCTTGTACAGATAGAGTTTCTTGAAACGGGACTTCTCCGCCTTGTCCGCCAGTTCGTCAAGGCCCTTCACGAACCTCTCCACATCCATGAATCTGGGGAGCGGCATGACGTTGCCCTTCTCATCCTTGAACAGGTATGTCGCAAGTCCGCAGTGGGGATGAGTGGTGAAGGTTATCTTCCTGTCCCCCATTATGACTGACGCGAATTTCGAGAGAGGCGCCACCACGGGGACCGGGTACCAATCGTCCTTCGTGGTATATCCTGTCTGATCGCTGACCGCATTTACCAGGTCCGGCAGGGTGAACCTCCCTTTCTCCAGCTCTTCCTTGGTTATCCTCCCCGTGAAGGCCACGGGCTGGAAGTTGACCCCGCGGACCACATCCGCGTTGTCAAAGGCGAACTTCACTATGTCGCCGATCTGATGGTCGTTCACCCCTTTCACGACAGTGGGGACCAATACCACGGAAGGCCTGTGCTCCAGCTGTCTGATGTTCTCCATGACCTTCAGTTTCACATTGAACATCTTCCTATCCCTGGCTTGTATGTAGACGTCGTCGCTGACGCCGTCGAAAGAAAGGTATATTGTATTGAGGCCTGCGTCCACCGCCGCCCTGAGCTTCTCGGGGTCCTTCGCGAACTCCAGGCCGTTCGTCGCCACCTGGACCTGGGCGAATCCCATCTCCTTGGCCTTCCCGATCACCTTGACGAAATCTGGGTGTATCGTAGGCTCACCTCCGGAGAACTGGACCGCCGTGCATTTGATGGGCTTCTCGCCCCTCAATACCTGCATCATGGCCACGATCTCATCGTACGAGGGCTCGTAGACATAACCTGCCTGGTTCGCATTGGCGAAGCATATCGGGCAGTTCATATTGCATCTGTTCGTGAGATCGATGTTGGCGAGTGAGGTGGAAGAGTGCAGATCCACCCTGCGGTCGCCTATCATGAAATGGACGTTGTCCTCTTGGCTCTCCCCGGGGTTTATAAGACCTATCCCGTCCATGGCGAATTTCTCGCTGCGGAGATACATCTCCACGTCGGACCAGATCAGACTGTCGAACTCCCCGTGCTCCGGGCAGGTCTTCTTTGCGTAGACCTTCCCGTTCTTCTCGTAATATTCCGCGACCAGAACCTTCCCGCATTCGGGACACAGAGATTCGGTCTTTTTGGGCAGCCCCTTCTGAGGAGCGTATTCTTTTGTTGTAGAAGACATGGTACCCTTCCTTCCTTTCTACACAAATGCCGTTCCTTTTATAATGCTTTACCCGTGCGACAGGAGACCCACAATGCACACTGGGGCTATGTTCTGCGTTAAGTTAGCATAATGGTAGGTCCTCTCTTATATCCTTCCGCTCCGCCAGAATGTGCTCATGAAGAGAATCTTATCCATGCGCGGGAACAGGAAAGGCAATATGCCGTTCGCACTGATTGCCGTGACCCTCCTTCTGCTGGGATCCGTTTACGGCGTAATCTATGTCTCGATAGAGAACGCGGAGGATGACACGAAGAACATAGGGCGGGAGATCCTCGCTCTGGATGATGCCGTTGTCGCCACCGAGCTTGATATCGAGACGCGTCTGGGAGGCATACTGGGGGAGATCAGCCGGGGCAGCGGGACCCTAGCGGAGAGATGCGCCGCATTCGATTCCATGACTGCGGATCTCATCGACTCATATCCCAGGATCGATCGGGGCGTACACGTGACTGTATTGGACAGCAGCATCGGCCTGAGGGTCGAGAAGCTCAGGGTGTCCGATGACCCCGGGGCAGGGTCCGCACCGTCCTTCCTCCGGGCCACGGGCTACGTGGATGCGAGATTCGATTCCGGCAGCGGAACGGCGGAGAAAAGGATGGAGATAGATGCCGACGGCACGTCCGGACTGCCCCTCCTCATCGAGAGCGGCTCCTCTTTCCAACTGTCGCTGGAAGGAGACGAGTCCGCTCTGACCCAGCTCATGTCCTATCAGCTGACCTCTTTGGCTCAGAGCAGGGTGCTCTCAGGCTATGGCGCGATGAACGCATTCGGCAGGACCGGAACATCATCCATAATCACGGAGGAGGATGTGACCCGAGCATACAGGATCTCCGTCTCCATGATCGAATCTATGTGCTTCAGGGATACTGGTGACGGGAACACCCTGATCGAGAGCTCCGAGAGATTCGATCCGGCCGACCACATATGCGGCGGTTATGTTGACATCGATCTGTGCCAGATCTTCGCTCAGACCCTGATATCGATGCTGGATGCCCTAATATTTCAATGGATGCAGTACTTCATGCTCACCGATGTGTCGGATATCCTCGATACAGTGAACGATGTCGTGAAGAAGGGATGGAACGCCATCGTCTCCTTCTTCAACGGAACTACAGAATCGGACACCGTGAGAGGACATCTGAGGGGCGTCATGGCGAACCAGGGACTCACCGAGAATGATTACAGATGGCTCATGAGGGGAGAGCAGTACGTCCTGTCTGTTCCAGAGGGGAGCTTCCAGGTCACGGCGGGCAGCGCCACGGAAACGGTGCACATACCGGAGATGCAGATCCCGATCCCGTACCCGGAATCTGACGTTGTCTCCTGGGCCGGTTGGAACTCATTCATGGACGAGTACCGCGGGGACAGGAACGAGATAAGAGAGCTGCTGAAGGGCTTCGTCAAATCCATGGCCCTAGACCTGGCCGGAATGTCCGGGCTTGGCGTTGTGAGGGTCAGCTGCGATCCCACGGACGATATGACGTTCGCACAGACCCTTGAGACGGCGATAGTCTCTGCCATGGATGGGGGCTCTGGCATGCTTGCCGGATCCCTGGAAAGGACCGTCAGATCCGGAGAGGTTGTGGATCCCCTCTATGCCGCCATGTACGAGAAGATAAGATCGCAGGCCGGACCTCTGTTCAGAAAGGGGGACATAAATGAGAATATACAGTCCACCCTCAGATCCGGGATAGATTCCTACCTTGCCGCCAATCACGGAGGAACCCTCGATCCGGGACTGGTGGACAGGATAATCGCGACATGCGACACGGCCGATGCGGAAAGGGACATGAATGCGAGAATGTCCGCCGCGATAGATGCCCGTCTCTCCCTCTTCGAAGATACGCTGGGCAATATAGCCAAGGACTCGGGATCGGTCATTAGGGAGATCATGTCCGCCATAACAGAGAAGGGCATGTCGGTAATCGACATACTTCCTCATGTAAGGAACAGGATGCTCGACGTTTATGAACAGTCTGCGGAGAACATGAGCCTGAGCCCCGGGTCAGGAATAACCGATCTGCCGGGGCATGGTCCGTTCCTGCTCCACGACGGGGATCGGAACACGTTCTCGGAGAACATAACCGTGGAGGATTGGGGGCGCATCGGCGTAGAAATACTGCAACCGAAGGACAATCCCGAGGGGTGCATCCACTATGTGGGGTTCGGAAAGCACAGTGCAGCCTCTTACTCGGCTTCGTTCGTGGTCTCGCTTAATGGGGTGCTCAACTACAGGGCATCCTCATCCTCGGACCTCTCATCGGCCCTCGGGGTCTCGGACGGGGAATTCAGCGGTTCCGTGGATCTGAGCACGAAGATGGAGATCGTCTGCGTGAGCGGATGGCCCCTGGCAGGGGTAGATTACAGATCCAGCAACACATTCTTATCCGATGCGTGGGCTGCGATCCTTGAACTGGCAGAACCTCTGATGGGACCTCTGAAGGAATTCTATTCCGCCATCAAGGAGATAGCCTCTGCCTGCGGAAGGGCGATGCTCGAGATCTCTCGGATGATGACGGAGCTCGTGCAAAAGCTCTACGATGCACTAATACCCGTGGTGGACGCCTTCAACGAACTGGCTTCCAAATGCTCGGATGTCCTTGCGGGAGTCTGCGTTTCCGTGGTCGATGTCGGGATCGCGAATCAGACTGTGAAGCTGGAGCTCTTCGGGCTCACGCTGACCCTAAAGACCCAGCTGGCGACTCTTGTGAAGAACACGAAGAACATACTGTCCATAACCCTTTCAAAAGAGAACGGCGACACCGGGTTCTCCGCCACTATGAACCTGAAGAAAACCGGAGAGGAGTACAGCTTTGTATGCAACGGCTTCGCGTACGGGAAGGACTGGCGCGTAGAGGCTTCAGCGGATCCGTTCATGAAAGGCGACCGGCTTCTCGGGATAAACGGGCACGTCCGGGGCGTAGAGTTCAGCGCCTCTGTTCCCGAGCTCGTGCAGTACCGGCAGATAGAGACGAGGCTTTCGGATATGCCGGGGATCGGGACTCTGATCTCCAACATACCGGTGCCTCTGCCCGGATACAAAGGCAGCTTCGATCTGGGTCTGTGCCTTAAGTACGATCTGCCTCTGAAGAGGGCGCTGGTCATAAACGAGTTTGAATCCAATCCTCCGGGGGATGATTCGGGCAACGAGTGGGTAGAGCTCTACAATGCCTCCGGCAAGACCGTGGATCTTGAGGGCTACTCCCTCTATCCGGGCAGCGGGGAACTGAAGGGAAAGGTCCTCAGCGGAATGGTCCTCCCCCCGGGCGGCAGGACCGTCATAGGCTTCGACAGACAGGCTTTGAACAATTCCAAGAGCTCATTCTCGAACGGGGACTGCGTGATCCTCGCCGATCGGAACGGCAACATCATCGACAGGACCCCATGCAAAACAGACCAGGACAACAGCGAGTTCACCTGGCAGAGGAGCGTGGATGCTGCAACTGTATGGAGCTACATGAAGGGTTCTCCGGGGACGAAGAACGGAGGGATGATACCCGGAGGTCTGCTGATGAAGGTCTTCGTTCTCGAATGCATAAAGAATGCGGCGGAGAAGGCCTTCTTCGAGATGGGGAACAAGATAAAGTCCGTGGATGATGTGGCCGAATATCTCGAGAGGGTCATGGAGTTGGCAATAAACGACCTGATATCCTCCATAGCCGGAACCATTGTCGATGCTTACTTCTTCATTGAGCTGGAGCTCACCGACATGGCCGAGACCCAGCATTACGGGCTGGAGGTGGCGATAGGAACGGGGCCAGAGATGGTGGAGGAGGCCATCAGGTGGCTCATAGGCCAGATAGGTGTCATGACCAAGTACGTTGGCAATCCCGCCGGGATCGATCCGGTGGACATCATCACCGACGGAGTATACATCAGGACGACTGTCTATGCAGGTATCTCCGCCCCAAAGTTCCTGAATGCGGGAGAGGAAAAACAGGTCGAGGTCGGAGTATCTGTGAGTGTGAATCTGTCCGCGGTATGCACGATATTGGGGATGGAGCGGGGAACATGGAAAGCAGAGATCGGGGTTGTCTTGAGGGATCTGCCCTCGGAGATGGTGCCGCCGGCCCTCAATGCCGACAAGGATAAGATGTCCGACCTCTGGCTCTTCAAGGCAGAATTCAGCAGGTACGACCCGTCATAGATCTCAGATTGTCTGCAGAGGGCTGCCGGAAGAGAACGGCCGCCCTCGAAAACCTTTATAGGGCGCACATTATAGCCTCGGTCATATGGCCGCTAAGACTCTCAAGATCCCCACCGTCCTGAGCGCAGACGAGTTGTTGGACAAAGCGTTCGGAAGGGCATCCAAGGTCACTATTAACGGCACAGATGCGTTGGACAAGATGAAGAAGACCACCCTCGGCAGAGTCACCGCCATAGGGGATATTATCAAGGACACTTTGGACAAGTACGTGGACACATTCCCCCGCATCGAGAAAGAGGAGGACTTCTTCCCTGAGCTGGTGAATCTGGTGGTCGGGCTCGACCAGTACAAGAGATCCCTTGGCGCCGTAAGGTGGGCATCCACCAGAACGGAGATACTTAGGAGCGAGGCCCTGAGGAAGATAAGGAGGTCCAAAGACCCCCGGTACATCGATATCGCCCGCAACGAGTTCTACGGAAGGATATCGTCAGTTCTGAGGCAGATCTCCAAAGATCTGCTTTTCTTGCAAAGTGCCAGAGACAAGATAAGGAAATTACCTTCTGTCAGTGCAAAGGTCCCCACCCTTGTCGTCGCCGGATTCCCTAATGTGGGCAAGAGCCGCATAGTGTCCGAGCTGAGCACGGCCGAGCCGCAGGTGGCCCCGTACCCGTTCACCACGAAGGGCATCATCATAGGCCATATGGATGAGGGCTGGAGACGATTCCAGGTCATAGACACCCCCGGCCTTCTCGACAGGGATTTCGAGGACAGGAACGCTATCGAGAAACAGGCGGTCCTGGCCCTTAAGTACCTGACCCATGTCATACTTTTCATCATGGACCCCTCCGAAACTTGCGGATATACTCTGGAGAAGCAAAAGGCCCTCCTGGAATCCGTTCAGAGAGGCTTCGAGGGCGTTGAGATAATTGTGGCGGAGAGCAAGAGCGACATCCTCCGCACGGACAGCGGAAGGCTGTTCTTCTCCTCTGAGACAGGCGAGAACGTGGATGTGCTTCGCAAGACCGTGGTAGATGCTCTCAAGAGGATCGACCTCGGGGAGGAGGGGGATGTCTAGGGTCGCCCTCAGCGATGGAATGAGGGCGTATTTCAGCGAACTCGACCGAAAGGATAACGAATGTTACGAGCTGGCCAAAAGGGCCAGAAAGGTAGGGAAGGACCCGGAGACCATAGTCGAGGTCCCTCGGGCAGAGGATCTGGCATCCAGAGTTGAAGAGCTCCTGCGGGATTATGACGTTGAGGGCATAGCCAAGGATATAAGGGAGCTTACTGACGAATACGGGAACAGGGAAGTTGTATCCCTGATGATCGCCAGAAGGATCGCCAAGAAGCCTGCGGAGACCCGGGAGAAGGCGATAGACCGAGCGATAAGAGCGGGGCTCGCCGTTCTTACGGAAGGTATCCTCGTCGCCCCCCTCGAAGGACTGGCGGATACGAAGGTGAAGAGCAACCCGGACGGCAGCGAGTACATCGATCTGATGTTCGCAGGACCCATAAGGGCGGCCGGAGGTACCGGTCAGGCAATGAGCGTCCTGATCGCAGACGTGGTGAGACAGGAGCTAGGCATAGGAGAGTATCAGCCCACCCGGCAGGAGGTGGACAGATTCATAGAGGAGATACCCCTTTACAAACAGTGCCAGCACATTCAGTATTCTCCTTCCGCGGAAGAGATCAGGATCATAGTCGGGAAATGCCCGATATGCATAGACGGAGAGGGCACCGAAAGAGTGGAGATATCCGGTTTCAGGGATCTTCCCCGTATCGAGACGAACAGGGTTCGCGGAGGGGCCTGCCTTGTCGTGGCGGAAGGGATGTGCCAGAAAGCCTCCAAGCTGCAGAAGCACGTGAAGACTCTCAAGATCAATGGATGGGAATTCATAGACGAATACCTGAATCTGAAGGGATCGGGGAACTCCAATGACAAAGAGACGGTGAGGGTTCTGAAGCCCTCGGAGAAATATCTCATGGATATTGTGGCCGGAAGGCCCATATTCGGCCATCCGTCAAGACCCGGCGGGTTCAGACTCAGGTACGGAAGGGGAAGGACGTGCGGGCTCGCGGCCCTGGCTTTCAGCCCGGCGTCGATGTACGCCTTGGATCAGTTCCCCGCACTGGGAACCCAAGTCAAGACTGAACGCCCCGGCAAAGCGTGCGTTGTGACACCCTGCGACTCAGTGGAGGGGCCGACGCTGCTGCTGAACAATGGCAGCCTGATCTATTGCGGTACAAAGGAAGAGGTCATGAAGGTGCACTCGGAGATCGCCGAGATCGTGGACTGCGGGGAGATCCTGGTGCCATTCGGGGAATTCTGCGAGAACAACCACTTCCTGGTACCTTGCGGATACAATATAGATTGGCACAAGCAGGAGATGATCGCCAAAGGCACCCTGCACGAAGATTGGAAGAGCCCCTCGTGGGGCAGAGCGAAGAAGATGTCTGAGGAATCGGGCATACCTCTGCATCCCAGATTCAACCTTTTCTGGTCAGATATCCCCTTGGAGGATCTTGTCAGCCTCAGGACGTTCATAATACAGAACGGTACGTTCTCGGACGGGTACCTCTCGCTGCCGAAGGAAAAAACGTCCAAGAGGGTACTGGAAACCCTAGGTGCCCTCCATGAAGCGGGCGGGGGCAGGATACGCATAGGCCACTATGCGCTTCCTCTGCTAGAGGGCCTGGGACTGAAGCCCGGAGATACAATCGCAGAGGCCTCCGCATTCAGCGGTGGGACCTCTCTGGAAGCTGTGAGCGGCGCCATGGGTATCGAAGTCAGACCGAGAGGCGGCACCAGGGTCGGAGCGAGAATGGCACGACCCGAAAAGTCGAAGGACCGGCGCAGCGCACCCATGGTGCACGGGCTGTTCCCGATAGGTGACGAGCCGACCTACCGCAAGGAACTGAACACGGCCATTCAGAACATAGGGAGGACGGGCAGCAGCAGGAAGACCATATCGGTGCCTGTGGGGAAAAGAAGGTGCCCGTCCTGCGGTGCAAGTACCTACCGCACATGGTGCAGGGACTGTGAAGAGCATACGGACCTTATCCCCATGAAAAGGAAATTCGGCGAGGTCAACAAGGAGCCGATGAACCTCTCGGATGAGGTGGATGCGGCCCTGTCGACCCTGGGGGTATCCATGCCGAAAGAAGTGAAGGTCCTGGATTCTCTGATAAGCAAGAACGAGGTGCCGGAGAACATCGAGAAGGGGATCCTGCGGGCGATATACGATCTGGGCGTGAACAAGGACGGCACGCTCCGATACGATATGACTGATATTCCCCTCACGCATTTCAAGCCCTCCGAGATAGAGCTCTCCGTGGAAAGAGCCCGAGAGCTCGGGTACACCCACGACATGAACGGGGCGCCGCTGACCGACGGGGATCAGATGTGCGAGCTGAAAGTGCAGGATGTGGTCCCCAACACAGGCTGCGGCGATTATATGGTCCGCGTATCCCAATTCATAGACGACCTACTTGAGAAGTTCTACGGCCTCGAAAGATACTACAACATAAAGGACAGGAAAGAGCTGATAGGACATCTCAGCATAGGCCTGGCCCCCCACACTTCAGGTGGCATACTGTGCCGTATTATAGGATACACAGAAGCCAACGGCGCTTACGCTCATCCCTTCTTCCATGCATCGAAAAGAAGGAACTGCGACGGGGACGAGGACAGCCTGATATTGCTTCTGGACGGGTTGCTCAACTTCTCCAGGTCCTACCTGCCAAACAGGCGCGGCGGTCTGATGGATGCCCCTCTGGTCCTCACGACCAGGCTGGATCCCAACGAGATCGACAAGGAAGCCCACAATATCGACTGTCTAAGGGAATATCCTCTGGAACTATACCGCGCAGCAGAAGCCATGAAGGATACCAAGGATGTGGAGAAGCTCATGGACCTTGTCTCCGGCAGGATAGGCACTGAAAGGCAATACGAAGGCTTCGGATTCACCCATGACACAAAGGACATCTCCGAGGGGCCAAAGCAATCGGCCTACACAACCTTGGAGACGATGGAGGATAAGATGAATGCGCAGCTCATGCTCGGCAAGAAGATCCGCGCCGTGGACGAGTGCGACGTTGCGACACGCGTCATCGATAAGCACTTCCTGCCGGACATGGCCGGGAATCTCAGGAGCTTCTCCGCCCAGACCGTCAGATGCACCAAATGCGGGGCGAAGTACAGAAGGGTCCCGCTGAGCGGGAGATGCATCTGCGGGAACAATCTGATACTTACTGTCCACCAGGCCAGCGTCAAGAAGTACCTCGAGGTGTCCAAGGACATCGGCAGGACCTACGGACTGAGCAACTACACCCTCGAGCGCATTGAGGTGCTGGAGATGAGCATGGCCTCACTCTTCGACAATGACAAAGTGCGCAAATGCAAGCTCACGGATTTCATGTGAGAAAATAAAAGGGGGCTTTTGGCCCCTTTGTGTTTTCAGACCGCCATCTCGCCGATGTTGTCGGCGAATGCCTTTGTCTTCTCGGAGATCAGCTCGGCTGCCTTCCTGAGTGCCTTCTCGGCAGAGAGGGACCCGTCGGTCTCGAAGGTGAAGACGAAATTCTTGTCGTCCCCCTTCACGGAAACGGATTTCCCTCCGTCGATCTCGACACAGGAGTCACAGAGTATGCAGTCCATGGGCCTGGCGGCAACGAGATTCTTCCCATCGACGTCGAAGACCTTCCTTGGGCACGATTCCTCGACCTCTTTGGCATTGGCCGAGGATCTCACGGTTACGACGGGCATATACTTGTACCCGACCCCGTTGGCGACCTGCCATTTCACATGCTTCTTGGCCGTTCCCATGACCGCGTGGGCGTATATGAGTACGGACTGCCCGTTGGACAGCTCCACCAGGGGTATGTGCTCGTCCTTGACCCTGAGATCAGGGCTCCCGAGAGGCTCCAGGTCCCCGGAGTACACGGTACAGGGACCGTTCTTGTTCAGACTGTACATTATCATACAGCTGGGACAGCCCTCGCCTTCGCAGACGCACTTTTCCTGGAACGTGAACAGATCAAGATCCGTGGGCACCGGGACCATCCCGAGCCTGTGAGCGATCACCTCGTCGAAAAGAGGCGTTACGGATTCGAAATCCTTGCCGTCGACATCGATGGACCCCAGGTGGAACTCCACCTTATCTATGGCCATCTTGGGGAGATCCGACAGCATGGTCCTCCTGAGGGCGTTGGCCTTCGCAGGCGTGGCGTCCCTCAGGATGAACCTGGCTCTTCTCTCCTCCATCTCCAATATGTCTATGCGCATGAGATTCTCCTCAGACTCTGCGTCCTCTGCGTCCGCCCTTCTTCTTGGTGCCGTCGTGGGGCACCGGGGTCACATCCTCGATGCGACCGATCTTGAGGCCGGCCCTTGCCAGAGCACGTATCGCTGCCTGGGCTCCGGGCCCGGGGGACGTGGACTTGTTGCCGCCGGGAGCACGGACTTTGACGTGTATCCCGACGAAATCCTTCTCCTTGGCGACATCGGCGACCCTCTCGGCGACCCTCTGGGCCGCGTAAGGGGATGCCTGGTCCTTCGCCTGCTTCACGACCATTCCGCCGGTGGCCTTGGTTATGGTCTCGGCACCGGTTATGTCAGTGAGCGTTATCATGATGTTGTTGTAGCTGGCATATATGTTAGCTACACCCCATTTGGCTGCCATGTTCAATCATCCTCCGCTGTGATGCCTGCCTCTTCTGCGTCGGCCTTCGCCTTCGCCGCGCGGGCGGCCTCTATTCTGGCCCTGGCTTCCTCTTTCTCGGCCTCGCGGTTCGCCGCTTCCTGAGCGGATGCCCTCATGGGGTGAAGCTCGTCCGAGAACGGAGAGGACGGGTCATACTCTATCGAGGGCTCTTCGCCCCTCTGCACTATGTACCCGGGGACCGTGACCCTGTGCCCGTTCATAAGCACATGGCCGTGGACTATCATCTGTCTTGCCTGCTTCGGAGAGGAAGCGAGGCCCTTCTTGAACACCAGGGTCTGAAGCCTGCGTTCCAGGATATCCTCTTCGGAAAGAACGAGGATGTCGTTGAGGGTTGCACCCTCCAGAGGCAGCAGGCCCATGCGGCCGCATTTGACCAGGAGGCTGTTGGCCTCCTTCTCTGCCTGCTTCTCCTCTCCCCTGAGGCGTGCCTGAAGATCTCTGGACTGTCCCCTGATCTTCCTTATTATGGTCTGAGCCTTCCAGACCTCGGTCTTGTTCTTCAGGCCGTACTGGTTGACCAGAACGACCTCTGCCTTTATCCTCTCACCCTGCCAGGGGTGGGAAGGGGTGTCATAGGCCTTGCGTGCGAATTTAGGATCTCCCATTCAAATCACCTCAGCCTTTCTTCTTGGAGACACCGAGAGTCAGTCCGCGGCGTCCGTTGGATCTGGTCCTCTGGCCCCTTACCTTGTGGTGGGTCTCGTGCCTTATTCCGCGGTAGCTGCGGATCATCTTCATTCTGTTGACGTCGTCGGTCTGAGTGAGAGTCAGGTCCTGGCTCAGCAGGTGCATGTCCGCACCCGTCTCGTAATCCATCTGCCTGTTGACCGCCCAGTTGGGGGCATACTCTACGTACGTAAGCACGCTCTCCTCCAGCGCCTTCACCTTGTCTTCCGGCAGGGAACCGATCTTGACCGACGGGTCCACATTGGCCCTCTTGACGACGACCTGTGCAACCCTGCTCCCTACTCCCTTGATGCCCTGGAGACCGATGACTGTTCTCTTCTGGCCGTCTATGTCGCTGTTAGCGATGCGCACTATGAAGTTGAAGTTCTCATCCTCTGCGGCGGCCTCTTTCCTTTTTCCGGGCTTCTTGCCTTCCGGCTTGCCCTCTGATTTTCCTTCTGCCATATTGTGTTCCTCCGTAAATGTTCCCCGAAGGGATGCGCTCAAGCGCCTCCCCGGTCCTCAACGGGTTCCGGAGAGCGCTCTCGATTTTCGTCATTGAGACGGGTCTCGAGTTTACGTATGGGGTCGGATGGGCTCCTTATTTAAAAGCATTGCGCGCAACGGAGATGTTGCGCGGATAGGTCCCACGCAATACCCAGATGCCCGTTCTGCGGATCGGGTCAGACACGATCGGGATATGAGTGCCGGAAGCCGGATTCGAACCGGCGAACCCCTGCGGGAAGAGATCTTGAGTCTCTCGCCTTTGACCAGGCTTGGCAATTCCGGCCTGAAGCCCACTAAGCCGCCCAACGATAATAAAACTATTGAGTCGTCACGGCAGCGTGGTGACCTCTCCTCTCGGCCCGCTTATGTATACTGTGTGCTCCGACTGCGTAACGCAGCCACCCCTCACCTCGGTCAGGATCGCATAACTGGAGAGGATGCCGTGGCGAATCAGCTTCTTAGTGAGAAGCTCCGCCTTCGGATGATCACAGGATCTTGCACAGAACGGGAACGATGAGAACTCCGCCTTCACGTATTCAAAGAAATCCCTTGCATCCGGATCGTGTATCGGCCGCTCCCGAACGATCCTGTATATGTTCCCCGGCCTGCCTGCCTTTATCATCCCTCCCCCATTGGTGGCAAAGGGCTCGCAGGCTATGATCATGCCTGCGGTGAGAGCGGTCTTGTTGCCGTCATCATAGTTGGATACGGCCAACCCGGAATGGAGATTGAATCTTGTTATCTCATGGCCTGTGAGGTTCTTCACGGGAAGGAAACCGTCGGACCTGATGCTGGAGTCTATGGCCGTCCCGATCTCGGAGATCGTCGTGCCCTCTCCTACGAATTCCATGACCAGATCCCTGGCTCTTCTGGAAGAATCTATCAGCTCGCGATACCTGTTGGTACCTACCTCGACTGTGCCGGCCGTATCACCTACGAATCCGTCTATATGAGCGCCACAGTCTATCTTGACGACATCCCCTATCTCGAAGGCAGATTTGTCATTGGATGAAGGGGTATAGTGGGCCGCTATCTCGTTAAGACTTATGTTGCAAGGGAATGCCAGGCCGCATCCCTTGGATTTTATGTACGACTCCACTTCCTCGGCGACATCATACAGTTTCACTCCTTCGGCAACCATATCCATACCTATGTCCCGGGCGGAGGCGGCAACGCTGCCTGCCTTCCTGAGCTTTTCCAGATCGTCAGAGCTTAGCATCTAATGCCTCTTCTATCTGCTTCCGAGCTATTGCACCCTGCCTGACGATCTCCATCTCCTCATCCTTCAGCCATACGATGGTCGAGGGCTTCCCAAGACTGCATGGTCCGCTGTCCAGGCAGATCTCCGCATATTCGGACAGGTCCTTGGCGGCCTGCTGTGCCGTGACAGCGTCGGGCTTGGAGTGCTTGTTGGCAGATGTTGTTATTATTGGGCCGAAACGTCTTGCCAGCTCCCTCGCTATAGGGTGGTCCGGTATCCTTATGCCGACCTTGTCTGACATCGAAGTCACTATATCTGGCACATTCGGCTTCTTCTTGATGATCAGGGTCAGCGGTCCGGGAAGGAACACCTCTGCGAGCCGCTCCACGGTGGGAGTCACCTCGGCTATGGTCCTCATCATCTCCAGATCGCTTACGGCGACGGAGAGGGGCATATCGAAGGGCCTGCTCTTCGCCATGTAGACCTTTTTAGCGGCGGCCTCGTCGAACACGTCGGCGCCTATTCCGTAGACAGTCTCGGTAGGATATATCACCAGCTTCCCTTCCCTCAGATCCCTGACCGCCTTGTTTATGGCCTCTGTAGTGGCCTTATCCATATTTTCGTTGCATTGGTAAGTTATCAATTTCAAGCCCCCATCATGCGCATCGCTCCGCGCAGCTGCTGGTATCCGTCCCTGACCAGATACGGCCCGTGCCCGGGATACAGACATACTATATCGTACCCTTCAAGCTTCCTCAGAGATTCCCTGAGCGCCCCGGGGTCTCCCGTGGGATCCGTAGTGTTGCCCACTCCGTTCATGAAGAACAGATCCCCAGTGAAGAGCGCCTTCCGCTCCGCACCATACAGGCATATGCTGCCCACTGTGTGCCCCGGTGTTTCAATGACCGTCAGGGTCCATCCGTCGAGATCTATGACGTCGCCTTCCTTCAGGCCTTCCACGTCCGTCCTCTCTATCTTGCCGCCGAAGATTGTGCCCATCGTTGCCTCGGAATCGCCTTCCCTGAGCGGTCCCGCATCACCTTCGCCTATCAGGATCCTTCCGGGAGAGAACTCCCGTATTATGCGGGCCATGCCGCCCACATGATCGAAATGGCGGTGGGTCAGAACAAGATAGTCCAGTTTCCTGCCGTTCAGAAGCTTTCTTATGGAGTTTATGCTGGGCTCCGGACTGAAACCCGTTCCCGTGTCCACAAGCAAGGTCTTCCCGCCCCCGTCTACGAAGTAGATGTTCGAATCATAGAGCGAGGACAGGTCCACTTGCGTAACGGTCATGGGAAATGCGACAGTATCAGCATATTTAACTTATTCTAGGAGATCATGAAGGATCCTCGGAAAAGGATCATTTAGTCGGCGCCGGGTCCGTTCATTTTTTCGCCTGGCGATTTGCCTCGCGTTCGGCCTTCGCCTTTGCGGCGATCTCTTCCTTCTCCGACTTCATGACTTCGATGCTCTCGTACTTGGACCTGATCTTCTTGCAGTCCGATGCGGGATCGTAGGTCTCGCCCTTAGAGCATGCGTCGTAGACGCTGTTGCCCAGATCCTTTTTCAGGTCGTCGATCTCCTTCTCGATCTTGCGGATCTCGAATTCGATCTTCTCTTCGTCGTACTTCTGTCCGACCTTGCTGTCCACATTCTTGGCGCTTGTCTTTATTTCGTCCCAAAGTCCCATACGGTATCCTCTGTGAGAAGGTTAGTTCAAAAGAGATTATTACTTTTGCGGATAGCGCCTAAGCTCTCGTTCAAAGAAAATAAAGAGATTAGGATGGAGGATGAGATTTTTCATACGAATACCTGTTTAACTGCTAGACCACACCCCAGCGACGTCAAAAGAACTTTGGTCAGTGCGGGCTGAATACCTCGGCGAACCTCGGTACTTACACCCCACATCCATCAAACTCATCATTTATGAGCGTTCTATGGGTGCCTCTTTTTCAAGATGACTTCGAGCTTAGATGCATTCAGCTCTTATCCACTACCGCGTGGCTGCTCAGCAATGCCTTGCCAGACAACTGATAAACTAGAGGCGGCGAACCCCTGTTCCTCTCGTACTAAAGGGTCCTTCTCGTCAGGCACCAACACCTCCATCAAAAAGCAACAAAACTGTCTCGCGACGTTTTAAACCCAGCTCACGATCCCTTTTAATGGGCGAACAACCCCACCCTTGGCAGCTGCTGCACCACCAGGATAGGGAGAGCCGACAGCGAAGTAGCAAGCCAGCAGGTCGATATGAACTCTTGCTGCTGACAACTCAATTATCCCCAGGGTAATTTTTCTGACATCAATCACCCCCACTCGGGAGGTTGATTGGTTCGCTAGGCCTTAGTTTCCTATCTCCGAACCCTATTGTCTGGTTCCGAGTCAAGCTAGCTTATACCCTTACATTCTTCGGTAGATTTCTGACCTACCTGAGCTAACCTTTGGGCGCCCTTGTTATCTTTTTGAGGGCGTGGCGCCCCACCCGAACTGCCTACCTATAGCTGTTCCTCCTTAGAGGTTAGTGGTAAAAATCGACAAGAGCGGTGTTTCATCATTGTCTCGGAGAGAAGCTGGCGCTCCTTCCTGGGTAACGACTCCCGCCTACCCTACACATGTCAATTCTTACCGCAACAACAGGTTGCAGTGAAACTCCATGGGGTCTTCGCTTTCAGATGGAGGGGTCTGGATTGTGCACCAGACAGATTGATTTCACTAGCGTCTAGGCGGGGACAGTAGAACTCTCGTTGAGCCTTCATGCAAGTCGCCAATTAAGCGACAAGGTATTACGCTACCTTAAGAGGGTCATAGTTACCCCCGCCGTTTACCGGTCCTTCGTCCCGTTGAAACAGGATTTAAGATACCGGCACTGGGCAGGCTTCAACCGCTATACACATCCTTTCGAACTAGCAGCGATCTATGTTTTGATTAAACAGTCGGAGTTCTCTTGTCACTGCGACCAGTTACTCACGCAACTGGCACCCCTTCTCCCGAAGTTACAGGGCTAATTT
>DAQS01000003.1 GCA_002502965.1 Methanomassiliicoccaceae archaeon UBA381
CTCTCCGAGAGACTGATGGAATACGCCAAGATCGATACGTACGACTATTGGGACAATTACGACGACGATTGGATCTGCGTCGACGAGATGTACCGCAATCTCGGGGATCCAGCATGGGTAGATTCAACGATCTCGCAGATCATCGGAGACCTTGAGGAATGGGATTCCAGAGGCTATAAGGAAAAGGAGTACAGGCAGCTCGTCGGCATCACCAGGAAGAACATCGTCGAGCTCGTGGCAGATCTGAAGGCCTACAGGAGAGGATTATGAGCTTCCTGAAGAAGCACAAACCCCTCACGAAGACGCAGAAGCGCCAGTACATAGCTATGGCAGGGTCCGTAGCATCAACCCTTTCCCTCCCTTTGGCGGTCATCGCGCTACTCAACGAGAAGCCGGGCGTGAGGATCGAGGCGCAGGATCCGGAAAGGATCATCGCCAGGCTTCGTGAGGCGTACGCGAACAATCAATTGCAATATGCGGAGAGGTACTCGGAGGCGGTGCAGATCGTGTGCAGGAAGTACGGCGTCGGAGTGGACCAGATGAACAGAGCGATGGCCAGTGATCCCGCTGTTGCAAAAGAGATCTATGCGACTATGGACAGGGAATTCGAGAAGGACATCAGAGTGTGGAGAAAGAGGTTGAAAGCATGAAATAATACATCACAGTATGGAAAACTATCGTTGGCAATTGTATTCGCAAAATACACTTTGTTGCGAATCGTCTAATTTCTTTGAAGTTTATTTATAAAGGCAGCGGTCTTTCGATTTCATGCGCCAGTTGATCAGAAGATTTTGCGATGACGAGAACCATGACAGGAATATACTTTTGATCGATATGCCCACTGGAACCGGGAAGACGCATTTCGTTATTGATTACATCTATGAGCATCTGATCAACGATGATGAGAAGAAGATCTTTTTCATAACACCATTGAAGAAGAATCTTCCTTATCGTAAACTCGAAGAGAAACTGGAAGATGGGCATGAGGACCTTAAGAAATACATCATGGTTGTAGATCCAATATCTGAAACAGTTATCAAAGGGTTCAAAAACCTCGATTATCAAGACATCGAGAATATAAAGAATGCCATACCAGACAAATATGAGAAGATCGAGGCACACCTGCAATGTATTTCTGACGCCGAAGAGGCTAATGTCAATAAGAACATCATGGATACGCTGAAAAAGCAATTCGAATCCATCGAGCGTGATTTCAGAAAGGCGGTCCGTACAGAATTGAAAAAACAAGCATTTACGCCCAAAGAAAGATTGAAACTTATCACTCGACCAGAATGGGACTGGGTTGGAAAACTATACCCATCCGTCTATACAACTGAAAAGCGCGTGTTTTTCATGAGTGTGGACAAATTCCTTGTAACACATGATACGCTCATCGACAACCCATATAGGTTTTACGAATCGGACTTCATTGATGACTCGATCATATTCATTGATGAATTTGATTCTTCCAAGGACACAATGCTGAAAAGCATTACCAAATCGGAATCAGACAAGATAGAATGTATAAGGATGTTCAAGAGCATACTCAGAACTCTTCGTGAACGTGAGAATGAGCACCGTAAGGCATATTACATCCCATCTGAGTATTATTTGAAGGAAAGGGGTGAAACAGCTCTTGCTGACTTTGCAGACAGTGTTTT
This sequence comes from Methanomassiliicoccaceae archaeon UBA381, assembly GCA_002502965.1. Taxonomy (GTDB): domain Archaea; phylum Thermoplasmatota; class Thermoplasmata; order Methanomassiliicoccales; family Methanomethylophilaceae; genus RumEn-M2. The sequence goes on from DAQS01000003.1 coordinate 1,662, forward strand.
GCTTAAAGCTGAAAACATTTCTAAAGAGTTTCATCTGGAATATGCCTTCAAATTGAAGGGAGATCCCCAGAGCAGTTTCATCTTCCATGATTTCAGATCCCACAATATTGCTAATGGAAAACAGATCAAGATACAACCTGACAAAAAAGAACAGGTCAATTACATCAGCTTCGATGATGGTGATGCCGAGGATACATCGATAAGTAAGATGTTCTCCAATCTTTACGGTTTCTTCAGATATTTCGAGGAATTAATTGCAGCCATGGCAAAGAGCCACATGGAAGTGGAGAAGGCTAGAGGCAATGACATCGCGTACGATGATGCAATAAGCACAATGCTAGATCTATACGATCTTGAATACGATCAGCGCATGTTCATAAAACACGCAATCTTATTCAATTCAAGAACCAAATGGAGCAATACGAAGGGAGATGATGACGATCTGTCGGTCTATAACAGAGGTTTCAGCTTCTACAGGTTTGAAGACAGTGAAGAGCACAATCTCTCTTCAAAGTTATATCTCACCGCATATTCAAGGACTCCTGAAAAGATTCTGTTGACCGTATTGTCCAAGAAAGGTGTGAAAGTAGTTGGGATATCGGCAACAGCCTCATTGCCTTCTGCAGTGGGAAATTTCGATTTTGAATATCTGAAATATCGCTCAGAATTCAAACCATATGTGATATCGGATGGGGACAGGAAACGTTTGAACGCTCACTTCAAAGAGTCAATTTCTAACTATGATAATGTAAACATAGAGCCGGTAATAATCGATGGGGATTGCCTCACAGTCGAAAGCGTCTTCGAAGACGAAGAGGATCGTTTAATTATCAACAACATGTTAGATTCGAACGGTTTTAAAGATTATGAACAGATTCGGTTCTTGAAGATTGCCAAGGTTTACAAAGAATTCCTGAATCGCGACATTCGTTCGATGGTATGTTTTCTCAATATTCTCTCAGCAGAGGGGACGAGATACTCCAATGTAATAAGATACATGTTTGAATGTTTGGTACGTGAATCGAAGGATGTACCGGATTGTCTTCGCATTACACCATTCATCACATTACAAAGTGCCAAATTTGAAGAAACGAAGAGAGACATCTTAGATAGGATGTCCAGCGGGGAGAAGGTGTTCGTACTCACCACGTATGCGACAGTGGGTGCCGGACAGAATCTCCAATATGCTCCGCCGAAAGATCTCATTCCAGATCTTGTTAGGACGAGCAATTATCGGGGTGACAGGGTTGTCGAGAAGGATATTGATGCGATTTATCTTGATGAACCAACCAATATTGTGCCGAGGGTCGAAAAGGATGACTGGGAAGCATTAGCCAAGGCGATATTCACAATTGAGTTCCTGATGGAACGTGGAGAATATAGTCCCAAGTGGGCATTTGACATGATCCGTAATTCATTTATGGAATGTAATGGTAGTTCTGTGCCATTCAAACACAAGATGAAGGACAAAGACAGTGTCCGCATGACCTATGCGCGTTACATCATCCAGGCAATTGGGCGCATGTGCCGTACCAATATGAAGAGCAAGTCGGTGTACATATTTGCCGACAAGAACATCGAGAAGGTATTCGATTTTGATCAGCCTATAGAGAAATACGGTCTGCTCAGAAATCCCGAATTTGATCACCTCTATGGTGCTCTAAAGAAAAATTATGTTAATGTTCCGAAGAAGAGAGATGGCAGTGAACGGAGGCCAGGTGACTACGCGTCAGAGGTGGCATACCGTTACATCACCGGATTCCTCGGAATAGACTGGGACGATAATCGCAAATCAAAGTGGATCAAGTTACGTCAACTCGTATTGACTCATCCGACTCTTCCTGACGGAGAAGGCGGCCCATTGGCCAATAGTCTTTATTGTCGTCTTAGTGAACAAGACAATAAATTACATTACAGTGAGGAAGGAGATTACGGTTATGTGTATCTCACAGACGATGGAGATAAGACCGTGTCTGCTGAAGCCGCAAGACTCGACAAGATGCTTGAACTTCCGAATGTTCGTGAGATGTTCGAAGAAAAAGGCTATGCGACGTCTTTTGAGAAGAACGACCTCATATTGTCACCACCGCTGTTCAATAACATCTACAGAGGGGGTCTCGGAGAAGCAGTCGGTGAGCAGATTCTGAAGGATTGGGGCGTAATGCTTTGCGAGCTCGATACCAAGAATTACGAGCGTTTCGATTTCAAGATCAACGATTCGGTTTTTATCGATTTCAAGAATTGGGCGGGGCCGATGGAGAAGAACCGCGACAAATGTCTGAAAGAGATATTCGGAAAATTGGAAAAAGTCGGTGGAACCAGAGTATATATCATCAATATAGTAGCGACAGGGAGAAAGGAAAAACCGTTAGTCAGGACCCGGGATAACAACGGAAAGGAAATAATCGAAGTGCCCTATCTTTTTGATTTGAATAAAATCCGTAACCCCGAGATCTACAAAGCAATCCGCAAAGAGGTGAATCTTTGATGGAACACACGCAGGCCAAGCTCAATCTTATCTGCAATCCTGAGATAGATCGTCAGATCCTGGATGAAAAATATACGTTCATTAGAGTTGAATGCGATAATTACTCGATTAGAGCCAATGTCTGCGATGATGTGTCTAAGATCGATGGCGTAGTGTCAGTAAAAAATATCGGCAACATGAAGACGATGTATGTTATGGGAAAGAAGGACAAAGACCCCGGGAGGAGCATTATAGAATCGATACGCAACAATGCTGAATACAGTGCTAGTTGTGCTGCACGCAGTGTCACAGCCGACGATATCCCCGACATAGATCTGCTTCAGATAATGCTTAATTCGCTTCATCGCCCTTCCAAGAACGAATCAAGCGTTTCTGTTTCCGGACGTTATTTCCAGATGTATAAAATGAAGAATTATCCCAATAAAGATGAGCCGAGGGAGATAGTCACATTGGAGCTTTTCTTCGAATATGCGGACATCAGCAATAATCTCAGCGGGATCTGCCTTTCTAACCATGTTGTAACATTCACAAATATTGCAGAACGGAAGTGGATGACCTTCACCAAGAGAAGGCCATTTGAGATGTATCCGCAGTACATTCTAACTAATTACGATCTGAAACGGAAATCAGGTAATGTTAACGCCACTGCGTTCATCATCAGAAAGGCGAATAAGGGGAAGAAGAACAACATAGATTTTGTTGATTTTTCAGATTTGGACAAGTTGGATAGCACCAAATCAAGGATTATTTTCAAGACTCTCGACAAGTTCAACCAGTTCTTTAGAGATGTTGCATCGATAGAATTCCGTTCCGTTGATGTGAACGTTTCGGATCGTTCATTGACTGCCGATGAGGTAAATCGTTTTCAGCAGCGTGCAGTTGAAATAGTGAAGACAAAGCCGCTGTTCATCATCAACAAGGAAGGCGAGAGCGGGAAGATCACAACAGATATGTTGAGTTCAGATCTTGAAAAACTCGGATTAAGATGTGAAGCAGGAAGATCATCAGGCTTCGATTGCTTCAGAATAGATGTCGTCCACAACGAGGAGCATTTCAAGGACGATATCGAGAAAGACACATACTCGGACGACAAATGCAATACGATGCAGCATGTCACTATCGAGTCCTATATCGAGAAAGATCGCCAGAACATCGCAGAAACGATGGTGGAGGAGCTGTCTGTCAAGGATGATATCAACCATGGTGTCATCACACTATATGATTGGACGGCAAGATCATATTCCGGCGATTATGTCTTTGCCATAGCTTTACCCGATGAAGAGAATGATCTTAGTTGCAGATATGCAACGTTATCAATAAATCCCAATGGTTCTACAGAGTATTCGATTTTCGACCTCGATGATGATGTTCCATTTCCAAAACTCGCTACCGCAGTGTTGAAAAAAGATGTTGATTGCTCTATTATGGATCCAAACGGCAATATCAACAGCATCAGGAGAACAAATTTGATAACAATGGTTGACGCCGATAAATTGAGAGACAAACTTTTAGACAATCAGAAAACCGGATCAGGAGTCACTACAGGAATACGTACTGAAGAGGGACTTATGGAATATTTGCCGGAATGTATCGACATCAACACATTGTATGTATCAGAGAATTGCACGGCATACTACGTCGGAGTCATCGGTAAAGGTATGGATAGGAAAGTGAAAAAGGCAGCAATCATCCGCGAAGTGGTGGTTGATAGTGGCTCCGTCTCGTTCATAGAAGACATCATGAATATGATGGCCGTTCCATTCGTTAGACATGATCAAACGACCGTGCTGCCGTTTCCGGTCAAGTATCTGCGTGAATGGATATCAATGAGAGAATGAGGACATAGGTTGATCCTGGGGGCCTTTATGGCCCCTGCGGGGATAGTTTAGGTACGATTTGACGAATCCGTTTATGTCCTCTTTTCTCGTCGAGGCGAACCGATCGCGGGAATCGGATGTTACGCATTGGTGCATATCATCGATGAGATCATCGATGTAGTCGCAGTACGGCTTCTCGCCGGAATCGAACCATTCGAAACCGATCTTGAACATCTGTTCCTCGGGCATGTCATTCATTGCAGCGTCGATGGCCACCGCAAGTTCGGAGAATACCGTTCTGTAGACATCGGAGAAGACATCCGTGCCATCCACCCGTATCGCACCGATGGTGTCGCAGATCCAGATGATCTCTTTGCACATGGCGCTGTAGGAATCAAGGTACGTGGAGGCATAGAAGTGTTTCTCGGCGATGATAATGGCGATGACGCCCAGGCCCTTGATGTATTCCGGATCATCCTTGTCGTTCAGATGGGGCGCCAGTCTTTTCACCAATTCGGGAAGAATCTCGTAAGTGTCGGGGCTGTAGATCCTCGCCATCACCGCCAATTCTTCGATCCCGTCATAGTACTGTTCGTCTGTCAGTTTCCATCCGGCATTGACGATGTATTCCTCAATGGAATTCAGTATCTTGTCGTAGAGATCATCAAAAGAATTCTCGGGCACACTCTCGATGGCATCGCACCAATCGGTCACGCTCTGAGAGAAATCCTTTCCGATCGCGGATCTACCTCTCTTGAAGTTGCGTTCCCAATTCGATGTGCGACTTAAGAATGACATGTTAACGCGGATAGTTTGGGGGCATTTTAGACTTACTACGGGATGATTGGTAGAAGCGGAAAAAGACGCCTGATGGGGACCTGCTGATTTATCACGAAAATTATCGGTCTGAAGGGGCAAAATGTACAGTATCGTTCATTTTCGGGCCTGATAATTCTGAATCGTTTTGAACCGCCGGGGGCATTTGGGGGCATTTTGGGGGCATCGTCGTTTTTTACGAAATCCGAAAAACCGAAAAAATAAGTGGTTCTTTATAAGCTCTGACGCTTATTGTATATAAAGATATTGGAGCCACTTCGGAGATTCGAACTCCGGACCTGCTGATTACAAGTCAGCCGCACTACCAGGCTATGCAAAAGTGGCTTGACTCCCGTGTAAACGTACCCGCTTATTATTACTTTCGCGCCCATGCGCTCAGAATAGGGCAGGACAGCAACCTTTAATATATATCCGATATTAGGCAGGCTCATTCAGAATAGACTTTAAGGTGACAATAATGGCTAAGAAATCCCTGAAGAAAGGCGACATCGTTCGCATGAACTACGATGCCTACATAGCAGACAACGAGAAGCTCTACGACACCACCTACGAGGACAAGGCCAAGGAGAACGGCATGTACAATGAGCAGTACAAGTACGCTCCCATGCCCTACATAGTTGGCTCCGGGAAGCTCTTCCCTGCCCTCGATGCAGCGATATCCGCCGCAGAGATAGGGAAGAAGACCATTGTCGAGATACCGTCCGAGGAAGGCGCGGGAGCCAGGGACCCCAAGCTCCTGGAGACGCACCCTCTCAGGGAATTCCACAAGCAGGAGATCAACCCGTACCCTGGCCTCGAGGTCAGCCTCGGAGAGCGCAGGGGAACCGTGCTCAGCGTCGGGGCCGGACGTGTGAAGGTCGACTTCAACAACCCCCTCGCCGGCAAGAACCTCAGATACGAGTTCGAGATCACCGAGATCGTCGACACTAACGAGGAGAAGGCAAAGGCCATCCTCGACATGGACTTCGGCACCTCTGACGGTTTCGAGTTCGAGTTCAGCGAGGGGAAGGTCTCGGTAAGGATGCCAGATATGGTGAAATTCAACCAGGGATGGCCCATGTCCAAGTTCAGGATAGTCTCCGACCTCAGGGACTCCTTCGGTGTGGACACCGTGGAGTTCATAGAGACCTGGACCAGGGCGCCTGCCGCCGACAAGTCCGCTCCCGAAGAGGAGTGAAATCCATTCGGGCGGCCGTGACGGCCGCCCGTTATACTTTATTCATCGCAGAACGCGGATCTTCTCAGACACGGGCACGTACTCTTTAGCGCCCGGACGTTCAGTCACGCTGCCGAAGGGCATCTGTGCCAGCAGCTTCCATTCCGCAGGTAGTTTCCAGCGCTCTTTGACCGCGTCGTCTATCAACGGATTGTAATGCTGCAGGGACGCCCCCAGGCCGAGATCCGCGAACGCGAGCCAGAATGCATATTGCATCATGCCGTTGGCGTGATCCGCCCAGACAGGGAAATTATCGGCCCCTGACGGGAACCTTTCGACGAAGGATTCTGTTACTGCAGTGTCGTCGAAGAAGAGAACGGTGCCGGCGGCGGCCCGGAACGAATCTATCTTCTCGGATGTTTTGCCGTTGTACCGTTCGTCGCCTATCTTGTTTCGCAGGGACGATCCGACGATGTCCCACAGGGCGTCGTGCTCCTTCTCCAAGAGAAGAATCACGCGTTGACTTTGGGAGTTGTATGCGGAAGGAATGTCCATAGCCATCTTTTCAAGACAGGATATCGCATCATCGTTCAGGATGGCTTTTCCCAGACCGTATACGGTTCTGCGCTTTTTCACGACGTCTTTGAATTCCATGATACACAATGCATACGGGATTGTAAAATGATTGCCAGGCGGGAGGAACGGCAGGCCCGTGTTCACAAAAGCTTTTAATCATGACCCTATATCTCGGCACAGCGGACGGGTGGCCTAGCCTGGATATGGCGGCAGCCTCCTAAGCTGCAAGCCGAGGGTTCGAATCCCTCCCCGTTCGCCATTTTTTCAAGCCCGCACTCCAATATTCAAAATAGATCATTCAAACCCAGGTATTTTTCTAAATTTTACGTAAATGGATACCGTTAATTATCGTCTTCATCCATACTGCGGATATGAAGAACATCTGGCATGACATCGACCCGGGCAGGATATCCCCCGATGATTTCATCGTCGCGGTGGAGATATCCAAGGGCAGCAAGAACAAATACGAATTGGACAAGGATACGGGCTTGTTGATGCTGGACAGGATCCTTTACACCTCAACCCACTATCCTGCGAATTACGGCTTCATCCCGAGAACATTCGCAGATGACGGCGATCCCCTGGACGCTCTTGTGCTGTGTTCCGAGCCCATAGCTCCCATGACACTAGTAAGATGCTATCCCATAGGCGCCATAAAGATGATCGACAGCGGCGAGAATGACGAGAAGGTGATAGCGATACCTTTCGGAGACCCCACGTACAATTCTTTCAGGGATATATCCGATCTTCCGGAGCATATCTTCAATGAGATGGCTCATTTCTTCTCCGTCTATAAGACATTGGAGAAAAAGGAAACGGCTGTGGACGAAGTGATAGGTTCTGAAGAGGTCACTGCGATAATAGAGCACACGCTGGAGAGCTACAAGAAGCGTTTTGAGTGACCGTCACTCAGGGAAAAGGTGAGGTTATTCAGAACTGATTATGCAGATGATACGATCTGTGCACTCTGTGTTTAATGAATTTCTGAGCAAACGAGAGATATGAATGCCGTCAATAGATCTCGGCGAAATAGAGGGAATCCAAAAGATATCTTTCCTGCCTTCTCTCCGCCAGCTTCCACAGAAGACGTTTGACGGAACGCATCGAGTCCCCCTTTCCGACCCCCTTCTCAAAATCCGCCTTTGATCCCGGGTCCGTCCTCTTGAAATAGCCCCAAACGTGCTGTGCGGCATTCACCGCGTTCTCCTGCGTCACGGGAGCCGCAAGGGCATCGTCGATCAGCCTGTAGAACTCCAAGACTGGATATGCGCTCTTGTCCTTCAGAAGCTCCCTTATCTTCTGATATCTTCTCGGAGAATGCTCGAGCACGAGGTATTTGTAGCGGGCCCATTCCCTCTCCAGCCTCTGTATTTCCGGCGTCGATGTGGCGTTGATGCATTTCACGGCCGACAGGTTCTTGTCCTTGACCTCGGCCATGATGTCCACGTTCCTGTTCGGCAGGATGTCGCAGAACCGCACGAACTCATTGACGTTCAGAGTTGCGGAGTGGGAGCCGGGCCGTTTGCCCGGATCCTGCTGCGAGTAATGGAGCTTCTGCGGACCGTCGTCCTCGCCCCAGGTTCTACCGCAGGAAGCGATCCATTCCCCTTCAGTCTGGGAATCGTCGCGGTTCACCCGATGATGGAGATTATCGAATACCACCGGGATGCCTTCGTTCTCCCCTATGGAGAGGACCTCCGATACTGTGTAATGGCGGTCGTCGTTCTCGATGACCAGCCTGCGGCGTATGCTGTTGTTCAAACGGCGACGGTTCCGGACGAAGCGCTCCATTGCTTCCTCCTTGTCCCCGTAAACGCCTCCGATGTGAAGGACCATCTTACATTCGGGGCCGGCACCAATCGCGTCCAGGAATCTCGAATGGTACATCAGGTCCTCCGTTGCCCTTTTCACCACATCCTCATCGGGGGAGTTGAGCACCGTGTATTGCCCCGGGTGCATTGAGAGGCGTATGCCGTTGGAGTTCGCCTTATCCCCGATGCTTTTCAGCTCTTCGCCGAATTCGTCCCACCATCTCAGAGTATTGGCGGGATGGGAGCCGAAAGGTATGATGTCCGAGCTGATGCGGAAAATTTCTATTCTGTTCTCTATGTTGTAGTCGAGGATCTTGTCCAGCGATCTCAGGTTTGACCCTATCAGTTCCGACAGGACCTCGGGAGCGGCATTCCTCGCCGTGCAGGTTCTGAATCCGGTCCCGGGGACTCCGACGGTGAGGCAGGCATAGCCGATTCTCATTCAGTTCCTCTCCCCTTATAATGTTCTCTCGGAGATATAATGCATCCAATTTTTTGTTCTCTAATCGTAACGTTCGGATATACGCTTCCGTATGTTCAGATATGCAACCCCGCAGTCGAGTCGGTCAAGAGGATTTAAATAAGAGTCTATGTTAGAGAGGCTGGAATATATAGGGTCCTTTATTTTGTGGGCTTTTAGTATTTAGGAATAAAGGATCATGGCAGACTTCAGAAGCCTAGGCTTGAACGATAAGTTGTTGAACAGTATCGCGGAAATGGGATGGACGGAGCCCACCCCCATCCAGATTGAGACGGTGCCCGCAGGGCTGTCCGGGCAGGACATACTCGCCCAGGCACAGACCGGTACCGGGAAGACCGGGTCGTACGCGCTGATAGTATTGTCGCGCACCCGCTCCGGGTCCAGGAAGCCGACCACCCTCGTTCTCGCACCCACAAGGGAGCTCGCGGTTCAGGTACGCGAGGAGATATACAAACTGTCCAAGTACACCGGGCACAGGTGCATACCCGTCTATGGCGGAGCGAGCATAGGCGAGCAGGCCCGCGGTCTGCGCGAGGGGGCCGACATAGTCGTTGGAACCCCCGGCAGGCTCAAGGACATGATCACCAGGGGCCACCTCGATCTCTCGGAGATAAAGGAGGTCGTTCTGGATGAGGCGGACCGCATGCTCGACATGGGATTCGCCGACGAACTGGATTTCATAATGGATTCCGTTCCCGCGGAGAGGCACACCCTGCTGTTCTCCGCGACCATGGCTGACAGTATCAGGCACATCGCTCTGAAGAGGATGCGCAGCCCCGTCGAGATAAGCGTCTCCAAGGACGAGCCCGTCTCCGATCTTGTGACCCAGTACTGGGTGCCCCTTCCGAGAGGCGTGAAGATGGAGAGGCTGGAGACCATATTGGCCAACGGATGCCCTAAGGCCGTGGTCTTCTGCCAGACCAAGAAGATGGTGGACCTGCTGGCGGACCGCCTCTCAGACAGGTTCAAGGTCGGGACGCTGCACGGGGACATACCGCAGACCCAGAGGGAGAGGACCGTACGCGGTTTCAGGGGCGACAGGTTCCAGGTGCTAATAGCCACGGATGTGGCCGCCAGGGGCTTGGACATCAACAGCATCGACCTCGTTGTCAATTTCGATATACCCGCCGATCCCGAGAGCTATGTTCACAGGATAGGCCGCACGGGACGTGCCGGAAAGGAAGGCACTGCCATATCCTTCGTAACGAAGCCGGAGGAGTACCTCATACGCCGTTATGAAAGGGAGACCGGCAAGAGGATCATGAAGATGACGGCAGAGGACATTCCCTCCGCCGGCACCATGGTCATCGATGACCGCGTGTCCGCGTCCGGGGGCCGCAGGCGCCGCATATCCTACGACGGCCCGAAGAAAGGCGCCGTACGTTACGCCGCTCCGGTAGCCAGGTATTAAACCTGCATCAGGGCACGGGAGTGCCCTTTCAAATCATTTACCGGGGTCTTTAATGACCCCTGTATCTTTTATTTTCAGTCCGGGATCAAAACATTCCGGATGTTTCTGTGCGATCGTCGCGATCGCGATAGTCAGAGCATGAGAGCCAGGCGTCTTGCTTTTTGAAAGATACCGTTTCTCTTTTTGAATCAAGGACGGGATCAGACACCGAGTGTTAATAGATAAGAAAAGAAAGGGAGGCCCCGGGATGCCCGGGGCCCTGTTTCATGATCCCAGGCTCATGGTCTCCTTGCGATAATAAGGCCAAGTGCCGCTATGACCGCCACTGCTGCGACGCCTATGCCCGCATAAAGGAGGGTTCTGTCATCATTCTGACCGCTGTCTCTGTCATCGGGATCCTCAGCCTCCGTGATCGTCAGGGTCCCTGCGGTATACGAGAACTCGTAGTTGTCAGCGTCCCCGCCTGCCGGTGTCAGTGTATACGTTCCAACGGTCGTGCCGGCGCCGCTGATCGTGGGTGCCGTATAACCGTCGGCCGTGGAGGCGGTCTCCCCTCCGACGAACCCGGTAACGGTAACGTTCAGACTGGGAGTGGATCCGATAACCACTGTCTCTCCAGCATATGCGGCCGTCAGCGTCGCTTTGGCTATCGTCCACGTTATGGTCTTATTATCTTTACTGCCGTCCGACCAGTAATCCGATAAGTTTGCCAGTACCGCCGTGGCAGTGTACGTTCCGGAATTCGTGCCCTGGTTGTTCACGTCTATGTAGTAGGTTGTAGCGAAGGGGACCCCGGTCTGTTGGGAGCCATTATAGATCAGACCGATCACAGCCTTAGGTATCACAATCGTTGCAACGCCATCCCATATCACTCTTCCGGCATCGGTCGTCGTGTAGCTCTTCGCAGCCCTTTCTGCAGGATCCGTTATATCGACTCCTCCCGCCCTTAGTGTGAGTCCCGTTGTGGCCTTGGCCTTCTCGGTCAGGAAGAACTTCGTTACACTGCTGATTTTCGTAAGATCCACTGCTGCCGGGCTGTCGACAACTACCGTCGTAACCGTTGAGAAACGCGAGAGGATGCCTGAATAATCCGTAACGGCAGAAGAGGCGTTGCCCTTTATCATCAGGTAAGTAAGGTCATCACTGCTGAATGCGGTAAGATGTATGCTGCCGATATTGTCGGGCATGATCACGGAGGACAGGGAATCGCAGTAAGCGAAAGCGTAACTGTCCAAAAGGGTGACGCTGCCCGGAAATGAGACCGAGCTTAGATTCGACCAGCTGAACGCATTGCTGCTCACTGTCGTGACGCCGTCGGGTATAACGAATGCTCCGCTTCTGCCGCAAGGGTATTGCACCAGGTCCGTTCCGTCAGTACTGTACACTACTCCGTTCACATCTTTGAAGTTAGGGTTGGTGTCATCCACGAATATATTGGTTAGATCTGAGCAATCGGAGAACGCAGCCATCCCGAAGGTCGCGACATTTCCCGGAATGGTAACGGACGTGAGTCCCGTATCGAAGAAAGAATAATCATCCAGGGTGATCAGCCCATCCGGTAAGGTCACAGAGGTCAGATCGGAGCAGCCATTGAATGCCCCGTTCCCGATGACGGTCACATTCTCCGGCAGGTTGATGGTGGTCAGGGACGTGCACGAGGCGAATGCGCCGCCTCCTATCGAAGTGACGCTATCCGGTACTGTGACGCTGACCAGTCCGGAACAGCCGTAGAATGTGCGGGGGTTGATGGCGGTCAGACCGTTGGGTAATGTGATCGAGGTCAGTGCAGTACAACCTGAGAATGCGGAATCATTGATAGATGCGACAGAATCAGGTATAGTCACAGAAGTAAGTGAGGTGTAATTTTTGAATTCTTTTATGGATGTGACTTCGAATAATGCACCCTCACTCACAAAATATTCATCAATGATAGCTGTTATTGCATTTGTCAATTCAAGTCCTATCACACTAGCAGTCATGTTATTCCGGTTAACTTCGTATTTAACATTTGAATCGGAAGGCACAATTGTCGCTATTTGGATCCATTCTGTTCGTGTAATTGCAGAGAACACTTTACCATTAAGTTCAGTTGCGTTATCTATGACTGTTCCGCTAGAATTTTTGAAAATTAAAACACCCATTTGGTGACTTTGTGATGAATCTATAATTCCAATCTTTGTAATATTATCTATTGATGCAATGCTCTCGATATCAACGGAAGATACACTACGAAATGCCACAGAAGTAATTGTATTCGGAAAATTATTGATGGCGTTAGTATAATTTGTTTCTGCGCCAAAAAATGTTATTGAACTTAGATTTACACATCCTTCAAACGAGTCTGATGCTACCGTATTAGTATCTTGTAATTGCACAGAGATTAAAGAGGAACAACCAGAGAAGGCCTTGGTACTTATGGGAGTGTTACCTAGTATCTTTACAGATGTAAGGCCCGTTTCATCTTTGAACGCTTCATTCGCCATTGAAGTTACAATGTATGTATTGGATTCATGCAAGAAACTCGCAGGTATATCTACAGAATTCTTAGCTTCTCCTGCGACACTGAGCCCTCTGACGAGAGCTGTATGACTCGGACCTGAGTCGTATATTGTGTAGGCTATATCGCCATACTCTATGTCTGGTTCGATCGGATCGGTCGGGACCGCTTCCGCGTCATCGGCAATCAGAGACGATGTTCCCAAGATCAGCAGAGAGACTGCAAGCCCAGCTAGCAGTATTTTTGCATACCCAGATTTCCGTTCTTTCGAAAACATGATTAAATATCGAATTATTTAATTTATAAATATTTCGTCAATGATAAATAATGCATTGAAAGAATAACTTAAATCTGAACTGGTCAGAATCTGTTGCAGGAGCAACACCTGATCCAGGCTCATTAAGCCGTCATAGTCTGAATCTTCAGACGGATGATGACCAAAAACAGCATATACTGCATCTTCGGACACGGTAGTATGTCAACGGAGAGGCGACATCTTCTCAGGCGGATGATAACATCTGCCGCAGGACTGACATTGATGGCCTTTGCAGTCGTCGTCTCATCCAAGGCGGTCCTCGGTACCTCCCCCATAACCTCGGTGCCCTTCGTTCTGAGCCTGACTACCAAGATGTCCCTGGGCACGGCCAATCTGTTGTTCTCGATAGTGCTTATAACGGCGGGAGCACTTATCATGGGGAGGCTCTACCGCCCGATCTATCTGACGCAGATAGTGACAGTTGCGGTGTTCAGTGCCATGTGCGATCTTTTCTCTGTGCTGCTCTCGGATCTCCAGATCTCGGGATACATCTTCCAATGGGGGGTCATAATCCTGAGCTGCCTGATACTGGGTCTCGGGGTAAGCCTTTTGATAGCCTCCGATCTGACCATGATGCCCCCTGAGTATCTGGTGCTCTTCATATCGTTCCGGACCAAGATCGATTTTGGCAGGGTGAAGATCATGGTGGATCTGACACTTGTGCTCGCGGCCGCCGTTATCTCCCTGCTGCATTTCGGCACCTTTGTCGGAGTGCGCGAGGGAACGTTATTCGCAGCCTTGACGCTGGGTCTTATAATTCGTACAGTAACCGGGCAGCTCAGGAAAACCGGATTCTACGACAGCATTGGCCGCGGCAGCGAATCCGTGAAGAAGGAAGGGTTCCTCGGGGCATCCTGATCCTTCACTCATAGGCGGGAGACGATCACGACTGACCGCATTCCTGCGAGAAGGGAAGAGACCCCGACAGATCTCATCGACTGAATTGGTTCCGTCAGATCCAGCCGTGGATAACGGGAGGTCTCTTCTCCTTCGGTACGGTCTCCCTGATCTCAGGATAACCCACGGTTATCGTGGCCCTCAGGGTCCTGTCATCCGGTATTCCCAGGTCCCTGCGGAATTCCTTGTCACTGTTCAGTCCCTGCGCCAATCCGATCCAGCATGTGCCCAGCCCCATGTCCTCTGCGGCGGTCATTATGTTGCCTGCCACAAGGGACGCATCCTCTACAGGAGAGTAGCATTCCGGCGACGTGAAGAGGAATATCAGTGCAGGGGCCCGGTGGAATATCACAGACCTCTCACTGGTCAGTATCCGTTCTACGGCAGGATTCATCCTGCCGGCTGCCCTTCTCTCCTCCAAGGTCCTCTTCTTGCCTCTTTCCCCGTATTCGGATATCTTATCCCTGTCGGTCACAACCGCGAAGGACACGTCCTGGACGTTCAGGGCGGAGGCCGCACGGCATCCCGCCTCGACCAGTATCTTGATCTTCTGCGGAGGGACGGGGTCCGGCAGGTACTTCCTGGCGGACCTCCTTCCGTATATAGCATCCATGGTCTCCATGCGAGGCCATGGCGGTCCCATATGAAAATCATACGTAGTACCGCTCGGTGCCCCGGTTAAGCCTTCCGTTTATCGCGTTCATAACATTGGGGCTCATGCTCCTGTCCCCTCTGATGATCCTGTGGGCGGAGGCCGGTATGCCTGAATAGATTATATTGTCCAGTATCTCCCCGTTGATCCTTATTCTGGGTCGTATCCTGGAATATGCGCTTTGGATGTCACCTATGCACATGCCCATCGTCTCGCCGAAAAGATAGATATTGTTCTCCACATAGGACTTGGATCCCGTATATCCGTCGGCGTTGACAAGGAACGGGTTGTAATTGTTCTCCGAGAAATCCTCGTCCAGGTCCTCGATCGCATCCATGACATATACCCAGACTCCCAGACTCAGGAACAGGTCCCTGAGGTCGTCATCGAACCCGTCCCCCAGGATCTCGCCCAGTACCCCCATCATGGAGGCTGCCGAGAGCCGCCCCATGGCCAGAGGATCGGAGCATCTCTCCCGTTCAGCATCCAGGAGGGCGGAGTAGCCCTTGTCTATATGCATCTGGAAAGAAGGATAGTCTCTCTTCGCCTTCCCGATGGCCCTGTTAAGTGCCAGCAGCCCCATCTTGGACCTGAGGTCCGGCCCGTCCGTCTCGTCGTCCACCAGGCTGTTGTTCGTGATCAGCACAGTGTACGCAGCCAAGGCGGACATGAGATCAGACCCTTCTATGCCGTGCCTCAGGACGCAGAAGCTCTTGTTAGGGACGCCCTTCATCTCCACTCCGGATTCGGATACGGAGTTCAGCAGTATGTTGGCGAACGTCATCTCGTAGTTAACGGCGACGGTCGACAGTACCCCGTACCCGTCCCTCAGCTGATGACAAGTCTCGCAGTAATAGTTCCTGTAAGCCATTGCATCTCTGGACGAGAGCGCCGATTCCACCGGCAGAGTATACCCGAACATACGCTTCCAGTAGAGCGCTGAATGATTTATATATGTCTAAAAGCATCCCTCGCCGACAGGTCTGGCAGGTTGTATACTGTATGGTTAAGGACAGATCCAGAGATTTGAGATCCGAACGGGGGTCCAAAAAAGATCCCGGCGCAAGGAGATCTGCCACGGCGGAAAGGAAAGCCAGGATCGAATCTGCCAAGAGAGAGGAGAGAGCTAAGTTGCACGCGGAAAATCAAGCCGAGAACGAGAAGAAGGCCAAAATAGCGGCGAAGGAAGAGGAGAAGAAGGCCAAACAGGCGGCTAAGGAAGAGAGGAAGGCACAGAAGGCCGCCGCTTCCAAAGAGCCCAAGAAAGAAGCGTCCAACGAGGATCTCAAGAAGGCCTATGCGGAGCAGTCTCTTCCCGCATTCGCGACGGCAGAGTACAAGCCTCCTACCGGGGAGGAAGACGAGAATAACTATCATACTGGCCTTGCGGGCTGTTACTCTTGCTGCGGTCCCAAGTGCGCATGGTCTTGCGTGGGCATTGTCGCAGTGCTGCTGGTCTGCTGCGCCTACGTGTCCGACGGCTCCTGCTGCTCGTACTGCTACTGGCCGTTCTGAGCGCCGATAGGGGCCGGAAATGGGTCAGTTCATTTCGGTGATAATGAAGCCGACCCTCGGATGCAATCTTCAGTGCAGGCATTGCTATCACCGTCCCTCCGAGGTTGACTCCTCGGTCATGGGCAGGGACGTCCTCGACAAGACCATATCCCTTGTGGCCGCAGAATACGATTCCGCATGGTTCATATGGCACGGCGGAGAGCCTCTCACCGCCGGGGAATCCTTCTTCAAGACCGCATACGCTTTGGAGAAGAAGCATTACGGCAAGAGGACATCCAGATGCGGCAACACCATACAAACTAACGGCACACTCCTGAGGCCCAGATTCGCGGAGTTCTGCAAGGGCAGCAGATTCAATATCGGCATATCGTACGAGGCCGGCCTGGACAGAGGGCTGCGTCCTGGGGCTGACGGGGATCACATAGAGACGATGCTGTCGTACATGAAGGAAAAGAAGCACATGTTCTCTGCCAGCGCCACCATTCACGGCGGTAACGTGGATGATATGGCGGAGATATACGAAAGATTCAACGAGGCGTCCGTTCCGTTCACTTACAATCCTGTGATACTCATAGGATGCGCAGCAGATAATCCGGACCTTGTATTGGATGAGGAAGATTACATAAAAGGGTGCATAGAGGTCTTCGACAGATGGATGACAGATCCTAATGCGAAGATCCCTCTGATGCCGTTCTATCAGTACGTCATGACCGTGGTCAAGGACAATCCCAACATCTCGGACTGCGCCCATTCCTCCTGCCTGATGTCCTGGATATGCGTGCATCCCAACGGGGATGTGTACCCGTGTGGCAAGGCCTGTCCCGAGGATCTCAGGATGGGCAACATCCTGGAGATGGAAAGCATCTCCGAGGCCTTTGATTCAGAGGGATTCGCCAAGATATTGGAGGCATCCATATCCCGCAGGGAGAAGTGCCAGGGATGCGAGATCTACAAATGGTGCAACGGAGGATGCAGCGTGGACGCCATGGCCGAGAACGGCATGGAGGAGAACGGCGGTTTCTCCTGTACGACCTATAAAGCAATCTTCCTCCACATAAAGTCGGAGATAGAGCGCATACTCCGGGAGAAGCCCGACCTGTCTGGATACAACAGATTCGTCAGGGACGCAATCGTAGGGAAGATCATCAATCCCAGAACGTATGACTCTGTGGTCCGCATTCAGTGACCGCAACCTAAAAATCAGACTGACGGGGATACGGAGCCTTATGCCTGAATGCAAGGTGACCGTGGACGCAGGGGTTTGCCGTTTCAAGACCGTGGTAGAGGCGGTCGGAGACGATATGATGAATGTGACATTCAAGATAAGGAGCGAGTGCCCTGCGATCAGGCAGATGGCAAAAGAGCTCAAGGAGCCGATGGAGGTGTTCGATGCCCTTCGCCTGCCGTTCTCGGAGAACCCGGTCTACTGCGCCGCCAGCAGGAATATCAATCACAGCGCATGCCCGATCCCGTCGGCGATAATAAAGGCCGCCGAGGTGGCCGCGGACCTGGGGCTCAAGAGGGACGTCTGCTTCAGGATAGAGTGATCAGCGGATTTCGGCCGGACCGTGGCCGCCGAGGACCATGGTGCCGTCGCCCATCTCTTCGATCATCCTCTTGATGGACTCCCTCATCTTCCTCGCTTTCGCGGGATCGACATCAACGCTCTTCATGAGGTACGGAGCTATGGAAGTGAACTCCTTCCTCTCGTCGGACATTCCCTTCAGATTGACGTAGATGTCCCCGGTGAATATGATCTTCGGATCTCTGCAAACGAAGACCATCTCCCCATAGAGGTGACCGCCGGCCCCTTCGTATATTTCGAAATCCATTCCTCCGAAGGAGAAATCCCCTATATGTGCCAGATCATCGTGTTCCTCAGGTCCGTCGGCTATTACTCTCACTCTTGAGGGATCCGGCGGGACGTAATTGGTGACGATCCTGCTCAGGTGGCTGTATCCAGCGCAGGCCATGCTCTCCTCCCTGTGATCATCGACCATGCGGCTTTGCCTCTCCAGACCGTCCGCGCTCTTGGCGTTCATGAAGATGTCCGCATCCTGTATCACGGACAGCAGGCCGCAGTGGTCCACGTCAGCATGGGTAACGGTCATGGATTTGTTCCTGCTCTGGAATCCCGGGAACATCCCGTTCAAAAGTGCCAGCATCTCGTCTGCGTAGACCGAGAAACCCGAATCGACGAAAAGAAGATCCCTCCCGTGCTCGAATATGAATGTGTTGCTGCCGCACGGCGGTTCCACCAGATGCAGAACGGTCCCGTTGCCCAGGTCCATGGACGATACGTCAGGGATGAAGGCGTCCCCTCTGTACCTTGCCACATATTCTGCCAGTCTTTCAACGCTGCCGAAGACGGTCTTCGGGTCCTCGCCTCCGTCCTGCAGGATCTGATATATCCTGTTGGACTCCTGTATGAATTCCATCGTCCTTTCTGGTCCGAGGTCGAACAGTCGCTGTATCCTGTTTCCGAGACGTATGTAGAATACGGTGTTATCGAGATCGGACTCCTTCCCGTTGTAGTCTATGATATCTATCGGATACAGCTCGCTGATATCCTCCAATATCATCCTGATCATCTCAGGGCTCTCGATCAGGAGCCCCATCTTGAAGTCCTGGTAGCCGCTGTTGTCCGCGTTGGAGCTTATGTAGGATATGTTCACGTCATATCGGTCCAGTATCTTGAGGACGGGATACAGCCCCCCGGGCTCATCCCTGATCTTTATGCCGACAACCACCACTCTGGCATCGGTTATGGTGTCCTCCAGGTACCCTATGGCCGAGAGCTCCTCCGCGATGGAGTCCAATTCTTTGCGTTTGGCCCTTACCTCTGCGAAAAGGGTGTTCAGGTCCAGGGCCTTGTTGTAGCTGACCCTGATGATGTTGCCGTTATACTTCTTTATGATCCTGGTCACCAGCATGAAAGCCCCCGGCTTGTCGGGGACCCTGATCGTGAAAGTGCGGTTTATCTCCCCTGTCATCTTCTTCCTTTGCCTAGATGCTCTCTGACGCATCCTTGTCGCGTATTACATGCCGTCTTATCTTCCCGCTTATGGATTTGGGCAGCTCTTGCACGAATTCTACGATCCTCGGATATTTGTAGGGCGCCGTGCTCTTCTTCACGAATTTCTGGATCTCTTTCTTCAGGTCCTCGTCTGGCTCATAGCCTTTCTTGAGGACTATGGTTGCCTTGACGACCTGTCCGCGCACGGGATCCGGGACGCCTGTGATGGCGCACTCCAGAACAGAGGGGTGCTCCAAGAGCACGCTCTCCACCTCGAAGGGGCTGATCCTGTAACCGGAGGATTTGATGACGTCGTCGTTGCGGCCGATGTACCAGAAGTAACCGTCCTCATCCTTCCAGGCAATGTCGCCCGTGTGATGATATCCTCCGTAGTGGGTCTTCGCGGTCTTCTCCGGGTCCCTGTAGTATCCGATCATCATTCCTGGGGGCCTCGGCTCTATGCCTACGACTATCTCCCCGTTCACCCCGGGTTCGCAGGGCTTTCCGTTCTCGTCAACTATATCGACGACGTACTGCGGGGTCGGTCTTCCCATCGAGCCCGGTTTCGGGATCATCCCTGTGAGATTACCGACAAGGACTGTGGTCTCTGTCTGTCCGAAACCTTCCATCAGCATGATGCCTGTGGACTTGTGCCAGTTCTTGAAAACATCGGGATTCAGGGCTTCTCCGGCTATGGTGCAGTATCTCAGCGAGGAGAGGTCGTGGCCTTCAAGCCCGGCATTGATGTACATCCTGAACATCGTGGGCGGGCTGCACAGGCTCGTGACCTTGTACTTCTCCACGATATTCAGTATGTCTGAAGGGGCGAATCTATCGTACTCATAGACCATCACTGCGCATTCCATTATCCACTGGCCGTATATCTTCCCCCAGGCGGATTTTGCCCAGCCCGTGTCGGAGACCGTGAAATGCAATCCTCCCGGAGCCACGTTCTGCCAATGCTTAGCCGTTTGAATATGACCAAGAGGGTAAGTGTGGTCGTGCATGACCATTTTCGGGTTCCCTGCGGTGCCGGATGTGAAGTAGATGAGCATTATGTCGTCCGCTTTCGTCTGTATTCTCTCCAGCTTCTCGGAGGCCTTTTCCACACCCTCGGCGAAACTGAGCCATCCTTCTTTGGGAGTACCGACGATTATCTTCTTTTTCAGGGACGGCACATTCTCTGCCGCATCAACGGATTCGGTTATCTGGGTCTGTGAGGTGCAGATCACAGTCTCCACTTCAGCGGCGTTGATACGGTACTCGACATCGTGCTTTGTCAGCATATATGTGGCCTGTATCATAATGGCGCCAATCTTATGCAAAGCAACGGAGAGGTACCAGAATTCATAGCGCTGCTTCATCATCACCATGACCCTGTCGCCCTTCTTCACTCCCAGGGAAATAAGATAGTTGGCCGTCTTGTCGGAAAGCCTTTTTAGGTCGCCGAAAGTGAAGATCCTCTCCTCCCCGGTGTCGCTGGCCCATACCACGGCCCTCAGGTCCGGATCGTGCACGGCTATGTCGTCGACGACGTCGTAGCCGAAATTGAAGTTATCAGGCCAACGATATTTGATCGTCTTGAGAAGACCTTCGTCGTCATAGGTCTCCTCCACATACCTTTGGTTTATGTTCCTCAACAGGATTCCTCCTCTTTCATGATGATCGCGAGGAATACGCAGCCGTCTTTATCGGAAGCCACCATCCCGTGGGGCTTGCCGGAGTCGTAGTAGACGGAATCTCCCGGACCCAGTTCGGTGAGGTGCTCTTCGAGTACGAATGTCATCTTCCCGCTGATGATGTAATCGAACTCCTGTCCGTGGTGGGTGGACAGGGCTATCGGCCTGCCCTGATCCTCCTCTCTGTAGGGTGCCTCGACCAGGAACGGCTCGGCGGTCTTATTCTTGAAGGTGGCAGCCAGATGATAGTAGCTGAACCCTTTGCGCCTTTTCATTGGGAGACCTTCGCCCGCACGCACCACCGCGAACTCGGAAAGGTGTGGGCTGCCGCCGGTCAGTAGGTCCACGATATCCACGTCGCATTTCTCGGCGCATCTGTACAGGAAGGTGAAGGTGAAGTCAAGATTCCCGGATTCGTATTCAATGTACTTGCTTTCGTTAACGCCGGTCGCTTCAGCCATCTCCCCGGTGGTGAACCCGCACGCTTCCCTTATCGCCCTGACTCTCTCGGCTATCTCCGCGATATTCGGCTCCATGCCCGCATGTGATGCGGAATGCGGTTAAAAACATACTTGCGATGGTCAACGGCCGAATCAGAAGACGTCAAAGCCTTCACGGTACTGTTCAAGGCAGTATCGATCCGCGGTATTTTGAGAACGGCATCATACCGACAGCTAAGACAGATCTGCCCCGTGCAAGGCAGAATATACATGAGCTTTTTAGACTGCATGCGCATCGCTGCTCATGTTCGGCAAGGCCATAACCGTCGTGTGCGGTCATTACGGGGCGGGCAAGACCAATCTCTCCATGAATCTGGCCTTTGATTCATCTCAGAGCACCGAGACCACCCTGATAGATCTGGACATCGTGAATCCGTACTTCAGATCATCCGATTACCGCAAAGCTCTGGAAGCTCGCGGCATTCGCGTGATAGGACCGAACTTCGCCAACACGAATGCGGATACCCCGTCGCTTCCGCCGGCTGTTGATGTGGCACTTGCAAGATCCGACCGGGTGATAATAGATGCCGGAGGCGATGATGTGGGAGCCACAGTACTGGGCCGGTATTCGGAGACGATAAGGAGAAGGGGCTACGAGATGATCTATGTGATCAACATGTACCGCTCAATGACCCAGACACCGGAAGACGCCGTCGAAGTTCTTCGCGGGATCGAGGCAGCATCCAGACTCAAGGCCACGGGGATAGTGAACAATTCCCATCTGAAGGAGAGCACCGGCGCGGATACTGTGAAGGCATCCATGGATTTCGCCGATAAGGTGTCCCGTATGACGTCGCTTCCGTTGCTCTTTACCACCGCTCCCCGGGTGGTCGCGGACTCTTTAAATAAAATCAGTAACGTCTATCCGCTCGATATTCACGTCAGGACCCCTTGGGAATGACGTATTCGGAGAAAGATGATAGAATGCCCATAATACATGTCGACGATAGCGTATGCAAAGGCTGCGGGATGTGCGTGATCGCATGCCCCAAGCAGATAATCGAACTGGATGTTTCCAAGATCAATCTTAAGGGCTACCATCCGGCGAGGCTTACCGATCAGTCGAAATGCATTGGATGCGGAGCCTGCAGGACCATGTGCCCCGATGTGGCTATAACGGTGGAGGCCTGAGCATGTCGGAAAGGGTGCTGATGAAGGGCAATGAGGCCCTTGCGGAGGCGGCGATAGCCGCGGGCTGCAGGCATTTCTTCGGATATCCGATAACCCCTCAGACGGAAGTGGCGGCCTATATGGCCAAGAGGATGCCCAAGGTGAACGGGGTCTATCTTCAGGCGGAATCCGAGGTGGCATCGATAAACATGGTGTTGGGGGCTGCCGCGGCCGGCGTCAGGGTCATGACCTCTACGTCCTCTCCCGGAGTAAGCCTCATGGCGGAGGGGATATCATACATCGCGGGGTCCGACCTGCCGATGCTAATAGTTAACGTTCAGCGCGGAGGTCCCGGTCTTGGAGGCATACAGCCGTCCCAGGCGGACTACTTCCAGGCGACCAAGTCCACGGGCCACGGGGACTTCCACATGATCGTCCTCGCGCCGTCCACCGTCCAGGAGATGGTGGACCTGGTCGCCGGCGCCTTCGAGCTCGGTGACAGGTACCGCATGCCCACCATGGTCCTTTCGGACGGTATGCTGGGCCAGATGATGGAGCCTGTCGTTCTGCCGGAGCCCATCGGCGATGAGCTCCCGGAGAAGCCCTGGGCCGCATGCGGCCACGGCGGGAACAGAGAGCACAACGTGGTCAATTCCCTTTACATACAGCCCCATGACCTGGAAGACCTGGTCGTCGAGCGCTACAAGAGGTATGATGAGATCAAGAAGAAGGAGCAGCGCGCCGAGGAATATCTTACGGAAGATGCGGAGATAATAGTCGTCGCATACGGTGCATCCTCCCGTGTATCGAGATCCGCGGTCAACAAGGCAAGGGAGGAAGGCATAAAGGCCGGGCTGATAAGGCCCATAACACTATGGCCTTTCCCGGAGAACGCAATAGGGAAGGCCGCAGATTCAGAGAAGACGAAGAAGTTCCTTACAGTGGAGATGTCCATGGGCCAGATGGTGGAGGATGTTCGCCTGGCCGTCAACGGCAGGAAGCCGGTGGGATTCTACGGCCGCACGGGCGGCGTCATACCCACGCCGGGAGAGGTCTACGATCAGATAGTCAGGCTTAGCGGAGGTGCATGATATGGCCAAGATCACATCGAAACCCCACGCATTGACCGACAAGCCGTTCCATTACTGCCCCGGCTGTACCCACGGGATAGCCCACAGGCTTGTGGCAGAGGTCATAGACGAGCTTGGAATGGAGGACAGGGCGGTGGGGATAGCATCCGTCGGATGCTCTGTTTTCACATACGAGTACTTTTCCTGCGATATGGTGCAGGCGCCCCACGGGAGGGCACCCGCCGTAGGCACGGGAGTTAAACGCGCCAGGCCCGACAGCATCGTCTTCACGTATCAGGGTGACGGGGATCTGGCGGCGATAGGCACGGCGGAGACCGTTCACGCTGCCGCCCGCGGCGAGAACATAACCTCGATATTCATCAACAATACGATCTATGGTATGACCGGAGGCCAGATGGCACCCACCACACTTCCGGGTCAGATCACCCAGACAACGCCTTACGGCAGGGACGTAGGCGAGGCCGGGCACCCCTTGAGAGTATGCGAGATGCTCGCGACCCTTGACGGTGTCGCATTGGCCCAGCGCGCCGCTCTGAACAGCGTCAAGCATGTGAATGAGGCTAAGAAAGCGATCAGGAAAGCCTTCGAGTACCAGGACGAGAAGCTGGGATACACGATAGTCGAGCTGTTGTCCACATGCCCGACCAACTGGGGCCTCTCCACGGAGGATTCCCTCCAGTGGCTGCGCGACAAGATGATACCCTACTATCCGCTGGGAGTCTACAAGGACATCAAGGAGGTCAGGAAATGAAGGATCTGAATGTGCTTCTGGCGGGGTTCGGCGGTCAGGGTGTGCTCTTCACAGGCAAGGTCATGGCGTACGCGGGCCTGATGGAGGGCAAGGAGATATCCTGGCTCCCGTCCTACGGTCCCGAGATGCGCGGAGGAACCGCTAACTGCAGCGTATGCATATCCGACAGGCCGATCGGGTCTCCGCTGGTAGTGACTCCCGACGTCCTAATAGCCATGAACCTTCCGTCACTGGAGAAGTTCGAGGACTCCGTGGTACCGGGCGGCCTGATAATAGTTGACAGCTCTCTGATAGACAAGAAGGTCGAGAGAGCGGACGTCAGAACAGTCTACATTTCCGCATCGGAACTGGCCGACAAGAACGATCTGAAGGGCTCTGCGAACATGATAATCCTGGGAAAGATGTTCAGGGAGACGGGTTTCTGCTCCGAGGAGAATCTGCTAAAAGGCATCAAGAAGAGCGTTCCTGCCAGAAAGGCGGAGCTGTACGATACCAACGTTCGGGCCGTCCGCATAGGCATGAGCAACTGACATCTTCCGTAGCAAGCTTAAAATCGGCCCTGAACGGTTGACGTAGCTATGAGCCATACGGAGAATTCGTGCTCTGTCGCCGAGGACAGCTATCGTTTCAGCAGATGGATACTGATCCTGGGCATAACCCTTCTGGCCGTTAAGATCTCCGCATGGTACATCACCTCTTCCGTGGCCATAATGACCGATGCTCTGGAGAGCATCGTGAACGTCACCGCGGGGGCGGTGGGACTTTACGCCCTGTATCTGTCATCCAGACCGCCTGACAAGGCGCACCCCTTCGGCCACGGCGGTGCCGAGGCCATATCATCCTCCATTGAAGGGCTGATGATGTGCGTCGCAGGCGCGATAATGGTGATGGAGGCCATACGGAACATCATCTCTCCCTCGTCCCTGAATGACCTTGACATAGGTCTGGTACTTGTCATAGTGGCGGCAGTGGCGAATTATGCGGCCGGGAGGATGGCCATAGCAAAGGGGAGGAAGAACCGGTCCCAAGCCCTGGTGGCCAGCGGTTATCACCTCTGCACCGACACATACACTTCTGCGGGGATCATAGCAGGTCTCTCGATAATACTGGCAGCGAATCATCTGGGATACAGCGTCCCGTGGATGGACGGTGCGGTGGCGGTGATCTTCGCCCTTATCGTTCTCTACACAGGCATCAGGGTCGTCAAGGCATCCATGGATACGATAATGTCCAAAGCGGATATGGAGGTCCTTCAGAAGGTCGTGGAAACCCTGAGCGAGCACAGGCACGACGATTGGATAGACATTCACGACATACGGGTGATGAAGAACGGCAGCACTTTCCACATAGATATGCATGTGACATTCCCCAGAGATATGACCATAGAGGCCCAGAGCAGGGAGATAGACGAAGTGGTCGAAGCCATAAATACGAAGTTCAACAACACGGTGGACCTGATGCTCATGGGCGACCCCTGCACATACGATTTCTGTGTGATGTGCAACAGGGATTGCGAAAAACGGGAGAGCGAGTTCGGGGGGTACGTCAGGTGGACCGTGGAGAACCAGATACCCAAGTGCGGGGGTAACGAAAGATAAGCTTGCAGAACAACCTTTAATCAAGAGTTCGACATTGCGGTTAACATGCTGTTCAGGAAGAAGGACGAAGGCCTTGCGGGGATATCCGGTGCCGGGCTATCGAAATGGTACGGGGCCCTTTCAGACAGGGATAAGGTAAGGGTAAGGAGATATGCGGAAGACGCGTCGGAGCTCTCCGCTTTCGATATGCTCATGCACATCATCCGGGGCGCGATGGGTGATGAGAACTATGATTTCGCGGCGGAAATGTGCCGTCACGCGGCTGCGTTCGCAGACACGGAGATCCGCCGTTTCGAGATAAACGAAGCGTTGATCGACGCTCTCTTTCAGTCAGAACGCTGGGAGGAGGCCCTGGAGCTTTGCCGCGGCGGAAGAGAGATGTATGTTTCGCTGAGAGAAAGCAAGACGCTATCCGAAGAGCAGGAAGATTTCAGGTTCAGGAACAGGACCATAGACATATTGGTCGGCCATATGAGAGATTACGATTCTGCGGACAAGGCTCTCGAGGACTTCTTCAAGATAGGTCTGATATCTGAAGGGGACCTGAATATGAGGAAGAACAGCCTCAAGATCCACCGCCTTCAGAGGACCTTCGACAGCATATACTCCCTGGGCAAGTGATCAGAGCAGGGATCTCCAGGGAATAATCTCTATGACGTCCACGCCCGGCTCTTCATAGGGGTGCTTCCTCCCTATAGCCCTAAGGACCTCCTTTAGATCCTTTTCTTTTACAGCGAATTCCAATATCAGCTCTTCGACGCAGACAGCCTCATCCTGTTTGCCGATGAAGGGCTTCGATCCCTTTTCAGAGACCCATGTACCTTTGGACCTTACAATGGAGAATGTACGAGTATATCCGGGATACACGGGTTCCATATTCGCATCTATGGCATCCATCATCCGATCGGCGTATTCCTCGGGGACGGAGACCCTTACCTTGAACACCCGGTTCATTTCTTCGGTTCTCCTTTTTTCAGGGTCTTGGGACACCCGGAATCCGTGCCGCAGTATTCGAATTCATTGATACGTTTGGATGAGTTGCGCCTGAATTTGGTCTCGAACTCATACGTCAGGGTCTGAGCCCTTCTCTTGAGCCAGGTCGTGCTCAGCATGGTGCCTATGAATGGGAAAGGAGGTGTGATGTAGATCAGGCCTCCGACGAATCCCGCTATCTTCTTCCCGGAACTTATGGAATGGATCTTCGTGACTATGGGGTTGTCAGGATCCTCCGGCAGCCTGTTCACCAAGGATTTACCGATCATCTTCCTTGCTTTGGAGACGACCTCTATGCTCCACTGGACCTGGGTGAATACAGGGGCCGGCCTGCCGACGGGAACGGTGGATCTGGAGAGGATAGCCTTCCTCAGGTCGTCCTCGCCGCTGCCCTCGAACTCAGTCCATGCGTATCCCGCCGTGTAGGTGGAATGGGCATCGCTGGCGGAGATCTCTGCCCATCTGCCCGGATTGTCCTCGCAGACCATCTGCGCCCGGGAGTTGGTATACCCGTCCGGATGCCCGCCGTTCAGGACCTCTATCCCGTCAATGTCCAGATCGAAGATCCTCTCTCCGAGGCAGTGCACGTAGAAACTGAAGGGATGAGGAGCTATGGCAACCCCTCCCTGGGACCTTATGAGATCCAGCGTCTCTTCGATAGACAGGCCTCTCGGGATCTCTTCATTGAGCCAGAGGCCTATTATCTCGCCCTCGCGCGAATCTATCTCCTCTCCGACGACGACGTCTATGCTGTCAAGACTTGAACCGTATTTCTTCGCGTTAACGCCGCCTTTGATGGTGTTGTGATCCGTGATGCAGATGACGCTGTAACCGTTCCTTATCGCGCGGTCCACCTGTTCCTTCGGAGTGGTGACAGATTCAGGGAATTTCAGCGCCTTGTATCTGGTGGTTCCAGAAAAATACGTGTGAACGTGCGTGTCTGCTTTAGATCGCATTGATTGCAGAAGTAGGTGTATTCTCTATATAATAAATCTGAGAATACTTCAATCTATAGAGACCCCAGCGGTTATGAAACCGGGATCTATGCGTAATAATACTCGCCCTTCGACTTCTGTTCCCTGTCCAGCCTGGACTCCGGTTTGTTTATCCTGGGCCTGTGTGAATCGTTGTCCCTGCGGAAGGTTATGTCCACTGCTTTGAGGAATCTGTTCATGCCCTCTCTCATGTCATATGGCCCGGCCCCCAGACCTCTCTTCCCTGGCTCTCCTCCGAATACCATCATAGAGTCCGAGACCATATCCAGGAAATATATGTCGTGATCGACAATCATACCGCTCTTCCCGGTCTTCTCCATCATGCGCCTTATGGTCCTGGCCGCGTTCATCCTCTGGTTGGAATCGAGATAGGCAGAGGGCTCGTCGAAGAGGTATATGTCCGAATCCTTCGCCAGGCATCTCGTTATCTCCACTCTTTGGAGCTCTCCGCCGGAGAGGTTCGTGACCTTCTTCTCCATCAGATGCTTTATGCTCAGGGGCTCCAGGACCTCGGTCTCGAAGAATCCGGACTCCATCTTCTCAAATGATTCGGAATACAGCATCTCTTTGACCGTCCCTTCGAAATCAGGTGTTATGTACTGAGGCTTGTATGAAACCTCCAGCTTCGTATCAAGCTCACCGGTGTCCGCTTCAAGGACGCCTGCCAGCATCTTCACGAAAGTGGTCTTCCCTGTAGCGTTTGGCCCGACCACCCCTACGGATTCCCCCATCCTGATGCCTCCCGGCTCCACGTCCAATCTGAATCCCCCGAAGTCCTTGGAGAGGTTGTCGTACTCAACGAGTGTGGCGGTCTTCCATTCTCCTCTGGGAGGGGACGCAAAGAACTCGATGGGCCTGTCCCTGAATCTTATGTTCTCCTCCGGAAGGTAGCCGTCCAGATAGACATTTATGGCGGTCCTGACCTGCCTGGCCAGGGTGAAGACCCCGTAGGAGCCTTCGGAGCCGTAGACAACGCTGACGTTGTCGGCCAGGAAATCCATTATCGCCAGGTCGTGCTCTATGACCACGACCTGTTTTTCGGTGCTCACGGCCTTGATCTGACGAGCCATTTTCACCCTCTGGTATATGTCAAGGTAAGATGACGGCTCGTCGAAATAGTAAATGTCGGCATCCTTCATCAGGGTCGCGGCCATGGCCAGTCTTTGGAGTTCTCCGCCGGAGAGCTTGTCCAGTCCCCTGTCGAGGACGTTTGTGAGATCGAACTCCTCAGCGGCCTCCTTTATTGTCATGCGTTCCTGGACCTTTTCCAGGAGATCCCTGACCACTCCCTTGGATGCCTTCGGCAGCCTATCGACGTACTGAGGTTTCAGGGCCATCTTTATCTTGCCTTCGTAGACCTTCTTCAAATGATCGTATATCTCGCTGCCCGCATAATGTGCCAGCACGTCATCCTTGGAAGGAGGTTTCTCATAATTCCCAAGGTTCGGGATCTCGAGGCCGGACAGCATGTTGAGGGCTGTGCTCTTCCCTATGCCGTTGGGACCGAGTATACCGGTGACCAGGCCCTTTTTCGGAACAGGCAGTCTGTACAGGCGGAACATGTTCTCGCCATACTGATGCACCATCTCCCCCACCAGTTCGTCGGCGAGGCCTATTATCTTGATAGCTTCGAACTGGCACTTGTTGGAGCATATGCCGCACCCTGAGCAGAGGGTCTCGGAGATTATCGGCTTTCCTCTTTCGCCCTCGGTTATTACCTCCACTCCCGTTCTCACCATGGGACAGAATCTGATGCATTCCCTGTTGCACTTCTTGTTTTGGCAACGGTCATGTATGACGGAGGCTATACGCATGGCAACGACAATCGTGGGGTCCGATATAAGGTTTCTTGGAAGTGTCTGTTCAAGATTAAGCTGAAATATAACATAGGTCTAAAGGCAGATAACATGGAGTCTGTAGAGGAGAACAGAACCAAAGGGGTGGATACACTTCTCGGGGATCCGAAAAAGGCGATAGTGGCGCTTTCAGTGCCCTTCATGATCGCCATGGTCGTCCAAACCGCGAACAATCTCATCGATTCGGTATGGGTGGCCGGCCTCGGACCGGGAGCCCTCGCGGCCGTCGGTTTCGTATTCCCTCTCTTCTTCATACTCGTAGGCGTGGGCAACGGCGTGGGAGTGGGTGCGGCCTCCGCCATCGGCAGGGCCATTGGGAGAGGGGAGAAGAGGACCGCTGACAAGATAGCCTCCCAGGCCATGGTCCTGACGATAGCGGTCTCGATACCGATATCCGCTCTTCTGCTGATCTTCCAGAGGCCTCTGCTGCTGATACTGGGTGCAGGCGACACCATCGATCTCTGCGTTGATTACGGCACACCCATATTCCTGATGGGGGCGTTCATGATATTGAACGGAGTGATGGGCGGTATACTCAGGGCGGAAGGCAACGCCAAGGCTGCCATGAATGCCCAGCTCCTGATGGCCGGATCGAACATGGTCCTGGATCCGCTGATGATATATGACTACGGTCTGGGACTCGGGATAGCAGGCGCAGCCTGGGCAACTGTTGTAGCCAGCATGATATCTTTGGGAGTGATGTTCTATCTGTTCTTCTTCGCCAAGAAGAGGACGTATGTCACAATGACCCTCAGGGACTCCAAGCCGGACAAGGAGATCTACAAGGATATCCTGAGGATCGGGATCCCCTCGTCCATGGAGATGCTGATAATATCCCTTGTCTCTGCGGTTATGAATATGCTGATAATAATTGTCGGGGGCACCGATGGCGTCGGGATCTACGTCTCGGTATGGAGGCTCATTATGCTGGCTATGATACCTATGATGGCCATATGCGGTGCCGCCGTTCCGGTATGCGCGGCAGCCTACGGTGCCCAGAGAAAGGATAAGCTGAGATCCGCTTACTTCTTCGGGATAAGATTCAGCGCCGTATTCCTTGTGATACTGAGCGCGCTGATGTTCGTGTTCGCAGAGTACGTGACGCTGATATTCACATATGACGCATCCACATCATATCTCAGGGACGACATGGTCCTGTGCCTCAGGTACCTTTGCCTATTCCTGCCCTTTGTGGCATGGGGCGGCATGTCCACGACGCTTTTCCAGGCCGTGGGAAGAGGTTTCAACTCTTTCATTTCTACTACATTCAGGAATGTCCTGCAGCTTCCGGTCTGCTACATACTGATCATCACCGTCGGTACAATGGAATCTGTTTGGTGGGGGATAACCTCCATGGAGATCATAGGGTCCCTTCTGCCCGGGCTTTGGAGCCTGATACTTCTAGGTTCCATTACCAAGGGCATGAGGTCGGGCACATAACTGTTAAAATAAGCGTCACCTATCAGGGGCTTGCTCATGTCCAGGATATTCATAGGAGTTGCTTGGCCGTATGCGAACGGCGTTATACATCTGGGTCATATGGCGGGGTCCATATTGCCACCCGACATATTCAGCAGGTACAACAGGCTGTTGGGCAACGAGGTGCTAATGGTCTCGGGGTCTGACCAGCACGGCACACCAATAACGGTGACTGCGGAGAAGGAAGGAGCCAGTCCGGAACAGGTCGCCGACAGGTACCACGGGATCAATAAGAAAGCCATCGAGGATATGGGCATCGAATTCTCGCTCTTCACGAAGACCCACACGGAGAATCACATACAGACTGTGCAGGATTTCTTCCTTGCTCTTCTTGAGAAAGGGCATCTTTGTAAGAAGGACAGCATGCAGTATTACTGCGGAAGCTGTGCAAGGTTCCTCCCGGACAGGTATGTCGAGGGGATATGCCCGGTATGCGGCATGGAGAACGTCAGGGGCGACCAGTGCGACTCCTGCGGCGAGACCTTCGAAGCGGGGGACCTGATATCCCCGCGCTGCGTCCACTGTGACGGCGTTCCCGAAGTAAAGCCCACAGAGCATTACTTCCTGAAACTGTCGGAGTTCAACGATCCCCTGCTGTCGTATCTTGACACGAACAGGTGGTGGAGATCCAACGTACAGACGTTCACTACCAATTGGCTCAAGGACGGCCTCCATGACAGGGCGATAACCAGGGACATGGAATGGGGAGTCCCGGTGCCGGTGGAAGGTTGGGGCGGCAAGGTCATATACGTGTGGTTCGACGCCGTCCTGGGCTATCTGAGCGCTTCTAAGGAGTACTCTTCAATAACAGGCGACCCCGACCTCTGGAAGAGGTACTGGCAAGATCCGGATGTGAAGCATTACTATTTCCTGGGGAAGGACAACATACCCTTCCATTCGATAATATGGCCGGCCATGCTGATGGGCTACGGCGGACTGAATCTGCCTTACGATATACCCGCCAACGAGTATCTCATGTTCCGCGGAGGCAAGCTGTCCAAGAGCAGAGGCGGTGCCATAGATATTCCGTCAGTATTGTCCGTATACGATTCTGATATAGTGCGCTATTATTTGTCTGCGATAATGCCGGACACACATGATTCGGAATTCTCGTGGGAGGATTTCGCCGTAAAGATAAACAACGAATTGGTTGCAGATCTCGGGAACTACTATCACAGATGCCTGAGCTTCACTCACAAGAATTTCGGCTCCATACCCGAGGCGGGTGATACCTCTGACGTGGATTCGGAGATAGAGAAGGCGTTCGGAGAGTACAGCGGATACCTGGGAAGGTGCGATTTCAAGAAGGCCCTCAAGTCGCTTATGGACCTGGCACATTTCGGGAACAGGTACTTCGATCAATCGAAGCCCTGGGCTCTTATGAAGACGGACAAGAAGAAGTGCGGAGAGGTTCTCAACAGCAATCTGAAATTGGTCAAGGCCCTTGCGGTAATGTCCTGGCCATTCATGCCTAAGTCCTCGGAGAGGATCTGGAATTATCTGGAGCCCGGCGTCTCCCTGGAAAGCAGCGGATACGGGTCGGTTCTCAAGCCCCTCAAAGAAGGCACGGTACTGGAGAGCCCGGCACCCGTATACGCCAAAGTGGAACTGCCGAAACCCGAGAAAGAGAAAGACCCGGATGTTCATAGGGACGAGCCTCAGGACTTCGCGAAGTTCGGGAAGCTGGACATAAGGGTCGCCGAGGTGACGTCTGCGGAGGACCACCCCGATGCCGATAAGCTGTTCGTCCTTAACGTAGACGCGGGAGAGCCCAGGCAGATAGTGGCCGGTCTCAGAGCCTACTATACCAAAGAGCAGATGGTCGGCAGGAAGGTCCTGATGGTGTTCAATCTCAAACCGGCGAAGCTGAGGGGGTTCAAATCAGAGGGGATGCTCCTGGCCGCGGACGACGAGGACCTTGGCGGCGGGAAGGTGCTTCTTCTGACGCCGTCATCAGATCTGCCCAACGGTACAAGGATGGACTCCGGGCTCGGATCGAAAGGATCCAGGATAGAGTACAAGGAATTCACGGAGGCGGTCATGAAGGTGCATTCAAGAAGATCCGCTTCGAGCATAGGTGCCAATCTGCCTGAAGGATCGCCGGACCCGGTCGTCCTGATAGTTGACGGGGACAAGGTGTTGCCCCTCTCCGACGGGAAAGGTTCCATAGCCACATTGGAGTCGGCAATAACCGACGGGGCCTCTGTGAGATGAAGGCGGACATGCACATCCACACGGAGATCTCCGACGGCAGGACCAGGGTAGAGGAATTGGTGGATATCGCTCTGGAGGCGGGACTGGGCTGTATAGCGGTCACTGATCACAATACGGTGGCCGCATACGATATGCTGAAGGACGACGGAAGGATAATCGTTGTTCCCGGTGTCGAGATAACGTCCTCCGAGGGGCACATCCTGGCATACGGGATCACGGAGGACATACCCAAGGGAATGAGCGTCCTGGACACCGTGAATGCGATACACGATAAGGGCGGTCTGGCATTCGTACCCCATCCTTACAGGATGTGGTCCGGGATAGGGGAGAAGAACATAATACCCGAGTTCGACGGATTGGAAGCGCTGAACAGACGCTCTTCCAAAGCTTCCAATATCAAATCCCTGATGCTCGCCAAGTCCGTGGGCAAACCGGTTGTTGCGGGCAGCGATTCTCACACTCCGGATACCATCGGAAAAGGGTACATCGAGATACCGGATTCCTGCAGGACATGGCAGGATGTAATGGCCGCCGTCATGAACAAGGAGACCGAGCCCTTCAGCGGGCACAGGGGCATCGTGAAATCCGTTAAGTACGGCATCAAATCCATAACGAAATGGATATTCCGCGGATTCAAGAGGCTCTGATCAGAGGTCCTCTTCCGTATCCGCTCTGAAATTCACTGCCGGGCACGGTCCCAGGCAGTCCCTGCATCTTATGCAAAGGTCCGGTTCTATCTCTACTTTCCCATCAACCATTCTGAGAGCGCCCTGCCTGCATCTTGCCACGCAGAGAGAGCATCCCACGCACTGCTCCGAGTGGATTATCAGTTCGAACATCTTCTCCATATTGGAACGGGCATCCTTCTCGACGGCGGCCTTCGACATTATAGAGCCTTCTCTGAAAACGGTCAGGTAATCTGCCGTGAGCCATTCCCCGTCCGGATCAAGCTCCACCATGCTCCCCAGCACGTGGGCGAATCCCCGCAGCCTCTGAAGATCCACCGGCCTTGACAGGGCCCCTTCTACGCTGTATCCTATGGTACAGGGGGAGTAGCCCTCCTGCATCTTCAGGGTAAGAGGCCCCCTCTCGGCCTTGACGGACTGCTTGGTCAGCTGATTCACTTCCTTTCCCGATGTGTTGGCGACATACTCGCGTACCGACTGTGGCACATTCTTCCATCTCCACAGCTGATACTCCTTCCATTCGGGAGGGAGGCCTTTGGATTCCCTGTAATCGTCCAGGTATCGGTCCCATTGGGCGTAGCGGTCGGAAGCTCCCGCGACGGCTTCCGCTTCCGCGATGTCCGATGCGGGACAGAGGAAGCAGCCTATGCGGTCAAGTCCCCGTGTGTACCATACGTTGAAAGGCTCTTTTTTGTAGAATATATAGAGCCAGACATGCAAAGCATTCCAATTCTGTATCGGCGACGCACCGAGCTGTCCCGGCGTCCAGGGGTTCCTCCATACACGGGGCTTGTTCTTCCTGGCCTCGGATTCGTAGCGCCTTTGGCCTATGAACGAGAGAACACCATCGGGGAAATTGGTGCTTATCGCTTTCACCGTCGGTCCGAGCTTGTTCGTCTTGCAGCACCATCTGAAATCCTTGGCCGGAGGGCCGAAGAAGACGAGGTTACCGAAGAAGGCGTCGTCGGAGGGCCTCTCTGCTATCAGCTTCAGGCCGTGGCGCTCCGCCACATCCCTGACGTGCTCAACTGTCTCAGTGAACTCAAGGCCCGTATCCACGAAGAGCACAGGGAGGCGGTATCCGGCGTCCAGCGTCAGTAACAGGGTGGCAAGGCTGTCCTTGCCTCCCGAGAATGATACCACCGCCGGCAGTTTGTTAGCCTCCACCGTCTTCTTTATGAATCCGACGGCCTCATCGCGCCTGCGCTCGATCACCCCGCGATTTGCTTCCGCGATCTCGTCCCATGTGCGGTTGGTCCCGTCGGGGATCTTCTCTTCCGGCTTGACCCATTTGGTCTTTACCGCCAGGCCTCTTTCGCTGTCGATCATCTCTCGGGCGGACATCCTGGCCGAACCTGTGGCGACAGCCTTTCTGTCCTTTGTGATCACTATGACCTCGTCGCCCGACACCACGTCCGGATGCGCGTCATCGACGCCCGGGGCCATAAGATTCTTGCTGTCCTGCACGAAGGGAACTGCAGAGTCAGCGCATATCACGTAGCCCTTCGTGGCGACGGGAGCTATTCTCATGGCGCCCTGCATCCTGTTGACGAGCACCCAGCCCCTGCCCATATCGTAACGTATGTTCGCGAGGGTCTTGCCCTCGCAGATGATCTCGTCCATCCTGTCGATGGAAGGCGCTTTGTTCAGGATCACGGCCCTGCCGGGGGGGATCAGCGCATCGCCGGAACCGCTTCCGAACTGGGAGTCCGCCACCCTTCGTATGAGATCCAGATCGTGATCGAAGGCCGGTCTGACGTCCCCGGGAGGAGTGACATCCACCTCATGGGTCTCCCCTCCGCACACGGGGCATTTCTTCTCTTCGAGTATAGGGAGATCGCAGGAGTCGCACCATCTCAGATGATTCTTCCCCAGCCTTACTATGGCCATAGGCCGGTTGAGCACCCGGGTACTTATTAAACGTTCCCCGGCAGATGGGCTGCATACTATCTCATATTAAATACGGATGAGACAATCGACCCCCGAACCGCATGGTTAGAAATATCGTGGCTTCGGAAAGGTCCATGGCGATGGATTACGCGATCAGGGAGATATCCGTTCCCGCTGACGAAGTGGCCAGAAGCGGCAAGAAGGTCATACGCCTTAACATAGGCGACCCGAACAAATGGGATTTCGAGACGCCCGAGTATTTCAAGGCGGCCCTCAGAGAGGCCGTGGACAACGTGGACAACGGTTACGGCGATTCCCAGGGCGAGCTGGAATTCAGGCGCGCCATATCCCAAAGGGAGTTCGAGAAGCACGGTACCAGGGTAGACCCTGGCAAAGTATTCGTCACCAGCGGGGTCGGTGAGGGGATAAATGTCCTTATGGGCACGCTTATCAACCCCGGGGATGAGATAATGGTACCGGGGCCGGGGTATCCTTCCTATGCCCAATATATCAAATTCTATGGCGGCAAGGTCGTTCCGTACAGGCAGATCGAAGAGGAGGATTGGAATCCGGATGTGGACATGATCCGCAGCCGAATAACCGACAGGACGAAGGCGCTGGTCGTCATAAACCCGAACAACCCGACAGGCGCGGTCTACTCTGAGAAGGCGATAAGGGAGATCGGGGACATATCGGCAGAGTTCGGCATACCGATAATATCTGACGAGATATACGACAAGATCACTTTCGGAACCAGATTCTATTCGGTATCCAGGCTTCCGTCGGATGTGCCGAGGATAGTGCTTAACGGATTCTCCAAGGTCAATCTGATGCCCGGATGGAGGATAGGCTACGGGTACTACATGGATGAGCCCGGTATCCTCAGCGACGTGTTCGAAGGGATGATGAAGCAGCTGCGGGCCCGCATATGCGCCAACGTACCGTGCCAATGGGCGGCCAAGGCATCTCTGCAGGGACCTCAGGATTACATAGTCGAGCTTAACCGCAGGCTTAGCGAGCGTGCGGATTACACCTATAAGCGCATGAACGAGATACCCGGGATATCCAGCAAAAGGGCGAAGGGCGCTCTGTACATGTTCCCGAAAGTGGAGCTGACCGATTGGT
Source organism: Methanomassiliicoccaceae archaeon UBA381 (assembly GCA_002502965.1). Classification (GTDB taxonomy): domain Archaea; phylum Thermoplasmatota; class Thermoplasmata; order Methanomassiliicoccales; family Methanomethylophilaceae; genus RumEn-M2. Next base: position 39,099 of record DAQS01000003.1, read on the forward strand.
CAACCAGCAAGGAGTTCGTGCTTGACCTGATAAAGGAAGAGGGTGTGGTGCTGGTCCACGGCACCGGTTTCTGCGAAGAGTTCGGAGAAGGCCACTTCAGGACCATACTCCTGCCTTCGAAGGACATATTGGAAGAGGCCTACGACAAGCTGGAACGCTTCATGCTGAAGCACCAGTGAGCTCTTCACAGCCTCTTCAGCATCTTGACTACCGAGTCCACTGCATCGCGGCCCTTCTCTATCCTGTCGACGGCCTGCAGTCTCGTCATCCCGGGACCGGTGATCCCGAGCGCCACGGGCTTGTTGAAGTCAAGTGCCAGATCGGTAATCTTCCTTGCAGCCTGGGCGATTATCACTTCATCATGCTCAGTCTCGCCCTCTATTACCGCTCCAAGGGTTATTACCCCGTCTATATCCTCATCCTGCAGAAGCTTCTTGACTGCCAGGGGCATATCGAAGACCCCCGGAACGAGGATCCTCTTCGCTATGTCCACCTCGAGGAACTCGGCTTCCGCCTCGGCCCTTTCGATCATCATCGATGTGACATCGAAGTTGAACTCCGCAGCCACCATTCCAATCTTGTATTTTTTTGCCATATCTATCACTTCTTTCTTACTACCGGTCCCGCGTCCGCGAATCCCTGTCTCTGGCCCGTCCCGGCCTGTCTTGACAGTTCCTCGGGACGGAAAATGAGGTTGTAAGCGTTCACGGCGTGCTCCCTTGTCCTGCCGTCGGCCAGCTCTGCCAGCTCCCGGGGGGAGGAAGCCTCGTCCTCGTGGACGAATACCTCGATTATGTGCTTGTTCGTCATCAGCTGGGCACGTATCAGGCCTGTGGAGGCCTCGTGGGCGCACATCTTATCCTTCTCCTTGGGTCCGGGCATCCCAAGTGCCATCACGATCTCGCATCCCTCCTCTTCAATGAGCTTCTTGCATGCGACGGGCAGGTCCTTCATGCCCGGTACCGTGCGTCTGATGATCCTGAATCCTGTGCCCGTCTTCTTGAGCTCGTCCTCCGCGGCGCCACCCATGTCGTATCTTGCGAAAGTGGTGTCGGCGATGCCTATGTACTTCATTTCTCTGCCTCCGTGCCGCGTATCTTCCGGATTATGTGCCTGGTGGCGGTGAGATCGTCGGCGCACCGGTCGGCGCGACAGACCTTTATGTTGTAGCCTTTATCGTTCAGCTTCTTCTCGAGCGCCTTCTCGTCGAAGGATTGGTCGTAGCCCAAAACTATTATGTCTGGGTCTATGTCCCTGAGAATGGAGTATATGTCGTCGCCGCTTCTGCCCAGGACGGCCCTGTCCACGGGCTTGAGGGCGCCGACGAGCCGCACCCTCATCTCCTGGGGCGTGACAGGTTCATGCTTGTTCTTGCGAACGGTCTCGTCGCAGGCCACCACCACGACGAGCTCGTCGCCTTTGGCCTTGGCCTGCTCCAGATAGGAGAGATGGCCCGTGTGTATTATGTCGAACACTCCCGAAGCCATCACCCTGACCATGCGCTCACCTCTTTTTCTTCTTGAATTCTTCCCACGCGGAGATAACTTCGTCACCGGTTATGAATGCTAGCCCCTCCCTGTCGGCGTAGGCCATGGCATTCTCCTTGGTCTCGGACCCTCCGTCGTCCCCGAGCATCTCGCATATTGTGGCGGAGGGCTTCACTCCCGCCATTATCATGAGGGCTGTGCACAGCTCCGTGTGACCCTTCCTGTTCATGAGGATATCCTGGGATGTGTTCAGCAGGTGAACGTGCCCCGGAGCCCTGAAGTTCTTGCCGAGCTCCTCTGCGATCTGGTAGTCGCTCTTGTCCTGGAAGATGGTCCTTGCGTACTCCCCGATCGTCATCGCCCTGTCGGAATCGGTTATGCCGGTGTATGTCTTCCTGTGGTTTATGGTGACGCCGAAGGAGGATTTGGTGCCGTCGTACGGTATGTCGGTGGGGGCCATGGCCAGCATCAGAGGGTATTTGGAGGAGTCGTCGGCGTATATGTCCGCCATGAATGGAAGCCCCAGGGCCTTCGCTTTAGCGTAAGGGGTGGTGGTGCATACCAGGCCGCCTGCGTCCTTGCGCATGCGTCTGATGTCCTCCTTTCTGATGAATTCCGAGGCGATAGTCATATCGGTCTCCCTTTCCCTGTCGTCAAAATCGAATACGAGAACCATGCGGCCCTTCCTGATCTCGTCGAGAACGTGCTCCAACCTCATTTATCTACCTTCTTGCTCGGCAAGGGCTAGGTATAAAAATAATATTGTTGAAGTACCATGAAATGTGTAGGTATGCCACAAAATTGTAATGGTGCCCCGGGGAGGCGATGTCACCGTTTTATAGGTGGAAGATATAGAACGGACGGGAGAGGCTCTCTTGGAGAGATTCGATATTTCGGATACGGAGGTCAGCAGGCAGATCAAGACGATGCCTGAGCAGATCGAGACGGCGTTGGAGGCAGAGTTGCCCCAGCTCCCGGAAACGGGGAAGATCTGCATATGCGGTGTAGGCACCTCAGCCATGGCCGGTGATATAATATCAGATTATGCCGGAGGCTTCTCAAGCGTTCCTCTTCCGGTGATACGCGGTATCGAGCTGCCCAACTGGGTCAAGAATGATACTGCGGTGATAATAATCAGCTATTCCGGCGACACCACCGAGATGCTCTACCTCCAGAAGGAGGCGGTGAAGAGGAAATGCCCCGTAGTGTGCGTGACCTCCGGCGGCGAGCTTGGAAAGCGCTGCGACGAGAAAGGGTACGGGATAAAAGTCCAGCTGCCCTCCGGGATGCTGTCCAGGTGTGCGCTCGGAAGCATGGTCGGGCATTTGGGCGCTGTACTGGAGGACATGGGATTCTGCGAGTTCAGGGAGCCCATGAGGGCGATGCTCCCGGAACTTAAGAAGCTCAGGGACTCCTTCAATGAGGAGAACAGCACCCCTGACAGATTCGCAGAGGCTCTCGTAGAGCGCATACCCGTGATCTACAGCCTGGCGAACATGCGCTCCGCCTCCATGAGGTGGAAGTTCCAGATCAACGAGAACGCCAAGATGGTGGCGTTCTTCGGCACCATACCCGGCTTCAATCACAATGAGATAATAGGCTGGACCGAGGACAAGATATCTGCGGATTTCGTTCCCGTGGTCATATACGATGACGGGGCCTCCGAGGTCCTCAGGTACATGACCGATTCCACTCTCGGTGTGCTCATGGACAAGGGCCTGGATGTCCAGGTCTATCATGTCAGGGGAGGGAGCAATCTCGAGAAGAACCTCCGCTGCATTCTGCTCGGGGATTACATATCCCTCAGGTTGGCGCAGATGCGGAGCACCGACCCCGATCAGGAATATGCGGTCTACGACGCTAAGGAAAAGATCAGCGACGGCGAGGAATCCGACAAGGATTGAGGGGCCGTCCTGGAATACTTTTTTAATGCTTGCTGTAATCGCATGAGCATGACCATGAACGATGATGCCCGTTACATAAGAGACAACGTGATGGCACACAACGAATGGTTCGACGAGTGCATCCCCATGATCGCCTCCGAGAATCTCATGAGCCCTCTGGCCAAAGAGGTCCTCATCTCTGACTTCGCTGACAGATACGCCGAGGGCATGCCCGGGAAGCGCTATTATCAGGGCAACATCTACGTGGACAAGGTCGAGTTAAAGGCCATGGAGCTGGCTGAGGACCTTTTCAAAGCGCAGTTCGTCGATGTCCGTCCCATATCGGGAACGGTGGCCAACATGGCCGTTCTCTTCGCCTTTGCAGAGCCCGGGGACACGATAACAACGTGTGCTCTCGCCCAGGGCGCCCACATCTCGACTCAGAAATTCGGTGCCTTCGGCCAAAGAGGCGTTCACTCCGTGAACTACCCGTTCAACGTGGAGAGCATGAACCTCGACGTGGACGGTACGATAAAGCTGCTGAAGGATGTGAAACCCAAGGTGGCACAGTTCGGTCTCTCCGTTTTCCTTTTCCCGCCGCCCCTCAGGGAGCTGCAGGATACTTTCGACGAGATCGGATGCCTTGTATGGTATGATGCCGCCCACGTTCTCGGTCTCATAGCCGGAGGGCAGTTCCAGGACCCTCTGAGAGAAGGGGTCAACATAATGTCCTCGAGTACCCACAAGACATTCCCGGGTCCCAACCACGGAATGCTCCTGGGGAACAACCTCACCGATGACCAGGAGAAGGCCCTGAGGAAAGCGGTCTTCCCAGGAGTGACCTCCAGCCACCATCTGCATGCGATGGCCGCCCTGGCCATCACCATGGCCGAGATGAAGGTATTCGCGAAGGAGTATGCGGCCCAGGCGTGCAAGAACTCCAGGGCCCTGGGTCAGGCGCTCTATGAGTTGGGAGTACCCGTGCTCTGCCCGGACCTCGGATTCACCAGATCCCACGCGATAGCCGTGGACGTTTCCGAATTCGGAGGCGGTAAGGATGTGGCCCAAAGGATGGAGGATGCGAATATGATCTGCAACAAGAACATGCTCCCGTGGGACGAGAGCGCAGTCAAGCCTTCCGGGCTCAGGTTCGGGTCCCAGGAGATGACCCGCATAGGCATGAAGGAGAGCGACATGAAGGAGGTCGCATCCTTCATAGCCCGCATCTGCAAGGGCGACGACACCAAGAAGGTCAAGTCGGACGTCCTGGAATTCAGGAAAGGCTTCAAATCTGTGAAATACTGCTTCAACGACAACGAGCCCGCATACGGATACCGCAAACTCGTTCCCTGATCCCACAAGGGCCGGCGGTCCGCGCCGGTCCTTTAAATCTTTATAAATCGGCCTCCATGTACTCAGAGAGGTAATCCTATGGGTTTCTTTGACAAGGTGGATGGGAAGATAAGCAAAGTCGGGAGCAGGGCAGGAGAAGTCTCCGACGTAGAGGCCCTTAAGGCAAAGGTCAAGGCAGAGGAGCGCAACATCGACGAGATGACCGTGGATATAGGTGAATTCTATTGGAATGCCTATGCGGACGGAAGATTTGTCCCCGATCCCGCATCAATGGAGTCCTTCAAGGCGCTGGAGGAGAGCCTTGTCAAGATCGAGGAATATAACAGGGCCATCGAGGACAGGAAGGCTGCCGGTCAAAAGGAGCGCGAAGAGATCGACGCCAAGCTGAAGAAGAAGGAAGAGGAGCGCAAACTCGCCCCGGACAACGATGAGGAAAGCTGACCGGTCTGCGGGGAAGATGATTGTTTAATATAGTCTGTAGGGGTTCCTAAACTGATGATCACGGGCAATCAGGAGGACTACCTGATAAACATATTGCGCCTGTCCGAGAAGGGGGGCGTGGTAAAGACGTCCGGTCTGTCCAAGTTCATGGGGGTGTCCCCCGCCAGCGTCAGTGAGATGCTCAAGATACTTGCAGAGCAGGGGCTGGTCAATTACCGTAAATACAAGGGTGTATCCCTTACCGAGAAGGGTGATGAGTACGCCCGCGGCATAAAGAGGAAGCACAAGATAATGGAGCGCTTCCTCACGGATGTTCTCGATGTCAGCGACATCGAGGCCCACGAGGAGGCATGCAGGATGGAGCACGTCCTTTCCGACGGGTCCGCGGAGAAGCTCAGTCGCATAGTGAATGTTCAGGGCGATCTCGGCGATCAGGAGCTTGTAAAAGCTCAGACATTATCGTTGGATCGTATGGAGACGGGCGGAGAGGGCGTCATATCCCATCTCAAATGCGACGATTCCGCGAAGATCCGGAGATTATTGTCCATAGGTTTCGTGCCCGGGAGGAAGGTAAGGCTCGACAACCGCCTCTCCTCGAAAGGCCCCATAATAGCCAGCGTGGGCGGTTCATCCATAGCTTTGGATATGGACCTGGCCTCTCTGGTCTTCGTTGAGGAAGGCTGATCGGATTTGAGACAGGACGGGTATACGGAGGACGAGGCCGCGGGCAGAGTACCGCTGACCCTATCTCTCGTAGGCCAGCCCAACGTCGGCAAGTCCTCTCTTTTCAGCAGGCTGACCGGTGTCGGGGTAATATCGTCAAATTATCCGGGCACCACCGTACAGTTTGAGGAATCGGCGGTCCGCAGGGGCGACCGGACTCTGAACATCAAGGATGTGCCGGGAACATACAGCCTGTCCGGGGAGTCAAAGGACGAGACCATAGTCGTGGACATGCTCGCATCGGACGAGAACGACATGATAGTGGTTGTCGCGGACGCATCCAATCTGGAGCCGAGCCTGGTCCTTTGCCTGGAGGTACTGGAGCTGGGTGTCCCGACCATAGTGGCGCTCAATAAGTTCGATGTGGCGAAGAAGAGGTTTGAGATCGACACGGTCGCACTGGAGAAGATGCTCTCAGTCCCCGTTATACCTGTATCTGCCAAGAGCGGAGAGGGCATAGAGGAACTGATGGAGGCCATAACTTCCGGGTCCGCGAGGATATCCGACTACAGAGTCAGGTACGATCGCCATATAGCAGAGTATCTGGCCGTTCTTCAGGGATATGTTCCCGGAGGGCCCGGGGCCCGCGGGAGGGCCGTGAAGCTCCTGGAGGGCATAGGGAGGTTCTACAACAACATACCCGATTCCACAGAGGTCTTGGTATCAAGGATGCGCCGGGAGTTCGAGGAGGAGCACGGAGAGCCTCTCAACGTGCATATGGCCCGTGACCGTTACGGCGATGCCCGCGTGATAGTGATGGGCGCCGTGAGGGCAGTGGAAAGGAAGCTGTCCGTTACCGAGAGGATCTCCGAGATCACCGTCAACCCGTCAACAGGCATACCGATACTTGCAGGCGTCTTCGGGTTGATATTCATAATAATGATCTTCGGAGGATCGTTCCTCGACGGTCTGGTCTCCGATTTCTATGATACCTACATAGGCACCGCCCTGCCGGATTTCGGCAGGGATGCCGGAGGTCAGACGGGGGAGATAATAATGACCGGCCTGGACAACAGCCTGAGGGCAGTGCTGGGACTGGTCATACCATACATACTGGTATTCTACATCATACTCGGGATCTTGGAGGATACCGGGTATCTGCCCAGGGTTGTCGTGCTTCTCGACAGGGTAACGCACAAGTTCGGGATGCATGGGAATGCTTTCATACCAATGGTCGTTGGTCTGGGGTGCAATGTGCCAGCTATAATGGCGACGAGGTCCCTTCTTTCCAAGAGGGAAAGAGTGATAGTCTGCACACTCATCGCAATGGCCATACCCTGCTCTGCTCAGATGGCCATAATAATGGGTGTTACGGGGGTGTTCGCAGGGGCTGTCTACGCATTCATGATCTTGTTCGTCCTTTTCCTGCTGGCACTTCTGGTCGCCACGCTCCTTAACAAGATCCTTCCATATGAACCGTCCAATCTTTCGATGGAACTGCCGGAGATGACCTCTCCGAATCTGCAGAATGTGCTCCGTAAGGCTTGGAGCAGGATCAAGGATTTCTTCGTGATAGCGGTACCTCTTCTGCTGATAGGCAGCATAATAATGGAGGCGCTGCTGGCATACAATCTGCTTGACCCGATAGTCGAGCCCTTCTCGTTTGTCACGGTCACGATGCTGGGTCTTCCGGCCGTGACGATAATAGCGTTCCTCGTCGGTGTGCTGAGGAAGGAAATGGCCTACGGCATGCTCCTGATACTTGCTGCGGGGACTCCCATGACGGAGTTCATGACCCCTTCACAATTCGTGGTATTCGGCTTAGTGATGGCGATATACCTGCCATGCATCGCCACAATGGCGGCCATGTGGCGTGAGATAGGCTGGAAGGAGACCTTGGCGGTTTCAGTTGCATCCGTCGCCGTCGCGGTAATCGTGGGCACGCTGTTCAATGCGCTTCTGTGAGATCAGCGGTGAGCGAAGATGCAGATCACGCCCTCGGGGCTCCTTCTCTCCACACGGACGAATCCGAATCTCTCGAATTGGACCATGTCCCCTTTACCGTCAAGTATGGCCTTCTCCACAAGCCCTTTGACCGATGTCCCGTCAGGCATCAGCACCTCGGCCCGTACCGATTCGCCGCAAACCCACTGGATCGCTCTGACGCCCTCCTTCAATATCGATACATCGTTGCCGTCGTATACTGCAGGGGTGCCGTAGGATATGTTGCAGAGATCCTTCAGCCTGACCTTCCCCGCCTGGGAGAACATCAGGGAATCCGCTTCCGAAAGATACACGGTCTTGTAGCCTCCCACATGATACTCCCTCCACCCTCTCTCGGGATGATCGGGGTGCAGCGGCGCCCTGCCCTTCAGGTCGTCTCCCCCCTCGATATCGTATCTTACCGGATCTGCAACGAAGAAATACCTGTCGGCCTTGTCGTCTATCAGGTCCCTGTTCATGGCGAACAGGTTATCCCAGGAGAACTGTATGTCTATGGGCTTGATCCCGTTCTCCACCCAGTATCTCCTGATCGCCTCGGGCCTTATCCCGCGCCTCCTGAGAGCTCTGACGGTGCCGGTCCTTACATCGTCCCATCCTGTGTACTCCCCGTCCCTTATACTCTGTTTTATCAGAGAGGTCTTCAGCACGGTATCGGGTATATTCACCAATCCGTAGTGGTGGAACACGGGCTTCTTCCATCCCAGATAATCGTATATGTACTCCTGTCTGAGGGTATTGTTGAGATGGTCCTTGCCTCTGATCACGTGGGTCATCCCCATCAAATGATCGTCTATGGTCACGGACAGGTTCATCATGGGATATGCGACATATTTCGTCCCGGTCTTCGGGTGGGGATGCCTTACAAGCCTCAGGGCGACGAAGTCCCTTATCGCCGGGTTCGGATGGTCTATCGCGGTCTTGATGACGGCAACGGCCTCCCCGTCCCCATATCCTCCGGCGAGGAATCTCTCGAATCTCTCCAGATTCTCTTTCACGGGGAGATCGCGGCACGGGCAGGGCCTCATTTCCTCCTTCATCTTGCGCCACTCGTCGCCGTCGCAGGTGCACATGTAGCCGTGTCCCATCTCGATGAGCTTTCTCGTTATATCGTAGTAATATTGGAATCTCTCCGACTGGACGGCGTATTCGTCGATATTCACGCCCAGCCACTCCAGGTCCTCTTTTATCATGTCATAGGCGTCGGGCTCGATCTTGTCGGGGTTCGTGTCCTCGAATCTGCATATGAGCTTCCCGCCGTATCTTTTGACATACTCGTCATTCAGTATGGCGACGCGGGTGTGCCCTATGTGCAGAGGCCCGGACGGTCCCGGGGCGATCCTCATGACCACTTTCCCCTCTACATTCTCGAGATCGGGGAGTCCGTGGATCTTCTCCTTCTTTTCCCTGACGAGCATATTGGGATCTATGTTGTCGAGTTCCTTCGCCTGGGCTTCGGGGCTCATGGCGTTGACCTCGGCCACGATCCTCTCCGCGGCCTCGGTCAGCTCTTTGGACCTCTGCCTGTACTCGGGGCATTCGCCCAGTATCTTGCCCGTTACGGATCTGGGGTTCGCCTTCCCTTTGTAGAATACTGCGTTCTGCAGAGAGTATTTCCTGATCACGGCGTCCATCATCTCGTCGGGCATGACCATAGGAATCGAATCGTTCTATATCAATTCAGCCACTTGGTCCCGGGTTACATTTGAAATATGCGCGGGTACATGAGCAATCATGTCGGTAAGGCGCTACGTTCCCGATTCCGCTTTCATTGTCAAAGAGCATGTAGATCCGGACACCCAGAGGACCACCGGGATCCTGACGGAGGATCAGTCCAGGACTGTTGTTTTCAAATCCCTCAATGGGGGGGAAGCTGTGGGGAACCTGTTCTCCACCAGAGAGAAGATAGCTGAGGCTATGGGCATAGCCCCGGAGGATATAACTGACGTGCTGTCCAAGGCCCTGGACTGTCCGGTGGCGACCGAAGAGGTGAAGGACCCGGCGTTCAGGCAGATGTCGGACAAAAGGGACCTTACGGAGCTGCCGATATGCAAGTACTATCCTGATGATGGCGGCAGATACGTCGCCTCAGGGATAATAATCGCGGAGTACGGCGGTAAGAAGAACGTCTCCTTCCACAGGATGATGATCATGGACGGCAAGAGGATAGCCGTGAGGCTGGTCCCAAGGCACCTGTTCACAATGCACAAGGATTCGAAGGCGAAGGGCGAGGACCTGAGGATAGCGATATGCATAGGCCTTCCACCGGAGGTTATGCTGGCCGCAGCCACGTCCACCGCCTATGAAACGGACGAGCTGGAAATAGCCTCAGCCATGTGCATGATGTCGACGGGCAAGCCCCTGAAGGTCGGGAGGACAGACAGCGGCCTCCTGGTGCCCGCAGATGCCGATTATGTGTTCGAGGGCAGGATAACCTCCGAGATGGCGGACGAGGGCCCCTTCGTCGATATAACCGGGACCTACGATTCCGTGAGGAGCCAGCCGGTCATAGCCGTCGATAAGATATGGACGTGCAAGGACCCGCTCATGACCCTGTTGATACCGGGAGGGAACGAGCATTTCCTGTTCATGGGCCTTCCCAGGGAGCCTATGATATACAGGACTGTTAAGCAGGTGGTTCCCAAGACCCATTGTGTCCGCCTCACTGAGGGCGGGTGCTGCTGGCTGAACGGGGTCGTATCCATAACCAAGAACAAAGAGGGGGATGCCGTGAACGCAATAATGGCCGCCTTCTCCGGTCATCCGTCAATGAAGCAGGTCATAATCGTGGACGGGGACATCAACATATTCGACGACAGGGAAGTTGAATGGGCCGTCGCCACCAGATTCCAGGCCAACAGGATGGTAAGGATAGAGGGCGCCGCCGGCTCTTCTCTGGACCCTTCATCCGACGGCACCACATGGAAGGTCGGTATAGATGCCACTTTGCCTTTGGGCGCGGATATGAAGATGTTCGCAAGAGCGAAGCACTGAAAGGGGAACCGGTCACAAAGGGAGACACTTCCTTCGTGACCGGCCTAAAGGGTTTCTAAAAAATTTTCTCAGTCCGGCATCTTCATCCTTTCTTTGCTTCCCTCCTTTCTATGTCCTTCGCCTCCAGGCTCATCAGCGCGGCGATGCTGGCTATCACCATCAGGACGAACATCAACAGCCACAGGTTCTGGAACTGGGCGAGGGTCTTATCCACCACCATGTATCCGGACAGAAGCTGCAGTATCGCTCCTCCGGCGAAAGGGAACAGGTTGAGGGCGGCAGTGCTCGTGCCTGCGATGTAGATCGGGAACAGCTCCTTGATCTGTGCATAGGATACGACGAAGAACCCTCCGAAGAATCCGAACGCGAAATTAATGGCGAACTGTCCCGCATAGTTACCGAGACTGCCTGCGGTGAGCCAGATCACTGCCCATATCAAAGTATAGGCGAGCGTGCCCACAATGAGCACCTTTTTCCTGGACTTCAATATCTTGTCCGATATTATCCCTGCCAGAGGACACCCGAATATCATCCCTATGGCCACCGCCATCAGGAGGATGCTGTAGTCGGTCTTGCCCCATCCGTAGACTGCACCGTAGAAAGGTCCGGCCTGAAGTCCCTGGTATACCATTATCGACCCGTACATGAAGAAGAACCATATGGCGAGAGGCCAGAATTTCCTGCCGCTCCCGAAGGTGATCTTCAAAGCTTCCGTCATCGGCATCTTGGCTGAAGTGGATTCCTTGATGGGTTCTCCGGTTTCCTCGGAGATGATCTCTTCGATGGCCGGCAGCCCCATGTCCTTCGGGTGGTCCCTTACGATTATCCAGCACATGGCCGCGATTATCAGGGTTATGACTCCGAGGGCGGTGAAAACACCCTTCATACCGAGGGCCTCGGTCATCAGCACGAGAGGTGTCGTCGCCGCCAGGGCTCCGACGTTACCCACTAGCAGCAACGTGCCGCTGAGGGATGCGAATTCGTATTTTCTGAACCATATCGCAAGTACTTTCATTATGGGTATGTAGATGACGGCCACGCCGATCCCTATCAGTACCCTCCCGACAAGCGCGATCTCAAAACTGGGCGCCATCCCCATGATCAACGATCCGATGGCAGCCAATATTACGAATATCGTCACGGTCCTTCTGGGGCCCCATTTGTCTGTAAGTATCCCGCTGGGTAGCTGCATTACGGTGTATGCGTAGAAATACATCGAGCCCAGCAGTGCCACTCCTGCGGCGCCCACACCGAAAGCCGATTGTATGTCGGGGGCGAGCACGGCAGTAGATGTCCTGTGAAAGTACACGAAGAAGTAGGCCACGGCCATTATGCCGAAGATAGCCCACCTGTAGGACAGCATTTTCTTTTTCTTTTCAGGATCTATAGTCATTGGATTCCTCCATCTGGGCAAAGACTTCGGAATCGGACCTTGATTTTGAATGACTGTGGGGCATATTTATGAAGAATCACGAACATGTTCGTTCGGTGGAATATGCATCACGCTATCCTCAGAATAGACCGAAGGGTGTACGGAGCGCGTCCGGACGGCCACCCGTGCCACAAGGTTCTTCCGATAGATGTGGAGCAGGAAAAAGGCCTTAAGGTCGAGATAACCCAATGCTCTCCGCTGGTCAATTCCATGGGGTACTCCCTGATCAAGCTGGTGGATATGGATGGGACGCACCCGGACATAGTCGATAAGGTTAACAGTTACAAGAATGAGCATGGTGAGGCCACCGCCGTGAAGATATCGAAGACCCAAAGTATGGTGATGGTCCTGAACAACAACTGCGATCTCGCCTCGATAGTTTCGGAATCAGGGTGCTTCCTGCTGTCCGCGATACCGCAGAACGATAATATCATCGATTGGCGGATCCTCGCGCCCAATAAGGTGATTATGAATAAGCTTCTCAACAGGATGAGAACGGAGGGCTACGGGGTGGAGAAGATCTCCTCGTACCCGGTGGAGGTGGAGTCGGCCCTCACCAGCAAGCAGGAGGAGCATGTCCATCTGGCCTATAGCATGGGCTACTATGACGTACCCCGAAAAATATCCCTGGAGGATCTGGCAGATATGGCGAATTGTTCCAAATCCACTCTCAGCGTCTCATTGAGGGATGCGGAGAGGAGGCTGGTGGTGCGTCATGCAATGGATAGCCGGGATAGGATGAAGCAGAAATGAAAATGGGCGGGTCCCGCCGTAAGCGGAACCCTTTTTTGAGGTTTTACTTCTTCTTTTTGTAATTCACCGTCGTCTCTGCCATCATCCGGAGATTCTCCTTCTTGATCAGAGCGGAAAGCCCGCATCCGGCAGATATGACATCGAATCCTGCATCGATGCTCTTCTCGGTCATCACCCTGACATCCTCAGGGGTACCTTGGAGGAGCGGCCTTACAACCCCGACGTTACCGATCAGAGCGGATCTTTTATTGGCCTTCTTGACTGCCTGATACGGATCGGTCTTCTCCTCGATGCTGCATCCCGTGCACCCTGTGCCGATCATGTTATCCAGCATCGGCAGCATATTTCCGCAGATGTGCAGGATGGACATGGTATCGTCCATGCGCTTGTAGACCTTCTTCAGGTTGGGCAGGGCGAAGGTATCGAAGAGGTCCGGAGACAACATGTCCCAGGATGCGGAAGGCTCGGACATCTGTATGGTGTCGAACCCCAGGTTCTTGTCCACATACTCCAGCCACATGCCGACATATTCGGATACGAAGTTGGAGTACTTGTGAGCCATATCCTCCTCGGTTATGGTCCATAGAATAAGATTCTCGGTTCCCACCAGATGCCCTGCTATCGTGAAGGGGCCGGTGACTCCCAGCACTGTGGGGAGCTCTTTGCTGGCCTTATCCTTCATTATGATCTTGGACGCCTCGATGATGACCGGGTTCCTGCCGGCCCTGAGCATCTCCTTCTCGTCCATCAGCTCCAGGTCGGCATCCAGGTTGTCCCTGTACTTGCTCCCTTTCACCATGGGCGTGCTGTTCTTCTTTCCAAGGTTTACGTTGGCTCCGAGAATTTCTGCCTCATAGGAAAGGCAGTACGGTATCCTTATCGATTCCAGTTTCAGGAAAGGATATGCTCCGAGTCCGAGCTTTGCCATGAGCTTTGCGTCGGTGTGGACCTCTGGCCAGGGCGCGCCGGTGTAATCCATGAGCTCCGTCGTGGCCGCTGTGGTCATACCGCAGACAGGCGGACGGTCCACCTCTTGGTGCCTCATTGCGCGTCTGAATCTTTCTTTGCAACTCAGTTTTTCCATTGTGATCACTTCCTTTCAGGTCGTGATCCCGGAAGTCTTTGCCCGAATCTCAGATGGGATCAGGCGGAAATAAGCGAGACTGCGAACATGTTCGGCCGGAGTCCCGTTTACTATTCATTGTTCCTGAGCCGGCCACCATTTCTTATAGACGTCGACGGTCTGAGATCTCTCCGGCCCGATGCTTATGATTCCGACGGGCACGCCGGTGCTCTCTTCTATGAATCTGAGGTACTCTTTCGCTTCCAACGGCAGGGATCTGTAGCTTCCGTCGTAGTCCGCCATGTCCTTCCAGCCCTTCAGCGTCTCGTAGACGGGCTTGGCCCTTTCCAGCTTGCGTATTGAAGCGGGGAAGTGCTTCAGGATCTCTCCGTCTATCTCGTATGCGACACAGACCTTGATCTCCTCGTATCCGTTGAGAACGTCCAGCTTCGTAATGGCCCAATGGGTTATGCCGGATAGCCTTGCGGAATACCTTGCGACCACGAGGTCAAGCCACCCGCAACGCCTCCCGCGGCCGGTGGTGGTCCCGAACTCTCCGCCCTTGTCCTGAAGATATGCCCCTTCCTCACCGAAGAGCTCTGTGACGAAGGGCCCTTCTCCGACACGGGTGGTGTAGGCCTTGAGGCACCCGACCACTTCCTTGATCCTGTTCGGTGCTATCCCGGAACCGGAGCAGATGCCCCCGCCGACCGTGGAGGAGGATGTTACGTAAGGGTAGGTTCCGTGGTCCACGTCCAGCATCGAGCCTTGAGCGCCTTCGAAGAGGATGTTCTTGCCCTCATCTATCATATCGTTTATGAGGACGGACGTGTCGCAGATGTATCTGCCGAAGCTTTCGTTCCAGGTCTCGAACATACCGCACATCTTATCCACGGTGCATCCGCAGCGTTCGCCGCCGTACATGTCCAGAAGCTCGTTCTTCATGGGCAGGAGCACGCCGGCCTTCTCTTTTATGAGGTCGGATTCCAGGAGATCCCCGGCCCTGAAGCCGCATCTGGCGATCTTGTCCTGGTATGCAGGACCTATTCCTTTTTTTGTGGTTCCCACGGCCACTTTGCCCCTGCGGGATTCCTCGGCACCATCCAGCTTCTTGTGATAATTCATTATCACATGGGCTCTGTCGGATATCCTGAGGCAGTCGAGGGTCATTCCGGCGTCTGTCAGCTGCTTCGCCTCTTCCGTCATATCAGCCATGTTTATGACCACGCCGTTGCCGATTATGGCCAGCTTTCCCTTCCGGAGTATGCCTGAAGGAAGAGTATGGAGCTTGAACGTGTTCTCCCCTATGATGATGGTGTGGCCCGCATTGTTCCCGCCCTGGAACCGAACGACCGCATCGGCGTTCTCTGCGAGATAATCGGTAATCTTGCCCTTTCCTTCATCGCCCCATTGGGCTCCTATAATCGCGAGGGTCGGCATTGTATCAGGGACACACAATAAGCTGTCCCTATTTATCGGCTTCACTCAATGTCCTGCGGAATACGCCTCATCATACGCCGAGACTATCTCTTCCAGAGGAAGAGACGTCTTGAAGAGCACCGGCCCCAAGTGAGTTCTCGAGGCATCCCCTCTTCTTCTAAGGGACTCCATGAGATCCTCGAATTTAGGTGTCGGCCTCTTGGTGAAAGAGGATATTTCGTCAACTGAATATACCAGGGGCACGGAGTCGATCTCCTGCCTCCACATCTCCAGTATGGAAGCGCATCTTCTCGGGTCGCTCATGCCTTCCGAGCTCATGCGGGACAGCAGTTCTCTGTCGAACAGCTTCCCGCCCCACAGGGGCCCGTACTTGTGGTCTTTGTCCGTTTCAGATGCGAATCCTCTCTCCATGGTGGTCTGATCATAGGAGATATATCCCATTTGGGACAGAGATCTGTCGGCAGCGGCCGCCCCGTTCTCCACTAGAATGTAAGTTCTGAAGTAATGGTCCGCGCTGAATGACAGCAGGGGCACCATCCCCCTGTCAAGCCGAGCAAGCTCCCTGCATATGTGCCCCATCAGTATCCTAAGCCCAGCTTCGTGGCACATCGGCCCCCTCAGGGGCCTGGCGGAATATCTCCTCTCGCACTTGGCCCTGTGAGCCCCGGAAAGGGGGGCAGCATCCGTGGCGGTCACGGCAAGGATCCCCTTCCTCCTGCATCCGGATATGGCGGCATGCAGGAACGGCACCGGGGAACCGAAGGGATCCAGGTCCACATAGTCGAAGGACTCTTCCGCGAGAAGGGAGCCCAGAGGCCTGTTCGACGGGACGCAGTTCTCGAGGCTGTTCAGTTCTATGTTCTGTTTTATGTATTCCACCGCATCGGCATTTATGTCGTTGGCGGTGACGAAGGTATCGGGAACCTCATTAGCGATCCTGACCGCCCTGGCGCCGGTGGCGCTCATGGCGTCGGCCACGCTCATGTTCTTTCTCCCCAAGGCTTTGAGAAGCATTATGTTGACGTCCCTGTTGAACGCCATCTGTGAATTGAAGAAAACAGATCCTCGTATCTTGCCGGGCCCTTTGACGGAGTGCTCTTCCGGCACCATGAATTCTGTTCCGCCTTCTTTTATCCTCACGCCATTCATCTGCGATTTTCCCCGCTCATGAGGCTCACTATTTTGAAAGGTAGCAAGCTGCGGTTGGTCGGCGTGACCTCGAGTATCCTCACATCGTCCCTGCGCCTTATGTCCTGGAGCAGAGGATTCCTGGATTTCTTATGCAAAGTGAGGATCATCGGTTTGCCCATGTCCAATGCCTCTTTCACGGCATCAACGAATGCGGGGCTCTCGACTTCCATCTTCCCCACCTCATCTATGACTATGATGTCGCATTCGGCACAGGCATTCTTTATGGCCCTGACGCCCACATCCTCCAATATTGATATGTCAATGCCCATTTTACCGACGGAAACCCGGCCGCCAATGTCGTTATGGGCGAAAACCGCACATTCTCCCGTCATTATGTCACGTACGGTAAAGCCGACACGGTGCCTGTTATCCATGACAGGCTCGTTGATCATACCGCCGATAGTGTACCCGCCCTCCCTGAGTTTCTCTATGACACTGACCAATGTCACTGTCTTCCCTGAACCCGGAAGTCCCGTTATCCCTATCTTCAGCTCACTGACCATCAAAACAGCCCTCGTGTCTTATCCCGCATAGTGATGCAGATATTAATTAATGTCCTATCAAGACGAACCCAGCCCCGAAAGGCCGTATGTTCGACTGGGAATACTGCATATACTCGCAGATATTTATCAGGTCTCAGTGCTTTGATGCTATTTTGCAGATCCCCGTTTCATTCACGGTGGCTGTGACAAACGATAAAAATGGTTGTTAAAGGGTTTGATGTTGTTGATCCAAGACCTCGCCTCAGGCGTACATTTCCATGTAGTGCTTGTGCGTCAGCGGTACCCATGCCGTGGTTATGAGGTCTATGTCCCCGTTGGCAAGGCCTGTGTACATAACGCCTGCATCGACGACTGTGAGGTTCACTGTGTATCCCAAATCCTCGAGAAGATGCTTCAGAACATTGGACGAGCCTACGGCGCATGCCCAGTTGACAAGGCCTATCTCGATCTCGCCGCGGTTCTCCTGATGTGTCGCGTCTCCGATCCACATGTTATAGGTCTCGGTGTTGGAGTCAAGCCACTCTCTTGTGGCTGCCCCTGTATCAAGTGCACTGTTTTCTATGTGCGCCAGAAGTCCGTTGAACTCGCTTACTTCGTAGGTGTATCTTTCCATTAAGCCGGCAAGAACCGCATCCTCTGCCTTGAGCCCGGGCCTGGCCCAGGATTCTATGGACTCGGCCTCTCCAAAGGAGAGATTCGGGTCTTCCAAGTAGACAATGTTGTAAGCCCCGGTCGCCCAATGGGGGTCCCAAAGGGTCACCACGATGTGTTCATGGTCATCAAGTGCGGTATCAAGTGCACTGAGCATCCCCGCTTCCGAAGATGCCGTAAGCTCGAAGGAGTCCAGATCATAATCTGTGATGGCGTTCTCCGCCATCTCCATAATGCCTGCGCCGGCGTCGATACCGGTTATCTTGCCCTTGAAAACGCTAGCATGAGCCTCCAGATCGGATATGCTAGAGATACCCAGTTCTTCCACGGTATACTGGGGCACCACAAGCCCGAGTTTAGCCCCGTCCTCCAGGACCACACCTGTCTTCTCTATCTTTTCAGCTTCGGAGCCACCTGCGTACATGTAGACTCCGGCTCCCAGCAATATAACTAATATTGCCAAGACTCCTATTTTTAGATATTTTCCATCCATTTCCTTTCTCCCGTGAGCCTGAAGCTCACGTTCTGCTCTCCTTGAACGACTGAGTAAGCCTGTCCAATGTCATAGCGATCAATACGACGGCCAGACCTGCTTCGAATCCGACAGCTACATCGATCCTGCTTAGGGCGTACACTATATCTCCGCCCAAACCCCCTCCGCCTATCATGGCAGCTATGACCACCATAGAGAGTGACAGCATGATGCACTGGTTGATGCCGGCCATTATGGAAGGCATCGCGATGGGCATCTGCACTTTGGTAAGCTTTTGCCAGCCGGTCGATCCGAAGGCGTCCGCCACTTCGTTCATCTCCGGTGGAACCTGCCTGATGCCCAGGTTCGTAAGCCTCACCACGGGCGGCATGGCGAATATGACTGTGGCAACGACTCCCGGGACCACCCCCAATCCGAAGAATATGACAGCAGGTATCAGATAGACGAAGGCAGGCATCGTCTGCATGAAGTCCATGAGGGCCTTGATCACAGGATTCGCTTTCTCGCTGTCAGCGGCCCAGATCCCAAGAGGGACCGCCAGTACCACAGCCACCAAGGTGGCTACCAGCACCATGTTCAGTGTGGCCATGGCGCTGTTCCAGTATCCCATCCAATAGATTATGTAAAAGGCCGCGCCGATCAGAAGCGACATGAACAGGCGCTTTGTGATCAGTAGGGATACGATTACCAGAACGGGTATGAATATGATCGGGTCCAGATAGGTCAGGATACTTCCTACGAAATCCAAGACCAGATCAAGTATGTCGCTGAACAGAGTCAGCAGCCAACCGAAGAAATGCTCTATGAAATCTACGAGCTCCTCTGCGAATGCGCCTATGGGGGATGCCATTATTCTCCACCTCCCATGTTAAGCGTCTCGGCCGCCACCGAAGGGCTCACCATGCCCAAGAGGACGCCGTCGCCGTCAATCACCGGTATGGGGAAATCGGTGGTGACCATGATCTGTATGACCTCGCTCATAGGCGTATCGGGGCCGACAGAGGGAATGTCCATCACTATCTTCGAAAGGTCTTTGTCCCCGGACTGCACCGCTTTCAGTATATCGTCCGATTCTACCATCCCGATAAGGTGGTTCCTTCTGTCGATGACCAGCATATCGTTGCGGTCGTAATCATCCATTATCCTTAGGGCGGTCCTAGGGCCCTGGGTCACATACAGGACACTCTTGGGTTTCCTCATGAAGAGGCTGGCAGTCAGTATCTTCGTGCGATCGACTTCTCTGACGAAACGGCCCACGTACTCGTCCGCGGGGTCCTGCAGGATGTCCTCTGCCGTACCCACCTGTACGATCCGCCCGTCCTTCATCAAGGCTATACGGTCTCCCAGCTTCAGTGCCTCATTTAGGTCGTGTGTAACGAAGATCACGGTCTTGTCAAGTTCGGATTGGATCTTGATAAGCTCGTCCTGCATATCGTTCCTTATCAGTGGATCCAGGGCACTGAAGGCCTCGTCCATGAAAAGGATGTCAGGGTTGGTTGCCAAGGCCCTTGCCAGGCCAACCCTCTGCTTCATCCCCCCGCTGAGGTCAGAAGGCATGCTGTTCTCATACCCAGCGAGACCCACGAGTTCTATGGCGGTCTCGGCCTTCTCCAGGCGCTCGGATTCGGGAACGCCCTGCATCTCAAGACCGTAGGCCACGTTATTCTTCACGTCACGATGGGGAAGAAGTCCGAAGTTCTGGAAGACCATGGACATCTTCTCCCGTCTCGCGATGCGCAGATCCTCTTCGTTCAGGGATGTGAAATCAAGCCCGTCGATGAGCACCTGCCCGGATGTAGGTTCTATGAGTCTGTTCATGCAACGTTCTAAAGTGGACTTCCCTGACCCTGAAAGACCCATCAAGACGAATATCTCGCCTTTCCTTACGTCGAAGGAGACGTCATAAAGGCCCACGCTGTTGGAGGTCATGCTTTGCACCTCCCCTTTGCTCTTCCCCTCTTCGAGAAGTGCCAGCGCTTCTTCGGGGTGTCTCCCGAAGATCTTGGAAAGGTTCCTCACCTGTATCATTATCTCGTTGCCTTCCTCATCCCGGGGGCTCTCGATCCCTGCGAAGATATCCTCCGCAGAGCGTTTGACCTTCGTGCGGGGCCGGTGTTCTTCTGCAAAGCTCTTCACGGAGCCCGTTATACGGGCCTTTATCCGTCCCATTCCAGCCGTTAGATGGTCGTGGAACATGTTGTCCACGGCCTTTATCGGTCTTTTCTTCGTTGTGCCTGAAGACATCGTGTGTCATCTCCGATTCTGATCTGATCGGAGCATCTGTGCTTCAGCGCATCCGCTGAGGCACTGGAATCCAAGCAACATGAAGTCGCGGGACCGATCCGCGGACCCGAAGGCCCGCGGATCGCTGAAGATCCCGTGGCATAGCGGATGAACCTTTGAAGCGAACCGTTTTCGCTTTCTCTGATCGGCACGAATACTCCGAGCTCAGGACCTGAAAGGTAGCGCATTTTCGCGCTCTCTTCTCAGTCAAGGTGTTTTTCCAAAGAAAGCATCTTATTTAAAATGTCGGGTTTCATTTGATTATGTCTAAAAATATCAAATAAACAGTGTTTATGTACATTTATCGCACCTGTTTGTTCAAAGCGTTTCTAAAGAGACTCCTGCGGACAGACCCCATCTTTGTCATATCAGATGAGTTCCAAAGGGGATCCTTGCGGAAGACCGCAGAGAATCCGATTCTCAAAAAACGGGCTCAGTCCAGATCCCGGACATCAGATATGTACATGAGAGGGTACTTCAGATCCTTGTCATACCTCATTTCGGCGACCACCCTTATGTTCTCGATCCTTATCACAAGTCTGACGTCCAGCATATTGCCGGTAAGGGATACGTAGCTGTACTCGTCGGTTTTCGGTCTGAAATGCGAGCCGTCAATGTGCACCTCAACGTCCTCGACATAAGGCTGTACCACGACACTCTTCTCTATCGATCTCTCCAGAATATCCACGCTGGTCTGGTCCACGGGCATTCCGACGAATTGGTGGTATATGGTGCCCATTTTGATGCCGGCCTCGAACATCGCCCTTTCTCTGACGGTGCACTTGAACATATCCGCAGCTTTGTGTTCCCTTTCCTTCATGTTACGGAATATCAGATACGGATATAGTTAACAGTTATTCTTTCGCAAACGAATTTAAGTAACCTGTCCTTAAGGCTGTCCCATGGAGAATTTGAGGGAAAGGATATCCTCTCTCAAGAAAAAGAGGAACGCCATCATTCTGGCCCACAACTATACGTTGCCCGAGGTCCAGGACATCGCCGATCTGGTAGGGGACTCTCTGGGGCTCTCTCTAGAAGCGGCCAAGACCGATGCCGATGTTATCGTATTCTGCGGCGTCACCTTCATGGCGGAGACCGCCAAGATCCTGAATCCATCCAAGATCGTGATATCTCCCGAGCCTGATGCCCATTGCGCGATGGCGGGTATGTGCGGACCCGAGGACATAAAAGAGATGCGGAGGAGGAATCCGGGGGCGGCCGTCGTAGGGTACGTCAACAGCACCGCAGCCTCCAAGGCGGAAATGGACGTATGCTGCACATCTTCCAACGTCTTGGATGTGGTCTCCTCGATGGAGGAGCAGGACATAATATTCGTACCGGACTCCAATCTGGGAGCCTATGCCGGATCCAGAGCTCCATCCAAGAACATGATTCTGTGGAAAGGCTTCTGTCCCATACACCAGTCCATAACCGCTGAGATGATAGACGACCTGAAGAGGGAACACCCCGACGCTCTCGTGCTGGTGCATCCGGAATGCCGCTCCCAGGTGATAGAGAAGGCGGACGTTATCGGTTCCACAGAGATGATGATACGGTCTGCCAGGGAATCCGACAATAAGGAGTTCATCGTAGCGACGGAATTGGGTATGAAGCACAGGCTGATGAAAGAGTGCCCGGGCAAGTCATTCTACTTCCCTGATGTGGCACTGTGCGGAGTGATGAAGATGACCACTCTGAATTCCATAGTAAGATGCCTTGAGACAATGTCTCCGCAGGTATCCTTGCCTGCGGACATATCCGAAAGAGCGTACAATCCCGTCAAAAGGATGACAGAGATAAAATAGGCATCGGGCCATTGAGCGCCGAGGCGTCGGATGAAGAGATTTCAGCTCTGACAGGTGATGAGCCCTATGAGTGCTGACGGCGTCCTCACTTCATAAGGTATTTCAGGAACTCGCTGAGCTTCATGCCCTCATCCCATCTCAGGATGTAGTTCCCGTTGGGGCTGATCCTCATACCTGGCACTCTTCTCTGTAGGAATCCCATATTTCCTTTCAGATCCTCTTCTATGGGGATGGTGAAAATTCTCCACGGATCTCCCCTAACCCCTTTCAATCTGAAGGCATATACAGGAAGAAGATGAGATCTGGCACATTCGCATTTCATCTTCTCTGCCTGCTCGGTAAGTCTGGGGTTCCTGCTGAAATGCAGTATGCCGTCAGCAGTGCTCTTTACCTCTATGGGGAAGGAGAAGTCCCATCTCAGAGCAACAAGGTCCATTCCCAGGGATCCGGCCGCCCTTACTACGACGAACGGCTCTTCCATTATCGACATATAGGCCGTTCTCTCGTCGTCACTGCAGGTCTTGACCATCTTGGCTATGGTCTTCTCGTCTCCGGAGAGCAGATACTTCAGCTCTCTCTCGTAGACATCTCCGGGTGCGGCCATTGTTATCTGTATTCGATTCGTGACCGTATATATAAATGGGTTAAGGGGGAGGTCCCCGAAAACCTCCGAATCACGGCGAGAGCCTGGAGACATCCCGGGGGAAAAGTATCCCCTCTCTGACATTGGGAAGATCCAGCATCTTCGTGAGGAGCCTGTCCACACCTATCCCCCATCCCCCGTGGGGCGGCATGCCGTATTTGAATGCGTCCAGATAAGACCCGAAGTCCTCGGGGTCGAGACCCTTCTTCCTTATTCTTTCTGTAAGCACGTCATATCTGTGCTCTCTCTGGCCGCCGGACGAGATCTCCTGTCCTTTGTAGTCGAGATCGAAGGAGAAGGAGTACGGTGTTCCGTTCTTCTCCATTATATAGAAAGGCTTCGCATCCTCGGGATACTCGACTATCCAGTACATCTCTTGGCCTTTCTGAGCCATTATGTCGCCGATGATCTTCTCCCCTTCGGTTCCGAGATCCTCACCGTCCTTCAGATCCAACCCCTTCTCTCTGACCATTTCGAGGCACTTTTCGTACGTGAGCACAGGATAAGGCCTCTCTGGCACATTTATCTTCTTCCCCAATATCCCAAGGAGATGGCCTCCTCTTCTCGCCATTCCTCTGAAAAGATAGTCCATGATCCTCTCTATTGTGGCCATCACGTCCTCCTGTGAGTCTATCCACGCCATCTCTCCGTCGAAGGATTGGAACTCAGTAACATGGCGGTTTGTGTTGGAGTGCTCGGCCCTGAATGCCGGCCCGAGCTCGAAGACCCTGTCGAGGCCTGTTGACATCAGCATCTGCTTGTAGAGCTGGGGGCTCTGAGCCAGATATGCGGGCCTTCCGAAATAGTCCACCTCGAAGAGAGTGGCTCCTCCCTCTGCGCCGGACCCCACGATCTTGGGTGTGGTGACCCAGGTGAAATCCAGGTCCCTCATGGCCTCCTCTATGAGATCGAAGAGTATGCTCTTCAGTTCGAATATTGCCCTCATCTCGGGTTTGCGAAGATCCATGAACCTGTTGTTGAGGCGGGTGTCCATCTCCACGTTGAC
>DAQS01000001.1 GCA_002502965.1 Methanomassiliicoccaceae archaeon UBA381
CCCTGCTCCTTGCACACACCGCCCGTCAAACCACCCGAGTTGGGTTTCAGTGAGGCTGTCTCTTCCTGGGATTGTCGAACTGAGATTTAGCAAGGAGGGTTAAGTCGTAACAAGGTATCTGTAGGGGAACCTGCAGATGGATCACCTCCTACGCAGGGTGGGGCTTCGGCCCCACCCTCAAAAAAAACTATGTGTGTATAAAATGAAAGCAAGGAAGTCTCTCGGACTTCCCGCGATTCCTTGGCAGCTTGCCATGCATCAAACGTAGCATCGAACGTCACTTGCCATTACATCTGAAGGAGCGGATGCTTTGCAGGCAGACCCTCCTGCAGCACCACTCTTTTTATCACAACGCACAGTCTATCGGTCGATCACATGAAAGGGGACATCAAGAGAATCCTGGTACCGGCCGACACTCTGGAATGGATCATAGTGTTGCTTTGGCTGATACTTTGGGTCTTCATGATAGCATCCGCCCTCGCGTTCCCGGGCATGCTTCCCATACATTATGATGATCTTGGCCAGCCCGATAGGTACGCCGATGTTCCGGAGGCGATGATAATGCCCGCTCTTGCATCCTTGGCGAACATACTGCTCCTATATCTGGCGCGTTTCATGGGGAGGGAGGGAACATACAGCTCCCAGATCACCAGGGATACAATACTCATATTGGCCGTAGGCATAAACGTGCTCATTATCTTCATGGCGTTCTCCCTGGTCTGGACCTCCGTACGGTAGATTCGCCGCTCTCAAAGACGCCATCCTGTTGTAGATCCTACAACTGGCACCTTGTTGCGAAGGTCATCATTTTATCAAATGGGAGTCCATACGGAGCCCCATGCTCGCACAGGTGACCGAAAGGCTCAGAGGCAGGGAGAAGGCCATATTTGTCCACGGGAATGCGGATATGGACGCGATCGGTTCCGCTTACGCCCTGGCAGAATGCTTTCCGCCGGCCAGGATATACGCCCCCGGCGGGCTTGACAGGGTCGCACGAGTTGTGACGGAGAAACTGGGCATCGCCGTTAAGGAATCATGCGAGATAGGTGACATCGATCTTATCGTGGTCGTCGACACTTCATCCCCGGACCAGATAGAATGCGACATCGACATTCCTGAAGGTAGCCTCATCATAGACCATCATAAGCCCACAGGCAAATGGTCCTTTGCGGATTTTGTGTGCGACGATACCCGTGCGGCCTGTTCCGAGATAATATGGGATATAGTCAAAGATTGCCCAGACATAGGCAGGAATGTGTATCTGGCACTTCTCGGGGGAATGATCACGGATACGGGGCATCTGCAGTTCGCGAATGCTGCAACCCTGAGAGCGTTCTCCGAGATCATGGAGCGCGGTTCTTTGGAGATGGACGAGGTCCTCTCGCTGATGAAAGTAGAGCAGTCCATGTCGGAAAGGTCCGCAGTCGTCAAATGCATGGGCCGTTCCAGATTCGAGAGGGTGGGTGACATGCTAGTCGCTGTATCTCTCAGCGGGAGTTTCGAGGCATCCTGTTGCAAAGGGCTCCTTTCAGCAGGAGCAGATGTGGCATTCGTGGCGTCCCAGAGGGATGACGTCTTCAGGATAAGCTCAAGGGCGACCCAGGAAATGGTCAGGCGGGGAATACATCTGGGAGATATGCTGTCTGATCTGGGGGCCGAGACCTATACGGACGGAGGGGGCCACGGAGCCGCCGCCGGGATATCCGGCATAGGCGATGCCGAGGCTATGCTGAACATATGCGTCAAGCGCATCATGGACGAGTTCCGCAAGATAAAGTCGCAATCAGAGCTTGTTTAATTTTCTCAGGACCTCTCTAACGGCCTCCAGATTCTCTGGCTTTTTCTTGAAATAAGCATCGACTGGCTCTATGCATTTGGATATGCCGTCGGCAGTACCCTTCTTCAAGTCCATGGGATGCAGATCCCCTGAGAAGTATGCCTTCGAAAGGGACTCATAATCGGTGAAAGAGACAGGACCGCCGAACTTTTCCGGTCTGCTGATATCCAGTTTGCCCAGCCTTGGGAATATGATGTACTTGCAGAGCATCATGACTGGATTGACATCCTCTGTTCCCGCTTCGGGGGGGCAGAATGCCTTCTTCATCTTCCTTCCCACCTCTTCCGCGGAATCGTGTATGTTGATGCTGCTGTCCGGGTTGCTCTTCGACATCTTGGAGGCCGCAGGGTTCATGCGGTCCCCTCCGGCTAGTCCGGGGAGGAGGGGAGTGTGTAGGGCGATGGGCTTTTTCCATCCCAGTTTATCCGCCGCATCCCTGGCCAACATATTGGCGCGCCTCTGATCCATGCCTGCATATGAGAGGTCGACCTCCAGATCGAATATGTCCGTTGCCTGCAGTATCGGATAGAACAGTTTCGAGGAATCGATCTCCGCATCGTCTTCGCTGCGGCCCATGATGGTCATGGCTCTTTTGACCCTCTGTAGAGAGGTGATCTTAGCTACTTTGATGACCTTCTCCCAATATCCGATCCCATCAAGGAGATCGGAAGCGTACCTGAATTCGACCCCGTCTTCAGGAACGCCAAGAGCCCTGAAGCAATCCTCCATATATCTGGCACATATTCGTATGTTCTCTATATCGCCGCCCAGCTTGTCGTTTATGTAAGCGTGCCAGTCGGCCCAGAAGACTATGACTTTGAAACCTGCGTCCGCAAGATCCCTGATCTTAGAGGCCACAAGGACCCAGCCCAGGTGCACGAGCCCCGAAGGTTCGAAGCCTATGTACGCCGAGGGGTGTTCCTTCGTTCTCAGGATCTCTCTCAATTCTTCCTCGGTCACGACCTCCTCTGCGTTCCGAGTCACGAGTGCATACCTTTCGTCGGCGTTCATCGTATCGTCCCTCGGATTGTCTCTCGATAAATAAATGGTGCGCATACATTGCGATTTATCTTCATAGCGCGATGACGGGGATATGAATGAGAAGCTTCGGGAAAGTGTTCTGAAGAGCCCGATAGTAATGAGGAAGGGATATCCATATTTCGTGAGCCCCGCTGCGGACGGAGTGCCGCCCATGGACCCAGAGCTGCTTGACGAGATAACGGATTCAATGATAAGCATCGGGAATTTCGATTGCGACCTGATAGCCGCCCCCGAGGCGATGGGCATACCCCTGGCAGTGGAGATCTCCAGAAAGCTCGGAATACCTTATGTGGTGATACGCAAGAAGAGCTACGGTCTCCCGGGGGAGGTCTCTGTGATCCAGCATACAGGGTATTCCGAGTCGGTGATGTACATAAACTCCGTCTTCAAAGGGGATAGGGTTGCCATAGTGGATGATGTGCTGAGCACCGGAGGCACGATCGCGGCCATGGTCGGAGCCATGAGGGACAGGATCGGATGCGAGATCACGGACATAGTGATGGTATTCGACAAGAATGGGGACAAGTCGTCATTGGAGAAGAGCATAGGCCTGAGCATCAAGACTCTCCTGAAGGTGACTATAAGCGAGGGCAGGATAAAGATCTTGGATTGATCCCAGAGCAGGTCACGCTAACTGTACTTGTCCCTCTTTTACGGATTCTCTGCCGGTCATCGGAGCATGGACCTTTCCCTGATGATTCTGGTGATCTATGCAAGCATCATCGGCGCGGCGATAGGCACGGCCTCGGGTTTGATCCCAGGTATACACGTTAACACATTGGCGGTCCTGATGGCAGTCGGATTGCCATTCACGACGGATGCTCTGTCGGGTATCGTGCCGGCCGGGCAGGTCCCCATACTGATGTCCTCTGCGGTAGTGTCCGCTTCGGTGGTGCATTCATTCACGGATTTCGTGCCCTCGGTCTTTGTCGGTGCCCCGGATGAGGATGAGATCCTTTCTCTTCTACCGGGCCACAGGCTGCTAAGGGACGGGAAGGGTATGTTGGCCGTCAGATCCGCCGCGTCCGGGAGCCTCGTCGGAGCGTCCGCCTCGATAATCCTGGCGATACCGTTGCAGTATGTGATGCTGTCCGGGCTCTCCGGCATCTTGGAGCGAATAACGGTTCCCATGCTCATTGTCGTGATCGCGGCAACAGTGCTCCATGAAAAGGGGGAAACTCGCAAATTATGGGCACTGGCACTTGTCATAGTTTCGGGTGCTCTCG
This sequence comes from Methanomassiliicoccaceae archaeon UBA381, assembly GCA_002502965.1. Classification (GTDB taxonomy): domain Archaea; phylum Thermoplasmatota; class Thermoplasmata; order Methanomassiliicoccales; family Methanomethylophilaceae; genus RumEn-M2. The sequence goes on from DAQS01000001.1 coordinate 4,105, forward strand.
GTTGCGTTTCGATGACCTCGGGTTCGGATTGGAGCGGCCCCTTCGGAATCGGCAGTGTTCTCTTCCCGTTGCTGACGGGGCTCTTCGGCATTCCCCCCATACTCCAGTCCTCCGGTAGCGGTGATATCCCGGAGCAGAGGGATGACCCCGGCGGCGCGGACCCAATGCCCGGGGCCAAAGGCGTGCTGGTAGGAGGGGTGGCAGGATGGTTCCCCGGAGTGACTGCCACCGTTTGCGCCACCATGGCGGCGATCATATCGAAGGAGGACAAACCGGAGAGATTCATCTCGATGGTCTCGTCTGTTGGGACGGCTTCGGTCGTGTTCACTCTGGTGACGCTGTCGGTGACCGGGAATGGAAGATCCGGAACGATGCTGGTGGTGAGGGACCTTGTGGGAGGAAGCATTACCGGATTCTGCAGCCCGTCCTTCGCCGCTCTCCTATTGAGTGTGGCGGTGGCGTCGCTGTTGGGATATATCATAACGGTAAGGGCAGGCAGAGCCCTCTCAAGAATGATATCTGGATCAGACGCTTCCAGGATGAACAGGGCGGTTCTGGCGGCCATATGCTCCCTGGTGGCGGTGATGACGGGCTTGAACGGTCTGGCACTTCTTGCTGTGGCGACTGTGGCAGGTATGTTGCCCTCAATATCGGGTGTCAGCAGGATAAGCCTTGGCGGATGCCTCATGGTCCCGGTGCTGCTTATGCGCATCGGGCTGTTATGAGAAGGTAGTCCTGCCCGGGTTCGAACCGGGGTCGCCGGCTCCAAAGGCCGGCATGATGGACCGCTACACTACAGGACTTTGCGGTCAACATTGGTTGCTTGTATTTATTTGCCTTCCCAATAAATGTGTGGGGGCCGAACCGGTTATCTCGATATCGATGAATGTGCCCAGAGGAGGATCTCCCGCAACACCGACGGGGCGGTAGTTGTCGGTTCGCGCTATTACTGTTCCAGGTTTTCCTTGTTCTGAGACCAGGGCTCTGACGGTCTTGCCTATCATCTGCATATTCTCATCGTCCTCCACAGACATCTTTATATTGGTGAGTTCTGCGGACCGGTCCTTACTGACGCCCCCAGCGACCTGCCCCTCCATCGTCGCAGCTTCTGTGCCGGGGCGCGGGGAGAATCGTGTTATATTCACGGTGTCAGCCCTCAGCTTCCTTATCAGAGCCGCGCTCTTCCTGTGGTCCTCCTCAGTCTCCCCGGGGAAACCGGTGATCATGTCGGTAGAGATGCTGATGTCGGGGAATCTTTCCCTTGCTCGGTTGACGATCCCCATGAATCTGGTGACAGTATAGTTCCTCCCCATTTTGCGGAGGATCCTGTTGCTGCCACTCTGGAGAGGTATGTGGAGGAAACGGTATACCCTGGTGTCCTCCATGCAGTCCAATATTCCGTCCAGAACAGGGTCCAGGGCATCGGGGTTCGTCATACCCAATCTTATACGGTATTCACCCTCGAAATCCAGCATCCTGCGCAGAAGGCCAGGCAGGTCAGAGCCCACGTCCTTCCCGTAGCACGCAGAGTCCTGGGCCGTTAGGAATATCTCCTTGGTTCTGGAATATATCATACTCTTGAAATCCGATACGATCTCGTCCTCGGGACGGCTCACAAGACGCCCGCGGGCAAGTTTGGTTATGCAATATGTACACTTGCCGAGACATCCCTGTGCGATAGGCAGGATCTCTTGAATCCCGTAGTCACGTTGAAGGGGTGTTCCCCTCCCGAAAGCGCTCTCGGCCTTTCCCGGGAAGAGCTCATACTGATCCGGGGGCAGGATCATCGCCTGGGGCAGTCTCACTCCGATCCTGGTCGTCTGGACCTTGGCCATGCACCCGGATACTATGATATCCTTCTCTGTCTTGCCCAGCTCGCCCATGCGGCGGATCATCTTCTTCTCTGTAGCATCAACAACAGTGCATGTGTTCAGAACGATTATATCGGCCTCGGCCTCGGAGAATACCCTCTCATGACCCAGAGTGTCCATCTCGCGGGCAAGCCTTTCTCCTTCCCCGCGGTTCATCGTACATCCGTACGATTCCACGAAGTATCTCATGAACCTCACTTTGTGGGCTCTTCGCGGGTTATGGCACCGAAGGCCGTCTTGGAGGATATGTTCGTGATCTTTGCATTGATGGTCGTGCCCTTTACTGTACCTGGCACTATCACAACGAATTCCTGTATCTTTCCTATGCCGTCCCCTTTCTTGCCAACATCGCTTATGAATATCTGTACCACGTCGCCGACCTTCAGAGAGTCGGCGTTCTTCGGTCTGATGGTCTTCTTGACATTGACGGGTCTGTGGGAGCCGCATGCTTCGCATTCAAGGACGAGCGTCCTCCCCTCTTTGTAGAATTTCGTGTCGGGGCGACCGCATTCGGAGCACAGTACGAAGGTCTCCGTATAGTTCTGGACCTTGTTGGAAACGAGGCCGGGGCTGATTTTGGATTTCAGCACGACTCTTCTGTTGTCTATGTTCCCGGGCGTACCTAGCTCTCTGAGCAGATATTGAAGCAGGTGTTCCGGATCCCTTCTCAGTACATCGGTTACGTCTATGAAGTTCCTTATGACCGTTGTCTTCCCCTCCTGCAGTATCTCCAACTCCGGAAGGGAGAACCTCTCGTGGGACTCGATGACCTCGGGCAGGTTCTTCTTTGCTCTGTCGAGCAAAGCAAAATAATCTTCATCAACGCTCATCTCGGGCACCTCGTCTCTGTCCTAACGTTGACTCATTAATAAACCTTTACTAGTTTCCCTTTTCAGCGGTGGCAGATTATTTCTATCGCTACCGACACTCAAGGTCAGTATGGAAGGCAGATTATCGTCCCGTGCGGACCTGATATTGGACTCATGCATAATGAGGCTGATAACGGTAGCCAGACGTCCCGGCATGATTTCATTCGCAACAGGTCTGCCGGACAATAGTCTGTTCGATACGGAAGGTTTGAGGAGGGCCGCGGACGAGGTGCTCTCCGGAGATGACGTGAAAGGAGCACTTCAATACGGGGAGTCCGAGGGGTTGCTATCTTTGAGGAAGAGGATAGCGGACCGCTGCAGGAAAGAGGCGGGTATCAACGCCACGGCAGATCGGGTACTGATGACCAACGGGTCCCAGGAGTGCTTCGATCTCCTCGGCAAGATGTTCCTGGACCCAGGAGACGCCATGGCGGTGGAGAATCCTGGATACCTTGGGGCCCTGCAGGCATATTCGGTCTACGGCCCCAGGATGATAGGGGTGGACCTTTCTGACAGCGGTCCCGACATCCGTCAGCTGGAATCCGCATTGAAGGAGGATCCGAAGCTCTTCTATTCGATACCGAATCATCAGAATCCCTCAGGAATGAGCTATTCTAAAAGTGCCAGATGCGAGGTTGCAGAGATACTTTCCGAGACCGATACGGTATTGGTGGAGGATGATGCCTACGGGGAACTGGGATATAGGGGCAGGGCAGGCAGGGCAATATCCTCGATGACCGACAACTCGGTCATGACAGGTTCTTTCTCCAAGATAATCTCGCCCGGGATGAGGATCGGATGGATGGTCGTTCCCGACTGGCTCCTGCCGAAGGCTACGCAGTTCCTTGAGGCTTTCTGCCTGCAGGCCGGGTCCTTCACCCAGAGGGTCATGGACCGTTTCCTTGCTAAGAATGACATGGATGCGTATCTCAGGCCGATAAGGGCAGAGTATCTGAGGAAGAAGAATCTCTTCTCCGACTTAATGGAGGACATGCTCCCTCAGAGTTTCTCTTGGAACGATCCGGACGGAGGCATGTTCTTCTGGCTCAGGACCCCGGAAGGGACGGATGCCATGCGCTTGGTTGACGCGGCAATGGATAGAAAGGTGGTGCTGATGCCCGGGAGCCCCTTCCACGTCCGGGGAGGGGAGAATACTGTACGCCTGAACTTCGCCACGGCCTCCGACGAGGATATGAAGGAAGGGATGTGCAGGCTCGGCAAAGCGGCGTCGGATGTGTTCTGACCTGATTTTATGCGTATCTGTGATATTGGCGCGTGTACGCGGCGACAACCATCCAAGTCCTTTAGACTTATATACGAGAAGGGTTATCGGACGGATTGCTTCAGATAAATTGAGGTGAAACATTGGGTAGAGGTTTGCATACAGCTAGGAAATTGAGGACGGACGGCCAAAGTCGCCGCTGGCTCGACAGGAAGTATAAGAAAAGGGTATTGAAGCTCAGGGAGAAATCGGATCCTCTGGAGGGATCATCCCAGGCCAGAGGTATCGTTCTCGAGAAAGTCGGCATAGAGGCTAAACAGCCCAACTCGGCGATCAGGAAGTGCGTCAAGGTCCAGCTGATAAAGAACGGGCGTCAGATAACCGCTTTCGCTGTCGGAGACGGAGCGATCAACTTCATTGATGAGCACGATGAGGTGCTCGTAGAAGGTATCGGCGGGAGAATGGGCCGTTCTTATGGAGATATCCCCGGTGTTCGTTACAAAGTCATCAAGGTCAACAACGTCTCCCTGAACGAAATGGTCAGGGGCAGGACAGACAAGCCCGTAAGGTGAAAACGATGGAAGAGAAAACACTGCTGTTCGGAAAATACGATCTGTCCGAGGTCACCGTCGCAGACCCAGGTCTCGCGAAATATATGGACCTCACCCCCACAAACGTACCTCACTCGGGCGGAAAGCATGCAAACAGGTGGTTCGGAAAGTCCAAGCTGAGCATCGTAGAGAGGCTCATCAACAACATAATGAGGACCGAGAAGTACACCGGAAAGAAGCTCAAGGCCTACAAAGCCGTATCAGAAGCATTCGATATCATAGCCGCCAGGACAAAGTCCAACCCGGCACAGGCACTCGTCACGGGGCTGGAGAACGCCGCCCCCAGGGAAGAGGTCACAAGGCTACAGTTTGGAGGCATATCCGTGCCCAAGGCGGTGGATGTCTCCCCTCAGAGGAGGGTGGACATAGCTCTGCGCAACCTCAGCCTCGGAGTATCAAAATCCTCATCTAAGAATAAGAAGTCCATAGCTCAGTGCCTTGCGGACGAGATAATGCTCGCCGCCAAGGGGGATATGACTTCCTTTTCTGTAGCTAAGAAAGAGGAGATAGAGAGGGTGGCTCAGTCCGCCCGCTGATGAAGGAGGCATAACATGGGCAGAAAAGAGGACAACATCAAGAAGGCAATGGTCCTGATGGACAGGCCCGAGTTCATAAGGAACATCGGCACCGCGGCGCACATAGATCACGGCAAAACCACATTCTCCGACAACCTGGTTGCCGGAGCTGGCATGATGTCCGAGGAGCTGGCCGGGAAGCAGAGGTTCCTCGATTTCGACGAGCAGGAGTCTGCCAGGGGGATCACAATCAATGCGGCGAACGCATCTATGGTCCACCGTTTCGACGGCAACGACTACCTGATAAACCTCATCGACACGCCCGGTCACGTCGACTTCGGCGGTGACGTCACAAGGGCCATGAGGGCTCTTGATGGAGTTTTCATACTCTGTTGCGCTGTGGAAGGAATCATGCCTCAGACCGAGACGGTCATAAGGCAGGCCCTCAAAGAGCGCGTTAGGCCTCTTCTGTTCATAAACAAAGTTGACAGGATGATTAATGAGCTTCAGGTCACTCCCCAGATGATGATCGACAAGTTCGCGAAGATCGTCGCGGAATTCAACAAAAAGATTGTGGACATCCTGCCCGCCCCCCTGAACAAGGATTGGCAGGTACACATAGAGGACGGTACCGTCGCCTTCGGTTCCGCATATCACAACTGGGCCATATCCGCGCCCTATATGAAGAAGTCCGGCATCTCTTTCAAGGACATATTCCAGTACTGTGCCGAGGGCAAGGAGAAGGAGCTTTCCAAGAAATCCCCTCTGCACGAGGTCGTTCTGGGAATGGCCATAAAGCACATTCCCAACCCGAAGGACGCCCAGAAGGTTCGTATCCCCGTCATATGGAAGGGGGACAAGGAATCCACGATCGGGAAACAGATGCTCAACTGCGACCCCAAGGGCGAGATGTCGATGATGGTCACCAAGATCGTCATGGACTCCCACGCCGGAGAGGTCGCGATCGGCAGGATGTTCTCAGGCAGCGTTACGAAGGGCCAGACCCTTTACATAGCTGGGATATCCAACCCTCAGAGGGTACAGACCGTTTCGCTCTCAGTTGGAGCAGACCGCGTTCCCGTTGAGATTTGCGACGCAGGCAACATCGTGGCGGTCACCGGCCTTAAGGATGCGATAGCAGGTTCCACGGTCTCCAGCGAAAAGGACATGTTCCCCTTCGAGAAGATGACCCATTACTCGGAACCTGTCGTCACGAAAGCCATAGAGGCGAAGCACATGAAGGACCTCCCGAAACTGGTGGAGGTTCTGAGGACCATTGCCAAGGCAGATCCGTCCCTAAACGTCGAGATCAACAACGAGACTGGGGAACACCTTCTGTCCGGCATGGGAGAGCTGCACCTCGAGATCACTGAGTACCGCATAACCAATGAGCAGGGCGTTGAGATCGTCGCTTCCGCTCCCATTGTCGTATATCAGGAAGGCATCAAAAAAGGGAACACAACGCCTTTCGAGGGCAAGTCCCCCAACAAGCACAACAAATTCTACTTCCTTGTCGAGCCCATGGAGCAGGGCATCCTGGACGCCATACGCAGAGGAGAGATCGATACCGATGCGAAGGTCAAGGACCCCAAGGCCATGGCCAAGATCCTCACGGACCTCGGCATGGAGAAGGATGAGGCCAAAGGCATCGTGTCCTTCAAAAACAGCAATATGCTGCTTGACGGCACAAAAGGTATTCAGTACCTCCATGAGACAATGGAGCTGGTTAAGCAGGCCTTCGAAGAGGCTATGGTCAAAGGGCCTCTGGCAGCTGAGAAGCTAGCCGGCGTGAAGGTGAGGCTCATGGATGCCAAGCTTCACGAGGACACCATCCACAGGGGCCCGGCACAGGTCATACCCGCCGCCAGAGATGGTATATACGGTGCACTGTGCCAGGCAGGGAGAATACTCCTGGAGCCGATGCAGAAGGTCTTCATCAGCGTTCCTCAGGACAACATGGGAGACGCTGTCTCTCTGATCAACCAGCGCCGCGGCACGATCCTGGACATGGGCCAGGAGGATGTCCACGCCACGGTCAGCGCCAAGTGCCCCGTCTCCGAGATGTTCGGATTCGCGTCGGCAATAAGGGGCTCGACTCAGGGACGCGCGCTGTGGTCCACTGAGAACGCGGGATTCGAACAGATCCCCAATGAATTGCAGAGCAAAATAGTGAAAGATATCAGGACCCGCAAGGGACTGAACCCCGAGCCCTACGACGAGAGATACTACGCAGGGGCGTAAGGTAAGATTAAATACGAAACACTATATGGAGAAACTTAGACAGTCCTATATAAGGTAAATAAGGAGAAATCGAGATGGCAGAGAAAGAGCACATGAACTTGGTCGTCATCGGTCACGTCGACCACGGAAAGTCCACGCTTACTGGAAGGATCCTTCTGGAGACCAATGCGATTGACCCTCACATAGTTGAGAAATACAAGAAGCAGGCAGAGGAGAAGGGGAAAGGCTCCTTCTACTTCGCATGGGTTATGGACGGCCTCAAAGAGGAGAGGGAGAGAGGAGTCACCATCGATGTAGGGCACCAGAAGTTCTACACCGACAAATACTACTTCACAGTCATTGACGCCCCTGGACACAGGGACTTCGTCAAGAACATGATCACCGGTACCAGCCAGGCTGATGCCGCGATCATAACCTGCTCCGCCATAGAGGGGCCTCAGGCACAGACGAAAGAGCACGTTTTCCTCGCTACGACCCTTGGTGTCAAGCAGATCATAGTCGCCATCAACAAGATGGACGCCGTGAAATACGACGAGGCCAAGTACAAGGACGCAGTAGCCGGGATGACCAAGCTGATGACGATGGTTGGCATAAAAGTGGACCAGGTCCCCTTCATACCCACCTCCGCCTATATGGGCGACAACATCAAGGCGGCTTCCGCCAACACGCCTTGGTATAAGGGTCCGACCCTCATACAGGCTCTCGACAACCTCAAGGTTCCCGAGAAGCACACCGAGAAACCCCTCAGGCTGCCCGTTCAGGACGTCTACACCATCACTGGTATCGGAACCGTTCCTGTCGGCAGGATCGAGACAGGCGTACTGAAGCCCAACATGAAGGTCTCTTTCCAGCCCGCCAACATAGTCGGTGAGGTCAAGTCCATCGAGATGCACCACGAGATACTCCCCCAGGCCCTTCCCGGAGACAACGTCGGATTCAACGTCCGCGGTGTAGCCAAGAACGACATCAAGAGGGGAGACGTCGCAGGCCCGGTCGACAACCCGCCGTCCGTTGCCAAGACGTTCACCGCTCAGATCGTGGTCCTGAACCACCCATCCGTCATGACCGTCGGTTACACACCCGTGTTCCACTGCCACACCACGCAGGTCGCGTGCAGGTTCGTGGAGCTCGTGAAGACCATCGACCCCAAGACCGGACAGGCCAAGCAGGAGCACCCTGACTACCTGAAGACCGGCGACATCGCCATTGTGAAGGTGGAGCCCACAAAGCCCATGGTCATAGAGACTGCGAAGGAGTTCCCTCCTCTCGGAAGGTTCGCCATAAGGGACATGGGTCAGACTGTCGCGGCCGGAATGTGCATCTCTGTAGAGAAGGCATAAGGTTTCAGGAAGGAAATCGACATGTCACAGCGCGCCAGAATCTCGCTCAGCGGAACAGATGCATCCAAGGTCGACAGTGTATGCCGTCAGATCAAGGACATCTCGCAGAAGACGGGTGTTGCAATGCACGGGCCCATACCCCTTCCCACAAAGAAGCTGAAGGTCCCCTGCAGGAAGAGCCCTGATGGAGAAGGCAGCGAGACCTGGGACCGTTGGGAGATGCGCATCCACAAGAGGCTCATCGACCTGGATGCCGACGAGCGTGCTCTGAAGCAGCTCATGAGGATACAGGTCCCCGACGGCGTGAACATAGAGATAGTACTCCGTACGGTCTAAAATCCTTTAATCGATTTCTCGGGCCGTGCCCCTCAGGGGTGCGGCCCACATACATTTTATTATCATGATTGGGATTCCTAACCGATTCCAATGAGAAGCGATAGCATCAAGCTGGGTCTGGACAAGGCCCCAGCCAGAAGTCTTCTTAGAGCTGGCGGCCTGAAGGACGAGGATTTCGAGAAGCCGTTCATAGGCATAGCCAACTCCTGGAATGAGATCGTTCCGGGCCATATACATCTGAATGAGATAGCCGCGGCCGTCAGGGAAGGGATCGTGGAGGCAGGGGGATACCCTTTCACATTCGGTGTTCCGGCCGTATGCGACGGCATTGCCATGGGTCACGAGGGCATGAGGTACTCGCTCATCTCAAGGGAGGTCATATCCGACTGCTGTGAGGTGATGGTCCAAGGCCACGCCTTAGACGGTTGGGTGGGCATAACAAACTGTGATAAAGTCACTCCAGGAATGCTCATGGCGGCCGGAAGAATGAATGTGCCAGCCATAATGATCACAGGCGGTGCAATGGAAGTAGGGAAGGACGGGGACAACAATCTGGATCTTCAATCCCTCTTCGAAGCCCTCGGAGAGCACTCCGCAGGGAAGGTTGACGAGGCTTACGTCAAGAACATAGAATGCAAGGCCTGCCCCGGAAGGGGCAGTTGCTCAGGTCTTTTCACCGCCAATACAATGGCATGCCTCACAGAAACGATGGGCCTCAGCCTTCCGGGATGCGGGACCACTCTGGCGACGGATCCGGAGAAGCTGAGGATAGCAAAAGAGTCTGGGCGCAGGATAGTGGAACTGGCACTTAAGGGTGTGAGACCCAGGGATATCGTCGGTCCCGCATCCCTGCGCAACGCTGTGAGGGTGGATATGGCCATAGGTGGATCCACGAATACCGCCCTTCACATACCTGCGATATCAAAGGATTTCGGATGCAATATAGGGCTGGAGGATTTCGACAGTATCTCCAGAGAGGTTCCCCATATAACCAGCATCCGCCCGTCCGGACCATACAGCATAGGTGATCTCGACAGCGCCGGGGGGATACCTGCGGTCATGAAGAGGCTCTCCGGCATGCTCGAGGACGCGCTGACAGTCTCAGGACGGTCCGTGAAAGAGATAGCTGAGAGCGCGAAGGTCCTGGACGGTAACATAATACGCCCGTTGGACGACCCATATCACGAGCATGGAGGAATAGCGGTCCTGAAAGGGAATCTGGCACCCATGGGCTCCGTGGTGAAGCAGGCGGCGGTCAGCCCCGCCATGATGAGATTCTCAGGGAAGGCGAAGGTCTTCGACGGAGAAGCGGCGGCCACAGAGGCGATACTGTCCGGTGCGATCGTCCCCGGCGACGTTGTTATAATAAGATATGAAGGGCCGAAAGGCGCACCCGGGATGCCGGAGATGCTCTCCCCTACCAGTCTGATAATAGGCAGAGGCCTCGGGGATTCGGTGGCACTGATAACAGATGGCAGGTTCTCGGGAGCATCCAGAGGAGGCGCCATAGGGCATGTCTCCCCGGAAGCTTATGAGGGGGGTCCCATAGCTGCGGTCAGGGACGGGGACATCGTTGATATAGACATACCAGGAAGGAGCCTCAACATAAGGCTTTCCGATGCAGAGATCAAGAGACGTATTGCAAAGGCTGCCCCTCCGGAGAGAGAGATCACAGGTGTTCAGATGAAATACCGCAAGCTGGTGACGAACGGGGCTAACGGTGCCTATTTGGAATAAGGCACAGTATGTATTTAGGTCTGATAATACATCGGCTTAACAATGGCATCTGACGAATTCGCTATAGGAAAGGACGGCCTGACCAAGGACGGCTACAGGGCGCTGGAGAAGAGGGCCAGGACCTCTATGTACCTGAGGAACCTGATAGTCCTGGCAATATCATTGGCGGCCTATGCGGTCTTCACCTCATACTATGGCGAGATCGGACTTGATGCGATATTCTTTTGGCCCGTGACGGCATCGATGATACTTCTGGTGATCTATCTTCTGGTGGCTCCCGCGATATACTATGCCCGTTACAGGTATAGGATAGGGGAGGACAGGATCGATGTCAGGCGCGGTGTGATATTCATAAGCCACGAGATAGTGCCTGTCGAAAGGATACACCAGCTGGAAGTTTCCAGGGGGCCCATAGACAATCTGTTCGGTCTTGCGGACGTGACCATAACCACCGCCGGAGGGCTGGCCTCCATACAGTATCTTGAAAAGAGCGTGGCCGAGGATATTGCCGACAGTCTCAACGCATATGTCAATAAGATAGTCAAAGAGAGGAGCTGATGTCCGAGGATCCAGTGCAGAACGGGGCGGGTGCACCGGACATCCCTCTGGATCGGCCTATGATGTACCATTGGTCCGTGGTCCTGGAGAATTCACTCTATTCTGCATTTATTCTTTTTTTCATCTTCGTGCTGCCGCTGATCACTACCGAGAACCCGGACACGAGGCTTTTTCTCCTCCTCCCAGCAGTATATATCGGGTCGGTGGCAGTGGCGGCCGTCATGCTCTTCTGGCGCTGGCGCAGGACCACGGTCACATTCAGGGAGAAGGATATACTCATAGTCAGGGATACGATATTCAAGCGGGATCAGAGGATACCTTACAGCAAGATCGCCAGTATCAATGTCAACCGGGGCCTGATAAACCGCATAATCGGCACATCCAAACTGATGTTCAACATCAACTCCTCAGTGAATGCGATAGTGCCAGAGGCAACAGTTACCCTTAAGGCTGACCTGGCGGACAAAGTGAGGCACGAGCTTTCAAGGAAGATATACGGAAGCAATCTGGATGCCAACACAGAGGACAACGTCATACCCTCAGTGGTGAACATATCGAATAAGGACATAGTCCTGCACGCTCTTCTGTCCCAGCCTACGGCTGCTGCTCTGATAGGTGTGTTCTTCCTTGGGATCAGCACAATGGAGGCTTATTTCATAACCACGGGAGGAGGTACGAACATAACGCTGATCATTGCACTGTTCATGTTCGTCAGCTCTACTATCATCCCGATGCTGGTACAGCTGTTCCATTATTACAATTACAAAATATATCGCATAAAGGACACGGTCTACATTAAATGCGGAATGATCAGGTTGTACAATACCTCGTTCAAGGTGAATAAGATAAACGCAGTCAGGATCAAGAGCCCTCTGCTAGCCCGGATGATGGGCAAATATTTCCTGGAGGCCGAGGTTGTTGGTCTGGGTGCCTCCGAAGGCGGGAACAGCAATGAGACATCGCCCCTCATATGTCCTCTCAAGGACAGGAAGACCATAGATGCGGTGATGTCCCAGGTGATACCTGAATTCGTGTATGACCGCCACCCGGTCAAGCAGCCGGGGGCCGCTGCTAATACGATCTACACACGTGCGGCCATATGGTCGAGCGTAACAATAGCAGCTCTATTCATCTCGATATATGAAGCGGTGGAGCTTGATTTCATATCATCGAATCTGGCTATAGTGCTCTATGTCCTTTCCGCATCCCTGACGGCAGTATTCTTCACCCACGGTGCATTCTCGCGCAGGATAGTGGAGATGGATACGGGAGAGAAACATTTCTCCTTCCTCTGGGGGGTGGTAGACCGCGTTATAACCACGGTGGCCTATGACAAGGTTCAGATAGTCAGGATCAAGGACGGTCCCCTGACCAGGCCCTACGGCCTCGCTAAGTGCAGAGTGAAGCTCCTCACGGCCGTGGGCGGAGCGCCCGTTGTCTCGGGATATTTCATGACCGAGGATCTGGAGGTCATACCGGAAACGGTTTTGGCACGCATAGAGGACGGAAGTTACGACTATAGAGCCTATCTCTGAGTCTCCTTCCGGATAGCTATCTCTATGAGGAGCTTTGCCAACTTCTCTCCGTCTTCCGGGTCCAGACCCTCGTTCTCGGCATAGCTGCGGTATCTTGCTATCACTTTCGCTTCTACCTCCGGGTCCTTTATCGGCAGGCCTTCGGACAGCTTTATCATACCTATCCTCTCTGCCAAGGATGTCCTCTTGGAGATCAGTCCCATGACCTCGCGGTCGATCAAAGCTATCTCGCTTCTCAATTTTTCTTTATCCATTCAAGCGCACCTAGTCCTTTTCTAAAAGTACAAGCACGAAGGTTTTATATTTATCCCGACTCTCCCCGTAACCTAATGGGCTGGTAGATCAGCTGGAAGATCGCTTGCTTTGCAAGCAAGAAGTCGCGCGTTCAAATCGCGCCCAGTCCACTTTATTATCTTATTACAGTTTGATCTCGAGGACGAATCGCTTCGACACCTTATTCGGGACCGCATCCAAAGCAGGTGCCGGCATACCGCAAACCGGATAATGATAAAAGGAAGCGGTTTCGATACCTCGGCGGTGCACCCGGTTGGTCGTCCGGTTCATTCCTCGAAGTACTCGCGGCCTTTTATCATAAGTTCCTTGAACGAGGCGGGATCTTCGTTCACCGCAGCCTCTGCCACATCGCGTATTGCGTCGCCGAGCTCATCCAGCATCCTGTCGCGGCTGGTATTCAGATGCTGTATCTCGTAGTACAGGTACGGATCTTCCAGGGCCACCGACATGTTGGTGTCCGCCATCTTGTCAAAGGTCGTGGATCCCACGGAGCACAGCTCCCTGAACGATATGCCGCTTCTCTCAAGCACGGTGAAGAAAGCTATGTTCACTATGTGGCTCAGTCCCAGTACGTAGGACATGAAACGGTCGTGCTCGTCCACATCGAGTATTTTCATGTTGGCCCCCTGATCCTTCATCAGGTCTGCGGTTTCTTTGACGGCGGCCTTCGAGCCGCAGTCGCAGATCACCAGGTTGCGGCCGTGCATGGATCTGACGGAGGGGCCGAACATCGGGTGCATTGAGCAGACCTTTCTCCGGGCCCCCATCTCCTTCAGCACATCTATGAATGGGGACTTGAGGGACGAGATATCGAATATCAGAGCATCTTCTCTGCAAATACGGTCCAGCGATCTCAGCGTGTCCGATACCGAGGATATCGGCACGGAGACGATCACGATATCCGCGGCCGAAGCGTTCTCTATATGGAGCCCTCCTCTCATCGCGGGATCGATGGAGATGATCTCGTGTTCCGATCTTTCGAGAAGGCGCCTCATCATCCTCCCCATTTTACCTTCCCCGCCCACTATGGCTATGGTCTTCTTCTCGGCAGGTTTCCTGGGTATCGAGGCCTGAACGCTGGTCGTCTGCTCTATTATGATCCTGCAGATGTCCTCTGCGGCATCGGGATGCAGACCCACCATCTCGGCCATGGTCCTGAATCTGTCTACCATGGCCATGTCGGCTTCCATATCCCTTATTCCTTCTGCTCTTTCAGCTTTCATCTGGCCGATCTCCCTCGATCTCTTCAGTCTCTCTCCTATCAGCTCTATTATGTTGTCGTCTATCCTACGTATATCGGATTTCACGCTTTCCATATGCCTCACTTCCCTTCCACTTTGATACCGAGGGAAACCATCTGCTCCACGAATCCCGGGTAAGATACGGCGTGGCACCCTGTGTCCTTCATGGATACCGGACCGTCGCATACCAGGGAGGCCACCGCGGCTGCCATCATTATCCTGTGATCGTCCCGGTGATCGATGCTTCCTCCGGTGAGTCGGGCTTTGCCGCGTATCATGCATCCGTCCTCGGTTCCCACGGCATCCCCTCCCAGAGAGTTGATCATCCTGACGGTGGATTCTATGCGGTCGCTCTCCTTGAATCTGAGGTGGGGTGCCCCGTAGAGTCTGCTGGTCCCCTTCGCGGTGCTCAGGAGCACCGCAACTATCGGGAATAGGTCCGGTGTATCTCCCATGTTCACATCGATCGCTTCCAGATCCCCCGTCTCCGAGGTCACGGAGCCGCCTGATGAGGTTACTTTCGCACCCGCTCTTTTGAGCATGTCTATTATCGCTCTGTCTCCCTGAGCATCTCTTAGGTCCAGTCCCGTCGCGGTGACCCTGCCGCCCAGGGCACCGGCCACAAGGGGGAACGCAGCGGAAGAGAAGTCCGCGGGCACAGAGTAGTCATTGGCCTTGTATCTGCGGCTCCCGATCTCTATGTGATTCCCTTCTATACTGACATCCCCTCCGAACTTCCTGATTATGGATTCGGTGATCCTGACGTATGGGGCCGAGACAAGACCTCCTCCGACGTGTATACGTGCGCCATTCTCCATCATCGGAGCTGCCAGCATTATAGAGGATACGAACTGGGAGCTTACGCTGCCGTCGATCCTCACATCCCCGCCCCTGTTCGGGCCGGTTATCGTCACGGGAGGGAACCCGTTGCGGGATACGCACGAGACGCCCATCGAACCGAGAGCATCCAGCAGAGGGCCCATGGGCCTCTTCTTTATGGACTCGTCCCCGGTTATCGTCACTGGGACGTCAAAAATGGATGCGATGCCGGCGAATATCCTCATGGTGGTCCCGGAATTCAGGACGTCCACGGTCCCGGAATGGGGATGCATGTGCCCGCCCTTGATCTGAATCTCTCTTTCGCGAACGGATACGTCGGCCCCCATGAACCTCACGGCGGAAAGTGTGGCCTTTGTGTCTTCCGATATCAGAGGATCTGATATCAGGCTCTGCCTTTCAGCCATGCCGGCAACGAAGAATGCCCTGTGTGTGTGGCTTTTGGAAGGCGGAGGCGATACGGTGCCCTCCGCATGCCCGCCTCCGAATTCCAGGATCATGCTATCTCCTTCATCTCTTCTTTATGTTCTTCATCGCCTCTTCGACACTGGCGTCTCTGAGAACGATGTCGGATATGGCCCTCGTCATACCTTCCACATCTCTGTGCTGGAAGATGTTGCGGCCTATGGACACTCCTTTGCCTCCGGCTTCCAGGGAATCGCGGACCATGCACAGTATGTCCTGGTCCGAGGACATCTTGGGACCTCCGGCTATGACGACCGGAGCGAGGGTGCCTCTGACAACCTCTCTGAATGAATCAATATCCCCAGTGTAGCTGCACTTGACGATGTCCGCCCCCAGCTCAGTGGCCACTCTGGCGCTGTGGGCCACGAGCTTCGGGTCGTAGGAGTTCTTCACTTTGGATCCGCGGGGGTATGCCATGACCAGGAGGGGCATGCCCCATTCCTCGCATTCCCTGGCGACGTTGCCCAGGTCAGACAGCATCTCCGGCTCGGTCTCCGCTCCGACGTTTATGTGGAGGGATACGGCATCGGCTCCCATCTTGAGAGCCTCGGACACGCTGGCCACCAGCACTTTGCTGTTGTTGGTCACGCCTACGTCCGTCGATGCGGACAGATGGAGTATCAGACCGATGTCCTGGCCGCCGGCACGGTAACTGTAGCGAACTACGCCCTTGTGCATCAGGACGGCGGTAGCCCCGCCGTTGGCTACTGCATCGACCGTGTGCTTCATGTCGAAAAGACCGTCCGTGGGGCCTATGGATATACCATGGTCCATGGGAACTATGACGCAGTTACCGGTTCTTCTGTCTACTATCCTCTCCATTCTTACATTCTTTCCGAACATGCTTTCTTTACCTCCCGTGATACGTGTTAGCACGCATCACGCTATATATTCTTTTCCATAATCTCCCTCAGATATCCGAAGTCAGGGTCATCCTCCTCTTTCCGGGTCACGCACCATCTGGTCGGCCAGGACCAGTGCGGTCACGGCCTCCACGACGGATACGGCCCGGGGGACTATGCACGGATCGTGCCTCCCCTCCACGGACACTTCCGAGTTCTCCATTCTCTCGATGTCCACAGT
The DNA here is from genome assembly GCA_002502965.1 of Methanomassiliicoccaceae archaeon UBA381. Taxonomy (GTDB): domain Archaea; phylum Thermoplasmatota; class Thermoplasmata; order Methanomassiliicoccales; family Methanomethylophilaceae; genus RumEn-M2. The sequence continues at coordinate 20,860 of DAQS01000001.1, forward strand.
CCTCTGCGGTTTGGCTATGGAGGGCGTGGGTTTGAAAACGGCCCTGAACACCATAGGTGCTCCGTCGCTCATGCCTCCCAATATGCCTCCCATGTTGTTGGTCCCGCACTTAATCCCGCCGTCCACGAAGAACGGATCATTGCTCTCCGAGCCCCGTATATTCGCCAGGCCGAAGCCTCTCCCGAATTCCACACCTTTGCAGGCGGGAATGCTGAAAACTGCCCCGGCGATCTCGGTGTCGAGAGCCTCGAACCATATACCGCCGAAACCTATCGGGAGCCCCGTTGCTATGCATTCCACCACGCCGCCGACGCTGTCCCCGTCAGACGAGGCGGAGACTATCCTTTCCTCCATGGCGGCATCCAGCTCTCCTGTGCATGCCCTGGTGGCGAAGCCCCTTGATCCGGCGGCGTCCGCGATATCCCTGTTCTCACAATCTGTTACCCCGCCTATCGCTCTGGAGAATGCCGATACTTCCATTCCGGAACGGCCTATGAGTTGTTTCGCTATGCTTCCGGCCGCGACTATCGGAGCGGTCAGCCTTCCCGAGAACTGCCCGCCGCCCCTTATGTCGTAACCCGGGAACCTTGCCAGGGCCGGCAGGTCTGCATGGCCAGGTCTGGGAGTACGGGCGAATTTGAGATATTTCGAACCATCGGTATCTGCATTCTCTATGATCATGAGGATCGGCATACCGTCCGTCCTGCCGTTGTGCACTCCCTGCCGGATGTTCACGCTGTCCGTTTCCCTGCGGGGAGTGCCTATGCCCTTCTTCGGGCGTCTGAGCTCCATGTCCCGGGCTATCTGTGTTTCATCCACCGGCATTCCTTTCGGTATGCCCTCCAGAACGCACCCCACATAGGGGCCGTGGCTTGTGCCGAAAAGGGAGAATCTCACTTTCTTTCCTGTTGTATACATCATTCTTGCCCCTCCTCTGTCTCGGGCCGCATCAGGACCTCCGCGTCCCTGGTTCTCGTCATTATGCATTCGTTCCCGCAGGTCTCGATGAATTCTTTGGCTTTGCCGCGATTGAAAACGGCGGCTACCGCCGGTCCTGAACCGGAGACGCCGGCCCCGAGAGCGCCGTGCATCAGAGCGGTCTCCGCCCACGAGTCATCTATGCCTGAGGCAGAGGCTATGGTCTTGCCATTGATGGTCATGGCCGAGAACGGATCCGTCTTGGAGACCGATATCGCTTTCCGTATGATCTGTGCAGATGCCTTCAGGGTGTCCGTCTGCAGCCCCTTCTTCCTGATCTTCTCATCTGGAACATATATCACCACGTCGTGCGTCCCTATGTTCCGGTGCAGCATCAGCCGGTCCTTGGTGTTGTCAGTCATGACGAATCCTCCCAAGTGGCAGCCGCAGGCATCGTCGAAGGAGCCCGTGACGGTCACCCCGGCGGATCTGGCGCATGCCACGCCCATGCGGATCATCTCCATTGTCCCTATCTCAAAGCCATTTCCGTCGAAGACGGCGGACAGTATCGAGTTGCAGGCCGAGCTGGAGCTCTTCAGACCTCTGGAAACAGGGATCTGGGAGAATATCTCCAGATCCCATCCCGGGGGCTCGGGAACTCCCATGCGGGAATACGCTGCGGAGACGCACAGCCTCGCCATGCGGTCGTCCTCTGACGGGTCGTTCCTTATGCTGACCTTCCGTTCTTTGCCGACGGCATCGAATACGGAATTGGTCACGAGATCCACCCCGATCGTGGCGCCTATTCCGCATGGCATAGCGTTTATCACGGTTATCGCTCCATATGATCTTCCGTGTCCGGTCACAGCTCATCCCTCATCGCCCTGAACATCTCGCTTCTCCCAGTCCATAGTTCGAAGGAACGGGCGCCCTGCACGGCCAGCATATCCTCCCCCGCCACGATCCTGCACCCTTTGGACATCGCAGTATCTACGAGTCCGGTTCTCACGCCGTAGACCATGTCGAACACGATGTGACGGTCGGACAGGTGCCTGATGTCCGCAGGGTACTCTCCCTCGGCGTACATGCCTATGGGTGTGGTGTTCGCTATGATATCATAATCGCCGACATTCGCTGTTCTATTCCGAACAGTTGTGACATCCATGTCCGAAGCGATCTTGGAAAGGGACTCGGGGTTCCTCCCGGTAACGGTGACCTCTGCGCCCTCACGCATCATGGCTGCAGCGCATGCTCGAGCACCCCCGCCAGAGCCCATAATGAGTACTGTCATGCCTTCGATCTCGCAATCTGCCTCCTCGAAGGCGCCGATCACGCCATCGATATCAGTGTTGTGCCCCCTCAGTACACCCGAGTCGTTGACCACGGTGTTCACCGCCCCCACCTCCTCAGCGTCCCCGCTCAGGCGGTCGAGATGCCCGATGACGGCTGTCTTGTGAGGAATGGTGATATTCAATCCTCTTATGTCGTACCCTCTGATGCACTCCTCTATGAGATCCAGGGAAGGCGAGGGGAATACGAGATACTTGCCGCGTATCCTGCTCTCTTTGTATGCGGCGGCATGCATGGCAGGGGACATGGAGCGGTCGATGGGATAGCCGACTATCCCGGTTATCATGCAGTTCTCTCCAAGTGCCCTCATCTCCTCCAGACTCAGTTGCCCGGGTGCAGTGGGCTCCCCTACATGGGCGAAGGTGAAGTTGTTGCCGAGAGTGGACTGCCTTATCCGGGTAATTGTACCCATAGGCCCCATACCCAGCAGCACATGCTCCTTCTTCAGGGGGCCGGATGCTTCGAGTATGCCGGCAAGGTCCCTGAAATCCCTTACGAAATAGGCCCCCTTCGCTATATCGGATTCCATGCGGTCAAGTCTGGCGACGATCTCCGCAGAAGACGGGGTGCCCCCGAAGTCGTGATGGGATGATATGGTCCTGATCCCGATATCGGGAAGAGCCTCCTCGCCCACATCCACGTACCCGTTGAATCCTTTCGGCAGCAGGGATGCATCGAAACCGTTCCTGAATGTGACAACGGTCTCCATGCCTCCCGTGTCAGGAACATGGTCCAGAAGATCCAGCCTTATCTCTATCATATCTGCATCTGATGCACAGGCCAGGTCCGCGGCCCTGCCGACAGAGGCGCAGATCCTCATCTCAGATTTCCCTCAGGGTTCCCTCGATCTTCATGCCGAAGTGACGACTGCCCCCCTCTATCCTGGCGAGCACGCTGTCCCCGGGCTTGAGATCGGTCACTGAAATAGCCCCGTTGGGTGATACCAGCTTGACGGTCTCCGCATTCTGCAGGATTGTGGAGTATCTGTCGTTGCCGTCCTTTGCCTCGACCAAGATCATGGGCCGCACCTCGATCTTGCATCTTCCGACAGAGGATATCCTCGAGTTGCCGTCCCGGGACACAATGGTCACGGGTTCTCCGGATCTCAGCTCTTCCAGGTATCTGGTTTTACCGTCCGGTGCCAGAGTGTAGGCATGAACGGCGCCGGCGTTGACCCTGAACGGTCTGGGTGCCACGTATCCGCTGTCCTCGCTCTCGGATTGAACAAGGAACAGGCATCCCGCCTGAGAACCAATCAGCATACCTTCCCCTGGAGACATGAGGCTCACAGTATCCACGCAGACCCTGTCCCCCATCTCGATGTTCCTGACGGCAGTGACCTCCACTTCCTTCAGATCGATCTTGGAGGAATCCCTCAGCACACTGGAGAACTTCCTTATCTCTCCGGGGTCGTCAACCGAGATCACCACACCGTCGGTGCCCCTCTCCATGGTCTTGAGGTAAAGAGCCGCGCTCTCGGGGTCCGAGGCGCAAGCCAGGACCTTCGTTCCGGTGCCTGCGAACCGTGCTATCATATTCTCCAGAGGAATTATGGTCCAATCGGAAGAAGAGATGACCACCGCACGGCATTTCCCGGCGAGGGACATGGCGTTCTCCTGGTCCTTGGGGGACTTGATCTCAATGATCCTGACGTCGTCGCTGTCGGTTATCAGATTTATCTTTCCCAGAGTGGAGAAGTCCGCATCCTCCGGTCTGATGATGGCAGTGGTTACCCCTGATTCGATGGCGCTTATGAGAAGTTCCTTACGGTCCTCCCTTGCCTCGGGCATGTCTGCCCTGACCCAGATCTCCTTGGTCATAGGGAATCACCTACCGCAAAAGTAAAAGCATACTTCAGAGGGGGTGGTTTTTCGTTCGATCAATATGTCTGGCATATCATCATTCCTCCTTTCGTTTGTATGCTTCATGGATTTCACATCCGTGTGAAGCGATGTATATGCTCCATTAAAAAGATATCCGAAAGCTCAGTCCCTCTTCAGAAGGGCGAAATCGGTCCAATTCTCCGGATCATCCTCTACGTTCGCTTCGAGAAGATGCAATCCATAGTGCTTTCCGGCAGCCATGGTGCACAGCACTGCCGTTGTCTCCGAGAGCCTTCCGTCGGACAGCATCTCTGCGGCCAGTGCCGTATCGGCGACTCCCACTCTTTTGATCCCGGGGAACATGCGCTCGACGTTATTGTACGTCTGCCCCAAAGCCTGTACATGGGATGCTATGCTGTCTATCTCCACACCCTCCCGCTTCACGAATATGCAGTGGTGTATGGGTATGCTGACCTCGGTCACGCTTATCACGGACGGCCTGTTCCTCAGGGCCTCCTCCGTTTCGATAACGGGGCCCGCCACCATGTTCCTGACAGCTACTACGCCGTAATCTATCTCTCCGTTCAGAAGGGCCTTGACCACGCCCTCGGAATCAATAAGAGGTACCAGCTCGACATCGTCATCCATCCTGTGGACCATCATTCCGGCGGCCTGTTCCGAATTGGAGAGGGGGATACCCATGTATCCTATCCTGATCATCACCGCGTGATACGAATCTATGATTTAAAGGGCATCGTTCTGTATCTCTCCTTGAAAAGTGACAGGGCGGACTGAATAGCCGCGGAGGAAGGTACGGAGAACGTCCGAAGACGCCATCGCGGGTTTACTTGTGATGCCCGTCGTCGATTAGTGTTATCCACGACCGGTGTACAGCCGCACACACAGTCGGAGAGGGCTCGGTCCTAAGGGGATCTCAGTTGAATTTGCCGACGACAGCCCTTATGCGCCTTATGCCGGCCGCCGAGCTCTCTTCTTTAGTGATCTTGAATCCCTGAAGCTCGCCGGTCTGCTTTACATGAGGTCCGCCGCAGATCTCGCAGGAGACGCCGCCTATGGTATAGACCTTGACCTTCTCTCCGTACTTGTCTCCGAACACTCCGATAGCGTTCCGCTTCTTCGCTTCCTCATAAGGCATCTCCTCGCAGATCACCGGCAGATCGGCTTTTATAGCGTCGTTGACAAGCTTCTCTATCTGCGCGATCTCCTCAGGAGTCACTTTCCTGTCCAGGTTGAAGTCGAATCTCAGCCTCTCCGCGGTTATGTTGCTGCCTCTCTGGGTGATGTTCGGGTCTATGACCCTCCTGAGCGCCGAATCCAGTAGATGGGTGGCCGTGTGCAGCCTCGTGGTAGCCTCGCCGTGATCGGCCAGACCTCCTTTGAACGTCTGCTCCGCTCCGCTGCGGGATTTGTCCTGGTGCTCCTTGAACCGGGACTCGAAATCCGCCAGGTCCACTTTCAGTCCTCTCTCTTTCGCCAGTTCTGCAGTCAGTTCTATGGGGAATCCGTAGGTGTCGTAGAGCTTGAACACCTGTTCGCCGTCCATGAACTCCCTTCCCTCATTCCCAGTGGCCATACCGTCGAAGTGCCTGAGCCCTTTGCGCAGAGTCTTCCTGAACTTGTTCTCCTCTCCGGCCAGGGCCATCTTCGTTATCTTCTCGTTCTTCCTGAGCTCGGGATAAGCATCTCCGTAGTCGGCGATGACTATCTCTGCCAGATCTGCCATGAACGCCTCGTCGTATCCGAGTTGGCTCATGTAGCGGGACGCTCTCCTTATGAGTCTTCTGAGTATGTAGCCGCGTCCTATCTTGGCAGGCATGACGCCGTCTGCCAGCATGAAAGTGGCCGCGCGCACGTGATCGGCTATTATCCTGAACATCCTAATGTTCTCGTTCTCGTAGACCTTCCCGGAGACCTCGGCGATCCCATCGATCAGATTCCTGAAAATTGTGGACTCGTACACCGATGGCACCCCCTGCAGGATCCGGATGACCCTTTCCAGGCCCATTCCGGTGTCCACGTTCTTCTGCTTGAGAGGAGTGTAGTTCCCCTTCTCGTCTTTGAAGTACTCCATGAAGACGTTGTTCCAGATTTCGGTGTATTTGCCGCAGTGGCAGGAGGGGCCGCACCCCTCGCAGCATTTCGGCTGACCGTTGTCGTAGAATATCTCGGTGTCAGGTCCGCAGGGCCCGGTTATGCCCGCGGGACCCCACCAGTTGTCCTTCATGCCGTAGAAGAATATCTGGTCGTCCCTCATGCCCAGGGAACGCCATATGTCTGCTGTCTCCCCGTCACGGGGTATGCTCCCGCTGCCCTCGAAGGCTGTAACGGCCAACTGGTCCGGTTTGAATCCCAGCACCCCGATCAGGAACTCGTGGCTGAAACCTATTGATTCTTTTTTGAAGTAGTCTCCGAGAGACCAGTTGCCCAGCATCTCGAAGAAGGTAAGGTGGCTTGAATCGCCCACGTCGTCTATGTCTCCGGTCCTGATGCACTTTTGGCAGTTGACTAGCCTCTTACCCATGGGGTGGCGCTCTCCCAGAAGATAAGGCACGAGAGGGTGCATGCCCGCCGTCGTGAAGAGCACAGTGGGATCGTTCTCAGGCACCAGGGATGCTGACGCTATCTGTGCGTGCCCTCTTTCCTTGAAGAATTCTATATATGCGCTCCTCAGTTCTTCCGCATCCATTTGGGTGATCTCCCTCTGTCGTGGGGGATATAATGCTCATTTAAATATGATGCCCCCCGGAAACCGATACCTTATTTCGGGAGCCGACACGTTCGCCGGTATGGCGCGGGATCCCTTACAAGCCTTTTCCCGAAAGAGCCCTCTTGGCATCGGACGCAGCTTTCAGAATGGCCGTCAGAGCGTCGCCTTTCGCTATTTTGATGATGATACCAAGGCGTCCCAGTTCGTCGGAGGGCCTGTGCCCTATCTCTCTGACCACGACAACGTCCGATCCCTTGATCGCCTCGACCGATCTGGACACATGGTCTGCGTGCTTTCCCAGGGACAGCTGTGAATCGGTATCCATTCTCACTTCTCTGAGGAAGCGGGCGGTCTCGCCGTCGGAGGCATAGAACCTGAATGCTTCGGTGTTCCCGAATCCTCCGTCTATGCTCTCTCCGTCGGAAGATGCCACTGCCACCTTCACTTCTCCCTTGCCCATTATGTCGGAGACCCGTTCCTTCGCAGGACCACATCCTTTCTTGCCGCATCCGGTGAATTCGGCGGATCTGTCATCGGAAAGCATGCCTATGGCATCGGCACGGCACTGCTTGCAGTGGCGCATCATCTTCGCATCGACAGAGCACTCGTCCATCAGCCTCTTCCGCTCCTCCGGCGTCGGAGCCCGCAGGTCGGCGAACTTGGTCCCTTCCACAGGTATCAATGGTAGGATGTTCACGATGTGCGCTCCCAGGGATTTCACCTTCCTGACAAGTTCAGGGATATGGTCTTTGTTTATCTCTGGTATCATCACGATATTCACTTTGACGAGCATGCCCAGGTCCGCACTCTTCTTTATCCCCTCAAGCTGTCTCTCCAGCAGCTTCTCTGCGGCAGGCCTTCCGGTAAGGCGCTTCCCGTCCCAGATGACCGTGCTGTATATCTTCTCGGATATCGACGGGTCGCAGGCGTTCATCGTGACGGTCACGAAGCGGACGTTGAGATCGTACAGTCTCTGGGCGTACTCCGGCAGCATGAGACCGTTGGTCGATATGCAGAGTGTCAGATCGGGGAATCTCTCCTTAACAAGCTCCAGGGTCTCGAAGGTGCTCTCATTGGCCAGGGCATCGCCCGGGCCTGCTATCCCGATGACCTTCAGCTCAGGTATGCGTTCTCTGACGTACGCTATCTTGTCCGCGGCCTCCTTCGGCGAGAGGATATCACTGGTCACCCCAGGTCTGGACTCGTTGCTGCAATCGTATTTCCTGTTGCAGTAATTGCATTGGATATTGCAGCGGGGTGCCACGGGCAGGTGCATCCGTGCGTATTTCCTGTGGGCCTCCTCGTTGTAGCAGGGGTGTGAGGACAGCATCCTCAGCGTTTCGTCATCTGTCATGGCAAAGGTTAGGCATTTGCTCGTATTTTATGCTCTCAGCCCCACTGCATTACGGGCGGGCCGAAGTATCGTTATATCGCCGTGCGGTGTTGTTGGGTCATGGATGTCAGTGACCTCATACGCGATATGAACTCGTGCATTCCCGTGGGCAGACGTACTCTTGTCGAGCACATTGACAGCAACGACTTTTCTTTCAGGACAAAGGACGGGTCGGTCTGTGAGATCGGGAAGGATGAGATCGGGCTTCTCTCGGACATCTGTACGGAGATGGAGAAGATGGTCCTGCGACTCCCCATATTCATATCCACGGATGCGGGCGCGGATGCGGGTGCGTGGAAAGTCGACGGTACGACGGAGTCCGAGGTCGTATCTAGACTACTCGGGAAAGCCAAATTCAAGCCCGACACTGTGCGCCTCCATCATCCAGATATGATGGAGCTGAGGCGGGTCCTTCCGAATGCTACATTCATCGTCTTTCTGCCATGAAAGGGTTTGGCTAGGGTTTTGAGGTCAGGATAGCCTACGGTAATGTATTTTAAGGAAATGACTCTGTGTATCCTTCAACAAGCGAAGGTGCCCGCAGCGCCGTCGCCGGATGGTTTCGGTCTCCATGAGTAAAAAGAGATGGAAGGACAGACGTGACGGTACGTACATTCGGGATATTGACCCGATGCACAGAATAATCCCATACCTTCTGCCCCGCAGGACGGATTCAGAGGTGTTCCTGATCAGGTCCGTCGATGTGACCCACCTTTTGGAGTATGTCTCAGAGCGCAAGGCAGTCGAAGGCAACAGCGTCTCGCTCTTCTCATCGATGGTGGCGGCGATGGTCCGCACCAGCGCCATGCGTCCTGCGCTCAACAGGTTCGTGAAAGGCTTCAGATTCTATCAGAGGAATGATATGATAGTGGGCTTCGTGTCCAGGGAGGGGTACGGGGATGATTCCGCATCGCATTTGGTGAATGTGGCCTTCGATCCCGGGGACGATATATTTCAGGTCTCCGAGAAGGTATACGGCAAGGTGAACGCATCCCGCCGAGGGGACAGCACAGGGACGGACGGCGCCGTCGACGGAATGTCCAGCAAACCCCGGTGGGTCCTAAGGGCTGCGATGGGCTTCCTGAGGTTCCTCGATTTCCACGGATGGGTGCCCAAGAGCATAACGGAGGATGACCCGAACTTTGCCAGTGTCTTTGTTTCCAACATGGGGAGCATAGGGTGCGGAGCCCCGATACATCATCTCAACGAATGGGGGACCAATTCCATCTTCCTGTGCATAGGGGAGAAGTATGACAAGGTCGTGCCATTCGAAGGCGGATCCGCCGTGAGACCGCACATAGATTTCGCTTTCACCGTGGACGAGCGCATAGCCGACGGCGTGTACTTCGCCCGTTCCATAGATATCTTCGTAAAGCTTTTGGAGAACCCATCCGCAATGGAGGAAAGGTTCAGAGGTGACGGCCCTGCCTGATCCACTGAGGCCGTGGCTCAAGCACTACGGCTCGGTGAAGCCCAATCTGGAGTATCCTACATATACGCTCTACGGAGGCCTGAAGGAGGCCGCGGATCTGTATCCGGACAATGTGGCGTACCGTTTCATGGGTAAATCGGTCAGATACCGGAAGCTGATCTCCGACGTGGAGCGCTTCGCCTCCGCTCTCAAAGAGAAAGGGGTCGGAAAGGGCGATAGTGTCCTCATATGCCTGCCCAATTGCCCCCAGGCTCTTCACGCCTTCTACGGTGTGAGCCGCATCGGAGCGGTGGCGGTGATGGTCCATCCTCTTTCTGCTCCCAATGAGCTCATTTTCTACATCAAGAGCTCGGGCAGCAGGGTAGCAGTCACTCTGGATACCTTCGCAGGCAATTTCATCAAGATCAGGGACGAGGCACCCTTGGAGACCCTGGTGGTATCTTCCATGAAGGACGGGCTGGGGATTGCCGGTGGTCTCGTATACTCGCTGACGCTGGGGAGAAAGGTCCCGCCTCTGCCGGATTCGGAATGCATAGTGCATTGGGATGATTTTCTGGCGGGAGGGAAGGGGGAGCCGCTTCCTGACCATCGTTTCCCTCCGGAGGATCCGGCGGTCATACTCTATAGCGGCGGGACAACAGGGACCCCTAAAGGCGTCCTGCTGTCATCGGCCAATTTCAATGCCACTACAACACAGACAAAGGAGATGAGCGGCCTTTACCAGAGGGATCATCTCAATGTCCTGTCGGCCATGCCCATGTTCCACGGTTTCGGCCTGTGCATAGGCATACACATGTTCATCTGCTGCGGAGGGACCTGCATATTGGTTCCGAGATTCACCCCTGACTCGTACGCAAAGCTCGTGGTCAAAAGGCATCCGAACTTCATTGCGGCAGTGCCGACGCTGTTCGAGCACATGGTTCGCAGCAATCATCTCAGGAAGGCGGATCTCTCCAGCCTAAAAGGTGTCTTCGTAGGCGGAGATACCCTGACATCGAGTCTGAGGGACAGGACCGATACGTTCCTCCGGGAAAGGGAGTGCATGTCGATACTGCGGGAGGGATACGGTCTGACGGAATGCGTTGCCGCATCATGCCTGACGCCGAAGGACGGGCCAAGGAAAGGCAGCATAGGGATCCCTTACCCCGATATGTATTACAAGATAGTGAAGATAGGGACCACGGAGCCCGTGGAGCACGGCACGGATGGCGAGATATGCATATCCGGCCCCTCAGTCATGATAGGATATGTCGGCGAGCCCGAGGAGAACGCAAAGACCCTCAGGCTGCATGACGATGGGATGAGATGGCTGCACACCGGCGACATGGGCATGATGGATGAGGACGGATACATCTACTTCCGCCAGAGGCTCAAGAGGATGATCGTCAGCTCCGGGTACAACATATATCCCAGCCATATAGAGGAGATCCTGAATTCCCATCAGGATGTCGAATCCTCGTGTGTTATCGGAGTCCCGGATACGATCAGAGCCCAACGCGTGAAAGCGTTCGTGGTCCTGAGACCCGGTGTCGAGAAGGGAGAGGCCGTTCTTAGATCCATAAAGGATCATTGCAGAGAGAACATCTCCAGGTATGCAATGCCCCGGGAGTTCGAGTTCATAGGCGAGATGCCCAAGACAAAGTTGGGAAAGATCGCATTCAGGGCCCTGGAGGACATGGAGCTCGAGAAGCATTCCCGCTACAGCGGTATAGTGGAATCAAGCAATTTGACCGCTGGATGCCCGGAAAACACTGTTCTCTGAGGATGCGTCTCGGGTGCTGGACACACCCAATCCTAAATCTATAAATAGGAGGGGGCTTTAGAGGGGGATGCGCGATGTGTACCATCGTGTGTCCGTTCGGTCTGGTATCGAACGGAAATGACGATTGACGAGGTATTATATACCTCTTCGATAATCGGGAATTCCGCCAGGGCCGGTCAACGGTTCTGGTTGGATAAGGATGAAAATGCACCCGGCGAGAGGTCCTCGACCGGGGAAGAGGCATAGGGCTCCGACATGGAGGATGAGAGCGGGTAAAGCCCAATGATTGCCGATCATACGAAACCTGGACGTGTGCTAGATCATACGCCAGCGGCGATGCTACGCCGCATGGGGGATGGTTCGGCTAGAGCGCTGAAGAAGGTCGTGTCAAGCTGCGATATGCGTCGGGTAGGTGCAAGAAGCCTATGATCCGACGATGACCTAATGGGACTTCCTATTCTTCGGAATGGTCAGTAATGACAGGGAACGCGGGGGATTGAAGCATCTTAGTACCCGCAGGAAAAGAAATCAACAGAGATACCGCTAGTAAAGGCGATCGAAAACGGTACAGGGCAAACCGAATCCCTTGGTGAAAACCCGGGGAGGTGTGGTGTTGTGGACTCTTTTACTCCTGGCGCAGTAATATTCGAAATGTGCTGGAAAGCACTGCCATAGAGGGTGATAGCCCCTTAGAAGAAGGATTGCATGGAGATTTTAGAGTATCCAGAGTAGCGTGCGTTGGATATCGCGCGTGAATCAGGGAGGCATTCGCTTCCAACCCTAAATACGTCTCTAGTCCGATAGTGTAGTAGTAGCGTGAGCGAAAACTGAAAAGTACCCTTAACGGGAGGTTAAAAGACCTGAAACCATGCGGTCAAAGATTTATATAGCATCAAAGGGAAGAAGCCATAAATGGTGGACCAGTGTTATATTGTCCGTTTAGAAAAACGGGCCAGGGAGTTCTGGTCATTGGCGAGGTTAACCACTTGAAGTGGGAAGCCACAGGGAAACCAATTGTCCGCAGTTTTTAACGAGGGACAAGGTGTGCTCGCCTGGAGTCAATGGTGCGGATACCCGAAGCCGGTCGATCTACGCCTGAGCAGATTGAAGCCTCCTGAAAGGGAGGTGGAGGATCGAACCAGTACTGATGTGCAAATCGTTTGGATGACTTGGGTGTAGGGGTGAAAGGCCAATCTAGGCCGGAAATAGCTGGTTCCCCCTGAAACTATTCGCAGATAGACCTCGACTGAGGCAGATCGTGAGGTAGAGCCACTGATTGGATGCTTAGGGGAAGAAATTCCTCGGCGTTCTGTCAAACTCCGAATATGCGATCACCGTAGACGTCGGGAGTGAGGCCATCCGGGGTAAGCTCGATGGCCGTGAGGGAAACAACCCAGACTAGAGTTAAGGTCCCTAAATATCGGTTAAGTGTAATATGAAATGGCGTCGGTAGTCTAAAACAACCGGGAGGTGGGCTTAGAAGCAGCCATCCTTTAAAGATAGCGTAACAGCTCACCGGTCGAGATTGTGGGCCCAAAAAATGGACGGGGCTAAAACCGGTTACCGATACTCTAGAACACAGCAATGTGATTTCGTAAGGGGGCGTGGTGCATGGGCAGAAGTGGGGCCGTGAGGTCCTGTGGACCGTGTACCAATGAGGATCCTGGTGAGAGTAGCAG